>NZ_CP168513.1:0-1835000 GCF_059491565.1 Polaromonas sp. Polasp52 | reverse complement strand
TAGCGTTAAAGGGGGTGAAAAGCCCCCTCGCCGTAAGCGCAAGGTTTTCTACGCAACGTTCATCGGCGTAGAGTGAGTCGGCCCCTAAGGCGAGGCAGAGATGCGTAGCTGATGGGAAACAGGTCAATATTCCTGTACCGATGTGTAGTGCGATGTGGGGACGGAGAAGGTTAACTCAGCCAACTGTTGGATATGTTGGTTCAAGCCTGTAGTCGTGCCTGGTAGGTAAATCCGCCGGGCTTAGATGAGGGGTGATAACGAGTCTGCTTGCAGACGAAGTGAGTGATACCCTGCTTCCAGGAAAAGCCACTAAGCTTCAGCTACACACGACCGTACCGCAAACCGACACTGGTGCGCGAGATGAGTATTCTAAGGCGCTTGAGAGAACTCAGGAGAAGGAACTCGGCAAATTGACACCGTAACTTCGGAAGAAGGTGTGCCTTTAGTAGGTGAACCATTTACTTGGGGAGCCCAATGAGGTTGCAAAAAATCGGTGGCTGCAACTGTTTATTAAAAACACAGCACTCTGCTAAGACGAAAGTCGACGTATAGGGTGTGACGCCTGCCCGGTGCTGGAAGATTAAATGATGGGGTGCAAGCTCTTGATTGAAGTCCCAGTAAACGGCGGCCGTAACTATAACGGTCCTAAGGTAGCGAAATTCCTTGTCGGGTAAGTTCCGACCTGCACGAATGGCGTAATGATGGCCACACTGTCTCCTCCTGAGACTCAGCGAAGTTGAAATGTTTGTGATGATGCAATCTCCCCGCGGAAAGACGGAAAGACCCCATGAACCTTTACTGTAGCTTTGTATTGGACTTTGAACAGATCTGTGTAGGATAGGTGGGAGGCTTTGAAGTGTGGTCGCTAGATCGCATGGAGCCAACGTTGAAATACCACCCTGGTGTGTTTGAGGTTCTAACCTAGGTCCATTATCTGGATCGGGGACAGTGCATGGTAGGCAGTTTGACTGGGGCGGTCTCCTCCCAAAGTGTAACGGAGGAGTTCGAAGGTACGCTAGGTACGGTCGGACATCGTGCTAATAGTGCAATGGCATAAGCGTGCTTAACTGCGAGACTGACAAGTCGAGCAGATGCGAAAGCAGGACATAGTGATCCGGTGGTTCTGTATGGAAGGGCCATCGCTCAACGGATAAAAGGTACTCTGGGGATAACAGGCTGATACCGCCCAAGAGTTCATATCGACGGCGGTGTTTGGCACCTCGATGTCGGCTCATCTCATCCTGGGGCTGTAGCCGGTCCCAAGGGTATGGCTGTTCGCCATTTAAAGAGGTACGTGAGCTGGGTTTAAAACGTCGTGAGACAGTTTGGTCCCTATCTTCCGTGGGCGCTGCAGATTTGAGGAAGCCTGCTCCTAGTACGAGAGGACCGGAGTGGACGAACCTCTGGTGTATCGGTTGTCACGCCAGTGGCATTGCCGAGTAGCTAAGTTCGGAAGAGATAACCGCTGAAAGCATCTAAGCGGGAAACTCGTTTCAAGATTAGATCTGCCGGGGCCTTGAGCCCCCTAAAGAGTCGTTCAAGACCAGGACGTTGATAGGTCAGGTGTGGAAGCGCAGTAATGCGTTAAGCTAACTGATACTAATTGCTCGTGCGGCTTGACCCTATAACTTTGATTAATTCGAAGTTGTTATGCCAAGTTGACGCATTCAAAAAGCACAGCCCAGCAGCTGTGCGAATCTAAATACAAGCTGATTGGCTCTATGAATTCGATGGATTGTTCTTTGGACAATCTGTCAAAAAGTTATGCCTGATGACCATAGCAAGTTGGTACCACTCCTTCCCATCCCGAACAGGACAGTGAAACGACTTAGCGCCGATGATAGTGCGGATTCCCGTGTGAAAGTAGGACATCGTCAGGCTCTTACAGCAAGGAACGCCCGGTTGATTTTTGATCAACCGGGCGTTTTCTTTTGTGCGCCCGGTATTTAGCCAGGTGACTCGAGATTTTAAAAAAGCCCGCATGAATCCATGCGGGCTTTTTTCATTTGTGAGGTGAGACGAGGGGGCGCAAGAAGATGTTCCAGGGAAGCAGCTCGGCGAAACGGAAGACAAAACTCCAAACGCCAACCCGGAATTGACCAGGCCTACTTAAGCATTCGCGATGTAGCCACCGTCTCTTTGTGCGACGCCGGCCGCGACCAGCTCGGCACTGAGCTGCTCTATCCACGCGCGGGCGGGGATGCCGGCGAAAAACTTGGCATGGATCTGCATGAAATACGGCGTTTCAAGAGCCCACTGCGCAAACGCATCGAAATTCTGACGCTGGGTTTCGAGTAGTTTGAATTTCAGTAAGACTTTTGCGGCGTGGTGAGCATGCCTGCTTGGGTTGCTGACAAACGATTCCAGGCGCTGGCGCGCACGCATCAGCACTTGCGGTGCATACGCGAAGACGCGGCCATGCCCGGGAACAACGGTTTTTGGGTTTAAGCGCTCGATCAAATCCAGTGTCGCGGCCACTTGCGAGAACGCACCCGCCCCTTCGAGCTCGGGAAACACCACACCAAACCCGTTTTCCCACAAGGCATCCGCAGAAATAAGCACGCGACTTCGCGGTTCGAAGAAGATCAGCGAGTGGGGATCATGACCGGGCGCGGCGTGAACCTCCCACATTTCAGTTCCAAAAAGCAGGGAACTCCCCGGCTGCAACGTCCGCGTGAAGCCAAATTGCGGGCAAAGCTGCCCGGTGGGCAAATAAGTCAGCGCCACCGGGTCCCATTCAGCGACCTGTTGCGCGTGGCCGGGAGGAATCAAGGTGCGGAGATCGGGGTAGCGCGCCTGCAAAACCGCATTGCCGCCGCAGTGATCACTGTGCAAATGTGTGTTGATGAGGGTATCGAGCGGCCGCGGGCCCAAAACGGATTCCACCAAGGCCAGCGTCTGCGGCGCATGTGTGCAATACCCGCTGTCCACCAACACGGTTTCGTCGCCGCCGGTGAACAAAATATTGTTGGCGGAAAGCCAGCCGCGCTCAAAAACATGCATCCCCGGCGGCAAATCCGGCTGGGCCATCAGCAAATTTCCGCGAAAAAGTACTCAGGCTGACGCACGCAACTCGCGCCTGAGGATTTTTCCGACATTGGTTTTGGGCAGGTCATCGCGGAATTCAATGTATTTGGGGCGTTTGTAGCCGGTGAGATGTTGCTTGCAATAGGCGCTCACTTCGTCTTCGGTCAGTGTAGGGTCGTTTTTTACGACAAAAACCTTGATGGCTTCCCCTTGTTTGTCGTCTGCAATGCCGATGGCCGCGCATTCGACAACGCCGGGGCACAGGGAAATCACGTTCTCAAGTTCATTGGGGAATACATTAAAGCCCGAGACGATGATCATGTCCTTCTTGCGGTCGATGATCTTGGTGTAGCCGCGCTCGTCCATGATGCCGATATCGCCGGTGCGCATAAAGCCGTCATGGGTGAATGCCTTTTTGTTTTCCTCCGGTTGCTGGTAATAGCCCGTCATGACCTGCGGGCCCTTGATGCAAATCTCGCCGGATTCACCCAAAGCGAGCGATTTCCCCTCATCGTCCTTGATCGCGACCTCAATGCTGGGCAGGGGCAGGCCTATGGTGCCGGTGAATTCCTTGTTGATCACCGGGTTGTTGGTGCCGATCGCGCAGGTCTCGCTCATGCCCCAGCCTTCGATCATGGGGCAGCCCGTCACCTGAAGCCAGTGCTTCGCCGTACCCTCGGACGCGGCCATGCCGCCCGCCTGGGAGACGCAGAGACTGGAAAAATCAACTGTCTTGAACTGCGGATGTTGGAGCAGTGCATTGAACAGCGTGTTGACCGCCGGCAACATGTGAAAGGGCCGCTTCTTGAGAACCTCGATGAACTTGCCGAAGTCGCGCGGGTTGGGAATCAGCGTCAGGTGGGCCCCCCAGCGGATGGTGAGCAGGCACAGCGTCAGCGCGAATATGTGGTACAGCGGCAAGGCCGCGATGTTGTTGGTCTTGCTGACGTCGCCTACGCGCTTCAAGGCGGGTGTGAACCATGCCTCCGCCTGCAGGATCGCGGCAACAATGTTGCGATGGGTCAGCACCGCACCTTTCGACAGGCCGGTGGTCCCGCCGGTGTACTGCAGAAAGGCAATGGAATCCAGCGTGCTCTGAGCGGGCTTGAGCGCCATGCGGCTACCCTCGGCAATCGCGCGGTTGAAGGTGGTGACAGTGCGCCCCTCGCTCAAAGGCAGTTTATAGGCCGGCACCAGTTTGGCGAGGTGGCGCACGGCAAACGTGATCCACTGGCCGTACCAGAAACCGAGCAGGTCGCCCATGGAGGCTACAACGACCTTCTTCACCGGCGTGCGTTCAATCACCTCCGCCAGGGTGGCGGCGAAGTTTTCCAGGATGACGATGGTCGTCGCGCCTGAGTCGCGCAACTGGTGCTCCAGCTCACGCGCGGTGTACAGCGGGTTGACGTTGACGCAGGTGTAACCCGCCCGCAGGATGGCCGCCATGGTGACGGCGAACTGCGGCACATTGGGCAGCATGATGGCCACGCGGGCGCCGGGCTCCAGGCCCAGGCTCTGCAGCCAGCCGCCCAACGATGTCGAGAGTTCGTCGAGTTGCCCATAGCTCATCCAGCGGTCCATACAGACCGAGAACGGCTTGGCCGCGTTCTTCTTGAAGGAATCCTCCAGCAGATGGGTGAGCGAGCGGAACTGTTCGGTGTCGATCTCGTGCGATACGCCTTCGGGATAACTCTTGAGCCAATGCTTGTTCATACAAACTCCTTGCGGCTCATTGTGAAAGCCGCCTGGCGGAATCCGTATGGGGCTTGTCCTAATGCGGGCGCGATATCAGGGCCCGGCAGCGAGCAAATGGCCCAATCTGGTCTCGCAGGTGACAGCATCGTCCTCAAACAGGGCGTGGATCCACGCCGTCTCGCGGTCTTTGATCAGTCTGAGGAACTCACTCGCGCCGCGCATGGTGGCGAAGGCATCAAAGCCGGTCTCCAGAAAATGTTGCAAGGAATTCAGCCCGGCTGCGGCCGCGGGCCCGCGCATCATTTTGAGCAAGGTGCGAAGGCCGAACATGCGGGTCAGGCGGTCGAGTTCCTGCCCCAGATGCAGCACCACCTCCAGCTGCCGCTTGCGCGCGGCGATATCCCCCACGCGCCGCCAGCAGCGGATGTAGCGGGCACATACATCACTCTGGGGCATGCTCCCTGTGTCCGCCAGCCACTCGCGCGCCATCAGGTCATCGAGTTGTTCCGTCAGCGCGTGCACCTCCGCCAGCGCGGCCGCGGTGTTGACCACAGGCTGCGGGAAAAGTTTGGCGATGGTGCCGGCGATGCGCGCGAACTGCTGGTCGCGTTCGGCATAGTCCTTGTCGCTGTAGAGCTCCTGCAGAAAAAACGTGGCCGCGGTTTTATACCGGTGGCTGTGCAGCAGGTCGGAATAGGTGGCCTCAAAACGGCGTGCCTGGAAGCGCTTGAGCTCGGCATTGGCTTGGGCCAGCGGCGCGTCGGCCCTGTGCTGCTGCCTGAGCTTCGCCACAGTCTCCAGCGCGTCGTGTATTTGTTGTGCGGAGGCGTCCATACAAACCCGGAGTTTATCTAGGTACGGGCCCCTATTGAAACCTAAATGCGCGTGCGAAACTTCCATCATGCAAAGAAGAACGCTCCTCAAGCTAGGCGCCGCCTCAGCCGCTGTGCTGCTGGTGGCTGGCGGCACGGCCGCTTTGCTGCAGCCGGGCCTGGCCGGCGGCGTGCTGAGTGCATCGGGGCGTGAGGTGTTTTCAGCCATAGGCCGGGCCGTGCTCGACAAAACACTGCCGGCCGATGAAGGTGCACGGCAAATCGCATTGAACGGCCTGCTCAGCCGCATCGACGTGCTGGTGCAGTCTTTACCGCCGCACGCGCAGGCCGAGCTGTCGCAGTTGCTGGCCCTGCTGGCGAGTGCCGCAGGCCGGCGCGCGCTGGCCGGTCTGAACCAGCCCTGGCACCAAGCCTCTGTCGCCGATATCCAGCAGTCACTTCAGGACATGCGCCTTTCCAGGATGGCACTGCGGCAGCAAGCCTACGCCGCCTTGCACGACATCACTGCGGGCGCGTATTTCTCCGATCCGGCGAGCTGGGCGCTGCTGGGATATCCCGGCCCCATGAAGATATAAAGACCTCCGAAAGCAGCATGAGCCAACTGAAAGACCCGATCCGCGAAGGCCTCGCGCGCGGCTGGAAAGTGATGGGCGGCGCGTTGCCGCCAGCGCCCGAAACACTCAGCTGCGATGTCGCCATCATAGGCAGTGGCGCCGGCGCCGGCGTCACGGCCGAACTGCTGGCCAAGGCCGGCCTGCAGGTGGTGATGGTTGAAGAGGGGCCGCTCAAAACCAGCAGCGACTTTAACCAGAAGGAATCCGAAGCCTATCCTTCGCTCTACCAGGAGAGCGCTGCGCGCAAGACCGAAGACAAGGCCATCAACATCCTGCAGGGACGCTGCGTGGGCGGCTCCACCACGGTGAACTGGACCAGCTCCTTCCGCACGCCGGGCTCCACGCTGAAATTCTGGCAGGAGCAGTTCGGGCTGGACGGCTACACCACCGAAGCGCTGGCGCCGTATTTTGCCCAGGCGGAGCAGCGCCTGAATATCACGCCCTGGCTGGTTCCCCCCAATGAGAACAACGACCTGCTGCGCAGGGGCGCGGCCAAGCTGGGAATTCCCGCGTCGGCCATTTCGCGCAATGTCAAAGGCTGCTGGAACCTCGGCTCCTGCGGCCTGGGTTGCCCGACCAACGCCAAGCAATCCATGCTGGTCACCACCATTCCCGCGGCGCTCGACAAAGGCGCGCAACTGCTGACCGAAACCCGCGCGGAAAAGTTTGAGTTGGCCAACGGCAAGGTCACTGCGCTGTTATGCCGCAGCCTGGGCACGTCCCCCGGGACGGCGGGCGGGGCCATCAAGATCGTCGCCAAACACTATGTGCTCGCCGGCGGCGCCATCAATTCGCCGGCCGTGCTGCTGCGCTCGCAGGCGCCTGACCCGCATGGTGTGCTGGGCGCCCGGACCTTTTTGCATCCGGTGGTCATGTCCTCCAGCGTGTTCGAGCAAAAAGTGGAAGCCTGGAACGGCGCGCCGCAAACCATTTATTCCGACCACTTCCTGGAGACCCAGGCGATAGACGGCCCCATAGGCTACAAGCTCGAGGCCCCTCCGCTGCACCCGGTGATTTTTGCGTCGACCGTACCGGGCTTCGGCCAGGGCCAGCACGACTTGCTCAAATCCTTCCCCTACAACCACACCCTGCTGGCGCTGCTGCGCGATGGCTTCCATGACGCATCAAGGGGCGGGCAGGTCAAGCTGCGCAGCGACAACTCCGCCGTGCTGGACTATCCGCTGACGGATTACGTCATGGAAGGCGGGCGCAGAGCACTGCTGTCGATGATGGAAATCCAGTTCGCGGCGGGCGCAAAACAGGTGCTGCCGCTGCACGAGATGGCCCAGTCCTACACCTCCTGGGCGCAGGCCCGTGATGCGGTCAAGGCCTTGCCCATGAAGCCCCTGCTGACCCGTGTGGTAAGCGCCCACGTCATGGGCGGCTGCGGCCTGGCCGGCAACGAACGCCAGGGCGTCACCCGGCCTGACGGCGTGCACTGGCAACTCGAGAACCTGTCCATCCACGACGGCTCGCTGTTCCCGACCAGCATAGGCGCGAATCCGCAGCTGTCCATCTACGGCATGGTGAACCGCCTGGCGCAGGGCCTTGCCGCCAGGCTCTCGGGCCGTGCTGTCACACTGGCCTGAGATACTGCGGCTTGCCACCGCTTCCTTCTCCTTTGCCTGACCGATGCTGGCCCAACTACAAAGACTCATCACCCTGTCCCTGGTCGCCGCGGCCTTTGGCTGGCTGTTCTGGTTTCTCAGCGACACCCCGTTTCTGGCGGTTGCGGGCTTTCTGGCCATCGCGCTGGGCTACACCGTTTTTCTGGCCCTCGAATTCGTCGTTCTTCACCACGTCAACAAGCGGGACCCTGCGCCCCGGCCCAGCTGGGGGGAGCTGTTGCGCGCCTGGCTGGGGGAGATCCTGACGGCGCCGCGCGTGTTTTGCTGGCGCCAGCCTTTTCGCATGAACGTGGTGCCGGATCAGCTCGCGCCCCCCGCAGCGCCCCAGGCACGCCGCGGCGTCGTGTTTGTGCATGGCTTCTTTTGCAACCGCGGTTTGTGGACGCCCTGGCTCCAGCGCGTCCGCGCAAGCGGACGGGCTTTTGTTGCCGTCAACCTCGAACCCCTGTTCGGCTCCATCGACGACTATGCGCCGCAGATCGACGAGGCCGTCCGCCAGGTCACCGAAACCACGGGGCTGCCGCCGCTGCTGGTGTGCCACAGCATGGGCGGGCTGGCCGTGCGGGCCTGGCTCAAGCGCATGCGGGCCGAGGCCCGTGTCTTCCACGTGGTCACCATAGGCACGCCGCACCGCGGGACCTGGCTGGCGCGCTTCGGTCACGGCCACAACGGCCGCCAGATGCGGCTGCAGTCCGACTGGCAGGCGCAACTGGACCACGAGATGCCGGCGGACCGCCACGCGCTGTTCACCTGCTGGTACTCCAATTGCGACAACATCGTGTTCCCGACGTCCACCGCCACCTTGCCGGGCGCCGACAATCGGCTGATCCGCGGCGCCGCCCATGTGCAAATGGCATTCCTGCCCGAGGTCATGGAGGCCACCCTGGCCATGCTGGAGCGCGAGCCGGGCTGAAGAACAGCGCCACCGGAGCGCGGAAATCCGGCAGTCAGCGCGAATTCATGTGAATTTCTCACAAAAATGACCCGGCATATTCACTATCTACATTGGGCCGGGCTTTTTATGCTCATCTTCATCTATTTGTAGGATGGAGCGCCCCCCGTGACCCTGTTTGCACAGCCCAATGCCGCCTTCCTGGAGGCCTCGCCTTCATTCCCCCTGGACGACGCCGATTCGGTGCCTGCCTTGCTCGCCTGCCTGGTGGATGAGCTTGCCCATGGGGTGCTTGTCGTCAGCGCCCAGGGAAAACTCCTGCACGTCAACCCGGCTGCCCGGCGCGAGCTGGACCGCGCCCTCGTGCTGGGTGCGGAGCGGGGCGAGTTGAAAGTCCTCATGCCGGCCGATGCCAAGGCCTTTCAGGTCGCCTTGGGCAAGGCCATCGCAGGCAAGCGCGGCCTCATCAGGCTGGCGGGCGAGGGCGCGGATTTCACCCTGGCCCTGGTGCCGCTGCAGCGCCAGATGGGCGTGCCCTGCGACCGGATCGCACTGGTGCTGTCGCGTGTGGGTGTGAGCGAGTCCGGTGTGTTCGGCGCGTTTGCCCGCAACCACGGCCTCACCCACACGGAAGAGCAGGTGCTGGTCCTCCTGTGCCGCTGCCTGAGCACGCCCGAGATCGCCATCCAGATGAAAGTCGCGGTCTCCACCGTGCGCAGCCACGTGCGCAGCCTGTGCGCCAAAACCGCTTCCAGCGGCGTCCGGGAACTGGTCAACCGCGTGGCGATTTTGCCACCCATCGCCCCCTCGCCGGTCGGACAGATTCATTGATCGCCGCAAGGGGGCGGCAACGTGCTAGATTACGGCTCATCATGAGTCCGCATATACCTCCCGAAGAAGATCTTTACGCTCACTTGACCCCCGAATTACGCACCCTCGCCATGCGCGGCGTGGTACGCACTTACCCCAAGAAGGCGGTCGTCATCAACGAAGGGGAAATCGGGGACAACCTTTACGTGCTGCTCAAAGGCAGCGTCAAGGTGTTTTCCATGGACGAAAGCGGCCGTGAAATCACCTACGGCCGGATTCACTCCGGCGACTACTTTGGCGAGATGTCACTGGACGGCGGACCCCGCTCCGCCTCGGTGATCACCCTGGAACCTTGTACCTGCGCCGTGCTGAGTCGTGCCGAAGTGAGTGAGCACTTGGTGTATGAGCCCGGATTCGCCATAAATCTGGTGGTCCAAGTTATTCGCCGGGCGCGTGCCGCCACGGAAGCCGCCCGCAATATGGCGTTGCTCGACGTATATGGGCGATTGATTGCCGTGCTGGAAGAGCACGATGACGTGGCGACCCGCGATACCGCAGAGGGTGTGACGCTGGAGTCCATCACCCACCAGGACATCGCCAGCCGTGTCGGTGCCTCGCGCGAGATGGTGAGCCGCCTGCTCAAAGACCTTGAAAAGGGCGGCTACATCGAGATGGGCACCAAGCGCATCACCCTGCTCAAGAAACTGCCCAGCCGCTGGTAGCGGCGAAGGCGTCTTATATCGCGTTGAAGATCCGCCGCGTTTCCTGCGGCGCTGCGTCACTGGTGCCCCTCAGCCGGACCGCCGAACTGCTGTAGGTGCCTGCAGCCCGAACCCCCGTCATGATGGGATTTTCATCACTGAACGCCGCGGTGCTGGGGGTCTTCACCACGCCGGGACGCTCTGGCCTGCTTGCATCGGGGTCAGGCTTCTGCGGGGAGTAATGCGCCCAATGCGACCCCACGATCCGCGTGCCGCCCACGGATACCGTCTTGCGCCCGGTGGCAATGCTGTTGAAGTTGCCGCTGCGCCGGATCAAGGTCGGATTGTCGGGGTGATCCACGAAAGAACCCGGGTTGCCGCTCATGTCGTACAGCTTGTCTTCAAAGTGCGACTGGCGCCCGCCTCGTGGGCCGGTCACCACGTCGTCACGTTCCACATAGGCATCTATCGTGACCTTGCCCGGCTGCGTGTTGGTCAGCTTGATCTGCCACACGCCGCTGGGAGCCGTGGCAGTGCCTTTGTCGAAGCTGAAGGTGGGCGCCAACGCGATCAGCGCGCAAGTGCCGTGCGTGCCGGTTGCCACGCTTTTGGGATAAATGAGCGCGCACAGCGGCTGCGTGCCGTTGCCCGTCCACATGCGTGATTCGCCGAATTTCAGGGCCGGCAATGCCGTGTGCCCAGGAGGCGTGATTTCTATCTTGATGCCATCGGCCTGCGGCGGCAACCACAGCTCCAGGAAGTTTTCGGTCAGGTCGTTGGGTTGCCCGCGCCAGTGGAGGGTTGCGTGCGCATTTTTGGCGAGCGTGAGGTTCGCATGCGTGCGCTGCTGGTAGCTGTTGCCCGCCGCCAGCACGATTTGCAGCCGCTGGCCGCACAGGGTGATCAGCTGATCCATCGCCGCTTCCAGCAGTGAGCTTCCGTCATGCGGCCCGGCCAGGGTGCCAAAGCTGATGTTGGTCACGACCTTGGTGTCCTGCGCGCAGCGCGACAGGACGTACATCAACCCGTCAAGCACATGGATGTTCAACGAACCACCCGACGTGTCGGCCACGGTGCCGTAGTCCAGCTGCACCGCGATGATGTCGCAGCGGCTGGCCTCGTCGTCGGCCAGGGCCCAGCTGGCCGGCCCGTCAAAGCCGGGAGGGAGATCGGCCATCTGCGCCATCAGCGTGCGCGGACCGCAAGCCAGGTCCAGCACATGTGTGCCATGGTTGACACGCTTTTGCAGTGACTTCAGCTTGAAGTGCCGGTAGACCTCGCCCTCATCCACCAGGCCGTTGTAGCTGCGCTGTTGCATCGCGCGATTGATGTCGGCGGCCGTCAATTCATGGCCATAACCCAGGCCGGCCGGCGATTGGCCCACGCCCTTGCCGTCTTGCCGCCAGAAATACCGCGTGCGCGCCTTGCCTTTGTGCAGGAAATTGGCATTCGCGAAAGCCAGCCCGTCGTCGATGAGCGCCATCACCTTGCCCTTGAGCAGGGGCTGGGCGCCGGTCGTGCCGGCGGAGCCCGGGTTGTCGGTATGAAGGCCTGCGGCCAAACCCAGCTCCAGCCGTTTGACCAGCGCATGCAGGCTGCCGCCCGGCTGAATGTGCTTGAAGAACGCCGGCCTGACGCGGGCCGTGCAGTAGCGCAGCCCAAGCGGTGCGGCGCTGGAGGTGTATACGGGCGGCACATGCAGCCATTGCGGCGAGGCCGCGCCTATGAATTGGGCGATGCTGACGCCGGGGCTGAGTTCAATCGCTATCGGAAGCCACTTCGGCTGTGTGCCGCCATAGCCTGCGAAGCTATCGGTCTCGGCCCATACCAGGTAGGGGTCAAAGCCATTCGTCGCGTCCGGCTTGGCCCAGTCAATGCCGGTGAAGCCGCCCTTGGGAAGTTTGTGCCAGGTCATGGGTGTCCTTATTTCAGGGGTTCCCACTCTTTGACCGCCTTGGACCACATGAAGGCCAGCAGCGGCGAGGCCGCCACGGTACCGATCCTGCTGAGGTACTGGTAGTAGCCGCTGTGGTTGTCGTCCATGGAAACACGCAGATCGAAATCGACGACCTTGCCCTGGGCGTCATGGAACTTGCGGCCGTCGAAACCGCGTTCGTGGAGCTGGTTGTTGCCAAGGCAGCGCGCCGCGAAAAACTCGCCCAGCGCTGTTCCGAGCAGCCGGCCCACGGCGCTGTCCACCGGATAGTGCAGGCCTGCCACCGTGCGGTTCACGGCGATACGCGCCGCTTGCCGTTCCAGTTGCTCCCGGTATTTGGCCCCCGTGCCGTTGGCGTTTTCAAGCAAGGCCAGCAGCACCGTGGCGACGGCGAAGGCTTCGGTGGCGTGGCCACTGGGCCAACTGGCATGGCCGGGAGTGTCTATCATGGGCTGGATCTGCGGTGACAGCTCCATGGGCCGTGGGCAGGCGAAGGCGTGCTTGAAGCGCATTTCCACGTCGGACGTGAAAGTCAGTACCAGGGTGATCAGCTCCAGCGTCCATTTATGGCGGTGCGGCTGCAGGCCCACGATGGATCCCCAATACGGGACTTGGGGCGTCATCTGGCTCAGGATTTCGCTGCCGCGGTCTTCACGCAGCTCCGCGTAGTTGGCCACCAGTTCCACCTGCTGCTTGAATACCTTGGCCGTGGGCCGGATCAGGCGGACAATGGCGTGGTCCTTCAGCGGCCTCTTGTTGAGGTCCACAAATGCCAGAGTGACCGACTCGCGGGCGTGCTGGACACCGAAGTGAAGGCCACCCAGGAGCTCAAGTTCGCAGATCTGCAACCGACGATCGGCCGACCACTGCTTCAACCGGTCCGGCCTGTCGATAGGCAAGGGGAGATTGACCGGCAAAGTAGCGCCCTGGAAAGGGCCGCTGAGCGCCGCGCTGCTCTTCGTCATGCCATCGGCCAGCAAAGGGCTGGCGGCGTCGGCCATGATGGCAATCCCGCCAATGCCGCCGATTCCACCAATCCCGCCAATCCCTCCAATCCCTCCAATCCCCCCGATGCCGCCCAATTGACTCATGAAATACTCCTTCAAATAAACATTAATGCTCTGGTATGCCGGCCGTGCGGAATGCGTGCGCACACCGAAGCCCGAATGCCGATTGATTGCTGGGCGAGCGGCTCAGGAAGCCGCTGACGGTAAAGCCGGGCTCAAGCTGCAGAAGTTCGCGCATTGCGGCCCGGGCAGATTCAATCCTGTCCAGCTCCACCTCCGCGATGATCAGGGCCCGCAAGGTGGACGTGTGCGTGCGGTTCGCGCGCAGGGAGCGCTGCGCGAGTTCGCTGGCGCGCGCGTACTCGCTTGCCGACAGGGCGGCCGTTGCCGCCAGGGAGTCGTAAAAGTAGCGCAGTGGGTCGAGGGGGGACAAGGCCAGGGCCTTTTCGGTCTGCACCATCGCGAGGGCGCCTTCGCCCTTGAAGGCGTGCAGCGTTCCCTTGAGAAGGCAGGCGAGCGAGTCGTTGGGATTGATGCTCAGCGCCTGGTCGTAGCGCTGTGCGCCTATGTCGAGCTTGCGCAGCAGGTTGGTGTGCGCGAACCCATCCACAGTGAGCGCGAGCGCGCAGCGCGGATCGTGGTCGAGTGCCCGTTTTGCGCAGTCCAGCGCCAGCATGGCTTCCCGCGCCGGATCCTCGGCCCACCCTTGCTGCACACGCAGCACATGCCATTTCGCCAGCCAGGCATACGGGATCGGGTGGCGGCGGCTGCGGTCGATCAGATGTTCCAGCATCTGGCGAGCGCGGTCGAATTCGCTGAACGCCGTGCGGTGCATCAGCGCCACTGCGCCCAGCAGCAGGGTATACCCTTCCAGGGTCGGCAGCGCTTGCCCGTGGACCCGCTCCAGTTCCTGCGACATGACCGAAGAACTGACGGCGGCCACGAGGCGCTCAATCAGTTCGTCATCCATGGAAAACAGGCCTTG
Source organism: Polaromonas sp. Polasp52 (assembly GCF_059491565.1). Taxonomy (NCBI): domain Bacteria; kingdom Pseudomonadati; phylum Pseudomonadota; class Betaproteobacteria; order Burkholderiales; family Comamonadaceae; genus Polaromonas; species Polaromonas sp. Polasp52. The sequence continues at coordinate 1,820,872 of NZ_CP168513.1, read as the reverse complement.
CACCTCGCCCCTCAGGTTTTCCGCCCAGACCACGTGGCCGGTTTTTGCGTCAATCAGTTCCACAAACAACGCGATCTGCGAGCCCACGCTGCGGCATGTGCCGGAAAGAATGTAGCTGGCGCCCAGGTGGCTGCGAATGTTTTCCACGGCCTCATGCCGCTCGCGGAAGACCGTGGTGGAGAGGCGGGAAATGACATGCAGTTCCGAGGTTCTTGAGAGCGCCGCGATGACGTCATCGGCCAATGCCTCTCCCAGCATTTCGTGGCCTGCTTCGGAACTGCGCATGGCGAACGGGATGACCGCGATGGCCGGGCGCAGGTCCAGCCGGACCGCGCTGCCGGTGTTGATCGGCGCATGCTCGCCGGGCGGGCCGATGCGATACGCCCGCACGGGCTTTTCAACGTGCTTCAGGTAGCACTCGCCCATGTCGTCGACGTCGGCGTCCAGTGTGGGAACAAGCTGATCGCGCAACTCGGCGGAAATCACGATTTCGCTGGGGCCGGCCAGGGTACAAAAGCGAGCCGTCAGGTTGACATCGGTGCCGTAGATGTCGTGCTGGTCCGTCACAAAGCTGGCCAGGTGGCCGCCTATGCGCAGGTGCATTTGTTGCTGGGGCGGCAGCCGGGCATTAGCCTGCTGGCTGAAATCCTGCAAAGCAAACGCCGCTTTGATGCCGCCTTGCGCATTAGCAAATTCCAGCATCAGCCCGTCACCCAGGCTTTTGACGATGCGGCCGCCATGCTGCGGCAGAATTTGCTGCTCAGCTTGCAGCACCAGTTGTTGCCACCTCTGTACGAAACCATCTTGATCCTGCTCCATGATCCTGACGGACTCCACCACATCCATGACCAGCAGCACCTTCGTGCTTCGGCCCATGCGGGTAGGTAATTCGGTCGGGGGATTCATCGTAAATGGTGTAACAAAGTTTTACCTCCTCATTTTGGAGGAGAACGCGGGTAATGGAAATACTGTGCGCGGCTTTATCTACAGAAGCATCGGAGTTGTTATGCTTGAGCAAAACCCATGGTAGATTGCATTTAGCTGCGGTTTTGATGCACTAAAGGTCCGCTTTGCGGCTGCCTTATGCAAAAACTGGGATGAACGTCGCCATCCTATGTCGCGGATGGGCTAGCCGCCTTGGGGAAAATATCGTCCGCAGTGTTCAACTTCTGATCCTGTGCTGAAGGCGATAGGGTGCCAGGTGAGCGAAAAGACTATCGGGATTTCAGATTGGATTAATTTTGCGCGTACTAATTGGGGCCGGTGTTTTTTCAGCGACAGGCTCCCTCCCATTTCAAATATTGCCTTTTCTGATTCTGTCTCTCGTGTCGGAAGGGCGCATTGATATCGTTTATGCCGGATGGGTGGGCTCTGCATATCTCATCGGGATGCTTTTCAGCACCCTGTTATTGCCTCTTTTCAGTGTGATCATCACGCTGGGACAGTTCAGCGTGCAAAAGAGCTATTCGACGCTTGCGTACTTCCTGCCGCAGCAGTATTCCGGCATCGTCCCGCCCGAAGAGCGCCGTCAGCGCCAGGCAACGCGCGCGGTGCTGCGAATGGTGCTTGGGCGTACCGGTGTCGCTGCCGCTGACGTTCGCATTGGCACGGGAGCCTATGGCAAGCCTTGTTTGGTGGATTGCCGTGCCATCGGTTTCAGTGTGCCGCATTCGGGCGGCTTGAGCCTGTTGGCATTTGCGCCCCGGCTTTTTTCGCACTGAAGGGCCGAATTCGTGAAACCCGCCTACCGCTGTTTTTGTTTTGCCGTCCCGTCCAAACTCTTTCGCAAGCTTGCCGAAAAATCAGGGGAGGAAGGGCGCCAGCGAATTGACAGCCACATCGAGCACAGCATGCGCTTGCGCACGCATCGCCATGTCTGCGCCAAGCAGGCGGTGGTGCCCCGCACGGTCCAGTCTCCCCAGGGCTTCATGCCTGCACAGGCTTACCGCCGCAGTATTTTTAATGCCGGCTTCGACACCGACCTGCCGGGCAAGCCGGTACGCCATGAAGGAGACAAGCCGGTCAAGGATCGCGCTGTGAACCAGGTCTACGACAACACCGGCATCGCCCTGGATTTTTTCCACCAGGTTTTCGGGCGGGATTCCCTGGACGACCGCAGCATGCGTGTGGAGTCGGCCGTGCATTTCGGCAAGGACTTTGCCAATGCCATGTGGACCGGCGAGCAGATGGTCTATGGGGACGGCGACGAGAACGTGGGGGGCTTCACCGAGGCGCTGGACATCATCACCCACGAACTGAGCCATGGCGTCATCCAGCACATGATTCCCGGCGGGCTGGGTGTGGTCAAACTGGCGCGCAAGGACCGCGAGTTCGAGGAGCAGACGCATGTGCTCCAGGGCCAGGCTGGCGCCCTCAACGAGTCCTTCTCCGACGTCATGGGCAGCATGGTCAAGCAGTGGCATCTGGGCCAGACGGCGGCCCAGGCCAACTGGCTGCTGGGCGAGAACATGCTCGCGCCGCAGCATGGCAAGGCCATACGCTCGCTCAAGGATCCCGGCAACCGCAAGCTGACCTGGTACGACGACGACCAGTTCAAGACCATGGAACAATACGTGGACGGTGCCGACGTCCACGACAGCTCGGGCATTCCCAACCATGCGTTTTACCTCGCTGCCCGAAAAATAGGCGGCTTCTCCTGGGAGAAGGCCGGCCCCATCTGGTACGAAGCCTTTCCCAAGCTCAAGCCCAAGGCCAGCTTTCTGGATGCGGCGCGGGCGACAAGCCGTGTGGCCAGTGCGCGCTTCGGCAGTAAGTCAAAAGAGTACATGGCCGTGGTCTCGGCCTGGCAGGCCGTGAAGGTCCTCCCCTAAGAAGCTATTCTCAGACAAAGCCACTCCAAGCCACTAATGCCTTGATTTGTTCCGGGGCTCGTGCAACGATTCGCTTAGTGGTTTTTCCTGTTGTGGAGAGGGATAAATAGAAGATGTCGTTGCGCTGCGTTTCGTGCCTGACCGTGAATCCGGTGAGCAACCGGTTCTGCGGTAACTGTGGCGCCGCTTTCGGGCTCAGTGTGCAAGAGCCGTCCAATTTGCCCTCGCCGGTCTCTGAAATCCAGTGGGGTGCACTCAAGCACGCCACCATTCTTTTTGCAGACGTCGTCAGTTCTACGGAGCATGTGGCCGGCCTGGACCCCGAGCAGGCCATGGAGCAGTTGCGGCCCGCCGTGCAGCGCATGTGCAATGCGGTGGAGCGTTTCGGCGGCACCGTCGTGCGCACGCTGGGTGACGGCATCATGGCCTTGTTCGGCGTGCCTCGCGCGCTGGAAGGTCACGCTAGCCTGGCCTGCGAGGCAGCGCTGGCGATGCAGGCGGCCTTCGAAGGCCCTGACTCGAGCCTGCGCATACGGGTCGGCCTGCATTCGGGCCAGGTTGCGCTGGACCCCGAGGCGGTCGACGCCACCCGCGGCGGCGGCGTGCACGGCCACGCGATTCACCTGGCCAGCCGTGTGGTGGCCCTGGCCGAGCCCGGCGGCATCTGCATGACGGCCGACTGCCTGGCGCTGGTGCGCTCGGCCTGCGACGTCCGGCCTATGGGGAAACATCCGCTACGGGGCATCACCGAGCCCGTCGAATTGCACGCCCTGCTGGGCATGAAAAACGACGTGCAGAACCACAGTTTCCATGAGGCGGCGCTGTCGCTTTTTCGGGGACGGTCGCAAGAGCTGGCCGCGTTGCAGGACGCGCTGCGCAATGCCGAGAACGGCGAAGGTTCCGTGATTGGCTTGTCAGGCGCGCCCGGCTCAGGCAAGAGCCGGCTCTGCCACGAATTTGCCCAGTGGTGCCATCTGCGCCACGTGCCCGTCTTCGAGGTCAGGACACAGCTTTACGGCCATGCCACGCCCTTGCAGCCGGTCCTTCAGTTGCTGCGCAGCTGTTTTTTCCACATCACGCCGGCGCACGATGCCGCAGCTGCGCGGGAATGCATTGTGCGGGGGCTCGCAAAGCTGGGCGCCGTCTCTGCGGACGACCTCGCATTGCTCAGCGAGTTCCTCGGCGTGGCCGACGCGAACAGCCAGTCTTGCACCCTCAACCCCAAGGCGCGGCGTGCCCGGCTGCTGGGCTTGCTGCATGAACTGGTGAAGCAGGCTGGCGCCGCCACCTCCGTCATCGTTTTCGAAGACCTTCATTGGCTTGACGACGCCAGCGCGGAGTTTCTCTCGGCCCTGGTTGCCGCTGTAGCCGGAACCAGGACACTGCTGCTGCTCAACTACCGGCCGGGTTACCAGGCGCCCTGGTGGACGATGCGCCACTTCCGGGCGATTCAGCTGGCGGACCTGAGTCTGTCCGATACGGAAGAGCTGGTGCGCGAGCGGCTCAGGCATTACCCCGAGTTGCTTGATTTTTTCCCGCTTATCGTGGAGCGCTCCGCTGGGAATCCCTTTTTTGCAGAGGAATTGGCGCACTCGCTGATTGAAAAGAGTGTCGTACTGGCGGCTTCAAGCCAGAAAAAATCCGATATCGCCTCGCTGGCGCATGCCCTGCCGGCGACCGTGCAGGCCGTCATCGGCGAACGCATAGACCGGCTGGTGGTCACCCAGAGAACGCTGCTGCATGTCTGTGCCGTGATCGGCAAGGAAATTCCGCTGGCCGTGCTGCAGGACGTTGCCGTGTACCTGGTGAGCCAGCTGGAAAGCGGCCTGGACGGTTTGTGCGAGGCCGAGCTGCTGCAGTTGCTGCGCGAGATCGCGGGCGGGCGGCGTTTCGCCTTTCGCCATCCGCTCATCCAGGAGGTGGCCTACAGCACGCAGCTCAAGGCGCGGCGCGCCAACCTGCACGCCGCGGTCGCGATCGCCATGGAGGCGCACTACAGCGCGCAGCCGGGCGAGTTCGCCGCGCTGATCGCCTACCACTACGAAGCCGCAGGGCAATTGCTCAATGCGGCGCAGCACGAGGCGCGCGCCGCGAAGTGGACCGGCTCCACGAACTCGGCGCAGGCCATCAAGCACTGGCGCAAGGTCTGGACCCTGCTGGATGGGCAGGAGCGCTCACCGCAGGTCAACAGCCTGCGGGCCCTCGCCGGCGGAAGAATCGTCTACCTGGGCTGGCGTGAGGGGCTGAGCCCCGAGGAAGTCCAGAAGATCACCCAGGAGGCCATCGGCCATGCCAGCGAAGCCGACAGCCGGCTGGTGCAACTGCTGCTGTTCGCGCAGGGGCGGATCCTGCAGTCCGGCGGAGGCGCAGCCGATGATTATGTGGAGTGCGTCCTCAAGGCCTTGTCCCTGACGCCGCCCGGCAGGGATGCCGGCCGGGTCGCGATGCTGAACGTGGCCCTGAGCCAAGCCTATGCCTGGGCGGGCCTGCTGGAGCAAGGCCTGGCGGCCAACGATGCCGCCATGCAGGGCGTCGCAAGCATCGACCAATTCGACCGGGAATTCATCGATTTCAGCATTGAGCAATGGGTGCTCGGCATTCGTGCGCGCCTGCTGATCCGCATGGGACGTTTCGACGACGCCAGGGAATGCCTGCAAAAGATGCTGTCGGCCGACGAGGGTCCGGGCGATCCTGTGATCGGGCAGATCGCCCACCACCTGCATGTGGAGCTTGCGGCCGCGACGCAAAATACCATGCTTGCCAAGGAGCACGTCGCTGTCGTCGTGAATCTTGCGCAACAATATGCCAGTCCCTATTCAAAAATCTTTGCGCTCTGGTGCTCGGGGCTGGCCGAGGCCAGTGCGGGAAATTTCTTCGCTGCTCAGGAAAGTCTTGCTGCGGCCTTGAGTCTTATTTCGAGCACAGGGGTGGCGGTAGAGTTTGAGGCGGAGATTCGGGCCTGCCTGGCGGAGTGCCATCAAAAATCGGGCAATCTTGAGCTGGCGCTGGAAGCTGCCAGGGAAAATATCGGGATATCCAAGCCTCGGAACAACCGTCTGGCCGAGTGCCGCGCGCTGATCGTCTGCGGAGGGGTCTTGAGCCAGAAAGCAGATGCCGGTTCCTGGCAGGAGGCGCTTTCACTCTTTAACCAGGCCGAGCAGCTGATTCGCCTGACGGGCGCCAAGATCTATGAGCAGACCCTGCATAGCGAGCGCGGCCGCGTTTTGCAATTGATGGGGAACTGAGTCCGTAGCTCAGGGTAACCGCACCAGCAGGGTGTACTCGCGCATGCCGTAGTTGTCCAGCACCTCCACTCCGGCGCCGAACTCCCGCGCGCAGTGGTCGCGCCAGACGGACGACGGGGCCCTGTAGAGCTCGGGCTTCGGGTCTGCGTCGTGAGTCAGTGGCGCGAGAAAGTTGACGGCAAAGCCGCGGCGGCTGGTAAGCCGCAGCGCGGCCAGTGTTTGCGCAACGAACTCGGTCCAGAGTGCGTCAGACTGGTCCAGCTTCACATTAAAGATGCCGCTGGCAATCGAGTAATCCGCTACGCGGGGGCTCTTGCTGGCGACGGCAAATTCCGCGTTGCCGCGCTTGCGCCACAACCGCCGTGCCTGCGCAATCATGGCCTCGGATAAATCCACGCCCAGATAGCTGATCTCCTTTCGCCGGTGCCGCCTGGCCAGAAATGCCAGCAGAGCGCCGTAGCCGCAGCCGACGTCGGTCAGGGAGAAGGGCGCTGAAAAGTCGCACAAACGCAGGAGTTGCACGAAGCGCAACTCCTGAGTCGGCCGGCACGGCCAGTCCACCCCCAAGGGGGTCGGGCCGTAAGTTTCGACCTTTTGCGTGTAGTACTGGCCAATCGCCGAATGCAAAGCCGCCAAGGCGGGTTCAGCGGACAGGTGCCCGGTCATCGCGGCAATCGGCCAGACGGCTTATTTCTTGGCGCGTTTCTTGGCCGCTGGCTTGGCAGCAGGTTTGGCCGCCGGCTTGTCGGCAGGTTTCTTGGCCGCCGAAATCGGCTGCATGGGGATGGAGATCGTCAGGTAGTCCTGTTCCAGGTAGTGGATGGGCTGGCTCTTGTCGATGATCTTCACTTCCGTGTTCGACTTGTCGCCGCGCATGTCGTGGGAGGTGAAAAAAACCGGCAGCGGTGTTTTGGAAGCCAGGTTCTTGATGAGCGCGTCCACGATGGCGGCGTCGCCATCCAGGCCCTTTTTGTTGGAACCATGGCGGTACAGGTTGCCCAGCAGGTTCTGCCAGAGGTTTTTGACCTCGTTGTTGCGCGCACCCAGGTTGAGCGCGGCGCAGCTCATCTTGAACGAACGGCCCTTCTTGAAGAGCTTGAACTCCTTTTGCAGGGCGACCATTTCCAGGATGCCGCCGAAATGCGACTCTTTGCCCTGCGAGGGCGCAAAGCGCAGGTTCAATTCATCCAGCATCGTTCCGATGTAGATGTCGTGTTCTTTCATGAAATAACCCATAGATTTCTCCTGCTGTTTCGATTGATGGAATGACCGCGGTGTTTTTGTAACTCTGCTACGGGCGTTGAGCGCCTCTTGTCAGGAGCCTTGTTTCCCCCGAAAACCGGTCATTTCGTGGATAAGGGAAAAACTCCTCATTTGGAAGGATATCGTAAGCGAAGTAACAAACTATTACGCCCTCTTTTTGTAGGAGGGATTACCCGGTAGGCAAAGAATTAGACCCGATCTCGCGCTTGTGAAAAAAAACCGCTTCGAAGAGTGCCCTTGCACCGCGCTTTTTCCGGACATTGCCGACAAAATAAGGGCCCTAGCTTCCTGAACCCCCCAGAACACAACAGCGAGAGTCCGGTATATGCCCTTGATCGTGGTGATTGATGATGACGCAGGCACGCGCATGCTGGTCACCCAGGTGCTCAAGAAGGAAGGCCATGAGGTCATGGAGGCCGACGACGGCGCCAAGGGCCTGGAGCTGATCCGCGAATTCAGGCCGGACGTGGTGGTCAGCGACATCCAGATGCCCCAGCTGGACGGCTTCGAGGTGCTCGACAGGGTGCGCAACGACGACGCACTGGCCACCACCGCCGTCATTTTGCTGACCTCGCTGCAGGACCGCACCCACATGCGCCAGGGCATGACCACCGGCGCCGACGACTACCTGACCAAGCCCTTTGCCCCGCAAGAGCTGCGCGAAGCGGTCAACGCGCAGCTCAACAAGCTCACCCGGGCGGAGGCCATGCGCGCCCAGGTGGTGGACAAGGCCGTCCAGCTGGCGCTGGTGGAGCAAGGCCAGAAGATCAGCGACCTTTACGAGATGCGCATGGCGCAGTCGTTGAGCCAGCAGTGGCCCGAAACCGGCGCGGTGCAGGACAACGACAAATTCGCCAGCGCGACGGTGCTGTTCGCCGACATGCGCGACTACGGCCTGTGGACGCAGTGCCTGTCCGGCCCGGAACTCAGTGATGTCGTCAAGCGGCTCTACAGCAGTGTCGGCGACACCGTCTACCTGTTCGGCGCGCACTACATGCAGTTTGTCGGCGACGGCATGTTGTGCGTGTTTGTCGACGCCGCCGACACCCAGTCGGTCAACCACGGCCTGCGCGCGATTCGCGCGGCCCTGGGGCTGGCCGATGCCACCAAGCGCATAGACACCTATGTGCGCCAGCGCTTTCCGGAGCGGGGCCTGCCGAACTTCGCCCTGGGCGTGGCCCTGCACACCGGCCCCGTCGCTTTTGCGCGCCTGGACGGGCTGATAGGCCGATCCGGCCAGACCACGCCCATAGGCGACACGGTAGCCGCCGCGCTCAGGCTGTTCCAGGGCCAGCCCTCGCTGGACTGGACCATCGCCGCCAGCGTGCAGGCCACGCGGCTGGTGACCGGCGCGGTGCGCACCGGCCGCCGCGCGCTGGTGCAGATCGCGGGACGCGCCAAGCCGCTGGATACCGTGGAAATCGTGGGGCTGGCATGAGCGCGCGCCAGATGGCGGCCGCGGCAGGCAGCCTGCGCGGGCGCAGCTGGTCGCTGCGCGCGGTGCTGGTCACCAGCTTGCTGCTGTTTTCGCTGGTGCCGGCCGCCACCGTGGGCTGGTTCTTGTACCGCAGCAACCTGCAAAGCGTGCAGACACTGGCCGAAAAAACCGTGGACGGCGTGGCGCAGCGGGCGCAGATCAGCACCCAGGAGCACCTGGCGCAGGCCCACGTCGTGCTCAACGGCCTGGTCCAGGACCAGCCCGGCGAGGCCGGTGTGGCGCGCGCCCGCCAGCTGATCCAGAACCCCAACCTGTTCGAGCAGACCGCGTTTGCCATGACCCGCATGACGCCCCAGGTGCCCCACATGGTCCTGGCTACCCATCGCGGTGAATACCTGGGCGTCGAGGCGCTCGCCTCGGGCGGCGGCCACGCCACGCAGGTGGCGGTGCGCAAGGAAGGCGGCCAGGGCCGCACCTTCTTTTCCGCCGAATATGCCGGCGACCGCCGGCAAAAAACCAGCACCGAGGCCGCGAACCATGAGCCCCGCACCCGCGCGTGGTACCAGGGAGCAATGGAGAACAAGGGCCGCAGCTTTACCGCCGTGGCACCTTCGGAAGCCCACAACCAGCTGCTGATCACCCTGTCGCAGCCTGTTTACGGCGCGGACGGCGGCTCGCTGGGCGTCTTCGCTGTCGACCTGCACCTGGCGCGCCTCAAGGAACTGCTGCAGACCATGGTCTTCAGTGCCCACGGTACGGCTTTCCTGCTCGACGAGAACGGCTTGTTGGTCGCCAACTCCACCATAGACCCGCTGTTCTCCGCGGCGCAGGGCAAGCTTGAGCGCAGGCGACCGATGGACAGCCGCAATGCCATCGTTCGCAGCGCCTACAACGAAGTGGCCTCCAGCCTGGGCAGGACGCTGCCCGACAGCGTGCAGCGCGTGGCCTTTCTGCACCGCGTGCCCATGGAGGGCGACACCCTGATCGTGGTGCTCAAGCCTTTCGGAGAGAACCTGGGCTTGCGCTGGAGCCTGGTGGTGGCTGCTCCCGAGAGCGATTTCGCCGCCGCCAGCCAGGCGGCCTTGCGCAACACCCTGGCCGTGATGGCCTTCGCACTGGTGCTGGGCGCGGGGCTGGCGACCTGGCTGGCCTACCGCCTGAGCCGGCGCTTCCGGGGCTTGAGCGTCGCCGCTGCCCAGCTGGCGCGCGCCGAGGTGCCGCAGGTGCAGCAAAACGCCCGCATCACCGAGGTGCGGCAGCTGTCGCAGGCCATGCACGACAGCGCCGAGGAAATCCTGCGCAACCGCGCAGCCATCGACGCGCAGAACATCGCCCTGCAGGACGCCAACGAGACGCTGGAAGCGCGGGTCGCCAGCCGCACCGCCGAGCTGGCGGCGTCCCGCGAGGAGGCCCTCGCCGCGGCGCGCGCCAAGGCCGCTTTCCTGGCCACCATGAGCCACGAGATCCGCACCCCGCTCAACGGCGTGGTGGGCATGACCACCCTGCTGGCTGACACGCCGCTGGATCCCGAGCAGCGCGACTACCTGCACACCATGCGCGTTTCCAGCGACCAGCTGCTGGGCGTGATCAACGACATCCTGGACTTTTCCAAGATCGAGTCCGGCAAGCTGGACCTTGAAAACGAACCGCTGAACCTGCTGGCCACCATCGAGGAGGCCTGCGACATAGGCGCGCCGCGCGCGCGCGAAAAAGGCCTGGAGCTGCTGGTCGACATGGGCGACGAGCTGCCCACCTGGGTGCGCGGCGACGTCACGCGCCTGCGCCAGGTGCTGCTGAACTTCGTCAACAACGCCGTCAAGTTCACCGAGCGCGGCCAGGTCATCGTCTCGGCCCACGTGCTGGAGGACGCTACCCCCGAGCGCGGCGGGCTGATCGAGTTCCGCGTCAAGGATTCCGGCATAGGCATTCCGCTGGACCGGCAGTCCGCGCTGTTCCAGTCCTTCACCCAGGTCGATACCAGCACCACCCGCAAGTACGGCGGCACCGGCCTGGGCCTGGCCATCTGCAAACGACTGGCCGGCCTGATGGGCGGCGGCGTCGGGCTGGAGTCCGCACCCGGCCAGGGCTCCACCTTCTGGTTCACTGCGCGGCTGGGTTATGCCGATGCGCCGGAGATCGCCCAGCTGTCCTCGCTGCACATGGTCAGCCTGGCCGGCAAGCGGGTGCTGGTGGTGGACGACACCCCGGTCAACCTGCGCATCCTCGACAAGCAGCTCAGGCGCTGGGGCATGGAGCCCGCCCTGTTCGAGCGCGCCAGCGAAGCGCTGGACTGGCTGCGAAGCCAGCCGCCCGTGGACGTGGTGGTGACCGACATGCACATGCCCGAGATGGACGGCCAGACTTTTGCGCAGACCCTGCGCGAGCGCCACCCGGGCACCCGCATCGTGCTGCTGACCTCGGGCACCATGCCCACCGGCGAGCAGGCCAGGGTGTTCGACGCGCGCCTGCTCAAGCCGTACCGGCAGTCCCAGCTGTTCGAAGCCATCGCCCGCGTCACCTCGGCGCAGGAAGCGGCCAAGGCTGTGGCCGAAGCCGGCAAGCCCGAGCTGCGCAACCAGTTCATCCTGGTGGCCGACGACAACGCCGTGAACCTCAAGGTGGCCCTGGCCATGCTGGCCAAACTGGGCTACGAGGCCGCCACCGCCCTCAACGGGCGCGAGGCGGCGGACCGTGTGGCCGCTTCGCTGCGCCCCGAAGGCGGCGTGAGCAGCCGCGACGGCCCGCGGCCCTATGCCGCCGTCCTGATGGACGCCAACATGCCCGTGATGGATGGTTTTGCCGCCTCGCGCGAGATCATCGCGACCCACGGCGCGGCCGCGCCGCCCATCATCGCGCTGACGGCTTCGGTGCTCGAAGAGGACCGCCAGCGCTGCCTGGCGGCCGGCATGGTGGGCTTCCTGCCCAAGCCGCTGCGCATCGACGAGCTGTCGGAGGCGCTGGCCCGCTACGCCCGCAAGCCCGAGGATGCCGGCGCCGCGAGAATCATGGCGGCCGAAGCCATGCCGGCCCAGGGCACGTCGCCGCAAGCCGGGGCGCCCTCAGTGGTCCTGATGGACTGGAGCCGGCTGGAGCAGTTCAAGGAATTCGACGACGAGGAGCGCAGCATGACGCGCGAGGTGATTGCCTTGTTCGCCAGCGACGCGCCGAACCGCATCGACGACATACGCGCGGCGCTGGAGGCTTCGGACAGCGCCGAGCTCTCGCGCGCCGCGCACGCCCTCAAGGGCGCGGCGTCCAACGTGGGCGCCGAGGCCCTCAGCGATGCCTGTTTTGTGCTCGAGCAGTCCTGCCTGCAGGGCCAGTGGCCGGCCGATGCGGGCCAGCAGGTGGCGCGGGTGTGCGAACTGGCCGAGCGGACCCGGCACGCACTGAACGACTGGATGGCCAGCCCCGCTTAGGCCGCAGCCTGCGTCCGGGCCAGCTCTTTGTAGAAAGGCGTGAAGTCCGGCTCCGTCAGGCGCAACAGCGCCTCAAAGCTGTCGATCACGAAGTATTGCTGCTGGAAGGTGTCGATCTTGTAGGTCGAGGACATGCAGCGCAGCAGCTCGGCGTTGTCGCGCAGCGGGATGCGCTTGGGCTCGGACGACTCCACACTCCAGGCCAGCTCGCCCGGGCTGCTCAGGATGCCGGCGCCGTAGGCGCGGACGTCGTCGCCGCCTTTTTTGTCGCGCATCAGGCCGAACTCAATGGTGTACCAGTACAGGCGCGAGAGCATCTCGACCGCGCCGGGAATCGGCTGCGTCCCATGGGTGCCGTGCTCCAGCGCATGCGCCTTCAGCGCGCCCTTGCCGTAGGCCTGGATGTGGTCGGCGTAGCTCGGGTCGAACAGCAGCGGCACATGGCCGAACAGGTCGTGGAAGATGTCGGGCTCGACGATGTAGTCGAACTCGACCGGTGTGCGTATCCAGTCCGTCACTGGGAATTTGCGGTTCGCCAGCAGCGTGAAGAACGGCACCTCGGGAATCAGCCCCGGTACGCCCACCAGTTGCCAGCCGGTGGCCTTGAAGAGGCGTTCGTTGATGTCCTCGAAGCGCGGGATCGCGTCGCTCGCGCCCAGGCTGGGCAGGGCCTTGATGAAGGCGCTGCAGGCCCGTCCCGCCAGCAGGGCCGATTGGCGCGTGTAGAGGCGCCGGTAGGTGTCGTGGTCCTGCGCGGTATAGGCCGCGTAATTTTGCGGGCAGGTGTAGTCCGCGTTGACCTGGCCGCCGCGCGCATAGTCGCCGCGCGGCGGCCGGTCGGACTGGCCGTACACCGCCGGCGGCGGGGTGCTATTGCTTTTGCTGTCGGCTACTTCAGCCATTGGCTCTCCACACGTTGGTATTCACCGCTGGCGCGCGCCAGGTGCAGCCACTGGTCGACGTAGGCCTTGAAGGGCACGTCGCCGCGCGGCAGCAGGTAGGCCATTTCGCCGTACTGCAGCGGCTTGTCGGGGTTGATCGCGCACAGGCCCGGCTTGAGCCTTTGCTGGGTGATGGCCTCGGCCGATTCGGTGACGAACACGTCGGCGCGGTTGGCCAGAATTTCGTCAAAAATCGTCAGGTTCTCGGGGTTGAGCCGCATCTGCGCTTGCTTGAAGTTGGCGCGGGCAAAACGCTCGTTGCTGCCGCCCGGGTTGAAGATCACGCGCGTCGTCGGCTTGTCGATGTCGGCCACCGTCTGGTACTTGGCCACGTCGGCGCAGCGCGCGATAGGCGTCTTGCCGTTGACCATATAAGGGGCGCTGAAAAAAGCCTTCTTCTGCCGCTCGGTGGTCACCGAAATGCCGCCCACGGCCAAGTCGCATTTGCCGGCCGTCATGTCGGGCATCAGGTTGGACCAGCTGGTCTTGACCCATTCCGGCTTCACGCCCAGGCTGGCCGTCAACGAGGCCATCAGGTCCACGTCTATGCCCTCGAAGCTGCCGTCCGGCTTCTGGAAGCTGAAGGGCTTGTAGTCGCCCGGCGTGCAGATGCGCAGCACGCCGGCTTTTTGCACGGCGTCCAGGCTGGACGCGGTCTGGGCCGAAGCGGCGCCGCAGGCGAGCAGCGATGCCGAGGCGAGGCCGAGCAGGGCCAGAGGGCGTTGCAGTTTCAGGCGAAGGGACATGGCAATCTCCGTAAGGGGGTGGTCGATGGGAGCTTTATTGTGCCCCCGCTTTTCAGGCTGCCTTTGCGTCCGCCAGAACCCCGCGGCGCATCTGGTCCAGTTCGATGCTCTCGAACAGCGCCTTGAAATTGCCCTCGCCGAAGCCGTCGTCGCCCTTGCGCTGGATGAACTCGAAGAAGATCGGCCCCAGCTGGTTTTCGCTGAAGATCTGCAGCAGCAGCGCGCCTTTTTTGCCGTCCACCAGGATCTTGCGCTTTTTCAGGTCCGCCACGCTTTCGCCGTGGCCCGGGATGCGCTTGTCGACCAGCTCGTAGTAAGTGTCTATGGTGTCCAGCAGCTTCACGCCGCTGGCGCGCAGCGCATCCACCGTGGCGAACAGGTCGTTGCTGCCCATGGCGATGTGCTGAATGCCTTCGCCCTGGTAGCGGTCCAGGTACTCCTGGATCTGGCCGGCCTTCTCATTGCCTTCTTCGTTGATCGGGATGCGGATCTTGCCGCAGGGGCTGGTCATGGCTTTGCTTTTCACGCCGGTGACCTGGCCTTCGATGTCGAAGTAGCGGATCTCGCGGAAGTTGAAGAGCCGCTCGTAGAAGCCGGCCCATTCGTCCATGCGGCCGCGGTGCACGTTGTGCGTCAGGTGGTCGATATAGGTCAGGCCGTGGCCCGCCGGGTTCAGCGCATCGGCCTCGACGCCGGGCAGGGGCTCGAAGTCCACGTCGTAAAAGCCGATGTTGCCGATGTCGCCGGGCTGCGCGCCATTCTTGCCGCGCCACTTGTCGATGAAATAAATGATGGAGTCGCCGATTCCCTTGATGGCCGGAATGTTGAGCTCGCCCGGGCCCGCCGTGTGGGCATAACCCCAGGCGCCCAGCGAAATCGCGCGCTCATAGGCGAATTTGGCGTCCTTCACGCGAAAGGCGATGGCGCAGACGCTGGGGCCGTGCTGGCGCGCAAAGCGCTGCGCGAAGGAGTCGGGTTCGGCGTTCAGGATGAAGTTGATGCCGCCCTGGCGGTACAGCGTCACGTTCTTGTGGCGGTGTTTGGCGATCGGCTTGAAGCCCATGCGCACAAACAGCGCCGCCATGGCGGCCGGGTCGGGGGCGGCGTATTCGATGAACTCGAAGCCGTCCGTGCCCATGGGGTTGTCCCATGCCGCGCCTTGTTCAAAGTTCAGGGCGGCGTCGGTGCGTGCATTCATGCATGTCTCCAGAATGTTGGGGGTATGCATGGGACTTTAGCGGCGCCGCCCATCAGTTTTACTGCGAAATAGGGCGTTTGAATTGCCTTGAACGCAATAAAACTGCAAAATAAGTGACATGGAAACACTCGACAAGCTCGATCGCCAGATTCTGCGCAAACTTCAGGACGACGGCCGTGCCACCTACGACCAGCTGGCCGAACAGGTGGGCCTCTCGCCCAGCGCGGTGCTCAGGCGCGTCAAGCGGCTCGAGGAGAGCGGCGTCATAGACCGCTATGTGGCGCTGGTCAAACCCGAGGCCGTGGGCCTGGGCCTGACGGCTTACCTCAACGTACGGCTCGAAAAACACACTGAAAGCCACAAGCGCAACCCCATGGACCTGTTCCGCGCCAGCGTGCAGACCTGGCCCGAGGTGGCCGAATGCGCGGCGCTGACAGGGGAAATGGACTATTTGCTGCGTGTACTGGTCGAGGACATGGCCCACTACAGCCGCTTCATCATGGACACCCTGCTCAAGCACCCCAGCGTGCAGGACTGCAAAACCAGCTTTGTACTGGACCGGGTCAAGGCAACCACAGCCGTGCCTTTGTGAGGTCTGGGCGAGTCAGCCCCGCGTCAACAACCGGGTAGCCAATGGCTGTGTGCTGGATTTGGCAGGACGCGGGCCTGAATTTTGTTGTTGCGATGCAACATTTTTCCCTCCAAAGCCGATTCACTATGATTTTGATAGCTTATTGAGTCCTATTGACGAGCCAAGTGCCTGGTTTTGGCTGGCCTCCCTATTGAGGGCCTTTGAGAAGCCCTTAGGCTGGGAATTCTAGGGAAAACCCTTATATTGAAGCCATGGTTTCACCCGGCACACTTTTAAAAGCATCCTACAACGCGAGCAAGGAGTTCTTCCGCCCGCCTGTAGCAGAGACGCGCGCGCCCCAGCAGCAGCCTGCCGCCGCCCCGCACGTCCAGCCAGTCATGGTCCCCATCCGTTCCATAGGCCCCAGCCACGGGGAACGCATCGCCACCCATTTGCTGGCTCTGGGCGAACACGACCGTTATTTGCGCTTCGGCTACGCAGCCAATGACGAGCAGGTGCGCCGTTATGTCGACAGCCTGAACTTCGACCGCGACGAGATCTTCGGCATCTACAACCGCAAGCTGCAGCTGATCGCCATGGCCCACCTGGCGCATTCGACCGACCCCAACCTCAAGAGCTGCGCTGAATTCGGCGTCTCGGTGCTGGCCCAGGCCCGCGGCCGGGGCTACGGTTCGCGCCTGTTCGACCGCGCCGTGATGCACGCCCGCAACGACGGCGTCGACATGATGTTCATCCACGCGCTCAGCGAAAACACCGCCATGCTCAACATCGCCCGCAAGGCCGGCGCCACCATCGTGCGCGACGGCTCCGAAAGCGAGGCCTACCTCAAGCTGCCCCCGGCCGACCTGGATTCGCGCATGACCGAAATGGTCGAAGAGCAGATCGCCCAGACCGATTACCGCCTCAAGGTCCAGGCCAAGCAGTTCTGGGACTTGCTGGGGGTGATCCAGGAAGTGCGGCAAGGGGTCCGGGACGGTAGGGACCGGATGCCCATGTAGTTTGGGTGACCTGGCTGGTCGGGCTGTCTCTCTGCTGAGGGCGGTTGGCCGGGGGTTGCCCGGCGGCAACTCACTTTTCTTTTGCTTCGCCAAAAGAAAAGTAAGCAAAAGAAAAGGCGACCCTGGTGTCTGCGTCCCTCCGCTTCGCTACGGGCAACCTGCGGTGCTCGGTCCAGCCGGGGTCTGGCTAAACTCGCTACGCTGCGCTTCGCTCAGACAACGCCAGCCCTGATCCGTCTGGACCTCCGCTCCTCGGCGCATACACAAGGGGGTGGGACAAAAATACCAATACCGAAAACCACAAGGACTCGCTATGGCGAGTCCTTGTTTGTATTTGTCTTCTTGGTATTTGTCTTCTGTCCCCGCTCCCGATTGCCCCGTCCTGGCTGGGCCGAGGAGCGCAGACGTAGGCGGATCAGGGATCGCGCTTGTTTGAGCCGAAGGCGAGTTTGCGCGAGACCCCGCCGTAGTCGAGCACCGCAGGTTGCCCGTAGCGCAGCGAAGGGACCCAGACTGCGGGTCGCCTTTCTTTTGGGTACTTTTCTTT
Source organism: Polaromonas sp. Polasp52 (assembly GCF_059491565.1). Classification (NCBI taxonomy): domain Bacteria; kingdom Pseudomonadati; phylum Pseudomonadota; class Betaproteobacteria; order Burkholderiales; family Comamonadaceae; genus Polaromonas; species Polaromonas sp. Polasp52. Next base: position 1,803,654 of record NZ_CP168513.1, on the reverse strand, counting down.
GGCGAAGCAAAGAAAAGTGACTCGCCCGCCGGGGCGAGACCTGGCCAGCTGAACTAAGAAAAGCGCGCGCCGCCGGCGCAAGACCCGGCTCAACCACTACAACCAAAGATTTCGTCCAACCCCAACCCGATACTCAATTGCTATCAAACAAGTAGCACCACAGCCCCAGTCACAAAAGGTTGGCAGGAGAAATTTCCTGTAAACCCTGCCGCCCCACCCTCACCATCAAAGATTTCAGCTATCCTTACCCCCTTCACAACTACCGACCGCCATCACGTGTCCGACGTTCCCCCCAGTCGGTCTTCCAGGCCAGAAGACAAGCGAGGCTTTCTGCAAAAGCTCGCTGAAATGCTCCACCCCGGTCCCGACTCGAAAGACGAGTTGATCGAAACCCTGGTGGAGGCCCAGGACAATGACGTTATTGGCGCCCAGAGCCGTGAAATGCTCGAGGGCGTGATCCGCATGGCCGACATGACGGCCGGCGACGTCATGGTGGCGGCGCCGCGCATGGATGTGATCAACATCGACGCGCCTTTCGACGAGTTGCTGCACCTGGTCATAGACACCGCCCATTCGCGCTTTCCCGTCTATGAAGGCGAAAAGGAAAACATCCTCGGCATCCTGATGGCCAAGGATTTGCTGAAACTGCAGCGCGCGCCCGAACTCAACATCAAGGCCTTGCTGCGCCCCGCCGTCTTCGTGCCCGAAAGCAAGGGCCTGAACGACCTGCTGCGTGAGTTCCGCGGCAACCGCAACCACCTGGCCATCGTGATCGACGAGTTCGGCCGCGTGGCCGGCCTGATCACGATTGAAGACGTGCTTGAGCAGATCGTCGGCGAGATCGAGGACGAATTCGACATTGCCGAGGACGAGGGCGACATCTTCGGCTTGACCGACCACACCTACCGGGTCAGCGGCGACACCTCGATAGAGCGCGTCAACGAGGCTTTCGGCGTGACGCTGCCGGAAACCGATTTCGACACCATAGGCGGGCTGGTGGCGCACGAGATGGGCCATGTGCCCAAGCGCGGCGAACACTACGCGCTGGCCGGCCTGCAATTCACGGTGCTGCACACCAAAGGTGGCGCGGTGCGCTGGTTCAAGGTATCGCCGGTATCCGCCGGCGTCTGACGACACACACAATAAAGTAAAGAGGGCAATATATGGCACGGGACTCGATCCACAGCATGATGTCCCACCTGCCGACCTTGCCCGCCTTGCTCGAGCACGCGCGCAACCTGCCGCCGCGCAAGGGCTTTTCGCCTTTCCAGCTGGCCATGGTGCTGATTGCCGGCTGCCTGCATGCCGCCAGCATGGCCTGGCCCTTTGATTTCGGCTTCATACAGGGCCAACCCCTGGGGGGCATGCAGCTGCTGGCGATGTTCCTGTTCGCCGCGCAGATCGACAGCTGCCGCTCCATGAAGCGCGCCGCCTGGCTGGGCGTCGCCTTCGGCACGGCCATGCTGTGCAGCACCTTCTGGTGGCTGTTCATTTCCATGCATTTCTACGGCGGGCTGGCCGCGCCGCTGACGGTGCTGGCCGTGGTGCTGCTCGCGGCCTTTTTGTCGCTGTACTACGCGGCGGCGGGCGCGCTGTTTGTGCGCCTGGCGCCGCGCCGCAAGCTGCCGCGCGCCCTGGTGTTCGCCTCGCTGTGGCTGCTGGCCGAGCTGGCGCGCGTCGAATTTTTCACCGGCTTTCCCTGGGGCGAGGGCGGCTACGCCCATGTGGACGGCTGGGCCAGGCCGCTGGCGGCCTGGGTGGGCGTGCACGGCATCACCTTCCTGGCGGCGCTGGCCGCCGCCTGGCTGGCCATGGCCCTGCGCGCCTCCCGCATGCAATGGGTGACCTCGATTGCCATCGTGCTCGCCTGCTTCGTCTTGTCCTACCTGCCTGTCCAAAGCGGCCTGCCGGGCGCGCCCGTCTTCACAGCGGCCGCCGAGCCGCTGCAGGTCACGCTGCTGCAGGGCAACATCCCGCAGAATGAAAAATTCCAGAGCGGCACCGGCGTGGCCACCGCGCTGCAGTGGTACGGCCAGCAGCTGCGCGACGCAAGGACGCCGCTGGTGGTGGCGCCCGAGACCGCCATTCCGCTGCTGCCCATGCAGTTGCCCGACGGCTACTGGCGGGCGCTGCAGTCGCGCTTTGCCACGGGGCAGCAGGCGGCGCTGGTCGGCATGCCCGTGGGCAGCCCCCAGGCCGGTTATGCCAACTCGGTGGTCGGCTTCAAGCCCGGGCAGCCCGAGCTCTACCGCTTTGACAAACACCACCTGGTGCCTTTCGGCGAGTTTGTTCCGCCCGGTTTCCGCTGGTTCATCGACATGATGCGCATCCCGCTGGGCGACTTCAACCGCGGCGCGGTCGGCCAGGCTTCCTTTGAATGGAAAGGCCAGCGGCTGGCGCCCAACATCTGCTACGAAGACCTGTTCGGCGAAGAGCTGGGCGCGCGTTTTGCCGACCCGGCGCTGGCGCCCACGATTTTTGTCAACGTCAGCAACATCGCCTGGTTCGGCAACACCGTGGCGATAGACCAGCACCTGCAGATCTCGCGCATGCGCGCGCTCGAATTCAGCCGCCCCATGATCCGCGCCACCAACACCGGCGCCACCGTCATCATCGACCATACCGGCAAGGTCACGTATTCGCTGGAGCGCCACACGCGCGGCGCACTGGTCGGCGAGGTCGAGGGCCGCAACGGCATCACGCCCTATGCCGAGTGGGTGTCGCGCTACGGCCTGTGGCCGCTGTGGGGCCTGGGCCTGGGTGTCGCAGTTCTGGCACTCTTGTTCCGCCGTCGCTGAGTTCGTCCGCCTCTTTCAGCAGGGGCCGCGGAACTGGCTTTGCCAGGCCGCAGGCGCCGCCCCTGGAAGGGGGAAGGCGCTACACGAAGTGAGCGTCCGAAGGGGTGGGTTAACTTGTTGCTGCCATCACGCCGTGAAGCAAATCCGGGATCATTTCCAGCATGCGCAGCGCATCCTGCCCCGGCGGCGTGCTGGTGGCGAAGTACATCTGCAGCGGCGCATGGGCGAACTCATGCAGCGGCACCGCCGTCAGAGAGGCCGGGTCCAGGTTGCTGGCCGTGAGAAAGTCCACTACCGTCCAGCCCATGCCGCGCCTGACCAGCTCCAGCGCCAGCCGCGAGGTCTGCACCTGCAGGCCCGCCGGGGCGCTCAGGCCCAGGTGGCGGGCCAGCTCGTCGATCGAGCTGCACATCGGGTCCTCGCCCACCAGGCGTATCAGCGGCATGCCGGCCAGGAAGGACATCGGGTTCTGCCGGCGTGCGCGCACCGCGCGCTGCCAGATCTCGCGCGTGACGGCCAGGTAGAGGGGGCCGCTCACCAGCGTCGTGCTGGTCAACAGCGGGTGCGGGTGTTCGTAAAAACCCAGCGCGAAGTCCACGCCGCGCGTCAGCAGGGCCTGCACCATCTGGTCCTGGTGCAGGGTGCGCACCTCGACGCGCACGCGCGGATGCCGCGCCATGTGCCGCTCCAGCACCAGCGGTAAAAATTCGTGGCTGATGGACGGAATGGCCGCCAGCCGCACCTGGCCGTCGGCCGCCTGCCGCAGGTTGACGGCCATGCGCTTGAGCCCGTCCAGTTTCTGGTGGATTTGCGTGGACTCCTCAAACAGCACCCGCGCCTCCGGCGTGGGCGCCAGCGAGCCCTTGCCGCGCGTGAACAGCTTGTAACCCAGCTGCAGCTCGGTGTGTGAAATGGTCTTGCTGACGGCCGAGGGCGTGATGCAGATCAGCCGCGCGGCGGCGCTCATATTGCCCGTCTGCATGACGGCCTGGAAGACTTCAAGTTGCCTGAGGTTCATCGTGGTGCCGGGTGCCGGAGCGGGGAAAAGGGGTAGGCTGCTGTGGGGTGTGAGTTTTATTCATACCCCTCGTTACATTATGCATCGCCGCTTTTTGATGGTCTGGCTACGATGAGCCACCTTTGGCCTGGTGCCGGAGGAGACATCGGGGCGCGGGCCCAAGGCATTGACACTTTTTCACAGCTGTCTTTCAGGGCCCGCGACCCGGCAAAACTATTTCACCTTCCTGGGATATCTCATGCAAATCGCTTCCACCCTCCTGAAAATGGGCGCCGGGCTCGGCTTCGTCGCCTTCACCGCGCTGGGCACGCCAGCCTCCGTGCTGGCGCAAACCGCCGGCAAACCCAATGTCGTGATCCTGGCCACTGGCGGCACGATTGCCGGCGCCGGCGCTTCGGCCCTGAACAGCGCCACCTACGCCGCCGCGAAAGTGCCGGTCGACAAGCTGCTGGCCGGCCTGCCCGAACTGGCCAACATCGCCAACGTCAAAGGCGAGCAGGTCTCGCAAATCGCCTCGGAAAGCTTTACCAACGACAACCTCATGAAGCTGGGCAAGCGCATCTCGGCGCTGGTCAAGCAGTCCGACGTGGACGGCATCGTCGTCACCCACGGCACCGACACGCTGGAAGAAACCGCCTACTTCCTCAACCTCGTGATCCGCACCAGCAAGCCCATCGTGGTGGTGGGCTCCATGCGTCCCGGCACGGCGCTGTCGGCCGACGGCGCGCTCAACCTGTTTGACGCCGTGAGCGTCGCCGCCAGCAAGGATGCGGCCGGCAAGGGCGTGCTGGTCACCATGAACGATGAAATCCAGAGCGGACGCGACGTCACCAAGACCATCAACATCAAGACCGAGGCCTTCAAGAGCCAGTGGGGCCCGCTGGGCATGGTGGTGGAAGGCAACAACTACTGGTTCCGCGCGCCCGTCAAGCGCCACACCGCGCAGTCTGAGTTCAATATCGACGACTTCGATGCGCTGGCGCCAGTGGAAATCGTTTACGGCTACGGCAACGTCTCGCGCACCGCCCTGGACGCCGTCGCCAGGACCGGCATCAAGGCCCTGATCCACGGCGGCACCGGCAACGGCTCGGTGGCCGACCGCATCGTTCCCGCGCTGCAGGAAGTGCGCGCCAAGGGCATACAGGTGGTGCGCTCCTCGCGTGTGCCCGAAGGTTTTGTGCTGCGCAACGCCGAGCAGCCCGACGACAAATACGACTGGGTGGTCGCGCACGACCTGAACCCGCAAAAAGCCCGCATCCTGGCCGCCGTGGCCCTGACCAGGAACGTGGACAGCAAGGAACTGCAGCGCATCTTCTGGCAGTACTGAGTCTTTCCGGGGCGTAAAGACAAAAGGGCGATGCCGGTAACGGCATCGCCCTTTTTTCATGGGCCGGTGGGGCCTGGCTGCTTAGAGCTGGCTCATGCCGCCGTCGACGATCAGTTCGGTACCCACGATGAAGGCAGCGTCGGGCGACGACAGGTAGACCACGGCGCTGGCCACCTCATCGGGCGTGCCGAAGCGCTTGACCGGCACTTGCGCCTGGATGCCGGCGGCCAATGCATCCAGCTGGTCGGCGGGCACGCCCAGCTTGCCGTAAAGCGGCGTCGTCACCGGGCCGGGGCTCACCACATTGACGCGGATGCCGCGTCCCACCAGTTCGGCCGACAGCGTCTTGGCCAGCGAAATCAGTGCGGCCTTGCTGGCGGCATAGACGCTGGAGTTGGGCATGCCGATGTGGGCGTTGATGGAGCCGTTCAGGATGACGGCCGCGCCCGTGTTCAGCAGCGGCGACAGCGCCTGGATCGCGAAGAAGGCGCCCTTCACGTTGACGTTGAAGGTTTGGTCCCACAGCGCTTCGTCCACGCTTTCGAGCGGGGCGAATTTTGCGACGCCCGCGTTGATGAAGACCGCGTCCAGCGTGATGCCCTGGGCGCGCAGCGCGCCGGCCAGCGCTTGGGCGGCGCCGCTTTCGCCTGCGTCGTTGCGCAGCGCAATGGCGCCTTCGCCCAGTTGGGCTTTGGCTTGGTTCAGCGTGGCCTCGTCGCGGCCGGTGATGATGACGCGGGCGCCTTGTGCGGCGAATTGCAGCGCCGTGGCCAGGCCGATGCCGCTGTTGCCGCCCGTGACGAGCACGGTCTTGTTGGCAAAACGGGGTGTGAAGGAGGCGGTTTGTGCGGTGGTCATGTCAGTTTCCTTGAGTCGTTTGTTGAAGGGGTTTCTGGTTCGGCGAGCCTTCTGGCTTGCCGATGGGTCCAATGTACGATTCATGTTCTCTAAGAAGAAGGCCTGAAAAGTGTTTTAATCATTCAGGTTTTATGAATATCAAGCACTGGAGACGCCGCCATGGACCGTTTGCGAGCTTTTGAGGTGTTTGCCGCCGTGGTGGGTCGCGGCAGTTTCACGCGCGCGGCCGATGCGCTGGACACTTCGCCGGCCAACGTCACGCGTTACATCAACGAGCTGGAAGCCCACCTGGGCACCCGCCTGCTCAACCGCAGTTCGCGCAGGCTCTCGCTCACCGAAAGCGGCGAGGCGCTGTATGAGCGCAGCAAGTCCATCCTCGAGGAGGTCGCCGACGCTGAAGCGCTGGCCTCGTCGGCCACCTTGCAGCCGCGCGGGCGCCTGCGCATCAACGCGCCCGTGAGCTTCGGCATACGCCAGTTGGCGCCGCTGTGGCCGCGCTTCATGCAAACTTATCCCGGCGTGGAGCTCGACATCGCGCTCAGCGACCGTGTGGTCGACATCGTCGAAGAGGGCTACGACCTCGCCATCCGCATCTCGCGCGCCGGCCCCGCCACCCACGCGGCGCGCAAGCTGGCCACCTCCTGCAACATCGTCTGCGCCGCGCCCGCCTACCTCAAGCAGCACGGCAGCCCCCGGGAGCCGGCCGACCTGGCGGCGCACCGCTGCCTGGGCTACACCTATGCGGCCACCGCCAATGAATGGCATTTCGTCGACGAGCAGGCGCGCCCGCACAAGGTCAAGGTCCAGTACGTCATGCATGCCAACAACGGCGATACGGCCCGTGAAGCGGCCCTGGCCGGGCAGGGCATCATCTGGCAGCCGGCCTTTCTGGTCGGCGACGACCTGCGCGAAGGGCGCCTGCTGCCCTTGCTGCCGGGTTACCGCATGCCCGACATCGACGTGCTGGCCGTCTACCCCAGCCGCCGCCACTTGAGCGCCAAGGTCCGCGTGATGGTGGATTTCCTGGCGCAGGCCTTCCAGGACGGGCCTGCCTGGTACGTACCGCCCGACGCGGCCCCCGCGCGCCGTCGCCGCGTAAAATGACCGGTTTAGCACTGCCGCCGACGCGGCCTTGCCTTTCCGGCGCCTGCACAGGCGCCGCGCTTTTGTCCTGAACCCATTCCTATGCTCACTTTCCAGCAAATCATCTTGAAGCTGCAGTCCTACTGGGACGCCCAGGGCTGCGCGCTGCTGCAGCCCTATGACATGGAGGTCGGCGCCGGCACCTCGCACACCGCGACCTTTCTGCGCGCGCTGGGCCCCGAGCCCTGGAAAGCCGCTTATGTGCAGCCCAGCCGCCGCCCCAAGGACGGCCGCTACGGCGAGAACCCCAACCGCCTGCAGCACTACTACCAGTACCAGGTCGTGCTCAAGCCGGCGCCCGCCAACATCCTGGAGCTCTACCTCGGCTCGCTCGAGGCCCTGGGCTTTGACCTCAAGAAAAACGACATCCGCTTCGTCGAGGACGACTGGGAGAACCCCACGCTGGGCGCCTGGGGCCTGGGCTGGGAAGTCTGGCTCAACGGCATGGAAGTCACGCAGTTCACCTACTTCCAGCAGGTCGGCGGCATAGACTGCAAGCCCGCCACCGGTGAGATCACCTACGGCCTGGAACGCCTGGCCATGTATTTGCAGGGCGTGGACAACGTCTACAACCTGGTCTGGGCCGAAGGGCCCGACGGCGCCAAGCTGAGCTACGGCGACGTCTACAAACAAAACGAGGTCGAGCAGTCCACCTACAACTTCGAGCACAGCGACGCCGATTTCCTGTTCACCGCCTTCAGCGCGCATGAAAAGCAGGCCAAGCACCTTATTGAGGTGCAACTGGCCCTGCCGGCCTATGAGCAGGTGCTCAAGGCCGCGCACAGCTTCAATTTGCTCGATGCGCGCGGCGCCATCAGCGTGACCGAACGCGCCGCCTACATAGGCCGCATCCGCAACCTGGCGCGCGCCGTGGCGCAAAGTTATTACGAAAGCCGCGAGCGCCTGGGTTTTCCGATGGCACCGCGCGAGTGGGTGCAGCAGTTGCCCAAGAAAGCCGCCTGAGGACTTCGCGCCTTACTCCGCCGCACCCGATGCCCACCATCTTTTCCCATATTGCCGTTCCCATCGCCGCCGCCGTGGCTCTGGGCAGCAAGCGGATACCGCCCTCCATGTTGGCGGCGGGCATGGTCGCGGCCATTCTTCCCGACTTTGACGGCATTGCTTTCAAGCTCGGCATCCATTACGGTGGTATCTGGGGCCACCGCGGCTTTACCCACACCCTGGGCTTTGCGCTCCTCGCTGGCCTGATTGGCGCGTGGCTGGCGCGGCACTGGAAACTGGCGCCGTGGCAAGGTTATGCCTGGATAGCACTCTGCATGTTTTCGCACCCGTTGTTGGATACCCTCACCAATGGCGGCGTGGCCATCCCGCTCTACTGGCCCCTCTCTGAACAGCGGTTTTTCAGCCCCTGGCGGCCCGTAGAGGTTTCTCCGGTCTCTTTTTCCCGATTTTTCACGCAACGCGGCGCCGACGTGTTGCTCAATGAAGTCCAAACCATCTGGCTGCCGCTGATGGCCGCGGCCCTGGCTATTTTTGCGCTCCGACATTCCCGAAAAAACCAATGAACGCTTCCCAAAACCTTCTCGTAGAACTGTTTGTCGAAGAACTGCCGCCCAAGGCGCTCAAAAAACTCGGTGATGCCTTTGCCGGCGTGCTGTTCGAGCAGCTCAAGGCCCAGGGCCTGACGGCCGATGCTTCGGCGCTCACCGCCTTTGCCTCGCCGCGCCGCCTGGCCGCGCATGTCACGGCGGTGGCCGCGCAGGCCGCCGACAAGGCCGTTTCGCAAAAACTCATGCCCGTGGCCGTGGGGCTGGATGCCTCCGGCAATGCCACGCCCGCGCTGCTCAAAAAGCTGCAGGCCCTGGGCGCCGACGCGTCGGCGGTCGCCGGCCTCAAGCGCGCGCCCGACGGCAAGGCCGAGGCGCTGTTCTACGACAGCACCGTCAAGGGCGCGACCTTGGCCGAGGGCTTGCAAAAAGCCGTGCTCGAAGCGATTGCCAAACTGCCGATCCCCAAGGTCATGACCTACCAACTGGCCGACGGCTGGAGCGACGTGAAGTTTGTGCGCCCGGCGCACGGCCTGGTCGCGCTGCACGGAAGCACCGTGGTGGCCATCGAGGCGCTGGGCCTGAAGGCCGGCAACAGCACGCACGGCCACCGCTTCGAGGCCGCCGTGGATCCGGTCGTCTTGAAAGACGCCGACAGCTACACCGCGACCTTGCAAAAAGACGGCGCGGTGATCGCCAGCTTTGCCGCGCGCAAGGCCGAGATCGCCAGGCAACTGGCGGCGGCCGCGGCCAAGGTCGGTGGCGGCGTCAAGGCGATTGAGGACGACGCGCTGCTCGAGGAAGTGACAGCGCTGGTCGAGCGCCCCAATGTGCTGGTCTGCGAGTTCGAGAAAGAATTCCTCGGCGTGCCGCAGGAATGCCTGATCCTCACGATGAAGGCCAACCAGAAATACTTCCCGCTGCTCGACGCCGCGGGCAAGCTCACCAACAAGTTCCTGGTCGTCAGCAACATCAGCCCCAGCGACGCGAGCGCGGTGACAGGCGGCAACGAGCGCGTGGTGCGCCCGCGCCTGGCCGACGCCAAATTCTTCTTTGACCAGGACCGCAAAAAAACCCTGGCTTCGCGCGTCGAAGGCCTGGGCAAGGTGGTTTATCACAACAAGCTGGGCACCCAGGGCGAGCGCACGCAGCGCGTGCGCGCGATTGCCGAGGCCATCGCCAAACGCCTGAATGCCGATGTGGCCGGCGTGCAGCGCGCCGCCGAACTGGCCAAGACCGACCTGGTGACCGACATGGTCGGCGAGTTCCCCGAGCTGCAGGGCACCATGGGCCGCTATTACGCACTCAACGACGGCCTCAGCGCCGACGTGGCCGACGCGATCGAGGATCATTACAAACCGCGCTTTGCCGGCGACGAACTGCCGCGCAACACCGTTGGTGTCATCGTCGCGCTGGCCGACAAGCTGGAAACCCTGGTCGGCATGTTCGGCATCGGAAACCTGCCGACCGGCGACAAGGACCCGTTCGCGCTGCGTCGCCATGCGCTGGGCGTGATCCGCATGCTGGTCGAGAAAGACCTGCCGCTGGGCTTGGCCGAACTGGTCGAAAGCGTGCAGCCGGTGTTCGGCGACAAGATACAGGACGCCTCCGTCGCCCTGGTTGATTTCATCTACGACCGCCTGGCCGGCTCCCTGCGCGAGCAGGGCTACAGCGCGCAAGAGGTTGATGCCGTGCTGGCGCTGCGCCCCCAGCGCCTGGGCGACGTCGCCAAGCGCCTGGCCGCCGTGCGCGCTTTTGCCGCGCTGCCCGAAGCGCCGGCCCTGGCGGCCGCCAACAAGCGCGTCGGCAACATCCTCAAGAAGGCCGAAGGCACGGTAGCCGCCGCCATCAAGCCCGAACTGCTGCAGGAAGCCGCCGAGAAATCCCTGGCCGAGGCCCTGAAAACCGTCGCGCCCAAGGCCGAGGCGGCTTTTGCGTCCGGCGACTACGCGGCTTCGCTGCAGGCGCTGGCCGCGCTGAAGGCGCCCGTCGATGCCTTCTTTGACGGCGTGATGGTCAATGCCGAAGATCCGGCGCTGCGCGCCAACCGACTCGGCTTGCTGGCCACCCTGCACCAGGCGATGAATCGCGTGGCTGACCTTTCCAAGTTGGCAGCGTAAGCTTCCAGGCAAAGGCAAACACCATGAAACTCGTCATCCTCGACCGCGACGGCACCATCAACAGCGACAGTGACGACTTCGTCAAGACGCCGGACGAATGGCTGCCGCTGCCCGGTTCGCTGGAGGCGATCGCGCGGCTCAACCACGCGGGCTGGCATGTGGTGATCGCGTCCAACCAGTCGGGCCTGGGGCGCGGCCTGTTCGACGTGGCCTCGCTCAACGCCATGCATGCCAAGATGCACAAGATGCTGGCCGCCGTTGGCGGCCGTATCGACGCGGTGTTCTACTGTCCGCACAGCCCCGAGGAAAGCTGCACCTGCCGCAAGCCCTTGCCCGGCCTGTTCGAGCAGATAGGCGCGCGCTTCGGCGTGCAGCTGGCGGGCGTGCCCACGGTCGGGGATTCGCTGCGCGACCTGCAGGCCGGCGCCGCGGCGGGCTGCGAGCCGCACCTGGTGCTCACCGGCAAGTCGGCCAGGTACCGGGCCGGCGGCCAGCCGGAAGGCCTGCCGGCCGGCACCACGCTGCATGCGGACCTGGCGGCTTTCGCCGATTTCCTGCTGGAACGCAGCGCCCGGCCGCTGCCGGTGGCCATCTGAACCCCAAGCCCGCGGAACACTTTTTCGCCTCTTCGCCCTGACCTGATAGCCGGAACCCCCGCCATGCCTTTCATCCGCTCCGTCCTGCACCTTCTGTGGATGGCCGTCACGGTCGTCCCCTGGGCCATCTTCGTCATCATCGCCTCGGTCTTCGTGAGCGGCACCACCATGTACTGGATGTGCGCGGGCTGGCTGCGCGTGGCGGTCAGCGGCGGCACCTTCATCCTGGGCATCAAGAACCGGGTGAGCGGCATGGAAAACCTGCCCACGGGCGAGACCAGCGCCGCCGTGCTGCTGCTCAAGCACCAGAGCACCTGGGAGACTCTGTGCATGCCCACCCTGATGCCGCACCCGCTGGCGTATGTCTTCAAGAAAGAGCTGCTGTATGTGCCTTTCTTCGGCTGGGCCATGGCGCGCATGGACATGATCCACATCGACCGCAGCCAGCGCGCCCAGGCCTTCAACAAGGTCGTGGTGCAGGGCAAGCGCCTGATGGCGCAGGGCACCTGGGTCATCATGTTTCCCGAAGGCACGCGCATCCCGCGCGGCCAGAAGGGCGTTTACAAATCCGGCGGCACGCGCCTGGCGATCGAAACCGGCGCGCCGGTGATCCCGATTGCCGTCACCTCGGCCAAATGCTGGCCGCGCAAGGCCTTTATCAAGACGCCGGGCATTGTCGACATCTCCATCGGCAAGCCCATCCCCAGCGCGGGCCGGCAGCCGGACGAGCTGATGCGCGAGGTGGAGGCCTGGATAGAGTCCGAAATGCGCCGGTTGGACCCCGAGGCCTATGCCGCCGCCAATACCTGAGCAGTGCCTGCGCCTATCATCACGCCGCGCTAAACTGCCATGATGCAACGGCTTCTCCAGTTCACGCTCGACCTGTTTGACGCCCATCCCGCGCCGCCGGCCCGCGCTGCAAACCCGAAAAGCGCAAAACCGCCGGCAAGGCCGCGGCCTCAAAAACCGCCCACTTCCACCCCGCGGCCGCCGGCGGCTCCCGAACCCGAGTTCATCGGCCCGCAGCTGCCCGCCCAGACCCTGCAGCAGGCCCTGGCCCCGGCCACTTTCCGCCATCCGCGCGCCACGCGCGAGGCGGTGCTGGACGGCATCCTGGTGGCCTACGAATTCCGCCGCGGAAAACGCAAGACCATAGGCTTTTCAGCCGGCGCCGAGGGCCTCACGGTGAGCGCGCCCAAATGGGTGCCGCTGTATGAAATCGACAAGGCCGTGCTGGAAAAATCCGGCTGGATACTCGCCAAGCTGCAGGAGACCCGCGAGCGCCACCAGCGCATGGAGTCCGCGCGCATCGACTGGAAGGACGGCACCACCCTGCCTTTCCTGGGCGAGCAGGTGATTGTGGTGATAGACCCGCGGCACGCCTTCGGCGGCGTGGGCGCCGAACTCAAGACCCGCGCCACCGAGGTGCTGCTGCAGGGCAACGAGGGCGCGGCCGGCGACATGCTGCCCGGCGTGGCGCAGATGACGCTACACGTGGGCCTGCCCCACAACGCCTCGGCCGAGCAGATTCGCGATGCCGTGCAGGCCTGGCTGATGCGCCAGGCCAAGCGCATCTTCATCGAGCGGCTCAACCATTTCGCGCCGCAGCTCGGTGTGCAGTGGCACAAACTCAGCCTGTCCAGCGCCGGCACGCGCTGGGGCAGCGCCAGCGCCGACGGCTCCATCCGGCTGAACTGGCGGCTGGTTCATTTCCGGCAATCGGTGATCGACTATGTGGTGGTCCATGAACTGAGCCATTTGCGTGTCATGGACCACAGCCCGCGTTTCTGGGACACCGTGCGCACCATCGTGCCCGATTACGCCGAATTGCGCGGCCAGCTCAAGGACGAAGCGATTCCGCGCTGGTAGCTGGGGGAGGGCGCCAAGGCGGCGCAGGGCAAACCCTTTGCCGGGGCTGAATCGGCGATAACAAAGTAGTACAGCTTGGCGTTACTTGTTAATATGACAAAAATATCAAAAATGCCAAAAACACCAGGGACTTGATGTCGTACCTCCAAAGCACTTCCATGAACGACAAGCTCATACTCGTAGTTGAAGACAACCCCGACCACCTGGAGCTGACTGTCTTGACTCTGGAGGAGCAGGGCGTGACGGCCGAGATCGCGGTCGCCCGCGACGGTGTGCAGGCGCTGGACTACCTGTTCGGGCAGGGGGCCCACGCGGGGCGCGACACGCAGCGACAGCCCTCGTTCATCCTGCTGGACATGAAGCTGCCCAAGCTCTCGGGGCTGGATGTGCTGCGCGGCGTGCGCGGCAACCCGCTCACGGCCCTGGTGCCGGTGGTCATGCTGACGTCCTCCAGCGAGCGCTCCGACATCGTGGCCTGCTACCAGGCCGGCGCCAATGGCTTTGTGCGCAAGCCTGTCGATTTCGGAGACCTTACGGAAAAACTCCAGCGGCTCCAGGCCTATTGGCTGGATGTCAATGAATCGATCGCGGCCGGTTGATACGCCCGCGGGGCGGGCCGCCTGTGCGGCCCGGGCGGGCTCCTGAGCGATGGCCGCGATGAAGGTTCAGATCACGCTGCGGACCCGCCTCGTCATCTTGGTGCTGGCCGCGATTGTTCCGCTGTTCGGCCTGTCCATCTTCAAGGCCGTCTACAACGCCGACGTCGCCGTCGAGCGGGCCATGACCGACCTGCAGTTCGCGGCCTCGCTGGCGGCCTCCAACCAGCAGCAGCTGGCCGAGACGGCGCGCCAGGTGCTCACCGCCGTCGTCCATGCGCCCGAGCTGCTGAGCGGCGAGGACGGCAAGACCGTCAAGGGCGGCAGGGGCGGCCGCTGCGACGCCTACCTGGTGCAACTGAACCGGCTGTTCCCGCTGTATGCCAACCTGGGTGTTGTGGGCATGGACGGCCGGGCCCTGTGCAACGGGATTCCCAATTCGACGCTGAACTACCTGGGCGACCGGGCCTATTTCCGCGAGGCCGTGGCCCGCCGCGAATTCGTGACCGGCGAATACATCGTGGGCCGCGCCACGGGCATACCCTCCATCACCTTCGCGCTGCCCCTGCTGGACCGCGAGGGGCGGGTCGTGGTCGTGGCCTATGCCTCGGTCGACCTCGGTGAAATGGCGAAGACGGCGCTGAGCATCCAGCTGCCGCCCGGCGCCGCGCTCGGCATCCACGACCGCAACGGCGTGCTGCTGGCCGGGAAACCGGCCCTGCCCATACGCGTGGGCCAAAAAGCGGCCAGCCCGGTATTGCGTGAGGCGGTCAAAACCCTGAGGACGGGCACCGCCGACGGCCCGGACGGTGCAGGCAAGCGCCGGCTCTGGGCCTTCATGCCCAGCAGCAGTAATGTGGGTGAGGCGTTTTTTGTGGCGGTCAGCCTGGACCACAACCTCGTGGTGGGCGCCACCCAGCGGCAACTGTGGCTGGAGCTGGGCGTGCTGTCCCTGCTGGCCTTCCTGAGCGGCTTGCTGGCCTGGATGATGGGCGGGCGCGCCATCGTGGTCCCCACGCGCAACATCCTGGAGGCGACCCGGCGCATCCAGGACGGGCGGCTGGACGTGCGCATCCCGGTCACATCGTCCGACGACGGCGGGGAATTCTCCCGGATCGCCGAAGGCTTCAACCGCATGGCCGAATCCCTGCAGAAGCACCGCGGGGCCCTGGAGGCGGAACTGGCGAACAGCGAAGCCATCCAGCACAGGCTGCAGGACGCCCAGCGCCTGGGGCGCATAGGCTATTGGCAGCTTGACGTGCGCAGCGAAGAGACCTGGTGGTCCGATGAGGTCTATGACGTGCTGGGAGTGGACAAGGCGACCTTTGCCACAAACCGCAATTCGTTTTTGCAGCTGATTCATCCCGCCGACCGCCAGGACTTCAAGGCCAGGCGCGACGCCGCCGTGGCGGCCGGCCTGCCGCTGGACGTCGAGTTCCGCATCATCACGGCCGCCGGCGAGCTGCGCTGGATCCACCTGGTGGGTCGCGCCCATGGGCCGCAGGATGGCCCGCCGGGCCAAGGGCCGCGCCGCTCCGGCGTGCTCCAGGAGATCACCGACCGCAAGCAGGCGGAACTTGAAATCGCCCGCGGCACCGAGTTGCTCAACCGCACCGGCGAGCTCGCGAAAATCGGCGGCTGGGAAGTCCAAGTCGACACCATGGCGCCCTACTGGTCCCAGGAGATCTACCGCATCCATGACATGGAGCCCGGGGCCAGGCTCAGCATAGGGCAGGCGATCCGGTCCTATGCGCCGGAAGCGCAGCCCATCGTCAGGGCCGCGGCCGAAGCCGCCTTTCGTCACGGCACGCCATGGGACCTGGAGCTGCCGCTCATCACCGAGAAAGGCCGGCGCATCTGGGTGCGCACGCGCGGCCGCGCGTTGCAGCGGGACGGCAAGGTCGTGAGCCTGGTCGGCGTGCTGCAGGACATCACCGAGCAGCACCAGGCCCAGGAGCACCTGCGGCTGCTGGAGTCCTGCGTCGCCCGCCTCAACGACATCGTGCTGATCACCGAGGCCGGGCCGATTGACGAGCCGGGCCCGCGCATCGTTTTTGTCAACGATGCGTTCGAGCGCCGCACCGGCTACACCCGCGAGGAGGTGCTGGGCCGCACGCCGCGCCTGCTGCAGGGCCCCAAGACGCAGCGGGCCGAACTGGACCGCATACGCGGCGCGCTGCAGGCATGGCAGCCGGTGCGCGCCGAACTGATCAACTACACCAAGGACGGCCAGGAGTTCTGGCTGGATCTGGACATCGTGCCCATCGCCGACGCCAAGGGCCGGTACACGCACTGGGTGGCGGTCGAGCGCGACGTCACACAGCGCAAGCGGGCCGAGCAGGCGCTGATGGACAGCGAGCAGCGCTACGCCGCCCTCTTTGAGATGGCGCCTGTGCCCATGTGGGTGTTCGACGTCGCCACCTCGCGTTTCCTCAACGTCAACAAGGCTGCGGTCGACAGCTACGGCTACTCGGTGGAGGAATTCCTGGGGATGACCCTATTCGACATCCGGCCCGAGGCCGAGCACGCGCGCCTGGAGCGCGCGCTGAGCGACAACTCGGTCGAGAGAAAAGGCTCCTGGCAGCACCGCCGCAAGGACGGCTCCATCTTTTCCGCCCATGCGGTGTCGCGGCCCATCCAGTACGCCGGCGTGCCCGCGCGCTTTGTACTGGCAATGGACGTCACGGCCCAGCTCAAGGCCGAGCGCGACGTGCAGGAGCACCTCTTTACCCTGCAGCGCGCGGCCGACGCCGCCCAGGCCATCACCTGGCACCAGACGCTGGAAGGCACCATGCATGAGGTGGCCGAACAGGCCCGGGGCGTGGTGGGCGCCCACCAGTCCATCGTCAGCCTGACCGTGAACAGCGACTGGAAGCAGGCCATCAACGCCCTGTCCCTGTCCGACAAATACGCGAAGTACCGCGACCTCATCGAGCCGCCCGACGGCACCGGCATTTACGCCATGGTCTGCCAGACCAACCGCTCCATGCGCATGACCCAGGCCGAACTCGAAGCCCATCCGCGCTGGCGCGGCTTCGGCAGCTATGCCGACAAACACCCGGCCATGCGCGGCTGGCTGGCCGTGCCGCTGACCGGGCGCGACGGCCGCAACATCGGCCTGCTGCAGCTGTCCGACAAGTACGAAGGCGAGTTCACGCAGCAGGACGAATACGTCGCGCTCGAGCTGGCCCAGCTGGCGTCCATCGCCATCGAGAACGCCCGCCTGCTGGAGGAAGTCAGCCAGCTCAACACCGGGCTGGAGCGCAAGGTTGCCGAGCGCACGCTGGAACTGGAGCGCCAGCAGGCCTTGTTCCGCGGGCTGGCCGAGCAGGCGCCCCAGGTGGTGTGGACCATCAATCCCGACGGCGCGGCCACTTACTTCAACCGCGCCTGGTTCGAACTGGTGGGCGGCAAGCTCGAGGACTGGACCGGCACGCAGTGGTTCTCCGTCATCCATCCCGAGGACCTTCCCGAGGTCAAGGCCACCTGGGAGACCGCCAGGGCCACGCAGACCCAGTTCATGGGCATACGCCGCGTGCTGGCCCGCGACGGCAGCTGCCACACCATGTCCTACCGCGCCTCGCCCGTCATCGACGAGCAGGGCCGGGTGGCTTTCTGGGTCGGCATAGACGCCGACATCACCGAGATCAAGGCCATCGAAGCCGCGCTGCGGCTGTCCAACCACGAACTCGAGGCGTTTTCCTATTCCGTGTCGCACGACCTGCGCTCGCCGCTCAACACCGTGGACGGCTTCAGCCGCCTGCTGGCCAAGCAGCTGGGCACCAACGCCGGCGACAAGGTCTCGCACTACCTGGCGCGCATCCAGGCCGGGGTGGCGCAGATGGGGCAGCTCATCGAAGACCTGCTGTCGCTGGCGCAGGTCTCGCGCGCGCCGCTGAGCAACAAGTCGGTGGACCTGTCCGCGCTGGCGCACAGCATCATGGACGACTGGCAGGCGCGCGACCCGGACCGCAAGGCGGTGATCACCATCGAAAAAGGCCTGAGGGCGCACGGCGACGCGCGCCTGGTCCGCGTGGTCATGGAAAACCTGCTCGGCAACGCCTGGAAGTTCAGCTCCCACGAGGGGGTGACCGAGATCACCGTCGGCCACACGCAGGACGCCGCGGGGCTTCCGGTGTACTTTGTGCGCGACAATGGCGCCGGTTTTGACATGGCCTACGCCGACAAGCTCTTCAACCCCTTCCAGCGCCTGCACGCAGCGTCGGAGTTTCCCGGCACCGGCATAGGCCTGGCCACCTCCAGCCGGGTCATCAAACGCCACGGCGGCAGGCTGTGGGCGGAGTCCTCGCCGGGCCATGGCGCGACCTTCTTCTTCACCCTGCCCAAAACCCCGCACACCTCTTGATGTGTCCTGATGTGACGCAATGTGTCTTCGGCGGGATTAATTACCGTGGTTGAAGTCTGTTTTAACGTCTTTTCTGCTGTTTTTACTAGGGTTTAATACATCGAATTGATTAAAATGCGAAAAATGCCAAAAACAATCCTTTACGAGACTGATCATGCGTGAACCCAAGTCTTTCGAGGCCGCCATCACCGCTTCGGATTTCTCGAGCGAGGATTACTGCGGCACCAGCTACGCGGCCAAGCTGCTGGGCCTGTCTGTCGCCACCGTGCAATCGCTGGTGGAAAAGGGCGAGATCGAAGCCTGGAAAACGCTGGGCGGCCATCGCCGCATCGCGCTGCAATCCATCAATGCCTACCTGGCCAAGAACAGCCCGCAACTCTCGCGGGCCGACACCGACCCCAAGCACCGCCTGCGCGTGCTGATGGTGGAAGACGACGAAAACACCCGCGAGTTGTATCGCTGCCAGTTCGAGGACTGGGACCTGCCGGTCGACTGCACCTGGATGCCGTCGGCGCTCGAAGCCATGATGGACATCGCGAGCATGCGGCCCGACCTGCTGATCACCGACCTGTCCATGCCCGGTGTCGACGGCATCGAAATGCTCAAGGCCTGCAAGCGCAACCTGCAGCTCGCCGACATGCAGATTGTGGTCATCAGCGGCCTGGCACCCGAGGCCGTCCAGGCCCGCGGCGGCCTGCCGCCCGAAGCCCATTTGCTGCAAAAGCCGATCAACTTTGACTGGCTGCATGGTTATGTCACGGCCTTGGTCACGGCTAATCGCAAGTGGAGACACTGACTGTGAGCCCCCACGCTTTTCACTTCGCCTTCGGCTGCGTGTAATGCGCTGCCCCCCGAGGGGGCCGCCCGCCTGTGGCCCGGCAAAGCCGGTTCCACGGCTCATGCTGGTGTGGGGAGCCGCTAAATCGCTTCGGCTGTTACGCTGAACCGGTAAATACCGTCGGCATCCAGCCGGCGCGCAAGCTTTTTCTGGAACCACAGCGCATGCAGATGCGCCACCGCTTCGCCCATGGCAAACGTCGTCTCGTGCAGGTCCAGCTTGCGGGGGAACATGATGGGCAGGATGTCGGCGGCGCTGCAGGGGGCTGCTTCGCAGGCCTGCATGACTTCGGCCAGGCGGTCGCGGTGGTGGTCGTGCAGCTGGCCTACGCGGATGTGCAGGCCGCGAAACGGTTTGCCGTGCGAGGGCAGCACCAGCGTGTCCTTGTCCAGCGGCAGGAACTTGTCGATCGAGTCCAGGAACAGCGTGAGCGAGTTGGCTTCGGGCTCCAGGTCGTAGACGCTCACATTGGTGGAAATGCGCGGCAGCACCATGTCGCCGCTGATCAGCGTGTCCAGTTCCTTGCAGTGCAGGGCGATGTGTTCAGGCGCGTGGCCGTAGCCGCTGATGCAGCGCCAGTCGCGCCCGCCTATGCGCAGCGTCATCCCGTCCATGATGCGCACATAGCTGGCCGGCACCGCGGGCACCATGCCCGGGTAGTAGCTGGCGCGTCCGCGGATTTTTTCGATGGCCTCCGGGTCGACCAGGCCGTGCGAGGCAAAAAAGCGCGCCGCGCTCTCGCCGCCGAAACCCGTGGTGCTTTGCGAGCCTATGCGCGCCGAGTGGTAATCGGTGGCGCTGATCCATAACCTGCAGGACCAGCGCTCGCACAGCCAGTACGCCAGGCCGATGTGGTCGGGGTGCATATGGGTCACGATGACGCGCAGCACCGGCAGGCCTTCGAGCTGCGTAGCGAAAATCTCCTCCCACTGGGCCTTGGACTCCTCCCGGCTGATGCAGCAGTCGACAATGGTCCAGCCCTGGATCTTGGCGCCCGCCCGGTTCGGGTCGTCCATCTCGTCGCGCAGCAGCCACAGGTTGATGTGGTCCAGCGCGAAGGGCAAGGCCATGCGTATCCACTTCACGCCGGGTGCCACTTCCAGCGCCCCGCCCGAGGCGGGCAGGGTGTCGCCGAAGGGGTAGTGCAGTTGCTGTTCAAGGAGGTTCATGGCAATATTCACGGTATATTTGACGTTTACGTAAACGTCATATTCAGCCATTGTAGGGACCGCGCCTGTTTCGCGCTGTCGCCCCCGTTTGCACAGGACTTCACCCACCACCATGGCCACCACTTACACCATCAGCGACCTGGCAAAAGAGTTCGACCTGACCACGCGCGCCATGCGGTTCTACGAAGACATGGGCCTGCTGCAGCCGCTGCGCGAAGGGGCGGGCGGCCGCAACCGCGTCTACACCGCGCGCGACCGCACCCGGCTCAAGCTCACGCTGCGCGCCAAGCGCCTGGGCCTGTCGCTGACAGAGGCCAAGGAAATCATCGACATGTACGACAGCCCGCGCGACACCGGGCCGCAGCTGCGCAAGTTCCTCGCCATCCTGGCGCAGCACCGCGCACAGCTGGAGGAGCAGATGACCGAGCTGCAGGGCAACCTCGAGGAGGTGAAAACGCACGAGCGCGAGGCCAAGGCGCTGCTGGCGAAACTTGAGAAGGCGAGGCAGGCGGCGTAGCGGTGGCCTGCTTTGCGACTAGCCCCATGACGATGGATTCCCTGCGCCGCGCGGCCCTGGTCCTGTTCGCGGTGGGCCTGCCCGCTCTCGCGGCGGCCCAACAAGGCTGCACCGGTTCATTCCTCAACCCCCAGCAGCGATTTCCGTTCAACGAAGCGCGGGCGGCCGGTGCGCCGGCGGTGTTCGGCCAGGGCCTGCCATTGGAGAATGTGACGTATCGCGTGGCCGGGGATCCGGAAGCCCATTCGCTCGAGGAGTACCTGGCCCGTTTCTGCACGACGGGACTTCTCGTCTTGCATGAGGACCGGATCGTCTATGAGCGATACCTGCAGGGAACCGGCGCCCAGGATGCGCTGCTATCGGCGTCCATGTCGAAGACGATCCTGTCGCTGCTGGTCGGCGTGGCGGTCGCGGAAGGCAAGCTGACGCTGGGCACCACCGTCAGGCAGGTCTTGCTCGGCTTCGAAGCCAGCGCATTTGCCGACGACACGGTGGAGGATCTGCTGCGGATGGCCACCTCGGCCAAACTTCATGCCGCCTACGGGGCGGGCGCGATATCGGACAACCGCGCGACCGACCCCACCGTCTCGCCGCGCCAGAGCATGCGGCGCTACCTGCAGGAGAAGACGGACCGATCGCCCGCCGGCAAGGCCTTCAGCTACAACGGCGCGGTGACCGCGTTGCTCGGCCTCATGCTGAGCGAGCGTACCGGCATGAGCAACACCGCGTATCTCGAGGACAGGATATGGTCGCGCCTCGGGGCCGAGGGCAGCGGCTTCTGGATCAAGAATTTTCACGGCGAGGAGGGCGTTCAAGGGCAGTTCGCCGCGCGCCTGCGCGACTACGGCCGGCTGGGGGCGCTGGTGCTGAACCGGGGGCAGGCGGCAGGCGGGCAGCTCGTGCCCGCCGCGTGGGTCGACGAGATGGTTGTGCTGCGGCCGGACAAGCCGCAGCCCAAAGGGGCCCCGTTTTATGGGTTGCACGTCTGGATACCGCAGGCGGCCGGCGGCCGGTCTTTTTTCTGGGGCGTCGGCGGCCAGAATATCTTTGTCGATCCCGTCGCTCGCATGGTGATCGTCCATACGGGTAATTCGCGGGAAGCGCAATTTGCCGGCGACGCGCATCTCTTTCCTCTTCGGGACGCGATTGCACGGACGCTCAGGTCGCGCACGAGGCTTTCGCAGCCCTTGGACAGTTCCTCCACCAGCAGGCATAATTGACGTTTACGTAAACGTCAATTCAACGGAAATCATCTTCCGCACGTTCAAAGGGCTTTTTCATGGACGCACCCGCCGCCCCCTCCGCGCTGTTCCGCCGCATCGAAGCCAGCTTTTTGCGCCAGGGCCTGATGCAGCACCTGGGCGCGCGCTTGCTGCGCGTGGAGCCGGGCCTGTGCGAAGTGGCGCTGCCCTGGTCGGACAACGTGACCCAGCAGCAGGGCAGTTTCCACGGTGGCGCCATGGGCGCACTGGCCGACATCGCCGGTGGTTATGCGGCCCTCACCGTGGCCGCGGAAGATTCCGAGGTCACCACGGTCGAATACAAGATCAATTTCATGGCCGCCTTCCGGGACGGCGAGCTGCGCGCCCTGGGCCGCGTCGCCAGGGCCGGCAAGCGCATCATCGTCACCACCGCCGAGGTCACGCACTTCGCCCCGGACGGCAAACAAAGCGCCTGCGCCCTGATGCAGCAGACCCTGGTGCCGGTGCCCAAGACCTACTGATCCACCCATCCCCACAATCCAGCCTTCAAAAGGACGCCCACCATGACCAACATGCCCGGACTCAACTTCATGCTCGGTGAAGACATAGACGCCCTGCGCGACGCGGTGCGCGAATTCGCCCAGGCCGAGATCGCCCCGCGCGCGGCCGAGATCGACCGCAGCGACCAGTTCCCCATGGACCTTTGGCCCAAGATGGGCGGGCTCGGCGTGCTGGGCATCACCGTGGGCGAGGAATACGGCGGCGCCAACATGGGCTACCTGGCCCACATGATCGCCATGGAAGAGATCAGCCGCGCCAGCGCCTCCGTGGGCCTGTCCTACGGCGCGCACAGCAACCTCTGCGTCAACCAGATCAAGCGCAACGGCAGCGACGAGCAGCGCAAAAAATACCTGCCCAAACTCATCAGCGGCGAACATGTGGGCGCGCTCGCCATGAGCGAGCCCGGCGCCGGCAGCGACGTCATCAGCATGAAGCTCAAAGCCGAGGACAAGGGCGGCTACTACCTGCTCAACGGCAGCAAGATGTGGATCACCAACGGCCCCGACGCCGACACCCTAGTGGTCTACGCCAAGACCGAGCCCGAACTCGGTGCGCGCGGCGTCACCGCCTTCCTGATCGAAAAAGGCATGAAGGGCTTTTCCGTCGCGCAAAAACTCGACAAGCTCGGCATGCGCGGCAGCCACACCGGCGAGCTGGTCTTCAACAATGTGGAAGTCCCCGCCAGCCAGATCCTGGGCGGCCTCAACAGCGGCGCCAAGGTGCTGATGAGCGGGCTCGATTACGAGCGCGCCGTGCTCACCGGCGGCCCGCTGGGCATCATGCAGTCCGTCATGGACAGCGTCGTGCCCTACATCCACGACCGCAAGCAGTTCGGCCAGAGCATCGGCGAGTTCCAGCTCATCCAGGGCAAGGTCGCCGACATGTATACCGTGCTGCAGGCCGGCCGCGCCTTTGCCTACACCGTCGCCAAAAACCTCGACATGCTGGGCACCGACCATGTGCGCCAGGTCCGCAAGGACTGCGCCTCCGTCATCCTCTGGTGCGCCGAAAAAGCCACCTGGATGGCCGGCGAGGGCCTGCAGATCCACGGCGGCAACGGCTACATCAACGAATACCCGCTGGGCCGGCTCTGGCGCGACGCCAAGCTCTATGAAATCGGCGCCGGCACCAGCGAAATACGCCGCATGCTCATAGGGCGCGAGCTGTTCGCCGAGACCATGTGAGGCCGGTGTCCATGCCGGTGATACATCAGAGCGTGAAATGGGTTCTTGTGCTCGCGCTTGCCGCGCTTCTCGGCGCGTGCGAGAAAGATGAGCCCCTGCCCAACAACGCCGCGTCCGTCGAAGCGGACGCCAGCTTCGAATGCCCTGTTCCCGAAAGTCTGCGGGGAAAGGTGAGCAATATTTTTGTGGAAGGCTCAAGAATCGGGGAGCCGAGCGGGAACGAACTCGCCCTGGAGGGCAGTTTTGTGGCCTACACCGTGGGCCTCACCTTGCAGGATGGCTCCAGCGCCAGCATCCAGCTTGAGGACACCATGAATTTCAGTGCCAAAGGCCTGGCGCATCACACGGCGTGCGAGCAGTTCAAATGGAAAAGCCTGGGCAACCTCACCCTGTTTGAATATACCCACGGAGGGGGAAACCCCTATCCCGCCCAGCAGCTGATGTATTCGCGCGGCGCCACCCCGAACTTCAAGGACCTGCACGCACTTCTCGGCAAAGATAGCCCCGGCTTTTTTGAAAGCCAGGGCGAGCGCTGCCTGGCCGGGCTGGTCAAAGGCGACGGTGAAGTGCAGCGATGGTGTTACCAGGATGGCAAGCTGCACCTCACCCGCAAGATGCTGGATGCCTCGGTTGCCGGCAGCGAGTACCGGTTTGTCTGTGATTTCTCCGGCGAAGGCCCCTTGCTGGTCGACGCATCGATCATGAAAGCAGCCGGGCCGGACCGCAGCCCGCCGGGGGCCGACAGCGACCAGCTCGCCACCGATTTCAGGGAAAAATGCCTGGCCGAAAAATCGCTTTTGAAGCCGAAGGCCGTCGATGAAAAATGATTTCAGCCGCCTCCCGGACGGCATTCCCGCCGGCAGGTGAAAATACGCCCATGACCACCTCTCTCCAAGACCTTTTTGCCCATAACCGTGCCTGGGCCGCGCAAATGGAGGCCGAACGGCCCGGCTTCTTCACCGGCCTGGTGAAGCAGCAGACGCCCAGGTACATGTGGATAGGCTGCTCCGACAGCCGCGTGCCCGCCAACCAGATCACCGGCCTGGAGCCCGGCGAGGTGTTTGTGCACCGCAACGTCGCCAACATCGTCGTGCACTCCGACCTCAACGCCCTCTCGGCCATCCAGTTCGCGGTCGAGCGCCTCAAGGTCAAAGACATCATGGTCGTCGGCCACTACGGCTGCTCCGGCGTGCAGGCCGCGCTCGAAGGCGCGCGCATAGGTCTGGCCGACAACTGGCTTCGCCACATCCAGGACGTGCGGCATCGCCACCGCCAGCTGCTCGACAGCCTGCCCGAGGACGTGCGCGCCCAGGCCCTGTGCGACATCAACGTCATCGAGCAGGTCGTCAACGTCTCGGTCAGCACCGTCATGGTCGACGCCTGGGCGCGCGGCCAGGAGGTCACCGTGCACGGCTGGGCCTTCGGCGTGCACGACGGCCTGCTGCAGGATTTGCAGATGAGCGTCGCCGGGCCCGAGCAGCTCGACATGCTTTACAGCAAGGCCATAGACCGCGTCTGGGACGTGTGGATGGCCCGCGTGGGCGGTGGCACGCAGCAGCAACTGGTCTAAAAAGGCCGGCCGCCATGTTCCCGCAGCGCCTGGACTCGAGCATCGCCTACGACATCGCCAAGGCGATGATGGACGGTTTCAACCGCCACTACCAGCTGTTTCGCACTGAGTCCGCGCGCGCCAAACACCGCTTTGAAACCGCAGACTGGCACGGCCAGCAGCGCGCCCAGCGCGAGCGCATCGAGTTCTACGACCTGCGCGTGCGCGAGGCCTCCACCCGGCTGGAGCGCGAGTTCAAGGCCGGCGAGCAACCCATGGACGTCTGGCAGCAGGTCAAGCTGCATTACATAGGCCTGCTGGTCAACCACCACCAGCCCGAGCTTGCCGAGACCTTTTTCAATTCGGTCACCACCAAGATACTGCACCGCAGCTATTTCCAGAACGATTTCATCTTCGTGCGCCCGGCCGTCAGCACCGAGTACATCGAAAACGAAGAGCCCACCGCCCAGCCCACCTACCGCGCCTACTACCCCACGCGCGACAACATGCGCGACGTGCTGCTGCAGCTGGTGCGCGACTTCGACCTGCGCCTGCCCTTTGAAGACCTGGAGCGCGACGCCGGTTATGTGCTCGAGGCCATCAGCGAGCGCTTCGCCGACGTCAAGCTGCGCGCCAACTTCCAGATCCAGGTCCTCACCAGCCTGTTCTTTCGCAACAAGGGCGCTTACGTCGTCGGCAAGATCATCAACGGCTTCAACGAAGTGCCTTTTGCCCTGCCCGTGCTGCACAACAGGGCCGGTAAATTGGTCATAGATGCCGCGCTGTTCGGCGAAGACGATCTGCTGATTCTTTTCAGCTTCGCGCGCGCCTACTTCATGGTCGACATGGGCATTCCCTCGGCCTATGTGCAGTTTTTGCGCAGCATGATGCCGCACATGCCGCGCGCCGAAATCTACAACGCGCTGGGCCTGGCCAAGCAGGGCAAGACGCTTTTTTACCGCGACTTTTTGTACCACCTGCGGCACTCCACCGACAAGTTCCGCATCGCGCCCGGCATCAAGGGCATGGTCATGCTGGTGTTCGACCTGCCGTCTTTTCCCTACGTCTTCAAGGTCATCAAGGACTACTACCCGCCGCAGAAAGACACCACGCGCGAGCAGATCAAGGGCAAGTACCTGCTGGTCAAGCAGCACGACCGCGTGGGCCGCATGGCCGACACCCAGGAATACAGCGAGGTTGCCTTCCCGCGCGACCGCTTCGACGACGAACTGATCGCCGAGATCGAAAAATTCGCGCCCAGCCAGCTCGAGATCAGCGACCGCGACGGCGACGGGCAGACCGAGGTCATCATCAAGCACGTCTACATCGAGCGCCGCATGATCCCGCTCAACATCTACCTGCAGGAGGCCTTCGACGCCGGCGTCACCGAGCCCGCCGCCAAGGACCAGATAGAGCGCGCCGTCGTCGAGTACGGCAATGCCATCAAGGACCTTGTGGCCGCCAACATCTTCCCCGGCGACATGCTCTGGAAGAACTTCGGCATCACGCGCCACGGCAAGGTCGTGTTCTACGACTACGACGAGATCGAATACATCACCGACTGCAACTTCCGCAAGGTGCCCGCCGCCCGCAACGAGGAAGACGAAATGAGCGGCGAGGTCTGGTATTCCGTCGGCCCCAAGGACGTGTTCCCCGAAACCTTCGAGCCCTTTTTGCTCGGCAACGACGCGGTGCGCGAGGTCTTCATGAAACACCACGCCAACCTGCTGGATGCCGACTTCTGGCAAAAACACCAGGCCCGCATCCAGGCCGGCCATGTGCACGATGTTTTCCCCTACGAGCGCGAAAAGCGCTTTATCGCGCTGCACAGCCCCGGCGAGGCCCACGACGAAGTGCTGACCCAGCTGCCGCCCGAACCGGCTTTAACAGGCCTCAGCGGCCTGACGCCCTGAACCAGCCCAACAGTGACCGGAACAAACAGCGAGGCAAGAAAGACATGACGATATCAACTCCACTCATCAGGGCTTGGGCGCTTTTTGCGGCGCTGGCCTTTTTCTGCGGTTTCGCTTTCTCCCAGGACATCTCGCTGTTACCCAAATACGGCAATGGACAAAAGAGCGAACAGCAAAAAGCGGCAGACGCCGAATTCCTGAGCCAGGTTGACGCCCGCTACCCGGGTGACAGGCCAAAGGCGGCGAAAGAGGTCTCGGATCGGGGCTGGCAGCTGCTGCGCCAGGGCAATCTGGCAGATGCCATGCGCCGCTTCAACCAGGCCTGGTTGATTGACCCGAAGAGCGTGCCCTCGCTATGGGGAATGGCCGCAGTGTCTTCTTACAGTGACCAGGGTCTTCTCGCTTCATTGAGCCTGTTTGCGGAAGCCGAAAAGCTGGCGCCCGACGACATCGATCTTGCCGTTGATTACGCCAAAACCATCGGTATTGCGGCAGGCGTGGTGAGCAACCCCACCATGATGGCCGAGGCTCTCAGGCGTTATGAGGCCATCTACAAAAAAGCACCGGGCCACACGCTCAACCTGCAAAACTGGGCCATCGCCGACTACACCAGCGGCAATTACCGTATGGCCTGGACGCATCTGAAACTCGCCGAGGCCACACCGCAACGAGCCCATATCGACCCGAATTTCGTCAAGGCGCTGGAGGCAAAAATGCCCCGGCCCGCCAACTAAGCTGAATCAACTGAAAGGAAACACGACCATGTCCAACCCCAACCAAGATTCCATCGTCATCCTCGGCGCAGCCCGCACCCCCATGGGCGGTTTCCAGGGCGACTTCACCAGCCTCTCGGCCCACGACCTCGGCGGCGCTGCCATCAAGGCCGCGATTGAGCGCGCCGGCATCGCCCCTGAAAAAGTCGACGAAGTGCTGTTCGGCAACTGCCTGATGGCCGGCCAGGGCCAGGCCCCGGCGCGCCAGGCCGGCTTCAAGGGCGGCCTGCCCGCCAGCGTGGGCGCGGTCACCCTGTCCAAAATGTGCGGCTCCGGCATGGAAGCCACCATGCTGGCCCACGACCAGCTGGTGGCCGGCAGCCGCGACGTCATGGTCTCCGGCGGCATGGAAAGCATGACCAACGCGCCGCACCTGCTGCTCAAGGGCCGCAGCGGCATCCGCATCGGCCACGACCGCATCTTTGACCACATGATGCTCGACGGCCTCGAAGACGCCTACGAGCCCGGCCGCGCCATGGGCACCTTCGGCGAACAGTGCGCCGACAAATACAAATTCACCCGCGAGGCGCAGGACGCCTTCGCCACCGCCAGCGTCAACCGCGCCAAGGCCGCCACCGAGTCCGGCGCCTTCAAGGCCGAGATCACCCCCGTCACCGTCAAGGGCCGCAGCGGCGAGACCGTGATCTCCATCGACGAAGGCCCGGGCAAGGTCAAACTCGACAAAATCCCCACGCTCAAGCCCGCTTTCAAGAAGGACGGCACCATCACCGCCGCCTCCAGCTCTTCCATCAACGATGGCGCAGCCGCCCTGGTGCTGGCCCGCGAATCCACTGCCAAGGAACTGGGCGCCAAGCCCATCGCCCGCATCGTCGGCCACGCCACCTTCGCGCAAGAGCCAGAATGGTTCACCACCGCACCGGTGGGCGCCGTCAACAAGCTGCTCAAGAAGATAGGCTGGAGCGTCAAGGACGTGGACCTCTGGGAAGTCAACGAAGCCTTCGCCGTCGTGCCCATGGCCGCGATGAAGGAACTCGGCATCAGCCACGACATCGTCAACGTCAACGGCGGCGCCTGCGCGCTGGGCCACCCGATTGGCGCGTCCGGCGCCCGCATCATCGTCACGCTGATCCATGCGCTCAAGGCGCGTGGCCTGAAAAAAGGCATCGCCACGCTGTGCATAGGCGGCGGTGAAGGCACGGCACTCGCCGTTGAACTGATCTGATTTGTCGTGAAGGTCCTCGTCATAGGCGCATCGCGCGGCATAGGGCTTGAGTTCACCCGCCAGTACCTGGCCGAAGGCGCGCAGGTCATTGCCACCGCGCGCGACGACGAAGGCCTGCAGCGCCTCAAGGGCCTGGGCGCCAAGGCCTTGCGCCTGGACGTGGCCCAGCCCACCAGCATCAGCGGCCTGGCCTGGCTGCTGGACGGCGAGGAAATCGACATCGCCCTCTATGTGGCCGGCGTCTTCCCGCACGGCGACGCGCTGAGCCCGCCCACACGCGAGGCCTTTGACAACGCCATGCACACCAATGTGCTGGGCGCCATGCAGGCCATCCCGCAGGTCGCGCCCCTGGTCGAGGCGGTGCGCGGCGGCGGCGGGCGTTTTGCCTTCATCAGCAGCGCCATGGCCAAGATAGACGGTGTGGACAGCAGCCGCGGCTGGGTCTACCGCGCCAGCAAGGCCGCGCTCAACATGGTGGTCGCCTCGGCCCAGCACGACTACCCCAAGGCCATCATGGTGGCCCTGTCGCCGGGCTGGGTGCAGACCGACATGGGCGGCAGCGGCGCGCCGCTCACCACCGTTCAAAGCGTCACGGCCATGCGCGCCGCGCTGGCCGGGCTGGGGCCCGAGCACAAGGGCGCTTTCCTCGACTACGACGGCCGCCCTTTCGGCGCCTGGTAAGCCTTTCACGGCTTCTTTTCTTTTTCACATTCATCGCAAGGCACACCATGCTGCTCAACCAGGACCAGGAAATGATCCGCGACGCGGTCCGCGCGTTCGCGAAAGAAGAACTCTGGCCCCATGCCGCGCGCTGGGACAAGGAGCACCACTTCCCCGTTGAGGCGCACAAAGGCCTGGCCGCGCTGGGTGCCTACGGCATCTGTGTGCCCGAAGAGTTTGGCGGCGCCAACCTGGACTACCTCACGCTGGCCCTGGTGCTGGAAGAAATCGCCGCCGGCGACGGCGGCACCAGCACCGCCATCAGCGTCACCAACTGCCCCGTCAATGCCATCCTCATGCGCTATGGCAATGCCCAGCAGAAAAAGCAGTGGCTGACAAAGCTGGCGCAAGGCGAGATGCTGGGCGTCTTCTGCCTGACCGAGCCGCACGTCGGCAGCGATGCATCGTCGCTGCGCACCACGGCCGTCAAAGAGGGCGACGAGTATGTGATCAACGGCGTCAAGCAGTTCATCACCAGCGGAAAGAACGGCCACGCCGCCATCGTCATTGCCGTGACCGACAAGGGCGCCGGCAAAAAAGGCATGAGCGCCTTTATCGTGCCCACCAGCGCGCCCGGTTATGTGGTCGCACGGCTGGAAGACAAGCTGGGCCAGCATTCCAGCGACACCGCACAGATCAATTTCGACAACTGCCGTATCCCGGCCGAGAACCTGATCGGCAGCGAAGGCGAGGGCTACAAGATCGCCCTGGGCGCGCTTGAAGGCGGGCGCATAGGCATTGCCGCGCAAAGCGTGGGCATGGCGCGCAGCGCATTTGAATTCGCCCTCGACTATGCGAAAGAGCGGCAAAGTTTCGGCACCGCCATCTTCAACCACCAGGCCGTGGGCTTTCGCCTGGCCGAATGCGCAACGAAGATAGAAGCTGCGCGTCAGTTGATCTGGCACGCCGCCAGCCTGCGCGATGCCGGCCTGCCCTGCCTCAAGGAGGCCGCCATGGCCAAGCTCTTTGCCAGCGAAATGGCCGAACAGGTCTGCAGCGTGGCGATCCAGACCCTGGGTGGCTATGGCTATGTGAACGACTTCCCCGTTGAACGCATTTACCGCGACGTGCGCGTCTGCCAGATCTATGAAGGTACCTCCGACGTGCAAAAAATCATCATCCAGCGCGCCCTGGCTTGAGGAGATAACAAATGCCCATCACCAAAGGATTCCGCGCCCTGGTCGACGAGGCCATGGCCCAGGTCAAGACTTACAGCGTCGACGAAGTCAAGGCACGCCTGAACGACCCCAAGGTGCAGATCGTCGACATCCGCGACGTGCGTGAACTCAGCGCCGGCACCGTCGTCGGCAGCTACCACGCGCCGCGCGGCATGCTCGAGTTCTGGGTGGACCCGGCCTCGCCCTACCACAAGCCCCTGTTCGCCGACGAGGGCAAGGAGTTCATCCTGTTCTGCGGCGCGGGCTGGCGCAGCGCCCTGGCCACCAAAACCCTGCAGGACATGGGCATGCGCAATGTTGCCCATATCGACGGCGGTTATGCCGAGTGGGTCAAGCAGGGCGCGCCCATTGAAACACTCGAAGACCGGGAAAAGCGCAAGGCCCGCGCCAACAGCTGCGGTTGATGCCGAATCCGCTGCCGTCCCAGCCATGCCCCTGCGGCCGCCAGGCCGGCAAGCGGGTGCTGGCCTATGCCCAGTGCTGCGGCCGCTACTTGGACCACTTCGAAAGCACACCCGCACCCGACGCTGAGTCGCTGATGCGCTCGCGCTACACCGCCTTTGTGGCCGAGCGCGGCGATTATTTGCTCGCCACCTGGCACGCCAGCCACAGGCCCACGTCCATTGACTTCGATCCCGGCACCAAATGGCTGGGCCTGGAGGTGCGCAGCCACCGCCAGCTTGATGCCACGCATGCCGAAGTCGAATTTGTCGCGCGCCAGAAAAGCCCGGGCAGCCCGGCGGTGCGCCTGCATGAGTGCAGCCGCTTCGTGCACGAGGAAGGCCGTTGGTACTATGTGGACGGCGACATCCAGTAGCCGATCACTGAGGGGGAGGGCACATGTTCAACCAGACCGTGCGCGGCATGTACTGCCTGCGCTGCAGCAGCCGCAAGGTGGTGCGGGGTAATTTTGAAGCCGGGCGCTTTTATCCCCTGCGCGGCGTGCTGCGTTCGCTGCTTAGCAAGCCCGTGCTTTTGCAAAACCCGCATGCGCATGCCTGCATGGACTGCGGCCTGGCCTGGAACGAGGTAGACCCCCTTGAACTGCGCAAAAACCTGCGCAGCTACGGCCTGTCGCCGCACAGCACCGGCGTGATGGACGTGGTGAACGGCGAGTCGCCGGATATCCGCCTGTGACACAGGCCGTGAAGCCCCGGAGGCGCCGCATCACCGCCGTGCTGGCGCTGGTGATGCTGCTGCTCGGCATCTGGACTGTCATCGTCGAGCCGCGCTGGGTCGCCCATCGCGAGATCAGCGAGACCATCCCCAACTGGAAAGGCCCGCCCGGCCTCAAGGTGGCCGTCGCCTCCGACTGGCATTTCAGCAAACGCCCGCTGTGGCGCGTCATGACGCTGGAGCGCGCCCGCGCCATCGTGGCCGAGATCAACGCCGCCCAGCCCGACGTCATCCTGCTGCCCGGCGACTTTCTTGCAGACCGCGACTACCAGCCCGAGATTGCCGCCACGCCCGAAGACGAGATCGCCCAGGTGCTGGGCGGGCTCAAGGCGCGGCTGGGCGTCTATGCCGTCATGGGCAACCATGACTGGTGGCACGACGGCGCGAAGTTCACCGCCGCCTTCCAGCGCGCCGGCATCCAGGTGCTGGAGAACCAGGCCGTGCCCCTGCCCGGCACCGCCCTGTGGGTGGTCGGCGTGGGCGACGACCATACCGGCCATTCCGACCCGGTGCGCGCCATGGCCGGTATGCCCAGGGGCGCGCAGGCCCTGGTCTTCATGCATGAGCCGGCCAGCCTGTTCGAGCTGCCGCCCGTGCGCGGCCTCATCGTGGCCGCCCACACCCACGGCGGCCAGGTCAGCCTGCCTTTCATAGGCGCGCCCATCGTGCCCGGCGCCGGCCCGCGCGACTGGGCCTACGGCTGGATAGAGCACGGCGACAATCGCATGTACATCACCAGCGGCCTGGGCGTCAGCATCCTGCCCGTGCGCTTCAATATGCGGCCGGAATGGGTGATGTTCACACTCGCCGCCCCGGCAAAACCTGAACTGGACATGAAAGCGGAACCATGAAATTCGACGCGGTGTTATTCGACTGTGACGGCGTGCTGGTCGACAGCGAACCCATTACCAACGGCGTGCTGCGCGACATGCTCGAAGAGCGCGGCTGGAAGCTCAGCCCCGCCGAATGCATGCGCATCTTTGTCGGCAAGGCCGTCAAGGACGAGGCCGCACTGATCGCCGCCAACACCGGCAGCCCCTTGACCGAAGAGTGGATGGTCCAGTTCCGCGAGCGCCGTAACCAGGGCCTGATGCGCGACCTCAAAGCCATCAGCGGTGCCGTCGACGCCATCGCCAAAGTCCATGCGCTTTACGACGGCCGTATCGCCTGCGCCTCGGGCGCCGACCGCTTCAAGGTCGAGCTGCAGCTTGAGAAATGCGGTTTGATGCCCTTCTTCAAGGGCCGCATCTTCAGCGGCCACGAGCTGCCGCGCTCCAAACCCTTCCCCGACGTCTACCTGGCCGCCGCCGCGGCCCTGGGCGTGGACCCCCAACGTTGCGCCGTGGTCGAGGACACCGTCACCGGCGTCACCGCCGGCGTGGCGGCCGGCTGCACGGTGTTTGGTTACAGCCCGCCCGAACTGGGCCATGACGCCCCGAATGCCCTCAAAGCCAGTGGCGCATCCCAGGTGTTTACCGACATGGCGGACCTGGCGGCGCTGCTAAGCTGAAATTTTCCGGGCCGGCGTGTCGATTCGGGCCTGCCCCGTTCGTCGTCAAGGTGTCATCAACCACTTTTTGAAGGAAACACCATGAAATACCTCTGCCTCGCCTATTACAACCCCGCGGATTTCGCCGCCATGGCGCCCGCCGAGGTCCAGGCCCTGGTCAGCCAGTGCCCGCCCAAGGACAAGGAACTCAAGGCCAGCGGCCAGCTGCGCCTCAGCGCCTCGCTGGGCGAGCCCGAGCAGACCATCCGCATCCAGCCGCGCGGCGGCAAGCCCAAAGTCACCGACGGCCCCTTCACCGAAGTCAAGGAACTGGTCGGCGGCTTTTTTATCATCGAAGCCGGCAGCCGCGACGAAGCCGTGCGCCTGGCCTCCATCCACCCGGCCGCCACCCTGGGCGAACAGGTTGGCTGGTATATCGACATGCACCCCATTGGCTTTTTTGAGCAGTACGAAGGCAAGGCGGCCTGAATACCGCACCGGGCGCCGGCGGGGGCGGGCCGGGGTTAAAGTGCGGCAGACGGCGGCAAGCCCCGCCGCCAGCACAAGGAAACCCCCATGACCCCCGCAGGCAACCCCTTCAAGGCCGCCCTCAAAGCCGGCAAACCGCAAATCGGCCTCTGGCTGTCCATGGCCTCGCCTTACATGGCCGAAGTCAGCGCCACCGCCGGCTTTGACTGGCTGCTGATCGACGGCGAACACTCCCCCAACGACCTGCAAAGCACGCTGGCCGCGCTGCAGGCCATCGCGCCTTACCCTTCGCAGCCCATAGTCCGTGTCGTCGCAGGCAGCGAGCACCTCATCAAGCAGGTGCTAGACATAGGCGCACAAACCATCCTCGTGCCCATGGTCGACACCGCCGCCCAGGCCGCCCACATGGTTGCCGCCACGCGCTACCCGCCCCAGGGCGTGCGCGGCGTCGGCAGCGCGATCGCCAGGGCCTCGCGCTGGAATGCGCGCAGCGACTACCTGGCCGTGGCCGATGATGAGGTGTGTCTGCTGGTGCAGGCCGAAAGCACGACCGCCATGGCCAACCTCGCGGCCATCTGCGCGGTCGAGGGCGTCGACGGCGTCTTTATTGGCCCGGCCGACCTGGCCGCCTCCATGGGCCACCGCGGCCAATCCGGCCACCCCGAAGTCCAGGCCGCGATTGAAGCCGCCATCAAGATCATCACGGCCAGCGGCAAGGCCGCCGGCATCCTGACCGGCGACGTGGCCCAGGCGCGCCGCTACCTGGCGCTGGGCTGTACTTTTGTGGCGGTCGGTGTGGATGTGCTGGTGTATGCCAATGCGGCCCGGGCGCTGGCCAAAGAACTCGGATAAAGACAAGCGCCCTGGGCTGAAGCTGTTCAGTCTCAAGGCGGTTTGATCAGTCCCGCAATCGCCTCCTGGTACGCCTCGAGCAGCGGTGTGTTCATCGCCTTGCTTCGGGTGATCCTCAGTGGGTCCGGGCCCGGCATGTTCACATAGCGGTAAGCCAGGGTCTGTTTTTCATACAGGGTCATCAGGTGTTTCTCCGCCGCCTTGGCCTTGGCCAGGTCAAAAATATCCGTCGACAGCAGGTTGTGAAACACAATCGCCGCCGGGGCTTTCTCCCAGGGGGCGGCTTCGAAGGTGTTGCCCTTCAAGATGGCCAGGCGTTGCTGCAGGGTGTTGTAGTCGGTTCCCCAGTTGTCCCCGGGCCGGGCCCGCTCCCGGCTGTCGTCCCGGCCGGCCAGCACGAGGTACCAGACGCCGTCAATCTGGTTCAGGTAAACGGGCTGCAGACGGGTGCTCACGGAAACCGGGGGCTGGCCCGCGGCGGGCTCAAAGCTCAACCGGGTGCTGCGCAGGCGAACCTCGCCGAGTTCGCGCAAACGAATCAAATCCAGGCGTTCATAAGTCCTGCCCGTTTCCACGACCATCCGGGCGCCGTTGGCCAGGCGTATTTCCTCGCGCCAGGCCAGCTCAAAAGTCTTCGGGTGCAGGCCGATCACCGCGATGTACAGCGCCGCCAGCCCCGCCGACAGTGCGATGCCCGAAACAAGCAGTTGCGGCTTGGCGGGCCGGCTCTGCGCGGCCGTAAAACCGGCATTCAGCCATTCCATGTGGTGTTTGTAGCACCAGGCAAACACAAAACTGCCTGCCGCCAGGCTGGGCAGCACGGTGAAAAACAGCGAGAAGATCCGGGCCTCCTCTCCCAGCATGGCGAACGGCGCAAGATTGATCAGCGCAACGCAGGCGATGCCGAACGCGGCCGCGATCACCACGCTGGAGGCCTTCAAAAAGGCCTTAAAAAAAACCCTGCTCCCTGAGTGCATACGCCCGACTCCCTTGTTGGCCTGTTGCCATGGATGCTTTCCAGGACCCTCCCGGACCTGCCCAATTGTCCACACAAGCAGGCCTGCGGAGAGCGCGGGGGAGGGCGCAGTGGGGATCCCGCCTGTCCCTGGGTGCATGAATGGGCCCGCGGTGCTAAGCTGCCAGCCCGACTTCCTCATAAAAAGGAGAGAGACATGCCCGGACTTCTGCCCAATGTCGACCCCGACGGGTTGCTCGAGTTTTCAGTCGTCTACACCGACCGCGCGCTCAACCATATGTCGCGCAGCTTCCAGGGCGTGATGGGCGACATCTCCGCCATCCTCAAAGAGGTTTACCACGCCCATTCCGTTGCCCTGGTGCCCGGCAGCGGGACCTACGGCATGGAAGCCGTGGCCCGCCAGTTCGCTGCCGGCAAACATGTCATGGTCGTCCGCAACGGCTGGTTCAGCTACCGCTGGACGCAAATTTTTGAGATGGGCAACATCCCCGCCTCACACACCGTGCTCAAGGCCCGCAAGACGGCGGCAGGCGCGCAGGCGCCGTGGATTCCCGCACCGGTGGCCGACGTCGTCGCCGCCATCGCCAAGGAAAAGCCCGCCCTGGTCTTTGCCCCCCACGTCGAAACCGCCTCCGGCATGATCCTGCCCGACGGCTATTTGCAGTCCGTCGCGGCCGCCGTGCATGCCGTGGGCGGGCTGTTTGTGCTCGACTGCATCGCCTCCGGCGCCATGTGGGTGGACATGAAAGCCACCGGCGTAGACATCCTGATCTCGGCCCCGCAAAAAGGTTGGAGCAGCTCACCCTGCTGCGCCATGGTCATGCTCAGCGAACGCGCGCGCGCCGCGATTGAAACCACCACAAGCTCCAGCTTTGCCTGCGACTTGAAGAAGTGGCTGCAGATCATGGAAACCTACGAAAACGGCGGCCACGCCTACCATGCGACCCTGCCCACAGACGCCCTCACACGCCTGCGCGCCACCATGAAAGAGACGCAGGACTACGGCTTTGCCAAAGTGAAGGCTGAACAAGAGGAGCTGGGCCGCAAGGTGCGCCAGCTGTTCGAAAACCGCGGCCTGCCCAGCGTGGCCGCTGAAGGCTTCAAGGCCCCGGGCGTGGTGGTCAGCTACACCACCGATCCCGACATCCAGTCAGGCAAGAAGTTTTTAAACGAGGGTTTGCAAACCGCCGCCGGCGTGCCGCTGCAATGCGACGAAGGGCCTGACTTCAAGACCTTTCGTGTGGGGCTGTTTGGGCTGGAGAAGTGGCACAACGTGGACCGGACGGTGGCGAGTCTGGCGGGGGCTTTGGAGAGGATTGGTGTGGGGGTGAGCGAAGCTGTCGCGGGATAACCGCTTTTCATCAAAGCGCGCTCTCACCGTGTCTGAGGTAGTTTTGCGACTTTCTCGGAGCCCGCAGTAATCCTCCGCGAAGTTCACTGGCGCATTCCCGCTCGGTGGCTTCGGTCGTTCGAAATCTCCTCCATATAGAGGAGGAAAGCGGATTAATTTGCGCTAAGCCCTAGATATGCTTTGACAGGCAGGGGTCAATGTTCTACTTTAGATGTTACTGGATGCAACGATTCTGCGTCCATGCATCTGTCCATTGGACAAGCATCAAAGGTGGCGCAAATGACAATAGCTTGGGATTTACCTGACCGCCCGTTTCCCCCTCAAGTGGAAAATACTTTCGCGACTCGACCAGGCAGTCGACACCTGATTTGCGCGGCACTTCTTGTTTTGAGTGCCGCGGGCTTCAGCCCCATATCGTCCGCTCAGACTACAACGGGAAAGCCAGTCGAAGACCTCTCGAACATGGTCAAAAGTTTGGGCGGACTAATCTCAAATCTTGTCTCCCCCAAAGGGCAAAAGTTCCGCGCTCTGCTGGCCGAGAAAAAGTACTTTGAAGCCGCCGAGATGTACGCGGCAGACAAGTCGTACTTTGATGGCCAAAGTCCCGGCTTTGCGACAGAGCTAAAGACCTTGAGCCAAGGCCTGAACGGTGAATACGAGCCTGAGCTCTCGAAGGAGATCACAGACCTTGACGCGCTGAGTCGCTCGTATGACCCGAGGCCGGAGCAATGGCCCGCAATCAAGCAAGAGATTGAGAGGGCAGCCCGACTGATCGATGGATATGACAAAGTAGAAATACTCAAAAACGATGCTTATCGCAGCGGCACGGCAAACGAATTAATAGCGGCAAAGAAACGTCTAGTGGACCTATATGCGGCCAACGCCACCACCGCATTGGAAGGTTTTGACTTCAGGGCAAATACGAATTTTTTCGAGGTCTATCCGATTTCGTCTGAAACTTCGGACCTCTCTCCCATATTCGATACGGTCACTACAAGACTTGCGAATTTCAATAGCGACGAATTGCTTCGTTTCTATCGGCTGTATTCGGCGTCACTAAAAGATGCCGATACAACAAAGATTGGAAACATGTATGTCGAGCGCGTGTTCTCAGAAGGCGCGGGGAGGTCTTACGGATTCTTCGAGAAGCTTGACGTCGTGCGCAAGGCGCGCGAGCTAGGCCTTAAGGTCAGCGACGTCAAAAACTTCAGTGTGACCTACGTTCAGCTTGTTCAAGATGGTTCATCCAGTCCCAAAATTGAGACGACGAAGAATGGTGCGTTGAAAACTGTCAGGGCCGGCGAAATAGGTTCTGACCCAAAGTTGACCGAGTCAAACTATCTTGTCGTTGTGCAGGCTCTCCCAACCGTCGTGAGACGCAAAGTGCTCGATAAGCGGGAGCAAAGTTCGCGGTTTCAGGCGGGTACCCAAAACGTTCCCAATCCGCAATACGCAGCCGCCCAGTCCAAGCTAATGGAAGTGCAGAGTCAATACAACTCCCAGAAGGTTCAAAACGCCTACACGCCCAATGGAGGGGCGGCAGCAGGACTGCTGCGCGGCATTTCTGATGCGCTGATGGCATCTTCGGTTGCCAAGGCGAGAAATGACCTTACATCAACAAGCCCAACGGTATCGGAGCCTGTTTACCAAAACTACCAGTTCGTAGTGACACAGATTCAAGTTGCGCGAGAGTCAAACTACAGGGTCTGGATATTTGACCGGCTGTCCAAGACTTTTGCTCAGCAGGACATAAGTGGCGTAGAGACCAAAGATTTCAGACTCGCGTATAACCTGCGAGATCAGGACGAAGACATCTATAAACATCGGCAAGAGTTTGTGGATGAAAAAGTGATTGATGCATTCGAAAAAGGCGATGGTGTGGTTCAGTTCTCCTGGCTTGCTAAGGAGGTTCTGAGGGCTACGCCGCAGTTCAGGCCGCTAAAGTCAGAGTCGATGGTGTTGGCGGAAGCATCCACGCCTATGAGGCCTAGGTCTGCCGCGGCTGCTTATGATGCGCGTGCAGCTGCTGTCGTTGGTGAGGATCCGCGCACCGA
This sequence comes from Polaromonas sp. Polasp52, assembly GCF_059491565.1. Taxonomy (NCBI): domain Bacteria; kingdom Pseudomonadati; phylum Pseudomonadota; class Betaproteobacteria; order Burkholderiales; family Comamonadaceae; genus Polaromonas; species Polaromonas sp. Polasp52. Next base: position 1,764,281 of record NZ_CP168513.1, on the reverse strand, counting down.
GAGCGTTGTCGTTATTCGTACGCTCAAGGGAAGCCTTGGCACCGGCTTCTATGTAGCCCCTGATACGGTGTTGACGAACTATCACGTCATCGAGGGAACACAACTGGTGGAGTTGAATCGCCGCAACGGCGGTAAATTCACTGGGCGAGTTTTTAAAACCGACATAGGCTTGGACTTGGCTTTGGTCAAGGTCTCAGAGCTGGGGCGCCCAGTGCAATTTTCCAGTTCACCACTTTCTACCGGAGTCACCGTTGAGGCTATCGGCCATCCTTCCGGTCTTGAATTTACAGTGACTCGCGGAATCATCAGCGCGGTGAGGAAAATGCGGAACCCCTTGGTCAAGGGCTCAAATGAGATGTTGGTAATTCAGACGGACGCCGCTATTAGCCCTGGTAATTCGGGTGGGCCGCTTTTTGTGGGGCCTCAGGTCGTCGGCATCAATTCACAGAAATTGGTCAGGACTGGCGTAGAAGGGATCGGATTTGCTGTGCACTACGCTGAAGTGCAGCGATTTCTCCAAGAGCCCTGAAAAAACCGAAGAGGTTCTTTAAGAGTTAGACGTTGTTGCTGAGCATACGGAATTCGTAGCGTTAAAACCCTATTGAATGCGCTTAAAGTCGATGCTCAGCTTCAATCTCGCGTGATAGCCCTAGGTCTATCTACGAGATACCCACCTTCCACCCGATCGCGAGGAGTCGCATGGTAACTAAGAAGATTTTGAGTCAGGATCAAGAGTCGTTAGCAGACGCTCTGTTTCCGGTCGAACTCGAGGAGGAGTTTGAGGAGGCAATCCTTTCAATTCCTCCCGAACGGCGAATTCTTCGAACCGAGCAATACGATTTCTCTGTATCGACGCTAGTAGCAATGATGGAGAAGCTCGAAGTTACGATTCCGGAATTTCAGCGGCGGTATGTTTGGAGCGACCGACAGGCTTCTAGGTTGGTCGAGTCACTCATTATTCAGTGTCCTATTCCTGTTATCTACATGAATCAGGAGCGCGACGAGTCATTCTCCGTGATCGATGGGAATCAGCGACTCAACAGTCTAAAACGCTTTGTTGAAGATAAATTCCCTTTGTCTGGACTTACTAGTTACCCTGAACTGGCGGGGCTAACTTATTCTCAGCTCGACAAGAGATTCCAACGCCATATTAGTAATCGAGTTCTTCGCTGTACGGTCATTCTTAAAGAAACACACCCCCAAGTAAAGTTCGATGTGTTTGAGCGACTGAATTCGGGGGCCGTTGCACTTACTCGGCAAGAATTGCGTCACGGTCTTTACTATGGGTCTCTTCTGAAGAGTGCGTCGACCATTGCAAAGGAACTGAAGCTAGACAGCTACTTTGGCGCTAGAAAAGATAAGCGAATGAAGGCGGAGGAGCTGGTGATTCGATACTGGGCTCTGAGCGAAAGTATTGGGGCTTATGAGAAACCCCTTGCGTCGTTTATTTCGAACTATGCAGAAAACAACAGAAATCCTAGTGAAGCCGAACTCGAGGATCTAGCGGCCGATATTCGTACTGCGCATTCGCGTGCAGTTCAACTTTTTGGAACACATACATTCACGTTTTCCAGAGACGGAAGGTCTAGATTTAATGCGGCAGTATTCGATGCTCAGATGGCCGCCTGTTCCAAATTGACAACGTCAAAATTCAACACGTTGCTTGAAAAAAAAGCTGCCGTACAAAAAGCATATGAAGAGCTTCAAGAAAATAGCGAATTCAGTCGAAGCGTGACGCTCGCTACCAGCGACAAGGCCGCCCTTCAGGGGCGGATACACCGCGTCACAGCATTGCTAAGAAGCGTATGAGTTATAGGCGAAGTCGAGCGCGACAGGTGTTTGAGCTCCAAATTGATGAAGCTATTCATGAGCTCGCCCCGCTCTATAAAACGACTCGAATTGGGGGGGGCGGAACGCGTTTGTTGGCTGCATATTATGTTTTTGCTTTTGCGCAGTTAGAGGTGTATATAAAAAGCTTTGTAGAAGATTCCCTGAGTGCTGTTCAAGCATCTAATCCATCCTTTGATAAATGGCCCGATTTAATGCTGGCTTACTTGCTGCATAAGAGCGAAAACTTAGGCGCTGAGTATCGAAAATTTGGCATTGGAGAGGATGAGGGAGCAATCTTGGCAAAGATTGCTCAAACGGCCAGAAAAATTGCAGTTTGGGGCGGTGGCGGAGCAATACCGGTAGCACTTGATGCGGCTGCATTCTTAGATAAGAAAAAATATCCGTCACCAAAAAATCTTCCTCAACTTTTCAGAAGACTTGGCGTAACTCAGATATGGGCCGTGGTAAGTGCGGCCGGACGGATGAATAGCGAACTTATTCTGACGTCTCTAAACGATCTGCGGACGGATATCGCTCATGAAGGAAAAGTTCCACCGGGATTTGGCATCACTGATTTCCGCGAACGACTTGAGCAGATGCGACGTTTTGTCGCTGCTCTGGACCGCGGGATGTCTAAATATTTCTGTACCGATGTAATGCGTCGAGCTACTTGGAACGCTTCAGTTACTTAGACGGCAGAAACTCATAAAAATTTGATGATGTTCTGAGCGCATGGATGTCAAAGATCCTTGGGTTCGTTTTGCCGTCGAAACTGTGCAGGGGGAAATCCTTCTTTCTCCCGAAACGCCCTCGTAAAACTCTTCTCATTCCGAAACCCCGAAGCCTCAGCCACCTGCTTGATCGGCTTGGAAGTCCGCAGCAACAAGTCCTTGGCTTTTTCAAACCGCACCTCGTCCTTGAGCTGCTGCAGCGAAGCCCCTTCTTCCTGAAGTTGGCGGTGTAAAGAGCGCGGCGACATGTTTAAAGCCGCGGCCAGGGTCTCCGCGGTATGGGATGCGACCGCAGGGTTGGCAAGCGCCTGTCGAACCTGTTCCACCAGCAAACGATCTCGCCGATACTGCAACACCGTCAACGGCAAAGCCCGCTGCAGCATCTGCTGCAAGGCTTTTTCATCGCGCCGCAGCGGCAAAGCCAGGTAACGCGCGTCAAAGCGGATCTCGGCCTGCGCGGCCTTGAACTGCAGGCCCGGGCCGGGGAACATCAGTGCATAAGCCTCCACATGGGCCGGCGCCTCAAACGGAAAGCGCGCGCCCTGCAAGGGAATGCGCGAATCCACATACCAGCAGGCCAGGCCGTGGATATTGCGCAGCACATGGACCAGGCCGAACTCACCGACCTTACCTGGCACTTTTTCTTCCACCGTGATCGCGGCTGTGTCGCCGCTGGTCGCCAGGCGAAGAATGATGTCGTCGGCAATGAGTGCATGGTGGCGGCACCAGCGTTTAAGCGCTATGCCCAGGTTGGGCGAGCTGATCGATGCGCGGGCCAGCATGCCGTAGCTGCCCCAGGGCAGTTTGCGGCCAAAGGCGCCCAGGCCTTCGTCGCCCAGTTCCTGCATGGCCGCGCCTGAGAGGACTTCCATCTGGCGGGCCGTGATGTGGCCGTTGGCCTGTTTAAGCTGGTTTGGCGTGATCTGTGCCAGTTTCAGGGCCTGGTCCGGGCTGCTGCCGTAGCGTTTGTAGGCGGCCGCTATGCTTCTGGCAAAGGCCATGGGCGTGGCGGCGACGGGTGGGTTGGCGAGGCTGCGGGAGGGCATCCGCTGATTCTCGGTGTCGTTGGCAGGATTTGCCACCTTGTTGGCGGCCTGCCGGGGGCGGGTTTTCGCTAAGCTGGCTGTTTGGCGCTAAGGTAGGGCCGGTACGCCCTGCCGCCTACCTATTTGGGTAGGACCTCTGCGCCCGCCCATGCCTTGTCAGCGCCCCCATCAGGAAAAATCCATGTCCGCTCTTGAGACCCAGCTCAACGCCCGTTCCGCCGACTTCCAGGCCAATGCCGCCGCCATGCGCGCGCTGGTCGACGACCTGACGGCCAAAGTCGCCAAGGCCGCCCAGGGCGGCGGTGATGTGGCCCGTGCGCGCCACACCTCACGCGGCAAGCTGCTGCCGCGCGACCGGGTGCAGATGCTGCTGGACCCGGGCACGCCTTTCCTCGAGCTTTCGCCGCTGGCCGCGTTTGCCATGTACCCGGACCGCGACGGCACTGACAGCGCGCCTTGCGCGGGCGTGATCGCGGGCATAGGCCGCATCAGCGGTGTGGACTGCATGATTGTGTGCAATGACGCCACCGTGAAGGGCGGCACCTATTACCCGATGACGGTCAAAAAGCATTTGCGCGCGCAGGAGATCGCGCAGCAGAACAACCTGCCTTGTGTCTACCTGGTCGACTCGGGCGGCGCCAACCTGCCCAACCAGGACGAGGTGTTTCCGGACCGCGACCATTTCGGCCGCATCTTTTTTAACCAGGCGAATATGAGCGCCCAGGGCATTGCGCAGATCGCCGTCGTGATGGGCAGCTGCACGGCCGGCGGCGCTTATGTGCCGGCCATGAGCGACGAGACCATCATTGTCAAAAACCAGGGCACGATTTTTCTGGGCGGCCCGCCGCTGGTCAAGGCCGCGATTGGCGAGATTGTCAGCGCCGAAGACCTGGGCGGCGGCGATGTGCACACCCGCCTTTCGGGCGTGGCCGACCATCTGGCGCAGAACGACCCGCATGCGCTGGCCCTGGCGCGCCGCGCAGTCGCCAACCTGAACCGGCAAAAGCAGCCCGGGCAGGTGCTGCGCACGCCGGTGCCGCCGCTGTACCCGGCTGAAGAGCTGTATGGCGTGATCCCCACCGACACGCGCAAGCCTTATGACGTGCGCGAGATCATTGCGCGCATTGTGGACGGCAGCGAGTTTGCCGAGTTCAAGGCGCGTTACGGCGCCACCCTGGTCTGCGGTTTTGCGCATGTCGAGGGCATGCCGGTGGGCATCATCGCCAACAACGGCATTTTGTTCAGCGAATCGGCGCAAAAGGGCGCGCATTTCATCGAGCTGTGCTGCCAGCGCAAGATACCGCTGGTGTTCTTGCAGAACATCACCGGTTTTATGGTCGGCAAGAAGTACGAGGCCGAAGGCATTGCGCGCCACGGCGCCAAGATGGTGATGGCGGTGGCCACGGCCCAGGTGCCCAAGTTCACCATCATCATTGGCGGCAGTTATGGCGCGGGCAATTACGGCATGTGCGGCCGGGCGTATTCGCCGCGCTTTTTGTGGATGTGGCCGAATGCGCGCATCTGCGTGATGGGCGGCGAGCAGGCCGCCGGCGTGCTGGCCACGGTCAAGCGCGACGCGATTGAAGCCAAGGGCGGCACCTGGAGCGCCGAAGAAGAGGCCGCCTTCAAGCAGCCGGTGCTGGACCAGTTCGGCCACCAGTCGCATCCTTATTACTCCAGCGCACGGTTGTGGGACGACGGTGTGATTGACCCGGCCGACACGCGGCGTGTGCTGGCGCTGGGCCTTTCGGCCACCTTGAACCAGCCGATTCCCGAGACCAAGTTCGGCGTGTTCCGCATGTAAGCCAGGCCCTCCACAAAGCCGGCCATGGACAACATCTACATCACCCCCGAGCACGAACTGCTGCGCGAGCAGGTCGCGCGCTTTATCGCGCGCGAGGTCGAGCCTTTTGCCGCGGCCTGGGAAGAAGCCGGCTGCGTGCCGCGCGAGGTGCTGCGCAAAATGGGCGAGGCCGGCCTGCTGGGCCTGATGTATGAGGCCGAGTACGGCGGCGCCGAGGCCGATGCCTTGACCAACCTGGTGTTTGCCGAGGCGCTGTCGCAGTCGACCTTTGGCGGCTTCATCATCACGGTGCTGGTGCATACCGACATGGCCAGCCCGCATCTGTTCCACGCGGGCAATGCGGCGCAGAAGGCGCGTTATATGCCCGATGTGATTGCCGGCAAGACGATTACCGCGGTCGGCATCACCGAGCCCGGCGCGGGCTCGGACGTGGCGGGCATGCGCATGACGGCAAAACGTGACGGCGATGAATGGGTGCTGAACGGCACCAAGATGTTCATCACCAATGGTGTACACGCCAAGCTGTATTTCATCGCGGCCAAAACCGGTACGGCGCGGCACGACGTGTCCATGTTCATCGTCGAAAAAGGCACGCCGGGTTTTAGCGTGGGCCGTGCGCTCAAGAAGACCGGCTGGCTCTCGTCCGACACGGCCGAGCTGGTGTTTGACCATGTGCGCATCCCGGCCGGCAACCTGCTGGGCGAGGAGGGCAAGGGTTTTTATTCGGTCATGAAAAACTTCCAGACCGAACGTATCGCCCTCGCGGCCATGGCGGTCGGCCATTGCACCCAGGCGCTGAAGATGACGCTGGACCATGTGCGCCAACGCCAGGCCTTTGGCGCCACGCTGTGGGACAAACAGACGATACGCCAGCGCATCGCCATGCTGGACGCCAAGACGCGCGCGGCGCGGCAGTTTATGTACCACTGCGCCTGGTCGGTGACCCAGGGGCGCGACATTGTGCAGGAAGTCTCCATGCTCAAGGCGCTGACGGGTGAGCTGGTCAACGAAGTGCTGCAGACCTGCCAGCAATTCCACGGCGGCATGGGCTTTATCCGCGAGACCGCGATTGAACGCCTGTGGCGCGATGCGCGTGTGCTGGGCATAGGCGGCGGTGCAACCGAGGTGATGCTTGAGGAAGTGGCAAAACGTTATGACTGACATCCGTCGTTTAGGGTTGCTGGGCGTCTTGCTGTGCACCGCCCTGGCCGGCCAGGTGCGCGCGCAGGAGCCCGAGCTTAATGCGGCGCTCAATGAGTCCGTGCTCATGGTCTCCAAAAAAGCGCTCATAGGCAGCACCGAGCTTGAAACCACGGTGTACAAGCCCGACGGCCCCGGGCCTTTCCCGGTGGTGGTGATCAACCACGGCAAGTCGCTGGGGGACCCGCGCTTCCAGTCGCGCTACCGGCCGTCCATTGCGGCGCGCTATTTTTTGCAGCGCGGTTATATGGTGCTGGTGCCCATGCGCCAGGGTTTTTCCAAATCCAGCGGCGGTTATATAGGCGGCGGCTGCAATGTGGAAAGCAACGGCCGTGTCCAGGCCGAGGATGTCAAGGCCGTGCTCGACTACGCGCTGGCGCAGCCCGATGCCGACAAAAACCGCATCCTGGTGCTGGGCCAGTCGCACGGCGGCTGGACCACGCTGGCCTTCGGCACGCTCAACTACCCCGGCGTCAAAGGCCTGGTCAACTTTGCGGGCGGCCTGCGGCAGGAAAGCTGCGCGGGCTGGCAGGCCAACCTGGCCAGGGCCGCGGGCAGCTACGCGGCCGAGACCCAAGTGCCTTCCTTATGGTTTTATGGCGACAACGACAGCTATTTTTCGTCATCCACCTGGCAGGACATGGCGGCGCGCTACAACAGCGGCGGCGAGAAGGCGCGTGTGGTCGCCTTCGGCACCTTCGGCAGCGATTCGCACAGCATGTTCGGCTCCAGCAAAGGCCAGGGCATCTGGCAGCCTGAAGTCACGCGTTTCCTGGAAAAGATTGGCCTGCCCAGCCAACCCCTGCCGGCGTATGCGCGCTTTGCGCCCTCGGGCGCCAAAACCGAGCTGCCGCCCAAGACCGATTTTGCGGCCATCGATGAGGAGCCCAAGGTGCCCTCGCTGTCGGCGGCCGGCAAGGCGGGCTACAAGGTCTTCCTGGGCAAGGATGTGCCGCGCGCCTTTGCCATAGGCCCCGCCGGCGGCTGGGGCTGGGCCGAGGGCGGCGACGATCCCGCCAAACGCGCGCTGGACAGCTGCAACCGCCACGCCACCACCGCAAAATGCAAGCTCTATGCCGTCGATCACGACGTTGTCTGGACCACACCATGAACCACCTGAGCATCCATACCGAGGCGCTGGTCGCCACCGTCACCCTGAACCGCCCCGAGGTGCGCAATGCCTTTAACGAGGAGGTGATCGCCGAGATGACCCAGGCCTTTGTCGAGCTGGGCATGCGCGACGAGGTGCGCTGTGTGGTGCTGGCGGCCCAGGGCCCAGCCTTTTGCGCGGGCGCGGACCTGAACTGGATGCGCAGCATGGCCGACTACACCTACAAACAGAACATGGAAGACGCGGGCCGCCTCGCGACCATGCTGCAGGCTGTTTATGAATGCCCCAAACCCGTCATTGCCCGCATACAAGGCGATGTGTATGCGGGGGGCATGGGCCTGGTGGCGGCTTGCGACATGGCGGTGTCCGTTGACACGGCCGGCTACTGCCTTAGCGAGGTCAAGCTGGGCCTGATCCCGGCCACCATCAGCCCTTATGTGATTCGCGCCATGGGTACACGCGCGGCGCATCGCTACTTTTTGACGGCCGAGCGTTTTGATGCGGCCGAGGCGCTGCGCATAGGCTTTGTGCACGAGGTTGTGGCGGCCGAAGCGCTGGACGCCAAGGTGGCTGAGCTCGTGAAAACCCTGGTCAATGCCGGCCCCGAGGCCGTGAAGCTGTGCAAAAAGCTGGTGCAGGACGTGGCGGGCCAGGCCATCACCCATGAACTCACGCAGATGACGGTGCAGGCGATTGCCGATGTGCGTGTAAGCCCCGAGGGGCGTGAAGGCGTTCAGTCCTTCCTGCAAAAGCGCAAGCCTGATTGGTTGCCGGCCAAACCATCATGAACACCCTGGACACCGCACAACTGATCGCCCTGGCCGGCGCGCTGGGCTGGGCCAGCGGCGTGCGCCTTTACCTGGTGGTGCTGCTGACCGGCCTGGCCGGTTTTATGGGCTGGGTGCAGTTGCCGTCGGGCCTGCAGCTGCTGGCCCACCCGGTGGTGCTGGGCATCAGCGGCTTTATGGTGTTTGTCGAGTTTTTTGCCGACAAGATCCCGGGCCTGGATTCTTTGTGGGATGTGGTGCATGGCGTGATCCGCATCCCGGCCGGCGCGGCGCTGGCGGCCGCGGTGTTTGGCGGCGACAACGGCCTGGGCGCGCTGGTGGCGGCCCTGCTGGGCGGCACGCTGGCGGCCACCAGTTTTGCCGCCAAAGCCACCACGCGTGCGGCCATCAATACCTCGCCCGAGCCCTTCAGCAATATCGGCGCCTCGCTGCTCGAGGACGGCCTGGTGCCGCTGGGCCTGTGGCTGGCGATTGTCCATCCCCTGGTTTTTGTGGTGCTGCTGGCCCTGGTGCTGGTGCTCAGTGTCTGGCTGATACGGGTGTGCTGGCGATTCCTGCGCCAGCTCTTTATCCGTGTGGCGCGCATTTTCAGCGGCAGGCCTGATCCGGGAACCACCGCCGCTTTTAGCTTGAAATCTCCTTTCTCAAAGAACGACCATGTTTAAAAAAATCCTGATTGCCAATCGCGGTGAAATAGCTTGCCGCGTTGCCGCCACGGCGCGCCGCATGGCCATCCAGTCCGTCGCCGTGTATTCCGATGCCGATGCGGGTGCCAAACATGTGGGCTTTTGCGACGAGGCGGTGCATATCGGCGGCAGCGCGCCCAAGGACAGTTATTTGCGCTGGGAGCGCATCATCGAAGCGGCGAAAGCCACGGGCGCCGAGGCGATTCACCCGGGCTATGGCTTTCTGAGCGAGAACGAGGAGTTTGCCCAGGCCTGCGCTACCGCCGGCCTGGTCTTTATAGGCCCGCCGGCCTCGGCCATCAAGGCCATGGGCCTGAAAGCCGAGTCCAAACAGCTGATGGAAAAAGCCGGTGTGCCGCTGGTGCCCGGTTACCACGGCAGCGACCAGGACCCGGTATTGCTGAAACGCGAGGCCGACCGCATTGGCTACCCGGTGCTGATCAAGGCCAGCGCGGGCGGCGGCGGCAAGGGCATGCGCGCGGTGGACAAGAGCGAAGACTTTGAAGCCGCGCTGGCATCGTGCAAACGCGAGGCCATCAACAGCTTTGGCGACGACGCGGTGCTGGTCGAAAAATACGCGCAGCGTCCGCGCCATATCGAGATACAGGTGTTTGGCGACACCCACGGTAATTACGTCTACCTGTTCGAGCGCGACTGCTCGGTGCAGCGCCGCCACCAGAAAGTGCTGGAAGAAGCGCCGGCCCCCGGCATGACCGAAGCCATGCGCAAGCAGATGGGCGAGGCGGCGGTCGCGGCCGCGCGCGCCGTGAACTACGTGGGCGCCGGCACCGTGGAATTTATCGTGGAGCAGCGCACAGACGGCAGCATGAACTTCTTCTTTATGGAGATGAACACGCGCTTGCAAGTCGAACACCCGGTGACCGAAGCCATCACCGGCCTGGACCTGGTCGAATGGCAATTGCGTGTGGCCTCGGGCGAAAAGCTGCCGCTGGCGCAAGAGCAACTGCGCATCACCGGCCATGCCATCGAGGCGCGCATCTGCGCCGAAACACCGGACAACAACTTCCTGCCGGCCACCGGCAGCCTGCATGTCTATAAAAAGCCGGTGCACACCGCGTTTGAGCGCGCAAATATGAGCGACACCGGTGTCGCGGTGCGTGTGGATGACGGCGTGCGCGAAGGCGATGCGATTTCGCCCTATTACGACTCCATGGTGGCCAAGCTCATCGTGCATGGCGCCACGCGTGAAGAGGCGCTGGCCCGGCTGGACGACGCGCTGGCGCAGACCCGCATCGTGGGCCTGAGCACCAATGTGCAGTTTTTGCGTTATGTGGTGCGCAGCCCTTCCTTTGCCAAGGCCAACCTGGACACGGCGCTGATCCAGCGCGAGGAAGCCGTGCTCTTCAAGCAGGAGCCCGTGGGCCTGGCCATGGCGGCCGCCGCGGCGGTGGCGAAACAGCTGCTGGACGAGCGGGCCCTGGCGGGCGACGACCCTTTCAGCCGCCGCGACGGCTGGCGTTCGCACGGCGTGGTACAGCGGCGTTTTGAGTTTGAGTTCCATGGCGAGCCGGCCAAGGCGGCCTTGACCTATGGGCATGACGGTTCGCTGCATCTCGCACTGGACGAAGTGGCGGGGCCGCTGGTGTTTGCCGAAACCGCGCAGGGCATAGAGGTGCAGTTCGCGGGCCAGCGCATGACGGCGGCCGTTTATGCGCAGGGCGAGCTGGACCATGTGTTCACCGCCAAAGGCGCAACGCAAATCCTTTCCATAGACCTGCTGGCCCATGCGGGCGAGGCCCAGGCCGAGGGCGGGCGCCTGACCGCGCCCATGCCGGGCAAGGTGGTCTCCTTTGCCGTCAAAGCCGGCGACAAGGTCAGCAAAGGCCAGCCGCTGGCCGTGATGGAGGCCATGAAAATGGAGCACACGATTGCCGCGCCGGCCGACGGTGTGGTGCAGGAATTGCTCTATGCGCCGGGCGACCAGGTCAACGAGGGTGCGGAATTGTTGAAAATAGCCGTTTGAGTTTTGTTTTGCTTCAAACGGGATTTTTTTCATGCGCATCAGTTTTTGCTGTTCCGACACCAAACCCCAGCCCTGGGTAGACGGCCTCAAGGCGGCTTTTCCGGATGCCGATGTGAGCTTGTGGTCCGCCGGCGCGGAGCCGGCCGATTACGCGGTGGTCTGGGCACCGCCCCAGCAGTTCTTTGATGAGCAGACGCGGCTCAAGGGCATCTTCAATATAGGCGCGGGCGTCGATGCGCTCATGAAGCTGAAGCTGCCGGCCGGCGTGCCGGTGGTGCGGCTGGACGATGCCGGCATGTCGGCGCAGATGGCCGAGTTTGTCTGCCATGCGGTGATACGCCACTTCCGCGAGCTGGACGGCTACGAGGCCGACATTGCCGGGGGCAAGTGGTCATACCGCAAGCCGCGTTTGCGCACCGACTATCCCATAGGCGTGATGGGCCTGGGGGTGCTCGGTGAGCGTGTGAGCCGGGCGCTCGCGCAGTTTGACTTTCCGGTCAATGGCTGGAGCCGTTCGCCCAAGGTGGTGGAGGGCGTGCGCTGCTATTCAGGCGAGGTCGGCAGTGCGGGCTTCCAGGATTTCCTGGCGGCCAGCCGTTTCCTGGTCTGTCTGCTGCCGTTGACGCCCGACACCCAGGGCATCATGAACCGCGACACGCTGTCGCGGCTGCGGCCGGGCGGCTACGTCATCAATGTGGCGCGCGGTGCCCACCTGGTGGAGGAGGACCTGCTGGCGCTGATAGACAGCGGCCAGCTGGCCGGCGCGACGCTGGATGTGTTCCGCACCGAGCCGCTGCCGTCGGAGCATGCCTTCTGGAAACACCCCAAGATCACCATCACGCCGCACACCTCGGCCCGCACGCTGCGCGAGGAAAGCATTGCCCAGATCGCCGGGAAAATACGCAGCCTGGCGAGCGGTGCGCCTATCAACACCCTTGCCGGCGTGGTTGACCCGAAAAAGGGATACTAGAAATGGAGCCCCCACGGTCGCTCGCTGCGCGTAGCTCCCTGCCCCCCGAGGGGGCCGCTGCGCCTGCGGCCCGGCAAAGCCGGTTCCGCGGCCCCTGCTTGCTTAAGAACCGGTTGCCGGTGGGTGACCACCCCGTCTCCTGAAAGAGCCCCATGAAACTACCTTCCAAAGTCAAGCTTGTCGACGTAGGCCCGCGCGACGGTTTGCAGAATGAAAAAGCCCAGGTGCCGGCCGCCGTCAAGATAGAGCTGGTGCACCGGCTGCAGGACGCGGGCCTGACCGAGATCGAGGTCACCAGCTACGTTTCGCCCAAATGGGTGCCGCAGATGGCCGACAACGCCGAGGTGATGGCCGGCATCCAGCGCAAGCCCGGTGTGCGCTACTCGGTGCTGACGCCCAATATGAAAGGCTTTGAAGCCGCGGTTGCGCCGCCGCGCGAACTGTGGCCCGACGAGATCGTGGTGTTCGGCGCGGCCAGCGAGGCCTTCAGCCAGAAGAACATCAACTGCTCGATTGCCGAAAGCATTGAGCGCTTCCGCCCCGTGGTCGAGGCCGCGCGTGAAAAAGGCATTTATGTGCGCGGCGCCATGTCCTGCACCGTGGGCTGCCCTTACGAGGGCGAGATCGCCCCCGAGCGTGTGGACATGCTGGCCGGCCTGATGAAGGGCATAGGTGTGCAGCATGTGGGTGTGGCCGACACGATTGGTGTGGGTACGCCGCTCAAGGTGCAGCGCGCACTCGACGCGACGCTCAAGCATTTCGACATCAACGATGTGTCGGGCCATTTCCACGACACCTACGGCCAGGCCCTGGGCAACACCCTGGCTTCGCTGCAGATGGGTGTCTGGCAGTTCGACACCTCCTCGGCCGGCCTGGGCGGCTGCCCTTTTGCCAAGGGCGCGACCGGCAATGTGGCGACCGAGGACGTGGTTTATTTGCTGCACGGCATGGGCATCAGCACCGGGATTGACCTCGACAAGCTGATCGATGCCGGAAAATTCATCAGCGACTTCCTGGGCCGCAAACCGAATTCCCGCGCCGCGACGGCGCTTCTGAACAAACGAGCGAATTGATATGTGTGGTGCTGAACTGAAGAGCTTGCCCGAAGGGGTTCAACGAGTGGCGGCGGTGCTGCGCGAATGCGGCCATCCGCATATGCCCGTGATGCTGGACGATGCGGCGCGTACCGCGCAGCAGGCGGCCGATGCGCTGGGCGTGCGCCTGGGGCAGATCGCCAAGAGCATCATCTTTCGCCGCAAGTCGGACGATGCCGCGGTGCTGGTCGTGACCTCGGGCGACAGGCGGGTCGATGAACGCAAGGTCGAGGCCCTGGTCTGCAGCGACGGCAAGCGCGTGGGCCGCGCCGATGCGGATTTTGTGAAAAGCAAGACCGGTTTTTCCATAGGGGGCGTGTCGCCCGTGGGGCATATCAGCCAGGCCGTGGTGCTGGTGGACCTGAGCCTGATGCGTTTTGACGAGGTCTGGGCCGCGGCCGGCCATCCGCATGCGGTGTTCAAGCTGATGCCGCAGGAGCTGGAGCTGCTGACCGGCGCGCCGGTGGTCGACGTGGCCGTGGATATGGGCGAGGAGGCCATCGCGCGCGAGCAGGCCGTGGCCCGGGTGATGGAGCGCGGCCGCACGGTGGAGGCCGCGGGCGATGACGTGCCTTCGCCCTGCATCTCGGTGTGCCGCGTGAATGCCGACAGCGGGCTGTGCGAAGGCTGCTTTCGCACCCTGGGCGAGATCTCGGTCTGGGCGCGCTCCGGCCCCGAGGCGCAGCGCGAACTCTGGCGCACCATAGGCCAGCGCATGGCGGCGGTACAGGCCTGAACATTCAAGGGAGAGGGTTTCATGAAGCACATCACTTTTTATTTTGATTTCATCTCTCCCTATGCCTACCTCGCTTTCGAGCAGCTGCCCGAAGCCCTCAAGGGCCTGAGCTACAGCGTCAGCTACCGGCCGGTGCTGTTTGCGGCGCTGCTCAAGCACCACGGCCAGCTGGGCCCGGCGGAGATCGCGCCCAAGCGCGACTGGACCTACCGGCAGGTGCTGTGGCATGCGCACAGCAAGGGCATTGCCATGCAGATGCCGGCCAGCCATCCCTTCAACCCCTTGCCGCTGCTGCGGCTGGCCAGTGCCTGCGGCACGCCCGACGATCCGGCCAGCCCCAACCGCTATGTCTGCGAAACCATGTTTCGCCATGTCTGGCAGGGCGGTGCCGAGGCCGCGGATGCGCAGCGGCTTGCGGCGCTCGCGGCGCAGCTTGCAGCGCAGCGCACGCTGGGTGATGACGAGGCCAAGGCGCAACTCAAAAAGAATACCGACGAGGCGATTGCGCACGATGTGTTCGGTGTGCCCGCGATGGAAGTCGACGGCAAAATTTTCTGGGGCTTCGATGCACTGCCCATGCTGCGCGAATACCTGCTGGGCAACAGCTGGTTTGAAGGCGAAGGCTGGAACGGCGTGAGCAAGGTCGCCGTGGGCATTTCGCGCAAGGCCTGAGCGCGTAAGCACGCGTGCAGGCGTGTAAGCGAGTTTTACGCGGCGCGTAAAAAGGTTCTAGGCGTTTTCCCGGAGTGGCTTCGTATGCTGAAAAGTTTCTCAAGGGTTTCCCCTTGAGTTGTCAGCCACGCATAAGTTTCACGCAAGCTCCTGTTATTTTCACGTCAGAGCTAGGTCAGGGACTCCAAAAATAATCAGTGCAGCTTCCATACCGGAGGCCTTCACTATTTGGAGACACACATCATGGCAACAGCCGTCGACAACAGACCCATGACCGCCGAGCAGAAGAAGGTGATCTTCGCCTCTTCGCTCGGCACGGTATTCGAGTGGTACGACTTCTACCTCTACGGATCATTGGCCGCCATCATCGCCAAGCAGTTCTTCAGCGGACTGGACGCGGGCTCGGCCTTCATCTTCGCGCTGCTCGCGTTCGCCGCCGGCTTCATCGTGCGCCCCTTCGGCGCGCTGGTGTTCGGCCGGCTGGGCGACATGATCGGCCGCAAGTACACCTTCCTGGTCACCATCGTGATCATGGGCTTGTCGACCTTCATCGTGGGCCTGCTGCCCAACTACGCGTCCATCGGCGTTGCCGCGCCGGTGATCCTGATCGCGCTGCGCATGCTGCAAGGCCTGGCGCTGGGCGGTGAGTACGGCGGCGCCGCCGTCTACGTGGCCGAGCACTCGCCCCAGGGCAAGCGCGGCGCTTACACCTCCTGGATCCAGACCACGGCCACGCTGGGCCTGTTCCTGAGCCTGCTGGTGATCCTGGGTGTGCGCACCGCCATGGGCGAAGCCGCTTTCGCCGACTGGGGCTGGCGCGTTCCGTTCATCGTCTCCATCCTGCTGCTGGCCGTGTCGGTCTACATCCGCTTGTCGATGAACGAATCCCCCGCCTTCCAGAAGATGAAGGCCGAGGGCAAGACCTCCAAGGCCCCGCTGTCCGAGTCCTTCGGCCAGTGGCGCAACCTGAAGATCGTGATCCTGGCGCTGATCGGCCTGACCGCCGGCCAGGCCGTGGTCTGGTACTCGGGCCAGTTCTACGCGCTGTTCTTCCTGACGCAGGCGCTCAAGGTGGACGGCCCCACGGCCAACATCCTGGTGGCCTACTCGCTGATCCTGGGCACGCCTTTCTTCGTGATCTTCGGCACGCTGTCCGACAAGATCGGCCGCAAGCCCATCATCATGGCCGGCTGCCTGCTGGCCGTGGTCACCTACTTCCCGGTGTTCACCGCGCTGACCAAGGCCGCTAACCCCGACCTCGCCGCCGCGCAAGCCAAGAACAAGGTGATCGTGACCGCCGACCCGAACGAGTGCTCGTTCCAGTTCAACCCGACCGGCACCGTCAAGTTCACCAGCTCCTGCGACATCGCCAAGCAGGTGCTGGCAGGCGCATCGGTGAGCTATGACAACGTCGCCGCACCCGCCGGCACCGTGGCCAGCATCAAGATCGGCGAAAACGCCATCCCCAGCTACACCGCCAAGGGCCTGAGCGCCGACGACGCCAAGAAGAAGGACGCCGAGTTCAAGAAACTCATCGCGGACGACCTGAAGGCCGCCGGCTACCCCAGCAAGGCCGACCCGGCCAAGGTCGACAAGGTGATGGTCACCCTGATCCTGTTCTACCTGGTGATCCTGGTGACCATGGTCTACGGCCCGATCGCCGCCATGCTGGTCGAGCTGTTCCCGACCCGCATCCGCTACACCTCGATGAGCCTGCCGTACCACATTGGCAACGGCTGGTTCGGCGGCCTGCTGCCGACGACCGCCTTCGCCATCGTGGCGCAGACCGGCAATATGTACAACGGCCTCTGGTACCCCATCATCGTCGCCGGCATGACGCTGGTGGTGGGCACCTTGTTTATCAAGGAAACCAAGGACGTGGATATTTACGCCAACGACTGATTGGTGTGATCGCCGGGCGGGCCCAGCGGCCCGCGCCGGTTGGTGAGGCTCAAGAGCCTTGTGATATTTGCAGGCCCTCGTCATCCATGTGCCGGGGGCTTTTTTTTGGCCTTTTTTTGTTTTTGTTTTTTTGGAGAAGAGAAAAATGTGGAAACTCGTGCTCGGATTTATCGTGATCGCAGGCCTGGCCCTGTTCCTCTTGAACAAGGGCGGCGACATCGACCTCAGCGGTGAAAAGCATGGCGCCTTGCCCGCGCCGGCAGCGCCGGCCGCCGCCGCTACTCGTGCCGTGGCGTGAGGTATTGCCGCAAGAGGCGTTTTCAGTTGCAGGACATGGCCGCGACCCGTGCCCAAAAAGGTGCATTGGTGCTAAAAATGGGGTAAATTGAATCAGGGGCAACAAAAAAGTGTCACAAATGTCTCTGCATTACGCACAGCAGTCTGCGTTCCCCCTGGCGTACTTACTGGAGACCCGCTGATGATTTACACCAAGACGGAATTGGGCCAATCCGCATTGCAAGACCGTTCCATCCCGATGACACCGAGGCAACGCTCGGCGTTCATCATGTTTGACGGCAAGCGCAGCATGGAAGAGGTGGTCAAGGCCACCGCGGGCCTGGGCGTCACGGCTGAAGATATTTCCCACCTGCTGTCGCTGGGCCTGCTGGCGCCCGCCGCGGTGCAGCCGCCGGCCCCACCCGCCGCCCCGGCGCCCGCCGTGTCCGCGCACAACGCCGACGGCTCACCCACGCTGAGCGCGCAGGAACACTATTCCAGGGCCTACCCGATCGCCACGCGGCTCACGGCCGGCCTGGGCTTGCGCGGTTTCCGGCTCAACCTCGCGGTGGAAGCCGCGACCGACATCGACAAGCTCAAGGAACTCGCACCCAAGATCAAGGAAGCCGTGGGCCCCGAGAAGTTCAAGGAACTCGAGAACGCCCTCTACTTCTGAGCCAACCTGGCAGCCTGACACCGCGCGTCTGCAACTTCGCAAGCAGGGGCCGCGATCCGGCTCTGCCGGGCGCAAGGCGCCTGTCCCCTTGGGGGGAGGTGACGCTACACGAAGTGAGCGTCGGCAGGGGGGCTACCTTTTAAGGGGGCTACCTTTTAAATTTGCCGTCCGTGCCAATGATGGACAGGTCGGCGAAGTCCAGGCCGGTGTGGTCTTCGGGGCTGTAGCTCACTTCCAGCCCGCCAATGTCGTACTTGCGCAGGCCTTCCAGCGCCGCCTGCAGTTTTTCGCGCGTGGGCTTGGCGCCGGCGCGGCGCAGGCCTTCGACCAGCACCTTGGCCGCGGCAAAGCCTTCCAGCATGGCGGGGCTCACGTCGGCCTGGCCCTTGGCCTTGGCCAGCTCCTGGGCTTCCTTGACCATGGGATAGGCGATGGAGCGTTCATACGGAAAGACCTGGGTCACGATCACGCCGCGGGCGTTGTCGCCCAGGCTTTTCACAAAACCGCCCGAGGCGTTGTTCGACAGCGTGACGAGCTGCGCCGTGGAGCCGGCCGCGCGGAAGGCCTTGACGCCGTCGACCACGGCCTGGCCCGAGGCGACCATGATGACGGCCTGCGCATTCGACTGGTAGACCTTGGGCGCGATGGGCCCGAAGTCGGGCTTGCTGCGGTCGAATTTTTCAAGGATGGCCGGCTGCAGCTTGGCCGTGGCCAGGCCTTTTTGCGCGCCCATGACGCCGTCGGCGCCGAAGCTGTCGTCGGCATAGACGATGCCGACCCGGGTGATGCCCATGGAGGCGAGGTGGGTGACGGCTTTTTCGGCTTCGCGCTGGTAGGTGGCGCGCACATTGAAGACATGTTTCCTGACAGGCTGGTGCAGCACCATGGCGCCGGTGGACGGGCCCACCAGCGGCACGCCGTGTTTGTCGAGCAGGGGGATGATGGCCTCGGTGTGCGGCGTGCCGCGCGTGAGGAACAGGGCCACCACGTTTTGCTCTTCCACCAGCTTGCGGGCGTTTTCCGCCGCAAGCTTGGGATCGAACTTGTCGTCGACCGACACCAGCTCTATCTTCTGCCCGTTCACGCCGCCCTTGGCGTTGACGGCATCGATGTAGAGCTTGGCGCCTTCGGTGGTTTCCTTGACGCCGGCGCCCACGGGGCCGGTGAAGCCCGCGGTCTGCCCGACAAGTATCTGTGCCTGGCCCAGCTGGCCCAGGGCGGCCAGCACAAGGGCCGCGCACCAATGTTTTGTGGTTGACATGGTATGTCTCCTTAAATCGATCCCAGGTCGGCAAAGTTAAACACGAAAGCGCAAAAACAGTCAGCAGGAAAACCAGAATGCGCCCTAATTGGCGGCGGCAAAAGTGCACAAAAGGGGCATTAATCCGCATACTCCGCACGGCCAGAGGCTTTGCCTAGAATGTTTGACCTCTTCAGGAAAGACCGCACTCATGTCCCAGGGAACCATCCGCATCCGCGGCGCGCGCCAGCACAACCTCAAAAACCTCGACCTTGACATACGCACCGGTGAAATGACGGTGGTCACCGGCCCCAGCGGCTCGGGAAAATCCTCGCTGGTGTTCGACACCCTGTTCGCCGAAGGCCAGCGCCGTTATGTGGAAACTTTCTCGGCCTATGCGCGCCAGTTCCTGGACCGCATGGACAAGCCGGCCGTCGACAAGGTCGAAGGCGTGCCGCCAGCCATCGCCATCGACCAGACCAACCCGGTGCGCAGCTCGCGCTCCACCGTGGGCACCATGACGGAGCTCAACGACCACCTGAAGCTGCTTTATGCGCGCGCCGCGCAACTCTTCGACAAACAGACCGCGCAGAACGTGCGCCACGACACGCCCGAATCGATTTACGCCGAACTGATGGCGCGCACCCAAGAAGGCGATCCGCGTGTGGTGCTGACCTTCCCGGTCGAGCTGCCGGGCAACACCAGCGCCGAGCAGGTCGAGCAGTGGCTGTCGGTCAGCGGCTTCACGCGCGTGCATGCGCAGCGCGACGTGGCCACACCGGCCGGCCCGCACAAGCTGCTGGACGTGGTGGCCGACCGCTTTCGCACCCATGCGGTGGAAAAGTCCCGTGTGATGGATGCCATCGAGACCGCTCTCAAGCGCGGCGGCAGGCTCAATGTCTATGTGCAACACGCCGAGGATGGCCAGCCGGACCAGATGTGGCGCTTTTCGACGGGCTTGCACTGCCCCGACAGCGACCTGCGCTACACCAACCCCACGCCCTCGCTGTTCTCCTTTAACTCGGCCATGGGTGCCTGCGAGACCTGCCGCGGTTTTGGCCGCGTGATCGGCGTGGACTACGGCCTGGTCATTCCCAACGACAAGCTGACCCTGCGCGCCGGCGCGATCAAGACCATACAGACGCCGGCCTGGAAGGAAGCCCAGGACGATTTGATGCGCCACGCGGAAGCGGCCGGCATTCCGCGCGACACGCCCTGGTACAAGCTCACGCCGGCGCAGCAGGGCTGGGTCATCAACGGCATGCCGGGCTACAAGGACGGCAACTGGAACAAGCAGTGGTACGGCATCAAGCGTTTCTTCGAGTACCTCGAAAGCAAGGCCTACAAGATGCACATCCGCGTGCTGCTGTCCAAGTACCGCAGCTACACGCCCTGCGAAACCTGCGGCGGCGCGCGCCTCAAGCTCGAGTCGCTGCTGTGGCGCCTGGGCTCCAAGGAGGCCGCCGACGCGGTGCTGCCGCCGGTGCAGCGCTTCATGCCGGTGGGTGTGCAGTGGAGCCGCGAGCAGCTCGAAGCCCTGCCGGGCCTGGCGCTGCACGACCTGATGCGCCTGCCCATAGACAGGCTGCGCGAGTTTTTCAGCGGCCTCTCGCTCAACGTGATGGGCGACGACGCGGAGATACAGGCGCTCAAGTCGCTGTTCGAGGAAATCCAGACGCGCGTCAAATACCTGTGCGACGTGGGCATTGGCTACCTCACGCTGGACCGGCAAAGCCGCACGCTTTCGGGCGGCGAGGTGCAGCGCATCAACCTCACGACGGCGCTGGGCACCTCGCTGGTCAACACGCTGTTTGTGCTGGACGAGCCCTCCATAGGCCTGCACCCGCGCGACATGAACCGCATCACCCAGGCCATGCACAGGCTGCGCGATGCCGGCAACACCCTGGTGGTGGTGGAGCACGACCCGGCCGTCATGCTGGCGGCCGACCGCATGATAGACATGGGCCCGGGCCCGGGAGAGAAGGGCGGCCAGATCGTGTTCGACGGCACGCCCGAGGACCTCAAACATGCCGACACGCTGACCGGCGCCTACCTGGGCTCGCGCAAGCAGGTGGGCATGGGCTTCAAGCGCGCGGTGACCGAGAACACGCCGCGCCTCATCCTCGAAGGCGCGCGCGACCACAACCTGAAAAACCTGACGGTGGATTTCCCGCTGCAGCGCCTGGTCTGCGTGACCGGCGTGAGCGGCTCCGGCAAGTCCACGCTGATGCAGGACATCCTGGCGCCGGCGCTGCTGCGCCAGTTCGGCAAGGCGACCGAGACGCCGGGCCTGCACGACCGCCTGCTGGGTGCCGACCACCTGACCGACGTGGTGTTTGTCGACCAGTCGCCCATAGGCAAGACGGCGCGCTCCAACCCGGCCAGCTATGTGGGCGCCTGGGACGCGGTGCGTGACCTGTTCGCGCTGGCGCCGCTGGCCAAGCAGCGCAGCTACACCGCCACCAAGTTCAGCTTCAACAACGGCGACGGGCGCTGCCCGACCTGCGGCGGCTCGGGTTTCGAGCACGTCGAGATGCAGTTCCTGAGCGACGTCTACCTGCGCTGCCCCGATTGCGACGGCAAGCGCTACCGCGCCGAGATCCTCGAGGTGACGATTGAACGCAAGGCCGTGGGCGACCTCAAGCCGCGGCTGCTCAATGTGTCTGACGTGCTGGACCTCACGGTCAGCGAGGCGATTGCCCTGTTTGCGCAGGACCGCGAGGTGGTGCGCTCGCTGCAGCCCATCGTGGACGTAGGCCTGGAATACGTGAAGCTGGGCCAGCCCGTGCCCACGCTGTCGGGCGGCGAGGCGCAGCGCCTGAAGCTGGCGGGCTTTTTGGCCAATGCCAGCAAGACGGTAAGCGCGAGCAAGCAGGCGCTGGCGCTCAGGCAGCCCGGCCGCGGCACGCTGTTTTTGTTCGACGAGCCGACCACCGGCCTGCATTTCGACGACATCGCCAAGCTGATGCGCGCGCTGCGCAAGCTGCTGGAGGCCGGCCATTCGCTGATCGTGATCGAGCACAACCTCGACGTGATCCGCTCGGCCGACTGGCTGATAGACCTGGGCCCCGAAGGCGGCGAGGGCGGCGGCCTGCTGGTGGCCCAGGGCACGCCCGAGGAGGTGCGCAAGCACCCGACATCCCACACGGCGCTGGCGCTGCGCGAGTACGAGCAGGCCATGGGCAAGGTGCACGGCGTGGAAGAGTCGCGGCCCAAGGTGTGGGCCACGCGGCCGGCGTTCTCGAACCTGATCCAGATCGTCAACGCCAAGGAGAACAACCTCAAGAGTTTGTCTGTCGACATTCCGCGCGGCAAGTTCAATGTGGTGACCGGTGTCTCGGGTTCGGGCAAGTCCACGCTGGCCTTTGACATCCTGTTCAACGAGGGGCAGCGGCGCTACCTGGAGTCGCTCAACGCCTATGCGCGCAGCATCGTGCAGCCGGCGGGCCGGCCCGAGGTGGACGCGGTCTACGGCATACCGCCCACCGTGGCCATCGAGCAACGCCTGTCGCGCGGCGGGCGCAAGTCCACCGTGGGCACCACCACCGAGGTCTGGCACTTCCTGCGCCTGCTGTATGTGAAGCTGGGCATACAGCATTGCATCAAGGAAGGCGCGGCCGTGATGCCGCAAAGCCCTGAAAGCATCGCGGCCCAGCTGCTCAAGACCTACCGCGGCCAGCACATAGGCCTCTTGGCGCCGCTGGTGATCGCGCGCAAGGGCGTCTACACCGAACTGGCCGACTGGGCGCGGCCGCGCGGCTACACACATTTGCGCATAGACGGCGAGTTTTTGCCGACCACGGGTTTCCCGCGCATAGACCGCTTCAAGGAGCACACGGTGGAGCTGCCGGTGGCCGACATCCATGTGTCGCCCGAGAACGAGGCCGCCCTGCGCGCCGCGCTGGCGACCGCGCTGGAACACGGCAAGGGTGTGGTCCATGTGCTGGCGCCGCTGGACGGCCTGCGCGGCGCGATGATGGCCGGCGCCAGCGCCAAGAACATCGGCAAGCTGATCGCGTTTTCGACCAAGCGCGCCTGCCCGGTCTGCGCGACGTCTTACGCTGAACTCGACCCGCGGCTCTTCAGCTACAACAGCAAGCACGGCTGGTGCCCCGACTGCGTGGGCACCGGCGTCAAGCTCACCAAAGAGCAGCGCAAGGTGTTTGACGACTCGGTGATGGACGACGACAACAAGGGCCGCGAGCAGAGTTTTGCCGAGCCCGAGGTGGAAGACGTGGCCGGCACCGCCTGCCCGACCTGCGAAGGCACGCGCCTGAATGCCACGGCCCGCGCGGTGAAGTTCGCCGGCGTCGGCATTGCCGACATCGCGGCGCTGTCGGTGACCGACGTGCGGCGCTGGGTTGAGAAGCTCACACTGCTGGGCCGCGAGGCCGGCATTGCGCGCGACCTGATTCCTGAAATCAAAAGCCGGCTCGAATTTCTCGAGGATGTGGGCCTGGGCTACCTCACGCTGGACCGCGGCGCGCCCACGCTCTCGGGCGGCGAGGCGCAGCGCATACGCCTGGCGGCGCAGCTGGGCTCCAACCTGCAGGGCGTTTGTTATGTACTGGACGAACCGACGATTGGCCTGCACCCGCGCGACAACCAGATTTTGCTGGGCGCCCTGGGCAAGCTCAGCGACCGCGGCAATACCCTGGTGGTGGTCGAGCATGACGAGGACACCATACGCCGCGCCGACAACATCATCGACATAGGCCCGGGCGCGGGCAAGCGCGGCGGCACGCTGGTGGCGCAGGGCACGGCGGCGCAGCTGTCGGCCGTGCCCGAGTCGCTGACCGGCCGCTACCTGGCCAACCCGCTGATACATCCGCTGCATGCGCGGCGCGAAACGCGCAAGGGCGCGGCGCCGGCGGCCGCGGTGAAGGAGACCACCGTGGTTGCCGACGCCAAGCCCGTGAGCAAACAGAAGGCGGCCCTGCTCAAGGCCGCGGCGCTCAAAGCCGCCGCGGCCAGCGCCAGTGCGCTGCACAACGCGGCGCCGGTGGCCGCCGGGCCTTTCACGTCCTGGCTCACGGTGGTCAATGCCGACCTGCACAACCTCAAGGACGTGTCGGTCACCGTGCCGCTGTACCGCCTGGTGGCGGTGACGGGCGTGTCGGGCTCCGGCAAGTCGACGCTGGCGCGCGACGTGCTGCTGACCAATGTGCATGCGGGCGTGACGCAGCGTTCCACCAAGTCCGGCCGCGACGCCGACGACAAGGGCAAGACGCCGGACTGGACCGGCTGCGAGCGCATCGAAGGTTATGCGGCGGTGGACCGCGTGCTGGAAGTCGACCAGACGCCTATCGGCAAGACGCCGCGCTCCTGCCCGGCCACCTACATAGGCTTCTGGGACACGATTCGCAAGCTATTTGCCGACACGCTGGAAGCGCGCGCGCGCGGTTACGGCGCCGGGCGCTTTTCCTTCAACACCGGCGAAGGCCGCTGCCCGACCTGCGAAGGCGCGGGCGTGCGCACCATAGGCATGAGCTTTCTGCCCGACGTGAAGGTGCTCTGCGAAACCTGCCATGGCGCGCGCTTCAATCCCGAGACCCAGGCCGTGACCTGGCGCGGCAAGAACATCGGCGACGTGCTGAAAATGGAAGTGGACGAGGCGGTGGACTTCTTCGCGTCCATGCCCAACATCAGCCACCCGCTGCAGCTCTTGAAAGACGTGGGCCTGGGCTACCTCACGCTGGGCCAGCCTTCGCCCACGCTGTCGGGCGGCGAGGCGCAGCGCATCAAGCTGGTGACCGAGCTGAGCAAGGTGCGCGACGACATCACGCGCCGCGGCCAGAAGGCGCCGCACACGCTTTATGTGTTGGACGAACCCACGGTGGGCCTGCACATGGCCGACGTCGAAAAGCTGATCCATGTGCTGCACCGCCTGGTCAACGCCGGCCACAGCGTGGTGGTCATTGAACACGACCTGGACGTGATCGCCGAAGCCGACTGGGTGATTGACCTGGGCCCGGACGGCGGCAACGCCGGCGGGCGTGTGGTGGCCTCCGCGCCGCCCGAGGCGGTGGTCAAGCTGGGGACGCATACCGGGAAGGCCTTGGAAGGCGTTCTGGCGCGAGCTTGAACACCCCCCGTCCAGGCTCACTGCGTGTAGCTGTTCCCCCCTCGAGGGGGCGGCGCCTGCGGCCTGGCTAAGCCAGTTCCGCGGCCCCTGTTGGCTTGCTGTGGGTCCTGCAACCAAGGTGACAGCCCTTCAGGTGTTGCCCTGATGCGGCGATGGCGGGCGGCACGCATGATGTGGGCTGCCCGCCAACCGACCAGGAGACACCCCATGCAACGCCGCCCCTTTCTGCACACCGCCGCCGCCCTGGCCCTGATCGCCGCGGGCGCCATGCCGGCCCAGGCGCAGACCTTTCCGGCCAAGCCGATCAAGCTGGTGATCGCGTTTCCGGCCGGTGGGCCGACGGACATCACCATGCGCTCACTGGCCGACAACGCCGGCAAGATCCTGGGCCAGCCGGTGATTGTGGAGAACAAGCCCGGCGCGGGCGGCACCTTGCCGGCGCAGCAGATGCAAAGCGCGGCGGCCGACGGCTACACGCTGGCGCAGATTCCGCTGGGTGTGTTCCGCCTGGGCTACACGACCAGGATCAACTGGGACCCGGTCAAGGACATCAGCTATGTGATCAATGTGACCGGCTATGCCTTCGGCATCGTGGTGCCGGCCGACAGCCCGTTCAAGACCTGGGCCGACTTTGTCGCCTATGCCAAGGCCAACCCGGGCAAGCTGACCTACGGCTCCACCGGCACGCTGACCAGCCCGCACCTGACGACGGAACTCGTTGCGCAGAAAGCCGGCATTGAACTGCAGCACGTGCCTTACAAAGGCAGCGCCGATTTGATGCTGGCACTCGTCAGCGGCCAGTTGATGGCCGGCGCCGACAGCACCGGCTTTGCGCCGCAGGTGGAGGCCGGCAAGCTGCGTGTGCTCAATACCTGGGGCGAGAAGCGCCTCGACAAATTCCCGAACGCGCCCACGCTCAAAGAGCTGGGCTATGACATCGTGCAGAACTCGCCCTTCGGCATAGGCGCGCCCAAGGGCACGCCGCCCGAGGTGGTCAAGCGCCTGCACGATGCCTTCAAGAAGGCCATGGAAGAGCCCAGCTACGTGGCGGCGCTGGGCCGCTATGACATGCTGC
Organism: Polaromonas sp. Polasp52; assembly: GCF_059491565.1. NCBI lineage: Bacteria > Pseudomonadati > Pseudomonadota > Betaproteobacteria > Burkholderiales > Comamonadaceae > Polaromonas > Polaromonas sp. Polasp52. Next base: position 1,738,375 of record NZ_CP168513.1, on the reverse strand, counting down.
CCAACTACCTGAGTTCGGCCGACTACACGAAGTTTGCGCAGGACACGGTAGTCCGCGAAAAAGTCTTGATCGACAAGCTCGGCTTGGCTAAACCAAACTAGCGGGCTCGATGCCGGCCAGTACGAACAGCTCGTCGGCCAACTGGTCGGCAAGAGCTGCTTCCACGCCCGAGCCAAAAATCAACCGGTAAACAATGGGGGCCATCATGTGGTCCAGCACCTGCTGCACCGTGGGTGTGGCGTCGCCGCGCGCCTGGGCCCGGCTCACCAGCAGCGTGGCTTCGGCGCGGCGGTTTTTCAGGCAGTTGGTGTCTTCCGGGCCGGCCAGCGCGGCCGCCGCCTTCAGCATGGAGGTGCATCCGGGCTTGTTGAGGTGGGTGATCAACTCCCGGGCCCAGGCCGCAAGTTCAGCCTTCAGGTCGCCGGTCTCGGGCAGGGGGCGGTTCGGGTCCAGCCGCTGGGTCGCGGTTTCGCCGAGCAGGCCGTTCACGTCGCCCCAGCGCCGGTAAATGCTGGAGGCGCTGACGCCGGCGCGCTCGGCCACGGCCGGCACGGTCACCTTGTCGCGGCCTTCCTGGGCAATCAGTTCTTCGAGCGCCTTGCGCACCACGGCCTGCACCTGGGCGCTGCGGCCGCCTGGGCGCTTGTTCTGGGGTGTTTGTGGAATGCTCATCAGGGCCGATTTTAGCCTAAAAGCAATGATCTTTGCGTTAATTTTCAAACCAGTATAGAATTCGCAAACGCAAATAAATTCGCTTTAAGAAAGTCGAGCGTTTCCCATGAGCACACCCGCCGCCCCCTCTTTGCAAGCTTCTTCCGTGACCAAGGCATCCCGCTGGCAATTGCCGCCCGCGGCCGCCTTCCCGCTGCTGGCCGTCCTGTTGTTCGCATTTTTTGTGGCGGGCAGCGCGCCCTCGCCCCTGTTTGTGGTGTTCCAGCAGCAATGGGGCTTTTCGCCGGCACTGCTGACGGTGGCGTTTGCGATTTATGCGATTGCGCTGCTGGCCTCGCTGCTGGTAGCGGGTTCGCTCTCTGACCACATCGGCCGGCGGCCCGTGGTGTTTACCGCCTTGCTGCTGCAGGCCGGTGCGATGCTGACTTTTCTGCTGGCCGAGGGCATCAACGGCATCATCGCCGCGCGCATTGTCCAGGGCATCGCGACCGGCATGGTCAGCGGCGCGCTGACGGCGGCGGTGGTGGAAGCGGCCCCGGCCGCGCAAAAACGCCTGGGCGCAATGATAGGCAGCGTTTCGCCGCTGGCGGGCCTGGCCGTGGGCGCGCTGCTGACGGGCGTTGCGGTCAAGTTTGCGTTGCACCCGGTGCCGCTGGTGTTTGGCGTGCTGGCCGCCATTTGCGTGGCGGGTGCGCTGGCCACCCTGTTCCTGCCTGAAAGTGTGACGCCGCGGCCCGGTGCGCTGGCCTCACTGGTGCCGCGCATTTCGGTGCCGGTGCAGGCGCGCGGCGAGTTTGTGCGCGGTGTGCCGACCATGCTGGCGGTCTGGTCGCTGGCGGGCCTGTACCTTTCGCTGGTGCCCTCCATGCTGCAGCAAATCTTCGGCATCCACGACGGCATCGTGAATGGGCTGGCAATCTCCATCTTCTTCGGCCTGGGGGCCGCCTCGCCGACCTTGCTCAGGAGCCTCTCACCTGTGCGCATGAGCGCCGTCGGCATGAGCCTGCTAGCCGTGGGCGCGGGCCTGGTGGCCGTGTCGCTGGCCGTCCATTCCGTGGCCTTGTTTTTTGCGGGAACAGCGCTGGCCGGTTTCGGCGGCGGCTCGGCCTTTTCGGCCCAGGTGCAGACGCTGGCCCCGCTGGCGCAACCGCATCAGCGCGCCGAACTGTTCGCCGCGCTGTATGCCACGAGCTACCTGGCGTTCAGCGTGCCGGCCATGCTGGCCGGCCGGCTGATCGCACCGCTGGGCCTGCCGGCCACGGTGGAGGGTTATGCCACGCTGGTGCTGGCGGTGGCCGCGCTGGGCGCCTGGCTGCGGTGGACTTCGCTGCGCCGCGCGGCTTAACCCTAACCCAGAAGGGCGCGGGCTACTTCGGTAAAGCCCGCGCCGCGCTCGCCACGCGTCACATAACGCGGCAGGTGTGCGAGCTGCGGCACAAAGCGCGCAATATTCGCCACGCCCACGCTGTTGGCAAAAGTCTTGAACATCAGCTGGTCGTTGGTTGAATCGCCGATGTAGGCCCATTGGTCCATCTCGGCGTCCAGGTCGCGCTGCCAGCGTTCGCGCACTATCCAGCGCGCGCCCTCAAGCTTGTTGTGCTCACCGTACCAGCCGTTGATGTGGATGCTGCTCACGGTGGCGTGCATGCCCTCGCTTTTCATCAGCGCGACCACCGCGGCAATCTGCGCATCCGTGAGCCGGGTGAACTCGCTGTGGTCTATGGCGATGTCGGTCTCGCGGCCCGGTGAGTCGGTGGCGCGGGCCACGCCGGGCAGCTCGCGCTCTATGCGCGCCAGCACGGCCTGCATGCGGGCGAAGTTGTTGCTGCGCGTCGCCGCATCTTGCTGGTAGATCTTGGACAGCGGCCGCGGCGCGGCGCTTGTGGCATCCGGCAGCAGCGCCACGGCGCCGTTCTCGGCCACAATGGCATCGACGGGCCAACGCGCCGCGAAAGGCTCACTCCAGCCCACGGGCCGGCCGGTGATGGCCACCACCCTGAGTCCTGCGGCCTTCAAGGCACCCAAAGCCTGCAGCGCATCGGGGGTGATTTCCCCCTCGGTGGTCAAAGTGTCGTCAATATCGGTGAAGAGGCCGGTGATGGCTTGGCGTTGCGCCATAGGCCAGCGGGAGAGTTCTTGCATGATGAAATTTTCTCACGGGGATGCAAGTCATCAGTGGGTGCCGCGGAACCGGCTTTGCCGGGCCGCAGGCGCCGTCCCCTGCAAGGGGAAAAGGGCTACACGAAGTGAGCCCGATAGGGGTGTGCCAATTTTTCGGCTTTGCCGGCCCCAGGCGCCGCCCCCTTGAGGGGGGAGCAGGCTACACGAAGTGAGCCTGAACGGGGGAGTTCGGTATAATCATGGCTTCCTGAGGAGCGTTGCAAGCCACACCACGTGGACCAGGCTCAGGACTTCATTGCAACCACGCTCACCCGCATGCGCTGTCTCTCAAGCCGGGTGAATGACTGAATTCCCCCTTCCTTGAATGCCGCATGCCCGTGGCGATTTTGCCCAGTTACGTTTGATTTTTGGAGAACCGTATGAGCGCCGTCTTGAAGCCTTCCACCGACCACATCATTGCCGACATTTCGCTTGCCGCCTGGGGCCGTAAGGAACTGAACATCGCCCAGACCGAGATGCCCGGCCTGATGGCCATCCGCGAAGAGTTCGCGAAGGCGCAGCCGCTGAAGGGCGCGCGCATCACCGGCTCGCTGCACATGACCATCCAGACCGGCGTGCTGATCGAGACCCTGCAGGCCCTGGGCGCCGACGTGCGCTGGGCTTCGTGCAACATCTTTTCCACGCAGGACCACGCCGCCGCCGCGATCGCCGCCGCCGGCACGCCGGTGTTCGCCATCAAGGGCGAAACCCTGGCCGACTACTGGGACTACACACACCGCATCTTCGAATTCAACGGCGCCAAGGGCACGCCTGAAGAAGGCCCCAACATGATCCTGGACGACGGCGGCGACGCAACGCTGCTGATGCACCTGGGCACCAAGGCCGAGAAAGACGCCAGCCTGATCTCCAAGCCCACCAGCGAAGAAGAAACCTGCCTGTTCAACTCGATCAAGGCCAAGCTCGCGCAAGACCCGACCTGGTACAGCCGCCGCCTGAAGAACATCATCGGCGTGACCGAGGAAACCACCACCGGCGTGCTGCGCCTCAATGAAATGTCGGCCAAGGGCACGCTGGCCCTGCGCGCCATCAACGTCAACGATTCCGTCACCAAGTCCAAGTTCGACAACCTCTACGGCTGCCGCGAATCCCTGGTCGACGCGATCAAGCGCGCCACCGACGTGATGGTGGCCGGCAAGGTTGCCGTGGTGGCCGGCTACGGCGACGTGGGCAAGGGCTCGGCCCAGGCCCTGCGCGCACTGAGCGCCCAGGTGTGGGTGACCGAGATCGACCCGATCAACGCCCTGCAGGCCGCGATGGAAGGCTACAAGGTCGTGACCATGGAATACGCCGCCGACAAGGCCGACATCTTTGTGTCCGCTACCGGCAACAAGAACGTCATCACCTACGCCCACATGGCCGCGATGAAAGACCAGGCCATTGTCTGCAACATCGGCCACTTCGACAACGAAATCGACGTCGCCTCGCTCGAGAAATGCACCTGGGAAGAGATCAAGCCGCAAGTCGACCACGTGATCTTCCCGGACGGCAAGCGCATCATCCTGCTGGCCAAGGGCCGCCTCGTGAACCTCGGCTGCGGCACCGGCCACCCGAGCTTTGTGATGTCGTCCAGCTTCGCCAACCAGACCATCGCCCAGATCGAGCTCTTCACCAAGAAGGACGCTTACGAAGTCGGCAAGGTCTATGTGCTGCCCAAGCACCTCGACGAAAAGGTCGCTCGCCTGCACCTCAAGAAGGTCGGTGCTGTGCTGACCGAGTTGAGCGATGAGCAGGCTGCTTACATCGGGGTGTCGAAGGCCGGCCCGTACAAAGCCAATACCTACCGCTATTGATTTTTCGTGGCTACTGCGCGACCCGATAGCGGCGTTGCGGGTCCCGATCAGGCAATCCTCATGCACCTCAAGTGCATTCCGGTTGCCTGACACCCGCGCCTTGCTCTCGGGCCGCTCGCTACACCCTTGAGGCCGACGGAATACCGAGAACCACCACATGCGCGCTGACCTCTTCCTCGTCGACCACGGCCATGCCGCCACCCGCTCCCAGGCCCAGCGCCTGATTGCCTCGGGCGTGCAGTGGCGCGCGGAAGCGGACGCCCCCTGGAAAAAGGTCGCCAAGAACGGCGACGAGATTCCTGAAGGCGCCGAGCTGCAGCTGCTGGACACCACCGAAGCCAAGTACATCTCGCGCGGCGGGCTCAAGCTCGAAGGCGCGCTCAAGGCCACGGGCCTGAAGGTGGCCGGCCTGCGCTGCCTGGACATAGGCCAGTCCACCGGCGGTTTTACCGACTGCCTGCTGCAGCACGGCGCCGCGCAGGTGGTGGGCGTGGACGTGGGCCACGGCCAGCTGCATGCCAGCCTGCGGGGCGACCCGCGTGTGGTCTGCATCGAAGGCCTCAATGCGCGCTCCATGACGGCCGCCGACCTGGTGGCCGGCCATGCGGGCGACAGCGGCGACATGGATTTCGCGGACGACTTTGATGGCGACGCCGAGGACGATGAAGAGGCCGGCCCGGCGATGGAAGCCAACTTCGACTTCCTGACCGGCGACCTGTCTTTTATCTCGCTCACGCTGGTGCTGCCCGCCGTGGTGCGCCTGCTCAAGCCCGGCGGCGATTTGCTGATGCTGGTCAAGCCTCAGTTCGAGTTGCAGCCCGGCCAGATTGGCAAGGGTGGCATCGTGCGCGACCCCGCGCACTTCGCGTTTGTGGAAAAGCGTTTGCGCGATGCCTGCGCGGCCCTGGGGCTGGAGGTCAAGGCCTGGCTGGACTCGCCGATTGAAGGCGGCGACGGCAACCGCGAATTTTTTATCCAGGCCGTCAAGGGCCGCGACGTGGCCGGCGAAGACCAACCGCTGCCGGCCGCGCCGCAGCGCAAGGTCGCCAAGCGCGTGCCGCGCGCTGAACTGCGTGCATCGCGCGCACCGCACGAAGACTCCGAACTCGCGCATGCCGGCCAGCCCGGGCCGGCGCGCGGCAAGCGGCGTGACAAAAAAACCGATAACGACGAGTGAGATCCGAGATGAACCTGCCTTTGAGCTTTGAATTTTTCCCGCCCAAGACGCCCGAAGGCGCGGCCAAGCTGCGTGCGGCGCGCCAGGCGCTGTATGCGCACAAGCCCGAGTTCTGCTCGGTCACCTTCGGCGCCGGTGGCTCCACGCAAGAGGGCACCTTCGGCACCGTGAAGGAAATCCTGGACGAAGGCGTGGCCGCGGCCTGCCATTTCTCCTGCGTGGGCGCGACCAAGGCCACGGTGCGCAAACAGCTGGCCGAGCTGCGGGCCATGGGCGTCAAACGCCTGGTGGCGCTACGCGGCGACCTGCCCAGCGGCTACGGCGCCGGCGGCGAGTTCCATTACGCGAGCGACCTGGTGGCCTTTATCCGCGAGGAAACCGGCGACGCTTTCCACATCGAAGTGGCGGCCTATCCCGAAGTCCACCCCCAGGCCCGGTCGGCTGACGCCGACCTGCAGGCCTTTGTCAAAAAGGTCAAGGCTGGCGCCGATTCGGCGATCACGCAGTATTTTTTCAATGCCGACGCTTATTTCCGCTTTGTCGACGATGCGCAGGCTCTGGGCGTGGACCTGCCCATCGTGCCGGGCATCATGCCCATCATCAGTTCCACGCAGCTCATGCGCTTTTCCGACGCCTGCGGCGCCGAGATTCCGCGCTGGGTGCGCCTGCGCCTGCAGGGCTTTGGCGACGACACCGCCTCCATCAAGAGCTTCGGCCTGGATGTGGTCACCGGCCTGTGCGAGCAGCTCTACGCCGCGGGCGTGCCCGGCATCCACTTCTACACGATGAACCAGGCCGCGGCGACGACCGAAATCATCGGGCGGCTGCAGCGGGCCTGAGCCCGGCCACCCATGCGCGAGGGTGTGGTTCGCAGTCTTCGTGCCGCTGGTGCGGCAGCCTTGATCGCCTGGCTGGCGGCCTGCACGACGGCGCCGACCGCGCCCATCGGCCCCCGCACGACAACATCCCGGCCCACACCGGCGCCGCAGCATGACGCGCCCGGCCAGGCCGTCGATGAAGCGCCGGCGCCCGTTTCCCTGACCGAGCGGCCCCGCCCCGAACTGCTGGGCGGTGAAGTGCCGCGCGAGTTCCAGCGCGGCACCGCCTCCTGGTACGGCTCGCGCTTTAACGGCAGGCGCACCGCCAGCGGCGAGCGTTTTGACATGCGCGAGTTCACCGCCGCCCACCGCACGCTGCCCTTCGGCACCCTGGTGCGCGTGCACAGCCTGGTCAACGGCCGCGACGTGGACGTGCGCATCACCGACCGCGGCCCCTACGCCGGCAACCGCATCATCGATCTGAGCCGCGCCGCGGCCGAAGAACTGGGCATGCTGGGCATGGGTTTCAAGGAAGTGGTGCTGCTGGTGCCGGAGTCCACGCCCGAGGTGGACGTGGCGCCGCCGCCGGCCCGAAAATCGGCGCGCAAGCCGCGTCGCAGGCCGCCCACCACCCAGCGCTAGCCAGGCGTTGCGGCAAGGCGCATAGCCCGCTTAACGGGAAAAGGCGGCGGCGCTGATGACTTTCAGGACGAGAAAAACCAGGAACAGCATCACGCCACCAATTCCGATAGACATGATTTTTGCCGACGTGTTGCTGGAAACAACCACGCCAATGCCGATGCCCAGAAACAGCAGGGCGGGAAGGGCGGTAAAGCCCCCGGTCACGGGAAGCAGCAGTACGCAAGCTCCCCCGACCACAAAAAGGGGAATGGCGACACAGGCCTTCAGGATTTTGACTCCCAGTGACGAGGGCTCCTTGGGTGGCACCACCTCCGCCGGGGCTTCCTTTTGCCTGGTTTTCGCAAACGGCCGGAACTCTCCGTCAGGTTTTTCGGTGGGCTTCCAGCCGTCGGGATGGGTGAAGGTGGCCTCGCAGTTCCAGCAGGCCAGGTCGTCGGTGCCTGTGAGCTGGGCGGCGCAGTTTGGGCAGTACATATGAGATGTTTCCCCGATCTCTGTTAGGTGTGGCCACCATTGTGGGAGGCTGTGCGTCGCAGGTCCCGCTCCGCAAGATTTCAGTCCACATTGTGCCCGGCGCATCCCACTGGCCTGTAGGGTCAATAAAACCCATAGGCGGAAATTGCCTCAATTTATTAGAATTTCAGTAATTCCTGAAAATTCAATAAGTCAAAGAGGCCCAGCGCCATGAATCTTCCTCCCCTGACCCAGCGTTTTGTCCTGCATTTCGGTGAAATGGGCAGCCGCTGGGGCATCAACCGCACCGTGGGGCAGATTTATGCCCTGCTGTATGTGTCCCCCCGGGCCTTGAATGCCGACGAAATCGGCGAGGCGCTGGCGTTCTCGCGCTCCAACGTCAGCATGGGGCTCAAGGAGTTGCAATCGTGGAACCTGGTGCGCCTGCAGCACCTGCCGGGCGACAGGCGCGAGTATTTCCAGGCGCCCGAAGACGTCTGGGCCATCTTCCGTACCCTGGCCGAGGAGCGCCGCAAGCGCGAGATAGACCCGACGCTGTCCATGTTGCGCGATGCGCTGATGGAGCACCCTTCGCACGCGGACGACATCCACGCCCAGGCGCGCATGAAGCAGATGCACGACCTGATCGAGCTCATGACCGGCTGGCTGGCCGACGTGCAGAAAATGGATTCGGCCACGCTGGTGAGCCTCATGAAGATGGGCGCCAAGGTGCAGAAGCTGCTGGAGATGAAAAACAAGGTCGCCGGCAGCATGAAGGCCGGTTTGACAGGCCGCGCGGCATCCCCCACAGTGGCAGCCACGCCTTCCGATGCGCCCGAACCCGCGGCGGCGCCTGCCAACCTTCCCGATGACACCAGGAGTTGACGATGGACGGACTTGACGCATTCCTGTTGGCCCGTATCCAGTTCGCGGCCAACATCACTTTCCACATCCTGTTCCCGACCATCAGCATCTCGCTGGGCTGGGTGCTGCTGTACTTCAAGCTGCGTTTCGTCAAAAGCCAGGACCAATTCTGGATGGACGCCTACCAGTTCTGGGTGAAGATCTTCGCGCTCACCTTCGCGCTGGGCGTGGTCAGCGGCATCACCATGAGCTTCCAGTTCGGCACCAACTGGCCGGGCTATATGCAGAAGGTCGGCAACATCGCCGGGCCGCTGCTGGCCTATGAGGTGCTGACGGCCTTCTTCCTGGAGGCCACCATGCTGGGCGTGATGCTGTTTGCGCGCGAACGCGTCAGCGAAACCATGCACACCGTGGCCACCCTGCTGGTGGCGGGCGGCACCACGCTGTCGGCCTTCTGGATCCTGGCGCTCAACTCCTGGATGCAGACGCCCGCGGGCTTTGAAATGATCAACGGCCAGGCGCATGTCGTGAGCTGGCTGCAAGTCATCTTCAACCCGTCCTTCCCCTATCGCCTCGTGCACATGCTGCTGGCCTCGGGGCTCACGGTCGCCTTCCTGGTGGCGGGTGTATCGGCCTACCGCTGGCTGCGCGAGGACCGCGGGGCCGAGGTGATGGCCGGGCTGAAGACCGGCATCTACATGGCCGCGCTGCTGATCCCGCTGCAAATCGTCGCGGGCGACCAGCACGGCCTGAACACCCTGGAGCACCAGCCGGCCAAGCTGGCCGCGATGGAGGGCATCTGGAAAACCGAAAAAGGCGTGCCCGCGATCCTGTTCGCGCTGCCCGACGAAAAGGCCAGGGAAAACCGCTATGAGATCGCGATCCCCAAGCTGGCCTCGCTCTACCTCACGCATTCGCTGGACGGTGAGGTCAAGGGCCTGGACCAGTTCGAGGGCAAACACCCGCCGGTGGCGCCGGTGTTCTGGGCCTTCCGCATCATGGTCGGTGTGGGTGTGCTGATGCTGCTGGTCAGCTGGGCCAGCGTGCTGCAGCTGGCGCCGTGGAAGAAAGACCCGGCGCGCACGCTGACGGTCTGGCACGCGCGCGTGCTGGTGGCCATGACCTTCGCGGGCTGGATTGCCCTGGTCGCCGGCTGGTATGTGACCGAAATCGGCCGCCAGCCCTGGCTGGTGACGGGCGTGCTGACGGCGGCCGACGCGGCCTCCAAGGTGCCGGCGCCGCGCATCGCGCTGACGCTGTCGCTGTACCTGGCGCTGTACGCGGTGCTGCTGGCGTCGTATGTGTCGGTGGTGTTTTACCTCGCACGCCACAAAAAGCATGCGGACAAACCTTTCGGCGACGACAACACCGCCGGCGAGACGGAGAAGGAACTCAATGTCGTGAACTACCCCGAAAAGGAAGGAGCTCCCCATGCTTGACCTGGCCCCCGACCTGACGCAAGCCGCCGGCTGGATGCCCATCGTCTTCCTGGTGGTGATGGGGCTGGCGATGCTGGCCTATGTGATCCTGGACGGCTACGACCTGGGCGTGGGCGTGCTGATGCACCGCGCCAGCGACGACGACAAGGACACCATGATCGCCAGCATAGGCCCCTTCTGGGATGCCAACGAAACCTGGCTGGTGCTGGGCGTGGGCATTCTGCTCACGGTGTTCCCACTGGCGCACGGCGTCATTCTGGGCGCGCTCTACCTGCCGGTGGCCTTCATGCTGATAGGCCTCACGCTGCGCGGCGTGGCCTTTGACTTCCGCGTGAAGGCGCGCGCCAGCCACAAGCCGCTGTGGAACCGCATGTTCTACACCGGCTCGCTGCTGGCGAGCTGGTCGCAGGGCTATATGCTGGGCTCGCTGATCACCGGCTTCGCTGCCACCTGGTGGACCATTGTGTTCAACGCCGTTATCGGCGCCGCACTGGTGGCGGCCTATTGCCTGCTGGGTTCGGGCTGGCTCATTATCAAGTCCGAAGGGGCGCTGCAGCTGCAGGCCGTGCGCTGGGCGCGCGCCAGCCTGTGGTTCACCATGGCCGGGGTGGCGGCGATCTCCATCGCCACGCCGCTGGTCAGCCACAGCATTTTTAACAAGTGGTTCTCTTTCCCCAACATCGTGCTGCTGCTGCCCATTCCCGCCGCCACGCTGGTGCTGTTCGGCGTGATCTACCGCAGCCTGCAGCGCCTGCCGGTGCGCCTGGCGCAGGGCAATGAGTACGGCGCCTGGGTGCCTTTCGGTGCCACGGTGGGCGTGTTTTTGCTGGCCTTTTACGGCCTGGCCTACAGCCTGTTCCCGTGGCTGGTGATAGACAGCCTGGACATCTGGAAAGCGGCCGCCGCGCCCGAAGCCATGGGCGTGATCCTGGCCGGGGCGGCGGTGGTGCTGCCGATGATCATCGGCTACACCGTCTTTGCGTATCGGGTCTTCTGGGGGAAAAGTACGGCCCTGAAGTACTAGCGCTTAGAGGCTGATCTCAGGCGCGGGCGCCACGGCCTCGAGTTCCAGCAGGAAAGCCTCGGCCGATTCATAGCGCTGCTCGGGGTCTTTGGCCATCAGCTTGTTGACGACGCCCTGCAGGTCGGCATGGGCGGCCGGCAGCGGTGGCGTTTCGGCGTTCAGGTGTTTGGCCAGCAGCAACTCGAGCGACTCGGCGATGTAGGGCCTGCGATGGGCCAGCATTTCGAACAGCATCACGCCCAGGCTGTAGAGGTCGGACTTGGCCGTCACCTTGCGGCCGGTGGCCTGCTCGGGGCTCATGTAATAGGGTGTGCCCACCACATCGCCGTGGTGGGTTTGCGTCAGGCCCATGTTTTGCGACTGCATGATGGACTTGGCGATGCCGAAATCGGCCAGCGCCACGCTGCCGTCGGCGCGCAGCATCACGTTTTCGGGCTTGATGTCGCGGTGCACGATGCCGTGCGCATGGATGGCCGATAGCGCCTGGGCGACCTCGCGCGCGACCGTCAGCGCCTGCGGGCGCGTCAGGCTGGGGCCGAACAGGCTGCGCAGGTCGCCGCGCTCGAAGTACTCCATCGCGATGTAGGCATGCTCGTCGGTAAAGCCCTGGTCATAAATTTTGATGACGTGCGGATGGTCTATCTTGCAGAGCAGGGCGTATTCCTGGATGAAGCGCACCAGGTGTTCGGAAGCCTCCTTGCCGCGCGAATCCAGCACCTTGAGCACAATGGGCAGGCCGTCGGACTCGCGCTCGCTCAGGTAGACCTCGGTCATGCCGCCCGCGCCTATCTTGCGCGTGATGCGGTAGCCCTTGAGCCGCACCGGCTCGCTGCCGGCGTCGAAACGCAAATCCTTGAGCGCCGAGAGCTTGGAGTCCAGCGCGCCCTTGACGGCGCGCGCGGTGATGTCGGAATTGGCGCGCACCGCGTCGCTGATTTCGCGCGCGCGCTCGGTCAGGCTGGCCATGCCGTGGATCTTGTCTTCCATGGTGGTGACCAGGCCGGTGACCTCGGCCACGTCGATGGCCAGGTTTTTGCCCGGCACCACCAGCGAGGTGTGGGTGCCGGTCTGTATGCCGGTGCCGGCCAGCGCCAGGGCCTCTTCGCTGGCCATCACCGTCCAGCCCATTTCCTCGGAGGCGCTTTCCAGGCGCGCGGCCAGGGTCACGGTTTCGCCCACGGGCGTGACTTCCTTGTTCTGCTGCGTGCCGAGCTGGCACAGCGTGACGGCGCCACTGTGAATGCCCACGCCCATGGCGAAGGGCGGCAGGGCGCGCGCGCCGAAGCGTTCATCGAGCCAGTCGCGGAATTCATGCGTGGCCAGCGCCATGGCCAGGGCGGCGGAAATCGCGCGCCGCGGGGCCGGCAGCGGCGAGCCGGTCATGGTGTCGGAAAACACGGCCATCAGGCCGTCACCTATGAACTTGATGTGGCGGCCGCTGTTCTTGAGCACGGGCTCGGAGGCACGCTCGAAGTATTCGGTGAGCAGCTGCGAGACTTCGGCGGCGCTGAGCTTTTCGGCGATGGAGGTGAAGTTGCGTATGCTGGCGACCAGCACGGTGGCGCTGGAGAGCTCCTCGGTCTGCGCCGTGGCAGGGATGTCCATGGGGATGGAGTCGGGCTGATCGCCGCTGATGCGGTGTGAAAAGGCCGCGCGCAGCCGCTGTTCGCCGGCAGCCACCTCGGAATCTATGGCCTCGCGCACCCGCGCTTTTTTCTTGAGCTGGGCGTTCACCGCGTCCAGCAGCTCGGCGCGGCTGAAGGGCTTGGACAGGTAGTCGTCGGCGCCGGCCGTCATGCCGCGGCGCATGCTGTCGCGGTCGTCGAGCGCGGTGAGCAGCATGAAGGGGGTGTTGGCCAGCTCGCGGTCGCCGCGCACGGTGGCCAGCAGCTCGAAGCCGTTCATGCCGGGCATGCCGACGTCGGAGATGATCAGGTCAGGCCGGCTGGCGCGGGCCAGCGCCAGGCCTTGCAGGCCGTCGGGCGCGGCGGCGGTCTCAAAGCCTTCGAGCTTGAGCAGGCGCACGATGTTGCTGCGGATGGCGTCGTCGTCTTCAACGATCAGGATCAGGGTCATGTCTATCCTCAGGAGATGGGCAGGCTGACCGTGAACCGGGTGCCCGCGCCTGGCGTACTCGCCACCTCGATTTTGCCGTGGTGCAGGTCGACCGCATGTTTCACGATGGCCAGGCCCAGCCCGGAGCCCTGCCGGTTGCCCACATTGGAGCCCCGGTGAAAGCTTTCGAACAGGCGCGGCAGGTCCGACGCCGGTATGCCTATGCCTTCGTCGCCGACCTGCAGGATCAGCTCGTCGCCGGACGGGTTTTGCCGGCGATCCAGCGTCAGCACCACCACGCTGCCGGGGGCCGAATACTTGCAGGCATTGGTCAGCAGATTGGTGCAGATGTGGCGCACCAGCCGCTCGTCGAGCATGACCAGTTGCGAAAACGCGTCGTGGCCCACCGGCGCCTCGAATTCGATGGCGTGCTGGCCGGCGTCGCTGGTGTGCACCTCGGTCACGAGCTTGCGGCACAGCGCCGCGATGTCCAGCGGCCGCAGGTTGAGCCTGAGCTTGCCGGCATCGGCCTGGCCGACGGTCAGCATGTCTTCGAGCATGCCCTGCATGCGTTTCACTGCGACCACCAGGTCGGCCATGATGTCCTGGCGCTCGCGGTGCGTGATTTTTTCGCCGTAGTGCTCAATCAGTTCGGCCGAGGAAAGAATCGTGGCCAGCGGCGTGCGGAATTCATGCGAGGCCATGGAGACGAAGCGGGTCTTGAGCTCGCCCAGCTCGCGCTCGCGCACCAGCGCGCGCCGCGTTTCCTCGTCGGCCTCCTTGCGGCGCGTGATGTCCACATAGGTCCAGACCGAACCGTCCTCGGGCCGGCTGCGGTCCAGCGCAGAGCCGTCCAGCTGCACCCAGATCAGCTCGCCGTTCTTGCGGCGCATGCGCGCCTCCGCCGAGAACAGGCCGGTTTGCATGATCTGCGTGTAGGCCAGCGCGCCCAGGCGTTCGAAGTCCTCGTCGCTCGGGTAGTGCACGCGGGTTTCCTGGCCCAACAGCTCGGCCGGGCTGTAGCCCAGCATGGCGGCCAGCGTGCGGTTGAGCCACTGGTGGCGCCGCTCCTTCAGGAAGGTGACGCCGACGGCGGTGGTTTCCAGGATGGCCTCGCGCTGCACCAGCGCGCTTTTGAGTTCTTCGTCGAGGCGGCGGCGTTCGCTGATGTCGGACATCAGCACCAGCAGGGCCGGCTCGCCGTCCCATTCGATGCGCGTGCCGTAGATGCTCGCCCAGCCGGTGCGCAGCGAGGGCGCCATGGCCTCGCGCGGCGGCGTGATGAAGCGGGCCTCGTAGGCATTGACCATGGTGCCCGACTGCATAAGTTCGCGCCGCTGCTGCACCATCAGGCGGTCGTCGGGATGGATCAGGTGCATGGAGGGCAGGCCTATGAGCACGCCGCCGAACAGCGACTGCGCGCTCGCGTTGGCGAAGCGGACTATGCCTTTTTGCACCACCAGGATGGTGTCGTTGACGTTTTCGACCACGGCGCGGTAGCGCTCGGCGGCCGAGCGGGTCAGGGCCTCCAGCCTTTTGCGTTCGGTCACGTCCTTCAGGAAAAAGAGATCCGCCGGCGCGCCCTCCCAGTCCACCAGCACGCCGTTGATTTCCACCCAGGAGACGGTACCGTCGTCGCGCTGGAAGCGCGCCTCAAAGGCCGGAACGACATTGCCGGCGGCGCGCAGCTTGTGCTTGCCGGAAACAAAATCGCGGTCTTGCGGATGGATGAACTCGATCATGGGCCGGTCGGCCATGGTCTCGGCCTGCGTGCCCAGCAGGGCCAGGCAGGGCGGGTTGGCAAAGCGCAGCAGGCCGTCCTGGCCGACGCAGATGTTTTCGGTCGCCAGGTCGACCATGGTCTGGTAGCGCGCCAGCGAGGCGCTCAGCTCGCGTGTGCGCAGCGCGACCCGGCGCTCGATTTCGGCTTCCACGGTATCTTCTTGGGCCGCGCCTCGCCCGCGGCCAGGTGCGGCCGTGGTGGCGGAAGAGCTTGGATGGGCCTGGGCGGGCATGGAAGATCGTGAAGCGCCGGTGGGAAAAGAGATGGGTGGAATGCGGGGCAGGGGGTACGGGCAACCTTGCCACAACTCATTGCGGCGGTAAAGACAGGAAAACATGCGCGCCGCGCGGCGCAAACCGGCTAGGCGGCGCGCGCAGGCTGCTTTCCCGCGATGCTTCAGCCGCCGTGCTCGAGCGTGAAGCCCGCGTTGCGGTCCTGGCCCAGCAAGGCGACCATTTGCGGCAGGGCCGCCTGCAGCCCGGCCTTGAGCGTGTGCGGCGGGTTGATGACAAACATGCCGCTCGCGGGAAGCCCGGGGCGAACGACCTCGCCGCTTGTATCTGTCGTTAATTTGCTCGATTTGACCGTTAAAGTGGCATTCAGCCAGCTGCGGCTGCTTTTGACGGCCAGGGTTTTGAGTTTGCGCGGCAAATCGTGCGCTTCGGGCCGCGGAATGATGGGGTACCAGACCACATAGGTGCCGGTGGCAAAACGCTTGAGGGCATCGGCCATGCAGGCCGCCACGCGCCCGTAGTCGCTTTTCATTTCGTAGCTGGGGTCGCACAGCACCATGGCGCGGCGGGCCGGCGGCGGCAAAAAGGTTTTCAGGGCTTCAAAGCCGTCCTCGCGGGCCACGGCGACCTGGCGGCCCACGCCCAGCTGCTCGATGTTGCCGGAAAGCGACTTGAAATCAGTGGGGTGCAGCTCGAACAGCTTGAGCTTGTCGCGCCCGCTGAGGAATTGCTGCTCGATAAACGGCGAGCCCGGGTAAATCTTGAGGTGGGCGATGTCGCCGCTTTCGGCGAACTGCGGGTTCAGGCCGCGCAGCAGGTCGATATAGTCCTGCAGCAGGGGCGTCAAGGCCGCTGGCGCTACGGTTTTAGGAGCGGCTGGTGCCTTTTTGGCGGGGGCCGGAGCCGCTTTGGGCTCGGACAGCAGGCGGAAAATGCCTTCCTGGGCTTCGCCGCTGGTTTCGGTGTAATCGCCGTCCAGCCGGTACAGGCCCGCGCCCGCGTGGGTGTCGATCACGGTCAGCGCCGTGTCCTTCTGGGTCAGGTACTTCATCAACGCGATCAGCGTGGTGTGCTTGAGCACGTCGGCGTGGTTGCCTGCGTGAAAGGCGTGGCGATAGGAAAACATGGCCTATCCTACCTTCTTGCCGGGGGGAAATGCCTCAAAAACGGCCGAATATTGACGCAAGTCCTTGATTTTTCATATAATCGAGGGCTCTGCAGCGCCTAGTGGTTCCGCGGCGGAGCTAGATATCACTGCCTAAGAGGTTCTCATCAGAAGAACACCGACCGCAGAAAAGAACCCGACAAACCATTTTTTCGAAAGAAAACTCATGAAAACGTTCAGCGCAAAACCCGCTGACGTGACGCACGAGTGGTTTGTGATTGACGCGACCGACAAGGTCCTCGGACGAGTAGCCAGCGAAGTTGCTCTCCGTTTGCGCGGCAAACACAAGGCCATTTACACGCCTCACGTCGATACCGGTGACTTCATCGTCATCATCAACGCAGCCCAGCTGCGCGTCACCGGCGCCAAGTCGACCGACAAGATCTACTATCGCCATTCCGGATATCCAGGCGGCATCACTGCCACCAACTTCCGCGACATGCAAGCCAAGCACCCCGGCCGCGCTTTGGAAAAAGCCGTCAAGGGCATGCTGCCCAAGGGCCCGCTCGGCTACGCCATGATCAAGAAACTCAAGGTGTACGGTGGTGCAGAGCACCCGCATACCGCCCAACAGCCCAAAGTGCTGGACATCTAAGGAGCCATTGATGATTGGTGAATGGAACAATGGCACCGGCCGTCGCAAATCCAGCGTCGCCCGTGTGTTTATCAAAAAAGGCACCGGCAAGATCACGATCAATGACCGTGACATCCAGGTGTTCTTCGGTCGTGAAACCTCGATCATGATCTGCCGCCAGCCCCTGTTTCTGACGAACCACGTCGAGACGTTTGACATCATGGTCAACGTCCACGGCGGCGGCGAGTCCGGTCAGGCCGGCGCGGTGCGCCACGGTATCACCCGTGCGCTGATCGATTACGACGCAACGCTGAAGCCGGCCCTGAGCCAGGCCGGCTTTGTGACGCGCGATGCACGTGAAGTCGAACGTAAAAAAGTCGGTTTCCGTTCTGCCCGCCGTCGCAAGCAGTTCAGCAAGCGCTAATCCGCTTCGCTCCCAAAAAAGCCGCCTGGTTTGCGCCAGGCGGCTTTTTTCATGGCCGATGCGTTTTTTCGGCTGTTTCGGCTGCCTGCTTGCCGTTAAGGGTGTGGGACGGGCAAAACACCCGGATGCAAACCCTTACCTCGGTTTGCCGGGTTAATACTCGATGCGGGCCCCGTCTGCGTGCACAATGCATTCCCGAACCGAAAACCGCAGGGCCTTCCTTGAAATTTCGCCTGTTCCGCCGCCGCCTGACCATCAGTTCCCCGCGCATGTCGGTGCGCAGCTCGCTCCCCTGGCCTCTGCGCTGGATCGCCGGCGCCCTGATGCTGGGATTTTCGGGCGCCATCGCGCTGTGGGCCTTTGAATTCGGCAAGGGCATCACCGGCACGGACAGCGGCAGCAAGGAGGAACTGGTCCTGCTGCGGCAGGAAGTGGCCAACTTGCGCGCGGACCGCGACAAGGCCCAGTCCATTGCCAACACCTCGGGCAGTCTGCTGACCGCCGAAAAAGCCGCCCAGGAAAAAATGATGAGCCAGATCCGGCAACTGGAGGCCGACAACCGCGGCTTGCGCGACGACCTCGGCTTTTTCGAAAAACTGCTGCCGGCCGGCAGCGCCGAAGTCGCCACCATTCGCAGCCTGCAGGCCGAAAAACTGTCCGACACCCAGCTCAGGTGGCAGGTGCTGGTCATCCAGGCCGAAAAAGCCGCCCCGAATTTCAACGGGAAACTGGACCTGACCGTCCATGGGACCCAGGCCGGCAAGCCCTGGAGCATGACTTTGCCCGGAGGTCCGCAAACTTTACAGTTCAAACAGTACCGGCGTGTGGAAGGTGTCCTCGACTTGCCCCCCCAAGCCGTGGTACAAACTGTTACAGCTAAGGTCATTGAAGGAACAACGGTCAGATCCGCCCAGACCTTTAAGCTTTGAATTCCCCCCGCCATCCCGCCCACCGCCACACCGACCCAGCACAGGAATCTTGTATGTTTGGAAAAAAGAAACAGCCGCCCATCAAAAGCCTGATTGCCCAGGGCAGCTGTATTGAAGGCAACCTCAAATTCACCGACGGCCTGCGCATAGACGGCGAGGTCATAGGCGACATCCGTGCTGCCGAAGGCGGCTCCAGCATCCTGGTGATCAGCGAATCCGCCACCGTGACCGGCTACATCCACGCCGACCATGTCATCATCAACGGCCGTGTCATGGGGCCGGTGCATGCTTCCGAGCTGCTGGAGCTGCAGCCCAAGGCCAAGATAGAGGGCGACGTTTCCTACAAGGCGCTTGAAATGCACCAGGGCGCCGTCATCTTTGGACAGTTGCGCCCCACCACGCACCCCGAGCTGGAAGAAAAACCCACGCTCAAGCTGGCGGCCAACAATATCTGAGCTAACGGGCTCAATTTGGCGAGTAAGCGCTCACAAGTAGGGCGACGCGGCCTAACACGCATGGGCGTTATGGTTGATTGAATTGCTGTACTATTTGCCCATCAGCGCCGCCAGAGCCTGAGCCCTGAATCGCGGACGCTGTTCGCCTTGATGATCAATTGGAGTTCCCCATGAGTGCCGTAGCCGAAAATATCCAGACCGACATGCCCGCGCCTTTTGTCTTCACCGACAGCGCCGCGTCCAAGGTGGCCGAGCTGATCGCCGAGGAAGGCAATCCCGACCTGAAGCTGCGTGTGTTTGTGCAGGGCGGCGGCTGCTCCGGTTTCCAGTACGGTTTCACCTTCGATGAAATCACCAACGAAGACGACACCACCATGACCAAGAACGGTGTGTCCCTGCTGATCGACGCCATGAGCTACCAGTACCTGGTGGGCGCAGAGATCGACTACAAGGACGACCTTGAAGGCGCCCAGTTCGTCATCAAGAACCCCAACGCCACCAGCACCTGCGGCTGCGGCTCCAGCTTCTCGGCCTGAGGCGCTCCCCAACGCTCCCGCTTTCAAAGCCGCCCTTGAGGCGGCTTTTTGCTGCCCGGCGATTTCCTTCCTCTGTTCAAGGCGGTGAACCAAGTCCGCTATTTCCCCTCTCTCATCCATGCAAGCAGAAGAAAAATCATTGCGTGTGCTGCTCTGGCTGGTGGCCATAGGCTTCTTCATGCAGACGCTGGACGCCACCATCGTCAACACCACCCTGCCGGCCATGGCCCGCGGCTTTGGCGAAAGCCCCTTGCGCATGCAGTCGGTGGTGGTGGCTTATTCCCTCACCATGGCCATGCTGATTCCCGCTTCGGGCTGGATCGCCGACCGCTTCGGCACGCGGCGTGTGTACGTAGGCGCGATTTCCTTGTTCGTCATCGGCTCCATTGCCTGCGCAATGTCAGGCAACCTGGTGCAGCTGGTGGCGGCGCGTGTGGTGCAGGGCATGGGCGGGGCGCTGCTGCTGCCGGTGGGCCGGCTGGCCGTGCTGCGCGCTTTTCCGCGCGAGCGTTTTTTGCAGGCCATGAGTTTTATCGCGATACCCGGCTTGGTCGGCCCGCTGATAGGCCCCACCCTGGGCGGCTGGCTGGTCGAGGTGGCCACCTGGCACTGGGTGTTCCTGATCAATATCCCGGTGGGGCTGCTGGGCGCGGTGGCGACGGTGTTCTATATGCAGGACAACCCGCGGCCGCAGGTGCCGCGCTTTGACCTGCCGGGTTACCTGTTCCTGGCCTTCGGCATGGTTGCCGTCTCGCTCGCGGTCGACGGGCTGTCGGGCCTGGGCCTGAAGCAGGCCGGTGTGCTGGTGCTGCTGGTGTTCGGCCTGGCCAGCCTCACCGCCTACTGGCTGCACGCCGCCAGGCGCCCCGACCCGCTGTTTTCGCCCAAGCTGTTTTCCGTCCCCACGCTCAGCATAGGCCTGCTGGGCAATCTGTTCTCGCGCCTGGGCAGCTCATGCATGCCCTTTTTGGTGCCGCTGCTGCTGCAGGTCAGCCTCGACTATTCGCCGCTGCAGGCCGGCATGATGATGGTGCCCGTCGCCGTGGCCAGCATGCTGGTCAAGCGCGTCACCACGCCGCTGATCACGCGCTACGGCTACCGCCGGGTACTGGTGACCAACACCGCGCTGGTGGGTTTCACCATGGCGAGTTTCGCGCTCGTCACGCCGGCCCAGCCGCTGTGGCTGCACATCATGCAGCTGGCCTGCTTCGGCGCGGTCAACTCCATGCAGTTCACCGCGATGAACACCGTGACCCTGCGCGACCTCGACACCACCATGGCCAGCAGCGGCAACAGCCTGCTGTCCATGGTGCAGATGCTGGCCATGAGCATGGGCGTGGCCGCCGCCGGCGCGGTGCTGGCCGCTTTCACGGGCTTTTTCGGCACCGGCGAAGCGCAGCAAACCCTGCACGCCTTCCAGGCGACCTTTGCCGCGATGGGGCTGATCACGCTGGCCTCGGCGGGAATCTTCTGGCAGCTCTCGCCGGAGGTGAGGGTGGTGAAGAAGGCTGAAGCTTCCGAGGCTTCGGGTCAGGGGTAGGTTGGCCGGGTCTTGCTCCGGCCTTGCGCGCTCTTCCTCCTCTTTCCTCTACTGAGAGCTGCTGGCCGGGGGTTGCCCGGCGGCAACTCACTTTTCTTTTGCTTCGCCAAAAGAAAAGTAAGCAAAAGAAAGGGCGACCCTGGTGTCTGCGTCCCTTCGCTTCGCTACGGGCAACCTGCGGTGCTCGGTCCAGCCGGGGTCTGGCTAAACTCGCTACGCTGCGCTTCGCTCAGACAACGCCAGCCCTTATCCGTCTGGCCCTCCGCTCCTCGGCGCATACACAAGGGGGTGGGGAAAAAAATACCAATACCGAAAACCACAAGGACTCGCCATGGCGAGTCCTTGTGGGATTGATTTTTTCTTTGGTATTTGTCTTCTGTCCCCGCTCCCGATTGCCCCGTCCTGGCTGGGCCGAGGAGCGCAGAGACAAGCGGATCAGGGCCGGCGTTGTCTGAGCGAAGCGAGTTTAGCCGGACCCCGCTTGGCTCGAGCACCGCAGGTTGCCCGTAGCGAAGCGGAGGGACCCAGACTGCGGGTCGCCTTTCTTTTGGGTACTTTTCTTTGGCGAAGCAAAGAAAAGTGCCTCGCCCGCCGGGGCGAGACCCGGCCAGCTGAACCAAGAAGAGGAAGGAGGAGGGTGAGGAGGAAGAGCGCGCAAGGCCGGAGCAAGACCCGGCCAACTCAACTAACTAGCGCCAAAGCCCCAAAATCCCCAACCCTCTCCCCCAAACCCGCCTCCACCAGCTCAAACGCATCCGTCAACGCGGGCAGCTTGCCGTGGATCTCTGCGCTCAGGCGGGGCAGCAGGTACTCGCGGTGGTTCCAGAATACGCCGCCGCCCAGGCTGATGCGTTCCAGGTCCAGGGTGGCGACCATGTTGTAGAGGCCGCGTCCCATGACGCGGCACAGTTCGTCGACGATGGCCTGGGCGGCCGCGTCGCCGGACTGTGCGGCGCTAAAAAGCGCGGAGGCGCCGGGATAGCCCGCGCCGGCGAAGCGCCTTGCGATCGCGTTGCCGGCGACCACGCCTTCGAGGTCACCCCTGTTGCCGCAGCCGCACAGCGCGTCGCTGTGGTCGCTGACAAAGGTGTGGCCCGCGTGGCCGGCGTTGCCGTGTTTGCCGCGCAGGATGCGGCCGTCCACGCAGAGGCCGAAGCCTATGCCGGTGCTCCAGGTCACGTAGGCGCAGTGGCTGTAACCCTGTAGCGCACCCCAGCGGCGCTCGGCCTGCAGGGCGCCCACACCGTCGTTCTCCAGTTGGAGTTTTTCGCCAAAACGGGCCCGCAACGGGGCTTCCAGCGGCACGCTGACCCAGTCGTTGGGCAGGCCGCGCGCCGGGCCGGCCATGCCGCCGCAGATATTGGGATTGGAGATCTCCAGCATGCCGCCCGCCATCACAAAAGGGCCGCAGGACGACACGCCGACGGCCGTGATGTCCTGCTCGGCGATGCCGGCGGCCTCGCAGGCCTGGCCCAGCATGCGCAGCACCTGGCGTGCCACGGCGTCCGTCGGGCCGGATTTTTCGGTGGGCTCCACGCGGCGGGACTGCAGGACCCGGGAGGCCTGGGCCAGGCTGAGCTCCTGCCCGGCTTCTATCAGGCTGACCGCGATCTTGGTACCTCCCAGGTCGACGCAGGCTTTCATGGCGAGATGTTTTCCTTAAAGAATTTTGGCAAGCAGGCTGGCGATAAAACTCAGCAGGATGGTGGTGGTCAGCGGGATGAACCATTCGCGCCCGAACAGGCGAAAACGCAAATCCCCGGGCAGCTTGCCGAAACCCAGCTTCTGCAGCAGCGGGCTGAACCAGCTGATCAGCATCAGGGCCAGGAAGATGACGATAAACCAGCGGATCATGGTGGCCAGTTTAGAGCGTATGCATGCGGTCGCCGGCGGCAAAGCCCATAGGCTCCCAGACCGGACGGCCTTTGGCCCCAAAGGCGATCACCTTGAACAACTCGCCCATCTCGTGCTCGGCGACCAGTTTTTGCACCATGGCGCGCTGCTCCAGCGGCGCGCCCTCCATGCCGTCGACCAGGCCGCAGTTCAGCAAAAAGCGCCCCTGGCTGGTGTAGCCCAGCACTTGCAGCCCGGCCTCCTGGCCGGCCAGCGCGATGCCGGTGAAGTTGACATGCGCTGTGATGTCCTTGCCGCCCACATCGGCCAGCGCATCGGCGTCCGCCAGGTGGCCGCGATGGCACATCACCGTGCCCATGCTGCGCTGCGGATGGTAGTACTCGTGCTCCGGAAAGCCGTAGTCGAGCAGGAAAACTGCGCCGGCCTCCAGCCGATCGGCCAGGGTGGCGACAAAACCCTCTGCCTGGGGATGGATCTCGGTGAGGTAGTCATGCGCACCTTCCACGTCGAAAGGCGGCCGCAAGTCCGTGCGCTGGTCGGCATAGGCAAAGCCGCCCCCGTGCAGCACCACGCCGCGTTCATGCCAGACACCCTGCAGGCGCGCCAGCAGCTTGACCGGCATGGCGTCCAGCACCTCGTTGCCCAGCACCACGCCGCGCATCCTGGGCGGCAGTTCCGCCGCCCACTGCACCTTGTCGCCATAGGCGGCCAGCCGTTCGCGCTGGCGCGCCTGCAGGCTGCCCGAAAGATCCACGATGGTGTAGCGCTCCAGCTTGGGCCCCAGCGCCTGCAGCACCTGCTGCGCCAGCGCCCCCGAGCCCGCGCCGAATTCCCAGACCTCGGCCGTGCCGGTGGCCTCAAGCGCCTGGGCCGCCTGGCGCGCCAGGGCCTGGCCAAAACGCGGCGAGAGCTCGGGCGCGGTGACAAAATCGCTGCCGGCGCCCGGCATCAGGCCGAATTTGCGTGAATCGTTGGCGTAATAACCCAGGCCTGGGGTGTAGAGGGCCAGGGCCATGAATTCGTCAAAACCCAGCCAACCGCCAGCGGCCTCAATGGCCTTGGCAATGTGGGCAGCAAGGCCGGTCGTTAAAATGGGGGTATCGGTCGTCGGGGTCATGGGGTCACCACCCGCCATTGTCGGCGATCCCCACGGCCTCTTCAGCCCGCGCCCCGCCACCTTTTTTGCCCCCTTTTTGAGCCTCAACGCCCGCCCATGAACCCAACTCCGTCCTCCCCACCCGTGGTCCTCGTGACCGGCGCCTCGCGGCGGCTGGGGCGCGAGATCGCGCTGGCGCTGGCGGCCGGCGGCTGGCAGGTGGCGGTGCATTACCGCGCCTCCGAAGCCGAGGCCATGGCAACCGTTGCCGACTGCGCCAGGCTGGCGGGCGTCTCGGCGGCTTTCCAGGCCGAGCTGGGCGACGAGGCCGCGGTGCGCGGCCTGCTGCCGGCCGTGGTGGCGCGCATGGGCCGGGTCGATGCGGTGGTCAACAACGCCTCCACCTTTGAGGAGGACAGTGCCGCCAGCTTCGGTTTTGCGGCCCTGGACAAGCACCTGCACAGCAACACCGGCGCCGCCGTGCTGCTGGCGCAGGCGCTGCACGCCCACATCGTGGCGCGTGGCGAGGGCGCGGAAGGTGAGCAGGGCGCCCAAGGCGTCGTGGTCAACCTGCTGGACCAGAAGCTGTGGAACCAGAACCCCGATTTTTTCAGCTACACCCTCTCCAAAGCCGCGCTCGAAGCGGCCGGCACCATGCTGGCGCTGGCGCTCGCGCCCCGGGTGCGCGTTGTCGGCGTGGCGCCAGGCCTGACACTGACCAGCCATTTGCTGAGCGACGAGCAGTTCCAGGCCCGGCACAAGCTGTCGCCGCTGGGCCGTTCCTCCACGCCCGCCGACGTCGCGGCCACGGTCAAATTTGCGCTGGAAAACCGCTCCATCACCGGCACCACGCTGCTGGTGGACGGCGGCCAGCACCTGATGAAGTTCGAGCGCGATTTTTCGCTGATGTAAGCCGCAACCGCCGCTTGCCCCCACCCACACACCACAGACTGGCGCCATGTACAACACCCGCGGAACCCAGACCCTGAACCTCAGCGGCTTGCGTTTTGACGCCAACCTGGGCATTCTGGACCATGAAAAAACCGCGCCGCAGCCCATCCAGGTCGATGCCGAGCTGAACCTGGGCACGCAGCCGCTGCTGCCGCACGACGACGACATCCACCATGTGCTGGACTACCGCAAGGTGCGCCAGATCATCATCAGCGAGTGCACGGCCGAGCACATGAACCTGCTGGAAAGCCTAATCGGCAAGCTGGCGCACCGGTTGATGCAGCTGCCCGGCGTGCTGGGCGTGCGCGTGAAGATCGCGAAACTTGAAATTTTTGACGACTGCGAAGTGGCCATTCGCATCGAGACGGGGCAGTGGTGAAGCTATGGGAGCGAATGATATGAGCGCAGTCTGGGAAGAAGCCGTGGCGCAGTACGAGCAGCAGGAAAGCTCGGCGCGCGTGCAAAACAGCATGAAGATAGAGCGGGAAGACCACAAGCTCGAAAAACGCCTGTGCCGCGAAGTCGGCCGCGCGATTGTCGACTTCAACATGATTGAAGAGGGCGACAAGGTCATGGTCTGCGTTTCGGGCGGCAAGGACAGCTATGCCATGCTCGACATCCTGCTCAAGCTGCAAAAGCGCGCGCCCATCAACTTCGAGCTGGTGGCCGTCAACCTCGACCAGAAGCAGCCCGGTTTCCCCGAGCATGTGCTGCCCGAGTATCTGAGCAAGCTGGGTGTGCCCTTCCACATCGAAAACCAGGACACCTACAGCATCGTCAAGCGCGTGATCCCCGAAGGCAAGACGCTGTGTTCGCTGTGCTCGCGCCTGCGCCGCGGCATCCTGTACCGCGTGGCCGGCGAGCTCGGTTGCACCAAGGTCGCGCTGGGCCACCACCGCGACGACATGCTGCAGACTTTTTTCCTCAACATGTTCTTCGCGGCCAAGCTCAAGGGCATGCCGCCCAAGCTGGTCAGCGACGACGGCAAGAACGTGGTGATACGCCCCATGGCCTACGTCACCGAAAAAGACCTCACGCGCTGGGCCCAGGTGCGCGAATTTCCGATCATCCCGTGCACGCTGTGCGGCAGCCAGGAAAACCTGCAGCGCAAGCAGGTCGGCAACATGCTGCGCGAATGGGAGAAAAAATTCCCCGGCCGGCTCGAGAACATGTTCGCCTCGCTGCAGAACATCGTGCCCTCGCACCTGATGGACAACAAACGCCACGACTTCAAGGCCATCAAGGCCACTGGCGTGGCCGATGCCGACGGCGACAAGGCCTTCGACCCCGAGGAGTTCCGCGAGCCGGCGCTGCCGGGGCTGTCCGTCGTGGACATCACTTCGCGCTGAGGAAGCCTTTCTTCAACAGCTGACTCCGGGGAGCTTATGAAACGCGCATTCGCAGTGATTCTTTCCGTCGCCGCCATGGCCTTGCTGATGGCGGGCTGCTCCACCGTGCGCGTGGTCGACAGCGACGTCACCGCCTTCTACAACTGGAACGGCCCGCCCCCCGCGCCGGCCACGCCTTATCGTTTTGAACGCCTGCCCTCGCAGCAGGCCGCGGGCAGCCAGCAGGACCATGTGGAAGGCCTGGCGCGCACCGCCCTGGCCAAAGTGGGGATGGAGCTCAACCCGCCCGCCGCGCGCTACAGCGTGCAAATCACGGCCAACACCCAGATCATCGACCGCGGGCCTTATGGCTACAGCCCCTACGGTGGCTTTGGCTTCGGAAGCGGCGTGTTTGTGGGCGGCGGCAGCCGCGGCGCCTCGGTCGGCCTGTCGTTTCCGATTGGCGGCGGGATTGCCGAGCCGCCTTATTTCAAGCGCGAGCTGAGCATCGTGATGCGCGATTTGCGCACCAACCAGGTCAGCTTTGAAACACGCGCCCTGCACGACGGCGTCTGGGGCGACACGCTGGCCGTGCTGCCCGCCATGCTGGACTCGGCCCTGCGCGGTTTCCCGCAACCGCCCGCCGGCACACGCCGCATCAACGTGGAAATACCCAGGTGAGTATGGAACCAACGCGCATCATTGCCATTCGCCATGGCGAGACCACCTGGAACGTCGATACCCGCATCCAGGGCCACCTGGACATCCCGCTCAACGAAACCGGTCGCAGGCAGGCCGAGCGCATGGCGCGGGCGCTGGCCGACGAGCCCATCAGCGCCATCTACGCGAGCGACCTGACCCGCGCATGGGAAACCGCGCAGTACCTGGCCCGCGTCCAGTGCATTGAAGTGACGCGCGAGGAAGGCCTGCGCGAGCGCGGCTTTGGCGATTTCGAAGGCAAGACTTTCGCGGAGATCGAGGCCTTGCTGCCCGACCAGTCCATGCGCTGGCGCAAGCGCGATCCCGAATTCGCGCCGGCCGGCGGTGAATCGCTGATCGCCCTGCGCAGCCGCGTGGTCGCCACGGCCGAACGCCTGGCGGCCGCGCATCCGGGCGAGCTGATCGCGCTGGTCGGCCACGGCGGCGTGATGGACGTGCTCTACCGCGCCGCGACGCGGCTGGACATCCAGGCGCCGCGCACCTGGGAACTCGGCAATGCGGCCATCAACCGCCTCCTTTGGACGCCCGAAGGCTTTACGCTCGTCGGCTGGGCCGACACCCAGCACCTGGACGATGGCACACTGGACGACAGCGCAATTTCCGGCGGCTCGCCAGACCCGCTGGGTGCGCCATCACAAATACCAGAAGAGATAAGACGCACCTCATGAGTACCATGCCTTCCCGCCTGGCCGAACTGATAGGCAAGCCGGTCAACGATATCGACACTCCCGCCCTGGTCATCGACATGGACGCGATGAAACGCAATCTCGCGCGCATGGCCGAATTCGCGAAAAAACACAACGTCCGCTGGCGCCCGCATGCCAAGCTGCACAAAAGCGCCTCGCTGGCCAAGATGCAGGTGCGCGCCGGCGCGGTCGGCGTCTGCGTGCAGAAGACCTCCGAGGCCGAAATCATGGCGGCCGGCGGCGTCACCGACATCTACATCAGCAATGAAGTCATCGCCCCGGCCAAGCTGGCGCGCGTGGCCGCGCTCGCGCAAAAACTCGCGGCCCAGGGAGGCCACCTGGCCATCGCGGTCGACAGCACCGAGGGCGTGATCCGGCTGGCGCAGGCCATGACCGAGGCGCGCAGCGCCACCGGCGTGGCCACCGTGATCGACGTGTTTGTCGAAATCGACGTCGGCCAGGGCCGCTGCGGTGTCGAGCCCGGCGCCGCCGCCGTCACGCTGGTGCTGGAAATCCGCAAGCACCCGGCCCTGCGTTTTGCCGGCCTGCAGGCCTACCATGGCAAGGCCCAGCACATGCGCAGCGCCCATGAAAGGCGCGACGCCATCGCCAAGGCCGTCGAGGCCGTGGTGCTCACGCGCAAGCTGGTCGAGGCCCAGGGCATCACGGTGGACCTGGTGACCGGCGCCGGCACCGGCAGCCTGATGCTGGAGGCGGCCAGCGGCGTCTACGGCGAGCTGCAGGCCGGCTCCTTCATGTTCATGGACGCCGACTACGCCAAAAACGAGCGCGACCCGGCCCAGCCGCAGTTCGAGCACGCGCTTTTCATCAAGACCCAGGTCATCAGCACGCACGGCGGCCACGCGGTGTGCGACGCCGGCCACAAGAGCCATGCGATCGATTCAGGCCTGCCGCTGGTGCATGCCTTCGACACCGAAAGCGAGCTTGAGTTTTTCAACGGCGGCGACGAGCACGGGATCCTGCGGCCCGCCGGCGAGAGCAAGCGCCTGCCCGGCCTGGGCCGCATGCTGTGGCTGATCCCGGGGCACTGCGACCCGACCGTGAACCTGCACGACTTCATGATTGGCGTGACGGGCGGCCTGCGCAGCGGCACCGTGCAGCGCATCTTCCGGGTCGACGCGCGCGGCGCGCTGACCTGAGCCGCCCGCCGGGCGCTAGAAGTTCACGCCGTAAACGGCATACATGGGCGCAGCCGCGCCGTTGATGCGCCCGCCGCGGTACTCGGCCTCGCGCGCCGACTGCAGCACCGCCTCATTGAGCTCGGCATGCGTGGACGACAGCACGCGCGCATCGAGCAGCTTGCCTTCGGCATCCAGCAGCGCGATTACTACAACGCGGCCGTGAATACCCTGCGCGCGATACGCCTGCAGCGCGTCCAGCGCGCCGGGCTTGCGCACGCGCGCGATGGAAATCTTCTGCCCCATGCCGTCGCCGTCCTGCATCTTCGGTGCCTGCGGGTGGTCGGCGTAGAGCTTGCCCATTTGCTTGAACAGCTCGGGGAATTCCGGCAGGCTGGAACTGGCCGCCAGCGGCACGACCGGGTTGGGTGTGCGCGGCGTGGGCGGGTTGCCGGTGGCCGCGCAAGCCGCCAGCATGCAGGTCAGGCCCAGGGGGACGGCAGACATCCGGCCCGCAAATGCAGAAAAAAGCCTGAAGTTAAACCGTTGCGTCATGATCTCGCGGCCATTGCTTCAGTGTCATGTTCGTGGATGACCAGGGATGTAGACACCATGAGTACTCCATAGGCCAGGCAGGCAAGCGCCCCCAGCCAGGACAAAAAATTCCAGGCGTTGTAGTGGCCCGGATTGGTTTTCAGCTCTTTGGCATAGTCCGGTGACGCGCCGGGCAGGCCACGTGCCGCGCTGTAGTCAAGCGCGGCATCGCCCAGAAAGTAAAACCCCGCAATGCAGGCGACCACGCCAAGGAAAAATATAAAGGCCCTTCGCCACTCGATTTTGAGGAAGAAAAATACCAGCGCAAGACTTACGCCACCCGCGAAAAAAAGCTTTCCCGTCACCTTGGGCGATCCCAGCGGCAGCAGTTGTTGCCATATCCAGGGCAGGGGCGCGAACAGCCATTCGGACGTGGGCGCCAGCCCGCTCCATCGCAGCCTGGCGAGGGCGCCGCCGGACACCTCCGCCAGGACAATGAGGCACAAGCAGGTGGCCACGGCAACGTAGCAGACATGGCGAAACGTCTTGCAGGCGGCCGCCGAGGCGCTCGACCAGTGGCGCTGCACCAGGTGCGTAGCCCATCCCAGTGCCAGGAGAGTGGTCCCGACCGCGCCCAGCCATGCGGCCGCTCCCCGCAGCATGGCGAAGCCCTCCAGCACAAACACCGGCAGGTAGCCGAACACCACGCCGCTCAAGGCATAGGCCAGCAGGACCGCCACTGTCACGCCCAGCCCCGTTGAATTGAAGAAGCGCTGCTGGACGCTGGCCTTCGTCCAGGCCGCCTTGGGGTCCGCCGCCGCCGACAAGGCCACCCACCGCCCCATGTTCAGGCGTTAAACATGTCGTTGCCGCTGGCCGGTGGCGCCACGCCCAGGTGGCGGTAGGCGGCCAGCGTGGCGATGCGCCCGCGCGGTGTGCGCTGCAGATAGCCCTGCTGGATCAAATAGGGCTCGATCACGTCTTCAATCGTGTCGCGCTCCTCGCCTATGCTGGCGGCGATGTTGTCCAGGCCCACAGGCCCGCCGTCGAAGCGGTGGATCACGGCTTCGAGCAGTTTTCTGTCCATCACGTCAAAACCCTGCGGGTCCACGTCCAGCATGGCCAGCGCCTTGTTGGCGATGTCCAGCGATATGTGGCCGCTGCCCTTGACGTCGGCATAGTCGCGCACGCGGCGCAGCAGGCGGTTGGCGATACGCGGCGTGCCGCGCGAGCGGCGGGCGATCTCAAAGCCGCCGTCCTCGTCGATGGGGGCGTTGAGCAGCTTGGCGCTGCGCCGCACGATGCGGGCCAGTTCGTCGGGCGTGTAAAACTCCAGCCGCGCGACGATGCCGAAGCGGTCGCGCAGCGGGTTGGTCAGCATGCCGGCGCGCGTGGTGGCGCCCACCAGGGTGAAGGGCTGCAGGTCCAGCTTGATGCTGCGCGCCGCCGGGCCTTCGCCGATCATGATGTCGATCTGGTAGTCCTCGAGCGCGGGATAGAGGATTTCCTCCACCACCGGGCTCAGGCGGTGGATTTCGTCGATGAACAGGACGTCGTTTTTTTCGAGGTTGGTCAGCAGCGCCGCGAGGTCCTTGGGTTTTTCAAGCACCGGGCCCGAGGTCTGCCGCAGGTTCACGCCGAGCTCGTGCGCGATGATGTGGGACAGCGTGGTCTTGCCCAGGCCGGGCGGGCCGAACAGCAATACGTGGTCCAGCGCTTCCTGGCGCTTCTTGGCCGCGCCTATGAAGATTTCGAGCTGGTCGCGCACCTTGGTCTGGCCCACGTACTCGTCAAACAGCTTGGGGCGCAGGGCGCGTTCAATGGCCTCCTCGCCGGGCGAGGCCGGCGCGGCGGACATCACGCGCTTGGCGGGCGGGAAGTCGCCGGGGGAGAAGTCGTCAGTTTGAATGCTCATGGTTTTAAATTGGGCAAGAGCCGCTCTTGTCAATTTTTCGACTTAACGCATTGCATAACGCTTTAACTCTTTGCTGATACTTCTCTCGAATGCAGGAGACGTCGGACCGGCATTGGTTTCTGCTCAACAGCCATTTAGCATGGGTCGACCTGGCCTCGCCTGGAATGTCTTCTCCCGCCCCATATTTCTCGTACCAAAGTTCAGCCACCTTGAAATCAAGCTCCGACAAGTTCCAATCCAGGCATATGGATTTTTCAACGAGCGTAGATGCTTTTCGACAATCGAAGGATGGCGAGAACGGTTTTCCTTTGCGCGACTCTATCGAAACTGAATTGATATCCTCGGGGTGACTGCAAACAGTACTGCAATCAGGACCAATTTCCAGCGTATAGGCTTCATTTTTGGCGTCAAGTGGGGGCATTGTCTTTACCAATATTTGACATGCCTTGCCCGGCGGCGCTTTTGCGCTTTCCCCTTCCACCGGGGATACAACGATTGCTGAACCTTTTCGAACACCCATGCCGGTAAAGCCACATTCCAGAAGTCGCGCCCAAGACCGCGAATAGTCCGTGTATTCCAGAGATACGCCATAGGTTTGATCGCCAAACCTTCGAATCAACAACTGGTTGATTGCAGGCTGTCTGCAAGGTTGTTCATGCTCTGCCTCAGGCGGTGAGGTGTATCCACCAAGAAGCACCTGACAGGAGGCAATTTCACGAAGAAGGATGCCATCGGGCGATTGAGCAAAAACCCCGGTCGACGATAAAAACAAATTCGCTGCCAGCAACGTCGAACCAAGAGTCGACAAGAACCGCATCATTTCGCCAATGCCTTCAGCGCCAGCTTGATGCCGTCGCTTACGCCTATGTCCTTAGGCAGGGCTTTGAGCGCCAGCGCCGCGTCACGGTCGCTGTAGCCCAGCGCCACCAGGGCCTGCAGGATGTCGGACTGGGCGTCGTTGGCGACGCTGACCTGCACGCCGATGTCGGCGCCCAGCTTGCCTTTCAATTCGAGCAGCAGGCGTTCGGCGGTTTTTTTGCCGATGCCGGGCACCTTGATGATGCGGCCGGCCTCCTGCTGGGTCACCGCCTGCGAGAGTTCCTCGACGCTCATGCCGCTGAGCACGCTGAGTGCGGTGCGCGGGCCCACGCCGGAAATCTTGATGAGCTGGCGAAAGGCCGCGCGCTCGGTGGCGCTGCCGAAACCGTAGAGGATTTGCGCGTCTTCGCGCACCACGAAGTGCGTCAGCAGGCTGACTTTTTCGCCCAGGCCGGGCAGGTTGTAGAAGGTGCTCATGGGCACCAGCACCTCATAGCCGACGCCGTTGCAGTCCACCAGGATTTCCGGGGGATTTTTTTCGGCCAGCTGGCCTGAGAGTCTTCCAATCATGGGCAAATCTTATCAGTCGAGCCTGGCGCCGTACCAGGCGGCGCTTCACCAGCGAGTAGGCGAAGGCAGAGGGCCCAGGATCGGGCCGGAATTTCAGGATTCCCGTGAAAACGCGGCCCTCTATAGAATCCGACGAAAGAGGGGGAGTCAAAAGAAATGTCGATCTATCGATTGAAGCCGCGTTTCCAGGCCCTGCTCAGGCCGCTGGTGGGCCGGCTGTACGCCTTGGGCGTGACGGCGAACCAGGTCACGCTGGCCGCTTGCGTGATCTCAACGGCCCTGGGCCTGTGGCTGTTCTTCGCGCAGCCTTCAGCAGCCGCTTTCGCCCTGATTGCCCTGTGGATGCTTGTGCGCATGGGCTTCAATGCCATTGACGGCATGCTGGCGCGCGAGCACGGCCAGCAAAGCCCCCTGGGCGCTTTTCTCAACGAACTGACCGACGTGGTGTCGGATGCCGCGCTGTACCTGCCTTTTTCCCTGGTGGCGCCCTTCAGTCCTTTCTGGCTTGGCGCGGTGATCGTGCTGGCCGGCCTCAGCGAATTTGCGGGTGCGCTCGGGCCCACCATAGGCGCATCGCGCCGCTATGACGGTCCCCTTGGCAAAAGCGACCGGGCTTTTGTCTTCGGCGCGCTGGCGCTGTATGTCGCGGCGGGCTGGCCCTTGCCCGCATGGGCCGCCTGGCTGATGCCGCTGCTTGCGGCCCTCATCGCATGGACCATCGTCAACCGGGCGCGCCTGGCCGTGGCCGAGGCCAAGGCGCCTGCAATTCACACCCACAACACCTCCAAGGACTGAATGAGCATTTCCCGCACCCCCGACGAACGCCACTTCAGCACGTACGACGGGCAATCCCTGTTTTACCGGCACTGGCCCGCCATGCAAGGCCCGAGGCGCGGCGCCGTTGTGCTGTTCCACCGCGGCCACGAGCATGGGGCGCGCATGGCGCACCTGGTGGATGAACTCAATCTGCCCGATTTCGACTTTTTCGCCTGGGATGCGCGCGGCCACGGCCGCTCACCGGGCCAGCGCGGCTACAGCCCCAGCTTCGCGACCTCGGTGCGCGACGTGCAGACCTTTATCGACCACATCGGCGAGGCGCACGGCGTGCCGGAGCGCGATATCCACGTCATCGCCCAAAGCGTGGGGGCGGTGCTGATCGCGACCTGGGCGCACGATTACGCGCCCAAGGTTCGCGGCCTGACGCTGGCTTCGCCGGCTTTCAAGGTCAAGCTGTACGTGCCTTTCGCGCGCGCCGGGCTGGCATTGATGCACAAGCTGCGCGGCCTGTTTTTTGTCAACAGCTACGTCAAGGCGAAGTTCCTCACGCACGATCCCGCGCGCATCGCGAGCTACGAAAGCGACCCCCTGATTTCGCGCCCCATCGCGGTCAACATCCTGCTGGACCTGTACGCCACCTCGGACCGCATCGTGGCGGACGCCAACGCCATCACGCAGCCGGTGCAGCTGCTGATCTCCGGCGCCGACTGGGTCGTGCACCACAAGCCCCAGCACCGCTTCTTCGAGCGCCTGGGCAGCGCTGTGAAGACCAGGACCGAGTTGCCCGGGTTTTTTCACGACACGCTCGGCGAAAAGGACCGCGCACCGGCGGTGCTGGGCATACGCAGCTTCATCCTGGAGCGCTTTGGCGCCCCCACACCGGCTGTCGACCTGCGCGAAGCCCACCTGCGCGGTGAAACGGCCGACGAATCGCGCGCGCTGGCAGAGCCGCTCTCACCCTTGTCGCCGCGCGGCGCTTACTGGGCACTGACCCGCGCCGGCCTGCGTCTGGGCGGCCTGCTTTCGCGCGGCGTCAAGCTGGGCCATGACACGGGTTTTGATTCCGGCAGCACGCTGGACTATGTCTACCGCAACCAGCCCGAAGGCGCGGGCCCGCTGGGCCGCAACATCGACAAGACCTACCTCAATTCAATAGGCTGGCGCGGCATCCGCCAGCGCAAGATTCATGTCGAGGAGTTGCTGCGCGAGGCCATGGAGCGCCTGGCCGCGCAGCACCGCGAGGTGCGGCTGATGGACATCGCCGCAGGCCACGGCCGTTATGTGCTGGATGCCGTGTTGTCCAGCCCGGTAAAGCCGGCTTCCATCCTGCTGCGCGATTACAGCGACATCAACGTGCGCGACGGCCGCGCCCTGATCGCGGAAAAAGGACTTGCCGGCGTCGCGCAGTTCGTGCAGGCCGACGCCTTCGACCGCGACAGCCTGGCGGGCGTCGTGCCGCGGCCGACGCTGGCGGTGGTTTCCGGGCTTTATGAGCTCTTTCCCGACAACGCCATGGTGCGCCGCTCGCTCGCCGGTGTCGGCGACGCGGTGCAAGAGGGGGGTTACCTGGTCTACACGGGCCAGCCCTGGCATCCGCAGCTGGAAATGATCGCGCGCGCGCTCACCAGCCACCGCCAGGGCGAAGCCTGGGTCATGCGCCGCCGCACCCAGGCCGAGATGGACCAGCTGGTGGAAGAGGCGGGTTTTCGCAAGATCGCCCAGCGCATCGACGAATGGGGCATCTTCACGGTTTCCCTCGCGGTACGTCGCGGCGCATGACAAGCTGGTTCGCGCGACGGCCCTGGAAGCGCGCGGCCGCGTGGCTGGCGCTGCTGGGGCCGCTGTTTTACGCCGCCTACGGTTTTGCCAACTGGTGGGCCGCCTCCCGCGCGGTGGTGCCGACGCTGGCCTTCGACTGGGAGCGCTCGCTGCCGTTCTGGCCGTGGACCATTTTTCCCTACTGGACGATCAACGTCTTTTACGCGCTGTCGCCGTTCCTGGCGCGCGATCGCCACACCCTGGACCGGCACGGCGCGCGGCTGCTGACCGCGACCTGCCTGGCGGTGGCCTGTTTTGTGTTGTGGCCGCTGCGTTTCAGCTTCGGCCAGCCGGAGGTCAGCGGCGCGCCGGCCTTTCTGTTCAATGCGCTGCGCAGTTTCGACCAGCCTTTTAACCAGGCCCCTTCGCTGCACATTGCGCTGGCCGTCATCCTGTGGGACTGGTACCGCCGCCTGATAACTGCTGCCTGGGCGCGCGCCGTGCTGCACCTGTGGGCCTTTGCGATCTGCGCGTCGGTGCTCACGACCTGGCAGCACCATTTCATCGACATTCCGACCGGCGCGCTGCTCGGGCTGGTCTGCGTGTGGCTGTGGCCGCTTGAACGGGTGGCGTCGGTGCCGCAGGGCTGGCGCCTGGCGCGCGAGGGGCGGCGCTGGAAGCTGGTGGGGCTTTATGCCGTGGGGGCGCTGGCTTTCCTGGCTGCGGCGCTTGCCCTTGGCGGCATGGGCTTGTGGCTCACCTGGCCGGCCACGTCGCTGGCGCTGGTGGCATTGAACTATGCGGGCCTGGGCGCACGCGGCTTCCAGATGGACAGGCGCGGGCGCATGCGCTGGGCCGCGCGCTGGCTGCTGGCGCCCTACCGGCTGGGCGCCGCGGTCAATGCGCGGCTGTGGACGCGCCGGCTGCCGGCATCGGTCGAGGTCGCGCCGGGCTTGCGCTTGGGGCGCATTCCGACCCTCGCCGAATGGGAGGCCGCGGGGCGGCCCCGGCTGGTCAGCCTCAGCGCCGAATTGCAGCTGCCGCTCGTGGAGGGCGCGCGCTGCGTGCCCTTGCTGGACCTGGCTGTGCCGGCGCCGCCGGCCCTGCGACGCGCGGCCGGCGTGATAGACGGCCAGCGCCGCACCGGCAAGGCGGTGTGGGTGTGCTGCGCGCTCGGGTTCTCGCGCAGCGCCGCCGCGGTCATCACCTGGCTGCGCCTGCACGGCACGGCCGCAAGCCTGGTCCAGGCCGAAGGCTTGGTGCGCCAGGCGCGGCCGCAAATCGTGCTGGGCGCGGCATGGCAGCAGGCACTCGACCACGCCACCCGCCGGAGGGCGCCATGAACGATATCGACCGCGCCCTTTGCGCCGCCACGGCCAGGCTGCTGCAGGCCGCCCGCGTGCCGGCCGCATGGGGGCTGGCCCTGAGCGTGGTGGCGATCGCCGTTCTGGCCCTCACCGGGCGCTCCCTGCCCATGCTGTCCGCGCTGGCCTTTGGCGCTGTGGCCATGGCCGGCGTGCTGGAACGTTATTTCGCTTTCCGCCTGCATTTCGACGCGGGTTTGTTCAAAGACCTGGCCGGCGGCGCCGTTGCCTCGCTGGGCGATCTGGACGGCGCGCTGCAACGGCTGGGCTTGCGCCCGGCCACCGGCCAGCCGCGTGCGCTGGAGAGCCGTGTGGCGGGCGCGCGCCGGCTGCTGCGAAGCCACGGCATCGCCGTGGCCTGCCAGAGCGGCCTGTTCCTGCTGGCGTTGCTGACGCAGGACCTGCGCTGAACGCGCATCTCCTTTGAAAGGACTTGTTTTCATGAGTAGATCCCCTCAAAGCGGCCTGGGCCTGGCAGCGGCCGCATCCGCCTGGCTGATTGTGCTGGCTGCCCGGCTGCTGACCGGCGTGCGCGGCATCTGGAGCGGCACGACGCCCAAGGCTGAACAGACGCTTTATTTTGCCAACCACACCAGCCATGGCGACTTCGTGCTGCTGTGGGCCACGCTTCCGGCGGACCTGCGCGCCATCACGCGGCCGGTGGCGGGCCAGGATTACTGGGAGGCCTCGTCGCTGCGGCGCTTTATCGGCAATGACGTGTTCAACGCGCTGATGATCCGGCGCGATGGCGCCGCCGGCCAGCCCGGCTCCGACCCCGTCGGGCAGATGACCGAAGCGCTGCTCGCCGGGGACTCGCTGATCATGTTTCCCGAAGGCACGCGCAACACCGGTGACGATGTGCTGCTGCCGCTCAAAAGCGGGCTCTACCACCTGACGCGCGCCTGCCCGCAGGTGCGGCTGGTGCCGGTCTGGATAGAAAACTTGAAGCGCGTGCTGCCCAAGGGCACCCTGGTGCCCATTCCGCTGGCTTGCACCGTGCGCTACGGCGCGCCCATAGCGCTCGCCGAGGGTGAGGATAAAAATACCTTTATCGCGCGTGCGCGCAAGGCCATGCTGGACCTGCGGCCGGAATACGACCGGGCGGAGGACGCGGCGCCATGAACATCTCCCCCTCTACCCAAACCACGCTGATGCTTTTCGGCGGTGTCTTCGGCGTGCTGCTGCTGGCTTCCGGCATAGGCGCGCTGCTCAAGTGGCGCGTCGCGCGCGGCCAGCCGCACCCGGTGATCGACAACCTCAACTCGCGCGTGAACGCCTGGTGGGTGATGATAGGTGTCATCGGCCTGTCTTTCGCCTGCGGCAGGAACGGCGTGATCGTGCTGTTCTACCTGATCTCCTTCTACGCGCTGCGCGAATTCATGAGCCTGGCCTACACGCGGCGCGGCGACCACCATGCGATCGCGGTCGCGTTCTTCATCGCGCTGCCCGTGCAGTACTTCCTGATCTGGATCGACTGGTACGGGCTGTACTCCATCTTCATCCCGGTCTATGCCTTCCTGGTGCTGCCCATTCTTGCCGCGGTGGGTGGCGACACCAAGCGTTTTCTGGAACGCACCTCGAAAGTGCAGTGGGGCCTGATGGTCTGCGTGTTCTGCATCAGCCATGTGCCGGCGCTGCTCACGCTGCAAATCCCGGGGTTTGAAGGGCGCAACCTGCTCCTGATCGCCTTTCTGGTGATCGTGGTCCAGGGCAGCGACGTGCTGCAGTACGTCTGGGGCAAACTTTTCGGCAAGCGCAAGGTGGCGCCCGAGCTGTCGCCGTCAAAAACCTGGGAGGGCCTGGTCGGAGGTGTTGCCAGCGCCACCGCCCTGGGGGCGGCGCTTTACTGGACGACGCCTTTTAACCCCGGGCAGGCGGCGCTGATGGCGCTCACCATCTGCATGATGGGATTTTTCGGCGGCCTGGTGATGTCGGCCATCAAACGCGACCGCGGCGTGAAAGACTGGGGCACCATGATCGAAGGCCATGGCGGCATGCTGGACAGGCTGGATTCGGTGGTGTTCGCGGCGCCCATCTACTTCCACGCGCTGCGCTATTGGTGGGTGCCGTAAAGGCAGCCCCGCGCCGCCCGTCCGGGGGGCAAACCCGGCGGGCCCCGCGGCCTTGATATTGGAGAGACAATCACCCATCTGCCTGTATCCAGCCGGCCAGGCTAGGTGCAACCCTCCCGGAAAGCCCGCCCTTGATCCTTCGCCACACCTTCACGCCGCCCAACAACACCCGCATGGGCCATTTGTGCGGGCCCATGGACAGCCATATCCGCACCATAGAGGCGGCGCTGGACGTCACGATCGCGCACCGCTTTGAGCAGTTCAAGATCGACGGCACCAAGGTCAAGGCGACCTTGGCCCTGGAAGTGCTGCAGGCCCTGTACGAAATCGCCCAGCGGCCCATAGAACCCGAAACCGTGCAGCTGATGCTGGCCGGCGACACGGCCCTGAGCACCGCGCCCGACGGCGGCATCACGCTGTCGACCCGGCGCGCCGACCTGCGCGCCCGCACCAACAACCAGGGCACCTACCTGGAAAACATCGCCACGCACGACATCACCTTCGGCATAGGACCGGCCGGCACCGGCAAGACCTACCTGGCCGTGGCCTGTGCGGTCGATGCGCTGGAGCGCAGCACCGTGCAGCGCATCGTGCTGACGCGTCCCGCGGTTGAAGCCGGCGAGCGACTGGGGTTCTTGCCGGGCGACCTGAGCCAGAAGGTGGACCCTTACCTGCGCCCGCTGTACGACGCGCTGCACGAGCTGATGGGTTTTGAGCGCGTGCAAAAGGCTTTTGAGCGCCAGCAGATCGAGATCGCGCCGCTGGCCTTCATGCGCGGCCGCACGCTGAACCACGCCTTTGTCATTCTCGACGAGGCGCAAAACACCACGCCCGAGCAGATGAAGATGTTCCTCACACGCATAGGCTTCGGCAGCAAAGCGGTGGTGACGGGCGACGTGAGCCAGGTGGACTTGCCGCGCACGCAGCTCAGCGGCCTGGTGGACGCCGAGCGCGTGCTCAAGCGCGTCAAGGGCATTGCCATTACCCGCTTGACCAGTTCCGACGTGGTACGCCACCCGTTGGTGGCGCGCATCGTTGACGCGTATGACAAATCCCCCAGCCTGGTTGCACCGGTTGAGGAGGCCGCCGAACCGGCCGCCGCGCCGGCCCGCCGCGCCAGCGCAAGGAGCCGCAATGGCTCTTAAGCAACTCAGCCTGTCGCTGCAGTTTGGCGACCTGCAGAACGCCGCGCGCCA
The DNA here is from genome assembly GCF_059491565.1 of Polaromonas sp. Polasp52. Taxonomy (NCBI): domain Bacteria; kingdom Pseudomonadati; phylum Pseudomonadota; class Betaproteobacteria; order Burkholderiales; family Comamonadaceae; genus Polaromonas; species Polaromonas sp. Polasp52. The sequence continues at coordinate 1,698,842 of NZ_CP168513.1, read as the reverse complement.
CCGCGCGGCCCTGCCGCGCCACAGCGTGGCCCGCTGGATACGCCACGCGCTCGCGCATGACGGCGAGATCACCGTGCGCATCGTCGATGCCGAGGAAGGCCGGGCGCTGAACCGCGACTACCGCCGGCGCGACTACGCCACCAATGTGCTGACCTTCGACTACACGCAGGAGCCTGTGGTCACTGCCGACCTGGTGCTGTGCGCGCCCGTGGTGGCCCAGGAAGCCAAAGACAACAAAAAGACGCTGCAGGCCCACTACGCCCATATGCTGGTGCACGGCACCTTGCATGCCCAGGGCTGGGACCATGAAACCGGCGAGCAGGACGCTGAAGCCATGGAGGCGGAAGAGGTCCGCATCCTGGCGGATCTGGGATTCGCTAATCCCTATCGCTGAATTTCAGGTCTTGAGGCCTGAAACTCTTCAAGATTGCCATTTCTCCAGATAAACCGCATAAGCAGCTTCCCAGGAGGGCCCATAGTTGCCGGCGCTTTCGTGCATCGCGGAAATCGGCCAGGTGCCCATGCTGAGACCCAGTTGTTCAGCCTGGCGGCAAAAATCGAGATCGTAAAAATGGAAATCAAAGCGCTCGTCAAAGCGCAGGTTGTTTTTGATCAACAGCTCGCTGTCACAGGCCATCAGCATGCCGTCCAGCAGCTTGACAGGTACGCCCGACGGGCCAAAGATGTGTAGTTTGCGCGGCGGAAAGCTATTGCCGTGGCCCACCACACCGCTCAGGTTTTCGGGGGCGTCCCAGGTGTTCTGGTCATCGACAAAGGCCCAGCTCGGCTGGCGCGGTACGCGGCGCTGGTTGCCAACCAGGCCCACGATGTCATAGTGCTGGATACCTTCACGCAGACGGTCGGCCCAGAAAAAGTCGCTCAGACATATGTCGTCATGGCAAAAAACCAGCAGTGCCGGTTTTTCCCGCGACTCTTCAATGGCCTGGTTGTACACCGAAGGAAGGCCGGCGGTATTTTTTTCAAACACACGTACTTGCATGCCGCCCAGGCGATAGTACAAAGCCAGTGTCCGGCCTGTGGCCGTATCGGTGAAAAAATTTTCAAAACTGCTACGAGTGGCAACGACAAAACGGATCATGGGCAACCTAAAGAATTTGCGGTGTTGGGCCGGCTGCGGGGAAGCGCTTGCCGCCCATTTATCTGCGATTTATACCCCAGCCTGTCCTGGTCAGGCTGGCGGGTCAATACGTAGCGGGATGGTCACCGGCCCGTCATTGACCAGATGCACCTTCATGTCGGCGGCAAACCGCCCGGTTTGCACCTGCGGATGCAGTGCTCGCGCCTGGGCCACAAAATAGTCGTAGAGCCGGCGGCCTTCGTCGGGCGCCGCCGCGCCGGTGAAGCTGGGCCGGTTGCCGCCCGAGGTATCGGCGGCCAGCGTGAACTGGCTGACGACGAGCAGGCCGCCCTGGACGTCCTGCACCGACAGGTTCATCTTGCCCGCCTCGTCGGAAAAGATGCGCAGCTTGAGTATCTTGGCCAGCAGCTTGTCGGCCTGCGCTTCGCTATCGCCGCGCTCGGCGCACACCAGCACCAGCAGCCCGGGCCCGATCTGCCCGGCGGTCTCGCCCTCGATCACCACGCGGGCCTCGGCCACACGCTGCAGCAGCGCCTTCATCAGTCGGTCACGCCGGCGGCGACGAACAGCGGCTTGCCCACCGGCCCCGCGAGAAAACTCACGAACTGCTGGGCCAGTTCCTGCTGCTTGCCGGAGGCCAGCGGCGCGGCGGTGTAAGCGGTGTAGTTCTGCACCTCGGCCGGCACCGGACCGACGAATTTCAGGCCCTTGCCCCGGTAGAGCAGGATTTCGGTGATCGCGCCGAAGCCGATTTCCTGGCCCTTGCCCTTGATGACGTGTTCCATCACGGCGGCGCCGTCGGGGTAGCGCGTGGTTTTGCCCTCTACCTGCGCATAGACGTCCATCTTCTTGAGCAGGCCTTCAAGGTACAGGCCGGTGGAGGCGCGGTTGAACACCAGCGAGTCGGCGGCCAGCACCGAGCGCTTGAGCGCCTCGGCGCTGCTGATGTCAGGCGCGGCCGCGCCTTCACGCACGGCCACGCCCATGCCGACACGGCCGACGTTGGCGCGTGTTTCGGCCAGCTTGCTGGCCGACGCGAATTCGCCGATCACGGCGGGCGGCGCGATCACCACGTCGAAAGCCGGGTTGGACTCCATGCGCTTTTTCAGCTCGGGCGCGGTGTTGAAGCTGATTTTCACGCCGTGGCCGGTCTGTTTTTCAAACGCCGCGGCCGCGGCCTTCAGGCCCGGCTCGATGGCGCCGGCGCTGAGGACCGCGATGTCCGCCGCATGCGCCGTGAAGGCCAACAGTGTGGAGGCAAGGGCCTGGACGGGAAGCAAGATGCGTTTCATGGAAGCTCCTGGGCGAAAAAGGGCTGGGAAATTATCGGGGGAGTATCGAAAAAAGAGGTCGGCCTTCAGATGAGGTCGGCCTCGTCGTCAAAGTGGGCTTCCACGTCGCTGGGCAGCAGCTGGATGCTGGCGCGCAGGCCGGGCACGGCGCTCATCAGGGCCTGCTCGACGCTGGCGCGCACCGCCGCGGCCCGCCCCAGCGACCAGCTGGCCGGCATGTGCATGTGCAGGTCGACAAAGCGCCGCTGGCCGGCGCGGCGCGTGCTGAGGTGGTCAAAGCGGATGGTGGGATGGCCGAAGTCTTGCAGCACTTTCTGGATCTCGGCCATCACCTCAGGCTCCACGGCCTCGTCCATCAGGCCTTGCGAGGAGCGCCACACCAGCTGGCAGCCTTCCCACAGGATGTTGAGGGCTACCCCTATGGCCACCACGGCGTCCAGCCAGAGCCAGCCCGTCGCGATCACCGCGCCTATGCCGACCACCACGCCCGCCGAGGTCCAGACGTCGGTCACCAGGTGTTTGGCGTCGGCCTCCAGCGCGATCGAGCGGTGCGCCCTGGCCACGCGGAACATGACCCAGGCCAGCAGGCCGTTGAGGGCCGAGCTGCCCACCGCCAGCGCCAGGCCCCAGCCCATTTTTTCGAGCGGCTGCGGGTTCAGGATGCGATGGGCCGCGGCCCAGATGATGGCCGCCGCCGCGCCTATGATCAGCGCGCCTTCAAAGCCGGAGGAAAAATACTCGGCCTTGTGGTGGCCGTAGGGGTGGTCGTCGTCGGCGGGCCGCTGCGCGATGGTGACCATGGCCAGGCCGAACAGCGCGCTGGCCAGGTTGACGAAAGACTCCATCGCATCCGACAGCAGCCCCACCGAGCCGGTGATGTACCAGGCCGTGGTCTTCAGCGCGATGGTGAGCACCGCGACGGCCACCGAGGCCAGCAGCATGCGCTGCGGCGTCAGGGCCTGGAAGGTGGTTGCGTTCATGGCGCTATTGTGTACGACGGTGATGGCGCCAAGGGTTGTTCCCAAGGCCGGCGCCCGGCGCGGCCGCTAGCATGGGTGCGCGCCGCAATCGCTGCGCGTGATCACAAACACAATCAACCGCTCCTGAGGAAACACCCATGAAACTCCAGAAACGCAAAGTCGCCCTGGTGCTGGGCACCGTGCTGGCCGTGTCGGCCGGCGCCCTGTTCGCGCAGGCCTCGGGCCTGACGCGCACGCTTGTCGGCAAGGCGGACGTGTCCGTGCCCGGGCGCGAGGCCGTGGTGGCCCGCGTCGACGTGGCGCCCGGCGCCAAGGCCGGCCGCCACACCCATCCCGGCGATGAAATCAGCTATGTGCTCGAAGGCGAGGCCACCTTGCTGATCGACGGCCAGCCGCCGCGCCAGGTCAAGGCGGGCGAGTCCTTCGTCATTCCGGCCGGCGTGGTGCACGATGCCCACAACACCACCAATGCGCCCATCAAACTGGTCGGCGTTTACGTTGTCGAAAAAGGCAAGCCGCTGGCCTCGCCGGCACCCTGAACCCGCGCGGCAGGCCGCGCCGCCTGCGCGCTGCAAGCTCCGGTCGCCGATGCGACAATAGCCGCCGGAGTAAAAACAACAATGTCCTATCCGCATCTGATCGCAGCCACCGCGCTGGCGCTGGCTGCGGCCGGCGCGCACGCGCAGGCCCCGTCGACCAACACCCCACCTCCCGTCCCCGAAGCCCCAGGCATTGCGGCCGCGCCGGCCGCCCCTGTTGAAGCCGCCACCCGGCAAGCCGGCTTCCTCAAGACCCTCAAAGGCGGCGTTCAGTTGCAGGAAGCACCAGGCGCCGCGACGCGAGCGGCGCAGGCCGGCGATGCGCTGCTGCCCGGCGGGCGCATCACGACAGGCCCCGACTCCGCCGCCAGCCTGGTGCTGCGCGACGGCAGCACGCTGGTGCTCGGGCCGTCCTCACAAATGGAGCTCAAGGCCTTCAGCTTTGACGCCACCACCCATGAAGGCAATTTGCTGGCCTCGCTGCTCAAGGGCTCGCTGCGCATGATCACCGGCCTGCTCGGCAAGTCGCACCCGGAAGCGGTGCGCATCGAAACGCAATTTGCTTTTGTCGGCGTGCGCGGGACGGACTTCATCGTGCAGGCGGACGAGCAGCCATGAGCTGCCGTCCATGCCTTTTGGTCCCCGTCATGCTGGCCTGGCTGCTGGCGGCCTGTTCGGTCCCCAGTACCCGCGTGGTGCTGCTGCCGCAGGAAGGCGGTGCGCCGTCCGCCGTGGTGGTGCGCGCCAGGGCCGGTGCCGGCGCCGAGACCACCGTGTCCCAGCCCTACCAGCGCGCCACCGCGGCATCGGGTGCCGGCGATGCGCCGCGGCTGGACCAGGCCGACCCGGCCAAGGTGCAGGCCGAGCACCGCTCGCTGTTCGAGATGGCGCCGCCCAAGCCGCAGCGCTACACGCTGTATTTCGATGCCGGCGGCACGGTGCTCACGGCCGAATCGCAAGCGGTGCTGGAGCAGGTGCTGGCCGCGGCGCTGGCCCGCAGCGGCGGCGACATGGTGATCACCGGCCACACTGACACCGTGGGCTCGGGCGCCAGCAACGACGCCCTCTCGGCCCAGCGCGCGCAGCAGGTGCGCCAGATGCTGGCCGAACGCCAGTTCCCGGCAGCCCGCATCGAAGCCGCGGGCCGGGGCGAGCGCGAGCTTGCCGTGCCGACGGCCGATGAGGTCGACGAGCCGCGCAACCGGCGCGTCACCATCGAGGTTCGTTAAGAAATCAGGAGCGCGCGGCTTAACCCAGCGTCACGCGCGCGAACTTGCGCTTGCCGACCTGCAGCACATAGGTGCCGGCCGCCAGCTTGAGCGCCTTGTCGCTGACCACGCTGGAGTCCACGCGCACGCCGCCGCCGTCGATCAGGCGCGTGGCTTCGCTGCCCGAAGGTGCCAGGCCGGCAGCCTTGAGCAGCGCGCCTATGCCCATCGGCGCGCCGGTCAGCGACACCTCGGGAATCTCGTCGGGCACGCCGCCCTTGCTGCGGTTGATGAAGTCCTGCTCGGCGGCGTCGGCCGCGGCGGCCGAGTGAAAGCGCGCGGTGATTTCCTTGGCCAGCGCCACCTTGGCGTCCTTGGGGTTGCGCCCGCCTTCCACTTCGGCCTTCAGGGCCGCGATGTCGGCTTCGCTCCTGAAGGACAGCAGCGTGTACCACTTCCACATCAGCACGTCGGAGATTGACAGCACCTTGGCGAACATGGTGTTGGCGTCCTCGCTGATGCCGATGTAGTTGTTCTTGCTCTTGGACATTTTTTCAATGCCGTCCAGGCCCTCGAGCAGCGGCATGGTCAGGATGCACTGCGGCTCCTGGCCATATTCCTGCTGCAGGTGGCGGCCCATCAGGAGGTTGAACTTCTGGTCGGTACCGCCGAGCTCGAGGTCGCTCTTGAGCGCCACCGAGTCGTAGCCCTGCATCAGCGGGTACAAAAACTCGTGCACGCTGATGGGCGTGCCGGCCTTGAAGCGGTCGTGGAAGTCGTTGCGCTCCATCATGCGGGCCACGGTGTAGCGCGAGGCCAGCTGGATCATGCCGGTGGCGCCCAGCGGCTCGCTCCATTCGCTGTTGTAGCGGATTTCGGTTTTGGCCGGATCCAGCACCAGGCTGGCCTGGCGGTAGTAAGTCTCGGCATTGGCCTTGATCTGCTCGGGCGTGAGCGGCGGGCGCGTGCTGTTGCGGCCCGAAGGGTCGCCGATCAGGCTGGTGAAATCGCCTATAAGAAAAATGACTGTATGGCCCAAATCCTGGAGCTGACGCATTTTGTTCAGCACCACGGTGTGGCCGACATGAATGTCAGGCGCGGTCGGATCCAGGCCCAGCTTGATGCGCAGCGGAACCCCGGTGGCCTCGGATTTGGCCAGTTTTTGTATCCAATCGTTTTCCGGGATCAGTTCTTCGCAGCCTCTCAGGGTGGTCGCGAGGCCCATCTTTACACGGTCGGTGATGGGGTATTTTGTAACAAGCGCTTGATTCATAAGGGTTTTTCACATGTCGGGGGATTGTCCGACAGATATACTGGCGGCTCTCCTGCATCCAGCGCGCCATTTTAGTTGGCCTGCAAATTGCTGATCAGGAACCACATCGTCTGGATGGCTCAGGCCCCACCCCTTTATCCAGGGCTGGCCATCAAAGCTCTCCATGTTTTATACAGCAGTCCGGCGCTTCGCAGCGTCCGATGCATTTTTGTTGGGAATTTTGTCTTGAAACTGCCAATCCCTTCCCAGATACTGCTTCCCGTCGCCCACAGCCTTCGCCGCCACCCCAAACGTGTTGCCGCCAGCCTCGCAGTCCTGCTGCTGGGTACCGGTGTCACGGCCTTCGGTGTGGCGCCCATGGCGCCCGATGCCGCCGACCTGCCGGTGCGCCAGGTGCTCGAAGCGGTGGAGTCCCTGCCCACGCAGGCCCAGACCGATTCCCTGACCGATTTCCGCTTCAAGCTGTTCCGCACTGAAAGCACGCGCAGCAGCGACACCGCCGACTCCTTGCTCAAACGCCTGAACATCGACGACAGCGCGGCCGCCGCCTTCCTGCGCAGCGACGCCAATGCGCGCCTGCTGCTGTCGGGCCGCGCCGGCAAGAACGTGACGGCCGAAGCCAGCGACAGCCAGCAGTTGCTCAAGCTCAGCATGCGCTGGCCTACCGACGACGAAACGACCTTCAAGCGCCTGGTCATCGAGCGGGGCGCCACCGGCTTTACTTCCCGCGTTGAAACCGCGCCGTACGTCGCCACCGCCCGCCTGTCCAGCGGCAGCATCCAGACCTCGCTGTTCGCCGCCACCGACGATGCTCGCATCCCCGACGGCGTGGCCGTGCAGATCGCCGAAATTTTCTCCAGTGACATCGATTTCCGCCGCGCGCTGCGCAAGGGCGACCGCTTCAACGTGGTCTATGAATCCCTGGAAGCCGACGGCGAGCCGCTGCGCACCGGCCGCGTGCTGTCGGCCGAATTCGTCAACGCCGGCAAGCCTTACCAGGCCATGTGGTTCCAGCCCCCGGGCCTGGACGCCAACGGCGCCGCCCAGAAAGGCGGCTATTACACGCTTGACGGCCAGAGCCTGCGCCGCGCCTACCTGAGCTCGCCGGTCGAGTTCTCGCGCATCAGCAGCGGCTTTTCGATGCGCTTTCACCCCATCCTGCAAAAGTGGCGCGCCCACCTGGGCACCGACTTCGCGTCACCCACCGGCACGCCCGCGCGTACCGTGGGCGACGGCGTGGTCGAGTTCTCCGGCGTGCAGAACGGCTACGGCAACGTAGTCTTCGTCCGCCACCGCAACGGCCATGAAACCGTCTATGCCCACCTGAGCAAGCTCATGGTGCAAAAAGGCCAGAACGTGAGCCAGGGCCAGACCATAGGCCTGGTCGGCAGCACCGGCTGGGCCACCGGCCCGCACCTGCATTTCGAATTCCGCGTCAACGGCGTGCACCAGGACCCGATGATGATCGCCAAACAAAGCGAGGCCATCCCGGTCGCCGCGGCTTCCATGCCGCTGTTCAAGCAGCTTGCGGTGGGCGTGAGGACTCAGCTCCTCGCGGCAGCCAGCATCACCCAAACGCGCGCTGAATAACCGGCTTGCGGCAGAATAGCCGCATGCTGGATTACTACATAGGCCTGATGTCAGGCACCTCGCTCGACGGTGCCGACGGCGTTCTGGTGGCGTTTGAGGGCGATAAGCCGAAGGTCCTTGCCGCCGCGACCGAAGCTTTCAGCGCGGCCTTCCACGCCGAACTGCTGGCGCTGAACGCGCCGTCTCACAACGAACTGCACCGCGCCGCCCTGGCCGGCAACCAGATTGCCGCGGTGTATGCCAGGGTCGTGGCCGCGCTGCTGGCCCAGGCCGCGGCGCAAGACATCTCGCCGCTGGACATCCAGGCCATAGGCGCGCATGGCCAGACCGTGCGGCACCAGCCGCAAAGAACATCAAGCGAACCCGCGGGCGCGGGCTACACACTGCAGTTGAACAACCCGGCCTTGCTGGCCGAACTCACGGGCATCCGCGTGGCGGCCGATTTCCGCAGCCGCGACGTGGCCGCGGGCGGGCAGGGCGCACCGCTGGTGCCGGCTTTTCACCAGGGTGTCTTCGGCCGCGAGGATGCCACGGTCTGTGTGCTCAACCTGGGCGGCATTTCCAACCTCAGCGTGCTGCCCAAGGCGGGCGCCTCGCCGGTGCTGGGTTTCGACTGCGGGCCCGGCAATGCGCTGATGGATGCCTGGTGCCGGCAGCACACCGGCCAGGCGTACGACGCCGGCGGCGCATGGGCGGCGAGCGGCACGCTGCTGCCCGCGTTGCTGGACAGCCTGCTCGATGAACCTTATTTCTCGCAGCCGATTCCCAAAAGCACGGGCCGCGACCTGTTCAGCGAGGCCTGGCTGGCCGGCAAACTCCAGCCTTTTGCCGGCGAGCGGCCTCAGGACATCCAGAACACTTTGACGGAGTTCACTGCCAGGGCCTGCATCATGGGCGTGAACAGCTATGGGCAGGGCAGCGATTCGTTAATCGTGTGCGGCGGCGGTGCCTTTAACAGTTACCTGCTGGCACGCCTGCAGGCCGGTTTGCCGGCGCTGCGCGTCAGCACCTCCGACCAGCACGGCTTGCCGCCGCTGCAGGTGGAGGCCGCGGCTTTCGCCTGGCTGGCGCGGCAACTGGTGCTGGGCAAACCGGGCAACCTGCCCAGCGTGACGGGCGCGCGCGGCCTGAGGGTGCTGGGCGCGGTCTACCCCGCCTGAGGTCTAAGGCAAGTCCTTGTAAGGCTCGGGTTGCGCCGCATCGCGCGGCCCCACGGTGCTCAGCCTGGCTTTCAGCGATTGCGGCCGCCCGGTCAGGAGGGCCGCGTAGTTGGTGGTGTTGGACAGCACTTTTTTCACGTAGTCGCGCGTCTCGCTGAAGGGAATGCTCTCGGCCCAGATCGCGGCGTCCAGCACCGGGCCGTTGCGCCAGGTGCGCGGCCGGCCGGGGCCGGCGTTGTAGGCGGCCGCGGCCATGGGCATGGAGCCGTTGAAGTCGTCCAGCGCGAACTTGAGGTAGGCCGTGCCGATCGCGATATTGGTGTCGCGGTCGTTGAGCTGGTCCTGCGAGAAGCCTTCCAGGCCTATCTTTTTGGCGGTCCAGCGCGCCGTGGCGGGCATGACCTGCATCAGGCCCGAGGCACCCACGCCGGAGCGCGCGTCCATGATGAAACGGCTTTCCTGGCGGATCAGGCCGTAGACATAGGCCGGGTCCAGGTTGATGGACTGGGCGCGCTTGGTCACGGTTTCGCGAAAAGGCATGGGATAACGCTGCTCAAAATCGATTTCGCCCTTGGTGCGGTCGCTGGTGTTGATGCAGCGGTCCCAGATCTGGCGGTCGCAGGCGAACTGGGCGGCCGCCAGCAGCTCGCGGTCGGCCATGCCGCCGCGCTGGTGCAGGTTGGTGCTGTAGTTCCACTCGCGCGCGCCTTCGGGGCGCAGGCCTATGGCGATGGCGTAGGCGGCCCGGTTCAGGCCCGGGTTGATCCGCGCGGCTTCTTTTTCCTCGGGCGTCAGCGGCGCGGGTTTGGCCGGCGCGGTGATTTTCTGGCCGAGCTCCTCGAGCGCGAGCTGCTCGTAAAAACCGCGCACCGACGCGAAGGACTGCAGCAAGGCCAGGGCTTCGGCGCGCTGCGGCGAAATCGTGATGCCGGTGGGAATGGTCTGGACCACGCCGGGCGTGGTGGCCACGACGGCGGGCTTGGGCGGCGCGTCGGGCGGCGCGGTGGCCAGCAGCGCGCGCGCCTTCCAGTAACTCCATGTCGGGTCCTTGCGCGCGTCCTCGCTCATGGCGTTGACGGCCGCCAGCACCAGCGGCCAGTTGGGCTGGTTGCCGGCGCGCAGCGCGGCCCGCACTTTCCAGCCGAGCATGTCGTCGCTGAGGTCGCTGTCCTTGGTGACTTTCGCGAAATACTCCAGCGCGTCGCCGGCCGGGGCCGCGCCCAGCCGCGTGGCGGTCTGCCGGCCTATCACGCCCCAGACCCAGTTGCGCTCTTCGGTGTTGAGCTGCATGCCCCATTTGTTTTCAAGCTGGAAGGCCGCGCCCTCGATGTCGCTGATCGCCATCTTGATCAGCGCCAGCGTGATGATCTCGCGCCGCGCCTTGCTCAGCGCGATGTGTTTGCCGGCCAGGAACTTGATGGGGCTGGCGTTGAGGTCGTTGACCATGCCCGCGGCGTCGGGGGCGACGATCTGCACGGCGGCCAATGCCGAGCGCGGGCGATTCGCCTCGGTGGCCAGCCGGGCCTTGACCCAGGCGTCCTGCGGCGTGAGGTTTTTGGTGCCCACCAGACGCTCGGCGGCCGAGTTGCAGCCGTCGTCGGCCTCGCGCTGCGCGTACCAGTTCTTTTTGACCTCCTCGGCCAGGCGCGCATCGGGCGCCGGGTTCTTCAGGTGCTCGACCAGCAGCGCATAGCAGCGCACTTCCTTGTCGTCGTTCATGCGGTAGTTGGGATACTCGGCGGCAAAGCCGGCCCAGTCACGGCGCTGGCCCAGCAGCAGCAGCCAGTCGTTGCGCAGCCGGTCTTCCTGGTAGGTGCCGGCGTAGCGGCTCAAAAAGTCCTGCACCTCCTGCGCGCCGGCTTCGCCCAGGCGCAGCTTGAGATCCCAGTAGGCGGCCCAGGGCTCCAGCGCGTGGCCCCTGGCCTGCGGCAGCAGCTGCGCCAGCCGGGCCCTGTCGCCGCGCTTGAAGGCCTTGTTCATCTCGATGATCACGTTGTCGGCCGCGCTGGCGGGCGCCTGGGCCGCGGCCGGGGCAAGCAGCGCGAAGCAGGCCATCGCGCCTAAAACCGGCGCCAGGGCCGCCGTCCGCAGGGGGCTGGTAAGAAATTTGTATAGCATCTGGGACATTATGGACAAATTAAGCACTCGCAAAGCGCTGGTTGAAGCCCGTTTGAACATGCCGGACCGCCTGGAGCGTGCCGACCTGCTGCAGCGTGTGATGCGCATCTGGCTGGTCGGTTCCACCCATGAGGTGATTGGGGCCTATTGGCCCATCAAAGGCGAGTTTGACCCGCTGCCCGCGCTGTACCGCTGGCAGGAAGACGCAATCCTGAGTCAGGATTCTTCGTCAAACCCGGCACTCGCCGAAGTGGAAACCGCCCAGCTCGCCACCGAAAGCATTGCGGCCCGGTCGCCGCGCAAGATAGGCCTGCCGGTGGTCAACAAGCTGCACAAAACCCTGACTTTCCACGCCTGGTACCCCGGCTGCCCGATGGAAGAAGACGCCTACGGCATCCCGAAACCAAAAGATACAGAGGTGATTATTCCCACCCTGCTGTTCGTGCCCTGCGTGGGCTACGGGCCCGGCGGCTACCGGCTGGGTTATGGCGGCGGTTTTTACGACCGCACCCTGGCCACCCTGCAGCCGCGCCCCTTTACCGTGGGGCTGGGCTATGCGCAGGGCTGGCTGCCGGACATGGAGCCGGAGCCGCACGACATCCCGCTGGACGCCATCCTCAATGACAAAGGGGTGGTTTGGCCGGTTTGATTTGGCCGGGTCTTGCTCCGGCCTTGCGCGCTCATCCTCTTCATCCTTCTCTTTTCTCTGCTGAGAGCGGCTGGCCGGGGTTGCCCGGCGGCAACTCACTTTCTTTTGGCGAAGCAAAAGAAAGTAGGTCGCCCGCCGGGGCGAGACCCGGCCAGCAGGACTAAGAAGAGGAAGGAGAAGGTAGAAGGAGGAGAGCGCGCCCCGCCGGAGCAAGACCGGCCTCAACCCTTGGGCTTATAAGCCACCACATCAATCTCCACCTTCGCATCGACCATCAAGCGAGCCTCGGTGGTAGACCGGGCCGGCTTGCCGCCCGTGAAGTAACTCATGTAGACCCGGTTAAAGCTGCCGAAGTCGCGCGCGTCCTGCAGCCAGACCGTGGTCTTGCAGACGTCGTCCAGTGTGCAGCCGGCCAAAGCCAGCGCGGCCTGGAGGTTTTTCATGACCTGGCGGGTCTGCACCTCGATGCCTCCCTGCACGATCTCACCTTTTTCGTCACCCGGCACCTGGCCCGAGACATACACAAAATCGCCGGCACGCACGGCGGGCGAGAACGGGCGGGGCTGGTGGTCGGAGGCCAGGGGTGGATTTCCTAAATATTCCAGAGGCATGAAAAACTCCTTTTTAAGTTCAGTTTGTCGCTAAAGATGAAAAATATTTTCAGAAATCCACCTTTTATTCGGGTTTATCCTGAAAAATAGCATTTATAGACCAATTAATCTTCAAGCGTGAAATTTAACTTCAATCAGGAGTTCTTTATGACCCGTGGAATCCGCATGCACCGCCGCACCGCCCTGTCCTCCCTGCTGGCCCTGGGTGCGGCCGGCGCCGGTTTCGGCCCGGCCGCCGCGCAGGGCGGCAAATCGGCCCTGAATCTGGCCATGGTGGCCGAGCCGCCGACGCTGGACATCCAGTCCACGCCGGCAGACCTGGTCTGCATCATCATGCAGCACGTTTACGAACCGCTGTTCACCTTCGATGCCAAGGCGGCGCTGGTGCCCATGCTGGCCGAGGCCATGCCGAAAATCTCGGCCGACGGCAAGCTCTACACCATCACCTTGCGAAAAGGCGTGATGCTGCACAGTGGCCGTGAACTCAATGCCGACGACGTGGTGGCCAGCCTCAAGCGCTGGATGGACGTCTCGCCGCGCGGCAAGTCGGTGGCGGTGCAAGTGGCCGACCTGGCGGCCAAGGGGCCGCTCACGGTGGACATCACATTGAAGAACGCCTATGCGCCGCTGCTTTCGCAACTGGCCATGGCTTCGGGCATGGCGGCCATCATGGCCAAGGAGTCGCTGGCCCAGCCGCTGCGCGAGTATGTGGGCACCGGGCCCTACAAGTTCAAGGAACGCAAGCCCGACCAGTACGTGCTGCTCACCCGCTTCGACGGCTACGCCGCGCGCAAGGAAGCTGCCAGCGGCTATGGCGGCAAGCGTGTGGCCACGGTGGAAGAGCTGCGCTTCGTGCCGGTGCCCAACGCCAACACGCGGGTGGAAGGCGCGCTGGCCGGCCAGTTCCACTACGCCGACCTGCTGCCGATCGAGGCCCTGCCGCGGCTGGAAAAGGCCGGCGGCAAGGTGGTGCCCATCATGACGCCTTCCTTCGGCTTTCCTTACCTGGTGTTCAACACCAAGGAAGGCTCGCTGGCGCACCAGCCTGTGCGCAAGGCAGTGCAGACCGCGCTGGGCGAAGGCGAAATGCTGGCAGCTGGCTTTGGCGACACACGCTTTTTCGTTGCCGAGGGCAACCATTTCCCCAAGGGCACGCCCTTTTATTCGACCGCCGGCACCACCGCTTACAACGAGCGCGACGCAAAGAAGGCCAAGAGCCAGGCCGAACAGGCCGGCTACAAAGGCGAGCCGGTGCGTATCCTGACGAGCCGCCAATACGACTTTCACTACAACATGGCGCTCATCATGGCCGAGCAGCTCAAGCGCGCCGGCTTCAAGGCCGAGCTGAACGTGGTGGAGTGGGCCACGCTGCTGCAGCGCCGCGCCGACCCCAAGCTGTGGGATATCTACATCACGCATTCCGGCCTGTTCCCCGAGCCCATGCTCTCGCCCCCGCAACTGGGCGACGGCGCGCCGGGCTGGTGGAGCTCGCCCGCCAAGACGGAGGCGCTGGCCGCGCTGAACCAGGAGCCGAACCCGGCCAAGCGCGGGGCGCTATGGGGCAAGGTGCAGCAGGTGGTCTACGACGAGGTGCCCTACATCCAGGTCGGCAAATTCGCCAGCCTGTCGGCGCGCGCCCCGGCGCTGCAGGGTTACACGCCTTATACCTATCCGTTCTTCTGGAACACCAGCCTGAAATAAGCCCCCACGCTTTTCACTTCGTGTAATACGCTGCCCCCCGAGGGGGCCGTCCGCCTGCGGCCCGGCAAAGCCGGTTCCGCGGCTCAACTGGTTTGGGGTTCGCTTCGTTTTTGACCGGGTGCAGTGACGTAGTTGCGTAGTGATGCCGATGTGAAGCACATTTTCCTTTTATGGTTAAAAGATTCAACCCACTGAATAGAAGAAAGTCATGACACGGTATCTCTTGTCCCGGCTGGGCGGCATGCTGGTGGTCATGGCCATCGTGGCCGTGCTGGTTTTCATCCTCACGCGCGCCGCCCCGGGTGACCCGATTGCGGTGTTGCTGGGCGACCAGGCCACGGCGGAGGACATCGCCCGGGTGCAGAAGGTCTACGGCCTGGACAAGTCCCTGCCGGTGCAGTTCGCCTTGTGGATTCGTGAACTGGCACACGGCAACCTGGGCGAATCGATCTTTCTGCAGCGGCCCGTGACCCAGGCGCTCTGGGAGCGGGCCGAGCCCACCGCCTTGCTGTCGCTGATGGCGGTCGCGATTGCCGCCTTGATCGGCGTGCCCTGCGGCATCGTCTCGGCGGTATTTCGCGGCAAGCCCGTGGACCAGGCCTTTACCGGCTTCGCGATGCTGGGCGCCAGTGTGCCCAGCTTCTGGTTCGGCCTGGTGCTGATGCAGATATTCGCCGTCTCCCTGGGGTGGTTTCCGGTCTCGGGCTATGGCGAGCCGGGCGCCTCGTTGGCCGAGCGCATCCATTGCCTGGCCCTGCCTGCGGCGGTGTTGGGCGTTCTCAATTCGGCGCTCATCATCCGCTTTACCCGCGCCTCCATGCTGGACGTGCTGGGCGAGGACTATGTGCGCACCGCACGGGCCAAGGGTTTGTCTGAAAGCGTGGTGGTGCTCAAGCATGCGCTGCGCAACGCGCTGGTGCCCATCGTCACCGTCCTTGGCTTGACGGTGGCGCTCATGATTGGCGGCGCGGTGGTGACGGAGACCGTGTTCGGTTTGCCCGGCGTGGGCAACCTGGTGGTGAGCGCAGTGATACGGCGCGACTACCCGGTGATCCAGGGCGCGCTGCTGGTGGTGGCCGCGATCTACGTGGTCATCAATTTCGCCATCGACCTGCTCTACACCGTCGTTGACCCCCGAGTGAAATACTGACATGCAGATGCCCCTGATTCTTCGCAAGCTGTTCCGCCGGCGCATCGTGCTGGCCGCGGCGATCGCGCTGGCGATCGTCGTCCTGGTGTCGCTCTTCGCCGGCCCCCTGAGCGGCCTGGACCCGAACGAGACCGCCGTGAGCCAGCGGCTGTCCCAGCCGTCATCCTCCCATTTGTTCGGCACCGACGAACTGGGCCGCGACCTTTTCGCCCGCATTGCCTTCGGCGGCCGCTATTCGCTGACCATCGCATTGTTGACCGCGCTGGGCTCGGTGGTGAGCGGCACGCTGTTCGGCCTGGTCGCGGGATTCTTTCGCAGGCTCGATGCGCCGGTGATGCGTGTGGTCGACGCGATGATGTCCTTTCCCGACATCCTGCTGGCGATCGCGCTGGTCGGCATCCTCGGGCCGTCCATGCTGAACGTGGTGCTGGCCCTGGTGCTGGTTTACACGCCGCGGGTGGCGCGCGTGGTGCGCGCCTCCACGCTGGTGGTGCGCGAGCTGCTGTTTGTTGAGGCGGCACGCGCTGTCGGTGTCTCCACCGCGCGCATCCTGTGGCGCCACATCCTGCCCAACCTGATGTCGCCCATCCTGGTGCAGGCTTCTTTTATCTTTGCCTACGCCATCCTGGCCGAGGCCGCGCTGTCCTTCCTGGGCGTGGGCGTTCCGCCTGAAATTCCGACCTGGGGCACCATGGTGGCCGGCAGCCAGCAGTACGCCCACCAGGCGTTGTGGATTGTGCTGTTCCCGGGGCTGGCCATCATCCTCACTGCGCTCTCGCTGCAACTGCTGGGCGACGGCATTCGCGATCTGCTGGACCCACGCTTGAGGAAATCGATGTGAAGGAAATCGACGTGAACCGGTTGGAAGTCCGCCATCTCAGCACCTTTTTCGACACCGACGAAGGCCTGATACGCTCCGTCGCCGACGTGAGTTTCAGCATACGCCCCGGCAAGACCACCGCGCTGGTCGGCGAGTCGGGCTCCGGCAAGTCGGTGACCAGCCTCACGCTGATGCGCCTCTTGTCGCGCACCGCCTCCACCCAGGTCAGCGGCGAGGCCTTGTTCACCAACCGCGCCGGCCAGACGCTGGACCTGCTCTCGCTGCCCGAAGCCGGCATGCGGCGCATACGCGGCAATGAGATCGCGATGATCTTCCAGGAGCCCATGACCAGCCTGAACCCGGTCTTCACCGTGGGCGAGCAGATCGCCGAATCGGTGCGCCTGCATATGGGGCTGGACCGCAAGGCCGCGCTGGCCCACGCGCTGCGCATGCTGGAGCTGGTCGAGATCCCGGCCGCCGCGCAGCGCCTGAACGAATACCCGCACCAGCTCTCCGGCGGCATGCGCCAGCGCGTGATGATCGCGCTGGCCATGGCCTGCAACCCGACGCTGCTGATCGCCGACGAGCCCACCACCGCGCTGGACGTGACCATACAGGCGCAGATCCTGGAGCTCATGCGCCGGCTGCAGGCCGAGACCGGCATGAGCATTTTGTTCATCACCCACAACCTTGGTGTGGTGGCCCACCATGCCGACGACGTGGCCGTGATGTACGCGGGCCGCATTGTGGAGGCCGCACCGGTGCGTGATCTGTTTGCCCAGCCGCGCCACCCTTACACGCAAGGCCTGCTGGCCTGCCTGCCCGCACAGCAGCGCAAGCGCGAACTGGCCAGCGCCCAGGCTGGCGCGAAACGCCGGCTCTACGCCATACGCGGCCAGGTCTCCAGCCCGCTGGCGCCGCCGCCGGGCTGCGCTTTTGAGCCGCGCTGCGACCTGGCGATTCCGCCTTGCCGCGATGCCATGCCCGCGCTGCTTGCTGCCGGCCCTACCCGCGCCGCGCGTTGCATTCGCGTGGAAGAAACAGCTGTTGCCACGGTGGAATCAGTATGAGCGCACCCTTGATCGAGGTGAAAAACCTCCAGCGTTATTTCGGCGCGGCCGCGAAGCCGGTGCGCGCGGTCGACGATGTTTCCTTCAGCATCCAGCCCGGCGAAACCCTGGGCCTGGTCGGCGAATCCGGCTCGGGCAAAAGCACCATAGGCCGCACGCTGCTGCGCCTGATCGAGGCCACCTCGGGCCAGGTGTTGTACCGCGGTGAAGACCTTGGCAGTGCCTCGAGCGGCCGCATGCGCGCGCTGCGCAGCAAGCTGCAGATGATTTTCCAGGACCCTTATGCCAGCCTGAACCCCAAGATGCGGGTCAGGGACATCCTGGGCGAGGCCCTGCAGGTGCACGGCCTGGCCAAGGGCAAAGAGGCGCGCGAGGCGCGTATCGCCGAGCTGCTGGAACTGGTCGGCCTGCGCGCCGAGCATGCCAGCCGCTACCCGCATGAGTTCTCCGGCGGCCAGCGCCAGCGCATAGGCGTGGCGCGCGCGCTCGCGGTGGAGCCCGAATTCATCGTGGCCGACGAGCCGCTGTCGGCGCTCGACGTGTCCATCCAGGCGCAGGTGGTCAACCTGCTGTGCGACCTGCGCGACCGCCTGTCGCTGACCATGCTGTTCATCTCGCACGACCTCGACGTGGTCGAGTATTTGTGCGACCGCGTCGTGGTGCTGTATCTCGGCCGCGTGATGGAAGTCGCGCCCACGGCCGAGCTGTTCGCCCAGCCGCTGCATCCTTACACGCAAGCGCTGCTGGCCGCCTCGCCCAAGCCCGACCCTGAGTTCAAAAGCGAGCGCATCGCGCTCAAGGGCGACATCCCCAGCCCGGTCAACCCGCCCTCGGGCTGTGTGTTCCGCACGCGCTGCCCGCATGTGGTGGATGCCTGCTCGGTGGCGCGCCCCGAACTGCGCGACATGGGCAATGGCCGCTTCAAGGCCTGCATACGCGACGATATCGCCAGTGCCGTGCCGGTCGCGGTCGTGCCCACTGCTACATTGGCCGCTGCTTGACAATCCCAAAAAAACTCATGACCACATTGCAAGACCTCCTGGATCCGCAGCTTGACCGTTCCTTCAAGGGCTTTCCCCACAACAGCGGGCCGGTGCGCCGCTCCGAGATGGGCAAACAGGGCTGGAACGTGCTCAAGGGCGACCTGCCGCTGCCGCTGGCCGTCGTCAAACAGTCGGCGATGAAACACAACCTCGGCTGGATGCAGCGCTTTGCCAAAGGCCAGGGCGTGGACATGGCGCCGCACGGCAAGACCACCATGTCGCCGCAGCTGCTCAAGCGCCAGCTTGACGAAGGCGCCTGGGGCCTTACCTTCGCCACCGTCACGCAGATGCGTGCCGGCATCACGGCCGGCGCCAAACGCCTCATCATCGCCAACCAGGTCGTGAACGCCATGGACCTGGCCGGCATCCAGGGCATGCTGCGCGAATACCCGGGTCTGCGCATCGTCTTCCTGGTCGACTCGCTGGCCCAGCTCGCACTGATCGATGCCTGGGCGCGCGCCAATACCGCCCTCATGGCCGCCCCCTTTGAGGTGTTGATGGAAATCGGCGTCATGGGCGCGCGCACCGGCGTGCGCAATGAGGACGACGCCATCGCCCTGGCCGCTGCCATACGCACCAGCCTGGCCTGCCGCCTGGTGGGCATAGAGACCTATGAAGGGCAGGGCGCCACCGGCGATTCGGCGGCGGACAAGGCCTATGCCGATGCGCTCATGCGGCGCACCTGCGACATTGCCCTGATCTGCGACCAGCAGGGGCTGTTCGACAGCGAGGAAATCTTGATGACGGCCGGCGGCTCGGCCATCTTCGACCTGGTCAGCGGCTGGCTCACGCCCAAGCTCTCGCGGCCGGTGCGCGGCCTGCTGCGTTCGGGCTGCTACATCACGCACGACCACGGCAACTACAAGCGCCTGGTCGGCGCCGTCAATGCGCGACTGCATGACAGCGACGGCCTGAAACCGGCCATCGAGGTGTGGGCCACGGTGCAATCCTGCCCCGAGCCGGGCCTGGCCATCCTGGCCGTGGGCCGGCGCGACCTGTCCTACGACCTGGAAATGCCGATACCGCTGTCTTCGATAAGCGCCCCCGGCGCCGCGCCCGTGGCCGCGCCCGCGGACTGGAAAGTCACGGCGCTCAACGACCAGCATGCCTACCTGCGCGGCAGCGGCCCCGAACTGGCCGCGCTCAAGGTCGGCGACCTGGTGGCGCTGGGCATCTCCCATCCTTGCACCACCTTCGACAAATGGCGCTGGATGCCGGTTGTCGATGAGAATTACACGGTCTGCGATGCCCTCGTCACGTGTTTTTAAGCCGCTTGCTCTCCCTGGTGTAATGGTCCGTACAGCTTTCCGTGCACCGCAACCAAAGTCCTCATGACCTCACAAGTTCTTGCCAAAATCGCCGACGCCATCGCCAGCGCTCCCACGTCCAGGCGCAGCGTGCTGGAGTTGATCCTGCAGGACCCCCAGCGCGTGCTGGATGAAAGTTTTGAGCAGCTGGCGCAGCGCGCGGGCAGCTCGGTGCCCACCATCATGCGCACCTGCCGCGACCTGGGGTATCCGGGCTTGCGCGAGTTCAAGCTGGCGCTGGCGCAGGAAATGGCCGTGGGCGGCTCGCCGCTGAACCGGCGCGTGCGCATCGACGACGATACCCGCCAGGTGATCACCAAGGTGACGCGCGGCGCCGCCATCGTGATCAACAGCGTGCAGGCCCAGCTCAGCGTGGAGGCGACGCAGGCGGCGGCCGACGCCATCGTCGCCGGCGCCCGGGTCGATTGCTACGGTGTCGGCGTGACCTCCAACTTCATGGCCTCGGACTTGCAGGCGCGCTTGTTCCGCATGGGCCTGGCCGCCAGCAGCTACCTGGACCCGCACCTGCAACTGATCTCGGCCGCCACCATCGGCCCGCGCGGCGTGGTGATGGCCATCACCCACGTCGGCGGCATGCCCTCGCTGCTGGAGGCCGTGGACGTGGCGCGCTCGCAGGGCGCCACCGTCATCGCGCTGACGCAGCCCGGCTCACAGCTGGCGGCCTTGGCCGACATCGTGCTGGGTGTGGAAGTGGCGCCCGACCCGGTGATGCCGGTGGGCCCCGAAGCCTACCTGGCGCACCTGACGGTGATCGAAATCCTCACCGTGCTCGTGGCGCAGCGGCTGGGCGACAAGGCGGTGAACCGGTTGGCAAACATCCAGCGCACGCTGGAGACGCGCGGCGTGGACATGCACCACCATCCCCGGCTCGACTGGGACGAGGGCGCCAAGCTCACGACAGGAAAAGTGCGATGACCCGCGCCACCCTGCTTGAAAACGGCCTGCTGGTGGACGGCTCCGGCGCGCCGGGCCGACCCGGCGATCTGCTGCTGGTGGATGACCGCATCACGGCCGTCGGCCCGGGCCTGCGCCATCGCCTGCCGCAAGGCCTGGCCATCGCCGACGTCCAGGTGCACGATTGCACCGGCCTTGCCATCACGCCCGGCTTCATCGACGTCCACACCCACGACGACGCCATCGTGCTGAACGCACCCGGAATGTTTCCCAAGCTGTCGCAGGGCATCACCACGGTGGTCACCGGCAACTGCGGCCTGTCGGTTGCGCCCTTCGTGGTGGAAGAACCGCAGGGCGCCCTCACCCTGCTGGGCAATTCGTTCAAGTACCCTTCGGTGGATGCCTATGCAGGCGCGGTGGCCGAGGCGCAGCCGGCCGTCAACGTGGCGCCGCTGATCGGACACACCACGTTGCGCTATGCCTGCATGAAGGACCTCAGCCGGCCGGCCACGGCCGATGAAGTGGCTGCCATGTGCGCTCTGCTGGAGCAGTGCATGGCCCAGGGCGCGATCGGCATGTCCTCCGGCCTGTTCTATGCCGAAGCCATGCCGGCGCCGGCGGCCGAGGTGACCGCGCTGGCGCGTGTGGTGGCCCGCCATGGCGGCATCTATGCCACCCACATGCGTTCTGAGATGGCCGAGATCCTGGAGGCCATGCACGAGGCCAGTGACTGCGCTTTCGAGGCCGGCGTGCCGCTGGTGATCTCGCACCACAAATGCGCCGGCCCGGACAACTGGGGCCGCACGCGCGAGACGCTGCCCTTGATCGATACGCTGGCCAAGCGCCAGGATATCGCGATGGATGTCTATCCCTATGTGGCCGGCTCGACGGTGCTGCGCGAAGACCTGGTTGACGGCGTCATCGACGTCCTCTTGAGCTGGTCTACCCCGCACCCCGAAATGATGGGCCGCACGCTGGCCTCGATTGCCGAGGAATGGGGCGTGGACCAGAAAACCGCCTGCCGCCGCCTGCAACCGGGCGGCGCCTGTTATTTCCAGATGCACGAGGACGACGTCAAGCGCGTGATCGCGCATCCGCTCTCCATGATCGGGTCGGATGGGTTGCCGCATGACAAGCATCCGCACCCACGCCTCTGGGGCGCTTTTCCCCGCGTGCTGGCCCGCTACTGGCGCGAGCAAAACCTTTTTCCACTGGAAACCGCGATCTACAAAATGACCGGCCTGTCGGCCCGCAACTTCCGCCTGCACCAGCGCGGCCAGCTGCAGCCCGGCTGGCACGCCGACGTCGTGGTGCTGGACCCGGCCCGCGTGCGCGACGTGGCGACCTACCAGGATCCGATCGCGGTGTCGGAAGGCATAGCGAAGGTGTTTGTGAACGGTGAGCTGGCCTATGTGGCCGGCAACGCCGATGCTGCGCATGCCGGGGTGCAGGCGAGGGCAGGGCGTTTGTTAAAGCGCGGCACGGCCTGAGCCCAAAGCTGCTGAGGGGCTCCCAACCCAGCAGGGGCCGCGGAACCGGCTTTGCCGGGCCGCAGGCGCAGCGGCCCCCTCGGGGGGCAGGGAGCTACACGCAGTGAGCGACCGTGGGGGCTAATCAAGACTATCCACCGTGTCCGGATCGGGCACGTCACCTATGGCCTCGCGCGTGAGCGCAGCCTGGCTTTTGAGCCAGTCGCAAAAAGCCACAACCTCTGGCCTGGCCACATTGCGCGGGCCGACGATCAGCCAGTAGCTCATGGGCGACTCCATGCGTGTCTGCGGCAGCGGCTCGACCAGGTCGCCCGAGGCCAGGCTTTCGGCAATCAGCGGCAGGCGCGCCAGCACCACGCCCTGGCCGGTCAGCGTGGCCTGCACCATCTGGTAGGCGTAGTTGAAGTACAGCCAGCGCTTGGCCTCCAGCTTGGGGCTGGCGTGCTCGTCCAGCCAGCGCCGCCAGGTCAGCCATTCCAGGTGGGTCTGGTGGGCGTCGCCCGCCTCGATCAGGGTGAACTGCGCGAGGTCGTCGGGTTTCTTCAGGCGCGGCCCGCTTTTGAGCAGCCAGGGGCTGATCACCGGCGTGATCTGCTCGCCGAAAAGCCGTATCGCGCCCGGCGGCATGTGGCTGGCCGGGGCGTAGCGCAAGGCCAGGTCCAGGTCCGAAATGTCCAGGTCCACCGCGACGTCCGATGCATCAATCCGGATGTCGATGTCGGGGTTGTCGCGCTGGAAGCCCTCCAGCCGCGGGATCAGCCACATCGACGCGAAGGAGGCAAACGTGGTCAGCGACACGCTCTTGCGCCCCGCTGTCTGGCGTATCTGCCGCACCGCGTTGTCTATGCGCTCCAACGAGGGCGTGACGGCCCGCAGCAGGATGCCGCCGGCGGCGGTCAGTTCCACCGCCCGGGTGTGGCGGTGGAAAAGGCTCACACCCACGTCTTCTTCCAGGCCCTGGATCTGCCGGCTCACGGCCGACTGGGTCAGGGCCAGTTCCTCCGAGGCGGCGCGGAAATTGAGATGCCGCGCCACGGCCTCGAAAGCCCGGAGCTGGCCGGCGGAAATCGGCCGGGAACGCAAGTGTGTTTGTGAATGCAGCATGACAGTTCGGGGGTATTAGGGCAATTTCGGCCTGATTGATTGATGCGATTATGGAATGAATAGCTTACCGCGATTTCATTGGACCGCGCAAGCCGGCGGCGAGATGATTCAACCCTCATCACTCACTTTGTGCCTTTTTTGGAGAACACCATGGAACACTCAGCTTCTCACGCAGGCGACCGCTTTTTGCAACAGGCTACCGATGCCACCACCGGCCAGGTTGACGGGTTGGCGGGCTTCTGGAAGCTGGGTGCGGGACGGGCCCTGACCTTGCACGCCGCCCAGGCCGGTGTGTTGCGAATTGCGCATGGCCGGGTCTGGGCCACCTTTGATTCCGCCAGCCTGGACGCCGAGGTGCGCGCCGGCGACCATTTCCTGAGCCGGGGCGAAAGCCTGACGCTCCAGGCCGGTGAGTCGCTGGTGATCGAGTCCTTCAGCGCGGGCCATGCCGCATCGGCTTACTTCAGCTGGGAGCCTGTTGCGGCCTGCGCCGCCGTCAGGCAGCCCGCCGCCGAGCCGGCCGGCTGGCGCGCCGGCGTGCTGCAGCCGCTGAGCGACTTACGCGCCGCCTTCGGCCTGGCCGCCGGCGCCCTGGGCCGCCTGGCCCGCGGCCTGGTGCTGGGTGCGGCAGCGGCGTTTGAAGCCCTGCTGACCCCGCTGGCCATGGTTTTTTTGACCGCCCGCGCCCGCCCCATGGCGGCCGGCCACGACTTTGACACTTTCAAGGACGACCAGCGCCGGCACCCGCACCGCTACAACGTGCTGGCCATGTCCAACCTGGTGTAAACAGTTCTAGTCAGTGGCTCCTTCCGGAAGGGAGCTTTGAACCCGCGGCCGCAAGGCTGCGGGTTTTTTTATGCGCGGCTTTTTTTGGCCGGCGCCGCCTTGGCTTGGGTTTTGGCCTTGGCGGGGGCTTTTGTTTTGGCTTTCGGCTTCCTGGCCGGTTTGACCGGTTTGGCCGCGCGTGCCCTGAGCGCGCAGTCCAGCGCCAGGCGCGCCCAGGGCAGCATCAGGGACGGCGACTCCATGGCCTCTTCGGGCGCGCTGTAGTAGCCCAGGCTGTGCGGGGAGCGCACGCCGTTGCGGGTCATCTCGTAGGTGAAGCGGCCGCAGCCCTGGGCCTCGAACAGGCCGCGCGTGGTCTCATCGGCCTTGAGCCACAAGGTCTCGCCGCCGCCCAGGTCGGCCACCAGCGCGAAAGTCAGGCCGCCGGTGCTGATGCCGAAACCGCCGAACATGCGTTTGGCCGTGCAGGGCCCCACGCCCGACAGGAGCTCGCAGCAGTACATCGCAAAATCATTTTTGGGTGAGGCCATGGCGCAACGATAACAAAGCACGGGCGCTCCTATCAACCGCGGTTTTGCCTCGGCTGTCACCCAAGGGCGCGCCAAGCGCCCGCGGGCCGCGATAATTTATGCATGACCGCCGCATCCCAGACCCGCCCCCTTCCCGCTTCCGTCACGCCCCATGACGGCTTGCCCGTGCGTGTGGTGGTGATGGGTGTGGCGGGCTGCGGCAAGTCGGCGGTCGGGCGCCTGGTGGCCCAGCAGCTGTCGCTGCCGCTGATCGAGGGTGACGACTTCCACCCGCCCGGCAACATCGCCAAGATGCAACAGGGCATTGCCCTGACCGACGAAGACCGTGCCGATTGGCTGCACCAGCTGGGCGCCGAACTGGCGCGCCACCCCGAGGGCGTGGTGCTGACCTGCTCGGCCCTGAAGGCCGGCTACCGCGACAGCCTGCGCGCCGCGGCTGCGGGCCTGCGCTTTGTGCACCTGGCCATCAGCCAGGCCGAGTCGCTGCGCCGCGTGTCCGTGCGCCCCGGCCACTTCTACCCGCCCAGCCTGGTGGCCAGCCAGTTCGAGGCCTTGCAGGACCCTTCGGCCGAGCCCGGTGTGCTGACGCTGGCCGGTGATGCGCCGCTGGAATCACTGGCGCGCAGCGCGGCGGACTGGTTGTCCGGCGCCAGTTCCTGAATCAGGGCGTGCGCGCCTTCATGGCCTCAAGCACCAGGTCGTGCAGGGCCTGCGCGGCCGCCGACAGGCTGCCCTCCTGCCGTCGCACCAGGTAGATCTTGCGCGTCAGCCCGCTGGCAGCCAGGGGCCGGGTCACCAGGCTTTTGCGCTCAAAGTGAAACAGCGTCAGCGCCGGCACCACGCTGATGCCCAGCCCGGCCTCGACCATGCCCGCGGCGGTGGCCAACTGGTCGACTTCCAGCACGGTGTTGGCCTGCTGCGGATGAAGGGCCGCCTCCAGCGCCTGGCGCACGCTGCTGTTGCGCGACATGTGGATAAAAGGGTAGGGCGCCAGTTTTTTCAGCGTGGGCGAGGCCTCGGCTGCCAGCGGGTGGTCCTTGCGGCACACCAGGTAAAAGCGGTCGGTGCAGACCAGCCGCGTGCTCAGGCCCGCATGGCTGACGCCGGTGGAGGCCAGCGCGAAGTCGGCCTTGCCGCTCCTCACCAGGTCCACGCAGGCATCCGACAGCAGGTCGCTGAGGTTGAGTTCTATGCCGGGCCAGGCCTGCCTGAATTCGGCAAACACCGCGGGCAGCCAGCCCGCCGCCAGCGAGGGCAGGGCCGCGATGTGCACCCGGCCCTTGCGGCGCTCCACATGGTCGTTCAGGTCGACCAGGGCGGCGCCGAAATCCTCGACCAGCCGGCGCGCCGAGGCCTCGAAGAGCCTGCCCTCGGCCGTCAGTTCCACGCTGCGCGTGTCGCGGTCAAACAGCCGCGTGTTGAGCTCGCCCTCCAGCGTGCGTATCAGCGCGCTGAAGGCCGGCTGCGAAAGATGGCAGGTGGCCGCGGCCTGCGTGAAGCTGCGCTGCTCGGCCAGGGCCAGGAAGGCGCGCAGTTGCCGCAGCGAGAGGTTGGGTTGGGCCATTTATCTGTAGTTCAAATTAATAGATCAGTATTTTAAATTTTACAAATAAGTACCCAAGGCCTAGATTCAGGGCTTGCACGCCACGCCCATGACTTCATCCCCTCCTTCCCCTTTGTTGATAGGCTGCGCCGCCGGTTTTTCGGGCGACCGCGTCGATGCCGCCGGGCCGGTGGTGGACACGCTGATCGCGCGCGGCGGGCCGGCCTTCCTGATTTTTGAAACCCTGGCCGAACGCACGCTGGCACTCGCGCAGCTGCGCCGCCGCGCCGACCCCGATGCCGGCTTCGAGCCGCTGCTGGACGACATGCTGCGCCCCGTGCTGGCGCGCTGCCTGGCGCACAAGATCCGCATCGTGAGCAATTTCGGCGCCGCCAACCCGCTGGCGGCCGCGCGCCACATCCAGGCCATGGCCGCCGGCATGGGCCTGCCCGCGCCGCGCATCGCCGTGGTGGCGGGCGACGACCTGTCGGGCACGCAGCATGAGCCGCTGCTGCGCGCGCAACTGGGCGCGGCCATGGACGGCATACGCAAGGTCAGCGCCAACGCCTACATAGGCGCCGAAGCCATCGCCGCCGCGCTGGACGCGGGCGCGCAGATCGTGGTGGCCGGGCGCGTGGCCGACCCGTCACTGACGGTGGGGCCGGCGATGTCGCATTTCGGCTGGCGCGCCGACGACTGGGACCGGCTGGCGCGCGCCACCATGGCGGGCCATTTGCTCGAATGCGGCGCCCAGGTCTGCGGCGGCTATTTCGCCGACCCCGGCTACAAGGAGGTGCCGGACCTGCACGCCGTGGGCTATCCCATCGCCGAAATCGACAGCGAGGGAAATTGCGTCATCGGCAAGGCGGCGCATACCGGCGGTGTGGTGAGCCTGGCCGGCGTCAAGGAGCAGCTGCTGTATGAAGTGCACGACCCGGCCGCCTATTTGACGCCCGACGTCGTGGCCGACATCAGTGCCGCGCGGCTCAGCCAGGCCGGCCCCGACCGCGTGGTCCTGAGCGGCGTGCGCGGGCATGCGCGGCCGGCCAGCCTCAAGGTCAATGTCTGCCATGAAGGCGGCTGGCTGGCCGAAGGTGAAATTTCTTATGCCGGCCCGCGTGCCGAGGCGCGCGCCCGCCTGGCCGCCGAGGTGCTGCGCCGGCGCCTGCCGGCGCTCGCGCTGCGCGTGGACCTGATAGGCGCACTCAGCATCATGGGCGACGACGCGGGCCGTTTACTGGCCGAGGCGCCCGCGGGTGATGCGCGCGACGTGCGCCTGCGCGTGGCCGCGACCCATGTCGAACGCGCGCAGGCCGAGCGGCTGCCGCGTGAAGTGACGGCGCTGTACTGCTGCGGACCGGCCGGCGGCGGCGGCGTGCGCACTTCGCTGACGCCGCGCCTCAATACCTTGTCTTGCCTGGTGCCGCGTGAGGCGGTGCCGCTGCGCTTTGAGATGCTGGAGGATATGCAATGAGCGCCAGTATCACAGTACCTTTGTACCGCGCCGCCCACGGCCGCACCGGCGACAAGGGCAACCGCTCCAACATCAGCGTGATTGCCTGGCATGCCGATCTTTACCCCGTATTGCTGGCGCAAGTGACCGAGGCCGTGGTGGCACGGCACTTTGCCCACAGGCGGCCGGCCCGCGTGCAGCGTTTTGAGCTGCCGGGGCTGGCGGCGCTCAATTTTGTGCTCGACGAGGTGCTGGACGGCGGCGTGAACGACGCGCTCAATCTGGACACCCACGGCAAGGCCCTGTCCTTCTGGCTGCTGGATTTGCCGATAGAGATTCCCGCCGCGCTGGCGCCCCTGCTGGCGGGTCCGCCCTGAGGCTTGCGACAGACGGCGACCGACTTTTAATTCAAAAAAGGAGACAAACATGACCCCCTCAACATCCCACTTCACCAGCCCGCGCCTGCGCCCCCTGGTGCTCGCCGCCGCCGCGCTTTGCGCGCTGGCGCCCGCGCTGGCACCGGCCCAGGGCTTTCCCGACAAGCCCATCACCTTCATCGTGCCCTTTGCCGCCGGCAGCGCCACCGACCAGCTGGCGCGCGCCATAGGCCAGGCCGTGACCAACGACAGCAAGGCCAGCGTGGTGGTGGACAACAAGCCCGGCGCCAACAGTTTTATAGGCGCGCAGGCGGCGGCCAAGGCCAAGCCCGACGGTTACACCGTCTTCATCACCACCAACACCACGCAGTCGGCCAACGAGCACCTGTTCAAGAAGCTGCCCTATGACCCGGTCAAGGATTTCGCGCCGCTCACGGCTCTTGGGCGCGGCGGCCAGATCATGGTCGTCAACCCGGCGCTGCCGGTCAGCAGCGTGGCCGACTTCATCAAGCTGGCCAAATCCAAGCCGGGCAAGCTGTCCTTCGGCAGCGGCAGCTCCTCCAGCCGCGTCGCGGGCGAGCAGTTCAAGCAGATGACGGGCACCTACATCCTGAACATTCCCTACAAGAGCAACCCGCCGGCCGTGACCGACCTGCTGGGCGGGCAGATCGACATGATGATCACCGACATGGCCACCGGCTTGCCGCAGGTCAAGGCCGGCAAGCTCAAGGCCCTGGGCGTGTCCACGCGGCAGCGCTCGCCGCTGGCGCCGGATGTGCCCACCATCGCCGAGGCCGGCGTGAAGGGTTATGAGATGACCTACTGGTTTGCCGCCTACGCGCCCGCCGGCACGCCGGCCGACGTGGTGGCCAAACTCGCCGACATGCTCGCGCGCGCCGCGCGCAGCCCCTCGGCCGCGCCTTTCTACCAGTCCAGCGGCACCGAGATCTTCACCAGCAATCCCGAAGAGCTGCGCAAGTTTCAGGCGGACGAGACCCTCAAATGGGGAAAAATCATCAAGGCGGCGGGCATAGAGCCCGAATAAGGGCAGGGGGCCGTGGGGTTTCGGGATTCAACTATTCGTAATGCATTACGTTTAAGTAAAATTCCCTGGCAAAGCCGGCGGCGGCTGCTCCGCCCTGCGCCGCGCCCCACCCAGGAAACCCCATGTCCAAAGCCTTCGCCTCCCAGTCCGACCTGACCGACAAGACCATCACCTTCGAGCAGCTCAGCGCGCACTGCTGGGCCTATACCGCCGAGGGCGACCCCAATTCCGGCGTCATCATCGGCGACAAGTTCATCATGGTCAGCGACGCCACGGCCACGCCGGCGATGGCGCAGGACCTGATCAAGCGCATACGCAGCGTCAGCGACAAGCCCATCAAGTACGTGCTGCTCACGCACTACCACGCGGTGCGCGTGCTGGGCGCCAGCGCCTACGAGGCCGAAGGCGCGACTGAGATCATCGCCAGCCAGGGTACCTACGAGCTGATCGTCGAGCGCGGCGCGCAGGACATGCAAAGCGAGATGGAGCGCTTCCCCCGCCTCTTTCGCAATGCCGAAAGCGTGCCCGGCCTGACCTGGCCGACGCTGGTGATAGACGGCGGCAATCCTGTCAAAGGCGAAGAGCCCGGCAAGCTGGTGCTGGACCTGGGCGGCGTGAAGGTACAGATCTGGCACCCGGGCCCCGGCCACACGCGCGGCGACACGATTGCCTGGATCGAAGAAGAAAAAGTGCTGTTCTCAGGTGACCTGGTCGAATACGAGGCCGGTGTTTACACCGGCGACGCCCAGCTCGAGGAATGGCCCGCCACCCTGGAAGCCCTGCGCGCGCTCAAGGCCGAGGCCATTGTCCCCGGCCGCGGCGAAGCCATGAAAGGTGCGGCCAACGTCAACAAGGCGCTGGATTACACCAAACGCTGGGTTGAAACGCTGTACCAGGCCGGCAAGGAAGCAGCCGCCGCCGGCATGGACCTCAAGGCCGCCATGGCCCACACGCGCAAAAGCATGGATCCGGCCTTCGGCCATGTGTTCATCTACGAGCACTGCCTGCCCTTTGACGTGAGCCGCGCGTTTGACGAGGCCAGCGGCATCAAGAACCCGCGCATCTGGACAGCGCAGAGGGATCAGGAAATGTGGAGTGCGCTCCAGGGTTAGTGCCGTCGAACTCAGGTATCCAGGTCCAGCGCGGACAGCAGCCCGGCAAAAGCATCGAGCGCGGCCTGGCCGTCCATGCTTTCCATGCGTTCCAGCACGTCGTCATCCTCGACCAGGCAATAACCCAGGCTGAAGCGCTTGAAGCGCCGGGCGGCCAGCTCGCCGTGGTGCAGGACCTGCAGGTTGGTATGGCGGCTGTCCTGGCGTATGCGCTCCAGCAGCGCCAGCACCTGTTTCTGCCCGCCCTCCAGCTGCTGGCAAAAGCGCATGCCGTCAAAGATCAGCAGGCCGGTGATGGCGCGCTCGGCGTTGGCCTGCCGGGCCTTGGCCGCGATATCTCCCACAACGCTGAGCGGCGCTTCAGGGGCCAGCGTGCTGACATAAAGGATTTCATACAGGGAGGTGCTTGTGAGTGTCATCGCGGCACAATGTAGCGGCACGCCTTGCACCGCACAATGTCAAAAGACACAGGGATATGCGCCTAAGATAAGTCTTCCATGAGTATCCCAACGCCAACTTCAGCGATCTGTCCGCCGCACTGCAGTGCCTGCGGCTTGCGGCGTACCGGGGCCTTCATGCCGGTGAACGCCGAGGAACTGAAGTTCATTGAAACCTTCCGCACCGGCACCACGTCGGTCAAGGCCGGCGGCACCATTCTTTATGAGCAAAAGCCCAACGGCAAATTGTTCACGCTGTACTCGGGCTGGGCCTTTCGCTACAAAACCCTGAGCGACGGCCGGCGGCAGATCCTCAATTTTTTGCTGCCGGGCGACTTCATCGGCCTGCAGCAGAAGTTTGCCGACGGCCCCATGCACGGGATAGAAGCCGTGACCGACACCAGCCTCTGCGTGTTCCCGCGCGAACGCCTGTGGGAGCTGTTCCGCAATTTCCCCAACCTGGGTTATGACATCACCTGGCTGGCCGCGCGCGAGGAGGGCATGGTGGACGACCACCTGCTGACCGCCGGGCGGCGTAACGCCACCGAGCGCGTGGCCATGCTGCTCATGCATTTGTTCCGACGGCTGGAACGCGTGGGCATGGCCGATGGCGGCATGGTGGAGTTCCCCATCAACCAGCAGCATATCGCCGATGCGCTGGGGCTGTCGCTGGTGCACACCAACAAAACCTTGCGGCGCCTGCGCCAGCTGGGCCTGCACGAAATCCAGGACGGCAAGCTGCGGCTGCTCAATACCCGGGCGCTGGAGCGTATTGCGGATTACTACGACACGCCGCCGCCGCAAGTCCCTTTGCTCTGATTCAGCCCTGTAGGCTGCCGCTGACAGCCGGGTGGCGTGTTGGCCTACAAACACCTCCGACGCCGGGTTTTAAGGTGTTTCTCTTGCCCGCGATAGGCCTTTCGATGGACCGTTCTTTCATGCGAAGGAAACCGCGGCGACGCGTCATCCAGGAGCCTCCCATGAACCACGCACAAGCACCGGGCGCACGGCTGCAGCAGCAGCCGCAGCGCTTCATGGACCGCCAGCAACAGCAAAGCAGCGGCTCACGCGAGTTCCAGCCGCACCGCTCGCAGCCCTTCGATGTGCCGTCCAGCCAGATGGGCGGGGGCGAGCGCCAATACCAGGGCAAGCCCAGCCAGGCCGGCTCCAAGTCCTAGCGGGCGCCGGCTCAGGACTTTTGCGCGTTCAGCGTCCTGAAGTCCTGCTCGTAGCGGTGCAGCGTCTCCACCGCCTTGTGACGCTGCGCCGGCGTGGTGCTGTTGTGCAGCTCGGCGAGCGTGGCGCAGGCGTCCTGCGTGAGCTTCTCCATATAGTCGCGGTAAGCCGCGTCGGGCGAGTTCAGGGTGCGCTCGAACAGCCCGCGCACCGCGGCCTGGGCTTTTTCGGGTGTGGCCTGGCCTGCCACCAGCGGGTGCAGTGTGTGCAGGGCGTCCTGCTGGCGCCGGATTTTCTCCGCATAGCTGCGCGGGGCGTCGAAGTGCGAGGCGTCTATGCGCCGCTCGATCACGGCCAGCTGTTTTTTCTCGAGCCGGCCGTAAAGCATTTCGGCGCGCTTGACCGCCTCCTTGTAGCGCTTGTCGCGCTGGGCCTTGGGCGAGGCCTCCAGGAAGTCCTCGCGGTATTCCTCATTGCCCTTGGCGAAGCGGCGTTCCAGGTTTTTCAATTGGCCGGCCTGCAGCGAGCCCACCAGGGTCGCCATGGGCGGCTCCGCCTGGCGCGACAGCAGCACCAGCTTGCCGCGCACGTCGGTGTAAATCGCGCAGGCCGCCGCGGCGTCCATGTCCGAAGGCATTTGTTTCTGCAGTTTTTGCAGCGCCTCGATATAGCCGGGCAGCTGTGTCTGCCGGTGCCAGGACTGCAGTTTGTCCAGGTCGGCCTTGACCTGCAGGCTTTGCGCGTCGGTGAAGTCGAAATGGCGGTCCAGCTGCCAGTAGACCAGTTCGGGCGCCTGGTTGTAGGCGATTTTCATGAGGCTGCAGCTTTGCAGCAGCCCGGCCAGCGCCAGCACCGCCAGCCCGCCGATAATCCTTGTGCAGCGCCCCGTGCCCGCTCCGGCGGCCCGGGAGCGCGTCTCCACCCCAAGATCCAGAGGAAATTTCATGGCAGCAACCCCAATCGATGTCGTCATCATGGCCGCGGGCAAAGGCACGCGGATGAAGAGCAGCTTACCCAAAGTCCTGCATCGTTTGGGCGGGAAAGCCCTGCTGGCGCATGTCATCGAATGCGCCGCCTCCGTGTCGGCGCGCCAGGCGGTGGTCATCACCGGCCACGGCGCGGCCGAGGTTGAGGCCGCCTGCGGCCGTTTTGGCCCCTCCGCCGGCACCCCCGTGGCGCTGCAGTTCGCGCGCCAGGAGCCGCAGCTGGGCACCGGCCACGCGGTGCAGCAGGCTTTGCCCCTGCTGGCCGACGACGGCGTCACGCTGGTGCTGTCGGGCGACGTGCCGCTGACCGAGGCCGCCACCTTGCAGGCCCTGATCGCCCAGTGCGACGGCCAGCGCCTGGCGCTGCTCACGCTCAGCATGGCCGACCCCACGGGTTACGGGCGCATCGTGCGCGCCGGCCCCGAGGCCTCGGCGCAGGTGCGCGCCATCGTCGAGCACAAGGACGCCAGCACCGCCCAGCGCGAGATCCGCGAAATCTACAGCGGCATCATGGCCGTGCCCACGCGCCTCCTGCGCGCCTGGCTGGCCCGGCTGGACAACAAGAATGCCCAGGGCGAGTACTACCTCACCGACATCGTGAAATTCGCCGTGGCCGACGGTGTGGCCGTGGTGGCCCACCAGATCACCGATGCGGCCCAGGTGGCCGGTGTCAACAGCCCGGTGCAACTGGCCGAACTCGAACGTGTTTACCAAGGCCGGCTGGCCGTGGCCCTGATGGAGCAGGGCGTGCGCCTGGCCGACCCGGCGCGCCTGGACGTGCGCGGCACGCTCAGCTGCGGCCAGGACGTCGAGATCGACGTGAACTGCGTCTTTGAAGGCAAGGTCAGCCTGGGCGAGGGCGTGCGCATAGGCGCGAACTGCGTGATCGCCAACTGCAGCATCGCCGCCGGCGCCGTGATCCACCCCTTCACCCACATCGACGGCGAAAAGCTGGGCGTGCAGGTCGGCGAGGGCGCACTCATAGGCCCCTTCGCACGCCTGCGCCCCGGCGCGCAGCTGGGCGCGGAAGTCCACATCGGCAATTTTGTGGAAGTGAAGAACTCCACCCTGGCCAAGGGCGCCAAGGCCAACCACCTGGCCTACCTCGGCGACGCCACCGTGGGCGAACGCGTCAACTACGGCGCCGGCAGCATCACCGCGAATTACGACGGCGCCAACAAGCATCGCACGGTGATCGAGGCCGATGTGCACATCGGCAGCAATTGTGTGCTGGTGGCGCCTGTGACCATAGGCGCGGGCGGCACGGTGGGGGGCGGGTCTACCATTACGAAGAGCACGCCTGCTGGTGCGCTCAGCGTGGCGCGGGGCAAGCAGGTCAGTTTGCCGAATTGGTCGCGGCCCGCCAAGGTTGTTAAGGGGTAGATTCCCCTTTCCCCTCTGGCTCGCTGCATTGGCCGGGCCTGTCCCGGCTGGTGCTTCCCCTGCTGGGGCTTGCTGGCCGGGGTTGCCCGGCGGCAACTCACTTTTCTTTGCTTCGCCAAAGAAAAGTAAGCAAAAGAAAGGCGACCCTGGTTGCTGCGTCCCCTTCGCTGCGCTACGGGGCAACCTGCGGTGCTCGGTCCAGACGGGGTCAAAAACAACTCGCTTCGCTCAAACAAGTTTTTGCCCTGATCCGTCTGGCCCTGCGCTCCTCGGCGCATCCACAAGGGGGTGGAGACAGAAATACCAAACAGCCGAAGACAAAATCCCGAATACCTGAAGAAACAAGGACACGCCATGGCGTGTCCTTGTTTGTATTTGGTCTTGGTTTTCTTGTATTTGGACTTCCCCGTCCTGGCTGGGCCGAGGAGCGCAGAGGCAAGCGGATCAGGGCTCGCGATTGTCTGAGCGAAGCGCAGCGTAGCGAGTTCGAGCGAGACCCCGCTTGACTCGAGCACCGCAGGTTGCCCGCAGCGAAGCGGAGGGACCCAGACTGCGGGTCGCCTTTTCTTTGCCTACTTTTCTTTTGGCGAAGCAAAAGAAAGTAGGTCGCCCGCCGGGGCGAGACCCGGCCAGCAGAACTAAGAAGAGGGAAGAGAGGAAGAGGGGGAAGAGCGCGCTCGCCGAAGCAAGACTCGGCAAACCCTACTTCACGCGATTAACCAAAAACACCCCAAAAATCGCAAGCGCCCCGCCGGCCAGCAGGCTGGCGCTCAGGGGCTCACCGAGGATGAGCCACCCCAACAACACCCCAAACACCGGCACCAGGTTGTTGAACACCACTGTGCGTGCAGCACCCAACTGCCGCAGGCCTTCGTAGTACCAGACAAAAGCCACGGCCGTGCCGAGCACGCCAAGAAAAGCCAGGCCGGCCCAGACTTCCGGTGTGAACGATGCGGCGTGCACCTGGTGGATGTCACGCAGGGCCAGCAGGCCTAAAAACAAGGTGCCCCATATCGCCGCCCACAGCGTGGCCAGCACGGGCGACAGGCCTTGCAGCAGCTTGCGGCCCACCAGAGTGTAGACGGCCCAGGCGCAGACGGCACCGAACATCGCGAGTTCGCCCTTGCCCAGCGACTGCACGAGTTGCGAGAGGTCGCCGCGCGTCACCACCACCCACACGCCCAGCAGCGCCAGGGCCACGCCCAGCCAGCGCGTGGCCGAGAGCCGGTCGCCCAACAACGCGGCGGCAATCAGCAAGGTGACCACCGGATTGAGCGCAATGATCAGCGAGGTGCGCCCGGCCGGCAGCACCGACAGCGCGGTGAAGAACAGCAGGTTGTAGGCAAAGATGCCGGTTGCACCCAGCGCCATGGTGCCCAGCAGCTGGCGCCGCGTGATGCGCGTGATGGCGCGCAGGCCTTCGGTGAAATGCAGCGTCGCCAGCAAGGCCAGGGTGGCGAACACAAAGCGGATAAAACCCGCGGTGGCCGGCGGCAGGTGGGCCGAGATCACACGCCCTGCGATAAAGGTGCCGCCCCAGAGAATCGGCACGCAGGTCAGGCGCAAATACAGGCTCCAGAGCTTGCCGTTTGCGAGTGTGGGCGAAGCCGGTGCGGTGGAAGCGGTGGGCAGGGTGGCGGAGGGGGAGGCGGTGGTCATGGGTGGGGAAGCGGGTACTGGGGGTGGGTATTTGGTGGAAAGCGGCGAATCGGGTAAATTGATGTATGAGATTAATTGTTAAATTGCTCACTATCAAATGAGCATTTACTCATCTTCGAGCCTGTGCATCTACGGCATCCACCTTTGTCTTGTTGACTCTCGTTGAGTCTTTGTTGAGTCCTTGTTGAGTGTCCGTAGCTTGTTCTGATCTTCTTTTTTATCCCGCACACCGTCTTGTATTTTTGAAACACCATGACCCTGGCCCAACTCGAAGTACTCATCACCCTGGACGAATGCCGCAGCTTCTCGCGCGCGGCCATGCGCCTGGGCACCACCCAGTCGGCCGTCAGCCATGCGCTGCGTGCGCTGGAGACCGAATTCGGCGTCAAGCTGGCGCTGCGCGATGCCTCCGGCGTGTCCATGACCGACGCCGGCGAGCGCCTGCTGCTGCGCGCCCGCGAGATGACGGCGCTGGCCGCCACCATGGCGCAGGAGCTGGGCGACGCAAAAGAACTCAAGACCGGCACGCTGCGCATAGGCTCTTTCGGCCCGACTTCCACCGTCAACCTGCTGCCGCCGCTGCTGGCCGCCTTCAAGCAGGCCCACCCCGGCGCGCAGGTGCGCATCGAGGAGGAAAGCGATGAGGTCATTGACGAGTGGCTGCTGCAAAAGCGCGTGGAGCTGGGTTTTGTTGTGGTGCCCGACGAGCGTTTTGAAGTGCTGCCGCTGGTGCAGGACGAGTTTGTCGCCATCCTGCCCGCCGGCCATGCGCTGGCCGCGCACCCGGCCGTGCCCGTCAGCGCGCTCAACGGCCTGGACTTTGTACTGACCGAAGCCGGCTGCGGCCCGGTCATCGTGCCCATCCTGCAGAAAAACATCACCCTGCCCAAGGTGCTTTACCACTTCACCCAGATCATCTCCATCCTGCAGTTTGTGCAGCGGGGCCTGGCGGTCTCGGTCGCCGCGCGCCTGGCGCTGCCCGATGCGCCCGAGGGTGTGGTCTACCGGCCGCTGCTGCCCGCGCAGCCGCGCACCGTGGGCCTGGCCTGCCTGGACGTGGCCAAACTCTCGCCGCTGGCGCGGGCCTTCTGGGAGACCGCGCGCGAGCGGGCACGTGCACAGGCCGGGCCCAAGCCGGCCCCTGCCGGCAAAGCCCGGGCCCTTCGCGACGCCCCGGTCGGCGTCTGAGGCGCGCCGACCCCATCAAGTACTATCAGCCCCATCCATAAAAGGGGAGGGGTTGGGCCATGATCATCTGGAGCATTGTGTGGGGCGCCATCCTGGGCTGGTTCTGGCCGGGTTATGGCGATGCCGGCGTTTTCCTGGGCGCTTTCCTCGGCTTTTTTGCCGGCCTGTCGCTGCGCTGGGCCGTGCGGGCCGAAGTGCACGCCGCCTGGAAAAAAGCGCCGCAGCCGGCCGCACCCGCTGCGCGCCAGGCTTCGGCCGTGCCCCCGAGTATTGAAGAAGCCCACGCACCGGCGGCCTCGGTGCCGCAGCCTGTTCCCGTTCCCCCGCCACCGGCCAGCGCCGCCGACAACGAAACGGCACAGGCGCCGGACCTCGCCCCCAATGGCTTGCCGCGCGCGCAAGCCGCCGCAGCGCCCGCCGTCCCCACCATCGCTGCACGGCCCGCCTACAAACCGGCCGAACCCAACGCTGTGGAACTGGCCCTGCTCGCCGCCAAAAACTGGTTCCTGGGCGGCAACACCATTGTTCGCGTGGGCCTGGTCATCCTGTTCATAGGCCTGTCATTCCTCGCGCGTTATGCCGCCTCGGCCGGGCTGTTCCCGGTGGAGCTGCGCCTGGCGGCCATAGGCGCGGCGGCCATCGCGCTGCTGGCCGTGGGCTTTCGCAAGCGCCACGACAAGCCCGGCTTCGCGCTCGCGCTGCAGGGCGCCGGCGTGGCGGTGATGTACCTCACCGTCTTCGCGGCTTTCCGCCTCTACGGCCTGCTGGAGCCGCTGCCGGCGTTCGCGCTGATGATCATCGTCTGCGGCCTGAGCTGCGCGCTGGCGCTGCTGCAGGATTCGCGCGCGCTCGCGGTGGCGGCCTTTGCCGGCGGCTTTGCCGCGCCGCTGCTGCTGTCGACCGGGCAGGGCAGCCATGTGGGCCTCTTCAGCTACTACACGGTGCTCAACCTGGCCATCCTGTTCATCGCCTACAAGCGCTCCTGGCGCGTCCTCAACGTGGTCGGC
Organism: Polaromonas sp. Polasp52; assembly: GCF_059491565.1. Lineage (NCBI taxonomy): Bacteria > Pseudomonadati > Pseudomonadota > Betaproteobacteria > Burkholderiales > Comamonadaceae > Polaromonas > Polaromonas sp. Polasp52. The sequence goes on along the minus strand of NZ_CP168513.1, from coordinate 1,661,041 downwards.
TTTGTCGCCACCTTCGGCGTGGCCACGGCCTGGGGTGTGCTCAAGTACGCGCCCGCGCACTACGCCAGCGCGCAGCCCTTTCTCATCGGCTTTGTATTGATCTACCTGTTCACCGCCATCCTGTATGCGCGCAACACGCCGACCCGCCTGGGCAACGCGGTCGACACCATGCTGGTGTTCGGCACGCCGCTGGCGGGCTTCGGCCTGCAGGCCGGGCTGGTGCGCGGCATGGAGCTGGGCACGGCCTTCTCGGCGCTGGGCTTTGCCGCGCTGTACCTGCTGGCGGCCATGCTGCTGGCGCGGCGCGCGCTGGCCGGCTACCGCCTGCTGATTGAATGTTTCATCGCCGTGGGCGTGGGCTTTGCCACGCTGGCCGTGCCGCTGGCGCTCGATGCCCAATGGACCTCGGCCGTCTGGGCACTCGAGGGCGCGGGCGCCTTCTGGGTCGGCATGCGCCAGGCGCGCTGGATGGCGCGCGCCTTCGGCCTGCTGCTGCAGGGCGTCGCGGCCATGGCCTTCCTCGGCGGGCTCGATGGCGCGGCCGGCGGCCTGGGCCACCATGTGTACGCCATTCCTTTCGGCAACCCGGCTTTTATAGGCGCGATGCTGATTGCCTTGCCCGCGCTGCAGCTGGCCTGGTGGCTGCGCAAGCCCTTACCGCACAGCGAGTCATCCTGGGCCAAGGGCTATGCGGGTGTGGAGGCACAGCTCAGCGTGCCCGTCTACCTCTACGGCTTTTTCTTCTGGTGCCTGGGCTGGCTGCTTGAGATTGCCCGCCGCGTGCCGGCCCTGGAAGCCGACGCCATGCCCCTGCACGTTTTCAGCGAGCGCACCACCGGCCTGCTCATGATGCTGGCCGTGGTCGCCAGCGCGGCCCTGTCCATGCTGCTGGGCCTCAAAAAACAATGGCCGGTCGCGACCTGGCCCGCGCGCGTCAGCGTCGCCGTGCTGGCGCTGGGCTACCTGGCGCAGACCGGCGAAGGCTACCGCGTGCTGGCCACGCCGGCCTGGGCCGTCTGGCCGGTGGTGCTGGTGCTGCACTACTGGATGCTGCGGCAGACCGACCGCCTGGCGCAGGCCCCCATCTCGCCCGGGGGCGAAGGCCGCGCATCGCCTTTCGGCTTTCTGCATGCGGCGGGCGCCTGGCTGGTCACGGTGCTGCTGGCCGATTGCCTGTGGTCGGGCATAGGCAAGGCCGAACTCTGGCGCACCTCCTGGGCCGGCGTGGTGCTGCTGGTCAGCGCCATCGCGGTGCTCATGCTGCTGGCCACCTGGGCCGGCAAGGCCAACCGGCAGGCGCAGCGCCAGGGCTTCGCCTGGCCGCTCAATCCGCATGCGCAGGCCTACTACTGGCTGGCGGCCCTGCCGCTGGTGGTGCTGGTCTTCTGGGGCACGCTGCTTGCTGCCGTGCACTCCTCGGGCCACACCGCGCCCCTGCCTTACATCCCGCTGCTCAACCCCACCGACCTCACGCTGGCGCTCGCGCTGGGTGCGCTGGTGTTCTGGCGCCGCGTGCTGGTCACGGCCGCGCCGCCGCCGGCCGGCGCGGGCTGGGCCACGGGCCGCAATGCGCTGGTGGCCCTGGCCCTGCTGGTGTTTATCGCGGTCAACACCGTCTGGCTGCGCGTCGCCCACCACTTCTTCGGTGTGCGCTGGGATGCCGACGCGCTGTTCGAAAGTTTTGTGGTGCAGACGGGCTATGCGATTTTGTGGACCCTGCTGGCGCTGACCCTGATGGTGCTGGCGCACCGCCGCGTGCAGCGGCCGCTGTGGCTGGTGGGCGCGGGCCTGCTGGGCCTGGTGGTGCTCAAGCTGCTGCTCATTGATTTGTCCAACGCCGGCGGCGCTGAACGCATCATCGCTTTCATCGTGGTCGGTGTGCTGATGCTGGTGGTCGGCTACTTCGCGCCGCTGCCGCCCAAGGCGCAGCCGGTCGCGGCGCCGGATGCCCAAGATATGAAAGAAGAGGCCCTGCCATGAAGACATATCCATACGCCCGCCTGCTGGCACTCGCCTTCTCGGCGGGGCTGGCCATGCCGCTGCTGGCGGCCGATCCGTCCGACGCCGGCAATGCGAAGTCCTATGCCATCCGCATTCCCGTCACGCCGGCCGACGCCCCGCTGCAGCGCCTGTTGTTGCCGGCCGAGGCGCTGGTGCGGCTGCAAAACGCGGCTTATGCCGACCTGCGCCTTTTCAACGCCGCCGGCCAGCCCGTGCCCATGGCGCTGGCCAGCGTCCCGACGCAGACCTCCACGCAGGAGCACAGCGTGAAGCTGCCCGCCTATCCCATCCTGGGCGCGGAGTCCGCTGCCGCTGCCGGGCTGGAAGGCCTGTCGCTGCGCATCGAAGAGCGCCAGGGCAAACGTGTGGTGCAACTGAACACGGGCGGTACCACCACCGCCGCGGCCGGGCCGCAAAAAGTGCTGGGCGCGCTGATCGATGTACGCAAGCTCAGCGAGCCCGCGGCCGGCATGACGCTGGACGCCGACCTGCCTGTCGGCCAGCCCGTCAGCTTCAATGTGCAGGCCAGCAAGGACCTCAAAAGCTGGCGTTCGCTGGCCGGCACCGTGCTCTACCGCGCCGATGCCTCGGCCTCCGCGGCCAGCCTGGGCGACTCTCGCCTGGACCTGGCCATGGCCGAGCTCAAGGACCACTACCTGCGCATCAGCTGGGGCACCGCCGCCGTCACCGTGCGCGGCGCCACGCTGCTCACCTCGCAAAGCACCGCCGTGCGCCAGCGCGTCAGCGCGAGCATGGCCGCACCCGCACTCACCAACGCGCACGAGCTGGCGTTTACGCTGCCCTTTGCCACGCCGGTGGCCGCGCTCAAAATCACGCCGCAGGGCAGCAATGTGCTGGTGCCGATCCGCGTGCTGGGCCGCAACCATCGCGAGCAGCCCTGGGCCCTGCTGGCCACCACGGTGGTGTATCGCCTGGGCACGGCCGGCAAGGAGCAGGCCAGCGGCCCGGTGGAGATAGGAGGCGCCTCGGTGCGCGAAGTGAAGATAGAAGCCGACGCCAAGACGCCGGGCTTTGCCGCCGCGCCCGAGATCAGCCTGCAGTTCGAGCCCGCGCAAGTCGTGTTCCTGGCCAGCGGCCAGGGCCCGTTCACGCTGGCCGCCGGGCTGGCGGGCCCGGCCGGTGCCGCGGGTGCTTTCCTGCCCATGGCCAGCCTGATCCCGAACTACCAGCCCTCGCAGGAAAACACGCTGCCCCTGGCGCGGGCCGATGTGTCCAAGGCCGAGGCCAGCGGCGGCGCAGTACTCGCCGGCCCGCTGGTGGCCGCCGCGCCGCCAGCCGAGGGCCTGCCCACGCGCAGCCTGGTGCTCTGGGGCATCCTGCTGCTGGGCGTGCTGGCCCTGGCCGGCATGGCCTGGGGCCTGCTCAAACAAACCAAAAAGACCGCCTGACCTTGCCCGGACATTCACTATGAGTAACGACACCTTCCCCAAAGACATCTACACCGAACCCGAGGTCGACCCCGACACCTTGGCCAACCTGGGTCCGCTGCGCGCCATGGCCGGCATCTGGGAGGGCGCGCGCGGCGCCGACGTCAAACCCGTGGCCACAGGCACCAAGACGCAAGCTTATATAGAGCGCTATGAGCTGCACCCGATAGACGCGCAAACCAACGGCCCGCAGGCGCTCTACGGCCTGCGTTACCACACCTTTATCCACAAGCCCGGCTTTACCAAGACCTACCACGACCAGGTCGGCTACTGGCTGTGGGAGCCGGCCACCAGCACCGTGTATCACACGCTCGCGATTCCGCGCGGCCAGGTGGCCATGGCCAGCGGCAAGGTCGCCGCCGATGCCACGCAGTTCGAGCTGGTCTCCGAGCGCGGCAGCCTGACCAATGGCATCGTCTCCAACCCCTTTATCGAACACGCCTTCACCACGCTGGCCTGGCGCATTGCCGTCACGCTCAATGCCGACGGCAGCTGGTCCTACTTCCAGACCACGGTGCTGCAGATAGAGGGCCGCGACCAGCCCTTTGACCACACCGACCGCAACACCCTGGTCAAGATCGGCGAGCCCGCGCTCAATCCCAAGGCGCTGGCGAAGCAGCAGGGCACTACGGCTTAAGGCGCCAGCAACACCCGCGGCGCAAACTTCGCGCGCCGGGTGCTGAAGAAGGCCTTCACATTGCGCACATTCGCATCGCTGGTAAACAGCCGCTGCGCCAGCGCGAGGTAGCGCGGCATGTCGGCCACGTGCACCACCAGCATGAAGTCCGGACCCGGCGAGACGCGGTAGCACTGCTGCACGGCCTCGTCCAGCACCACGCGCGCCTCAAAGGCCTCTTGCTGCTCGGCGCCTTGCCGCTCCAGTGTGATTTCCACGAGTGCTGTGAGTCCGTGGCCCGTGATCGCAGCCAGCTTGTCGACATTGAGCAGCGCCACATCGCGCTCCACCAGCCCGGCATCGCGCAGGCGCTTGACGCGGCGCAAGCAGGTGGGCGGTGAGATATGGACCCGCTCGGCCAGGGCCTGGTTGCTCAGCGAGGCGTCGGTTTGCAGGCTGTCCAGCAGCTTGAGGTCTGTCTCATCGAGTGCTATTTGTTCCATGATTGAACTTTAAATGAAATTAAATTCAATCAACAAGGATATGTGAAATTAAATTCCATAAATAGATGAAAATCAATCACATAACAAAATCTCAAGCACGTAGCATCCACACATCGTTCTTCAGGAGACCTCCCCATGTGCGGCATTGTTGCTTCCGTTTCGACCCGAAATATCGTTCCCATCCTGGTGCAGGGTTTGCAGCGCCTCGAATACCGCGGTTATGACTCCTGCGGCGTCGCCGTTTATGCCGACGGCCTCAAGCGCGCGCGCAGCACCTCACGCGTCGCCGAACTGCAGGAGCAAGTGAGCGCCGACAAACTCGAAGGCGGCACCGGCATTGCCCACACCCGCTGGGCCACCCACGGCGCGCCCGCCGTGCACAACGCCCATCCGCACTTCAGCCACGGCAGCGGCGCCGCATCGCAAAGCAAACCCGGCAAGGTCGCGCTGGTGCACAACGGCATCATCGAAAACTACGAAGAGCTGCGCACCGGCCTGAAGGCCAAGGGTTATGCCTTTGAAAGCCAGACCGACACCGAGGTCATCGTGCACCTGATGGACAGCCTGTATGACGGCGACCTGTTCGAAGCCCTCAAGGCCACCGTCGCGCAGCTGCACGGCGCTTACGCGATTGCCGCCTTCTGCAAGGACGAACCACACCGCGTCGTCGGCGCGCGCGCCGGCTCGCCGCTGATCCTGGGTGTCGGCAAGGACAAGAGCGAGAACTTCCTGGCCAGCGACGCCATGGCCCTGGCCGGCGTGACCGACCAGATCGTCTACCTCGAAGAGGGCGACATGGTCGACATCCAGCTCGGCAAATACTGGATCGTCGGCAAGGACGGCAAGCCCGCGCAGCGCGAAGTCAAGACCGTGCAGGCCCACAGCGGTGCCGCCGAGCTCGGCCCCTACCGCCACTACATGCAAAAAGAAATTTTTGAGCAGCCGCGCGCCATTGCCGACACGCTCGAAGGCGTGGAAGGCATAGTGCCCGAGCTCTTCGGCGACCAGGCTTTCCGCGTGTTCAAGGACATCGACTCCGTCCTCATCCTCGCCTGCGGCACCAGTTATTACAGCGGCTGCGCAGCCAAGTACTGGCTTGAATCCATCGCCGGCATCCCCACCCAGGTCGAAGTCGCCAGCGAATACCGCTACCGCACCTCGGTGCCCAACCCCAAGACCCTGGTCGTCACCATCACCCAGAGCGGCGAGACCGCCGACACCCTGGCCGCGCTGCGCCACGCGCAAAGCCTGGGCATGACGCAGACCCTGACCATCTGCAACGTCTCCACCTCGGCCATGGTGCGTGAATGCAAGCTCGCCTACATCACACGCGCCGGCGTCGAGATCGGCGTGGCATCGACCAAAGCCTTCACCACCCAGCTCGCCGGCCTGTTCCTGCTCACGCTGGCCCTGGCCCAAAGCAAAGGCAAGCTCAGCGAGGAAGAAGAAGCGGGCCACCTCAAAGCCATGCGCCACCTGCCTGCCGCCCTGCAAGCCGTGCTGGCCCTGGAGCCGCAAGTCATCAGCTGGGCCGAAGACTTCGCCAAAATGGAAAACGCGCTCTTCCTGGGTCGGGGCTTGCACTACCCCATCGCCCTCGAAGGCGCGCTCAAGCTCAAGGAAATCAGCTACATCCACGCCGAGGCCTACCCGGCCGGCGAACTCAAGCACGGCCCCCTGGCCCTGGTCACCAGCGCCATGCCCGTGGTGACGGTAGCCCCCAACGACACCCTGCTCGAAAAGCTCAAAAGCAATATGCAGGAAGTCCGCGCCCGCGGCGGCGTCCTCTATGTGCTGGCCGACGCCGACAGCCACATCGAAAGCGGCGAAGGCTTGCACGTCATTCGCATGCCCGAACACTATGGCGCGCTGAGCCCGTTGTTGCACGTGGTGCCGCTGCAGTTGCTGGCGTATCACACCGCTGTGGCGCGGGGGACGGATGTGGACAAACCCCGCAACTTGGCAAAGTCTGTGACCGTCGAATGACGGTCACAGGTGCGCGCTAGCGCACTGCGGGGTTTGGTGGACGCTTACTTCGCGCGGCGAAGTTATGCGGCCACATAAACCCTCTCCTGCAACCTAGCCAAACCCGTCACCGTAGAGTGACGGATCTGGGGCGGCATGCAATTGTCAGGATTCAATAAAGAACCTGGGGGATGCGGACAATAACTTGGAATGGTTTATGCCGTAAGTCCAAGTTATTGTCCGCACCCCCAATGGGTCAAACTTCAGCGCAATTCAACAGGTGTAAGTGACAGTCTCTATCAAGCCGATGGACCCGCAATTCGCTAAAGTGGCGAACGCAAGAAAGTGTCATCGAAAGAATCCAGGCTGCAGTCGAGCAACGTTGGGGCAACCTCGCGCTCCAGGACGTCAAACATGCTCTCGACGAAGTCCATGAGGTCGTCTGACGCTGCGATCGCGGCGTCCACCTGCCCTTTGGCAACGGCATCGATCACGGCAATATGGCCGTCCACGGTGCGTTGCAGCTTGACGCTGTGGGCCGTTTGCATGTGATAGATCCAGCCGATGCGCCGGAAGATGGTGTGCAGGGGCCGCAAAGTGCTTTCGACGAAGGGCTCATTGGCCGCCGCCAGGAAAAGCTGGTCGATGCGCCTATCGATCACGTTGAATTGCTCGATCGTCATCTCGCCGCCGTGCTCAACCAGCTGGCGGCGAATATGCAGCATCTGGTTGCGCTGGGAGGCCCCCGAGCGTTCCGTGGCCAGCCGGATGACAAAGCGCTCGATGTCGCGCCGCAGGCGCAGCAGCACCCGTTCCCGGGTCAGGTCGATCGGGGCGATCTGGATGCCGTGGCGCGGCGTAACGATGAGCAGCGTATCGGCCGCCAGGCGGCTGACGGCCTGGTGAACCGGTGTGCGGCCAAATCCCACGAGTGCCTGGAGATCATGGGTTGCCAGGAACCGGCCGGGCCGGAGTTCGCAGCAGATCAGCAATTCTTCGATCCGCTCGTAAGCCTGGTCGGAAAGGTTGACCTGGCTGCGGCGGCGAGACGCTTCCTCCGCGGGAGCATTGGCTGCAACCAGTTGGGGACGAGGGCGGGAGGGCGAAGCCATAGTGCTCTTTCAAATACATGGGGTCCATCGGTACATCCATCGCACAGCGCACCTCATGGAAAGGGAAGCATACCCTGATATTCCATCGATAGCACGCCGATTTTTCCTTTGCTGTACGGGTTGGCGGAGGGCATGTCGTGAAAAGGAAGAGCTCCAATAACTATTCGGGTAAACCATAGTTATTTTCGTGAAATATCACAGTATTCTTCGATTCGTGCCTTGCAAATCGGCCACGGAAACCGTGCGCTACTTCCAACAACACTCGCGGTCCGATGTGTCCGCATTCATGGAGACATGCATGAAAAAACTGTCAAGCCTTTCAGCTGGTATGGTGGCGCTTGCGGGCGCTCTCGTCGTCGGTGGCATGCCAGCGGCAGCCAGCGCTCAAACGAAGGAGACGTTGACCTTTGCGGCTGTCACGTTCAGCGAGGCCGGCCGCGGCGAGCGTCTCAAGGCCTGGGTCGAGAAGTTCAACAAGAGCCAGGCTGCCGCTGAAATCCAGCCAATCGCCATTCCTTTCGGGAGCTTTGCCAAGACAGTCTTCACGCAAATGGGCGGCGGCGCGGGGCCCGATCTCGTACGCATGGACGCGATCGATTACTACGCAGCCGTGAACAGCAAGAGCATCCTGCCGCTGGACGATCTGCTCAAGGGCGGCAACTACAGGTTCACGGAGCCCGACAAATACATGATCGTGGGCGGCAAGCGCTATGGCGTGCCGTTCGAGCTCAGCAACTACGTGTTGCTGTACAACCCGGCCTTGCTCAAGGGCGGCAAGCCGCCGGCGAACTTTGACGAATTTTTGGCCAGTGCCAAGGCGGCCACCGGCAACGGTGTCTATGGCTACGCATACCGCGCCACCATGGCCGAGGGCAACGGCTTCTGGCAGGACCTGTGCAACTTCGTATACGGCTTCGGTGGCCGCTGGAGCGACGCGCAGGGCAATCTGACCCTGAACGATCCCAAGGTGGTTGAGGGCGTCGCCGCCTACAAGAAGATCTACGACGCCAGTGTGATTCCGAAGGGGGCGGACGCCTCCACGTATCGCCGCATGTTCTGGGAACGCAAGGTGGCGATGGAGGTCGACAACGGCGGTGTGGCCGGCATCTTCAGCCAGCAGGCGCCCGAATTGGCGTTCGCGGCAGCACCGTCTCCATTCCCGACGCGGGCCCAGGGCATGGTGTTGACGGCGCTGACCATCAATGCCAATACCAAGCACAAGGCCGCGGCCGAAGCCTTCATCAAGTGGACATTGCAGCCCGAGAACCAGAAGGACCTGCAGGAATTGCTGGGTGCCAGCAATGTGGCCACGGTTATCGAGCGCAGCCCGGAGATGATGGCCAAGCGGCCCTGGCTGAAGGTCTATGACGACCAGACCGTGAACAGCGTGCCGCAATTGGTGCAGGGCTTGGAGGCCAAGACGCCGGAGATCCAGCAGATCGTGCTGGAGCAGGTGCTCAAGGTGCTGCAAGGTGGCATGGACCCCAAGAAGGCGATGGACGACGCCCAGCGTACGGCCTTGTCGCGCGTACTGCGCAAGTAAGCCAGCCCACCGCAGGCCTTTCCCATGCATGCTGCAACATCTCCGGCTGGCGCCGCGTCGCCACCGAGGACCGAGCGCGACTGGACGCCGTACTGGTTCGCCGCACCGGTAGCCTTGTATCTGCTGCTGTTCCAGGGCTATCCGCTGGTGCAGGAGTTCTATCTGAGCTTCACGTCTACCGCGCTGCTGTCGCCAGGCCGGCATACCTATGTCGGGCTGCGGAACTACATCGATCTGGTGACGCAGGAGGAGTTCCGCCAGGTTGTTCTGATCACCGCCATCTACACCGTGGTGTGCGTGGTGGCGGCGATCGGCCTGGGCCTAGGGGCCGCTCTGCTGCTCAACGCACCGTTCCGCGGGCGGGGGCTGGCGCGGGCACTGGTAACGATTCCGTGGGCCGCACCACCAGTGGCCGTGGCGCTGATCTTCGTCTGGATCTACAACGGCCAGTACGGCATCCTCAACCATCTGCTGAGCGCGCTCGGCAGGCCGGCTAGCCTGGAGAGCTGGCTTGACAGCCCGGCGCTGGCCTTGCCCGCGGTATTGCTGACGACCATCTGGCAGATCTTCCCGTTCGCCTCGGTCGTCATCCTGGCCGCCTTGCAGGGGGTGTCCTCGGAACTGCGCGAGGCCGCGGTGATCGACGGCGCGGACCGGCTGAGCGTGTTTCGCGCCGTAGTGTGGCCGACCATCCAGCCTTCGGTGGCGCTGCTCGCGCTGTTTCTGACGATCTGGTCTTTGCGCCGCTTCGATCTGATCTGGCTCATGACCCAGGGCGGCCCGATCGGTTCGACCAACACCATGGTGATCGAGCTATACCGCCGGGCCTTTGTGTACCGCGATCTGGGGCAGGGCGCTGCCGTCGGTATGGTGGGCCTGTCGATTGCGCTGCTCCTCACCATCGTCTATTTCCGCTATACCCAGCGCGTCGAGCGCGCCAAGGGGCAGCGATGAGCCGCACCATGTCCTGGAGCCACGCGTTCCGCATGATCCTGGTGCTGGCGCTGCTGGGCGTGGCCGCGTTCCCGATTTACTGGATGCTGGTTACCTCGCTGACCTCGTCGTCGGACCTGTTTGCACCCAAGCCGCACCTGCTGCCCGATTGGTCGCAAGCGGCGATCTACGGCCACGCCTTCAGCGCCACCGCCGTCGGTACCTGGCTGAAGAACAGCGCCATCGTCGCCCTCGGCACGGCCGGACTCAGCATCGTGCTGGCCATTTTTCCGGCCTATGTGCTGTCGCGCTACCGCATGCGGGGGGTCGCCATCCTGGGGGTGGCGTTGTTCGTTACGCAGATGCTGCCCGAAGCCATGCTGGTCGTGCCTTTGTACGCGATCTTCGGCCAGTTGGGCTTGCTGAACAGTCTGACCGGCCTAATCCTGGCCAACACGGCGTTCACAGTGCCGGTGATCACCCTGATCCTCAAGGGGGCGGTCGACGGCGTGCCCATTGATATCGAAGAGGCTGCCGGCATCGATGGCTGCTCGCGCCTGGGCATCGTGCTGACCATGGTGTTGCCGCTGGTGGCGCCCAGCCTGGCCGCGGCGGCTGTGATTGCCTTCTTCCATGGCTGGAACGAATACGTGTTCGCCCAGACGCTGATCAGCGACCAAGGGCTGCAGACTGCTTCGGTCGGCCTGGCCGGCTTCGTGGGCGAGCTGAGCACCCCCATGCATACCGTGACGGCTATCGGACTGATGTACACCTTGCCCGCCGTCATCTTCTATCTTTTCGTGCAGCGCTACGTCGTCTCCGGCATGACCGCCGGCAGCGTCAAGGGCTAAGGACATTCACCATGGCATCCATCTCCCTCAAGGGCGTCACCAAGATCTTTGGCGGCAAGAAGGCCGCGAATCAGATCACGTTCGACGTCGCCGACCGCGAATTCCTCGTGCTGCTCGGGCCTTCGGGCTGCGGCAAGTCCACGCTGCTGCGCATGCTGGCCGGCCTGGAGCAGGTCACCAGTGGCGAAGTCCACGTCGGTGCGCGCCGCGTTGATACCTTGCCGCCCAGCGCCCGCGACATGGCCTTTGTGTTCCAGTCGTATGCGCTGTACCCGCACATGACGGTGCGGCGCAATATCACCTTCCCGCTGATCATGCGCGAGCACCGCTGGTGGTTCCATCTGCCCCTCATTGGCGGCCTCGCCAAGCGGCGCATCGAGCAGACGCCGGCGGTGCGCGACCTGGTCGACCGCACGGCCAAGACGCTGGCGCTCACCGAGATGCTCGACCGCTACCCGCGCACGCTGTCGGGCGGGCAGCGCCAGCGCGTGGCGCTGGGTCGGGCCATGGTGCGCCAGCCCGATGTGTTCCTGATGGACGAGCCGCTGTCCAATCTCGACGCCAAGCTGCGCACCTCGATGCGCGCCGAAATCATCAAGCTGCACCGTGAAGTGGGGGGTACCTTCGTCTACGTGACACACGACCAGATCGAAGCGATGACCATGGGCACCCGCATCGCGCTGATGCGCGACGGCGAGGTGCAGCAGTTCGGCACGCCGCGCGAAATCTACACCGATCCAGCGAACACCTTTGTGGCCCGCTTCATCGGCACGCCTCCGATGAATCTGATCGAAGCGCGCATTGAGCCGCGCGGCCTGGTCATCGGCAAGACGGTGCTGCCCCTGCCCGGGCATCTGGCCGCGCTGGGGCAACAGGCGGCACGCGATGTGTTGCTCGGCATCCGTCCGCAGGCGCTGGGCCTGGGCAACGGCGTGTTGGTGGGCCAGGTGGTACTGGTCGAGCACGTGGGGGCCGAGTCCATCGTCAGCATCAAGCTCGACCATGCCAATACCGCCCACAGCGAGGACGGCGAAAGCGGTGACGACGTGATGGTCGTGGTCCAGGGCTACAGCGATCTGCGCACCGGCCAAGCTGTGCAGCTTTCGCTGGACCTTGGCGAGGCCGTGCTTTTCGAGCGCAGTGGGCAGCGCATCCGCGTACCGGCGCTGCATTGACGATGACGATTCCTTTACCCGAGATACCACGGCAGCCTATGAAAACTATCAAGATCGTGTTTCACGGCGAGAACGCCGCCAATTTCCGCCAGGGTTTCGAGGCCCTGGTCGACCCACGGCACCAGATCATCGATCTGAGCGACACGCTGGCCGGCCCCGGCGAGCGCGAACACTACGAGAGCGCTGACGTCATCGTCGGCATCAAGCTGAACCGTGAGATGCCGGTACCGCGGCAAGCGGGCCTGTTCCACGCGCCTTCTGCAGGTACGGATGCGATCGACACGGCGCTGCTGCCGCACGGCACCATGCTGTGCAACTGCTTCGGCCACGAGCACGCAATCGCGGAATACGTGATGGCCGCCTTGCTGCAGCGCCATGTGCCGCTGACGCAGGCCGACGCCGATCTGCGCCAGCAGCGCTGGACCTACTGGGCCGGCCGGCCGACCGCACTGCGCAGCGAATTGGGCGCGCAGACTCTGGGCCTGCTCGGCTTCGGCCATATCTCCCAGGCCATCCTGGCACGGGCCAAGGCCTTCGGCATGCGGGTCACGGTGGCCAACCGCAGCCCCATCCATGATGAACGCGTAGACCAGGCCTTTACCCTGGACCAGTTGCCGGCCTTCATGGCATCGGCCGACGCCATCGTGGTCTCGCTGCCCTTGACCGCGCAGACCACGGGCATCGTCGGGGCGGAGGCGTTTGCTGCCATGCGCCCCGATGCTCTGATCCTGAACGTCGGGCGCGGCCCGGTGATCGATGAGCAGGCCTTGTATGACGCTCTGGCCCAGCGCCGCATTGGCGGCGCCATCATCGATACCTGGTACCGCTACCCGACGCCCGACCAGACCGAGTGCACGCCATCGCGCCTGGATTTCGCGTCGCTGCCAAATCTGCTCATGACCCCGCACATGTCGGGCTGGACCTCCGGCACCGTGCGCCGGCGCCAGCAGACCATGGCCGGCAACATTCAGCGTTGGCTGGACGGCCAGCCACTGAACAACGTGCTCTGGCCTAAGTCATGAACGCACATTCCTCTCCAACCTTGCCCGCGACTGCGCAAGCGGTCGTAGCCGCCCTGGTCGCGGCGCGCCGTTCCGGCCAAGCGGCCTCGACCGTGCCCCTGCGGGCCGCACTGAGCATCGACGACGAGGCCTATGCCGTCCAAGACGCTGTGGCCCAGGCGCTGGGCTGGTTTGCCGATGGTGGGCCGCGCTACTGGAAGTCGGGCGGGGCGTCCCGCGACTCCGTGCTCAGCCATGCGGCCTTGCCGCCTGCGGGCGTGCGGGTGGCCGGCGACACGCTGGCGGATTTTTCCTTTCACTCGCCCGCTGTAGAGGCCGAGATCGTGCTGCGCCTCGCCGAAGATGTGACGCCCGAGCGCGCACAGCGCCTGGGCCACGCCGATGGTCCTGCCCTGGTGAACGCAATGGCCGTCGCCATCGAGATCGCCGATTCGCACTGGGATGAAGGGCTGCAGGCACCGGCCGCCTTGCGGCTGGCCGACCAGGGCTCGCATGGCGCGCTGATCCTGGGCGAATGGATGCCCTGGCACGCGCACGACTGGGCGAGCCAACGCTGCGAAGTCCGTTTTGGCGGCACGCCGGTGATCGCCAACACGGGCGCCTATTCCCTGGGCGATCCGCTTTGGCTGCTGCCGATCTGGCTGCGCCACGCCACGCGCCATGGCCATACGGTGGCAGCACACACCGTGGTCACCACCGGCTCCTGGGTGGGCGCGATTCCCATGCCCAGGGGTGCCGATGTCGTAGTCCGCTTTCCCGGCCTGGGGGAGGTCGGCCTGCGCGACGGAACTGTGCACGCCGCACAGCGTATCGATTTCACCTGATTGAGGAAACCACATGTCCCCACTGTTTGACTTGACCGGGCGCACGGCGCTCATCACCGGGTCCGCCCGCGGCCTGGGCTACGGATTCGCGCAGGGCTTGGCCGAGGCGGGCGCCAAAGTCGTGATCAACGCGCGCAACACCGAGCAGGTCGCGCAGGCCGTGGCCCAGCTGCGAGCCCAAGGCCACGACGCGCAGGGCCTGCCGTTCGACGTGACCGACGAAGCGGCCGTCGACGCCGCGTTCGCGTCGCTAGACCAACAAGGTATAGCAGTCGACATCCTGATCAACAACGCCGGCATCCAGCACCGCATGCCCCTGGCCGATCTCGAACTCAAGGACTGGCAGCGCGTGATCGATACCAACCTGACCAGTGCTTTCATCGTCGGCAAACAGGCTGCCAAACGCATGATTGCGCGCGGCCGTGGCGGCAAGATCATCAACATCGGCTCGCTGACCAGCGAGGCCGCGCGCGCCACGGTAGGCCCGTACACGGCGGCCAAGGGCGGCATCAAGATGCTGACCCGCGCCATGGCCGCCGAATGGACCGAGCACGGTATCCAGGCCAACGCCATCGGCCCCGGCTACATGGCCACGGAGATGAACACCGCCTTGCTGCAGAACCCGGCCTTCGACGCGTGGGTCAAAGCCCGGACACCGGCACGCCGCTGGGGCCGGCCGGACGAGCTCGCCGGCACCGCGGTCTACTTGGCATCCGCCGCGTCTGACTACGTCAGCGGACAGATCATCTACGTCGACGGCGGGATGCTGGCCGTTCTGTAGTCTTTTTACCAACTCCAGAGGCACATATGAAATTGACTCGCAGGCTCCTCCCCGTCGCTATAGCCGCTTTCGCCACATCGCTGGCACCGGTTTCCCTGTTAGCGGCCGACTACCCCAACCGGCCGATAGAGATCGTTGTGCCATCATCCGCCGGCGGTGGCACCGACGTGATGGCGCGCGCATTTTCCGACATCGCCAAGAAGTATGTTCCTCAGCCTTTCATCGTCAGCAACAAGCCCGGCGCCAGCGGCGGTATCGGGATGACGGAAGTGCAGCGGGCAGTTCCCGACGGCTACAAGATCGCCGTACTGATTTCCGAGCTGGCCATCATTCCGCATCTGGGAATGACCAAGGCCACGGTGAGCGACTTCATCCCCATTGCGCGCCTGAACGGTGATCCGGGCTTGATCGCCGTGCGTGCCGACGCGCCATGGCAATCCATTGACGAGTTGCTGGCACAGGCCCGAAAACAGCAGGGCAGCCTCACGATGGGCAACGCGGGAACCGGAACGATTTGGCATCTTGCTGCGGCCGCGGTCGAAGATAAGACCGGCGCGCACTTCAACCATGTGCCGTTCCAGGGTGCGGCACCCAGCGTCATGGCGCTGGTCGGCGGACATGTGGATGCCATCACGGTGAGTCCGGCGGAAATTGGCCAGTTTGTCGAGGCGGGCAAGATCCGTGTGCTGGTTTCGATGGCTGAGCGCAGGTTGCCCGCGCCCTACGACAAGGTGGTGACCTTCAAGGAAAAAGGGGTCGATCTCGTCGTGGGTACATGGCGTGGCTTGGGCGTGCCGCTGGGCACCCCGCCAGGAGTGGTGCAACTACTTCGCGATGCGGCCCGCAAGACGGCGGAAGATCCGGCATTCCGTGATGCGTTAACGCGTGCCAACCTCCAGCCGGCCTATATGGAGGGCGAGTCGTTCCAGACGTTCATGAACGGCCAGTCCAGTTACTTCAAGAAGCTGTTGAGCGGTCTCAATCTGCAGAAGTGAAATCAGCGTAAAGGCAAAACATATGGAAGCCCTTGTCATCCACGCCGCCGGGGATTTGCGCGTTGAAAACCTGCCCACACCCGAACTCGGCTCCGGCCAGTTGCGCGTGCGCGTGCGCTGCGGCGGTATTTGCGGCTCCGACCTGCACTACTACCAGCACGGCGGCTTCGGCACCATACGGGTCAAGGAGCCGATGGTGCTGGGCCACGAAGTGGCCGGCATTATTGACGCCGTGGGTGCGGACGTGAAAGGCTTTGCTTGCGGTGAGCGCATCGCCGTCAGCCCGAGTCAGCCCTGCGGGCTGTGCCGCTACTGCCAGCAGGGCCTGCAGAACCACTGCCTGGACATGCGCTACTACGGCAGCGCTATGCGCACGCCGCATGTGCAGGGCGCTTTTCGCCAGGAGATCGTGGTCGAGACACATCAGGCGCACCGGCTGGCCGCAAGCGTAAGCGACAGCGAAGGCGCGATGGCCGAGCCTCTTTCCGTGGCATTGCATGCGGTGCGCCGCGCAGGACCGCTGCTGGGAAAAAGCGTGCTGGTCATCGGTTGTGGGCCAATCGGCGCTCTGACGATTGTCGCGGCGCGACGTGCCGGCGCCACCCACATCGTCGCTACCGACATTAGTGCCTACACCTTGAGCAAGGCGCTCAAGGTGGGCGCCGACCAGGTGATCAATGTGGCCGAGGAAACCGACGGCCTGTCGCACTTCACAGCCGACAAGGGCCAGTTCGACGTCCTGTTCGAAGCCAGCGGCAACGAACGGGCACTGCGCGGCGCCTTCGATGCGCTGCGGCCACGCGGGATTATCGTGCAGGTGGGACTGGGCGGCGAGATGACGCTGCCGATCAACACCATCGTGGCCAAGGAATTCGACCTGCGCGGCGCCTTCCGCTTTCACGAGGAATTCGCCACGGCGGTGGAGCTGCTCAACAAGGGACTGGTGGACGTCAAGCCGTTGATCTCGGCCACGCTCTCCTACCGTGACTCAGCCAGAGCCTTCGCGCTTGCGGCCGATCGCTCGCAGGCGATGAAGGTGCTGCTGAACTTCGATTGAGCACCACGCAGATTTTTCACATTTACGACAACTAATCAGTCCTTTCTCGAGCGGAAATAAATGGCGACCTTAATCAACGATGTCAAAGTCATTCTCACGGCACCCGAAGGCATCAACCTTGTGGTGGTGAAAATTGAAACCAACCAGGCGGGACTGTATGGACTGGGGTGCGCGACTTTTTCCTATCGGCACCTGGCAGTGAAGTGCTTGATTGAGGAGTACTTGAGGCCGCTTCTGGTGGGCCGGGACGCTACTGCCATCGAAGAGTTATGGCAGCTGGTGCATCAGAATGCCTACTGGCGCAATGGACCGATTGAAAACAATGCGCTTTCCGGTGTGGACATGGCGTTGTGGGATATTAAGGGCAAGATGGCCAACATGCCGCTGTACCAGATGTTTGGTGGAAAGTGTCGCGAAGGCGTACCTATCTATCGACACGCGGACGGAAAAGACCTGAGCGAGCTGTGCGACAACATCCAGAAATATCAGGAGCAGGGTATCACCCACATTCGCTGCCAAAGCGGCGGCTACGGCGGTGGTGGTTATGGACCGGCACCATCCACAGCCCCAAAGGGGGCGCTGGACGGTATCTACCTGGACAGCAAAAAATACATGCGTGACACGCTCAATTTGTTTGACGGCATTCGCAACAAAGTGGGTTTTGATGTAGCGCTTTGTCATGACGTGCATGAGCGTCTGAAGCCCATAGAGGCAATCAAGTTCGCCTGCGAGCTGGAGCGGTTTGACCTGTTTTTCCTGGAAGACGCCATCCCGCTGGAAGAAGGCAACTGGATGCGCCAGCTGCGCGCCAAGACCAGCATCCCCCTGGCACAGGGCGAGCTGTTTAACAACCCTTACGAGTGGAAGTTTCTGATCACCGAGCAGTTGATCGACTACATCCGGGTTCATTTGAGTCAAATCGGCGGAATCACGCCTGGCAGAAAATTGCAGATTTTTGCTGAGCAATTCGGTGTCAGAACGGCATGGCATGGTCCGGGCGATATGTCACCGTTGGCTCATGCGGCAAATATTCATATTGATCTGGCGGCCCGAAATTTCGGTGTTCAGGAGTGGTCCGGTACGGAGCCTCCCAATTTCGTGATCCAGGAGTTGAAAGGCCCCCAAGCTGCTTTGCTGGATGTATTTCCCGGACTCCCGGAGTTCAAGAATGGCTATGTCTACGCCAATGACAAGCCAGGCCTGGGTGTGGATCTGGACGAAGTGGAAGCCAAAAAGTACCCCTGTGAAAATGTCATAACAACGTGGACGCAAACCCGACTTGTAGATGGAACGCTTCAGACGCCGTAAGTGTTGTATTCCGCTGAAGTCTGGAGTGAATCCTCGGGCCGGACCACCAGAATCAGATTTCAAGGTGATTACCGGTTGCATGTTCAAGCATTAGATATAGGCATACCCTATGCTTCGCGCTCTTGGATCCAGTGTGAACCCGCGCCGTAAACTTCATTGCCGGCGTCGGTAACGATCTGATAGTCACGGCGGATCTCCTCGGTTGCAGGGGTCCACAGTCCGCCGTCCTTGTCTTGGGCTTCGTGATGAACAACATGTGCGGCCCAGCAGAGGCGAATTTCTTTCATGGTCTACTCAGAGCGATTACTTCAGACTAGCTAGGTGCTCTAGCGCGGATCTCTTCGACATTGTTCGCGCTACGGAGATCGCCAGCATGTTACCGGCAGGATCCGGAGGTGGCAATGGCTGACCGCCACAAATCGCCGATCGAGTGCAAGTAAAGGTGCGTCAATGCGATGTGTTCGACGTACTTCATTTAGTTGTCGAGAATCTTTGCTCAGCCCTGAAATCTTCGACGGACTTTGCTAGGTTAAAAACCGCAGAAAAAGTAGCCGAAAGGTATTCATCTCAGAAGGATTCCCCGACGGACTTTATTCATGACGATCAGCGCACTGCGGGGTTTGGTGGACGCTCACTTCGCGCAGCGAAGTTACGCGGCCACACAAGCCTCTCCCCTCGTAATCTTGCAAAGAGCGTGACTGTCGAATGACAGTCACGGTGCGCGCAAGCGCACTGCGAGGCTTGGTGGACGCTCACTTTGCGCAGCAAAGTTATGCGGCCACACAAACCGTTTTCAGCGTGAGGGGAGCACTCATATCGCGAAGCGATGTGATGTGATCACCACACGCCCCGCAACTTGGCAAAGTCTGTGACCGTCGCCTCTAACACGTACGTTTGCTCATCACCGGACACCTCGGTCTAGACGGGCAAGCGCAGTTGCTTGCGCAAGCTCTTGTCGAACGCGGACCGCGGCACGAAACGACGCAGCAGGCTCACTTGTCTGGCGAAGCCGCCCGCGGTGTACCGGCTGCCCGGCTTCGCCGTGGTAGCCGCTTTCAAAACAGCCTTTGCGACCACCTCCGGCGAGTCGGCGGTCAGCATCACCTCGCGCGTCACGGTTTCCGCATTCGAACGCGCGGACGCGTAGTCGCCCAACGGCTGATCGGCCCGGATCAAATTGCTTTCGAACGATGTGCGCGTGTAGGCGGGCTCCACGAGCACCACCCTGACGCCAAAGTCCCGAACCTCGTGGTCCAGCGATTCCGAGTAGCCTTCCAAAGCGTGCTTGCTCGCCCCATACAGTGCGAAGTAGGGGGCCGGGATAAATCCCTGCACGGAGCTGATATTGACGATGCGGCCCGACCGCTGCCGGCGCATGACCGGGAGGACGGCCTTGATGGTTCGAATGACGCCGAACAGGTTGACATCGAAGAGTGCTTTCGCCTGTTCGATCGATGATTCCTCAGCCGCGCCAATAAGGCCGACCCCGGCATTGTTGACCAGCAAGTCGATGCGCCCGGCTTTCGCGAGGACCTCCGCGATCGCGGCCCCGACCGAGTCATCGCTGGTCACGTCACAAGCCACATGTTCCACGCCTGAGGTTGGTCGAGTCGGTGCCTTGCGAGAGGTGCCGAACACACGGTATCCGGCCTGTGCCAGCACCCGTGCGGTTGCCTCTCCGATACCACCCGATGCTCCAGTAATGACTGCTACGGGACTTGGTTGCTGCTTTTGCAGTTTGTCCATTCCATGCTCCTGTGTTGAGAAAATAGTCAGGTGACCGTAATCACGGCGCACACTTGCAAACTTCGTATCCGTTCGGTCGATGGGTTTGTAGCCCACCGCGCCGGTTGATGTTGAGGAAGAGCATCAGCGCGGATCAGCCAGCGTTGCCGGGCGGATCTTGAACCAGATGGAATACATGGCCGGCAGGAACACAAGCGTCATGATCGTTCCGGCCAGGGTGCCGCCGATCAGGGTGTAGGCAAGGGTTCCCCAGAACACCGAATGGGTCAGCGGCATGAACGCAAAGATGGCCGCCAGCGCAGTCAGGATCACAGGCCGGGCGCGCTGCACGGTCGCCTCCACGACGGCCCGGAACGGATCCAGCCCCGCCTGTTCGTTGTGATGAATTTGCCCGATCAGAATCAGCGTGTTGCGCATCAAAATACCGGACAGCGCAATCAACCCCACCAGCGCATTGATGCCGAACGGCTGCTGGAACAGCAGCAGCGTTGGTACCACGCCAATCAACCCTAATGGGCTGGTCAGGAAGACCATCACCATCGCGGAGATTGAACGCACTTGCAAGATGATGATCAGCAAGGTGATCGCCAGCATGATCGGAAAGAGCGGCAGCATGGCTTTCGTCGCCTTGCCTGATTCTTCAATGGAGCCGGCCTCGTCGATGCGATAGCCGCCTGGCAGCTTGTCCATGATGGGGCGGAGCTGGCGGGTAATGCTTGCCGACACGTCCGGCGGCTGCAAGCCATCGGCAATATCGCCTCGCACCGTAATTGTCGGCATGCGGTCGCGTCGGCGTATGACGGGTTCTTCCATGCGCACCTCCACCTGGCCGATCTGTGACAGCGGAATGCGTTGGCCGTTGGCTCCGGCCAGCGTGAAGTCGCCGATTCTTGCCGGGTCGAGCCGGATAGTGCCAGCTGACCGAACGACCACTTGCACCGTCCGAATGTCTTCGCGCACGGCAGTCACCGGCACACCGGTCAACAGGAATTGCAGTTGCTGCGCCACGGCGCTGGAGGTCAACCCGACCGCCTGCAGCCGGTCTTGCTGCAAGTTGAAGTGCAGAGTGGGTGTACGGGTGCCCCAGTCGGAGTTCACCGTTCGCATCATCGGGCTGGCTGTCATGACCTGCTGTACTTCGGCTGCAATATCGCGCAGCTTTTCCGGGTCCGGGCCAGTGACACGGTAGGCCACCGGGAACGGCGAATACGGGCCGAATACCAGCTGGGTGACGCGTACGCGGGCCTCCGGGGCCAGGCCGTCGGCGATGGCCTGGCGCAGCCGGCGTTTCAATGCGTCGCGCTCGTCCTGGCTGTCTGTGCGGACCACGATCTTGGCAAACGATGGATCGGGAAGCTCAGGCCCCACCGAAAAGAAGAAGCGCGGCGCGCCCTGGCCGATGTAGGCGGTGACGATCCTGGCTTCTTCCTGTTTGGCCAACCAGGCCTCTACCTTCGCCGTGGCGGTACTGGTCTGCGAGATCGACGTGCCATAGGGCATCTGCACCTCGACCAGCACTTCAGGCCGGTCGGAGATCGGGAAGAACTGCTTTTTGACCACTGCCATGCCGAGCACGGAGATGACAAAAAGCCCGACCACTGAACCAGCAACCAGCCACTTGCGTGCGATGACGCGCGTAAGCACCTGGCGGAAGCGGTTATAGCGTGGCGTGTTGTACATCGCGTCATGCCCGCCTTCCACCTTTTTAAGGTCGGGCAGCAGCTTGACGCCCAGATAGGGGGTAAAGACCACGGCGACCACCCAGGACGCGATCAACGCGATGCCGACGATCCAGAACATATTGCTCGTGTATTCGCCCGCGGTGGATGGTGCAAAGCCGTTGGGCATAAAGCCGACGGCCGTGACCAGCGTGCCCGAGAGCATGGGCGCCGCGGTATGGCTCCACGCATAGGCGGAGGCTGCGGTGCGGCTGTAGCCTTCTTCCATCTTCACCACCATCATTTCGATGGCGATGATGGCATCATCCACCAGCAGGCCCAGCGCCAGAATCAGCGAGCCCAGCGTGATGCGGTCGAAATTCTTGCCGGTGGCAAGCATCACCATGAAGACAGCCGCCAGCGTCAGCGGCACGGCCGCGGCGACAACCACACCGACGCGCCAGCCCATGCTCACGAAACACACCACCATGACCACCAGCAGCGCGGCAAAAAACTTGACCATGAACTCGTCGACCGATGAACCGATGTTGACGGCCTGGTCCGTGACCTTGGTCAGACCCAGGCCCAGCGGCTGCTCGGCGTTGATCGCGCCCACTTCGCCGTCCAGTGCCTTGCCCAGATCGAGTCCGTTCCAGCCGTCTCGCATGACGACGCCCAGCAGCAGGGCCGGCTCACCACCGTTGCGGACCAGGAAAGTCGCAGGATCTTCGTAGCCACGCTTGACGGTGGCGACGTCCGACAGCTTCAAGGTGCGGCCTTGCGCCATGACCGGCGTATCGCGAATCTTTTGCAGCGCATCAAAGGAGCCGTCCAGGCGGATGAACACCTGCGGTCCCCTGGTTTCGACAGAGCCGGCCGGCGTCAGGGCATTCTGGCCATTCAGCGCCGCGAACACGTCTTGCGGGCTGACGCCCAGCGTTGCCAGGCGTTCATGGGAGAACTCGACATAGACACGCTCGGGCTGCTCGCCGACGATGTTGACCTTCTTCACGCCGGGCACATGCAGCAGCCGCTGGCGCAGCGTTTCCGCGTCACGTACCAGCAAGCGCTGTGATTCGCCCTTGGCCTTGAGCGCGTACAGGGCAAAGGTGACGTCCGAGTATTCGTCATTGACCATCGGCCCTATCACGCCAGGCGGGAGGTTGCCGGCCTCGTCGCTGACCTTCTTGCGGGCCTGGTAGAACTCCTTTTCCACCTCCGCGGGGGGTGTGCTGTCGAGCAGGGTCAGGGTTGTGAAGGCCAGGCCCGGCCTGGTGAAGGTCTCGGTGCGGTCATACCAGCGCAGTTCCTGCAAGCGCTTTTCGAGCTTTTCGGTGACCTGGTTCTGCATTTCCTGCGGCGTGGCCCCAGGCCAGGCGGTGATGATGGTCATCACCTTGATGGTGAACGAGGGGTCTTCTGCCCGCCCCAGTTTGAAGAAGGAAACGAGACCGGCCAGAGAGATCAGGCAGATCAGGAACAGGGTGATGGAGCGCTCGCGCACAGCGAGCGCCGAGAGGTTGAAGCGGCCTTCACTCATGGCTTTTTCGCGGGAACCGCGCCTTGCGCTGCCACACGGATTGGCTGGCCTTCGCGCAGCAGATGCGCACCGAGCGCCACGATGCGATCGCCCTGCTTGAGTTGGCCGGTGATGCGCGCGCCTTCGTCATCCAGGCGCTGCACCTCGACCGGCTTCCAGGAAACCTTGGCCGGTTCACCGCTGATGACCCACACCCCCGGCCCCTTGCCTGCGTCGAAGAGGGCGCCAATCGGCACCTGCAAACCGCCTTGCGCGGAACGGCCGTCTGGGATCTGAATAGTGACTGTGGCGCCTATGGGCGCGTTGGCCAGTTCGCCCTCCAGCACATACCGTGCTTCGAAGGTGCGGGTCAGGCGGTCTGCAGAATCCGAGAGCAAGCGGAGCTTTGCCGGAACGCTCACGCCTTCTTTGCCGAACAGCGTGGCTTGGCTGGCCGATCCCAGCGTGGGCCGGAGTGTTTCCGGCAACTGGATGACGGCCTCGCGGCGTCCGGCATGGGCGACGCGAATCACAGCCTGCCCGGGGTTGACAACCTGGCCGGGCTCGGCCAGCGTCTCCGTGACGACGCCGTCGGCATCCGCCACCAATTCCGCATAACGGCTCGCGTTGCGGGCAACTTCGGCCTGGGCCTCGCTTGCGTTGAGCTGGGCTTTGGCGGCGTCCGCCGCAGCCTTGACCTGGTCGTAGGCCGAAGCCGCTATCGCGCCGGTTCCGCGCAGATCGCGGTAGCGGGCTTCATCTTCGGCCGTCTGCAGTGCCCGCGCCCGGGCCGCGCCAACTGCTTCCAGCTGGGCGTGCGCCGCGAGTTTCAGGTCGACCGGGTCGATGCGCATGAGCGTTTGCCCGCGCCGGACCGTTTGTCCCGCATCGACAAGCCGTTCAATCACCTTGCCGGAGACGCGAAAGCCCAGATCGCTTTGCACCCGGGCAGAGACGGTGCCGGTGAAGTTGCGTAACCCGGAGCCTGCGGCTTGAACTGGGGCCTCGCGAACCAGCAAGGCTTCGGTGCGCGGGTCAGACGGCGCCTTTTCGCCGCAGGCGACTAGCGCAAAGGACAGCCCGGCGATGCCGGCGGAGAAAAGAAGGTGACGGACCATGGGAATTCCATAACGAATTAATTGGAATTCCAATTTTGGTACTAGTGACCAAAATAGTCAAGAGTCACATAAATTCAAGGGGACAAGCTGCGGAGCGCCAATCCAGACAACAGAACGGGTGCCTCATCCGTAAACGCAATACTGTGGGGTAGGAGCAACGGGTTTATGTAGGGCCGCATCACCAGATAAATGGCCAGGGCGGCCTCATCGATCGGCGTCTTCCGTTCGAAATCCCCCGTTTGCCGGCCTTCCTGCAAGATCTCCTGAAGTATTTTCTGGATGTGCTCCTCGTAGGTCAGCACGGTTTGCCAGCGCTCTGTGGCCGCAGACGTGGCAATCTCATAGAGCTTGCGATCCATGGAGAACAGGCGAAGGCTGGCCTCGGTAATCGTCTTGAACATTCGCCGTAACTTCTCGGGCGGGGCGTCGGTTTCACTAATCGCTTGCCTCACCTCGTTTTCGATCTGCTGCAGGCAGGACGCGCAAATCATCTCGCCAATGGCCTGCTTGGATGCGAAGAACTTGTAGATGTATGCCTTGGAAAAGCCGATGGCTTTGGCCAGGTCCGAAACGGTGGTCTTTTCGTAGCCATACCGGCTGAAGTGTTCGGCCGCGGCGGCGACGATTTGATCTCGCACGTCGTGATCGACTGGACCGCGTTCCGAAACGGGGTAGGTGGATGCTTTGCTCATTGCCCTAGCTTAACGCCAAGCAAAAAAAACTACAACAAGTGACCATAATGTAATATAGTCACTATACTTTGTTAGTTTTTAGACCCGGGAGAAGACCCTATGTTGCTCAAATCCGCGATTTCCATGGCGCTGGTTGCCAGCCTGACGGCAGGCTGCGCGGTCGGTCCCGACTACGTCCGCCCGGACACGCCCATGCCAAATCAGTTTATGGGCAAGGCCGCAGTAGACCGGCGGCAGACCGCTGCGAATGCCGATCTGGTCACCTGGTGGAGCGGTTTTGGCGACCCGAAACTGACCCGATTCATCACGCTAGCGCTGGAGCAGAACCTCGACCTCGCGCAGGCGGTCGCTCGCGTTGCTCAGGCGCGTGCGGGAGTGGGCGCGGCAAATGCCGCATTGCTGCCATCAGGAAACATCAACGGCCAGGCCGCCAGGGCCTATCAGTCGGTTGAAACACCACTCGGCCGGGTCCTGAACTCCACGCCCAATTTCAATCGCCTTGGTAATGCTTACGAAACCAATCTTGGCGCGAGCTGGGAACTCGACATCTTTGGTGGTCTGCGTCGTGGACGCGAAGCGGCGCTTGCCGACTTCCAGGCCACCGAGGCTGGCGCATCCGCCACACGACTCGCCATAGCGGCGCAGACTGCCGACATCTATATCGGTATCCGAGGGCTACAAGCTCGTCTGGCCATTGCGCGGCGGCAAGTTCAAACCCAGCAGGAACTGCTCTCAATTCTTAACCTCCTCCATGGCAAGGGCCTGGCTGCCGAACTTCAGGTTCACCAGGCAGAAGGCGCACTCGCCGAGGTCCGGTCTTCGGTGCCTGTCCTGGAAGCGGGGCTCGCCGCTGCCATGAATGCACTGGATGTGATGGTCGGAGCAACACCCGGCACATTCCGGGCTGAACTGTCCGAGCCTGCTGCCATCCCGGATGCTCCCGCACTTGCTGCCACAGGGGCGCCGGGTGAGTTGCTCAGGCGCCGGCCAGATTTGATTGCAGCGGAGCGCCGCCTCGCGGCTTCAAATGCGCGCATAGGCGCTTCCATCGCAGAGTATTACCCCAAGTTTTCCCTGAGCGGTCTGATCGGTAGTGCTACGTCCGTGTCCGCTGGCAACCTGTTCACCAGCGGCGCCGGTCAAGCCGCAGGTGTGCTGGGCCTGCGCTGGCGTCTGTTTGATTTTGGCCGCATCAACGCTCAGATCGACCTGGCCAAGGGACAAGAAGCAGAGATGCTGGCTGCGTATCGGCTTGCCGTGCTGCGAGCAACCGAGGACGTGGAAAACGCCTTTTCGGGTCTGATCAAGCGCGAGGAGCAGGCCGCTGTACTTGCGCAAGGGGTGGACTCTCTCGGCCGCGCACGAGCAGCTTCGTTTGCGGCGTATCAAAAAGGGGTCCTGAGCCTGATCGAAGTCCTGCAGGCCGACGAAAACCTGCTGCGCGCCTCCGATGCGCGAGCGCAGGCGCAAACCGAATCCGCACGCGCCGCGGTTGCGGCGTTTAAAGCACTCGGAGGCGGTTGGCAGCCCCAGGAATCCACGGTAGCAGTTAGGTAACAAGCAATGCCGAGCGCGCCCACGGCACCGCCGCCCCGCAGCACCTACCGCCACGGCGACCTGCGGCGTGCCCTGCTGGAAGCGGGCGTGGAGCTGGCCCGCGCCGGCGGGCCTGAAGCCGTTGTGCTGCGCGAAGCCACCCGGCGCGCGGGCGTGGCGCCTAATGCGGCGTATCGGCATTTCGGCAGTCGCCAGGCTTTGCTCTATGCGGTTCGCTCTGTCGCGCTCGCGGCCGTGGCCCGTGCCATGGAGGTCGAGCTCGCTGCGATACCGCAGGATTTGCCGCCCGTCGAATTTGCCCGCGCCAACCTCCGCGCGGTTGGTACCAGCTACCTGCGTTTTGCACAGGAGGAGAGCGGGCTGTTCCGCACGGCGTTTGGCGCCTCGGACGACCTGAAAGAAGGAGCCCAGGGCGCGCCGGCGAATACTGAGCGCAAAGGGCAAAGCGGCCTCGACCCCTTCGAACTGTTGGGCGCCGCACTCGACAGGCTTGTGATTGCTGGTGTGTTGCCGCCGGAGCGCCGTCCCGGCGCCGAGTTCCTGGCCTGGTCGGCGGTGCATGGGCTGGCCATGTTGGTCGTAGACGGGCCGTTGGGTCCGATCCTCGGCCCGCAGATGCAGCAGATCGGCGGGCGCCTGGTGGAGATGGTGGAAAAGGGCCTGTGTGGGAAGTAGGCGCAAGGCGGGTTCACAACTGCCGCCGTGCTCAGGTGCTTAAACCCAAATGTCTCGAGTTGTACCTGTTCAGGATATGGATACGCTGCGTGTTACAAATCCCGACAGACGCTATTCCGCGGCAGTAATATTTGCGCTACCTTCGGCGGGCTTACGACAGCCTCTTAGAACTTTCCGCAACTCATGCTTTCTCGGGTGAAAGCCCGACAGAGGCTATTCCCACGGAACACAAGCGCGCGCCGTGGGCTCGGTCTCATCCGGCCGCAGGTACTTCTTTACGGCTTCGGCGGCACCCAAGCGGCAAGTGCTTGCGGGTGCGGCTGTGGTCCCCGAAAGTCCGTCTCGGTTGACGCAGGTCAAATGCCCGCACCGGCAGCCGGCTCATGCTGTGGGTAACTCAGGAGCCCGCCATGGACCCGCATCACGCACGCCCTTTATTCTGGAAGACGCCCTTCGGCATCGTCGCCACCATCGTCGCCCTGGTCGCGAGCGCCTACCTATGGGTCACACACCGGGATCACGTGCTCGCCCTGCTGCCCTTTGCACTGCTGACCGCCTGCCCGCTGATGCATGTCTTCATGCACCGCGGACACGGCCATGGCGGCCATTCGCACGCCGGGAGCCAGGACAGCAATGGCCCGCGAAACGGCTAAGACAGCCGAGCCCGCCTCGGGGCAGGACGGCAGGCGTGGAAGAGGACTCGCGCAGGTCCGCAAAATGAGCGCCACTTCTCACCTGGACCCGGCTCTCGAGGCCCCTCGCCGTCTGGGAACCCTTCTTGTCACGGTGCCAAGCTTGCTGAACCGGCATTTGCGGCCAGTGCTCGGGTGGCACCGTTTCGCCTTCATTCCAAAAGTGTTCGCCCTTGCCGGGACTTACAAGAAGCAATTTTCCAGGCCGGAAGACGACGCGCAGCTGCGGCGCGTTAAAGCTACTTTCCTGCTGGTCGGTATCCTCTACAACGAGCTGGCGAAAATAAAGGGCGCCGAACGCGCATTGTCGACAACACAATCCTTCCTGCATGACCTGGGTTGCGCCGTGCAGCGAAAAGCCTACTTCCCGCCTGACGGTGAGGCCAGGACTTGGGAGTATTTTCATGATGCGCATGAGACGCAGATGCGAGAGGGCTTCATCAGCACGAACGAGAATGACGGTATCCACCGTTCGGACGAACGGGTCACGCTCGACATCGTTCGCTGCCGATTCCACGAGTGCTTCAGGGACATGGGCAACCCGGCCATCACACTGGCGTTCTGCCGCTCTGACGAGACGGTGTTCAACGAATATTCGCCGATGATGCGCTTCCACCGGGGGCCCGCGCCGGTGAACACGATTGCGCGCGGGGCGGCGCGCTGCACGTTCATTTATGAACGGCAGTCTCCCTGAAGCCGACGCGGATCGTGCTTATTTCACGGCTGCCGCATCCCAGCGGAGGACGCGAGTAGCGGCCTCCCCGGCGCACCTGATCCGAAGCTCGACGGGGCCGGCTGAGTAGCGCCTGACAGGGCTTTGGGCGTCACCTTGACGGTGCACCACGCTCGCAGTTAGTGCTTGTGAGCTTTGCCGTGGCCGTCGCTCTTTTCCGCGGCAAGGACCTTGATCTTGCCGACCATCCCGGCTTGGTAGTGGCCGGCAATCAGACATGCGAAGTCGAAATCGCCTGAGCGGTTAAAGGTCCAGACCAATTCACCGGCCTCGCCGGGCGCCACATGGGCCATGTAGGGCTCGTCGTGCTCCATGGCCGGAAACTTCGCCATCAGGGCGGCGTGCTCGTCAAGCTCCTTCTTGTTGCCGATCACCATCTCGTGCATCATCTTGCCGCCGTTCTTCACGACGAACTTGACGGTCTCGCCCTGTCTGACTTCGATTTTGTCCGGGGTGAAGCGCATGCTGTCCGTCATGACCAGTTCAACCGCGCGGTCGGCCGCCTTGGCGTCGCCCGCGATGCCCCAGGCCTTCTGTTCCTTCTTGACCGGCCCGGCCTTCTTCTTGCTATGGTCTTCGCCTTCATGAGCCAGGGCTCCCTGCGACACGCCCATCAGTGCCGCGGCCAGCAGTGCGATCCGTACTTTCATCTGGATGTCCACGATTGCGTACATTTGCAGCAGTCTTTTGGCGTCTTACCTGGACGGGGCAGCCTCGATCAGCTTGAGCGCCTGCTTCATGCTCTCCACAGCCTCGGTCTCCAACGCTTCATAGACCGGCTTCTCGTGATTGAGCTGCGCGAAGATCTCGCGGGCCTTGGCGACTTTCGCCGGGTCGTTGAATCTGGGGTTGGCCAGTGCCGCTTCGAGCCGCTTGTACTCACTGGAAAGGAACGCGGGCTGCTCACCGAGTTCGCGCAGGCCGGCGTTGGTGAGGCTTCGAATGCGCAGCAGCATCTTGACGTCAGCCTGGTCCATCTGGCCCTGGGCACGCTCCAGTGCCAGGCGCGCCTGGATGGCCTCGTTGCTGTCGAGCTTCTTGCTCGCCGCGACTTGCTGGTATCTGGCGATGTCCGGGCCGAAATCGTGCGCCTGGGCGCCGGCCATTCCCTGCACCAGCGCGGCTGCAATAACAGCGATTCGAATGCTCATGTCAGTTTCCTCTTGGTGGGTTGAACGCATTTGCAGTCTAAGATCGACTCGATAAGATATTGGATAGATTTGTTTTCACTCAATAATGGAAAGTTATATGCGTGTGAGTGAGATCGAGACCTTCCGGGCCATCATGTCGAGCGGCTCGGCGCGCAAGGCTGCCGGCCTGCTGGGCGTGACGCAACCTGCGATCAGCCAGTCGCTCAAGCGCCTGGAAGTCGAGGCCGGCTTCGCCCTCTTTCAGCGCTTGCGCGGGCGGCTGCAACCCACCCCCGAAGCGAAGGCCTTGCTGGTGGAGGTCGAGCGCGTATTCGTTGGCCTGGGAGCGATTGAACATCGTGTCAAGAGCCTCAGGGAATTCGGGGTCGACCAATTGCAGGTGGCCTGCTATCCCGCGTTCGGACTTGGTTTCATGCCGCGATGCCTGAAGCAACTGATGGCCTCTGCCGCGAAGGGTCCGCGGCCCCATGTATCCCTGCAGATCCTCAGCTCAAAAGAAGTGAAAGATCGGGTCGTATCCGGGTTGGCCGACTTCGGATTGATGGCCGATGAGGTGTCCGTGGACGGCCTGGAGCCGACGACATTCGCGACATTTCCCGGCGTGGTCGTGATGAAAAAAGGGCACCCGCTCGCGAGGCACAGGCAGATCCGGCCGGAACAGCTTGCCGAGTTGCCTTTCCTGGCGTTGAATCCCGAAGATTCATCGAGGCGGAGGTTGGACGCGAAGCTCGCCGAGCATGGCGTCACCCTGTCGGTGTCTGTTCACACGCCCTATGCGGTCAGCGTGTGCGAGATGGCGCTGCACGGCCTCGGCGTGGGCGTCGTCAATCCGATCACGGCGCTGGATTACGCCGACCGCGGCCTGGTGGTGCGCAAGCTGAGCGTGGATGTGATGTTCTCATGCCTCTTGGCGATCCCGGCGGGCCAGGTCTTGTCGGGCACCGCGAAAAGATTCCTGTCGCTCATGCGGGCGCAACTGCAGGCCGACGAACAAAAACTGCAGGAGTATTTGAAGGCGGCTTGATCAACGTTCGAACAAGGCGCGGCTGTTTGACGCCACGCCCTTGACCGGAGCGCACCAGATCGAATGGGGCGATGCCCCGGGCCCGCCGCGGGCCGTCACCGACTCACGGCGATGCGGGTCGCCTTATTGGGCTGGCTGAATTTCCGTGACCACAATAGCGCCGCCACTGGATTCGGCTTTGAACCGGATCTTGTCGCCCGCTTTGACGGTGTCCAGCATGGCTGCGTCCTTGACCTGAAACACCATGGTCATGCCCGGCATGTCGAGATTTTTGATTTCGCCGTGCTTGATGGTGATCTTCTTGGCTTCTTTGTCCACCTTGCGGATTTCCCCATCGGCCATCTCGGTCGAAGGTTTCACAGCCTCTTTTTTCGCTTCACCCATCGGCATGGCGCCGCTAGCGGGCTTCGCGGTCGATTGCGCGTGTGCGGCGCCGGCAAACAGGGCAGCGAGGATCAGAAGGGTTTTGAGGGATTTCATGGTCAGTTCCTTTCAGGAAGCAGTGGAAGATTTTGAGAAATAAGACTTAAAAATGCTGGTGCTGCCATCGGCTTTGACCAGCAGCACGTCATAAGCGTCTTTGCGTTTTCCGTAGACGGGGCCGTCCATGCCCGGTGAGCCCACGGGCATGCCGGGCACCGCCAGGCCGACCGCTTTCGGGCGTTCTGCCAACAGGCGCTGAATGTCACGGGCAGGCACATGGCCTTCAAGGGCATAGCCGTCCACCTGCCCGGTGTGGCATGAGCCCAGCTTGGCAGGAATGCCGAGCCGGGCCCTTGCCGCCGTATTGCCGCTGTCGTGGACCCGCACATCAAAGCCGCTGCCCTCCAGGTGTTTCACCCAGTCTTTGCAGCAGCCGCACTCGGGGTCTTTCCAGACTTCGACCAAGGGACGGGTTTTGGCGGACACCGCGCCACCCAGACCGAACTGTGCGCCGGCCATTATCGAAAGAGCTTTGAGAAACGAGCGTTTTTGCATAGGGTCCTCCGTCGGGATTCAGGTGTTATTTGGATGCCACCACCGTGACTTTGCCCATCATCCCGGCCTGGTAGTGGCCGGCGATCAGGCAGGCGTAATCAAATGTGCCTGGCTTGTTAAAGGTCCAGATGATTTTGCCGGTCTTGCCGGGGCCGACGTGGGCCATGTAAGGTTCCTCGTGCTCCATGCCGGGAAACTTCATCATCAGCGCGGCATGGTCGTCCAGGTCTTTTTTGGTGCCTAACACCATTTCGTGCATGGTTTTCCCGCCATTCTTGATGACAAACTTGATCGTCTCGCCTTGCTTGACTTCCAGTTTGTCGGGATCGAAGCGCATGTTGTCGGTCATGGTGAAAGTCACTGTGCGGGTCACAGTTTTAGCATCGCCGGCAATGCCCCATGCCTTCTGTTCCTTTTTAACGGGGCCTGCCTTTTTGGCGTGGTCTTCGTCGCCGTGCGCCATGGCGAACGTGCTTGCGCCAGTGATCAGAGCGGCAAAGATTGCGATATTGATTTTCTTCATGAGTGTTCCTTGGGTTAGCGTTGATGAGAAGGTGAAGGTGAAGGTGAAGGTGAAGGTGAAGGTGAAGGGGAAGAGTCAGCGGACGCGGCGTACCCGCGCAGCTGGGCATAACGACTGACTTGCTCCGAAGTCAGGAATTCGGTTTGTTGCAAATGGGTTCCCAAGTGGGAGGCGCGCAGCGCCGCCTGCAGTTGCCCAATCCGCTGGGTATGGCCTGCCAACGTCGCCGCATCGATCCGGCGCGCCGCAAACGCCGCATCCAGTTCGCGTTCAGCTTGCACCAGCTGCTCGCCCAGTGCCCGGGCTTCGACTTTGTGGCGCGCGAGCAGCGCTTCGGTGTGCTGCTTTTGTTGAGCGCTCAGTTCGAGTGGCTGTGCCAGCTCCAGGGTGTGCATAGGCCCCGGATAGCCGTTGAGTTCCGCAGCTTTGGCCAGCTCCATGCCCTTTCCGGCCAGCAGGTCCTGCGTCTGCGCGGCGGAGAGTGCCTTGATTTCGCGGGCCTGCTGCCCGGCATAAGGACTGGCCGCCGGTAACGACGAGGACATCGTTCCTGAGCCGTGCAGATGCTGCTGGGCCATCGCGGCCGAGCCGGCAAGCCACAGAATGCAGGGAAGGGAGAACTTGAGAGCAGTTATGTGTTTCATGAGTTTCCTTGGGTAGGGAGTCAGTGCTTCATGTTGCCCATGGGCTTGCGCACCTGGACTTCCACTTCCTTGGCGGGCATGTTCTGGACCGGCATCGACTTGCCGCCCTCCGCGGCGAAGCGCGCGGTATTGGGCAAGGAACCTGTCCATTCATAGGCCACCTCACCGGCGGGGTGCTTGTACCAGCCCGGATCCTTGTAATCGCCGGCCTTCTGGTCCTTGCGCACCTTCACCACCGAGAACATGCCGCCCATCTCGACCGAGCCGAAAGGTCCGGTGCCGGTCATCATGGGCGCGGTGTTGTCGGGAAGGGGCATTTCCATCTCGGCCATGTCGGCCATGCCGCGTTCGCCCATCACCATGTAGTCGGGAATCACGTTGGTGATCTCCCGGGCGACCTTGCGGTGATCCACACCAATCATGGTCGGCACGTCGTGACCCATGGCATTCATGGTGTGGTGGCTCTTGTGGCAATGGAAAGCCCAGTCGCCTTCCTCGTCAGCCAGGAACTCGATTTGCCGCATCTGGCCCACGGCGACATCGGTCGTGACCTCGTACCAGCGCGTGGATTTTGGCGTTGGCCCGCCGTCGGTGCCGGTCACCAGGAACTCGTGCCCGTGCAGGTGAATCGGGTGGTTGGTCATCGTCAGGTTGCCGATGCGTATGCGCACCTTGTCATTCTTGCGAACGACGAGAGGGTCGATTCCTGGGAACACGCGGCTGTTCCAGCTCCACAGATTGAAGTCCAGCATGGTCATGATCTTGGGGGTGTAGGCGCCCGGATCAATGTCATAGGCATTGAGCAGGAACACAAAATCGCGGTTCACCTCATCGATCAGCGGGTGTTTGGCCTTGGGATGGGTGATCCAGAAACCCATCATTCCCATGGCCATCTGCGTCATCTCGTCGGCATGCGGGTGGTACATGAAGGTGCCGGGGCGTTTGGCCACAAACTCGTAGACAAAGGTCTTGCCCACGGGAATGGCCGGCTGGGTCAAGCCCGATACGCCATCCATGCCGTTGGGCAGCCGCTGGCCGTGCCAGTGCACGCTGGTGTGCTCCGGCAGTTTGTTGGTGACAAAGATGCGCACCCGGTCGCCCTCGACCACCTCAATGGTGGGCCCAGGCGACTGGCCGTTGTAACCCCACAGGTGCGCCTTGAAGCCGGGCGCCATCTCTCGCACGACTGGCTCCGCCACCAGGTGGAACTCCTTGACGCCGTTGTTCATGCGCCAGGGAAGCGTCCATCCATTGAGGGTCACCACCGGGTTGTAAGGCCGACCGGTGTTGGGCACCAGGGGCGCCATGGTGTCGGGCTTGGTCTGCAGCACGGGTTCGGGCAGTGCCGCCATGGCGACCCTGCTGACCGCAGCGGCGGCCACCGCGGTGGTCAGCGCGCCGGCGCCGGTCAGGAAATTTCTTCTGTTTGTCATTTGGGTTTCCGTAAATTGTTGGGGCCGGGCTTAGTGGCCACCTTCGGCGCCAGCACCGGCAGCGCCCGACACGGACATCGCGCCCATGGCAGTCGGTTTGCCGATCATCGAAGCAGCAAGCGCGGCGTCGGCCAGCCAAAACTGCTGGTAGGCGTTGATGGCGGCCGTGACGCTGGAGATCTGCTCACGGGTATCGGCCAGAAGCTCGAAGACACCGATCAGCATCCCGTTGTAGCGAAGCACGTTCTCTTCGGCCATCGTCTTGCGCAGCGGAACGACCTCGTCGCGGTAATGCCTGGCGACGTCATAGGCCGTGCGATAGGCCGAATAGCTTTCGCGCAGCTGGGACGAGGCGCCGCGCACCGTGCTTTCGTACCGGTTGGCGGCCGCCAGGGACTGCGCGTTCATCGCGTCGCGCCGGGCCGATCCCCAGTCGAAGATCGGCAGGCGGATGCCCAGCTCGTAACCCCTGCGGGACTTCCTGGTTCCCTCCGCATCGTCGAAGACGGTGTCGCGGCGGATTCCGAGTTCCACATCCACCAGGCTGGTGAGCAGGTTCAGGCCTTGCGAACGACCGGCCACGTCGAGCTGATGGCGCGCCATCTGGACGTCAATGCGCTGCTCGGTCGCGTTGGCGCTCACCGAAGCAGGCTGGCGAGGCTCTTTGGGCAGATCGGGCAGGCGTTCAGGCAGCTTCAACCGGTCGGCCTGGGCATCCGTCAGGCCCAATTGCCGGATCAATTCCTCCCGCGCGGCCGTCGTGGCGTGCCGGGCGGATGCCAGCTGCGCTACCGAGTCGGCGTAAAAGCTCTGCTGGCGAGCCCGCTGCAGTTTGTTGAAATTCCCCACCTGCTGCATGCGCCTGGCGAGTTCGGCGCCTGCTTGAGCGGCCGTGTTGACCTGTTCCGCGTACTGCAGGCTTTGCTGCGCGGCAACGGCCCGCACCCAGGCCTGGCGCACCTGCGTCACCTGCTCGACCACGCTGGCACCGAGCTGCACCTTGGCCTGGGCGACCTGCCCGCGCGCAATCGACACGCGCTGGGGCAAGGTCAACAAGTCCAGCAAGCCAAACGACAGCAGACGGCCAAGCTCCAGCTCTGGGCCCATGCGGGTGCGCTCAAAGGTAAACAGCGGATTGGCGATACGGCCGTTTTGGCTTGCCGTGGCCATGTCGGACCAGCTTTGGGCCAACAGGGCCTGCACCGCAGGGCTGTTGGCCAGCGCCAGCTGGACGGCGTCATCCATGCTCAGCGGCTTGGCCAGCAATTCGTCGGTGAGTTTGCCGCGCGCCTGGCGTTGCTGGTCGGTACGGCCAAGTTCGAGCTTGCCCTGGGTAAAGGTATGGGTGCTGCCATTGGCGTCACCGAGCGCGTCGTCAAAATTGACGGAGGCGCAACCTGCCAGCACGAGGGTCGCCATGGCCAGCGCGCCAAGTTTAAAAAAGGTGTTCATGGTGCCTCTGTCAGGGTTTGGCCGGCGCGTTGCGCGCATCGCCCGACGGCGTTGCTTCAGGCGCCTGCGCTTGCCTGGCTTCTTTGGCATACACACGCCAGCCGCCAATTCGGGCGGCGGCGTCGTTGGCTTCCTTCCAGTTGACCGTGGCTTCCTCGGTATAAGGCTTGTAGCCGTCCATGGCCGAGCGAAAGGCCGAAGGCGGGCTTGCCTGGGTGGTGGGCGCCGGGGTGGTGGCCGGTGCGGGGCTTTGCGCGGTCGACAGGCCAGGCAAAGCAGATATCAGAACCAGCCCGTAGGCCGGCAGGGGTTTAAACATGGGATTCCTCGCGGTTTCATGGAGCGGCGACAACAAAGGCATCCCCCTCAAGGGAGATCGGCTTTGATGGCGAACGATGAAAAGCACCCGCCCTACGGACCAGGAAGGTCCGCAGCCAGCCGGGTGCGTCAGGCGCGAGGTGGTTTCTCGGGCAGGGCCGAGGGAACGCTGTGGATCAGGGCCGAAGGCTCGACATATGCAGCGCTGGGGGCGGAATGAACTGCCACTGTCTGAGGGGCGGCGGTCATGCCGACAAGGTTGCAGCAAGAGGCGCACACGCCGCATTTGTGGGCAGCGTCGGGCAACTGGTTTTGCACGTCCAGGGCCTGCTCGGAATCGACGGCCTGCGTTGCCGCTGCATGCATTGTGTGCTCGTGACCATCATTGGAGGCATCCGCATGATGATGGTGAGCCTCCGGATCGCTTGGCACCTGCAGAATCATATGGTCGGCGCGCTTGCCGCAATATTGCATGGATGCCGAGGCAAAGCCCTGCATGGGCAAAGCCAGCATCATGAGCCAGAGCAGGAAGGTGCAAAAACGCGACATAGGGTCTTGATTCTATAGATTCATTTTGGTTCCGCGTGAGCGCGCGATAGCGAGCATGCCGTGGGGATGCTTCGCGAAAGTGGAGGAATACACGCGACGGCAAACTATGGCACAGCGACACCGTTCAAGCACTTTAAACCTTACCCCTATGGCAAGGTCAAGCGTCTTCGTCGAAGCTCTTGTAAGAATTTGAAGCGCAGTACAACATCACACGGGCGGCCAAGCTGCCCACCGCAATGCAGCCGGGTGATACGGCCCAAGCTGGAACTTTCCCGCGTACCTCTGGTCACATATGTCCATTAAACTCAGCCCATGAACCGAAACCGTCGCCACCGCCTGATCACAGTGCTCTTCGCACTGGTCAGCCTGCTGTTCATGCAGCTGGCGGTGGCTGGCTATGTTTGCCCCGGTTCCGGATCCAAAATCGCTGAAGCGGCCGCGATGGCCGAAGCCGGCATGCCTTGTGCCGAATCCATGCCGCTCAGCATGGACGACCAACAGTCCAGCCTGTGCCATGCGCACTGCCAGGCCGGCCAGCAGTCCGCCGACAAGCACGAACTCAGCTCCCCCGTCTCTCTTGGCGCCTTGCCTGCCAATTTCAGTCTGCAGGTCGCCATTCCGGTGTTTTCTGAAGCGCCGCTGCAGGCGCCTCATCTGCAGCGCACCACCGCGCCCCCTGTCTCCATCCGGAACTGCTGCTTCCGCCTCTGACCTCCCAGACCGCCTAGCTCCTGTCTGATGCATTCCCCCTGCATCGACAGGTCCTTATCCGTGCTCTGGAGGTTTTATGTTGATTCCCTTTCCGACTTATCGGACCGCCGCTGCCGCCATGATGGTCGCCATGGCGTCCGCGTCGTGGGCCGCCGACCCTTTGACCCTGATCGAGGCGCAGCGCATTGCCATCGGCCGGTCCCAGCAATTGGTGGCCCAAGGCGCACTGACCGCCGCCGTCCGCGAGCAGGCCGTCGCGGCGGGCCAGCTCCCCGACCCGGTGCTCAAATTCGGCATCGACAACCTGCCGGCCGACGGCGCAGACCGCGGCAGCCTGACACGCGACTTCATGACCATGCGCCGCATTGGCGTCATGCAGGAAATCACCCGCTCAGAGAAACGCCAGCTCCGGTCGGAGCGCTTTGAACGCGACGCGCAGCGGGTGCAGGCGCAGCGCCTGCTGACCCTGGCCAACCTGCAGCGCGACACGGCACTGGCCTGGCTGGACCGCTATTACACCCAGGCCATGCGCGAACTGGTGCAGCAACAGATTGAGGAAACGCGGCTGCAGGTGCAAGCGGCCCACATCGCGTTTCGCGCGGGCCGGGGTAGCCAGGCCGACGTGTTCGCCGCCCGCGGCGCCGTGATCCAGCTGGAGGACAGGCTTAGCCAGATTGACCGCCAGTCACGCAACGCCGGCCTGATGCTGGCCCGCTGGGTGGGGATGCCGGATGCGCAGCGGCCCCTCGCGGGTTCGCCGCCCTGGCAAACCACTCCGCTGCAGAGTGAGGTTTCAAGCGAACACCTCAAGCGGCATCCTGATTTACTCGCCATAAGCGCAGAGGTCGATGCCGTGGAAACCGATGCCCGGTTGGCCCAAGCGAACAAACAAGCCGACTGGAGCGTGGAGGCCAGCTACGCCCAACGCGGCCCAGCTTATTCCAACATGATTTCCATCGGCGTTTCCATCCCTCTCCAATGGGACCAGAAGAACCGCCAGAACCGCGAGCTGGCTGCCAAGCTGGCCATGGTTGACGAGGCCAAGGCCCGCTATGAAGACATGCTGCGCAACCATGAAGCCGAGGTGCGTGGTTGGCTCAACGACTGGCAAACCGGCAAGGACCGGCTAGCCCGGTACCGCAATGAGCTGATCCCTACAGCCCGCCAGCGCACCGAGGCTGCACTGACAGCCTATCGCACAGGCAAGAGCGACCTCGGCGGCGCACTGTCCGTACGCCGCGATGAGATCGACACCCGTATGCAGGCCCTGACGCTGGAAATGGAAACCGCGCGCTCCTGGGCCCAACTCAATTTCCTCGCCCCCGAACACAGCATGCCGGCGCAAGCCAAGGAACAGCCATGAACAAAAAATACCTTATTACCGCGCTGATCGCCGCCGGCGTTCTCAGCGCTGCGGGCTATGGCCTGTACGTCCTGGGCATAAAAAACGGCAGCAGCATGGCGGCAGTCGCCCCACCCAGTGAAGCGCCACCGGCTCCGGCAGCTTCGCCCACCGCCGGCCCCCAAGGCATCGCCGAAGGCGAAGAAGCCACGCGCCGCCACATCGGCGCGGGACTTAAGGCGGGCGATACCGATCCGGTCACCGGCCGCAAGATTCTTTACTACCAGGACCCCATGGTGCCGGGCAACAAGTTCGACAAACCGGCCAAGTCGCCATTTATGGACATGATGCTGGTGCCGGTCTATGCGGACAGCGAATCCGATCAGGGCAAGGTCACCATCAGCCCGCGAATCCAGCAGAACCTCGGGCTGCGCACCGCCGCCGTCACCGAAGGCACGCTGTCGCCTCAAGTCTCCGTGGCCGGCAACATTGCGTTCAACGAGCGCGACCAGGCCACCGTGCAAGCCCGGGCGACAGGCTATGTCGAGCGCCTGCATGTGCGTGCCACCTTGGATACGGTAGCCAGGGGCCAGCCTTTGGTGGACCTGTATGTCCCGGACTGGGTGGCGGCTCAGGAAGAGTTTTTGTCCCTCAAACGCATGCAGGGCAATGACCTCGGTTCGCTGGTCGACGGCGCGCGCCAGCGCATGCGCCAGGTGGGCATGAATGACGAACAAATCCGCCTGGTAGAGGTCAGCGGCAGGGCGCAGGCCCGCACCACGATCACGGCGCCATTGGGCGGCGTGGTGGCGGAGCTGCTGGCACGCGAGGGCATGACGGTGTCGGCGGGGATGACTCTGTTTCGCATCAACGGTCTGTCGACCGTCTGGGCCAACGCAGAAGTACCCGAGAGCCAGGCGGCGCTGCTGCGCCCGGGCGCCAGGGTGCAAGCCCGCAGCCCGGCCGTGCCCGGCACGACTTTCGAGGGCGAGGTGCAAGCCATCCTGCCGGACGTCAACGCGGCAACGCGCACGCTCAAGGCTCGGCTGGAACTGGCCAACCCGGGTTCACGGCTGGTGCCCGGCATGTTCGTGACCATGCAGTTCATGGACATGCGGGCCGAGAAGGCTTTGCTGGTCCCCACCGAGGCCGTGATCCAGACCGGCAAACGCACGGTCGTGATGCTGGCCGAGGAGAACGGCCGCTTCCAGCCCGTAGCGGTCGAAGCCGGCATTGAAAGCGGCGGCCAGACGGAAATCAAGCGCGGCCTGCAGGCGGGCCAGCGTGTGGTGGTGTCCTCCCAGTTCCTGATCGACTCGGAAGCCAGCCTCAAGGGCGTGGAGGCCCGGCTCAACAGCGAGGCTGCCCCGTCACTGGCGCGGCACCCCGGTGAGGCACAGGTGATCGCCATCGACAAGGACGGCGCCGTGCTGGCCCATGGCCCCTTGCCCACCGCCGGCATGGGCGCCATGACCATGGAGTTCAAGGCGCCGGCCGGCGGCATGCCGCGCAATGTGGCCAAGGGAGACAGGGTTCGGTTCGAGTTTGTGATGCCCAAGGACGGTGAACCGACCTTGACCTCCATCACGCCGGTCGCACCTGCTTCGGCGCAGCAACCCAAAACCTCGGCTTTAGGAGCCCGGCGATGATGGCCCGCCTGATCCGCTGGTCCATAGGCAACCGCTTGCTGGTGCTGCTGGCCACGCTGATGATCGCCGCCTGGGGCGTGTACTCGGTGATGAGAACGCCGCTGGACGCCTTGCCCGACCTGTCGGATGTGCAGGTCATCATCCGCACCACTTACCCTGGCCAGGCGCCGCGCATTGTCGAAAACCAGGTCACCTACCCGCTGACCACGACCATGCTGTCGGTGCCGGGGGCCAAGACGGTACGCGGGTATTCCTTCTTTGGCGACTCTTACGTCTATGTGCTGTTCGAGGACGGGACCGACCTTTACTGGGCGCGCTCCCGTGTGCTGGAGTACCTGAACCAGGTCCAGTCGCGCCTGCCGGCGGCCGCCAGGGCTTCGCTGGGGCCGGACGCCACCGGTGTGGGGTGGATTTACCAGTACGCCTTGATAGACCGCAGCGGCACCCAGGACGCCGGGCAACTGCGCGCCCTGCAGGACTGGTTCCTCAAGTACGAGCTCAAGACCGTGCCCAATGTGGCCGAGGTTGCTTCGGTCGGCGGCATGGTGCGCCAGTACCAGATCGTGCTGGACCCGGACAAACTGGCCGCCTATGCGATTGCGCATACCAAGGTGGTCGAAGCCATCCAGAAAGCCAACCAGGAAACCGGCGGCTCGGTGCTGGAACTTGGCGAGGCCGAATACATGGTGCGGGCCTCGGGTTATTTGCAAAGCCTGGAAGATTTCCGCGCCGTTCCACTCGTGACCTCGGCGGCCGGCGTCCCGGTCCGCCTGGGCGACGTGGCACGCATCCAGATCGGCCCGGAAATGCGCCGCGGCATTGGCGAACTGGACGGCGAAGGCGAAGCCACCGGTGGCGTGATCATCATGCGCTCCGGCAAGAATGCGCTGGAGACGATTGCCGCCGTCAAGGCCAAGCTCCAGACCCTGCAGGCCAGCCTGCCCAAGGGTGTTGAAA
This sequence comes from Polaromonas sp. Polasp52, assembly GCF_059491565.1. Classification (NCBI taxonomy): domain Bacteria; kingdom Pseudomonadati; phylum Pseudomonadota; class Betaproteobacteria; order Burkholderiales; family Comamonadaceae; genus Polaromonas; species Polaromonas sp. Polasp52. The sequence continues at coordinate 1,619,786 of NZ_CP168513.1, read as the reverse complement.
TCGTGCCGACCTACGACCGCTCGGGCCTCATCGAGCGTGCCGTGGACAACCTCACGCACAAACTGCTGGAGGAATTCCTGGTGGTGGCCGTGGTGTGCTTTATTTTCCTGTTCCACCTGCGCTCGGCGTTCGTGGCGATCATCTCGCTGCCGCTGGGCATCCTGGCCGCCTTCATCGTGATGCACTACCAGGGCGTCAACGCCAACATCATGTCGCTGGGCGGTATCGCGATTGCCATTGGCGCCATGGTGGACGCCGCCGTGGTGATGATCGAAAACGCCCACAAGCACCTGGAACATTGGGGCCACGATCACACAGGCGAGACGCTGGAGGGCGAAGCGCGCTGGCGAGTGATTGGCGATGCGGCGGCCGAAGTCGGGCCGGCGCTGTTCTTCTCGCTGCTGATCATCACCTTGTCGTTTATCCCGGTGTTCACGCTGGAAGCCCAGGAAGGACGGCTGTTCTCGCCGCTGGCGTTTACCAAGACCTACGCCATGGCGGCAGCGGCCGGGCTGTCGGTGACCTTGATTCCGGTACTGATGGGCTACCTGATTCGCGGCCGGATTCCCGATGAGAAGTCCAACCCGCTGAACCGCCTGCTGATCGCCCTCTACCGGCCGATGCTGGAAGTGGTGTTGCGTGCGCCCAAGCTCACCTTGCTGGCCGCCGGCATGGTTTTGCTCATCAGTCTCTGGCCGCTGCGGCATATCGGCGGTGAGTTCATGCCGCGGCTGGACGAAGGTGACTTGCTCTACATGCCGTCCGCGCTGCCGGGCCTGTCGGCCGGCAAGGCCGGCGAGCTGCTGCAGCAGACCGACCGGTTGATCAAGACCGTGCCCGAGGTCGCCAGCGTGTACGGCAAGGCCGGCCGCGCCGAGACAGCGACCGACCCGGCGCCCATGGAGATGTTTGAAACCACCATCCAGTTCAAGCCGCGTGAGCAGTGGCGCGCTGGCATGACCCAGGACAAGCTGGTCGAGGAGCTGGACCGCATCGTCAAGGTGCCAGGCCTTTCCAATATCTGGGTGCCGCCGATTCGCAACCGCATTGACATGCTGGCCACCGGCATCAAGAGCCCGGTAGGCGTCAAGGTGGCGGGGACCGACCTGGTCACGATAGACAGGTTGACCAGCGAGATCGAAAGGGCGCTCAAAGACGTTCCCGGCGTAGCAAGCGCCCTGGCGGAGCGCCTGACCGGTGGGCGCTACATAGATGTCAATATCAAACGCGACGCGGCATCGCGCTTTGGCCTCAACATTGCCGACGTGCAATCAGTCATCAGTTCAGCCGTGGGCGGCGAAAACATTGGTGAGACGGTTGAAGGCCTGCAGCGCTTTCCGATCAACATGCGCTACCCCCGGGAAATCCGGGACTCGCTGGAAAAGCTGCGCAGCCTGCCCTTTGTGACGGAACGCGGCCAGCGCCTGCTGCTCTCGGACGTGGCCGATATCCGCATCACTGATGGCCCGCCCATGCTGCGCAGCGAAAACGCCCGCCTGTCAGGCTGGGTCTATGTGGACATCCGCGGGCGCGACCTGCGCTCGGCCGTGCAGGACATGCAGAAAGCGGTCGCGGAAAAGGTCAAACTGCCACCCGGCTATTCCGTCTCCTGGTCCGGCCAGTTTGAGTTCCTGGAGCGTGCCACCGCCAAGCTCAAGGTGGTGCTGCCGTTCACCCTGCTGATCATCTTTGTGCTGCTGTATCTGACCTTCAAGCGCTTTGACGAGGCCTTGCTGATCATGGCCACGCTGCCGTGTGCTCTGGTGGGTGGCATCTGGCTGCTGTACCTGCTGGGCTACAACCTGTCGGTGGCGGGCGCTGTCGGGTTTATCGCTCTAGCCGGGGTTTCCGCCGAGTTCGGCGTGATCATGCTGCTGTACCTGAAGACCGCCTGGGATGACCGACTCTCCCAGGGCAAGACCACGGCGGCCGACCTGCTCGATGCGATTCAGGAAGGTGCGGTGCTGCGCGTGCGGCCCAAGGCGATGACGGTGGCGGTCATTCTGGCCGGCCTGTTTCCCATTATGTGGGGAACGGGAACCGGCTCCGAGGTCATGCAGCGCATTGCCGCGCCCATGGTCGGCGGGATGATCACCGCCCCCTTGCTGTCCATGTTTGTCATTCCAGCCGTGTATCTGCTCATGCGCAGGCCTGGCGAGCACCGGGTTGCCGGCAAGCATTAACGGTCCGAATGCGTCTCGAAGACAAGCGACCTGAGCCACTGGTTTGCCGGGTCCTTGTGGTACTTGGCGTGCCAAAAAAGATTGATGGCGATTTGTGGCAACTTGACGGGATGGTTGACGTATCTGAGATTGAATGGCGTCGCCATTTTTTCCGCCAGGCGTTCGGGCACTGTGGCCGCCATGTCGGTCGATTGAAGAATATGGCCAATCGCGACGAAATGGGGAACCGTGAGGCGTATGCGTCTTTTTTGTGAACCGCTGTCCAGAATTTCGTCGACTTTCCCGTGTCCGGTTCCCGCGGACGCAATCACGACGTGATCGCTTGCAAAAAAATCCGCTGGAGAAATCTTTCGCTTGTCCAGTGCATGGTTTTTGCGAAACACACAAACGTATTGTTGAGAGAACAGGCGCTGCTGGAAAAATCCGGCCTTCAATTGGGGTAACAGCCCGATCGCCAGATCGACGTGTCCTGCCTCCATGGCATCTTTGAGGTTGACGGTGGTATTGCGCACCGTGCTGATGGAAATCCCGGGCGCCACTTTCTGGATCTTTTCCATCAAGAGCGGCAGGAAGTAGATTTCGCCGATGTCGGTCATCCCGACGGTAAAGCTCCGTTTGCTGCTGGCGGGATCGAATGAATTCTTGACGTTGATCGCGCCGTGGATCATGCCCAGCGCATAACCTATCGATTCGGCCAACTGGTCCGCAAAGGGCGTGGGCTGCATGCCGCTCGACGTGCGCAGAAAAAGTTCGTCGCCAAACAGCTTGCGCAGGCGCGCCAGGGCGTTGCTGACGGCGGGCTGTCCCAGGCCGAGGTTCTCCGCCACCTTGGAGACTTTTCTTTCGGTCAGCAGCTGGTTAAAGATCACCAGCAGGTTCAGGTCTATGTCCTTGAGTTCCATTTGCGGCCCCTGGTGGTAGTGGTACTGATTATTGATTCAAATGATATAGAACATTAACGCCATTGTATTGACTGATTTTGGTGGGTCTCTGATCATGCCCTCATTGCAGCTGCTGGTCCTGATTGCCGCTGCCCACGAGACACACCAGATCAAGCACGATGGAAATTTTTGTCCGCCCTCTCCAGCGTACGCTGAGCGTTAGCGCAGGGGTGAACTTGCTGGACGCCCTGCGCGCCAACGATGTGCCGGTGTCCTACAGCTGCCTGGCCGGGCGTTGCGGCACCTGCCGCTGCAAGCTCGTCGAAGGGCAAGTGCTCGCCTCGGGCGGGGAAGCGCAGCGGCCGGCGACGGCTGGCGACCCGTACGTATTGGCCTGCCAGACCTTTCTGACGGAATCCTGCATTGTCGAGATCCCCGAGCCCGACGAGATCGTTGTCCATACGGCAAAGATCGTCAAGGCCACCGTCGTTGCGGTGGAGGACCAGACCCACGACATCAAACGCCTGCGGCTGAAACCGGCCAAGCCCATCGAGTTCTCACCAGGGCAGTACGCCCAGCTTCAGTTCACGCCCGAGCACAGCCGGCCTTATTCCATGGCGGGCCTGTGCGCCGACGGCGAGCTGGAATTCCACGTGCGCCTGGTCGCCGAGGGCCGTGTTACGGGCTACATCGCCAATACGCTGAAGGTCGGCGATGCGGTGCGCGTCAGCGGCCCGCTGGGTTCGGCCTACCTGCGCCGCAAGCATGAAGGGCCGATGCTCTGCGTGGCCGGCGGTACAGGCCTGGCGCCGATTCTGTCCATCATCCGCGGCGTCATTGCCGAAGGCATGCGCAACAGCATCCACCTGTATTTCGGCGTTCGTTCCGAACGCGACGTCTATGGCCGCGAGTGGCTGGCGGAGCTTCAGCGCCAGCATCCGCAACTGAAGGTGCACCTCGTGCTTGCGTCCGGCCAGGCGCCCGGCTGCCGCACCGGCCTGGTCACCGAAGCCATCGCCCAGGACTGGCCGGGCCTTGACGGCTTCCGTGCCTATCTCTGCGGTGCGCCCCCCATGGTTGAGGCCACCAGCCTGCTGGTGCGCCAGATGGGCGTGCTGCCCGAACAAATCTATGCCGATGCGTTTTATGCCAGCGGCACTTGAGCGACCAGACCGATCAGACCGAACAACAGGAACCCCCATGAACAGCAGAAATACCGGCCTCGATTCCCAGCTGAGCCGCAAAGCCTATTACGAGCGCATCGGCGTCGACAACATGACGCCCTTGTGGGAAGTGCTGGGCGCGCTGGTGCCGCACTCGCCGAAGTCGCCGGCGGTCCCGCATCTGTGGAAATACGCCGACGTGCGCCAACGGGTCATGGAAGCGGGCACGCTGATCAGCGCGGCTGAGGCTGAACGCCGCGTGCTGATTCTGGAAAACCCCGGGCTGCGCGGCCAATCCTGCATCACACAGTCGCTGTATGCCGGCCTGCAGCTCATCATGCCGGGGGAAGTGGCGCCGGCGCACCGCCACACCCAGTCCGCGCTGCGGCTGGTGCTGGACGGTGAAGGCGCCTACACGGCGGTCGATGGCGAACGCACGACCATGCGCCGCGGCGACTTCATCATCACACCGGCCTGGACCTGGCACGACCACGGCAACCCGGGTGACCAGCCGGTGGTGTGGCTCGACGGACTGGACATCCCCATTGTGCGTTTCCTCGATGCGGGATTCGCCGAGAAAAGCGACAGCAACTACCAGGCCGTCGTCCGGCCGGAGGGCGATGCGCTGGCGCGCTACGGCGCCAACATGGTGCCGGTCGATTTTTACCAGCAGCCTGCCGAGCCGACCAAGGTGTTTGTCTATCCCTGGGAGCGCACCCTGGCATCGTTGAAGGCCATAGCCGCAAGCAGCGAGCCTGACGCGCACTTCGGCCACAAGCAGCGTTACGTCAACCCGGCCACCGGCCGCTCGCCCATGCCGACGATAGCGGCGTTCTCCCAGCTGCTTCCAGCCGGCTTCGAGACACGGCCCTACCGCTGCACCGATGGCACGGTGTACGTGTGCCTCAGCGGCCACGCCGAAGCGAGCATTGAAGGCAAGACCGTTCGCCTCGATGAAAACGACGTGATGGTGGTGCCGTCCTGGCACAGCCACCAGTTCCGCGCCGGCCCGGACACCGTGCTCTTCAGCTATTCAGACCGCCCGGTGCAGCAGGCACTCGGCCTGTGGCGCGAACACCGCGCCTGAAAGACTTTCAACTTTTCAACGGAACACCGTCACATGAACTACGCCATCGAACCCGCTGCCACTCCCACGCTCGCCGTCGCCGGTATCCGCGAACGATTCCCCGTCAACCGCATTTTTTGCGTGGGCCGCAACTACGCCGCGCATGCGCGCGAGATGGGCAAGGACCCGGATCGCGATCCGCCGTTCTTTTTCATGAAACCGGCCAACGCGGCCGTCGATGCGTCGTCGCCGGTCAGCATTCCTTATCCGCCGAAGACGAACAACTTCCACCACGAAATCGAACTCGTTGTCGCGATCGGCAAGGGCGGCCGTGACATCGCCGTGGCCGACGCGCTGGACCATGTCTACGGCTACGGCGTTGGGCTGGACATGACACGCCGCGACCTGCAGCTCGACGCGCGCGACAAGGGCCGCCCGTGGGAATTCGGCAAGTCCTTCTCGCTGTCGGCCCCCGTCGGCGCGCTTTCACGCGTGGTCGACGGCGGTCATGTCGCGCAAGGCGCCATCAGCGTCACCGTCAACGGCAGCGCGCGTCAATCCTCGGACATCGCCAAGCTGATCTGGTCGGTCCCGGAATGCATCGCCTATCTTTCCGAATATGAAACGCTGGAGCCCGGCGACATCATCATGACCGGGACCCCCGAAGGCGTGAACGCCGTGCTTGCGGGCGATGTCATGCAAGGCGATATCGCGGGCCTGGCGGGCATCACGGTCACGGTGGCCGCCTGAAGCACGGGCGCTGAATAACCGAAGCAAAAGGAGACAGCGATGACCGCATCGACCACCCCAACAACGACCGGATCCACCGGCACCTTTCCCATCAAGATCCATTGGGAATCCGAAGGCACAAGCCGGATTCCCTTCATGGCGTACACCGACCCGGACCAGCACAGGAAAGAGCTTGAACGTTTTTTCTACACCAAACACTGGAACTACGTCGGCCTTGACGCCGAGATCCCCAACGCCGGCGACTTCAAGCGCACGGTGATCGGGGAACGCTCGGTGATCATGGTGCGCGACACCGACGGCGGCGTCAGTGTTGTCGAAAATGTTTGCGCCCACCGCGGCATGCAGTTCTGCCGCGAACGCCATGGCAACAAAAAAGAGTTTGTGTGCCCTTATCACCAGTGGAGCTACACCTTGAAGGGCGACCTGCAGGGCGTGCCGTTCCGGCGCGGCGTGAAGCAGGACGGCAAGGTCAACGGGGGTATGCCGGCGGACTTCAAGACCACCGACCACGGCCTTAACAAGCTGAAGGTCGCCACGCGCGGCGGCGTGGTGTTTGCCAGCTTCGACCACGGCGTCGAATCCCTAGAAGACTTTCTTGGACCGGTGATCCTCGGCTATTTCGACCGTCTCTTTGACGGCCGGAAGCTGAAGATCCTGGGCTACAACCGCCAGCGCATCCCGGGCAACTGGAAGCTGATGCAGGAAAACATCAAGGACCCCTACCACCCCGGCCTGTTGCACACCTGGTTTGTCACCTTCGGCCTCTGGCGCGCAGACAACAAGTCCGAACTCAAAATGGATGCGCGCCACCGCCATGCCGCGATGATCTCCACGCGCGGCCAGTCGGGCAAGGCTGACCAGGTCACCCAGGTGTCCAGCTTCAAAGAGAGCATGGAACTCAACGATCCGCGCTTTCTGGACATCGTGCCCGAGCCCTGGTGGGGTGGCCCGACCGCGGTGATGATGACGCTGTTTCCCAGCGTCATCCTGCAGCAGCAGGTCAACAGCGTATCGACGCGCCACATCCAGCCCGACGGCCACGGTTCCTTCGATTTCGTCTGGACGCACTTTGGCTTTGAGGACGACACGCAAGAGATGACGCAGCGCCGGCTGCGCCAGGCCAACCTGTTCGGCCCGGCCGGCTTTGTGTCGGCCGACGATGGTGAGGTGATTGAGTTCTCGCAGCAGGGTTTCGAGCAGAAGCCCGGCCACCGCACCCTGGCCGAACTCGGCGGGCGCACCGTCGAGGACACCGACCACATGGTCACGGAAACATTGATACGCGGCATGTACCAATACTGGCGCGAAGTGATGGAGGCCGATGTATGAGCGCCGTCATCAACCTCAATTTCGAAGATTACCTGCAAATCTCGCAGCTGTATGCCGATTACGCCCAGGCGGTCGACTCGGGCAACTGGGATTTGTGGCCCGGGTTCTTCACCGAGGACTGCCTCTACAAGTTGATCCCGCGGGAAAACCACGAACGTGGTTTTCCGCTGGCAACCCTGCTTTTTGAAAGCAAGGGCATGCTGAAAGACCGTGTCTATGGCATCCGCGAGACCTTGTTCCATGACCCTTACTACCAGCGCCACGTTGTCGGTGCGCCGCTGATTCGCGCGGCCGGCGGCAATCGCTTTGAGTCGGAAGCCAACTACGCGGTCTTTCGCACCAAGCTGTCACAAGAGTCGACGGTCTTCAACGTCGGCCGCTACATCGACGTGATCGTGCGCACGTCTGAAGGCCTGAAGTTCGCTTCGCGGCTGTGCGTATACGACAGCGAAATGATCCCCAATTCCATCATCTACCCCATCTAAATCATGAGCAACACCAACTGGCTTGACGCCACCGAAGAAGCCGGCGTTCCCGAAGACGACGTGGTCGGCCTGCAGGTCGGCGGCCGCGACATCGCTCTCTACAAGGTCGAGGGCAGTATTTTTGCCACCGACAACATTTGTACCCACGGCCATGCCCGCCTGTGCGACGGCTTTCTTGACGGTTATGAAATTGAATGTCCGCTGCACCAGGGCAAGTTCGACGTGCGCAACGGCCGCGGCACCTGCGCGCCGATCACGCAGGACGTTCGCAGCTACCCCGTGCGCATCGAGGGCGGGCGCGTCTTCGTGCAAATTTCCGACTGAACCCGCAGCCTTTCAGCCCTTTCGTCATTCCACCCGACCACACGATAAACAGGAGACAAAACACCATGAACCCAGCACCCAAAACGCCTTTTCGCCGCAATGCACTGACCGCTGCGGCCGGGCTCATATTGGCCGGCGCCAGCCAGTTCACCGCCGCCGCCACCATCGGCTTGATGGCACCCTTGTCCGGCCCGCAGGCCATCGTCGGCCAGGACCAGGTCGACGGCTTCATGCTGGCGGTCGAGCAATTGGGCGGCAAGCTAGGCGGCCAGGCCGCCACGGTGCTGAAGGAAGACGACCAGCTCAAGCCTGAGATCGGCAGCCAGATCGTGCGCAAGTTCATCGACAAGGACAAGGTTGATGCCATCGTGGGCCTGAGCTTTTCCAATGTGCTGATGGCCAGCCTGCCGCGCATCGTCGAGTCGGGCACCGTGGCCATCGCCACGAATGCCGGCCCGTCGCCGCTGGCCGGCGCGGGTTGCAAGGCCAATGTGTTTTCCGCCGCGTGGCAGAACGACGGCGCGGCCGAAGCCATGGGCAAGCTGGCCCAGGACAAGGGCCTGAAAAAGGTCTACCTGATGGCGCCCAACTACCAGGCCGGCAAAGACATGCTGGCCGGCTTCAAGCGCTACTTCAAGGGCCAGGTCGTGGACGAGGTTTACACGCAGGTGAACCAGCCTGACTATTCCGCCGAACTGGCGCAGCTGCAGGCTGCCGCACCCGATGCGGTGTTTGTGTTCTACCCGGGTGGCATGGGCGTCAACTTCATCAAGCAGATGAGCCAGGCCGGCCTGATGGCCAAAGTGCCGCTGTATTCCGTCTTCACCGTCGACGGCACAACCCTGCCGGGCCTGCGCGACGCGGCCCTTGGCAGCATCAGCGGCGCGATGTGGGACGCGGCGCTTGACACGCCGGAGAACAAGAAGTTCGTTGCCGACTTCGAACGCAAGTACAAACGCACGCCCAGCGCGTACGCGGCGACGGCCTACGACGCGGCCAATATCCTGAATATCGCCCTGGGCAAGGCCAAGGCCGGCGATGCCAAGGCACTCGCCGCGGCGGTCAAGGCGGCCGGCAGCGAGTTCAAGTCGGTGCGCGGCACATTCGCGTTCAACAACAACAACCTGCCGGTGCAGAACTACTACGCGTTCGAAGCCGTCAAGAGCGGCGGCAGTGTCGTCGGAAAGCTCATCGCAACTCCCTTGCCCAAGCAGTCCGATGCCTACCACGCGCAATGCGCGCTGAAGTGACATGAACGGCACGATTGTTTTCGCGCAGTTGCTCAACGGCCTGCAGTACGGCGTCCTGCTTTTTTTGCTGGCGGCAGGCCTGACGCTGGTCTTCGGCATCATGAGCTTCGTCAACCTGGCGCACGGCTCGCTCTACATGATGGGCGCGTACTTCGCGGCCACGGCCTTCCAGTACACCGGCTCCTTCGGGCTGGCCCTGCTGGCGGCGATGCTGGGCTCGCTGCTGCTGGGCCTGGCGCTGGAGTTCGTCGCGGTCGCGCGCCTCTACCGGCGCGACCATCTCGACCACGTGCTGGCCACCTTCGGCCTGGTCTTGTTCTTCAATGAACTGGTGCGCATCATCTGGGGCCCGCAGCCGGTATTTTTGCAGGTGCCGGAGTTCTTGAGCGGCGCCATCCCTGTCGCCGGCTTCAGCTACCCGGCCTACCGCTTCGCCATCATCGTCGTCGGGCTGGTGGTTGCCGTGGGTTCCTGGCTGCTGATCAACAAGACCCGCGTCGGTATGCTGATCCGGGCCGGCGCGGTGAACCCCGCGATGGTCGCCGCGCTCGGCGTCAATATCCGCCTGCTCAATGCCATGCTGTTTGCGGTCGGCGCCATGCTCGCAGGCCTTGCCGGCGCGATGGCCGGGCCCATCCTGTCGGTGCAGTCCGGCATGGGCGAGTCGGTGCTCATCACGACACTGGTGGTCATCGTGATCGGCGGCATCGGCTCGGTCACGGGCGCTTTTTATGCTGCGCTGATTGTCGGCATCGTCGACACCCTGGGCCGCGCATTTTTGCCCTTCATGCTGCGGCAGGTCACCGAACGCTCGCTCGCCGACGCGGCCGGCCCGGCGCTGGCCTCCATGCTGGTCTACCTGCTGATGGCGGTGGTTCTGGCCTGGCGTCCGCAAGGCCTCTTTCCAGCCAACAGGTGACAACCATGAGCCCACTTCTTTCACGCCCCAGCACCTGGGTTCCCTTGCTGGTCCTGCTGTTGCTGGCGACCGTGCCTTTCGTCGCGCAGGCCACCGGCCAGCCGTTTTATGTCGCCTTCTTTGCGCGCATCATCATCTACGCCATTGCCGCCTGCGCGCTGAACATGGCGCTGGGTTACGGCGGACTGGTGAGCTTCGGCCATTCGCTGTTTCTCGGGCTCGGAGGGTATGCCGTCGGCCTGGCCTCTTTTCACGGCATCGGCAACGGCTGGATGCACCTCGCGCTGTGCCTGGGCGTGTGCGGCCTGGTCGCGCTGGTCACGGGCGCCATCAGCCTGCGCACCAGCGGCATCGCTTTCATCATGATCACGCTGGCCTTCGCCCAGATGGGCTACTTCCTGTTCGTGAGCTTGAAGAACTATGGCGGCGATGACGGAATGTCCATCGCCCAGCCCAGCCGGTTCGGCCCGCTCGACCTGTCGTCCGCGACCAGCGTCTACGCCCTGGCCTTCGTGGTCCTGGTCCTGTCGATCTGGTGGCTGGCCAGGCTGCGCGCCGCGCCCTTCGGCATGGTGATCCGTGGGGCCAAACAGAACACACGCCGCGTCAATGCCGCCGGCATCCCGGTGCTGCGCTACCAGTTGCTGGCCTATGTGATGTCGGGCATGTTGTGCGGTGTGGCCGGCCTGCTGCTGGCCAACCTCAATGCCTTCGCCTCGCCCAGCACGCTGGCCTGGTCGGTCTCGGGCGAGCTGATCGTCATCGTGGTGATCGGCGGCCTGGGCACCGTGTTCGGCCCCCTGATGGGTGCGCTGGTTTTCCTCGGCCTGGAAGAAATCCTGAAAGGATTGACCGAACACTGGATGGTCGTCTTCGGCCCCTTCATCGTCATTGTCACGCTCCTGGGAAACCGCGGGATCATCGGGCTGCTGCAGCGCCTGGATTCCCGGGAAAGGCCGGTCCCAAAAGCCACTCCATCGGTCGTTACGGCGACGGATGCCGCGCAAGGAGCCCTGTAATGGCCAGCGTACTTCGCACTGAATCACTCACCAAACGCTACGGCGCGCTGCTGGTCACCGACGCGGTGTCGCTCGACATCGGCGAGGGAGAACTGCACGCCATCATCGGCCCCAACGGTGCCGGCAAGACCACGCTGATCAACCAGCTGTCAGGCGAGCTGGCACCGAACAGCGGCCGCGTCTGGTTCAAGGGCGCGGATGTGTCCGCCTTGCCGATTCATGAACGCGCCAGGCGTGGTTTGTTGCGTTCGTACCAGATCACCTCGATCTTTGAGGACTTCAGCGTGCTGGAGAACGCCACGTTCGCGGCGCTTGGTTCACGCCAGCATGCCTTCAAGTTCTGGAGGCCGATGCTGGCGGGCAAGGAGGCGCGCAAATTCGCCGAAGAGGCGCTGGCAGCCACCGGCCTCGCGCATCGATGCAACGCGGCGGCCGGCGACCTGGGTTACGGTGAGCGCAGGCAGCTGGAGCTGGCCATGAGCCTGGCCGCCGGGCCGAAGTTCCTGCTACTGGACGAACCCATGGCCGGCATGAGTGTTCAGGAATCCGCCGCCGTCATATCGCTGCTGAAAAGTCTGAAACGCCTCTACACCATCCTGCTGGTCGAGCACGACATGGATGCGGTGTTTGCGCTGGCAGACCGCATCAGCGTGCTGGTCTACGGCAAGATTTTGTTCACCGGAACGCCTGAGGAAATCCGCAACCATCCGGAAGTGCGGGCGGTTTACCTCGGTGAAGAAGCTCCAGCATGACGCGGGCAAGGAAAAAATCATGACACCGTTTTTATCCGTCCAAGGCCTGCAGGCTTCCTACGGCCATGCGCAGGCGCTGTTTGACATCTCGTTCGACGTCGGCCCGGGTGAGGTGGTTACCCTGTTGGGGCGCAACGGCATGGGCCGTTCCACCACCGTCAAATGTTTGTTCGGCATGCTGCCCGTGGCCTCCGGTAGCGTGTCGGTGGCCGGTGGCCGGGTAGACCATCTACCTTCGCACCGCATCGCGCGCCAGGGCCTGGCGCTGGTGCCCGAAGGCCGGCAGGTGTTTCCCAATCTGACGGTCGAGGAAAACCTGGTGGCGACCGCCCGGGACGACAAAAAAAGCCATGGAGAACCCTGGGATCTTCACCGTGTCTACGCCTTTTTCCCACGGCTGAAAGAGCGCCGCGCTAATTTGGGATCACAGCTGTCGGGGGGTGAGCAGCAGATGCTGGCCATCGGCCGCGCGCTGATGACCAACCCGCGGCTGCTGGTGCTCGACGAAGCCACAGAGGGCCTGGCCCCCGTGATTCGAAACGAAATCTGGCGTGCCCTTGCTGACCTGAAGAAGGAGGGTTTGTCGCAGATCGTCATCGATAAAAACGTGAAAGCGCTGATGGGCCTGGCCGACCGGCACTTTGTGATTGAAAAAGGCCGCGTGGTCTGGCAAGGCAGCTCGGATGAATTGCGCGGGCAACCAGAAATCGTTCACCAATACCTGGGCGTCTGAATCGACCTGTGAAGGCCCTTGCCGCAAGTTCGGCGACCGAACTTATTGCTTGAGGGCTGCGTTCAGCCAGCGTAGTACGACATCTCGGGGTTTAACCCATTTGAATTACTTTGTGTTGATGATGTACTGGCTAAAGTAATAAAGGAGACAACATGGCTCTCAATTTCATGCGCCTCAAGACCACGATGGCTGCACTTGGGATCTTGATCTTGCCGATGTCCAGCCACGCCATCGACCTGGTTTTCGGGCAGGTCGCTTCGCAGACCAATCCGACATCGGCGGCGAACGCCAAGGGCATGGCGGCGGGTATCCAGGCCTATTTCGACAAAGTCAATGCGGGCAGCACCCTGCAGGGCAACAAGCTCAAGCTGGTCACGCTTGACGACGGCCTGCAGGCCCCGAAGATGCTTGAGTTGACCCAGCAACTCATCGGCGATCCGGCGGTGGTAGGGCTGTTGGGCTTTCTCAACAGCGGCGGACTCGCCGAAATCGCCAAGCAGGACTTGCCGGGAAAGAACGGCATCGCGTTGATCGCGCCGCTGCAGGGCGATAAAAATGTGGTTTCCGCCAGCAATGTGTTTCCCCTGCGCAGCGGCTATGCGGATGAAGTGGGCAGCCTGCTCAAGGAAGCCAAGACCTGGGGCAAGGACTCGCTGGCCATCGTCAATATGAGCGTCGCCTTCGGCCCGCCCCTGGCGCAGTTGACGACCCAGCTCAGCGGGCCGCAGGGCGTCAAAATCGTGACTCAGCAGGTGCTTGACGCCGCGCCCGACAAGCTGGATGCGAGCGTTCGCGCCGCCGCCGCCGCCATCACGGAGATCCGCCCCAAGGGCATTATTTTGCTGGCTGCGGGAAAGCCTGCGTTTGAATTCGTCAAGGCTGTCCGCGACGTCCCCGGGGGGGCGGTGCAGATTTACGGCCTGTCGGTGCTGCTGCACGACGGTTTGGTCAATGCCGTCGGCAAGGACAAGGCACGCGGCATCGTGTTGAGCCAGGCGGTGCCTTTCCCCTTCGTTCCTTCCAAGCCGGTCATCACCGAATATCAAGCTGACATGAAGAAGTACGCACCGGGCGAGGCCCTGTCTTTCTCAAGCCTCGAAGGCTACATGGGTGCCAAGATTGCCGTGGAAGCCGTCCGGCGTGCGGGCAAGACGCCGACCCGCGCCGGCGTGCTGCAAGCCTTGTCCAGCCTGGGCGAATACAACCTGGGAGGTGTCTTTGTCAACTACACAGCCAACCAGCGGACCGGCTGGGGTGGGGTAGATCTCTCCATCGTGAATTCCAACGGCAACCTTCAAAAATAGCTTCGAAAATTGCGATCGCCGACTCGATGGAAAACTGGAGTGAACCCCTTGGACTGGACCACGGGGACGACCGCGAAGTTGAACCGCCGGCCCTGGCTTGCCTCGCCAGCAGTTAAGTTAAAGCGCATGGCCGCCAAGGATGCGGCTTCCGGCAAGCTCCGAAGGAAAACCAGCCAGCCACAGGCCGGGATTTATCCGCCCTGATACGCCTTCGGTGGACCAGGTTGCGCAAGTGTCTGGATAGAGCGCTGCCACCAACCCACGTCGTGCCAGGCGTTCAACTTGTAGCCGACCTTTCGGTAGATCCCGAGCGGCTCAAACCCCATCGATTCGTGGAGCGCCACACTCGCGGCGTTCGGAAGGGCAATACCGGCAAAGGCTTGCGCGTAACCCAGTGTCTTCAGTTCCTCCAGCAGCGATTTGTATAGCTGTTTGCCGATGCCTTGGCCGCGGGCGTCATTGCGCACATAGGCCGTCACGTCCACGGACCACTGGTAGGCGGCCCGTTCGCGATGCTTGCTGGCATAGACATAGCCGCTGACCTGGCCTGAAGCATCAAGACTCACCAGCCAGGGAAAGCGCTGCAGCGTGGTCGCTATGCGCGTCCCCATTTCGTCGGCCGTTGGCGGCTCCAGCTCGAACGAAATGGCTGTCTCGCGCACGATCGGGGCGTAGATCGCGGCAATGGCGGGGGCGTCATCTGTCGTAGCGGTACGGATATTCATGGTTAAACGCGCGTGGGTAAGGGCGTTGCCGAAGTTTTCTCGTCCGGCATTTTGGCAGGAGCCGCAGCGCTCCAGATGCGCAGACCCCAAGGGCTGCGGAAATCCACAAGGGCCCCGTTAGTAGACACCGATCGGTTTGAACTGTCCAGACGCGGCCCCGGCGCCAGCCAGCGCGAAATGGCGGAGTGGTGGGGAGTGCCCGCTCCACCTCCGCTATCGCGCTGATGGAAACCCCGGATACGCGCATAGGAAACCGGACTGCCGGCCTCTCATGGATGCTGGAGCCCGGCGCATGGAGCCACAGCGGAGCCTTGATCGCGCCGGGCGCCTGACAGGCTTTATTCGGGACCGATAGCGGGATAGTCGATGTACCCTTCCGCGCCACCGGCATAGAACAATTGCGGCCGCACTTCGTTCAACGGCGCACCGGTTTTCAGGCGCGCGACCAGGTCCGGATTGGCCAGTGCCATCGCACCCAGGGATTCCATGTCGGCAAGGCTTGCGGCGACGTCCAAGCCGACCTGCTCACGCTTGCGGCCTGGGCGGTTCACGATCAGCGCCCCGCCGAAGCCCTTGCGGATGTCCGCCAGGAGGGCGTCGTTGCCCGCATGGAGGACGTGCAGGTAAGCGATGCCCATTTTTTCGAACTCCGCCGCGAGGTAGCGGTAAAGATCATCATTGTCCCGCCCCTCGGCGATGCCGCCCGCGGGGAATCCCGGCGATACGCGGATGGCGGTTTTCTCGGGGCCGATGGCATCGGCGATCGCGCGTGCCACTTCGATGGCAAAGCGCGCGCGGTTTTCCATGGAGCCGCCGTACTCATCGGAGCGCTGATTCGCATTGGGAGCGAGGAACTGGTGTACCAGATAGCCGTTCGCGCCGTGTATTTCCACGCCGTCCGCGCCCGCTTCCACGGCACGCGCGGCGGCGTGTGCGAAGTCGGCCACGGTTTGCCTGACTTCGGCGGTCGTCAGCTCGCGCGGTGCGGGAATGGCCTGCATGCCCTTGACCGTGAACATGTCGACGCCGGGCGCGATCGCCGATGGCGCGACGGCTTGCCGATGATGCGGTGTGTTCTCGGGATGCGAGATACGTCCCACGTGCATCAGCTGCACGAACAGGCGCCCGCCGGCGGCATGGACGGCATTCGTTACCTTGTGCCAGCCGGCGACATGCGCGTCGGTGTAGATGCCGGGCGTGGCGAGATAGCCCTGCCCGTCGTCGGAGGGCTGGGTGCCTTCGGTGATCAGCAGGCCCATGGTCGCGCGCTGGGCGTAATACTCCGGCGCCAGATCGCTGGGCGTTCCGTCGGGCTTGGCCCGGCTGCGGGTCATAGGCGCCATGGCAAGCCGATGCGGCAGTTGCAGCTTGCCGACCTTGATGGGGGACCAGACATCATTCATTTCATATCTCCTGGGATACATGGGTTAAAAAAAGGGGATGCCCGTTTTCGAAACGGAGCGTTGGGAAGCAATTCGCGGGTGCGTTTCGGCGTTGCGTTGGAGGCCTTTTAAGCGCCGGTTCAGTCGGCAAACGTCACCACGGTCTTGCCGCGTTGTGGATGCGTCCGGTTGCGTTCGATGGCCGCAGCCAGCTCCTCCAGGCGCACGACAGCGCTGACCTCGGACTGCAAGCGGCCGTGCACCACGTCATCGGCGATGGCTTGCAAGCGCGCGGTATCCGGCGTGTTCTGGAACCAGAGGCCGCGGCGGCCCACCGGCGTGTTTGCCGCAATGTCGGGTGATGCGGTACTGACGACGGTGCCGTTTTCGGTAAGCACGGCCCATGAGCGGCTCAGCACGTCGCCGCCGGCGTAGTCGAGCACGAGGTCGATATCGCTCACGAGGTTTTCAAACTGTTCCCTGTCGTAGGCGATGACATGGTCCGCGCCAAGACCGCGGACATAGCCGCTGTGGCTGTCCCGGGCGGTGGCATACACCACGGCGCCTGCCTGGTGCGCGTACTGCACCGCGAACCCGCCCAGGCCGCCGGCCGCGCCCTGGATCAGGATGCGCTGCCCGGGGCGGATCTCGCCGGCAAGGTGCAGGCTTTTCCATGCAGCCACCGAAGCCAGGGGCAAGGCGGCGGCTTGCACGAAGTCCAGCGCGTCGGGCACCGGGCTCAAATTGGCCTCGTTCACCGCGACCAGGTCGGCGTAGGCGCCCAGGCCGCCGAGCGGGCCCATGACGCGATCGCCTGTACGCAGCCGGGTAACGCCCGCGCCCACCGCTTCAACGACGCCAGCGAGTTCTATGCCCAGGACGGTCGGCAATTGCAGCGGGAAAGCGTCGCGGACATAACCCTCGCGCAGCTTCCAGTCGAGCCCATTGACGCCGGCGGCGTGGACGCGGACCAGCACCTGGCCCGCCCCCGCTACCGGCGGCGCGACCGACGAGACCTTGAGGGAACCGGGGCCGCCGTATTCCGTCAGTACCAATGCACGAATGTCATTCATGAGAAACACCTTTGAGGTTTTGTTGCGTAGGACTCGACAATAGGGTGTTTCACATTGGATTCAAAGACTCTAAAATTGATACTTGTCGTATCAATATTGAGACACTATGGATTTAAATGCCCTTGGGGACTTTCAGCTGGTCGCCACGCATGGCGGTTTTGGAAAGGCCAGCCGCGCCAGCGGCCGGTCCAAGGCCACCTTGTCACGGCGTGTCGCCGATCTTGAGGACGCATTGGGTATCCGGCTGATCGAGCGAGGCACCCAGCGCCTGGAGTTGACGGAAGCCGGCCAGCTGTTGCTGCGCAGAACGGAAGGACCGATGCACGAGGTTGCCGATGCGGTCACGGCGGCGCGAGACAGCCTTGCAGCGCCGCGAGGCCGTCTGCGTGTCGCGGCACCGCTGCTGTTTTCGCAAGTGGCGCTCGGGCGGATTGCCGCGCGGTTCCTGGCGAGCTATCCGGAAGTGCAGATCGAAGCCGTGGCGGAGGATAGGCTCGTCAATCTCGTCGACGAGCATTTTGACGTGGCCATCCGCATCAACCCCTCCCGGGATAGCGCCCTGGTCGGCAGGTGTTTTGCCAAAGACCGGATGGTGCTTGCTGCCGCACCCTCCGTTCAGATGCCGACGGGGCGTAAAGACACGCCTTTTGGCGTTCCGGCAGTCGTGACGCCCAGCTATCGCGACGGCGATGTCTGGTCCGTCAACAATGGTCAGTTCACCATCGAGCCGCAACCTGTTCTACGCCTGTCTTCGCTTCTGATGGTGCGCGACGCCATCGCCGGCGGCGCAGGGGCGGCCATGATGCCGCAATCCATCATTGGAGACCTGCTTGAAAAGGGCGCACTCGTGTCCTGGGGCATTGCCGGCGACGAAGTGGAGCTTTGGGTTCTGCACACCTCCCGTCGTTTGCAGAGTCCCAAAGTCCGGGCCTTCGTGGAATTCATGTGCGCCCAGTACCCCAGTGGCTCGTTTGTCGTTCAAACCTGACTTTGCCTCCCCCGGCCTCCAGCCCGAGGGATTCATCCCGGAATTGGTTCCGGGTCAGCTTGCGAGCGCAAGGCTCGCCACCTGGACAAACCAGCTGATGCCCAGCGGCAGCACCTCGTCGTTGAAGTCGTAGCTGGGATGGTGCAATGAGGGGCTGTCTTCGCGCCGCGGGCTGGCGCCCTGGCCCAGCCAGAGGTAGGCGCCGGGCCGGGCCTGGAGCATGAAGGCAAAGTCCTCGGAGGTAAAGGCCGCCGAGGGCGCCATCGAGGCCTTCAGCCCCGCGGCTTCAGCGGCGCGCAGGGCCAGCGCCGCTTCCTGCGGCGTGTTCACGGTGGCGGGGTAGTAGCGCACATACTCCACCTCGATCGTGGTGCCGCTGGCCTGGGCCACGCCTTGCGCGATCTGCCGGATGGACGCTTCTAGGGTGTCCTGCACGTCCGCATCAAAACTGCGCACCGTGCCCGTGAGCTCGACCGCCGAGGGCAGCACGTTGTGCGACTGGCCGCCGCTGATGCGCGTGACCGAGAGCACCGCGTTCTCGGTCGGTGGAATCCGGCGTGAGGTAATGGTGTGCAACTGGGTGACCAGCTCGCTCGCGGCGAGCACCGCATCGGGCGTGCGGTGCGGCTGGGCCGCATGGCCTCCCCGGCCGCGGACCACGATGTCGAAGCGATCGGCCGCCGCCATGATGGCGCCCGGCCGCGTCTGGGCGGTGCCGGCGGGCAGCTCCGGCCAGTTGTGCAGGGCATAGACCGCGTCGCAGGGGAAGCGCTTGAAGAGCCCTTCCTGGACCATCACGCGTGCGCCGCCCCGGCCTTCCTCGGCCGGCTGGAAGATGAAGTTGACGGTTCCGTTGAAGCGGCGCGTGCGCGCCAGGTGGCGTGCCGCGCCCAGCAGCATGGCGGTGTGCCCGTCATGCCCGCAGCCGTGGTGGATGCCGGGGAAACGGCTGGCATAAGGCTTCTCGCCTTGCTCAAGAATCGGCAGCGCGTCCATGTCGGCGCGCAGGCCCACGCTGCGCCCCGCGCTGCCGGCGCGCAGCACGCCGACAACACCGGTGCCACCTATGCCTTCATGCACTTCCAGCCCCAGGTCGCGCAGGGCCGAGGCGACGATGCCGGCGGTACGGTGCTCCTTGAAGGCGAGCTCCGGATGCGCATGCAGGTCGCGCCGCAGCGCGACCAGCTCGGGCAGCAGGTCGGCAATCTCCCCGGTCATTGGAAGGCCTGGCGTGCCGCCCGAGGCTGGCTGGCAGCCGTGAGGTACTGCCCGGGCGTCATGCCGAACACGGTCTTGAAGTGCCGCGAGAGATGGCTTTGGTCGTAAAAGCCCGCCTCGCTGGCCGCGCTGGCGACCGGCATGCCCTGCCGCATCAGGGCTTGCGCGCGCGCCAGGCGCAGCCGGCAGATATAGCGGTGCGGGGACACACCCACCTGCTGGCGGAACACGGTGGCAAAGCGCCATACGCTGAGCCCGGCGAGACCGGCCAGCTCCGACAGCGCCAGCGCCTGGTTGAGGTTCTCGTTGATGTGCCGCTGCACACGCTGGATCGCTGCGGCCGATCGGGCGGGCGCCGGAAGGCTGGAAGAAGGGTTCATGCTGCAAGCGTAGGCTGGGCCCGCCGGAGATGGCACCGGAAACAGGCGCCGGCGCAGCAGCAAATGTCGAATCAGGTCGGGCTGCAGCAAAAGCTGCGGCCCCCGGCCTGCTCAGCGCGCTCAGGCGTGCGGCTGCATCAGCTGCTCGATGGGGTAGTAGTTCTTGACGAAGGGTGTCTTGATGACGATGTAGCTGAAGTATTTTTCGATGCCGATGTTGGCCTCCAGCAAGCCCTCGACGATCTCCTGGTAGTGGTTCACGCCGCGCGTGACGAACTTCAGCAGGTAGTCGTAGCCGCCGCTGACCAGGTGGCATTCCACGATCTCGTCGATGGGGCGTATGCTCATCTCGAACTTGACGAAGTCCTCGCGCTTATGGTCCTGCAGCGTGACTTCGGTGAATACCAGCAGCGTGTCGCCCAGTTTCTCGAGCCGGATCTGCGCGCCGTAGCCGGCGATGTAGCCGGCTTGCTCCAGCCGCTTCACGCGCACCAGGCAGGGGCTGGGCGACAGGCCGACGGCGTCGGCGATTTCGACGTTCGAGGCGCGCCCGTTCTTTTGCAGATGGCACAGGATGCGCAGGTCAAGGCGGTCGAGTTTGGGGTTGCCGGTGGATGTATTCATCGTTACCCCATTTAAGCAAGTTCCACGCCCAAGTCAATCAGGTCAAGCCAGTGCGCGCCGCACCTCGGGCTGTTCGAGCACGGTGTCCAGCGTGCGGTTCAGCCGCTCGAACATCTGCTCGAACTCCGAGGGCGTGAAACACAAGGCCGGCGCAAAACCCAGGATGCTGTCGCCGAAAGCGCGGAAGATGAGGCCGTTCTCGTAAGCCGCCTTGGCGATGCGGTCGGGCAGCTGCAGCGCCGGGTCGAAGCGGGCCTTGGTGTATTTGTCGCTCACCAGTTCGAGTGCGCCCAGCAGCCCGCGCGAGCGTGCATCGCCCACCAGCGGATGGCGCAACATGGAGCGCAGCCCCGCTTCGAAGTGGGGCGCGACGCGCTGGCCGTTGGCGAGGATGCCGCCCTCTTCGTAAAGGCGTATGACTTCCAGCGCTACGGCGGCGCTCACCGGGTGCGCGGAGTAGGTGGCGCCGTGGCCCACCAGCGCACCTTCGGGCGTACCGTCGGCGATGCCGGCGTACACGCGCTCCGACATCAGCAGCGCGCCCATGGGCGCGTAGCCGGATGTCAAGCCCTTGGCCACCGTCATCAGGTCCGGCGACACGCCCTCGGCGTCGCAGGCGAACATGGGGCCGGTGCGGCCGAAGCCGGTGATCACCTCGTCGGCCACAAACAGGATGTCCAGCTCGCGGCAGGCCTGGTGCATGGCCTTGAGCCAGCCCGCGGGCGGCACGATCACGCCGCCCGAGCCCTGGATAGGCTCGCAGAAGAAGGCCGCGACGTTTTCCGCGCCCAGCGCGTTCACCTTCTCGCGCAATGAGGCCACCGAAGCCGCGATCAGCGCCTGCGGGTCATTGCCCGCGGGGCTGCGGTAGAGGTAGGGCGAGGGGATGTAGTGCTGCTCGGGGCGCGGCAGGTCAAAGCCGCGGTGGAAGGCGGGCAGGGCTGTGAGGCCCGCGCCGGTGGACGATGAGCCGTGGTAACCGCGTTCCAGCGCAATGAAATGCTTCTTGGCCGGCCGGCCCGTGCTGTTGTAGTACTGCACGATAAGCCGCACGGCCGCGTCCACCGCCTCGGAGCCGCCGAGTGTGAGGTATACGTGCTTCAAGCCCGGCGGCGCGATCTCCACCAGCTTGGCGGCCAGGCGTATGGCCGGCTCGCTGGCGTAGCTGAAGTAGCCGGTGGCGTAGGGCAGCTCGCGCATCTGGCGCGCGGCGGCCTCCACCACGCTTTCATGGCCGTAACCGATGTTGACGCACCACAGGCCCGCGAAGGCATCGAGCAGTTCGCGGCCGTCGGCGTCGCGCAGCCAGGCGCCCTTGCCGGAGCGCAGCACCGTGGCGCCGCGCTGCTCATGGCCGCGCCAGTTGGCCACGGGGTGGATCAGGTGCGCCCGGTCGAGCGCCACCAGCGAAGAATCGAGGGAAAGGGTTTTGGTGGACATCATGGGCACAAGCTTAGGCGCGAGTGCGCAGCGGGTGCTGCGGCTTGTCCCCTTGCGCGCGCACGACCATGCTGTTGTTTGCGGGCCTACGGTAGAAGATTCTGCGGGCCTGGGGCTGTTTGGCTGGTCCTAGTACCCGCGCGAGCGGTCCACCACGCCTTCAAGCGGCAGGCCGAAGGCGTAGCGCCGCAGGTTGTCCAGCAGCGCTTCGCCCGCGGTTTCCGCCTGGGTCGCGCTGGCGATATGGGGCGTGAGCCAGATGCGCGGATGCTGCCAGAACGGGTGGCCCTGCGCCGGGGGCTCCGGCTCGCAGACATCCAGGACGGCGGCCGAAAGCCGCCCGCTGTCCAGCGCGGCCAGCAGCTCCGCTTCCACCAGGTGGCCGCCGCGCGCGGCGTTGACCAGGCAGGCGCCTTGCGGCAGCGCGTCGAACACGCGCCGGCCCAGGATGCCGCGTGTTTCGGGCGTGAGCGGCAGCAGGCACACCAGGATGTCGGTGCGGGCCAGGAACTCGTCCAGCTGCGCCTCGCCGCTGTAGCAGCGCACCCCCGGCTCGTTGCGGCTGGAGCGGTTCCAGCCCGCGCAGTCAAAGCCGAGCAGCCGCAGCTGCGCCAGGGCCGCGCGCCCCAGCATGCCCATGCCCATCACGCCCACGCGCCGCGTGGAGGCCGGCCGCACGGGCCGTTCCTTCCATTGGCTGAGGCTTTGCTGGTGCAGGTATAGCGGCATCTCCCGGTGCAGCGACAGCACGGCCCAGCTGATGTATTCGCACATGCAGGCCGTCAGGCCCGGCTCCACCATACGCACGACGGTCAGCCCGGGCGGCAATGCAGAGAAGTCGAACTGGTCCACGCCGGCCCCTACGGAGAACAGGATCTCCAGCTTGGGAAGGGTTTCGGTGATGCGCGGCGGGGGCTCCCAGGCCGCGAGAAAGCGCACCTGCGCCGGGTCTTCGATTTCCGGCCAAGTCCAGAACGGCAGCTGCGGCATTTTGCGCGCGAACTGCTCGGCCCACACCGCCCCGCGCTGCGCGGGGCCCTTGTACAAAAAAGCCATATCAGTTTTCCATGCAACTAGACGGTACCCGCGGCCTACGAACGCGAAGAGCCGAGGCCAGCGCCATCGCGGAACCGGCTTTGCCGGGCCGCAGGTGGCGCCCCCTTGAGGGGGGAGCAGGCTACACGAAGTGAGCCTGAACGGGGGTGGGCCATTCCTAGCCCATAGCCTGACTGACCAGCGCCCAGCCACCAAATGTCGGCCCGCGTTCCAGCGGCCCGCCGCGCACCATGGTCGTCACCGTGTCCACGCGGGGCAGGCCCTGCGCCTCCAGCCATTCAGGCAGCCCGCTGGCGGCGTCAACGTCGATGCGCAGGAACTTGCCGGCATAGTGGCTGCACCAGTGGCCTATGAGTGCCTGCGCCCCCGCAAGATCGGGTGCCACCACGGGGCCGATGGCATGGCCGCGCCCGAAGCGCCGCACGACGGAAAAGCCGACGGCTTCGCCCCCGCTTGCCAGCACCACCGCCTCGCCGTCGGCCAGCAGTTTGCGCAGCATCGCCTCACGCGGCATGCCGGCGCTTCGCGCATCGAGCGCGGCCAGTGTCTTCGCGTCGTTGCGGCCCAGCGGGCGCAGCCGCATGCCTTGCGGCAAGGCCACCAGCTGGGCCGGGGCCGCCATGCCCTGGTGCTGCCGGACCTCGCCCGTGATCGCAAAGCCCATGCGTTCGTACAGGCCGCGGCCTTCGGGCGTGGCGTGCAGCAGCACGGTGCGCCCGTCCAGCCCGGTCATCACCGCGTGCATGAGGTGCTGGCCCACGCGCTGCCCCTGCATGCGCGGCGCCACCACCACCAGGCCCACCGTCGCGTGCTGTTTGCCCCACTGCCAGTGCACAGCCGTGCCCACCAGTTCACCGTCGCGCACCGCGGCCACGCCCTGGCCGTGCGCTACGGCGAACTGCCAGTCTTCCAGCCGGTGCGGCCACTGGAACTCGCGCGACAGCGCCTGCGCGGCTTCAAGGTCATTCGTCGTCAGGCGCCGTAACGACACCCCGTCGGGCAGGGCGCGGCCCACCGCCGCAAGTGCGGCCTGTGGATCAAATATGTGGTCGGACATAGGGCTTTCCTTCAAAACTTCCGCTCGTCAATACATCGATACATCGATCGCGGTTTGGGGGTGATGATGCTTGGCGGGGTGATTTGAGGCTTGTACGATCTTGGCGCCCGCCGCCGCCGCCCGCAGAACGGCACAAAGCGCCTCGTGCCCGCCGCAGTCCGGATGAATACTTTGCGCGTACCGCGCAGAACCGCAACAACTGCGGCGAAGGCTGCCTACGATTGCTTCCTGTATTGAAGCGATTGAATCGATTGAACCACCACTTTCATCACGTCACCACACCACCCACGAGGCAAACCATGATCTTCCGTCCCAAGTACATCACCTTCGACTGCTATGGCACGCTCACCTACTTTCGCATGCACGAAGTGGCCCACGGCATTGTCGGCGACCAGCTGCCCGCCGAGCGCATGCAGCAATTCATCAAGGACTTCAGCGCCTACCGGCTCGACGAGGTGATGGGCGACTGGAAGCCTTACGACCAGGTGCTCAAGTCTGCCTGGCAACGCGTGTGCAAGCGTCACGGCGTTCCCTACCGCGACGAAGACGGCCAGAAGTTCTACGACGCCGTGCCCACCTGGGGCCCGCACACCGACGTGCCTTTCTCGCTCACCCGCGTGGGCCAGAAGATCCCGCTGGTGATCCTGTCGAATGCGATGAACGAGCAGATCCATTCCAACGTGCGCAAGCTCGAGGCGCCCTTCCACAAGGTGTACACCGCCCAGGACGCCGGCGCCTACAAGCCGCGCCTGCAGGCCTTCGAGTACATGCTCGACCAGCTGGGCTGCTCGCCCGACGACATCCTGCACGTGTCTTCCAGCCCGCGCTACGACCTGATGTCGGCCCAGGACATGGGCATCAAGAACAAGGTCTTCGTCAACCGCGGCCACGAACCCAAGCCCAGCGAGCTCTACAGCCACGCCGAGATCCGCGACATCAACGGCCTGCCCGCGCTGGTCGGCCTGTGACCTGAAAGGAAAAGACACTGTGAGCAACCTGACTTTCTTCAAGCTGGATGACCTGGGCGAGGGCCGCGAGAGCCTGCCGGTGCCCGAGAAGCTTTTGGCGGGTGACCCGCGCTTCACGAACTGGGACGTGGATCAGACCGCCGACGGCAAGCTGCGCACCGGCGTGTGGCAGACCACGCCCGGAACGCTGCGCTCCATCAAGGGCGGCGTCTGGGAGTTCTGCTACATCCTGTCGGGCGTCTCGGAGCTGGTCGAGGACGGCGGCAAAACGTACCGCGTGCAGGCCGGTGACGCCTTCGTGATGAAACCGGACTGGGTCGGCGTGTGGCGTTGCATCGAGACCACGCGCAAAATCTGGACCATTTACGGCAGCGCATGAAGCTCGAATCCTTCTGGACCGATACCACCGCGCCCTTCGAGGGCCGCAGTGACGAGCTGCCCGCCAAGGCCGACGTGGTGGTTGTGGGCGGCGGCTTCACCGGCCTGTCGGCGGCCCGCAGGCTGGCCATGCGCGGCGCCCGCGTGGTGGTGCTGGAGGCATCGGTGGTAGCCGCGGAGGCCTCGGGCCGCAACGGCGGCCATGTGAACAACGGCCTGGCCGTGGACTATGCCACCGTCGCCGCGCGCGTCGGCGTCGAACGCGCCGCCGCCTGGTACCGGGCCTACGACGACGCGGTGGACACCGTGGAGCGCATCGTGCGCGAAGAGGAGATTGCCTGCGATTTTCACCGCCGCGGCAAGCTCAAGATCGCCGGGCGGCCTGCCCATTACGAGGCGCTGGCGCGCGGCTTCGAGCGCCTGCGCCGCGAAGCGGATTCCGAGGTCGAACTGGTGCCGCCGCAGCGCATCCACGAAGAGGTCGCTTGCGACCGGTTCGCCGGCGGCCTGCTGTTCAAGAAAAGCGCGCAGATGCATATGGGCCAGTTCGGCCGGGGCCTGGCGGAAGCAGCAGCCCGGCGCGGCGCGCTGATCTATGACCACGCGCCGGTGCAAAAGCTGCAGCGCCTGCACGGCCATGCCTACCGCGTGCACACGCCGCGCGGCACCGTGGACGCCGACCAGGTGCTGGTGGCCACCGGCGCCACGCGCCATGGCGCGTTCTCCAGCTTCTCTTACTGGCGGCGCCGCATTGTGCCCATCGGCAGCTTCATCATCGTGACCGAGCAGCTCGATCCCGCCATGGTGAAAGCGCTATTACCGCAGCGCCGCACCTACACCAGTACCGACACGCTGCACAACTACTTTCGCCTCACGCCGGACAACCGCCTGGTGTTCGGCGGGCGCGCGCGCTTTGCGCTGTCCAGCCCGCGCTCCGACGCCAAGAGCGGCCAGGTGCTGCGCGAGCAGATGGTGGCGATGTTCCCGCAACTGCGCGACGTGCGCATCGCCTACTGCTGGGGCGGCATTGTCGACATGACGCAGGACCGCCTGCCCCACGCCGGTGAAACCGAGGGCCTCTATTACTCCATGGGCTACAGCGGCCATGGCACGCAGATGTCGGTGCACATGGGCGAGTGCATGGCCCGCGTGATGGCCGGCGACCTGGCGGCCAACCCCTGGCGCGACAACCCCTGGCCCGCCATCCCTGGCCATTTTGGCACGCCCTGGTTCCTGCCCGCCGTGGGGCTGTACTACACGATCAAAAACAAGTTCGCCTGAAAAGGCCCCACCCCCGAGGAGACATAACAATGACAGAACAACAGCTGACAGGCAGCAGCCTGATCGGGCCGGAAGAAAGCCGCCGCATCATGGGCCAACTGCAGGGCGGCGCCAGCCGGCGCGACGTGCTGGCTATGCTGATGGCCGGCGGCATGCAGGCCACATTGGCGGGCGGCCTGGCCTCCGCGGTGGTTGCGGCGCAAGCGGCAGCGCCGCGCAAGGGTGGGCGCATCAAGGTGGCCGGCGCGGCTGCCTCACTCAACGACACGCTGGACCCGGCCAAGTTCTCCAACCATAGCGACTACATCCGCGGCTGCATGTTCTACAACGGGCTCACCTCACTGGATGGCAGCCTCACACCCCGGCCGGCGCTGGCTGAGGAATTCATCACCACTGACGCCAAAACCTGGGTGTTCAAGCTGCGCCAGGGGGTGACCTTTCATGACGGAAAACCCTTCACGCCGGCCGACGTGGTGTTCTCCATCATGCGCCACAAGAACCCGGCGACCGGCTCCAAGGTCAAGGCGCTGGCCGAGCAGATCGAAGAGGTCAAAGCCACCGGACCGCATGAAGTGACCATACGCCTGGCGGCGCCCAATGCCGACCTGCCCGTGATCCTCGGCACCTGGAGTTTCCTCATCCTGCGCGACGGCGTCAGCGATGTGAACGCGCACATGTCGGGTGTAGGCACCGGTCCTTACAAGCTCAAGGACTTCAAGCCAGGCGTGCGCTCTGTGGCCGTGCGCAACGACCGTTACTGGAAGCCCGACCGCCCTTATCTGGACGAGATCGAGTACGTAGGTATAGGTGACGAGGCAGCGCGCGTCAACGCATTGCTGGCCGGTGAGATCGACCTGACCATGGCGATCAAACCGCACTCGGTGGACCGCATCAAGAGCAGCAAAAAGCACGCCATCTTCGAGACCAAGGCGGGCCTGTACACCGACCTCATCATGCGCCGTGACAGCGGGCCCGGCGCCAACCCGGACTTCGTGCTGGCGATGAAGCACTTGTTCAACCGCGAGCAGATGCTCACGTCCATCCTGCTGGGTTTTGGCGAGGTGGCCAACGACCAGCCCATACACCCTAGCGACCGTTTCTATTTCAAGGGGCTCAAGCAGCGGGCCTACGACCCCGAAAAAGCCAAGTGGCATGTGCAGAAGGCCAACCTCGGCAGCGCGGCCATCCCGGTGGTGGTGTCGCCCGCAGCCTCCAATTCGGCGGAGATGGCGCTGGTGATGCAGCAGGCGGCGGGCCAGATCGGGCTTAACCTGGAAGTTCGCCCTATGCCGGCCGACGGCTACTGGTCGCAGCACTGGATGAAGCACCCCGTGGGCTTTGGCAACATCAACGCGCGGCCGTCGGCCGATTTGATGTTCACGCAATTCTTCAAATCTGATGCGCCGACCAACGAGTCTGCCTGGAAAAACCCCAAATTTGACCAGCTGCTGCTGGCCGCGCGCGCGCAACCCGACCAGGCCAAGCGCGCCAACATGTATGCCGACATGCAGGTCATGATCCACGAAGACAGCGGCATCGGCATTCCCCTCTTCATGTCCAGCATTGACGGGCACAACAAAAAGCTCAAGGGCCTGTCGCCGATTCCGCTGGGCGGCCTGATGGGCTACAACTTTGCCGAGAACGTCTGGCTCGACGCCTGACCGCATTGACGGCCGTGAACACCACTGCCAACAGGCTGGTCCGGGTCACCGCCTGGGTGCCGGCCATGCTCAAGCACAAGCTGGCGGCCGGGTTCAGGCCGCGGGCTTGAGGATCGCCGCGTCAACCTCTATCCAGCTGCGCCGCGATGAGATTGAGCGGATGCGTGCGCTTGCGCGATGACTGGCGCAGGACGATCCGGCTGGTGAACTTTCCGATCCCGATATCGTCCTGCAGCAGGCGCTCCATCAGCGCCTGAAAATGGCCGACGTTCGGCGCCACGATTTTGAGCAGGTAGTCGTAACCGCCGCTGACGTTGTACCACTCCACGATTTCGCCGTGCCGATTCAGGGCCTGCTCGAACGTGCGAAAGTCCGCAGGCCGGTGGCTGCTGATCGTCACTTCGGAAAAAACGACCACACAATTGCCCAGCTTCTCCAGCGCGATGTCGGCGCCATAGCCGCGAATCACGCCGATTTCCTGCAGCCGTTTCGTTCGTACCAGGCAGGGGCTCTGGCTGAGGCCCACGGCTTCCGCCAACTCGACATTCGAGCAGCGCCCCTCGCGCTCAAGGTGCGCGAGGATCTTGAGGTCGAAGCGGTCCAGGGACATTGCCGGGGTCATGGCCGGATGGTAGCGCCGGATGCTGGTTGCGGCTAGGCCATTCGCGCTTCAGCCAGGGATTCGTCGAGGGCCTGGATGACGAGGCCGGCCTGGTCCGCCGAGAGCACCAGGGGCGGGCGGATCTTGAGCACGTTGTGCCCCATCGCACAGGCGCTGATCAGCACGCCCTTGTCGCGCATCCGGTTGACCACCTGGCTCGTCAAGCCGCGGTCCGGCGCGCGCGATGCCCGGTCGGAGACGAGTTCGACCCCGACAAACAGGCCCGCCCCGCGCACGTCACCGATGGCTTCGTGCCGGGATGCCAGGGCGGCGATGCCGTCGTGAAGAATCCTCCCCACTTGGGCGGCATGCTGCACCAGCCCGTCCCGCTCTATGGTGTCCAGCACCGCCAGCGCCGCCGCGCAGGAAACGGTATTGCCCGCGAAGGTGTTGAAGTAGCGCGAACTCTTGCCGAATTCCGCCAGTACGTCGGCAGTCGCCAGCAGACCCGCGATGGGTTGGCCGTTGCCCATCGGTTTGCCCATGGTCACGATGTCGGGCTGCAGGCCGTGGCGCTGGAAGCCCCAAAGATGTTCGCCGGTCCGGCCGAACCCGGGCTGGACTTCGTCGGCGATGAAAATACCGCCGGCCCGCTTGATCGCGTCGACCGCACCCTTCAGGAAACCCGCCGGCCCAGGGAGTATGCCGTCGCTGGTGAACAGCGAATCGACAATCAGCGCGGCCGGCTTGATGCCATGGCGCTTCAGGTCGGCGATGGCCGCCTCGACGTCGCGGGTGAAGCGTTCGGACAGGTCGGCGCCCCCGGCGTGGTACAGGCGCGGCGCCGGCACCAGGCGCACATGGGCGCCGAGATCGACGCTCACGCCCAGCGAGGGTGAGAACTTGGACACGGCATCGGTGATGCCGTGGTAGGCGGTGTCGGTCACGATCATGCCGGTGCCGCCGGTGTGCACCTTGGCGATGCGATAGGCGAGGTCGTTGGCCTCGCTGCCGGTGCAGGTCAGCATCAGGTGGGCTAGGTCGGTCCCCGGTACGCTCGCCAGCAGGCGTTCGGCCAGTTCGAGGATCGTGTCGTGCAGGTAGCGTGTGTTGGTCGCCAGCGTCTGCACCTGCCGGCAGATGGCCTCGGTCACCGCCGGGTGGCAATGCCCCAGCGAGGTCACGTTGTTGTAGGCGTCGAGGTAGCGGCGCCCCTCGGGGTCTATCAGCCAGGCGCCTTCGCCCTTGACGATGTGCAGCGGCCGTTCATACATCAGGCGGTAGGCCGGGCCGAGCAGGGCGTCGCGTCGCGCGATCATTTGCGCGGTGGCCGGGCCCACGTCGGCGCGGCCGGGAATATAGGCGTTGACCATGTTGAGGTCGGTGGTGCTTTTCATGGAGTGGCTCCTGTGGGTAGGTGTACGCCGGCCAGCAGCCGGTCGCGTGCGGTGTCGCGGGAAAGATCGGCCATCTGGGACAGGCCTTCCCACGCCGCGGGGTTGTGTCGCATGATGTAGGCGCGGTTTTCGGGGTAGCGCGCGGCGCGCCATTCCGAAATCAGCGCCGTGATGAGGTGGCGCGTGGCCAGGAGGTCGGCAAGGACCTCCTGTTCGGCGTCGGCCAGCGGCAGCACCGCGTGATAGGCGGCCACGAACTGGGCCGGCCCCTCGAAAGGGTCGAGGCAGCCGGCCATGTGGAAAGCGGCGGCAGTCGCCACCTCGCCGACCAGCGGCGCATGCACCATGTCGCCGAAGTCGATGATGCCCACGATGCGCGCTTGATCGTTGGGAGCGACCAGCACGTTGTAGAGGTGGTAGTCGTTGTGGATCACCTGGGACCGCAGCGATGACAGGCGCGGCAGCACGTGCACCTTGAAGCGCTCCATGAATACCTGGGCCAGCGCGCGGCGCTTGCCGTCCACGAGGCTGTCCAGCTGTTCGGTCAGCCGATGCGCCGTGGCGACGTTCCACAGCAAGTCATGCGCCGCGCCCGGATGCGCGAAGCCGTGCAATGCGCGGTTCAAGCCGGCAAGCCCGGCCCCCATGGCATGCCGTTGCGCGGCGGTGCGCTCGGTCTGGCGGATCTGGATGCCGTCCAGGTAGCTCAGCATGCGCACGCGTGTCTGGACACCCTCGGCGAGCTTGATGGTGTCATGCGTGTGCCCTTGCAGTGTCCGCACGACGCGGGGCACCGGCTGCTCCGGTGCGGCGCGGGCAATGTGCTCGAGCGCCGCGATCTGGAAGTCGACCACCGCGGGCGGTTCGGAGGGGTTGCTGATCTTGAAGACGTAGCGGCGGCCGTCCGACGCCTCCACCAGGCAGTTCTGGTCGCGTTCGCCCGCCAGCGGCTGGGTGCTGCCCTCGATGCCGTAGAGGCGATGGACCAGCGCCTCCACCGCCGCGGGGGCCAGGTCGGGCGCGGTGGTGCTCAGCTGGGTCATAGGCCGAGCAGACCGGGAAGCTGGCGGACGTCGGTCAGCTTGCTGACACCAAAGTTTTCGGAGGTCGGCTCGTGGCCGCGGTCAATAAAGGCCTTGGCCATAAAGCCCAGGTCGGAAGCCGTCATCAGGTCGTAGCGAAAGCTCGACGAGACATGCATCATCTGGTCGGGCGGGCAGCCGAGCCGGTCGAACATGTATTCAAAGGTCTGGAAGCGCGGCTTGTAGGCGCGCGCTTCCTCGGCGGTGTAGACCGCGTGGAACTTCGCCTTCAGGTGGGCAACGCTCGCCGGGATCAGGTCGACCATCGAGTTCGAGAGGATCACCAGAGGGACGTGCGGTGCGATCGCCTCCAGCACCTCGACAACATTGGGATGCGGTTGCCAGGTCGGGATGGCGTCGTACAGCGCCACGGCGTCCGACGGTTGATAGTCGATGCCGTGCGCCTTGCACGCGCGCTGGATGGAATTTTCCACCACGTTGAAGAAGGGCTTCCACTCGCCCAGGACTTCGTCGAGGCGATAGGCGCGAAAGCTGTCCAGGAAGGCCGGCATGCGGCCGGCCGGCACGCGGTCCGTGAACAGGCGCTTGGCGGTGGGGCCCATCTCGAAGTTGATGAGCGTGCCGTAACAGTCGAAGCTGATGAATTTGGGTTTGAATGTCATAGAAGGATCCACGCTGTTGAGGTGGATACAAGTCTATGAATTCGCCGCCTTTTGAAATGCCGCATTCACAGGCGGCGCAAGTGGAATCCGTTTCAATCCGGGCTCTTGCCGGAACTTTGCATGGCCCCGGTTTTCCGCCGCCGCGTCCGCGGCGCGCCTCTTAGAAATCAGCCACCTTGCCCCAGGCCGATGCATTGAACCGCGCAGGATCAAAAGGCTTGGGGTCAAAGATCGGCTCGGCTCCGGACACGATGTCGGCGATCAGGTGGCCCGCGCCGGGGCCTATGCCGAAACCGTGGCCTGAAAAACCCGCGGCCAGGATCAGCCCGGGCACCTGCGGCAGTTCACCGATACCGGGCACGCCGTCGGGCGTGCTGTCGATATAGCCCGCCCAGGTGTTGGCGATGCGGGCTTCACGCAGTGCGGGCAACAGCTTGACGGCACGGCGATGGGTTTCGCGGACACCCGCGGCGTCGGGCCTGGGGTTGAGGATGCGCGCCCGTTCCATGGGCGTGATGTCGTCCAGCTTCCAGCGCGCGCGGGTTTCGTGGCCCCAGCGCATGCCTTCCAGGCCGCCGGGGAACACATTGCGCCAGCGCTTGGCGAACATGGGGATGAACTGCGGCGCGAAACGCAGCAGCTGCGGCGTGGGGTCGGCGCGCCCGCGGCCGCTGATGGCCAGCACGTAATGGCCGTCGGGGCGCCGGGTGACGGCAACGTTGGGGCCGGCCAGCGCGGCCGGCAGTTGCTGCGCCGGCGGAGCCACACGCACGATGGACTGGCGTATCGTGGCCAGCGGAAACCGCACGTCGAGCTGGTTGCAGAAGGACGATGCCCATGCACCGCCCGCGAGAACCGCGGCGCGGGTTTTGATGGTCCCGGCTTCGGTGACGACGCCGCTGAGGCGGCCACCCTCCATCTCGATGCCGCGCGCGGCGCAGTTCTGGTGGACCGTGCCGCCCAGCTTGATGAGCGCGGCCGCAACAGCCGGCGCCGCCTTGGCCGGGTCGGCCGTGCCGTCGCTGGGCGAGAAGACGCCGCCTTTCCACGCGCGGCCGGTGGCCCGCCCGCGTTCGGAAGCTTCGCTGCCGCTGAGCATGTGGGTGGTCACGCCAGCGGTGATCGCGAACTCGCGCCACTTGGCCCAGCCCGCAATCTGGGCCTCGTCGTCGCTGAGGTAGAGCAGGCCGCAGCGCTTGAAGCCCGTGTCTTCGCCGCTGTCGGCGGCAAACTGGTCCCAGAGCTCCAGGCTGCGGGTGGCCATGGGCAGCTCGCGCGCGTCGCGGTTCTGCTGGCGGCACCAGCCCCAGTTGCGGCTCGATTGCTCGGCGCCTATGCGGCCTTTTTCGACCAGGGCGACCGACAGCCCGCGTTTGGCCAGGTAGTAGGCGGTAAACACACCGATGATGCCGCCGCCGATCACGACGACGTCGGCGCTGGCCGGTGGGGTGGGCGACGTCTCCAGGAGGCGCAGGGGTTGCGGCAGGGTAGGTGGCATTGTCGTTGCGGCGCCCTGGGCGCGGTGCATGGTCAGCGGCGGGTTCATGCTGCCATGGTAGGGGAGGGAGGGCAGCCGGTACTGCCGGATTGCGGCCCCCCCGCAATGGACAATGCTGTTCTCGGCGGATGCCAAGGAGAATCTGCTTTGGAGCCGCCGCCCATCATGCCGCCGGCCCCGTGCAAAGCCCGCCCCCCGGGGCCCGATGGCCCGGCCGGCTGCCTATGCTGCGCGCCGCCCTGAATACCGGGGTTTCTGTGCCGCCGCCGTGTGAAAACAAGACTTTGTGCAAGCCCTTCGTGTTGTACTTGTCCACACAGGAATGGAGAAACATCACCGTGAAAACACTGCTGCTCAAGAAAGAAGACGTCCGCGGATTGATCCGCATGAAGGAAGTCATAGTGACGGTGGAGGAGGCCTACAAAGCCTTCAACAGCGGCCAGGTGATACAGCCCCCCTACATCGGCATCGACCTGCCATCCCATCGCGGGGAGATTGACTTCAAGCTGGGCTACAACCAGGGCAACGAAATGATCTCCATGAAGGCGTCCTCGGGCGGGTTTACCGGCAACCCGGAACAGTACGGGGTTCCCAACGGCATGGGGACCGTGCTGCTGTTCGACGGCATGAGCGGCGCCCTGGTCTGCGTGATGGACGGAAGCCTGCTCACAGGCCTCAGGACCGGCGCGTGCGGCGCCGTTTCGGTCAAGGCGCTCGCAAGAAAGAACGCGAGGAAGATCACTTCGATAGGCACCGGCAACCAGGCCAGGATGCAGATACGCGCCATCAGGGAGGTGATGAAGATCGAAGAAATCCATGCCTGGGACCACCATCCCGAGACGCTGGCCAGGTACAAGGCGGACATCGAGAGCGAGTTCGGCATTCCCGTGGTCATGGCCGTCTCCAAGAAGGAGGCCGTAGAAAACGCCGACATCCTGATCACCACTACCCGCGGGAAAGGCTCCTTGGTTGAAGCCCAGTGGATCAAGCCCGGCACGCACATCGTCGCGATCGGTGCGGATGCGCCAGGCAAGCAGGAACTGGATCCGCAGATTTTCCGGGGAGCGAAAGTCGTCGTCGACTCCATCGCGCAATGCGTCGAAAAAGGCGAAACACAGCATCCCATCAACGCGAAAATCATCGCCCAGGGCGATATCCATGCGGAAATCGGCGAGATCCTGCTGGGCAGGAAGCCGGGGCGGGAGAACGACGAGGAGATCACCCTCTTCGACGCCACCGGCATGGCCATCCAGGACAACACGACGGCGGCGAAGATTTACCGCAACGCCATCGAGAACAAGGTCGGCGCCTTCTTCGATTTCCTCGAATAAGATTTCACCGGAGCAATAAAAAAGCCGCTCAGCGGCTTTTTTTTGCTCCAAATGCTTGCTCCGGGTATTTGCTCGAACTGCGCTTATCCAGCGTCTTTGTAGATCTCGGCCAGGTCGCACAGGTCCCAGTTCCCGCCGGTCAATACCGTGCAGACCTTCTCATTCGGCCTGAGCTTGACAAGGCCGGCCAGCAAGGCCCCGACGCCGATGGAAGCTGCGGGTTCGGCGATCAGCTTGGCATCTCTCGCCAGCGCGCGCATGCCCGCGACGATGTGCTCGTCTTCCACGAGGATGATCTCGTCCACGTACTTCTCGATGATGGGGAACGGGTTCTGGCCCGGAACGCTGATTCGCAAGCCATCCGCGATGGTGTTCTTCAGCGGAAGCGAGGTGCGTTCTTTGTTGATCCGGCTCTGGAAGTACTTGGGCGTCAAGGCGGGTTCCGCGCCTATGACACGCACCGACGGCTTGGTTTCCTTGATGGCGGTGGCGATTCCCGAAATCAGGCCGCCGCCGCCCAGGGGAACGATGACCGTGTCCACATCCTCCAGGTCCTCCAGGATCTCGCATCCTATGGTTCCCTGGCCGGCCATGACCAGCGGGTCTTCGAAGCCGTGGACCGCCGTGTACCGGTTCTCTTCGGCGAGCTCGCACACCCTTTTCCATCGGGCGGCCGTGTCGCCGTCGAAAAGAATGACTTCCGCTCCCAGGGCCCGGGTGTTCTCGATCTTGATCCTGGGCGTGGTCACCGGAACGACGATGATCGCCTTGACGCCCAGCATCCTGGCGGCATAGGCGATGCCCTGGGCATGGTTGCCCGAAGAAGTCGCAATCAGGCCGCCCGCGATCTCTTCTCTCGGGAGCGACAGCGCCTTGTTCAGGGCTCCCCGAATCTTGAAGGCGCCCGTGATCTGCAGGGTTTCAGGCTTGAGATAAAGCTGGCAGCCAAGGGCTGGCTCGATCTTCTCTGCCCGCAACAACGGCGTATGCCGGATGTGCGGCTTCAGCCGTTCCCGGGCTTCCCGGATGTCCTGGAGGGTCGGGTAGTTGCGCATCTTGTTTTTTGCTTTTCGAATATTGTTTCAGCCCGGCGCACCCTGCCAGCCCAGGATGGCCTTGGTCTCCAGGTATTCCTGCAGGCCTTCCAGCCCATACTCGCGGCCGTTGCCCGAGCGTTTGTAGCCACCGAAGGGGGCGTTGGGGTTCCAGGCCGGGTAGTTGATGTGAACCTGCCCGGAACGTATGCGTGCCGCGACCGCGCGCGCCGCGAACAGGTCCCCGCCCTGGACATGGGCGCCCAGGCCGTAGAGCGTGCCGTTGGCGATCTCCACGGCCTCGTCCACGCTGTCATAGGGAATGATGGCCAGCACCGGCCCGAAGATTTCTTCCTGTGCGATGCGCATCTGCGGATTCACGTCGGAGAAGATGGTCGGGCGCGCGTAGAAGCCGCGCTCCAGGCCCTGCGGCCGGCCGGGGCCGCCGCAAATGAGCCGCGCGCCTTCGGCGATGCCCGCATCAACCATTTCCTGCACACGGTTGAACTGCGCGCGGTTGGCCACGGGGCCATGTGTGGTCTGCGGTGAGCGCGGGTCGCCAACAACGAATGCGGCGGCTGCTTCACAGGCGATCCGCTCGACTTCCGCGAGGCGTTCGCGCGGCACGATCATGCGCGTCGGGGCGCTGCAGGACTGGCCCACGTTGCGAAAGCCCGCGGCCACGCCCGCCGGCACGGCGCGAGCGAGATCCGCATCGGGCAGGATGAGGTTGGGCGATTTGCCGCCCAGCTCCTGGGCCACGCGCTTGACCGTAGGCGCCGCAGCCTGCGCCACCAGGACACCGGCCCGGTTCGAGCCGGTAATCGAGATCATGTCCACGTCGGGGTGCGTGGCCAGGGCGGCGCCGACTTCCGGCCCACTGCCGTTCACCAGGTTGAAAACGCCCGGCGGGATGCCGGCGTCGTGCAGCACCTGGGCGAAGAGCAGGGCGCTCAGAGGCGACAGCTCGCTGGGCTTGAGGACTATGGTGCATCCCGCCGCCAGGGCCGGGCCGACCTTGGCGGTGATCTGGTAAAGCGGCCAGTTCCAGGGCGTGATCAGGCCGCACACGCCTATGGCCTCGCGCATCAGGGCCATGCCCTCGCGGTGGATGACAAAAGGGTAGCTGCCCGCGTTGTCGCGGGCCACGCGGATGTGCTCTGCCGCCATGGGAACCTGCGCGCTGCGCGCCGTACTGATCGCAGCGCCCATCTCCAGCGAGATCGCCTGGGCAAACAGCTCCGCCCGTTCAAGGATCAGGCTGTGCACGCGGCCAAGAAGCGCAGCCCGGCTTTGCGGCGAACTGACGGACCAGGTCTTGAAGGCGAATCGCGCCGCGATCACCGCCTCGTCCACGTCCTGCGCATTGCCCAGGGCGATCTCCGCGACGGCATCCTCCGTCGATGGGTCGATGACGCTGGTTCGGTCGTGCCCCATGGGTAGCACCCACTCGCCGCCTATGTACAGGCGGTCCAGCAGGCCGCTGCTTGTGAGTTGCTCTACGAGGCGTTTCGCGTCGCCATTTCCCATGATTGCCCTCTCAATAAGAATCGAAGTCATGGTACGCCCCTGCCCCGGAATTGATCTGCCGTTTAGGCGCGGGCATTCGGCATGAACAGTGCACAAGCGGCGCACAACCGCAGCATCTGCGGCGGCTCTTCAATAGCATTCATTGGAAGGCGCCGGCGACGTCGCCCAGGCTTTGCACCACCCTTGCAGGAGGACGTTTTCATGCGCTTTTGTCCCAAGTCCAGCGGCTCCGACCGCCCTGGCGCACCGGCCTGCGACACCCGCGGGGCGTGGGCCGCAAGCCGCCGCAGGCGCACCGCACACCATGCCGCCGGCCATCCACAAAACCGCAGTTTTAACCACGCACCCCCGTACGATCAAGGCATATCCCCGGTCGCGCGGTGCTCCAATGCCTTTACCCCCCACGAGAAACCAGGAGAACACCATGGCAGATAAGAAGCAGCTGGACGGCCTGATCGGCCCTGAAGAGAGCACGCGCATTCTTGGTGCGTTGCAACGCGGTGCCAACCGGCGCGACGTGCTGGCGATGCTGGCGGCCGGCGGCATGCAGGCCACGCTGGCCGGCGGCATTGCCGGGATTGCCGCGAGCGCGCAGGCGCAAACGCAAACGCCGCGCAAGGGCGGCCGCATCAAGGTGGCGGGCGCGGTCTCCTCCGTGAGCGACACGCTGGACCCGGCCAAGCAGGCCAACCAGGCCGACTACGCCCGCGGTTTCACCTTCTACAACGGGCTGACCTGGCTGGACAGCAGCCTCGCGCCCCAGCCCTCGCTGGCCGAGGAGTTCACCACCAAGGACGCGAAGACCTGGGTCTTCAAGCTGCGCAAGGGCGTCACCTTCCACGACGGCAAGCCGCTGGCGCCGGCCGACGTGGTGTTCTCGCTGATGCGGCACAAAAACCCGGCCACCGGCTCCAAGGCCAAGGTGCTGGCCGACCAGATCGAGGACGTGGCGGCCACCGGCCCCAACGAAGTCACCGTGCGCCTGGTGGCGCCCAATGCCGACCTGCCGGCCATCCTGGCCACCTACCACTTCCACATCGTCAAGGACGGCACGACCGACTTCAACGCCGGCATAGGCACCGGCCCCTACAAGGTCAAGGAGTTCAAGCCCGGCGTGCGCTCCATCGGCGTGCGCAATGAAAACTACTGGAAGCCCGGGCGCCCCTACCTGGACGAGATCGAGTACGTGGGCATCGCCGACGAGTCGGCGCGCGTCAACGCGCTGCTGGCCGGCGAGCTGGACCTGATCGGCACGGTCAACCCACGCTCCATCGACCGCATCAACGGCAGCGGCAAGGCCGTCATCTTCGAGACCAAGGGTGTGTCGTACACCGACCTGATCATGCGGCGCGACAGTGGCCCGGGCGCCAACCCGGACTTCGTGATGGCCATGAAGCTGCTGTTCAACCGCGAGCAGATGCTCAAGTCCATCCAGCTGGGCCGCGGCGTGGTGGCCAACGACCAGCCCATTGCCCCAGGCAACCGCTTCTTCGCCAAGGGCCTGCCGCAGCGCCCCTACGACCCCGAAAAAGCCAAATGGCATCTGAAGAAGGCCAACCTGGGCAGCGCCGCCATCCCGGTGGTGGCTTCCTCCGCCGCAACCAGCTCGGTGGAAATGGCCCTGGTGCTGCAGCATGCCGCGCGCGGGGCCGGCCTGAACCTGGATGTGCGCAACATGCCGGCCGACGGGTTCTGGTCGCAGCACTGGATGAAGCACCCGGTGGGCTTCGGCAACGTCAACACACGCCCCACGGCCGACCTGGCCCTGACGCTGTTCTTCAAGTCCGACGCACCGTGGAACGAATCGGGCTGGAAGAACGAGAAGTTCGACCAGCTGCTGGTGGGCGCGCGCGCCGAAACCGACGCGGCCAAGCGCACCCAGATGTACGCCGACATGCAGGCCATGATCAACCAGGACAGCGGCATCGGCATCCCGATGTTCCTCTCCAGCCTGGACGGCCACAACAAGAAGCTCAAGGGCCTGCAGACGAACCCGCTGGGCGGGATGATGGGCTATGGCTTTGCTGAACACGTCTGGCTGGAAGCATGAAGCACCCCCGAAGTGCCTTCGGCACCTCCCCCTCAAGGGGGCGCCCGCTGCGGCCCGGCAAAGCCGGTTCCGCGCCGGCACTGGTATGTGAGAGCCTTGTATGAACTTCACCATTTTGAAACTTGTCGGTGGCCGGATCGTCTCCGGCCTGGCCTCGCTGCTGGCGGTGTCGGTGGTGGTGTTTGCCATCACCGCCGTGCTGCCCGGCGACGCGGCCGAGGAGAAGCTGGGGCAGGACGCCACGCCTGAAGCGGTGGCGGCGCTGCGCAAGGAGATGGGCCTGGACCGTAGCGCGGTGCTGCGCTACTTCGACTGGCTGGGCGGCATGGCCAGGGGCGATGCGGGCAAGTCGGTGGTCACCGGCATGCCGGTGGGTGAGGCCGTTAACAGCCGCCTGCCCGCCTCGCTGTTGCTGGCCGCGGTGACCACGGCGTTTTCCGTGCCGCTGGCCCTGGGCCTGGGCATCCTCTGCGCCTTGCGGCGCGGCTCGGCTTTTGACCGTTTCACCAGCATGGCGACGGTGGCCGTGGTGTCGGTGCCGGAATTCCTGGTGGCCACGCTGGCCGTGCTGGTGTTCGCGGTGCAGCTCAAATGGCTGCCCGCGCTCTCCTACGATGTCAACATTTCCTCGCCGGGCGAAATGCTGCGCTCCTTCGCCTTGCCGGTGCTCAGCCTGGGCAGCGTGATCGTGGCGCAGATGCTGCGCATGACGCGCGCGGCCGTCATCGACCAGATGGCGGCGGCCTATATCGAGATGGTGCGGCTCAAAGGCGCGAGCGCCGCGCGTACCGTGCTGTTCCACGCGCTGCCCAATGCCATCGGCCCCATCGCCAACGCGGTGGCGCTGAGCCTGTCCTATCTGTTGGGCGGCGTGATCATCATCGAGGTGATCTTCAATTACCCGGGCATCGCCAAGCTTATGGTGGACGCCGTCTCCCAGCGGGACATGCCCCTGGTGCAGGCCTGCGCCATGATCTTCTGCGCCGCCTACCTGATCCTGGTGATGCTCGCCGACGTGTGCGGCATCGTCGCCAACCCACGCCTGAGGCACCAATGAACGTCGCGACTCTTGTTCCTTCGAACGCCGCTACCAAGCGCCGCGCCTGGCTCTCGGGCTGGTCGCGCGCCGGCAAGTTCGGCCTGGCCGTGCTGGCCTTCTGGGTGGCCGTGGCGATCTACGCCTGCTTCGTGCCGGACAGCGCACTCGGCGAGATGTCCGATGCCGGCGTGTTCCAGGGCATGGGTGCGCAACACTGGCTGGGCACCGACTACCTGGGCCGCGACATGCTCACGCGCATCATCGTGGGCACGCCCTACACCATCGGCGTGGCCTTCGTCGCGACGCTGATCGCCTGTGGCGTGGGCGCTGTGCTGGGCCTGCTGGCCGCCGTGACGGGCGGCTGGGTGGATTCGGCCCTGAGCCGGCTGCTCGACACCCTGGTCTCCATCCCGAGCAAGATGTTCGCGCTGGTGATCATCGCCGGCTTCGGTTCCTCGGTCACGCTGCTCATTGCCGTGGCCGCCATCGTCTACACGCCGGGTGCCTACCGCATCATCCGCTCGCTGGCGATCAACATCAACGCCATGGACTACGTGCTGGTGGCGCGCGCCCGCGGCGAAGGCCACGGCTACGTCATGCGCCGCGAGATCCTGCCCAACATCACCGGCCCGCTGCTGGCCGACATGGGCTTGCGTTTCGTCTACGCCCTGCGCCTGCTGGCGAGCCTGAGCTTCCTGGGCCTGGGCGTGCAACCGCCCATGGCCGACTGGGGCTCGCTGGTGCGCGAAAACCTGGGTGCCTTGCCGGTAGGCGGTGTCTCGGTGCTCGCCCCGGCGTTTGCCATCGCCGCGCTGACCATCGCGGTCAACCTCGTGATCGACAACTTACCGGGCCATACCGACGCCGACAGGGAGAAACACTGAAGTGAAAAACCACCCCCGAAGCGCCTTCGGCGCCTCCCCCTCAAGGGGGCGCACCCTGTGGCCCGGCAAAGCCGGTTCCACGAGTGCCCTCGAACGGACCCTCGGCCTTCATACGTTGCGGGTGTTCCGCAGCATGGATAACTGACATGGGTGCAACTGTTCTTGTTAATGAACTGCGCATCGTGGCGCAGGCCGCCGCTGGCGGCGAAATAGAAATCGTCAAAGGCGTCTCTTTTGGCATAGCACCCGGCGAGGTGCTGGCGCTGATCGGCGAGTCCGGCTCCGGCAAGACCACCATAGGCCTGGCGCTCATGGGCTACGCACGGCACGGCTGCCGCATCGCCGGAGGCAGCGTGCGCATCGGCGACACCGACGTGCTGGCACTCACCGAACCCGAACGCCGCCAATTGCGCGGCCGGCGCGTGTCGTACATCGCGCAGAGTGCCGCCGCCTCCTTCAACCCGTCGCGCACCATCATGGACCAGGTGGTGGAGACGGCGCGCATCCACTCCCTGATGCCCCGCGCCGATGCCGAGAAAAAAGCCGTGACGCTGTTCCGCGAGCTGGCGCTGCCGCAGCCCGACACCATAGGCCAGCGCTATCCGCACCAGGTCTCGGGCGGGCAGCTGCAGCGGCTGATGGCCGCGATGGCGCTGATGAGCGACCCGGACCTGGTGATCTTCGACGAGCCCACCACGGCCCTGGACGTCACCACCCAGATCGAGGTGCTGCACGCCTTTCGCCGCGTGGTGCGCGAGCGCAAGACCACGGCGGTCTATGTCACGCACGACCTGGCGGTGGTGGCCCAGATGGCCGGCCGCATCCTGGTGCTGCGCGACGGCGCCGAGCGCGAGATCGGCACCACGCAGCAGATCATCACCACACCGAAAGACGACTACACACGCAGCCTGATCGCCGCCGCCAACCCCAAGGCGCGCACGGGTGAGGCGCACGCCGAGGGCGCCACGCCGCTGCTGGAAGTGCGCAACCTGGTCGCCGGCTACGGCCCGCTGGACAAGCACGGCCGGCCCGCCTCCCCGGTGCTCGACGATGTGAGCCTGCGCCTGTACCGCGGCCAGGCGATAGGCGTGATCGGCGAGTCCGGCTCCGGCAAGACCACGCTGGCCCGTGCTGTCGCCGGGCTGATAGGCCCCGCCGGCGGGCAGATCATGTTCGACGGCAAGCCGCTGCCGCGCCTGGTGAGCCAGCGCACGCCTGAGGAACTGCGCCGCATCCAGATCGTGTTCCAGATGGCGGACACGGCGCTCAATCCCTCGCACACCATCGCCGAGATCCTGGCGCGGCCGCTGCAGCTGTACCGCGGCTTGAAGGGCGAGGCGCTGGACAAGCGCATCGCGCAGCTGCTGGACCTGGTGCAACTGCCGCAGGCTTGCGCACGGCGCCTGCCCGTGGGGCTGTCCGGCGGGCAGAAGCAGCGCGTCAACCTGGCGCGCGCGCTGGCCGCTGACCCCGATTTGATCCTGTGCGATGAAGTGACCTCCGCGCTCGACACCGTGGTGGGCGCCGCCATCCTCGACCTGCTGGCGCAGCTGCGCAAGGAGATCGGCGTGTCCTACATGTTCATCAGCCACGACATGAACACCGTGCGCGCCGTGTGCGACGAGATCGTGGTGCTGTATGCCGGCCAGAAGGTCGAGTCGCTGACCCGCTCGGCTTTCGCGCATGCGCCGCGCCATCCCTACTTCCATCTGCTGGCGAACTCCGTTCCGGAATTGCGCCAGGGATGGCTGGAAGAAGTCGGGGCGGCGCAGCGCGCGGCCCTGCCGCTGGTGCAGGCGCCCGTAGACCGCGCGGGCATTTGCAGCTTCCTGGACCGATGTCCTTTGCGTGTCGCAGGTTTGTGCGACAGCAAGACGCCGCCGCGGCATGAGCTCGAGGGCGGCGTGGAAGTGTTCTGCCACCGCAGCGCCGATGAATTGCTGCAGCTGCAAAAAAACAAGGCGCAGCCGCGCGAATGCACGGCCTGATTCGCAAGGCCTGATCCGGGGAGCGCTGCGTGCGTATGGAGGTCGCCGTCCCGGGTGGCGCCGGGAATTTTTTCATCCGAACTGAACTGATTGAACCGACATGGAAACACTGAACTTCATTGGAGGCCGCTGGCAGGCGGCCCAGGACGCTCGCCAATTCGAGGTGCGCAACCCGGCCGACGACAGCCTGATCGCCACCGTCGCCGATGGCGGCGCCGCCGATGCGCGCCTGGCCGCCGATGCCGCGGCCGGGGCGCTGCATGCCTGGAGGGCGCGCCCGCCGCGCGAGCGCTGCCTGATCCTCAAGAAATGGCAGGCGCTGATAGAGCGCGACGTGGAGCCGCTGGCCGCGCTGATCTCTCGCGAGCAGGGCAAGCCGCTGGCCGAATCGCGCGGCGAGATCGCCTATGCCGCGGGCTATGTGGAATGGTTCGCGGAAGAGGGTGTGCGCGCCCACGGTGAAGTCATCGCCGCGCCCGTCACCTCCAAGCGCTACATCGTGCTGCGGGAAGCCGTTGGCGTCGTGGCCGTGGTCACGCCCTGGAATTTCCCGGCCGCGATGATCGCGCGCAAGATTGCGCCCGCGCTCGCCGCCGGCTGCACCGTGGTCGCCAAGCCCGCCGAAGACACGCCGCTCACTTCCCTGGCGCTGGTGAAGC
The DNA here is from genome assembly GCF_059491565.1 of Polaromonas sp. Polasp52. Classification (NCBI taxonomy): domain Bacteria; kingdom Pseudomonadati; phylum Pseudomonadota; class Betaproteobacteria; order Burkholderiales; family Comamonadaceae; genus Polaromonas; species Polaromonas sp. Polasp52. The sequence goes on along the minus strand of NZ_CP168513.1, from coordinate 1,575,681 downwards.
TGGCCGAGGAAGCGGGCGTGCCGCCCGGCGTGCTCAACATCGTGCCCGCCTCGCGCGATCGCACGCCGGAAGTGGTCGGCGAATGGCTGGCCGACGGCCGCGTTCGCAAGATCAGCTTCACCGGCAGCACGCCGGTGGGCAAGCTGCTGGCGCGCGAGTCCGCCACCACGCTCAAAAAGCTGTCCCTGGAGCTTGGCGGCAACGCGCCCTTCATCGTGTTCGAAGATGCCGACATCAACGCGGCCGTCGAAGGCTTGATGGCCTCGAAATTCCGCAACGGCGGCCAGACCTGCGTCAGCCCCAACCGCGTGTACGTCCACCAGACGGTACACGACCGTTTTGTCGACAAGCTGGCGGCCCGCGTGGGCGCGCTGAAGGTCGGTCCCGCGACCTGGCCGCAGGCCGAGATCGGCCCCATGATCAATGCCCGTGCGCTGGACAAGATAGAGCGCCATGTGAACGACGCCGTGGCCAAGGGCGCCAAGGCGGTGGTGGGCGGTTGCCGCGTGCGCAATGACGTCGCCACCGGGCCCAACTACTACGCGCCCACGGTGCTGACCGGTGCCACCAAAGAGATGGCCCTGTCCTGCGAGGAAACCTTCGGCCCCGTGGCCGCCATCTTCCCCTTCGCGACCGAAGAGGAAGTTGTCGCACTGGCCAACGACACGCCTTACGGCCTGGCCGGCTACTTCTATTCGAACGACGTCAAACGCATCTGGCGCGTGGCCTCGGCGCTGGAGACCGGCATGGTCGGCATCAACGAAGGTGCCATCGCCGCGCAGGCCGCGCCCTTCGGTGGCGTGAAGGAATCGGGCTACGGCCGCGAAGGCTCGCACTGGGGCCTGGACGATTACCTGCACACCAAGTATCTCTGCCAAGGGAACCTCACATGACATTCCCGACACCCCCGAAGCGCCTTCGGCGCCTCCCCCTCAAGGGGGCGCACCCTGCGGCCCGGCAAAGCCGGTTCCGCGAGTGCTCTTGCTCGGCACCTCGGCTCGCACACGCTGTGCCGTTCTTGCGGCTTGAGGATCGGACGTGAAAGTACTTGTTCTGGGCGCCGGCGTGATCGGCACCACCACGGCCTACTACCTGGCCCGGGCGGGCCATGAGGTCACGGTGGTCGACCGCCAGCCCGGGCCCGCGCGGGAAACAAGCTTTGCCAATGCCGGCCAGGTGTCGCCCGGTTATGCCGCGCCCTGGGCCGCGCCCGGTGTGCCGTTCAAGGCGCTGCGCTGGATGTTCCAGAAGCATGCGCCGCTGGCCATAGGCCTGGACGGCAGCATGGACCAGCTGCGCTGGATGTGGCAGATGCTGCGCAACTGCAGCCCGCGGCGCTACGCGGTGAACAAGGAACGCATGGTGCGGCTGGCCGAATACAGCCGCGACTGCCTGGCGCAGCTGCGCGGGGACACCGGCCTGCGCTACGAGGGCCGCGAGGGCGGCACACTGCAGGTGTTCCGCACCCAGGCGCAACTCGACGCTGTCAGCAAGGACGTGGCCGTGCTGCGTGCTGCCGGTGTTCCCTACGAGCTGCTGGGGCCTGACGAACTGGTGCGCGCGGAGCCGGCCATCGCCACCGGGCCGCTGGTGGGCGGCCTGCGCCTGCCCGGCGACGAGACGGGCGACTGCCACTTGTTTACCACCGGTATCGGCCACCTGGCCCAATCCATGGGCGTGCGCTTTTCTTTCGGCGAGGCCATAGACCGCGTCGAAGTCTGTGCCGGCCAGGTGGCCGGCGTGCTGCAGGGCGGCCGCCTGCTGAAAGCCGATGCCTATGTGATGGCGCTGGGCTCGTATTCCACGGCCATGCTGGGCGACGCTTTGAAGATTCCCGTCTATCCGGTCAAGGGCTATTCGATCACCGTGCCCATCGCCGATGCCGGCCGCGCGCCGGTGTCGACCGTGCTGGACGAGAGCTACAAGATCGCCATCACCCGCTTTGACCGCCGCATCCGCGTGGGCGGCATGGCGGAACTGCGCGGCTTTGACCTGCGCCTGAACCCGCGGCGCCGCGAAACGCTGGAGCTGTGCCTGAACGACCTGTTCCCCGGCGCGGGCCATGTCGAGGACGCTAGCTTCTGGACCGGCCTGCGGCCCATGACCCCGGACGGCACACCGCTGGTGGGCCGCACGCCGCTGCCCAATCTCTACCTCAACACCGGCCACGGCACGCTGGGCTGGACCATGGCCTGCGGTTCCGCGCGCCTGCTGGCCGATGTCATGAGCGGCCGCGCACCCGAGATCCGCGCCGACGACCTTTCGGTGCAGCGTTATGCGCAGCTGGAATCACGGCCATGGGCCGGCCCTTGGGGGGCAGTTCAATTCGACTAACTGCTTGTGAACTTGTTTACGACTATTGCCCAGAACAAGCGCACTGCGGGGTTTGGTGGACGCTCACTTCGCGCAGCGAAGTTATGCGGCCACACAAATCCTCCCCCAATCTTGCAAATAGCGCGACAGTCGAATGGCAGTCGACCTTCAGTACAGGTCATTGCGCACTGATTGATCGTAGTGTTCGTTGATTTGCTGAACCTGCGCGTCATCGAGATCGCTGGAGGCATCTTGGAGCCGGCTGATGGCCGCGAGCATGTCACCCACTGTGGGCAAGGTGTCGCGATCCAGCCTTGAGCTGTGCTCCCAGAGCTGGGCACGATTGACGGCCTTGCCGCAGTGGAACAGCACCTCGTCGATCTGCACGACGGTTGCTGCTTTGGGTGTGCGCATCCCTTCGCGAAGATCGGACAACAAGTCATGATCGGTAGAGACGCGTCCCCGGCCGTTGATGCGAAGAAAGATCTCCAGCCCCGGGAACAGAAAGACCATCGCAAGCCGCCGGTCGCGCTGCAGGTTTCGCAATGATTCGATCCGGTTGTTGCCCGGCCAGTCGGCAAATGCGACCGTGTTGTCGTCGAGTACGTGAACAAAGCCGGGCGGTCCGCCGCGCGGCGAGGCGTCCAATCCATGCTCGCTCCCCGTCGCCAGGCAAAAGAATGTGGCTTTGCGCAGGTATGCCTTGTGAAAGTCGACCAGGTGGTCCAGCACGGCACGCTGGATTCTTTCGGACGGCGGCGCATAGAGCGCGTCGAGATCAGCTTGCGGCACTTGGGCGCCCGCTTGCGCTTGCTGGGGCTTCGCTGGGGTCGCGTCTTGGGTGGGTGATCCGGCGTTTTGTGTCTTCATGAGATGGCCTTCTTAAAAGTAGAAGAAGTAAAAGAATTAGAAGAAGTAGAAGACCCCAAGCCTAAGCACGATTGAATGGCTCCCGTAAACTGTATCGGCCATTCAATATCTCAAATCCGCCATGCACGACCCCATGAGCCACCTGGACGACTACATCAACCTGGCAGGTGGCCCGGTGCTTTTTGCCGCGGAAGGCCGCCATGAGGATGAGCTGGCGGCGCAGCCGCACCAGCATGCGCGCGGCCAGCTTTTCGGTTCCATGCGTGGTTTGTTGTCCGTGGGTGTGCAGGAAGGGGTCTGGCTGGTGCCAGCGATCCACGCTGTGTGGCTGCCGCCTCGCCAAATGCATTCCGGACGCACGCATGGGCCTTTTCACGGCTGGAGCGTGTATGTTGCGGAGTCCGCCTGCGGCGACTTGCCGCCACAGCCTTGCACCATCCGCTTGTCCGGGCTGCTGCGTGAGGCCGTGCTTCGCGCCGCACGCTGGCCTGTCAATGCCAGTGAACCCCTGAGCGGCGCGCAGGCGCACCTTGCCGGCGTCATCCTGGACGAAATCCGGACACTGCCTGTTGAGCCGCTCGGCCTGCCTTTGCCGAAAGACCCGCGCCTGCAGCGTGTCGCTCGCGCCCTGATCGCGGATCCGGCGGATGATCGCGACATGGCGCACTGGGCTGATTTCGCGGCCATGAGTACGCGCACCTTGACCAGGCGCTTTGTTGCCGAGACGGGCTTCAACTTCACGGAATGGCGGCAGCGCGCCCTCTTGATGCGGTCGCTTGAAATGCTGGCGGCGGGCGCCGCCGTGACGACGGTGGCCCTGGACCTGGGCTATTCCACCGCGAGCGCCTTCATCACGCTTTTCCGCCGTACCTTTGGCGAGACTCCCGCCGCTTACAAAGCCCGCCTGTGAAGCCGCGCGGGCGGCACGGCGAGGGGGCGCTCTCCTTCCTCACGCCTCAAGCCGGGCCAGCACACGCCGCGTGGCGGCAAGCGCCCGCCGCGCACGTTCCGTGGCGCCGACAGTGAGCGCCAGCGTATGCGCCGGCACTTCGAGGCTGAGCGGGATGTTGCGCGGCGCCGCGCGCAGAAGGCCGGGCAGGTCCACCTCGCCATCACCGGGAAACAGGCGCTCGCCGCGGGCCTCGGCGAGGATGGCGTCCATCGTCGGCGGAATGGCCGCGGGCACGTCACACAGCTGCATGAAGCGCAAACGCGAGGGCGGGATGTTGGCGATGTCCGTGATGCGGCTGCGCGAGCGGCTCAGGTGGAAAGCATCGATCAGCACACCCGCGTTGCCGCGGCCGGCGTGCTCGACAATGCGCGCGGCCTGGGCCAGGTCTTTCGCGTCGGTCCAGGGCATGAACTCCAGGGAGGGGGCCAGCCCATAGCGCCCGGCGAGGTCGCAGAATGCGGCGAAGGTGTCGGTCAGCCGGGCCTCATCGGAATCGTTGCCGGCCACGAGCAACTCGCTTGCACCCAGCCGGGCGGCGGTGGCCATCGCGGCTTCGTAGTCGCCGATCCGGGTGTCGGGCTTGAGACGAAAGATCTCCACATCGAGCACCTTGATGCCGGTGTCCGCCAGGCGAGCCTCGACTTCGCGCAGCATAGCCGTGTCTCCCACGATGTCGTATTGCGGCTCGGTGGGCGTTGCGGGCAGCAGGCGAATGCCGACATGGCTGAAGCCGGCATCAAAGGCGCAGCTCACCATCTCGGGTGGCGTTAGCTCCAGCACGGTCAGGGCGGCGAGTGAAATGGGGCGGGTCATGCTTTTGGCGCTGGCTCTTGGGACAGGGGTCTGGACAACAGCAATTTACCGCCAAAACAAGCAAGGGCTTCAGTGCGACCGGGAAAGTTTGAGCAGCCGCGCACCCGAGATCCGCGCCGACGACCTTTCGGTGCGGCGCTATGCGCCGCTACGCCTCCACACGCACGACCACCTTGCCGGCGTGCCGGCCCTGCAGCAGGTCCGACAAAGCGGCGGGCGCATTTAAAAGGCCGTCTACAACGCTTTCCCGCGCCTGAATTTGCCCGCTGTGGACCCATTCCTCCATATCGCGGCGGAACACATCAAAGCGCGGGCCGTAGTGGTCAAGAATGATGAAGCCTTGCACGTGCACGCGTTTTTGCAGGATGGCGGCCAGGAACTGCGGCATGTGATTGGCGCCGGGAGCGCCTGCCGTGTCGTTGTAATGCGCGACAAAACCGCACACGGGCATGCGGGCGCCAATATTGAGCAGCGGAAGCACCGCCAGCAGCACCTCGCCGCCGACGTTCTCAAAGTACACGTCTATGCCCGCCGGGCATGCGGCGGCAAGCTGCGCCGCAAACAAGGGGTCGTGCCTGTCGATACAGGCATCAAAACCCAGCTCGGCCACGGCTTGCCGGCACTTGTCTGCACCGCCGGCGATGCCTACGACGCGCGCGCCCTTGAGTTTGGCGATCTGGCCGACCATGGCGCCCACCGCGCCGGTTGCCGCGGCGACCACCACGGTTTCACCGGCTTTGGGCCGGCCTATGTCCAGCAGGCCGACATGCGCCGTGAAGCCCGGCATGCCGAGCGCACCCAGCGCCAGCGAAGGCCTGGCCATGTCGCCCAGGGCCTGCAGCTCGTTGCCGTCACTCAGGGCGTAGTCTTGCCAGCCGCTGTTGGCGAGCACCAGGTCGCCAGCGCGATAGGCGGGATGCCTGGATTCGATGACGCGGCTGACGGTGCCGCCCGGCATGGTGCCGCCCAGCGGAACGGGTGGCGCGTACCCAGGCCCGGTTTTGTCCATCAAGTTGCGCATATACGGGTCCAGCGAAAGGAACTGCGTTCGCAAGAGCACCTGGCCTTCACCCGGGCGCGGCACGGGCCCGGTCACAAGGTGGAAGTCGGACGCGACGGGCAGGCCGCGCGGGTGCGCCGCCAGAGTGATGCGCCGGTTGATGGGGGCGTGTGCTTGCGGGCTTGTCATGATCAGCTTCGCACCCCGGCCATGGCGGGAACAGGGCCGCGCCGCCAGGCCAGCAAGCCGCCCAGGGCCACGGCCACCATGGCAAATGCGGGGGCGCCGAGTGCCCCGGTCCGGTCGACGATCAGGCCGCCCGCGATGGCGCCCGTGGCAATCGCAACCTGGAAGGCGGCGACCAGCAAGCCGCCCGCGGCTTCCGCCTGGTCGGGCGCGGCGCGCACTATCCAGGTCTGAAAGCCCACCGGGAATGCGCCGAAGGCGAAGCCCCACAAGCTCACAGCCACGGCGGTGACCACGGTGGAGCTGCCGCCCACCAGCAGCGCAGCTGCCAGCACGGCGATCATCGCGCTGCCGGCGACGATGGCGTAGCGCTCGCCGTGCCCCGCCAGCCAGCCGCCCGCGAAGTTCCCGAAGAAACCGCCTATGCCGTAGCCCAGCAGCACGGCGGAAATCGCCGCTACGGGCAGTTTGGTCACGTCTTCCAGCACGGGCCGGATATAGGTGAAGCCCGCGAAGTGGCCGGATATGACCAGCAGCACCGCCAGCAGCGCAATGCGCACCGGCCCGCGCGTGAGCAGGTCGCGCAGGCCCTTCAGGCTGGCCTGGTCGCGCGGTGGCAGGGCCGGCAAGGCCGCCAGCTGCACCACAAAGGCCAGCAAGCCGACAACGCCTGCCGCGACAAAAGCGCTGTGCCATCCCCAGAGACTGCCCATCCAGGCGCCCACGGGCGCCGCGCAGACGGTGGCAATGGAGACGCCGGTCAGCACCAGCGACATCGCGCGCGGGAAGAGCCGCTCAGGCACCAGGCGCATGGCCAGCGCCGCCGCCATGGACCAGAAGCCACCGAGCGCGACGCCCAGCACCACACGCGCGAACAGCAGCACCGAAAGCGAGCCGGCCGTCGCGGCCAGCAGGTTGGACACCAGCAGCAGCGCGGTGAGCGCCAGCAGCACCCGCTTGCGGTCAAAGCGCGCCGTCAGCAAGGGGATGGTGGGCGCGGCCACCGCGCCGACCAGCGCCGTGGCCGTGACGGCCTGGCCCGCGGCACCCGCCGTGACGTGCAGGTCGGCCGCCATGGCGGTCAGCAGGCTGGCCGGCAGGAACTCCGCCGTGACCAGGCCGAACACGCCCAGGGAGAGGGATGCGACCGCCGGCCAGAGCGCGGCGGCCTCGGCGGGTGGATGGTTGGCGGGAGGAGCGCCTGCGGACAGTGGATCCAGGCAGGCAGAGCAGGAGTTGGATGACATGGGATATGAAGCCTTGAAGCCTTGTTGGAGACAGGGTTGCCAGCTTAGGCCTAGCATCGACAGCTTTCCATGGCGAAAGAGCCGAAATGCTTGACGATTCCTCCAGAACTTTCACGCCCGTCGTTCAGCCTCCCCATGAATACGGGGGCCTGCCCGCTGCGGGCCCTGATCCCCTGACCCAGGTCCTGCTGGGCCTGCGCCTGGAGGGCGTCGAGTACGGCCGCTGCCTCGTGCACGCGCCCTGGGCCATTTCCTTTGACGCGCAGCCCGCCGCGCGCTTTCACTTCGTTGTCAGCGGAGACTGCTGGATGCACACGCCGCAATCCGGCTGGGTGGCGCTGAAGGCCGGTGACGCGGTGCTGCTGCCGCGCGGCACGGCCCATACCCTGGCCAGCTCACCCGAGGTGCCGCCGCTGGACCTCGCGAGTTTTGACCGCCAGCGGCTCGCGGACGACATCTACCTGCTGCGCGATGCAACGCCCGCGGCGCAAACACCGTCCCACACCATGTTCTGCGGCAGCATGACCTTTAACCTCGACCCCCTGCACCCCTTGCTGGCCATGATGCCGGAGGTGATACGCGCCAGCGAGCTGGCCCAGCGCGACCCGGGCGTGCCCATGCTGCTGGAGGCCATGGAGCGCGAAGCCTCGCTCAACCGCATAGGCGCCTGCGGCATCCTGGCCCGCATGGCCGACGTGCTGGCCGCGAGCATCATCCGCGCCTGGGTGGAATGCGCCTGCAGCAACTCGACGGGCTGGATCGCGGCACTGCGCTCGCCCGGCGTGGGCAAGGTGCTGGCCGCCATCCACGCCTCGCCCGAGCAGGACTGGAGCGTGCCGGAACTGGCGAACATCATGGGCGCCTCGCGCTCACGCTTTGCCCAGGCCTTCAAGGAATCGGTGGGGGAGAGCCCTGCCCGCTACGTGGCCCGCATCCGCATGTTCCAGGCCCGCAACTGGATCGCGCAGGACGGCATGCGTGTCACCACGGCCGCCGACCGGCTGGGTTTTGACTCCGAAGCCTCCTTCAGCCGGGCATTCAAGCGTGTCATAGGCCACCCGCCCAGCAAGGCGCGCGCTGCCATGTGAGCGAGGCGCTGCCCCGCTGTTTCATGCGAGGGGCGTGATGGTCGACCGGGTGCTGGCGTCGATCAAGCTACCCTGATCGGCGCCATGCTCAGCCGCGTGCCCCACTCAGGCGCGGCTCGGGCTGCGGCAGTTTTGGTGCCTTGTTCATCAAGCCCAGCACCACTTGCAGCGCCATCGCAATCGCTCCAACGATGAACACGACGTCGCCGAAGGTGCGCACCCAGCGCAGGTTCTGCAGCAGGGGCTGTTGCATGAATTCTTCGCTGCGCGCATACCACAGGCCTTCGCTGACGCTGGCGTGGAACTGGATGATCCCGATAGGCAACAGGCTGGTGAAGATCATCAGCACCAGGCCGGCGTTGAGGCCCCAGAACGCGGTTTTCATCAAGGGCGCACTGAAGCGATAGTCCGGGCGCAGGTAGCGCAGCACCAGCAGCGTGAAGCCCAGCGCCAGGAATCCGTAAACCCCGAACAGCGCGGCATGGGCATGGACCGGCGTGGTGTTCAGCCCCTGGATGTAGTACAGCGACATCGGCGGGTTGATCATGAAGCCGAAGACACCGGCGCCCAGCATGTTCCAGAAGGCGACGGCGACGAAGAACATCATCGGCCATTTGAGGTTTTCCATCCAGGCGGCGCGCGCCTTGAGCCGCCAGTTCTCCCAGGCTTCGTGGCCCAGCACGATCAGCGGCACCACCTCGAGGGCGCTGAAGCTCGCGCCGACCGCCATCACCGGTGTGGTGGTGCCGGCGAAGTACATGTGGTGAAAGGTTCCGGGAATGCCGCCCAGCATGAACAAGGATGCCGATGCCAGGCTCGCGGCCGTGGCCATGCGCAGCGAGACCAGGCCTAACGTGGAGAAGATAAAGGCCAGCGCCGTGGTGGCGAAGACTTCGAAGAAGCCTTCCACCCAGAGATGGACCACCCACCAGCGCCAGTACTCCATGACCGACAGGTGGGTGCGCTCGCCGTAGAAAAGGCCGGCGCCGTAGAACAGGCCGATGGCGCCCACCGAGGCGGTGAGCAGCGCGAGCAGGTTCTTGTCGCCGCCCTTCTTCAGCAGCGCGGGGATGACGCCGCGCAGCATCAGCACCAGCCACAGCAGGATGCCGGTGAACTTGCCGATCTGCCACAGGCGTCCCAGGTCCACATACTCGTAGCCCTGGTGCCCGAGCCAGAAATTCCATTCGGGCGGCATCACCTGCGCGATGGCCAGGTAGTTGCCGGTGAAGGAACCGACAACGACGACGACCAGCGCCCAGAACAGCACGTCCACACCGGCCTTCTGGAACTTCGGGTCCTTGCCGCCGTTGATCAGCGGCGCGAGGAACAGGCCCGCGGCGAGGAAGCCGGTGGCGATCCAGAACAGGGCGGCCTGGATGTGCCAGGTGCGGGTCAGCGAATACGGAAACCAGCGCGAGACATCGAGGCCGTAGAACTGCTGCCCTTCGACGGTGTAGTGCGCGGTGAATCCGCCTATGAAGACCTGGAAGATGAACAGGGCCACGACCAGGAACAGGTATTTGCCCAGGCCTCGCTGCGAGGGCGTGAGCGCAAAGGTGGTCAAGGGGTCGCGCGCGGCGGGTTCCGGCAGCGGCTCGTCATGCTTGCGCAGGAAGGCCCAGGCCCAGACCAGGAAGCCCACGCCGGCCAGCAGCACCACGATGCTGGCGATAGACCAGACAATGTTCTCGCTGCTGGGCCGGTTGCCGATCAGGGGCTCATGCGGCCAGTTGTTGGTGTAGGTGACTTTCTGGCCGGGACGCTCGGTGGCGGCGGCCCAGGCGGTCCAGAAGAAAAATTGTGTCATCTGCCGGCGCCGCTCGGCGTTCGGCAGCGTGTTTTCCTTCATCGCAAAGTGCTCGCGGCTTTTCTGGAGCGAGGGCGCGTCGGAGAACAGCTTGTCGTAGTACCCGGCCGTCTGGGCGATGGCCTGGACGCGGCGTTCCGACAGTTTCAGCACATCCGCCTGGTCGACGCGGTTGCCGCGGTACTCGGCCTTGAGCTGCTCGCGCAGCGCGGCTTGCGCCGGCCCGTCGAGCGCGGCATAGGCCTGGCCGTGCAGCTGCTGCGCGGCCAGCTCCAGCCAGGCTGTCAGTTCGCGGTGCAGCCAGTCGGCGGTCCAGTCCGGTGCCTGGTAGGCCCCGTGGCCCCAGATGGAGCCCAGCTGCATGCCGCCCACCGACTGCCAGGCCGTCTGGCCGTCGAGGATGCCCTCGCGGCCGAACAGGACCTTGCCGTCCGGGGCGGTCACCTGCGCGGGAATCGGCGGCGCCTGGCGGTAGACCTCGGTGCCGTAGTAGCCCAGCAGCGAGAAGGTGACGATCAGCACGCCGATCAGCGTGAACCAGAGTTTTTTGTAGGGGCCCATGAAGATTCTCCTTGGCTTACAGCACGCCGGCCTTGTAGACGCCGGGCACCGCTTCGCCGGTGACCTCGAGCAGGCCTACCGCGCCCTTGCCGGCGCGCGACAAGGCATGGTCCACCAGCAGGTAGTTTCCGGGGTGCTGGACCTTGATCTCCACGATGGTCGCGCCGCCGGGCGCCACCAGCGTGGTCTGCACGTCGTGCTTGAGGCCGGTGAAGGAGCCTTCGCTGTACACGTTGTCGAAGATCTCGCCGATGACGTGGAAAGACGAGATCTTGTTGGGGCCGCCGACGCCGAAGTAGATGCGCACGGTTTCACCCACCTTGGCCTGCAGTTTGTGGGTCTTGTTCAGCGCACCGACTTCGCCGTTGAAGACGTAGTAGTCGGGCAGCTCATTGGCCATCTTCTCGAGGTCGGCCTCCTGGTGCCCCTTGGCGCCGTGCGGGCGGCCGGTGTACATCTCGCCCTGCATCACGTAATACTCGCGGTCCACCTTGGGCAAACCGCCCTCGGGTTCGACCAGGATCATTCCGTACATGCCGGCCGCGATGTGCTGCGGCACCAAGGGCGTGGCGCAGTGGTACACATACAGGCCCGGGTTGAGCGCCTTGAAGGTGATGGTTTTCTCCTGGCCCGGAGCGACCTGCGTGTGTTCGCCGCCGCCATGGCCGCCCGTCACCGCGTGCAGGTCTATCGAATGGATCATCTTGCTGTCGCGGGCGTTGGCCAGCGTCAGCTCTATGGTGTCGCCGACGCGGGCGCGCAGCATGGGGCCGGGCACCTGGCGGTTGAAGGTCCAGTAGGTAAAGCTCGTGCCGTCGTCGAGCTTGCCGGGCAACTCGACCGTTTCCATGCGGTACTTCAGGGTCGTGGGCGCCCGGGTTCCCACCGCGGCCGGCACTGCGGCCGGGTTGGCGGCCACGCTGACCGCGGACGGGTCGGCCGCGCGCTGCGGCACGGGGGCGGGGTGTAGAGCGCCAGCGCGGCCTGGCTGGCATCGCTGGCGGCCGGCGCGGCGGCCTGGGCGCTGGCGGGGCCGCTGACCTGCAGCCGGCCTTCCATGCCGATCTGCCGGTGGCCGGGGATGGAGCAGTAGTAAGTGAAGGTGCCGGAGCGCGGGACCTTGAAGCGCAGCGTGGTCTTGCCGGTGCCGGGGCTGAATTTGGGCGACGCGACGTTCAGCTCGGGGATCACCAGGTCGTGCTCCGCGCCTTCCCCGCTTTCCAGCACGATCTCCACCGTGTCGCCCGCGTTGGCGCTGAGGGTCGGGTTGACCTGCCCCTTGCCGTCGATGAACACCATTTTTCCATCGACGATGTTGGTGTGCAGCTCGTAGCGCCTGGTCCCGGCGGGTATGGCCGCGCTGGAAGTGCTGGCGGGCGCTGCGGCGGTATGCGCCGGATGCGCGGCGGGCTGCGCCTGCACGGACAAGGCCGCACTGAGGATACAGATGGCGGCGGCGATGGCGTTGGGGGAGAGGGTCCGTTTCATGTGGCTTTTCCTTGGTCTTTTATGCCGATTCGGCAGTTCCGACTGTGCGGGCCGCGAGCCACGGGAACTTGTCTTAGATCAACACCTTGCTGAATAAGCGGTGCTTGCGACTGAATAAAAGCGGTTCAAGAGACCATGCCGGGTATGGATGACCATTTCCACGGTGCGGCTACTTTTACCGGCTGGCGTGCTGCTTTTGCGCTTGGCGCTTGCTCAGTGCCAGGGGACCGCCGAGCACCACGCAGATGGCGTCCTGGTTCAAAATCACAGCCATGACAACGCCCAAACTACTCATTGAGTTCGCGGACGGCATCATGGCCGTCTCCCTAAACCGTCCCGACAAACTCAATGCCATCGACAACGAGCTGGCGCGCGCACTGCTTGACGCGATTGAGCAGGCCGCGCGCGACGACAGTGTCAGAGTGCTGCTGCTGCGCGGCAAGGGCCGGGCGTTTTGTGCGGGCAGGGACGTCGGCGCGCCACCCACGGAGGACGACCTGGTGCTGGTGCAGGCCGTGGCCAAGGCGCTGGTGTCTTTGCCCAAGCCGGTTGTCGCTGCTGTCCATGGCTGGACCGTGGGCGCCGGCTTTGAGTGGATGCTCAATGCGGACATCGTGCTCGCGGCGGAAAGCGCGCGTTTCAAGCTGCCCGAGGCATCGCTTGGGGTTTTTGTGACCGGCGGATTGACGGCAACGCTGCCCGCCTACGCGGGTCTTGCGCGCGCCAAGACGCTGATGCTGCTGGGCGAGGAGTTCTCACCCGCGCAGGCGCAGGCCTGGGGACTGGTCTGGAAAGTGGTTCCCGACCTCGAACTCGAATCGGCTTCGCGGCAGGTAGGCGCGAAGCTGGCGGCGCTTTCGCCGGAAGTTGCCGCCACCTTTAAACGGGTGCTCAACGAGACCGGGCTTGGTCGCTTTGAGGAGGCGATTGCGCTGGAGAATGAGGCGCAGCGGGCGCTGGGAGGTCGGGCCGAGGCTGCCTGAGCGCAGATATCCCTGCAGGGGGAGAGAGTTCAACTACTTACAGTGCCGCAACCAGCTCAGGCACAGCCGTGAACAGGTCGGCTTCCAGGCCGTAGTCGGCCACGCTGAAGATGGGCGCTTCGGGGTCCTTGTTGATCGCCACGATGACCTTGCTGTCCTTCATGCCGGCCAGGTGCTGGATCGCACCGCTGATGCCGGCGGCGATGTACAGCTGCGGCGCGACAATCTTGCCGGTCTGGCCCACCTGCCAGTCGTTGGGGGCATAACCCGCATCGACGGCGGCACGAGAGGCGCCGAGTGCCGCGCCCAGCTTGTCGGCCAGCGGCGTGAGCACTTCGCTGAACTTCTCGCTGGAGCCCAGCGCGCGTCCGCCCGAGACGATGATCTTGGCGGCGGTCAGCTCGGGGCGGTCGCTCTTGGCGATCTCGGAGCCCAGGAAGCTCGACTTGCCGCTGTCGGCCACGCCGGCCGGCGTTTCAATCGCGGCCGAGCCGCCGCTGGCAGCCGCCGCGTCAAAGCCCGTGGTGCGCACGGTGATGACCTTGGTCGCGTCCAGGCTTTGCACGATGGCAATCGCGTTGCCGGCGTAGATCGGGCGTTCGAAGGTGTCGGCGGCGTCGACCTTGGTGATGTCGGAGATCTGGCCCACGTCCAGCGTCGCGGCCACGCGCGGGGCGATGTTTTTGCCCGAGGCGGTGGCCGGAAACAGGATGTGCGAGTAGTTGCCGGCAATGGCCACCACCTGGGCGGCCATGTTCTCGGCCAGGCCGTGGGCGAAGTGCTCGCCTTCGACGTGGATGACCTTGGCCACGCCGGCAATCGCGGCGGCGGCCTTGGCGGCGGCTTCGGCGCCCTTGCCGGCCACCAGCACGTGAACGTCGCCGCCGCACTGGGCGGCAGCCGTCACGGTGTTCAGGGTCGCTGGCTTGATGGAATTGTTGTCGTGTTCTGCGATTACGAGTGCGGTCATTTCAATCAACTCCTTAGATGACTTTGGCTTCGTTCTTGAGCTTGTCCACCAGGGCGGCCACGTCGGCCACCTTGACGCCGGCGCTGCGCTTGGGCGGCTCGCTGACCTTCAGGGTCTTGATGCGCGGCTTGACGTCGACACCGAGGTCTTCGGGCTTGAGGCTGTCGAGCTGCTTTTTCTTGGCCTTCATGATGTTGGGCAGGGTGACGTAGCGCGGCTCATTCAGGCGCAGGTCGGTGGTGATGATGGCCGGCAGCGTGAGCGACAGGGTTTCCAGGCCGCCGTCGACTTCGCGCGTGACCTTGGCGTTGCCGCCTTCGACCTCGACCTTGGAGGCAAAGGTGGCCTGGGGCCAGCCCAGCAGCGCGGCCAGCATCTGGCCGGTCTGGTTGCAGTCGTCGTCGATGGCTTGTTTACCGAGGATGACGAGCTGGGGTTGTTCTTTCTCGACCAGGGCCTTGAGCAGCTTGGCCACGGCCAGGGGCTGCAGCTCCTCGGCGGTTTCGACCAGGATGGCGCGGTCGGCGCCGATCGCCATGGCGGTGCGCAGGGTTTCCTGGCACTGGGCGACGCCGCAGCTGACGGCGATGACTTCGGTGACCACGCCTTTTTCTTTCAGGCGCGTGGCCTCTTCGACGGCGATCTCGTCAAACGGGTTCATGCTCATCTTGACGTTGGCGATGTCGACACCGCTGCCATCGGATTTGACGCGGACTTTCACGTTGTAGTCGACTACACGTTTGACGGGGACCAGAACCTTCATTGACCAATTCCTTGATGCTTGATGAATAAATGGCGCGCAGGGCTATCCTCGCGCGGAAAAAAAATGGAGGCAGCCTCAGGCCGCGACGATCTGGGGGATCTGCGTGGCCGGCGGCGTGTTGCGGCTACGGCCGCAGCGCACCAGGCCGTCAATCATCACCATGCCGACGCCGGGAATGTCGCCGCGCTGGATGCTGTCGAGGATGTCGCGCCCGGCGGAATGCTGGGCCTTGTCCATGAAGACAAAGTCGGCATCGCGGCCGGCTTCTATCAGGCCGCAGTTGAGTTTGCGGATGCGCGCCGTGTTGCCGGTGGCAAAACAAAAGGCCAGCTCCGGGGGGATGTTGCCCAGGCTGCAGAGCAGGGAGATCAGCCGCAGCATGCCCAGTGGCTGGACACCCGAGCCGGCGGGGCCGTCGGTGCCCAGGATGACCCGGTGCGGGCACTTGAGCTGCAGCGCCGCCTGGGCGGCGGCGATCGCGACCTTCTCATTGCCGTTGTGGACGATCTCGATGGCGCGCGAGGACTTCTCGCAGAGCTCGCAGACATGCGCCTCCGACAGCGCCGTGTGCCCGCCGTTGATGTGGCCTATCACGTCCGCATCGGCTTCCAGCACCACGTCCTTGTCGATCAGGCCCGAGCCCGGGATCGACGGGCCGCCGGTGTGGATGGTGCTCTGGATGCCGTATTTGCGCGCCCAGCCGACCATCTCCTTGGCCTCGTAGCCGGCCTTGACGGAGCCCAGGCCCACTTCGCCAAGCAGCGTGACACCGGCTTCGGCCAGGTCCTTGAAGTCCTGCTCGGTCATGCCTTTTTCGATGATGGGCGCACCGGCCAGCACCTTGACGCCGCCCGGGCGGAAGTTGTCGAAGGCGCGCTGCGCGGTGATGGCCAGCGCTTTGAGGCCCACGATGTCCTTGGGCCGCCCCGGCAGGTGGACTTCGCCGGCCGAGATCATGGTGGTGACGCCGCCGTGCATGGTTGAGTCTATCCAGCCGATCTGGTTCTGGCGCGGTGTCCAGTCGCCGAAGACCGGGTGCACATGGCTGTCGATCAAGCCGGGCGCCACGCAGGTCTGCTGCGCGTCGATCACGGTCTGCGCGTGCGCGGTGTCGCAGTCCTTGGCCTTGCCGACGGCCACGATCAGCCCGTCGTTCACGACGATGGTGTCGGCGTCCAGGATGGGGCGGTCTATGTCACCGGACAGCAGCAAGCCGATGTTTTTGATGACGACTTTTCCGGACTTGCCGGTCGATGCTGCTTCTGCCATGGATGGCCTCTTTTCAGTGTGTGTGTGGGGAAATCAGGGGTTCAGCATGACGGTGCGCAGCACGGTGCTGATGATGAAGGCCTGCCACTGGGCCAGCGCTTCGGGCGACTGCAGGTCTTCGCCGAGAAAGGCCGACAGCGTGTGGCGGTTCGAGATGTAAAAGTAGCCTGTCGCCGCGATCAGCAGGTAGACATTGCGGGCGGAGATGTCCGAGCGGAAAATTTTCTTGCGCACGCCGCTTTCCAGCAGCTGCCGGATGATGGCGATGGCGGGCGACGAATAGTCGCGCGCGCGCTGCGACTTGGCGATGTGCTTGCCGCGGTGCAGGTTCTCGGTGTTGAGCAGGGTGATGAATTCCGGGTTCTTGCTGTAGTAGGAGACCACGAAGCAGATCACGTCCGTCAGGGACTCGACGGGATGCTCGATGTCCAGCGACAGCTCGAGCTCCGCATCGTTCATGCGGCGGTACATGTCTTCGAGAACTTCGATGAACAAGCCTTCCTTGCTGCCGAAGTAGTAATAAATCATGCGGTCGAAGGACTTGGCCGACTTGGAGATTTTTTCCACGCTGCCGCCGTCGTAGCCATAACGCGCAAAGACCTTGGTCGCCGCGCGCAGGATGTTGTCGCGCGTGGTCTGCGCGGCCTGCTCCCGCACGCCCGGCCGTTTGGCTGCCGCGCGTTTGGGCGCCGCGGCGCGCGGCGTGGTGGTTCTGGCGGTCTTCACTGTCATGGATGGGTGTCCGGTCGCGGTTGGCAAAGGGGCGGGCCTGAGGCCGCCGGGGAAGAAATTTCCCGGGTAGTGTAGGGCGGAAGCAAACGCCGGGCCATCTTCTTCCTCATTGCTCGGCGAAGGCGCGTTCAATCACGAAGTCGCCCGGCCTGGAGGTGTTGCCTTCCGTGAAGCCCTTGCCCTCGAGCATGTGTTTGAGGTCCTTGAGCATGCCGGGGCTGCCGCAGATCATCACCCGGTCGTGCGCCGCGTCCAGCGGCGGCAGGCCCAGGTCCGCCTGCATCTTTCCGTTTTCGATCAGGTCGGTGACGCGCCCCATGTTGCGGTAGGCCTCCCGCGTGACGGTGGGGTAGTACAGCAGTTGCTTGGAGATCAGATCGCCGAGGAATTCGTGCTGGGGCAGGTGCTCGACGACCAGGTCGTGGTAGGCCAGCTCGTCGGCCTGGCGCACGCCGTGGACCAGCACGACCTGCTCGAACTGCTCGTAGGTCGCCGGGTCGCGGATGATGCTCATGAAGGGCGCCAGGCCGGTGCCGGTCGAGAGCAGGTACAGCCGCTTGCCCGGCAGCAGGTAGTCGATGACCAGCGTGCCGGTGGGCTTGCGCCCGACGATGATCTTGTCGCCGACCTGGATGTGCTGCAGGCGCGAAGTCAGCGGGCCGTCTTCCACCTTGATGCTGAGGAATTCCAGGTGTTCTTCATGGTTGGGGCTCACGATGCTGTAGGCGCGCAGCAGCGGCTTGTCGTTGACCCTGAGGCCGATCATGGTGAAGTGCCCGTTGCTGAAACGCAGCGAGGTGTCGCGGGTGGTGGTGAAGGTGAACAGGCGGTTGGTCCAGTGATGGACGGACAGGACGGTTTCTTCGTTGAAGGCGCTCATGGTGGTGTGGGTGTAAAGAGTCGGTATGAAAGAGTTGCGCGCCGGGCCTGGGCCTTCAGCCGAGGTCCAGGCCGGCCAGCTTGTCGGTCTTGTCCTTCCACAGCTCGGCGTCCGGCAGGGGCGCGATGCGTTTGGAGATGGTGGGCCACAGCTTGGACAGCCTTGCGTTGATTTCCAGGAAGGGCTTGAACTGCTCGGGCGTGTCCGTGTCCGCGTAAATTGCGTTCACCGGGCATTCCGGGATGCAGACGGCACAGTCTATGCATTCGTCCGGGTCTATGACCAGGAAGTCCGGGCCCTGCTTGAAGCAATCCACCGGGCACACGTCCACACAGTCGGTGTATTTGCATTTGATGCAGGCGTCGGTCACTACGTGGGTCACAAGAACTCCTTTGCGCGGCGGTTCGGGCCGGCTATCGTCGATGCAGGCAATGTGCCACATTAATGTAGTGAACGCAACATTTAAGTTAAGTGCTCGCAACATTTTTAAAAATAAATTGGAAACCGCGGTGCAAATCCTATTGCGCGGCAATTCCGTATCCGCTACATTGAATTTAAATGTAGCAAATGCAACATGTAAATTAAGTGCGCACTACATTGGGGATTGCGCCCCGGAATGGCGCCCCGGGATGGGGCTGGTGCGAACAAGGTGAACACGATGACTGAACACACAAAAACGGACGGCCTGCCGGGCATGGACGGCCTTCCCCAGGTGCTGGAGAAGGCCAGGCCGCGCAACGAGCGCATGAACAGCGAGAAGATCGAGTGCAACGCCTGTCCGGTGCTGTGCCAGATTTCCGACGGCCGCAGCGGCGCCTGCGACCGCTATGCCAACCATGGCGGCACCCTGGTGCGTGTGGATCCCGTGCTGCTGTTGCGCCGCACCCTCTCGGGTTCGGAGCCGCAGCTGGTCTCCTTTGCGGGGCGTGAAGCCGCGGCACCGCCCGCGCCGCAAGACGGCGCCGCAGGCAGCCTGCCCGCGCCGGCGCCGGCCTGGAGCGGCGACCTGTTGCTGGCTGACGAGGTGTTTGTCACCGGCGTCGGCTCCTCGACGACCTACCCGGACTACAAGCCTGCGCCCTTCATCGTGTCGTCGAAGGCGGCCGGCGTGGACCTGGTCACCGTGGTCACCGAAGGGATTTTCAGCTACTGCAGCTTCAAGGTGAAGATAGACACGGACCGCTTCCTGGGCGCGGAGCAGGCCAATGTGCGCTGCAAGGGCGAGGTGGTCGGCCACGTGACGACGGCCGAATACGGCTCCCAGATGCTGTCGCTGGGCGGCGTGCACCACCTGACCGGCGGCAGCAAGAAAGAAGGCCGTGTGACGGTCGAGATGATGCAGGCGCTGGGCAACAAGCAGGCCGTGGAGTTCACCATCGACGGCGGCTCGCAAATCCTGATCCAGGCGGGCCGCGCGCCCGTCGTGAACGGCGTGGAAGAAAAACGCATGCGCGTGGGCTGCGGTTCGGCCACGGTCGGCATCTTTGCCAAGCAGCTGTTCGGCAAGCTCGACGAGGTCGTGGTGGTCGACGACCACATCACCGGCGTGCTGACCGAGCACCAGGCCGGCCGCTGCCTGGACATGCCGCCCTCCGGCATCAAGATGCGGGGGCGCAAGTCCACGCCGGGGCGTTATTTCCAGGTCGCCAATCCTGGTGTGGGCTGGGGCGGCACCGACATCGCCGACCCGCTGTCCATCATCGAAACCTGGGATGCCTCCGTGGCCTGGCCCGGCCTGCGCCTGCTGATGACTTCCACCACCGGCGAGCATGCGAGCTGGTATGTGCTCGATGAGGCGCTCAACCCTGTCGAGCAGGAGATGCCGCCCGAAGTGCGCCGCATCGTGGAGCGCATCGGCGAGAACTGCGAACCCTCCCTCTCCACCGTGCTCTTCCTCGGCGGGGCCGGCGGCAGCCTGCGCGCCGGCGTCACCGAAAACCCCGTCCTGCTGACGCGTGCCATCAAGGACGCGCTGGTGAACGTCACTTGCGGCGGCGCGCCGGCCTATGTCTGGCCGGGCGGCGGGATCACGGTGATGGCCGACGTCATGCGCATGCCGGACAACAGTTTCGGGACCGTGCCCACGCCGGCCATCGTCGCGCCGATTGAATTCAGCATGAAGCTGGACGACTACCGCGCGCTGGGCGGCCACATGGACCATGTGCGCACGCTGGAGCAGGCCCTGCACCGCGGCGCCTGGCACAACGAAGGCGCGCCCACGGCCCTGGCCTGGGCCGCGCTGCCGGCGGCCAACCCCTGGCCGCTGGCGCGTCCGCCGTTGCTGGGCTGAGGCCTTTCCGCCATGAACGCCCAACGCACGCAACTGCCCGACGGCCGCTGGCATTTCCAGCATGGGCCCATGGACATCGTCATAGGCGCCAACGGCAGCCCGGCGGCGGTGGAGGCGGCGCATGAGCAGGCCTGGCAGCGCTTTGGCGGCATCCTCGGCGAGCTGGTGCGCGAGCTGCCTGTGCTGCGGCAGCCCGTGCAAGGGCCGTGTCCGCTGAGCGGCCCGGTGGCGCGGCGCATGTGGCATGCCTGCCGGCCCTACCGGAGTGGCTTCATCACCCCCATGGCCGCGGTGGCCGGCGCGGTGGCGCAGGAGCTGGTTGCCTGCTACGCGGCAAGCGGCATCACGCGGGCCTGGATCAACAACGGCGGCGACATCGCGCTGCACCTCGTGCCTTCGCAGTCGGTGCGCATAGGCCTGTATGCCGATATCGAGCGCCTGGGCGTCGATGAAATCCTGGACGGCGTGCAGACCGACGGGCAGTTCGAGGTCGACAGCGCCCTGCCTGTGCGTGGCGTGGCCACCAGCGGATGGCGCGGCCGCAGCTTTTCACTGGGCATTGCCGACAGCGTGACCGTGCTGGCGCGCACCGCCGCCGAAGCCGACGCGGCCGCGACCGTGATCGCCAACGCGGTGGATGTCGCCGATGCGCGCATCCGACGCCTGCCTGCCTGCGAGCTGAAGGACGACAGCGACCTCGGCACGATTCCCGTCACGGTCGAGGTGCCGGCGCTGGAGCCCGAGCTGGTGAGCCGCGCGCTGCACGCGGGCCTCAGGCGCGCCCAGACCCTGCGCGCGGCCGGCCTGATCTGGTCGGCGGTGCTGGTGTGCCAGGGCCAGTTCATGACCACCGCCGCCGGCGCATCGGTGCAAAGCCTGGACAAGCCTCGCGGCGGCCGGCAAGCTGGTTCGGTATTTGCTTAATGAAATGAATGGACCTTCAACCATGATAGAAATCAGGCGCATCTTTACGCACGTGGAGCAGATACGGCACGAGTTCGGCCCCGAGGCGCCCACGCCGCTGCTGCGCGGTGCGATTGCCGCGGTGCTGGCCAACCCCTTCGCCGGCCGCTATGAGCCCGACATCCTGCCCATGATGGACGCGCTGCAGCCGGTCGGCATCGACATGGCCCAGCGCCTGCGCGCCGCGATGGACGTCCCGGCCGACCGCATCGAGGGCTACGGCAAGGGCGCCATCGTCGGCGCGGCCGGGGAGCTTGAGCACGGCGCGCTCTGGCATGTGCCGGGCGGCTATGCCATGCGGGAACTGCTGGGCTGGAAGGGCGACCGCAATGCCTACGCCAAAGGCAAAGCCGAGGAAAAAACCGGGCAGCCCGGCAACGCGCTGTCCATCGTGCCCTCCACCAAAAAAGTGGGCGGACCGGGGACGGCGCTCGATGTGCCGATGACACATGTCAACGCCAGCTATGTGCGCAGCCACTTCGACGCCATCGAGGTGCGCGTGCCGGGCGCACCCCTGCCCGACGAAATCGTCTTCATCCTCGCGATGAGCACGGGCCCGCGCATCCATGCGCGCGTCGGCGGCCTGGCCGCCGGCGCGATCGCCAAATGGGACGGCCTGCGCTGATCAGGGCGCGACCCCCACCCCACACATTGAGACAAGGAAACACCATGAGCGCGAAGATCCGAAAAATCATTGTCCAGGTCGATGAGACGCTGATCGAAATGGGCAAACCCGTCACGCCGCCCACACGCCGGGCGCTGGCCATGGCCGTGATTGAAAACCCCTTTGCGGGGGCTTACGTGGAAAAGCTCGACGCGCTGATCGCCATCGGCGAAGAACTCGGCGGCCTGCTCGGCGGCAAATGCGTGCAGGCCCTGGGCATCGCACCGGGCCAGGCGCACAGCTACGGCAAGGCCGCGATTGTGGGCGAGGCCGGCGAGCTCGAACATGCCGCGGCCATCCTGCACCCCAAGCTCGGCGCGCCCCTGCGGTTGGCGGTCGAAAAGGGCGCGGCCCTGGTGCCGTCCAGCAAAAAGCGCGGCGGCCTGGGCACGGCCATCGACGTGCCGCTGGGGCACAAGGATGCGGCCTTTGTGCGCAGCCACTTCGACGCCATGGAAGCGCGCGTGGCCGATGCGCCGCGCGCCAATGAAATTGTGGTTGCTGTCGTCGTCACGGACAGTGGCCGGCCACTACCGCGCGTGGGCGGATTGCAGGTCCACGAAATCAAGGGCGAGGACGGGCTGCGCTGACGCGGGGCCTGCCAGCCATCAATCTGATCCACGACAAACAGGAGTATTTATGAAGATGCACCCCAAGATGCTGAGCGCCGTGACCCTGCTGGGTCTGATGGCTTCGATGATGATGACGGCGCATGCGCAGGACGTCATCAAGATCGGCGAGGTCAACAGCTACAAGGCCCAGCCCGCCTTCCTGGAACCCTACAAAAAAGGCATGGAGCTGGCCGTCGAAGAACTCAATGCCGCGGGCGGCATCAACGGCAAGAAGGTGCAGCTGTTCATCCGTGACGACAACGCCAATCCCGGTGACGCGGTGCGCGCCGCCGAGGAGCTGGTCTCGCGCGAGAAGGTCGACGTGCTGACGGGCTCCTTCCTCTCCAACATCGGCCTGGCGCTGACCGACTTCGCCAAGCAGAAAAAATTCTTCTTCCTGGCGGCCGAGCCGCTGACGGACAAGATCGTCTGGCAAAACGGCAACCGCTACACCTTCCGCCTGCGCACCTCGACCTATATGCAGGTCGCCATGCTGGTGCCCGAAGCCGCCGCGATGAAGAAAAAGCGCTGGGCGGTGGTGTATCCCAACTATGAATACGGCCAGTCCGCCGCGGCCACCTTCAAGACCCTGCTCAAAGCCGCCCAGCCCGACGTGGAGTTCGTGGCCGAGCAGGCCCCGCCCCTGGGCAAGGTCGACTCCGGCAGCGTGGTGCAGGCCATGGCCGACGCCAAGCCCGACGCCATCTTCAACGTGCTGTTCGGCGCCGACCTCTCCAAGTTCGTGCGCGAGGGCAACACCCGCGGCCTGTTCCAGGGCCGTGAAGTTGTGAGCCTGCTGACGGGTGAGCCGGAGTACCTGGACCCCCTCAAGGAAGAAACGCCCAACGGCTGGGTGGTGACCGGTTACCCGTGGTACGGCATCCAGACGCCTGAGCACAAGGCCTTCTTCCTGGCCTACCACGGCAAGTACAAGGACTATCCGCGCCTGGGCTCGGTCGTCGGCTACAGCGCCATCAAGTCCCTGGCCGAAGGCATGAAAAAAGCCAAGTCCACCGATACCGAGAAGCTGATCACGGCCTTCCGCGGCCTGCATGTGACGACGCCTTTCGGCCCCGTGGTGTTCCGCCCGGAAGACCACCAGTCAACCATGGGCGCCTATGTGGGCCGCACCAAGAATGAAGGCGGCAAAGGCGTGATGGTCGATTACCGCTACATCGACGGCGCCAAGGTCCAGCCCAGCGCCGCCGAAGTCAAGAAGATGCGCGCCGCCGACTAAAAAGCACGGGCGCACCGGCCCGCCCGGTGCGCAGGGGCCCCGGGCGCGGCGGATAGGCCGCCGCGCCGCGGGCTGCCGGTTTCCCGCAAAAAAGGTTTATTCATGAGCTTTTCAGGCTTTATCGTGCAGCTGCTCAACGGCCTGGCCGGTGCGTCCTCGCTGTTCCTGGTGGCGGCGGGGCTGTCGCTGATCTTCGGCGTCACGCGCATCGTCAACTTCGCGCACGGCTCTTTCTTCATGGTCGGCATTTATGTCGCCTATTCCCTGGTGGCCGCGCTGGGCAGCACCCTGGGTTTCTGGCCGGCCCTGGCGCTCGCGGCGCTGGCCGTCGGTGTGCTGGGCGCCCTGGTGGAAATCCTGCTGCTGCGCCGCATCTACCGTGCGCCGGAGCTGTTCCAGCTGCTGGCCACCTTTGCGCTGGGCCTGGTGATCAAGGACGGCGTGCTCTGGTTCTGGGGCGCTGAAGAGCTGCTGGGCCCGCGCGCGCCCGGCCTGACGGGTTCGGTCTCCATCCTCGGGCGGCAGTTTCCTTCCTACGACATCTTCCTGATCGTGGCCGGCCCCGTCGTGCTGGGCCTGCTCTGGTTGCTGCTCACCAAGACGCGCTGGGGCACGCTGGTGAGGGCAGCCACCCAGGACCGCGAGATGGTGAGCGCGCTCGGCGTCAACCAGGCCTGGCTGTTCACGGCCGTGTTCGCGCTGGGCGCCTTGCTGGCCGGCCTGGGCGGCGCGCTGCAGCTGCCGCGCGAACCCGCCAACCTCGAGATGGACCTCAACATCATTGGCGCCGCCTTTGTGGTGGTCGTGGTGGGCGGCATGGGCTCGATTCCCGGCGCCTATGTGGCGGCACTGCTGATCGCCGAGCTCAAGGCGATCTGCATCTGGCTGGGCCTGGTCGAGATCGCCGGCATCAGCATTTCCTTTTCCAAGCTGACCCTGGTGGTGGAGTTCCTGGTCATGGCCGTGGTGCTGGTGGCCAGGCCCTGGGGTTTGTTCGGCCGGCCCCAGGCGCCCAGCCGCCATGCGGGCGCGGCGGAGGAGCCCCTGCGCCGGCCGCAGCGTCTTTACAAGGTGGGCGGCGCGGCCTTGCTGCTGTTGCTGGCCCTGGTGCCCGCGCTCGCGGCGCAATCGCCCTATGTCACCGTGCTGCTGATCGACCTGCTGGTGGCGGTGCTGTTCGCGGCCAGCCTGCACTTCATCATGGGCCCGGCCGGCATGCACTCCTTCGGCCACGCGGCGTACTTCGGCCTGGGCGCCTATGGCGCGGCCTTGCTGGTGCGCAGCCTGAACATGCCCATGGAGATGGCGCTGGTCGTGGCGCCCCTGGTGGCGGCGCTGGGGGCTTTTGTCTACGGCTGGTTCTGCGTGCGCCTGTCCGGCGTCTACCTCGCGATGCTGACGCTGGCCTTCGCGCAAATCACCTGGGCCATCTGCTACCAGTGGGACGCCTTCACCGGCGGCAGCAACGGGCTGACCGGCGTCTGGCCGGCCGCCTGGCTGGCCGACAAGCGCGTCTACTACTACCTGACCCTGGTCCTGGTGGTGGGCGCGGTGCTGTTCATGCACCGCATGCTGTATTCGCCCTTCGGCTACGGCATGCGCGCGGCGCGCGATTCGGTGCTGCGCTCGGACGCCATCGGCATGAACGTCAAGCGCATGCAGTGGGTGGCCTTTGTGATCGCAGGCGCGTTCGCGGGCCTGGCCGGCGCGCTCTACGCCTTTTCCAAGGGCAGCATTTCGCCCGAGAGCCTGCATGTGGGCAAATCCATCGACGGGCTGGTGATGGTGCTGCTGGGCGGCATCCAGACCCTGGCCGGGCCGGTGGTGGGCGCGGTCACCTTCACCTGGCTGCACGACACCGTGGCGCGCAACACCGACTACTGGCGCGCCATGCTGGGCGCCATCATCCTGATCCTGGTCTTGCTGTTTCCGCAGGGGATCGCGGGCTTTGCCAAACAGCTGCTGGCCAACCGGCGCGGCGCGGCGGGAGAAAAATCATGAGCTTGCTCAAGGTCACGGGCCTGGGGAAATCGTTCGGCGGCGTCCGGGCGGTGGATGGCATCAACTTCGAACTCGCCGCCGGCGAACTGCTGGCCCTGATAGGCCCCAACGGCGCCGGCAAGTCGACCACCTTCAACATGGTGAACGGCCAGCTGCGCGCCGACAGCGGCTCCATCCAGCTCGACGCCCAGGAGCTCGTCGGCCTGGCGCCGCGCGACATCTGGCGGCGCGGCGTCAGCCGGACCTTCCAGATCGCCGAGACCTTTTCCTCGCTCACGGTGGTGGAGAACGTGCAGATGACGCTGCTGTCGGCGGACCACAAGATGTTCTCCATGTGGCGCCGCGCGGCGGACCACAAGCGCGACGAGGCGCTCGCCCTGCTCGAGCAGGTCAACATGAAAGCCCAGGCCGACCGGCCCTGCAGCGTGTTGGCCTACGGCGACGTCAAGCGCGTGGAGCTGGCCATGGCCATGGCCAACAACCCCAAGCTGCTGCTCATGGACGAGCCCACCGCGGGCATGGCGCCGCGCGAGCGCAACGAGCTGATGGCCCTGACCAAGCAGCTGGTGCTGGACCGCGGCATGGCGGTGCTGTTCACCGAGCACAGCATGGACGTGGTCTTCGCCTATGCCGACCGCATGATCGTCCTGGCGCGCGGACGGCTGATTGCCGAAGGCAAGCCGCTGGAGATCCGCGACCACCCCAAGGTCCAGGAAGTCTATTTCGGCAGCGGCAAGACCTTCGAGAAAAAAGCCCTGGTAAAGGAAGCAGCCTGATGAGCACCGCGAAGGAAGTCCTGTTGCAGGCCAACGGCCTGTCGGCCTGGTATGGCGCGGCCCAGATCTTGTTCGACGTCGGCCTCAACGTGCGGCGCGGCGAGGTCGTGGCCCTGATGGGGCGCAACGGCGCCGGAAAATCGACCACCCTCAAGACCCTGATCGGCATGCTCGACAAGCGGCGCGGCAGCGTGTCCTTCCTGGGCCGGGACATTTCAAAAAGCGAGCCGCACCATGCGGCCCGCATGGGCCTGGGTTTTGTGCCGGAAGACAGGCGCATCTTCACCGACCTGACGGTGACGGAAAACCTCGAGGTCGGGCGCCAGCCCGCGCGGCGCTGGCCCGACGGCAGCGAAGCGCCCCTGTGGACGCCGCAGCGGCTCTTCACCCTGTTTCCCAACCTCGGTGAAATGCCGGGCCGCGCCGGCGGCCGCATGAGCGGCGGCGAGCAGCAGATGCTCACCGTGGCGCGCACCCTCATGGGCAACCCCTACCTGGTGCTGCTCGACGAACCCTCCGAGGGCGTTGCTCCCGTCATCGTCGAGCAGATGGCCCACATGATTCTGGAGCTCAAGGCCCAGGGGGTCAGCATTCTTTTGTCGGAGCAGAACATGCACTTTGCCGAGCTGGTGTCCGACCGCGCCTACGTGCTGGAGAAAGGGCAGATCCGCTACGAAGGCTCCATGGCCGACCTGGCGGCCAACGACGAAGTGCGCCGCGCCTACCTGAGTGTCTAGACCGCTCGATGACCGGGAATCCTATGAAACTGATCCTCCATGCACGCCGCCTGGCCCCGGCCCTGCTGGCCCTGACACTGGCCGCCGCGGGATGCGCCCGCGCGGAGACCGGCGTCACGGACACGGCCATCTCCATCGGCCAGTCCGCCGTGTTCAGCGGCCCGGTCGCCGCGACCGGCAACAACTACCGGCGGGGCATCGAGCTGTATTTCGAGCAGGTCAACAAGGCCGGCGGCCTGTTCGGGCGCAAGCTGCAGCTGACGGCCCTCGATGACGGCTACGACCCGAAACGGACCGCCGACAACACCAAAGCGCTGATCGAGCAGAACAAGGTGTTCGCGCTCATCGGCTATGTGGCCACGGCCAACCTGATCGCGGCCATGCCGATTGCCGAGGAGGCCAAGGTCCCGCTGTTCGCGCCGCTGGTCGGAACCACCTCCATACGGCTGAAGCACAACCGCTACCTGTTCCATGTCAGGGCCAGCTACAAGGCCGAACTGGCCCGCATCACGCAGCAGCTGGCGGTGGTGGGCAATGACAAGGTGGCGGTGGTCTACCAGGACAGTGTGTTCGGCAAGTCCAACCTGGACACCCTGCTGGAACTGATCAAGGCCGAGAAGCTGCAGGTGGTGAAGACCCTGCCCATGGCCATCACGGCCCAAAGCGCCGCCGACATCGCGGCCCAGCTCAAGCAGGCCTCGCCCAACGTCATCATCATGATCATGGCCGGAACCATGTCCGAGGTGCTGATCCGCGACGTGCGCGGCGCCGGCCTGGGAACGCCGCTGTACACCATCTCGGTGGGCCTGGCCGATGCCAAGGCCTCGGCGGCGCGCCTGAACGGCGCCCTGCGCGGCGTCATCACCGCCAGCATCGTGCCTTCGCCGGCGCTGGAGCGCTACGGCATCGTCAAGGAATACCGCAAGGCGGTGGGCGCGTCGGCCGGGGAGGGCGACAATTACACCGTGCTCGAAGGTTATATCGCGGCCAAGGTGTTCAGCGAAGGCCTGCGCCGCGCCGGGCGCAACCTGACGCGCGAGAACTTCATCGCGGCCCTGGAAGGCGTGGGCACGCTCGATGTGGGCGACTTCCGCGTGGAATACGGCCCCGGCAACCACAACGGGTCCGGCTTTGTGGAGCTTGAGATGTACACCGCAGCGGGCAGCCTGATCCGATGACATTGAATGCCGTCACACTGTCCGTCAACCGGGTGGCGCACACGCTGCCGCTGCCGGCCGGCACCTGCCTGCTGACGGTGCTGCGCAACGACCTCGAATTGAACAGCCCGAAATACGGCTGCGGCCTCGGAGAGTGCGGCGCCTGCACCGTGCTGGTGGACGGTGTTGCCGCGCGTGCCTGCGCGATCCCGGTGGGCGGCGTGGCCGGCCGCGAGATCACCACGCTGGAAGGACTGGGCACGCCTGAGGCGCTGCATCCGGTCCAGCAGGCTTTCATCGAGGCGCAGGCCGCCCAGTGCGGCTACTGCCTGAACGGCATGATCATGATGACGGTGGCCTTGCTGGCGCGCAACCCTTCACCCGGCGAGGATGAGATACGCCGCGAGCTGTCGGGCAACCTCTGCCGCTGCGGTACCCACCTGGAGATCATGCAGGCCGTGCTGCGCGCGGCCGAACTGACCCGGCAAAACATTGCCCAGGGGAAAACGGCATGACGCGCCGCGCCGACACGCCGCGCACGCGCGCGGATTTCCAGGCGGCCGCCGGTGTGCTGCTGGTCAGCCGCGAACCACCCCCGCCGCCGCCGCCTGCCAAGGGCCAGCCGGCGCTGGTCAGCGGCAACCCGCGCGAAGGCCTTGAAATCCTGGTCGCCGTCTGGGACGACGGCAGCGTGACGGCGCTCAACGGCCATGTGGACCTCGGCACCGGCCTGCGCACGGCGCTGGCCCAGATCGTGGCCGAGGAACTGGACGTCGCGCTGGGGCAGGTCAACATGGTGCTGGGCGACACCACGCGCGCGCCCAACCAGGGCGCGACCATCGCCAGCGCCTCCATCCAGGTACACGCCATTCCCTTGCGCACTGCCGCGGCGCAGGCGCGGGCCTGGCTGCTGGCGCGCGCCGCCGCCGTGCTGCAGGTGGATGCCTCGCTGCTGTCGGTGCGGGACGGGCGGGTGTGCGTCATCGGGCAGGAAAGCCGCGCTGTGGACTACGGCGCTTTGGTGGCGCTGCAGCACACACAGCTTCTGCTGGCGCCGGACACGCCGGTCAAGGCGGCGGCGGACTACCGCATCGTGGGCACCAGCACGCCGCGCGTCGATATCCCGGCCAAGGCCACGGGCGCGCTGACCTTTGTGCACGACATGCGCGTGCCCGGCATGCTGCACGGCCGTGTGGTGCGCCCGCCCTATGCCGGGGCCGACCACGGCGACTTCATCGGCAACACGCTGGAGTCGGTTGATGAATCCTCGATCGCGCACATCCCGGGCATACGCGCCGTGGTGGTGATACGCGATTTTGTCGGGGTGGTGGCCGAGCGCGAGGAGCAGGCCGAGCAGGCGCTGCGCGAGCTGCGTGTCCAGTGGAAATCCTGGCCCGGGCTGCCCAGGCTGGACGACCTCGAGCAGGCGATCCGCAACAACCCGTCCACGCAGCGCAAACTCGTCGACGAGGGCGACGTCGATGCCGCCATGGCCGGCGCCGCGCAGGCGCTGGCGCGCAACTATGTCTGGCCCTACCAGATGCACGGCTCCCTAGGCCCTTCGTGCGCGGTGGCCGACTGGCGGGCGGAGCGCCTGACGGTCTGGGCCGGGACCCAGAACCCCCATGTGCTGCGCGCCGACCTCTCGCGCCTGACCGGCCTGGCCGATGTCGACATCGACGTGATCCGCATGGAGGCCGCCGGCTGCTACGGCCGCAACTGCGCCGACGACGTGGCGGCGGACGCGGCCCTGCTGTCGCGCGCGGCCGGCAGCCCGGTGCGCGTGCAGCTGACCCGCGAGCAGGAACACGCCTGGGAGCCCAAGGGCGCCGCGCAGCTCATGCAGGTCAATGGCGGGCTCAACCAGGACGGCTCGGTCGCGGCCTATGACTTCCAGACCTCCTACCCCTCCAACGGCGCGCCCACGCTGGCGCTGCTGCTGACGCGCACCGTGGAGCCGGTCGCGCAGGCCTTCGAGATGGGCGACCGCACCGCGCGCCCGCCTTATGACTACGGCAACCTGCGCGTGGCTGTCAACGACATGCCGCCCATGCTGCGCGCCTCCTGGCTGCGCGGGGTGTCGGCGCTGCCCAATTCCTTCGCGCACGAATCCTATATCGACGAGCTCGCCACCGCCGCCGGCGTGGACCCGGTCGAGTTTCGCCTGCGCTACCTCAAGGAGCCGCGCGCCGCCGAGCTGGTGCGCGCCACGGCCGAACGCGCCGGCTGGGTGGCGCATACCGGGCCGCAGCAAGGGCCGGCCGGCGAGGCGACAGACATCCTGCACGGGCAGGGCTTCGCTTATGCCCGCTACGTGCACAGCAAGTGGCCGGGCTTCGGCGCCGCCTGGGCCGCCTGGGTGGCCGATGTCGAGGTCAACCGCAAGACCGGCGAGGTGCACGTGAGGCGCGTGGTCGTCGGGCATGACGCCGGCACGCTGATCAACCCGGCCGGCGTGCAGCACCAGATCCACGGCAATGTGGTGCAGGCCACCAGCCGCGCCCTCACCGAGCAGGTGACGGTGGAGCCGCAAAAAAACACCGTCGCCGGCCTCGAATGGGGCAGCTACCCCATCCTGAATTTCCGCGATGTGCCGGTGATTGAAGTCGTCACCATGGCGCGCCCCGGCGAGCCGCCGTTGGGCGCCGGCGAGTCGTCATCGGTGCCGGGCACGGCGGCCATCGCCAATGCGATTTTTGACGCCACTGGGGTGCGTTTTCGCCAGCCGCCGTTCACGCCTGAGGTGGTGCGCGCCGCGCTCAATCCCGAACCGCAAAGTCCACCGGCCGCCTTGCCCATGCCCGAGCGCCGGGCCGTGCGCATGCCTGAGGGTGCCGCATGGCCTAAAGGATTGGGTGCATGGTCACGCGCCGGCGCCTTGCTGGCGGGCGTGGCCGGCGTCGCCTGGGCCTTGCTGGGCGGGCGGGCGGCGATTGCGCCCATGACGCCGGCGGCGCAATCCGGCGCCTCCATCTACACCGCGGCGACGCTGGAGCGCGGCCGCCAGCTGGCGGCCGCCGGCGACTGCGTGGTCTGCCACACCGCGCCGGGCGGCATTCCCAATGCCGGCGGGCGGGCCATGGACACGCCCTTCGGCAAGATCATCACGACCAACCTCACGCCCGACGTCGAAACAGGCATAGGCAGCTGGTCCTTCAGCGCCTTCCAGCGCGCGATGCGCGAAGGCATTTCGCGCGACGGCCGTTACCTGTATCCGGCCTTTCCCTATAGCGCCTTCGCCAGGGCCAGTGACGAAGACCTGACCGCGCTGTATGCCTACCTGATGGCCCAGCCCGCCGTGCACTCCGCCAATCCCGCGACACGGCTGGACTTTCCTTTCAGCGTGCGCCCCCTGATGGCCGGCTGGAACGCGATGTTCCATGACCCTTCGCCCTATAGCGCCGACCCGGCGCGCAGTGCCGAATGGAACCGCGGCGCCTACCTGGTCAACGGCCTGGGGCATTGCGGCGCCTGCCATACGCCGCGTAACGCCCTGGGCGCCGAGCGCGGCGGCCAGGCTTTCCTGGGCGGCGCCATGGTCGACGGCTGGGAGGCGCCCGCGCTCACGGCACTGTCGCGCGCACCCGTGCCCTGGACGTCTTCGCAGCTCTACGCCTACCTCCGCCAAGGCTATGCGCCGCAACACGGCATCGCCGCCGGCCCCATGGCGCCCGTGGTGAAAGAGCTGGCCGCGCTGCCCGATGAAGACATTCGCGCTATGGCCAGCTACCTGGCGTCTTTCAACGAAGCGCTGCCTGAGACCGAAAGCGCCGAACGCGCGCGGCAGGCGGTGCTGTCAGCCCAGCAGTCCGCCACCAGCCTGTTGGGCCCGGGCCAGCGCCTTTTCAACGGCGCCTGCGCCTCCTGCCACCACGACGGTGACGGCCCCCGCCTGCTTGGCGTGAACGTGCCGTTGGCGCTCAACAGCAATCTGCACAGCGCGCGGCCCGACAACCTGGTGCGCACGATTTTGCAAGGCATCAGCGCGCCCGCCGGCAAGGACATCGGCTTTATGCCGGCCTTCCGCCACAGCCTGGACGACAGCCAGGTCGCGGCGCTGGCCAGTTATATGCGCAGCCGCTATGCGCCGGCCGAACCCGCCTGGCCAGATTTGCCCGCCACGGTGGCGCGCCTTCGCGCCGCGCCGGGCGAGCACTAGGATCTAGTCGTGCCGGCTCGCGGCGCCACCGGCCAGCCACTGCGCCAGCACCTCCGCCGTGTGCTGGCCCAGCAGCGGCGGCGGCCTGTGGTAGCTGACGGGCGAGCCGGAAAGGCGTATGGGGTTGGCCACCAGCGGCACCTCGCCCGCCAGGGGGTGGGGCAGGGCCATGCGCAGGCCGCGGGCTTGCACCTGCGGGTCGGCAAACACTTCGTCGATGCGGTTGATGGGGCCGCAGGGCACACCGGCGGCCTCCAGCGCGGCGATCCAGTCCGCCGAACTGCGCATCACCGTGGCCTGCCTCAGCAAGGGCAGCAGCACGGCCCGGTGGGCCACGCGCTGCGCGTTGCTCGCAAAGCGCGCATCCCGCGCCCATTCGGCATGGCCCGCGACGGCGCAGAAGCGGGCGAACTGCTCGTCGTTGCCGACCGCCAGGATGATGTCGCCGTCCGCGGTCGGAAAGTCCTGGTAGGGCACGATGTTGGGATGCGCATTGCCCATGCGGCGCGGCAGCTGCCCGCCGGCCAGGTAGTTGGAGGCCTGGTTGGCCAGGCAGGCGATCTGCACGTCCAGCAGCGCGAGGTCGATGTGCTGGCCCAGGCCGGAGCGTTCGCGTTCCGCCAGCGCGGCCTGCACCGCCACTGTCGCGTAAAGGCCGGTCATGATGTCCGTCAGCGCCACGCCGACTTTTTGCGGGCCGGCGCCCGGTTCGCCGTCCGCGCCGCCGGTCACACTCATCAGGCCGCCCATGCCCTGGATCAGGAAGTCGTAGCCCGCGCGCGCCGCGTAGGGCCCTGTCTGCCCGAAGCCGGTGATGGAGCAATACACCAGGCGCGGGTGGCCGTCCTTCAGGCTGGCGTAGTCCAGCCCGTAGCGTTTGAGGCCGCCGACCTTGAAGTTCTCCAGCAGCACGTCGGCCTGGCCGGCCAGCGCCCGCACCTGCGCCTGGCCTTCGGGCGTGGCGATGTCGATGGCGACCGAGCGCTTGTTGCGGTTGGCGCACAGAAAGTAGCTGGCCTCGCCGGTGTCCCGGCCCGAGGCGTCCTTGAGGTAGGGCGGCCCCCAGGCGCGGGTGTCGTCGCCGCCCTGCGGCTTTTCGACCTTGACGACGTCCGCGCCCAGGTCGGCCAGCAGTTGCCCGGCCCAGGGGCCGGCCAGCACGCGCGACAAGTCCAGCACGCGGATGCCGCTGAGCGGCGGCGGGCGCACTGCGGAAGAAGGGGAAGCCATGGGTGGGAATCTCCGGGAAAGAAGCAGTCAATGGGAAAAGCTTAAAGGCGTAAGCCGCCCTTCACAAACGATGATTCGGCACCTGTGTGTGCCCAAAAAGAATTCCGACAACCTTGCCCGCAGGAAAGCCCGCAGACATGCGCCGAAAAATCCCTTCCACCACCGCGCTCGCCTTGTTTGAATCCGCGGCGCGCCACCAGAGCTTCACCCACGCGGCGCAGGAGCATTCGGTGACCCAGAGCGCCGTCTGCCGGCAGGTTGCGGGGCTGGAGGATTTCCTGGACGTCAAGCTCTTCAGGCGCACCAAACGCGGCGTGCTGCTGACGGATGCGGGCATGCACTACGCTCGCCGGGTGCGCGCGCGGCTGGACGACGTGGAGCGCGACACGCTGGAGATGATGGCCAGGGGCGGCACGGGCGGCGTGCTCGAACTGGGCGTGGTGCCTACCTTCGCGGCCAAGTGGTTGTTGCCCAGGCTGGGGAGCTTCCAGCGCCAGCACCCCGAGATCACGGTGCACCTGTCGTCCCGCACACGGCCTTTCCTGTTTGCCGAAACCACGCTGGACGCCGCCATCTGCGCCGGCGAGGCGGGCTGGCCCGGCACGCAGTCGTCCTTCCTGATGGACGAAAGCATGGTGGCCGTCGGCAGCCCGGCGCTGGTCACGCCCCGGCGCGTGCTCAAGGCCGACGATGTAGAGGGCCTGCCGCTGCTGCAGATGAGTACACGGCCCTATGCCTGGCGCCAGTGGTTCGCGTCCCTGGGGCTCGATGTGGCCGGCGACATGGCCGGTGCGCGCATGGAGCTGTTTTCAATGGCCGCGCAGGCGGCCATCCATGGGCAGGGCCTGGCGCTGATCCCGCGCTTCCTGATCGAGGACGACCTCGCGCAAGGCCGCCTGTTGCAGCTGACCCGGCACGAGTTCCTGAGCGATCGCCGCTACTACCTGGTCTGCCCCGAACAGAAACTGGGCAATAGCATGCTGGCCTTGTTCAGGGCCTGGATAGAAGCCGAGGCCGCGAAGTACAGGGACAGTTCCCGGCTTGCGGCAGCGGGGGAAAGTCCGAGCCCCCGCTAGTCGAGTTCGATTTTCGCGCGGGACACAATCCAGTCGCTCCTGGCAATTTCCTTGAGGATGAATTCCCAGAACTGCTAGCGACTGCTTCCTTCCCGTTCAGCACCCTGGCTTGCAAGGGCCGCCTGTACTTCCTTGTTGCCCGATGCCTTGGTGAAGGCTTCATGATGGACATTCTTCGCAAGGCCCTGCTTCAGCATTGCCGCCCTACAGAAGGAGCGGATCACTGTTCTGAAAACGGATCTCGGACCGCACGGTCTGGGGCGTTTTCCCCGTCCAGGCCTGAAACGCTCGGGCAAAAGAGTTTGCGTCCTCGAAGCCCAGCAGGAACGATATCTCTGCGCCCGTCATTTCGGTGGCGCGCAGGTAGTGATGCGCCAGGGAATGGCGCAGCGTGTCCAGTGTGGCCTGGAAGGTCGTGCCTTCATCCTGCAGTTTGCGCTGCAGCGTGCGGCTGCTGACCGCGAGCTTTCGGCTCACTGCCTGCATGGAGACTTCTCCCGCCGGCAAGGCTTCCAGCAGGGTGCTGCGAACCCGGTCGGTCATGCCGGCGGTCCGGTCCAGGTCGCTCAGTCGCTGGCGCAAGGAGGGCTCAAAGAACTCCCACATCCTGTGGTTCTCGGTCAGGAAGGGACGCTGGGCATCCGCCTTTGCGAATACCAGGGTGGCCAAAGGCGTGTTGGACACGGGAACACCGAAGAAGGATTGGTAAGCGCGTGCATCCGCCTCAAGGCCCGGGCCTGGCGGTGAAGGCCAGCCCACTTGCAAGGGTCGCACAGGGCTGCGCGTCGCCAGCCTCGCCAGCTGCATAAAAAACACCAGCTTGAACACCAGGAACACCGTGGGGGGCTTGATGGCGTCCAGGAAGTCCAGGGTGACCGTGGTGCGCTCGGCCGTGCGCTCGACCTTGATCAGCATGGGCGCGATCAGCTTCACATATTTGGAAAGCCGGTCCAGTGCGCCATCGAGGTTCGCGCTGCACAGTGCGGCGAAAAGCTCCGGTTCGAACCAGTCGGAGGACATCACTTGCGCGATCCGCAATGGCGCAGGCAAGCCTGGGTCCAGGGATTCCGCCTCGGCGTCAATGGCCGTCCAGAGCCTGAAGAACTCCGCCGAGTCGAGGCGCACGTTCTGGCGCGTAAACAGGTCGCCCGGCAACTGCGCGCGGCGCAGGATGGGCGACGTTTGCAACCCGGCGTCCTGCATCAGCACCCGCCAGCCCGGCCACACCGCATAGGCCATGGCCGGATTGCGCCGGCCACCCGATGCAGGAGTGCTTTCTGGATTCATGGCGGAATTCTAGGGCGCGGATCACGCCAGCGCACTAGCCGATGGCGCCAGATAAGCCGGACACGATGGCGCGTTCGGCTGTCAGCCTGGCGCGTTGGGCGAGTGCCAATCGCTCGTTGCGCAGGCAAAGTCATGGATCCAATAGACCAATAGAGGTAGCGAGATGAAAAAGACAGTGTTAATTACGGGTGCATCATCGGGTTTCGGCTTGATGCTTGCCAACAAGCTTCACCAGCAAGGCTTTAACGTCATCGGCACCAGCCGTGAACCCGAGAAGTACGCGGGCAAGGTCCAGTTCAAGCTGCTGCGCCTGGATGTTGATGACGACAATTCCATCAGGTCGTTTACGGAGGAGCTGTTCCGGCACACCCAGCAGCTGGACGTGCTGGTCAATAACGCGGGCTATATGGTCACCGGCATCGCCGAAGAAACGCCCATGGACCTGGGCAGGCAGCAGTTTGAAACCAATTTCTGGGGCACGGTGAAGGTGACCAACGCCTTGCTGCCGCATTTCAGGGCGCAAAAGCGCGGACAGATCATCACGGTGAGCTCCATCGTGGGATTGATCGGCCCGCCCAATCTCTCTTATTACAGCGCTTCAAAACACGCCGTCCAGGGCTACTTCAAGTCCCTGCGCTTTGAGCTCAACCAGTTCAATATCAAGGTCAGCATGGTGGAGCCGGTCTGGTTCAAGACAAACCTCGGCTCCCATGCCGTCTCTGCGCGCAATGGCGGCATCGCAGACTACAACCCCTACCGCAAGCTGGTCAATGCCGCGACGCAAAAAGGCATCGACGAAGCGGAGGCGCCCGACGCGGTTGTCAACACCATCACCAAGCTGATCGGCGCGAAAGAACCGAAGTTCAGCAACCCCGTCGGGAAAATGACCGGAATGATTCTTTTCCTTCAAAGTTACGCACCCAAAATGTTTGAAGGCTCCATCCTCAAAAGTGTGCAAACAGCCAAGGCGTGAACATGAAAGCCTATCTTTGCAAATTTATCCCGCCGCGCGCGGGCTTCCTGGCCACCATGTCGGCTGATGAAAAAGAATGGATGAAGCAGCATGGCGCTTATCTGGACAAACTCCTGGGCCAGGGCCTGATCCTTGCCCACGGTCCCGTGATGGATCCCGCCGGCGGCTATGGTGTTTCGCTCTTTCAGATTCCCGATGGACAGGATATCTCCGCGCTTACGTCGGAGGATCCCATCATCAAGAACGGTGTTGGCCACTATGAGCACCACCCCATGCTTCATCTAAAAACGCGTGCTTGATTCCAGCCAGGCGCACCCTCCTGGCGCTTATGGAAGCTTCGCAATCACCTTGATCTCGAACTGAAAGCCATAGAGCCAGGTCACGCCGACCGCCGTCAGCGTGGGGTGGGGTGCCTCGCCCCAGTACTCGGGCACCACCTTCCAGATCGTTTCGAAGGTCGATTGCGGATCGACCATGAAGACGGTCACGTCCACCACGTCCTCGAAGCTGCTGCCCGCCGCTTTCAGGATGGCGTTCAGGTTGTCAAAGGCGAGGCGGACCTGGGTTTGAAGGTCGGGCTCGGGGGAGCCGTCCTCGCGGCTGCCGACCTGGCCCGATACAAACAGGAAGCCATTGGACTTCAGCGCCGGTGAATACCGGTTGCGGTCATAAAGCGCCCGGCGCCCGGGCGGAAAAACAACTTCACGTTGTGCCATTCATCTTTCTCCTTGCAAATAGGCCGAAACCGGCCTGTGGTTCATGATGAAGACACTGTAGGGCGCAGTGCCTTCCCGATAAACAGGCAAGCCTGTCCATCACTGTTCGTAAAATCCAAACAATCACCCAGGCCGGGAACGCACGGGAAGCACAGATGGACCGTTTCGATGCAATGCAGGCCTTCGCGCGCGTGGTGGAAGCGGGCAGCTTCACCAAGGCGGCAGAGACTTTGCACATGAGCAAGACCAGCGTGACCCAGCTGGTGCAGCAACTCGAGGCGCGGCTGCGCGTGCGGCTGCTCAACCGCACCACACGCCAGGTCAGGCTCACCGCCGACGGCGCGGCCTATTACGAACGTGTGCTGCGCGTGCTGGCCGATGTGGACGATGCTGAGACCAGCCTGTCCAGCGCCTCGGCCTCGCCCCGCGGCCGGCTGCGGGTCGATGTGCCCAGCCCGCTGGCCCGCATGATCCTGGTGCCGGCCCTGCCGGACTTTCATGCGCGCTACCCCGAGATCCAGCTCGACATGGGCGTCAGCGACCGTGTGGTCGACGTGATAGGCGACAACGTGGACTGCGTGGTGCGCGGCGGCGAGCTCACCGACCAGTCGCTGGTGGCCCGCCGCGTGGCCGACCTGCAGCTGGGGGTGTATGCCGCGCCCGGCTACCTGGACCGCGTCGGCACGCCCTCGCACCCGCGTGAGCTGGAGGGAGCGCAGCACCACATCGTGGGCTTTCTGTGGGCGCGCACCGGCAAGGCCTTTCCCTATGCCATGCACCGCGGTGAGGAGAGCCTCAAGGTGCAGGGCCGCCACCTGTTTGCCTTTGACGACGGCAACGCCTACCTCGCGGCCGGCTTGGCCGGCCTGGGCGTGCTGTGGCTGCCGGACTATATGGCCGGGGCGCATGTGGACAGCGGCGAGCTGCTGCCGCTGTTCCAGGACTGGCGCCTGGACCCCATGCCGCTTTATGTGGCTTTTCCGCCGAACCGCCATGTGAGCGCCAAGCTGCGGGTGTTTATCGAGTGGGTGGCCGAGTTGATGGCGCGGCATGCGCCTGTCGGCGGCCCGCGTGAGCGCAAAGAGCGGGCGGCTTCAGCCCCACGCCCGCGCAGGTCGCGAAAGACCTCCTAGCCCTGGCGACATTCAATTCAAGGAGTATTCAAAATGGACATTCTTCGCGAGGCCCTGCTTTGCGCGCGCGCGGGCCGCTGGGATGAGGCGCACACCCTGGTGCAAAGCGACGAGTCACAGACGGCCGCCTGGCTGCACGGCATCCTGCATGTCCAGGAGGGCGACCTGGGCAACGCCGCCTACTGGTACGGCCGGGCCAAGCGGGATTTCGGCGGGCGCGGTACTGTGGATGAAGAGCTGCAACGCTTTGAGGCCGGGTTGCCCTCCTAAGCGCTTCGTCCCCCAGGCGTTTTACAGGCTCGGCTATTGCTTCTGCCGGTAAACGTACAAGGCCGCAAAGGCGGTGAACACGCCGATGATCGCCACGATCACCATAAAGCCGTGCGGGTGCTGGGCCAGCGGCACGCCGCCCACATTCATGCCCAGCAGGCCGGCCACGATGTTGATGGGCAGGGCCAGCACCGTCACCATGGTCAGGGTGAAGACGCTGCGGTTGGTTTCCTCGCTGACCTGGGCGGCGATCTCTTCCTGCAGCAGCTTGATGCGCTCCTTGAGCTCCGACAGATCGCGTATGGTCAATGAGAATTCCTCGGTGGCCTGGCGCAGCTCCTCGAGGTCGCCTTCGCTGACCCAGGGCGGCGGCAGGCGCAGCAGGCGAAACAGCGCGCCCGGCTCGGGCGCCAGCAGGCGCTGCAGCCGCACCAGCACGCGCCGCAGCTTGCCCAGGTCGGCGCGGCGGTTGTGCAGCCGGCCCACCAGGAATTTGTCTTCCACCACGTCGACCTGCACCGTCGCATCGCGCACGATGCGCACCAGCACGTCACCCTGCTCGCGCAGCAAGTGGTTAAGGAAGGACACCGAGGACGCCAGCGGCTTCTTGCCGTTCTTCACCGCGTCGCGCAGCCGGTCTATGGAGCGCAGCGGGTGCGAGCGCGCGCTCAGCGCCATGTGCGGCCCCACGTTGAGCCACAGGCTGGCCATCTCGGCCGGGTCGAAGGCGAATTCGTAAGCCACGTCGTTGACCACGGCGATCAGCGTGTCGTGGGCATCCTCGATGCGCGTGGAGCGCGAGCCTTCGTGCAGCGCCTCAAAAAACTCCGGCACCGGGTTCAGGTGCTTGCGTATGCTGGCCTCGGCCACCGCGTCGCTGAGGTTGAAGTGCAGCCAGACAAAATCCGACTTGCCCTTGGGCTCGCCATTCTTGAGCCAGGCCGCCGCCTCCATCAGGTCCACAGGCACGCCGGGCGCGCCGTTTTCAAAGCGGTAGCCGCAGAGCAGGCCGGTCTTGTCGGCGCCGTAAGTGATGTCCATTCAGGGAGGGGCGTGAAGCCGGCAGTAGGGCAGGGGAGCTTGGGGCTCAGATTCTGAAAGAGGTCCCACAGTGTGTAGCCCCTTCATGACGGTTCGGTGACAGCCAGGCCAAGCCAGGGCGCGAGTCCGGGCCCATCCACCCCTATGTCATAAAGAGGTCATTTTTGGCGGCTCCAATGTAAACGATTACATGAGGAGCGCGAG
Organism: Polaromonas sp. Polasp52; assembly: GCF_059491565.1. Taxonomy (NCBI): domain Bacteria; kingdom Pseudomonadati; phylum Pseudomonadota; class Betaproteobacteria; order Burkholderiales; family Comamonadaceae; genus Polaromonas; species Polaromonas sp. Polasp52. The sequence goes on along the minus strand of NZ_CP168513.1, from coordinate 1,535,231 downwards.
TGAGCATTCAGGCGGTGGCGGAACAGGCGGGTGTATCGGTGGCAACGGTGTCGCGGGTCTTCAATGCGCCCGGCAAGGTCAGCCCCGAAACCCGTGCGCTGGTCGAAAAAGCCGCACGTGAACGCGGCTACCTGCCCAATGCCAGCGCGCGCTCCCTGCGCACCCAGCGCAGCCGCGTGCTCGGTGTGGTGCTGCCCACCTTGCTCAATCCGGTGTTCGCCGAATGCCTGGAAGGCATCGCGCGCTCGGCCACGCGCGCCGGCTACGCCATCCTGCCGCTGACCACCAACTACCGGATTGAAGAAGAGGAGCAGGCCGTCAACCTGCTGCTGGCCGGCCGCGCCGACGCCATGATCCTGGTGGTCTCCAGCCCTGAGACCTCCGCCGCGCTGCAGCGGCTGGGCGCCGCGCAACTGCCTTATGTGCTGGCCTACAACCGCCACCCCGCCCACCCCTGCGTGTCGGTGGACAGCGAGCAGGCGGTCGCGGCGCTGGTGGCGCGGCTCGCGGCCCTGGGCCACACGCGCATTGCCATGGTCAGCGGCCAGCTCAGCGCCTCCGACCGCGCCCAGCAGCGCCGCCGCGGTTTTCTGCAGGGCATGGCGGCGGCCGGCCTGGCGAACCCGCGGGTGCTGGAAGTGCCTTTTGTGGAAACAGCTGTCAGCGACATCACGGCCCTGCTGGTGCGCGAGCCGCTGCCCAGCGCCCTGGTCTGCTCCAACGATTTGCTGGCCATACGCAGCCTGCGCGCGGCGCACCTGGCCGGGCTCTCGGTGCCGCGCGACCTGAGCGTGGTGGGCTTTGACGGCATCGCGCTCGGTGAAGACTTGCGGCCCATGCTGAGCACCATCACTCAGCCCAATGCCGACATAGGCCGCTGCAGCGTCGAGCTGCTGGTGCAGGCGCTGGCCGGCGGTGCCGCCCTGACACCCGACAGCAGCCTCTCGCTGGCCCACGGTTTTCGCGAAGGCGAATCCTGCGCCGCGCCCTCAGTCAACCCCTAGTCCCCTCACTTTCACTTCATCCACAACGGAGTTCTTATGAAAACATCTTTGCAACGACTCGCCCACGCCGCCGTGCTGGCGCTGGGCCTGGCCGCCGGCGCCAACGCGCTGGCCCAGACCGCCATCTGCTACAACTGCCCGCCCGAATGGGCCGACTGGGGCACGCAGCTCAAAGCCATCAAGGCCAAGACCGGCGTCACCGTGCCGCCCGACAACAAGAATTCCGGCCAGTCGCTCGCGCAGATGATGGCCGAAAAAACCAACCCCGTGGCCGACGTGACCTACCTGGGCGTGACCTTCGCCATCCAGGCGCAAAAAGACGGCGTGGTCGGCACTTACAAGCCCGCCGCCTGGAGCGAGATTCCCGACGGCCTCAAGGACCCGCAAGGCCACTGGTTCACCATCCACTCCGGCACCCTGGGTTTTATGGTCAACGTCGATGCGCTCAAGGGCAAGCCGGTGCCGCGTTCCTGGGCCGACCTGCTCAAGCCCGAGTACAAAGGCCTGGTCGGTTACCTCGACCCGGCCTCGGCCTTTGTCGGTTATGTAGGCGCGGTCGCCGTCAACCAGGCGCGCGGCGGCACACTGGACAACTTCACGCCCGGCATCGAGTACTTCAAGGCGCTGCAGAAGAACGAACCCATAGTCCCCAAGCAGACCTCCTATGCGCGCATGCTGTCCGGTGAGATCGCCATCCTGCTGGACTACGACTTCAACGCCTACCGCGCCAAGTACAAGGACAAGGCCAATGTCGAGTTCGTGATCCCGGCCGAAGGCACCATCGTCGTCCCCTACGTCATGAGCCTGGTGGCCAAGGCGCCCAATGCCGACAACGGCAAGAAGGTGCTGGACTTTGTGCTGTCCGACGAAGGCCAGGCCATCTGGGCCAATGCCTACCTGCGCCCGGTGCGCGCCAGCGCGATTTCGAAAGAAGCCCAGTCGCGTTTCCTGCCCGCCGCCGAATACGCGCGCGCCAAAAGCGTGGACTATGCCCGCATGGCCGCTGTGCAAAAAGGCTTTTCCGACCGCTACCTGAAAGAAGCCCAGTAAAAGAAGCCCAGTAAACCAGCCTGGTAACGAGAGCAGCCATGAGTTCCTCCACCTTCGCGCCCCCGCGCCTGCTGCTGGCCTGCGCGGCGCCGGCAGCCGCTTTCTTCGCGGCCTTCTGGCTTTTGCCGGCGGTGCAGCTGCTGGCCTTGCCCGGCAAGCTGGGGTGGGGGACTTATTTTGTCGTGCTGACAAACACCCGCTACCTGCAAAGCCTGCTGCAAACCCTGGGCCTGTCGCTGGCGGTGACGCTGGCCACGCTGGTGCTGGGCGGGCTGGTGGGCATCACGCTGGCGCGCGCGCGCTTCGCGGGGCGCAAGCTGCTGCTCTCGCTGCTGGCCTTGCCGCTGTCTTTTCCGGGCGTCATCATCGGCTTCTTCATCATCCTGCTGGGCGGGCGCCAGGGCCTGGTGGCCGACCTTGCCGATGCGCTGGGCCTGGGCCGCGTCACCTTTGCCTACGGCCTGGCCGGGCTGTTTTTCGGCTACCTGTATTTTTCGCTGCCGCGCGCCATCGTGAGCTACACCGCCGCGGCCGCCGCCATGGACTTCCCGCTCGAAGAGGCCGCGCGCTCGCTGGGCGCCTCGCGCTGGCGTGTGGTGCGCGACGTCTGGCTGCCCGAGCTTGCGCCCACCACCCTGGCCTGCGGCGCGATTGTGTTCGCCACCGCCATGGGCGCTTTCGGCACGGCCTTCACCTTGGCCAGCAAGTTCGAGGTGCTGCCCATCACGATTTACAACGAGTTCACCAACTACGCCAACTTCGCGCTGGCCGCCAGCCTGTCCATCACGCTGGGCCTGATCACCTGGCTGGTGCTGTTTCTTTCGCGCCGCGCCGCCGGCCCGGCCGCGGCGGGAGCCTGACGCCATGAAAACCCCTCGCCAGGTTTCCCTGCCGCTTGTGCTGCTGACGGCGCTGGTCTCCGTGTTCATGCTCGCGCCCATCGCGCTCTCGGTGCTCGCCGGGCTGGTCAACAACTACAGCACCGGCCTTAAAAGCGGCCTCACGCTGCGCTGGCTGGGCGAAGTGTGGGAGCTTTATGGCGGCACGGTCGCCGCCTCGCTGCTGCTGGCCCTGCTGTGCGTGCTGGGCAATTTGCTGATCGGCATTCCTTGCGCCTATGCGCTGGCGCGCAGCCGCTCGCGCATCGCGCGGGTGTTTGAAGAGCTGCTGACGCTGCCGGTGGCCGTGCCCGGCCTGGCCACCGCGCTGGCGCTGATCCTGGCCTATGGGCAGATCAGCGGCTTCCGGCAAAGTTATGCCTTTGTCCTGGTGGGCCATATGGTGTTCACCTTGCCCTTTATGGTGCGCACCGTGTCCTCGGCCTTCCAGCGGCCCGAGCTGTATTCGCTCGAAGAAGCCGCGCGCACCCTGGGCGCCGGCTTCACGCAGCGCTTTATGGGCGTGCTGCTGCCCGCCGTGCTGCCCGCCATCGTGGCCGGCTGCCTGATGGTCTTCACGCTCTCGGTTGGCGAGTTCAACCTGACCTGGATGCTGCACACGCCGCTCACGCGCACGCTGCCCGTGGGCCTGGCCGACAGCTATGCCTCCATGCGGCTGGAAATCGGCTCGGCCTACACCCTCGTCTTTCTTCTTGTCATCCTCCCCGTGCTGTGGGGCCTGCAGGCCGCCGGTACCCTGATTGAAAAACACCATGGACGTTGAACGCACACGCGTGGACATCACCCACTGCGCCAAAACCTATGCCGACGGCACCCGCGGCCTGCAGCCCACCTCGCTCTCGGTGGAGCCCGGCGAGGTGCTGGCCCTGCTGGGCCCTTCGGGCTGCGGCAAGACCACGCTGCTGCGCCTGGTCGCCGGGCTCGAAGTGCCCGACGCCGGCAGCCGCATCACATTTGGCGACACCGAGGTCACCCACCTGCCGGTGGAGCGGCGCGGCATAGGCATGGTGTTCCAGCACTATGCGCTGTTCCCGCAGATGACGGTGGCCGCCAACATCGCCTACGGCCTGAGCGTGCGCGGTGTGGACGAGGGCGAAAAGCGCCGCGTGGTCGGCGAACTCATAGACCTGGTGCGCCTCAACGGCCTCGAGAAAAAACGCCCGGCCGAACTCTCGGGCGGCCAGCGCCAGCGCGTGGCCCTGGCCCGCGCCGTGGCCGTGCGCCCGCGCGTGCTGCTGCTTGACGAACCGCTGACCGCGCTCGACGCCAAGCTCAAGGAGTCGGTGCGCGACGAACTGGCCGAGCTGCTGCGCCGCCTGCACATCACCGCCATCCACGTCACCCACGACCAGCAGGAAGCGCTGGCGATTGCCGACAGGCTGGCCGTGATGCAGGCCGGCCGCATCGTGCAGGTCGGCCGCGGCGAGGCGCTGTACCGCACGCCCGAGCATCCATTTGTCGCGAGCTTCCTCGGCCGCGTCAATCGCCTGGAGCGCGACGAGGCCGCGCGCGCTGCCCACGTCGTCAGGCTGGGCGACATGGACATCGCCTGCCCGCCCGCCTGGCAGGCGCAAGAGAGCGTGCTGGTGCGGCCCGAGGACATCGAGGTCGGCGAGGTCACCGCCGGCTGGGGCGATGCCGTGGTGGCGCAGCGCGTCTTCCTGGGCGACCGCATACAGCTCAAGCTCTTGCTGCCCGGCCAGGCCAGCCTCAATGCCGAAGTCGGGCGCGACCACCCGGCCTGTATGGGCGACGCCGTCGGCATACGCATACAGCCGCAGCACCTCATGCCCGGCAGCGAACTCTCACTCACCTCCCTATGACCACCTCACTGCTGCAACTCTCGGACCTGCACATACGCGAACCGGGCCGCCTGGCCTACGGCCGCATCAACACCGCGCCCTACCTCGCGCGGGCGGTTGCCTCCATACTCGCGCTGCCGCAGCAGCCCGATGCCGTTGTCATCACCGGCGACCTGACCGACTTCGGTCGCGCGGCCGAATACGCGCACCTGCGCGAACTGCTCGCGCCCCTGGCCATGCCGGTCTACCTGATGCCCGGCAACCATGACGAGCGCGCGCAGCTGCGTTTGAGTTTTCCCGATCACGCCTACCTGGGAAGTGATGGCTTTGTGCAATACAGCGTTGCCATAGGCGGCCTGCAGCTGATCGCCCTGGACACCGTGGTGCCAGGCGCCAGCGAGGGCAGCCTGTGCGAATACAGGCTGGCCTGGCTGGCCCGCGAGCTCGAAAAGCATCGCGGCCGGCCCGTGGTGATTGCCATGCACCACCCGCCCTTCCAGACCCTGATAGGCCATATGGACGACATAGGCCTGCTCAGCGGCGCGGCCGGACTCGAGGCACTGGTCAGCCGTTACCCGAATGTGGAGCGCATCCTCTGCGGCCATTTGCACCGCGCCATCCAGGTGCGCTTTGGCGGCACTCTCGCGGCCACCGTGCCTTCACCGGCCCACCAGGTGCGGCTGGATATCGCGCCCGACGCCGCCTCGGCCTGGATGCTGGAGCCGCCCGGCTTCGGCCTGCATGTGTTGCCGGATGGCGGGCGGCTCGTCAGCCATACCGTGGCCAGCGGGAGTTATGAAGGCCCGTTTCCGTTTTACGAAGGTTCGGTGCTGATCGACTAGACGCCCCGGCTGCACCAGCGGCCGCGGGATATGGTTTCAGTGATGGCTGATGGGGTAAAACGGTATCGCTCATGTAAGCATCTGTGCTTCCATCACTGATTGGGTGTGCTTCTTATCGCATACACGGATGCTGGGGCTTTGGCTTGCTGCTTTAATCACCGAGGTGAGCCGCGGGCGCCGCGTCGGCGGCCGCCGGTTCACTCCCCAAGAAAGCCATGGCAATGACTGAAACCCCTCCCGGCTCCGTGCCGACGGCCCGCGTCACCTTCGAAGTGAACGGCCAGGCGCACACGCTGGACCTGGACACCCGCACCACGCTGCTCGACGCCCTGCGTGAACACCTGCACCTCACCGGCACCAAAAAAGGCTGCGACCACGGCCAGTGCGGCGCCTGCACCGTGCTGCTGGACGGCGAACGCATCAATGCCTGCCTCACGCTGGCCGTGATGCACGAGGGCACGAAAGTCACCACTATCGAAGGCCTGGGCACACCGCACAGCCTGCACCCTATGCAGGCCGCGTTTGTCAAACACGACGGCTACCAGTGCGGCTACTGCACGCCGGGGCAGATCTGCTCGGCCGTCGGCGCGCTCGACGAAATGCGCCGCGGCATCCCCAGCCATGTGAGCGCCGACCTCAACACCCGCCCCCTGCTGTCGCCCGATGAACTGCGCGAACGCATGAGCGGCAATCTCTGCCGCTGCGGCGCCTATTCCAACATCGTCGAGGCCATCACCGAAGTAGCTGGAGGGTCGGCGACATGAAACCCTTCACCTATGAGCGCGCCGGCAGCCCGGCCGAGGCCGCGGCCGCCGTCATGCGCCACCCCGGCGCCAAATTCATCGCGGGCGGCACCAACCTGCTGGACTTGATGAAGCTGCAGATCGAGGCGCCCACGCACCTGGTCGACGTCAACGGCCTGGCGCTCGACAAGATAGAAGCCACACCCGAGGGTGGGCTGCGCATAGGCGCGCTGGTGCGCAACACCGCGCTGGCCGCCGACGAGCGCGTGCGGCGCGACTACGGCGTGCTTGCGCGCGCGGTGCTGGCCGGGGCCTCGGCCCAGCTGCGCAACAAGGCCACCACCGCCGGCAACCTGCTGCAGCGCACACGCTGCCCTTATTTTTACGACACCGACCAGCCCTGCAACAAGCGCCAGCCCGGCAGCGGCTGCAGCGCCCTGGGCGGCCACACGCGCCAGCACGCCGTCATAGGCGCCAGCCAGGCCTGCATCGCCACCCACCCCAGCGACATGGCCGTGGCCCTGCGCGTGCTCGACGCCACGGTGGAAACCGTCAAGCCCGACGGCGCGAAACGTGTGATCCCGATTGCCGACTTCCACCGCCTGCCCGGCGACACGCCGCATGTGGAGACCGCGCTGCAGCCCGGCGAGCTGGTCACCTCGGTCAGCCTGCCCAGGCCGGCGGGCGGCACGCACATCTATCGCAAGGTGCGCGACCGCGCGTCTTATGCCTTCGCGCTGGTCTCCGTGGCCGCTGTCGTGCAGCCTGACGGCTCGGGCCGTGTCGCCCTGGGCGGCGTGGCGCACAAACCCTGGCGCGACGATGCCGCCGATGCCGCCTTGCCGCAGGGCGCCAAAGCCGCGGCGGCGCACCTGCTCGCCGGCGCCCAAACCACCGAAGACAACGCCTTCAAACTGCCGCTGGTGGAGCGTACCCTCGCCGCCGTGCTGGCCCAGGCCAGGAGCGCCGCATGAAATTCGACACCCCCGCCACCACCAACCCGATAGACCAGCTCAAGGTCATAGGCAAAGCCACGGACCGCATAGACGGCCCGCTCAAGACAACCGGCGGCGCGCCCTATGCCTATGAGCGCCACGACGCCGTGCCCGACCCGGCCTATGGCTACATCGTCGGCGCCGGCATCGCCAAGGGCCGCATCACCTCCATGGACCTGGACGCCGCGCGCGCCGCACCCGGCGTGCTGGCCGTCGTCACCGCGCGCAACGCCGGCAAGCTCGGCAAGGGCAGGTTCAACACCGCCAAACTGCTGGGCGGGCCCGAGATAGACCACTACCACCAGGCCCTCGCGCTGGTGGTGGCCAATACTTTTGAACAGGCGCGCGCCGCCGCGCAGCTGGTGCGCATCGAATACGAACGCACGCCGGGCAAGTTCGACCTCGCCGCGCAAAAAGAAACCGCGCCGCTGGCCAAGCCTTCCGATTTCGCCGGGCCGTCCGAGACCCAGGTCGGCGACTTCGCGGGTGCTTTTGCCACGGCGCCCGTGCAGCTGGACGCCAGCTACAGCACACCCGACCAGTCGCACGCCATGATGGAGCCGCACGCCACCACGGCCGCCTGGCAGGGCGACAAGCTCACGCTCTGGACGGCCAACCAGATGATCGACTGGAGCGTGGGCGACATGGCCGCAACCTTGGGCATCCCCAAGGCCAATGTGCGCCTGGTCTCGCCCTTTATCGGCGGCGGTTTCGGCGGCAAGCTCTGGGTGCGCGCCGATGCGCTGCTGGCCGCCCTGGGGGCGCGCGCGGCCGGGCGGCCCGTCAAGGTGGCGCTGCAGCGCCCGCTGATGATCAACAACACCACGCACAGGCCGGCCACCCTGCAACGCATACGCCTGGGCGCGGGCCGCGACGGCAAGCTCACCGCCATAGGCCATGAATGCTGGTCCGGCGACCTGCCCGAAGGCCAGCCCGAAACCTCGGCCAACCAGACCCGTTTGCTGTATGCCGGCGCCAACCGCTTCACCGCCACACGCCTGGCCGTGCTGGACTTGCCCGAAGGCAACGCCATGCGCGCGCCCGGCGAGGCGCCCGGCTTGATGGCCCTGGAAATCGCCATGGACGAGATGGCCGAAAAACTCGGCATGGACCCGATCGAGTTCCGCGCGCTCAACGACACCCAGGTCGACCCGGAACAGGCCGGGCGGCCTTTCTCGCAGCGCCGGCTTGTTGAGTGCCTGCGCCTGGGCGCCGAACAATTCGGCTGGAACCGGCGCCAGGCCCAGCCCGCGCAGGTGCGCGACGGCCGCTGGCTGGTCGGCATGGGGGTGGCCGCGGCCTTTCGCAACAACCTGCTCATGACGTCAGCCGCGCGCGTGCGGCTCGATCAACACGGCGTGGTCACGGTGGAAACCGACATGACCGACATAGGCACGGGCACTTACACCATCATCGCGCAGACCGCCGCCGAGGTCATGGGTGTACCGCTCAACAAAGTGCTGGTGCGCCTGGGCGATTCGGACTTCCCCGTCTCCTGCGGCTCAGGCGGGCAGTGGGGCGGCAACAGCTCCACCTCTGGCGTCTACGCGGCCTGCATGAAGCTGCGCGAAACCATTGCCACCCGCGCCGGCTTCACGCCGCTGGAAGCTGTTTTTGAAGACGGCATGGTCCGCGTCGCCGACCGCGCCGTGCCGCTCGCGCAAGTCGCCCAGGCGGCCGGCGACAAGGGCCTGGTCGCCGAAGACTTTATGGAATACGGCGACCTCGACAAAAAATACCAGCAGTCGACCTTCGGCGCGCATTTTGTCGAAGTCGGCGTCGACGCCGCCACCGGCGAAATCCGCGTGCGCCGCATGCTCGCCGTCTGCGCCGCGGGCCGCATCCTGAACCCCAAGGCCGCACGCAGCCAGGTCATAGGCGCGATGACCATGGGCGTGGGCGCAGCCCTGATGGAAGAACTCGCGGTCGACAAGCGCCACGGCTTTTTTGTGAACCACGACCTCGCGGGCTACGAGGTGCCGGTGCATGCCGACATCCCGCACCAGGATGTGATCTTCCTGGACGAAACCGATCCGGTTTCTTCGCCTATGAAGGCCAAAGGCGTTGGCGAGCTTGGGATTTGCGGGATTGCGGCCGCCGTCGCCAATGCGGTTTACAACGCGACAGGGGTGAGGGTGAGGGACTATCCCATCACGCTTGACAAGTTGTTGGAGCGATTGCCAAACGTGGTTTGAATTGTTTTTGCTCCGGCGGTGTGCTCGCCTCTGAGAGCTGCTGGCCGGGGTGGCCCGGCGGCCAGTAACTTTCTTTTGCTTCGCCAAAAGAAAGTCACCAAAGGTCACGCAGTGGGGATTCGCTCACTTCGCGAAGCGAAGTTACGCGAATACCAAAAGGCGACCCGCAGTCTGGGTCCCTACGCTGCGCTACGGGCAACCTGCGCTGCTCGACTGCGGAGGGGGTCTGGCTAAACTCGCTACGCTGCGCTTCGCTCAAACAACGCCAGCCCTTATCCCTCCTCCGTCTGCGCTGCTCGGCCCAGCCAGGACGGGGAAGTCCGAAATACCCAATACCAAAATGCAGAACCCCAATACAAAACAAGGACACGCCATGGCGTGTCCTTGTTTTTTCAGGTATTCGGTTTTTGTCTTCGGCTGTTTGGTATTTCTGTCCCCACCCCTTGTGGATGCGCCGAGGAGCGCAGGGCCAGACGGATCAGGGATCGCGTTGTCTGAGCGAAGTGAAACGTAGCGAGTTTAGCGAGACCCCGGCTGGACCGAGCACCGCAGGTTGCCCGTAGCGAAGCGGAGGGACGCAGCAACCAGGGTCGCCTTTTCTTTTGCTTACTTTTGGTGTTTGCGTAACTTCGCTGCGCGAAGTGAGCAAACCCCGCGCGCGTAGCGCGCCTTTTGGCGAATAAAAGAAAACCCGCTTTGCGGGTTTCGATAAAAGTGAGTAGCCGCCGGGCTACCCCCGGCTCCGGAACCTAAACAAACATCAACACCCCAATACACAAAGAACCTTCGATACCTCAGCCCGACCGGTGAAGCGGGAACGGCTTCGACAGGCTCAGCCCGATCTGGAGGGCTGAGCCTTCAAATCATGCTTCCCCAAAGAAAACGAAAGCGCATAGACGCCATGCGTCATGCCCGCAAGCGCCCCCGCGGCCTCGAACCGCCGCGGCGACAGCTCGTTCGCCAGGGCGAGTTGCAAGGCCTGCGTCTCATAAGACGACAGCAGGACAATCCAGTCGGCGACGGCATCCCCGCCGCGGATTTTTTGCTCTTGTGTCATGGCTGCCTGCGGCGTTCTGGTTTGCAGCAGGTGCGCCCCGACGATGCCCCTGCTTTCCGCCAGGTGGGCCAGCCGTTTTTCCAGCCAGGCCCGCAAAGGCCCTGCCTGGCCGTCCGCGGGCGACAGGCGGATCGTCAGCATCGCCTTGCCCAGTCCGGCGCCAAAACTGCCCAGCAGCTGGCACTGGCTGCGCACCATGTTCAGGTGGTGCGGCATCATCTTCGCCGACCATGGCGTCGGGTTGTTCAGGCTTTGCAGGTAGCCGGCGGAGGTGAGGGTTTCATACGATGCCAGCTCATACATCACAAAAAACCCCGTTCCGCCGTCAACATGTGTCCAGCGTGAGCCGCGCAGAAAGCCGTCAATGCCCATGCGTTCCGGAAAGTGTTCGCGGGAGTGCCACTCCTGGAACTCCTCGCGTTGCGCGGGCAGGATGTCCCACCACATGGCGACCGCAGCATTGCCTAAAAGTGCCATCTCGTCGAACCTCCGTAGAACTTCAGTAGAGCCTCAGTAGAACCAGCTTGCCGGAACCGTGACCAGCTTGGGGAATACCACCATCAAAAACATCACCGCGAACTCGGCGATCATGAATGGGACGACACCCTTGGTGACGTCGTCCATGCTGATCTTGCCGACACCCGCCACCACGTTGAGCACCGTGCCCACCGGCGGCGTCACCAGCCCGATCGAGTTGTTGATGATGAACAGCACGCCGAAGTAGACCGGGTCTATGCCCGCGGCCTTGACCACGGGCATCAGCACCGGCGTCAGGATCAGGATGGTGGGTGTCATGTCCATCGCCGTGCCCACCAGCATCACCAGCACCATGATCGCCGCCATCAGCAGAATCGGGCTGCCCATGAAGGGCTTGAGCAGGTCCACCACCATGCCCGGCAGGTTGGCGACGGTGATCAGCCAGGCGCTGACCATGGCCGCGGCGATCAAAAACATCACGATGGCGCTGGTCTTGGCCGAGGCGACGAACACGCCGTAGAGCTGCGAGAGCTTGAGCTCGCGGTAAATGACGGTCGAGACAAACAGCGCGTAGACGGCGGCCACCACGGCCGCCTCGGTGGGCGTGAACACCCCCATGCGCAGGCCGACCAGAATGATGACCGGAAGGATCAGCGCCCAGGTGGCGTCGCGAAAGGCCTTCATGACCTCGGCGCCGCTCCTGCGCGGCGGCGGCACGATGGCCTCGCGCCGCACCAGCCAGGCCCAGGTGATCCAGAGCGCGCCGCCAATCAGCAGGCCCGGCACCACGGCCGCAAAGAAGAGCTTGGAGATCGACACATTGGCCGCCACGCCGAAGATCACCAGCCCGATGCTGGGCGGGATCACCGGGCCGATCACGCCCACGGAGGCGATCAGGCCGCCGGCGCGCTTCTTGTCGTGCCCGGCCTTGACCATCATCGGCAGCAGCAAGGCGGTCAGCGCGGCCGCGTCGGCCACGGCCGAGCCCGACAGCGCCGACAGCAGGCAGCCCGCCATGATGGTCACGTAGCCCAGCCCGCCCTTGACGTGGCCGACCAGCGCCAGCGCCAGGTCGACAATACGGCGCGACAGGCCGCCGACGTTCATGATCTCGCCGGCCAGCATGAAGAAGGGCACGGCCAGCAGCGGGAAGCTGTCGGCGCCCCCGACCAGGTTCTGCGCCAGGATCTGCGCATCGAACAATTGCAGGTGCCACATCAGGGCGACACCGCTGGCCAGCAGCGCAAACGCGATGGGAATGCCCAGGGCCATGGCGGCCAGCAGCGAGCCGATAAAAATGAAGATGGTCATGGCCGCGCCCCCACGCTGTTGTCCTGCTGGCGCGCATCGTCCAGCACCTGCTTGAGCTGCACCGCCTCTTCCGACTCCTGCACCATGACCAGTTCCTCATCCGACAGCCGGCCGGTGACGGCCTTCCACAAATCCAGCAGCAGCAGGCCGCAGGCCAGCACGCCAAACACCAGGCCCGAGAGGTAGACGATGGACATGCTCCAGCCGGTCGTCGGCGCCGTCACGTCCCAGTTGATCTTGACCTGCTCCCAGCTGCCCATGGCCAGCAGCACCACGATGAAGATCATCAGCACATGGCCGACGATGAGGCAGATCTTCTTGCCGATGACCGGCAGCTGCCCCACCACCATGTCCATGCCGAGGTGGCCGTGTTCACGCAGCGCCACCAGGGCGCCGAGGAAGGTGCCCCAGATGAAGAGCCAGCGCGACACCTCTTCAGACACCGTGATGCCCGAGTTAAAGCCGTAGCGCAGCACGACGTTGCCGAACACCAGCACGACCATGACGGCCAGGCCGAGCGCGATCAGGAACTCGATGCCTTTGCAGGCCTTGTCGACGAAGGTGTCCATGTCAGTTTTGCGCGATAACGGCCTGCGAAGGGGCCTGCGCTTCGCGCGCGATATCGGTCACGACGCGAAGGCCCTGCAGGTAGGAGCGCGGGCCGAAGCCCTGTATCGTGCCCTTCACGGCCGGCGAGATGATCGAGTGGTGGCGCCAGGGCTCACGTGTCGCGAGGTTGGACATGTGCACCTCGACCACCGGGAAGGGCATGGCCTTGATCGCGTCATGCAGCGGCACGCCGTGCTGCGTGAGCCCGGCGGGGTTGACCAGCGCGCCCTGCGCCGTGTCAATGTGCTGGTGCAGGAAATCAATCAGCGCCCCTTCATGGTTCGACTGAATGGTCTCCAGCGTCACGCCCAGCTCCCCGGCCAGTGTTGCCAGCATGTCGTTGATCTGTGCGAGCGTCGTGGTGCCGTAGATGTGGGGTTCGCGCCGGCCGAACAGGTTCAGGTTCGGCCCGTGGAGGACAAGTATTTTCATGGGGCTCAGGGCTTTCAGAACTTCACCATCAGAACTTTGAAACCCGCTCCAGCTCGGACTTGAAGAGCGTCACGACGGTCGGGTCGTACGCGGCGGAGAACTTGTCATAGACGGGCCGCACTTCGGCGCGCATCTTGGCCAGCTCGGCGGGCGGCACGTCGTTGTAGAGCATGCCCTTGGCCGTGAGCTCGCCCAGGGCCTTGGCCGAGACTTCACGGCTGACCACGCGCTGCCAGTTTTGCGCTTCGATGGCGGCGTCCTGCAGGATCTTGTGCTCCGTCGCCGAGAGCTTGTCCCAGAAGCGCTTGCTGATCTGGACCGGGTTGGTCGCGTAGACGTGGTTGGTGCCGCTCACGTACTTCTGCACTTCGTAGAACTTGCTCGAGGCGATCACCGCGAAGGGGTTTTCCTGGCCGTCCACCGCCTTGCTCTCGAGCGCGCCGTACAGCTCGGCAAAAGGCATGGGTACCGGGTTGGCCTTGAAGGTCTTGAAGGTTTCCAGGAACACCGGGTTCGGGATCACGCGCAGTTTCAGGCCTTCCAGGTCGGCGCCCTTCATGATGGGGCGCTTGCTGTTGGTGACGTTGCGAAAGCCCAGGTCGAAAAAGCCCAGCACGATCACGCCTTTTTCAGGCAGTTTGGCGGTCAGCATCTTGCCCAGCGGGCCGTCGACCAGCGCGTCGGCCTGTTTCGCATTGGCAAAGAGGAAGGGAAAGTCGAGCAGGCCGAATTCCTTGACGATGCCGTTCAGCGACGTCGTCGAGGCCACCAGCATTTCCTGCACGCCGCCCTGCAGCGCGGACTGCTGCTGCAGCTCGTTGCCGAGTTGCGAGGCCGCGAATTCCTGCACCTTGATCTTGCCGCCGCTCTTGGCGGCGACGATCTCGGCGAACTTGCGCACGCCCAGGCTGGTCGGGTGGTCGGGGTTGTTCAGGTGGCCAAACTTGATGGTGCGTTCCTGGATGTCCTGGGCCAGGGTGGGCATGGCCGCGGCCATCAGGGCGGCAACAAGGGTGAGTGTTCTGCGGCGAACGTGCATGGTGAGGTCCTTTTGGGGTGGTGCCTGGGGGCTGCTGTCAGGGGGACTGGCGATGTCGCTGGTGTCCGGTGCCGCAGCACACGCTGCAGGCCGAAGGCATCATATTCGTGAAATGGAAAGTCTTTCCATTATGGAAAACCATTACCATTATTCAATTGCGACCCGGTCCGGGCCATGGCCCAATCGATCAAACCCACATATATATAGAGAGGGCCCAGGCCGATCCCCCAGGAAGCGGCCGGCCCGGCGCATCGCAGAGCCCTGACACCGTCAAGCCAAAGAGTCCCACACCATGAGCAACCTGCTGGAAAGAAGCTTTAACACCCTGGAGCAACTCGCCGCCCACCCCGAGGGCATGACCGTCTCCACCATCGCGGCTACCTTGAACATGCCCCTGAGCGCCACGCACCGCCTGCTGGCCGAGCTGTGCCGCTGCGGTTATGCGCGCCAGGTGCGCGAGCAGGGTGAGTACGTGCTCACCATGAAGCTGGTCTCACTCGGCCTGGGTTTCTTGAGCGCCTCAGGCGTCGTCGACGTCGCGCAACCGCTGCTGGACCACCTGGCCGAAGAATCCGGCGAACTGGTGCGCCTGGCCGTCGTCGACGGCGACGAGCTCACCTTCGTCGCCAAAGCCCAAGGCGCCCGCCGCGGCCTGCGCTACGACCCCGACATGGGCCTGTCGGTGCGTTTGTCGTGCAGCGCAGCCGGCCACGCCTGGCTCTCCACCATGAGCGATGAAGAAGCCTTAAGCCTGGTCGCCAAACAAGGCTTCGGCCAACCCAAAGACTACGGCCCCAAGGCCCCCACCACCGTGAAGGCGCTGCTCACGTATATCCAGACCGCACGCAAACGCGGCTTCAGCATGATCAACGAGGTGTTCGCCCCCTCCATGACGGCCATGGCCGCGCCTGTGTTGTCACCCACGGGCGCGATAGGCGTGGTCACGATCGCGGGGCCGCTGGTGCGGTTGACGGAGGCGCGTATGGAGGAATTGGCTGAAGCCTTGAAGGCGACGGCTGATGAGATTCGGGCGGCTAGTGGGGCTTCTGGGATGTTTAAGAAGAGGGCGTAGGGGTGTGGCGGTTGACGCAGCGGCCTCTTCGTGGTTCCCAGCGAATCTGACGTGTAGTAGGCTAGCGTGACTTCGGTGAAGGGGTGCCCAAACCAGATTTGGTGATGGGAGCTAGAGGCGAATCAATTTAACTAAAAGATGAGCGATCCCACATACCAGCTCCCTCAGGCAATCAAACGTGCTGCAAAGCATGGTCAGTTGGTTGTATTTCTTGGTGCAGGTGCATCGATGCTATGCGGTAGCCCTGATTGGAAGGGGTTCGCGAGTCAGGTTGTCGCTGCATTGGAGGACGGGAAACATTTAAATTTCCTTGAGGCCGAGCAGCTCAAAGGAATCGGAGATCCGCGACGAACTCTATCAATAGCTATGGCATTGGCTAGAGAAAAGGAAATGCAGATCGACTTTGAAAAAATCCTGCACCCACAATCCAAGGCTATCGGAATTGAGCTGTACAAATTATTGGCAGATCTGCGCCCGGTTTTTGTAACAACCAACTATGACAAATGGCTTGACGCTGACGTGCCGGATTCTCCCGTCGACACTGAAGCACCCGACGATTCGATTCCCGCCAAGAGACCTGATAAAAGAACTTCTTACTACCTGCCTGAGCATCTAACAACAGACCTATTCGTGGAGAGAGGTGCTGTGATCCATCTTCATGGGTCTTATGCGGATGCGAAGTCCATGGTTGTCTCTCTGAAAGACTACATAACCCATTACGCAGATGATCGAGTGCGAAACTTCTTAAAGGAAATGTTTCGTAGTCATACCGTTCTGTTTGTAGGCTATGGACTCGCTGAGCTTGAAGTTCTTGATCACATTATCCGTTCGAACGAAAAAATCACATCGCCTGGTAAATCAAAGCCCAGCCATTTTTTGCTTTATGGGCATAGATCAAGCGAGGTAACTCAGACCGCTTTCTTGTCACGTTTCTTCGAGGAGCAATGTGGCGTTCAACTAATTCCATACTGCATTGACAAAAATGGATATGCCGAGCTGGTTGAGGTATTTAAGGCGTGGGGACCAGAATTAGATGTACGTGACCCGACCTTGCTGGATCTGCATGCGCATCTAGACGCTTATATCAAAGATGAATATATATCGACCCAGAGGGAGTCGGCTATACGTATGGTTCAACAGCATCCGGAGTTAACGGCCTATTTTCTAAACTCAATAAAGCATCCGATTTGGTTCTCGGATGTTGATAAGGCCGGATTTTTTGATTCCAAATTTAATCCCCCGGTGACCCTAGCAGAAGAACAGGGGCGGACGTTATATCAAGCGGAGGGATGGCCTGCGCTACGCTTCCTGGAGTCTATTTCTAGTGACGTTATTGGTGATGACGCACGGCGTATCGTCGAAATCATTCGAGAGATCACTAAGGACGCTGAGGAAAAAGGTATCGACAACTTTCGCACATGGTGGTCGTTATCAACCATATTTTCTCAACTGCCTTTAGATGCTATTGATGTGAGCGACATCGCTCTGGCGCGAACATGGCTAAAAACCAATTTCGATGCTAGGTTAGTGGGTGCAGACCTCGGCTCAAAGCTTCTTCCTCGACTACTTGACAGTGAATTGCAGGTCGACTGGGGGAAAGCTCTCGAGCTAGTGGACATTTTGTTCACTCTTAAGCCTAAGGAGGCCTCGCAATGACTGGGCGCGAAGGAATTCTGGGAACTTATGAGCTGAAACAAGCATTCAAAAAGTCCGCGAGACGGCTTGGTGAGAGAGGTGGATTGCCCGCCGTCCAGCTACTCGCCCGTCGTTATGAAGAGACCATTGGATCGCCAGAGGAGGATCGCTATTGCTATATCTGGAGGTCAGCAGTCGAAGAACATGATCAGGACGAGCACCACGATGATTTTCGGTCAGTTCTTGTAACAACCATTCGAGATGCTTCGCTAGCCGTCACCAAAAATACAACTGAGGACGGTGCTGCTACCGCCAGTTACCTCTTGAAATCTCAATATCCCATGCTCGTAAGGGTGGGGCTCTTTTTATGTGCCGAACATTATGGGATCCTGGGGGACACGTTTTGGAAGTGCTTCAATCGGCGATGGTTGTATGAGTTGTCTTATTGGCATGAATTTTTCTGGCTGGTGAAGAAGAATTTCGCTCGCTTTAACCCCGAAGAGCGTCGGAAATTTATCGCGAGCGTTGTCGAACTCAAAGGCGACTGGCAGGGCGATAAGAAAAAAGACGAATGGGATGAAAAGCAGCGTCGCGACGTGTTGCATCCCGCTGTTGGTTTAGGGGATGCTGAAGTTGATCGTCTTTACAGTGAACTAGTCGCGCGGCATGGAGCCGTTCGTGAATATCCGGACTTTCACTCTTACTCAAGCGGTGCTGAATCGATCGGTGAGAAAAGCCATGTGACCGTCGATCAAGTGGTTGCCATGTCAGATACGGAGTTTGAAGTGTGCATGCGCGACTTTGTTCCAGAAAGCAATGCATGGAATGGCACAACGTATCGAGGCTTCGCTGAAACTATCGCTGCTGCTGTTCGTTCAAGCGATGATGGGTTTTCGAGTCGAATTTCGCTATTTCTTGATGCTAAGAGACCATACCAGCATGGACTATTAAGTGGATTGAAAGACCGCTGGGCCATAGACAAGAACTCTGTCGACTGGATCGCGGTTTTAGCGCTCATCAAAAAAATTGTGAGTACTAAGTCATTTCAATTAGATTTGCTTGCGTCTCATGAAGAGAATTGGGAGCCAACAATTTTCTGGGTGGTTACCGATATAGCTGATCTTCTTAAGGTCACGGCGGCAGGAGACTCCCTCCCGATAGGCCCCGCGATACTTCGAGGCAGTTTTGAATTGCTTGTGAAAATTGTTGCTCTAGTGCCGGGACGCAGTTTTCATCCTCAAAACGATGCTGTGTCCCATGCAATTAACTCTCACAAGGGGAGAGTTATCGAAGCATTGATCCATGTATCTCTAGCAATCCGGAAAATTGAGAATGGTAGAACTTCAAATGCGAGGAGTGTTTGGAGGAAATTGGAACCCGTCCTGAACAATGAATTGCTATCGGCAGAGATCGGGGAGAACGTCGAATTCTCTGCACTCGCAGTAATTTACTGCGTGAATCTGCACTACTTAAACTCGAAGTGGGTAGAGGAAAATTTCAATCGCATATTCACAATTGAGAATACGACTTCATGGCGTAGTGCTGCTCAAGGATTCGCGTACGTCAATCATCATTACAAGTGGTTGTATGAGCGCTTAAGTACCGGCGGGCATATTCGCCGAATGATCTTCGACTCCGAATTGCCCGATGCTGTTGCGCGAAAGGCGTTGCAGTTTTTGGGCTTGGCTTATCTCGAGGAACAGGAAGACTTGCTACCAGGTGGCCTACTTCACGAACTCGTATCAGAGTTTAGGGAAAAGGAACTTTCGCAGTTGTGTTGGTTCTTCTGGACTATGCGCGGTACGCAGAAAAAAAGTCCAAAATATGTGCTCCGAATACTCGATTTTTGGAAGAAGATTTCCTTCTCGATTAGAGCGTCAGGTGGAGAACATGAAGCAATCCAATCTGCGCTCAATCCCTTAGCAGCATACATTGACGGATTGCCAGCGGATATTGAAGAAATTTGGACTGAGGCTGCGCCATACGCCCAGGTTGGGCATCACGGTTACATACTCATGGAGCACCTTGCCAGACTGGCTTCGAGCTATCCTGATCAAGTAACAAGAATCTTCAAGTCTGCTCTTACGGGTTTTTTGCCAGACTATCGAGCCGAAGATGTTATTCGTTGTGTTCTGAGTATTGCAGACGCAGGACACAATGAAGATGCCCAATATATATGCAATGCCTACGCTGAGCGTGGCTCTACTCTTCTAAGTGAAACGTATCAAGATCTTTTGAAGAGAGAACTAGGCGATCCTGATCCCTAAGTTGAGGCTGCCCCCACAAACGGCACAGCCCCCTCCACAGTCTCCCAAATAAACCGCCCCGAGGGGCTGTTCTGCTCTTCGACAATGTGTGCCACCAGCCCGGCCGCGCGTGAAATGACGGCAAAGCCGCGCATCACGGCGGTGGGCACGCCGATTTCCCCGAGCAGCGCCGCGACGGCGCCGGTGGCGTTGATGGTGATGGGTCGGCCCGCGACTTCATCGACGGCCGCTGAGAGTTTCTCCAGCGCACGTATCTTGTCCCCAGCCAGTTCGGGTTCGGCGCGGGCCAGGTCCAACAGCTTGTAGGCGCGGGGGTCTACTGGCTTGTGCAAATGGTGGCCGAAGCCGGGGATAGGGCTTTTGAGGGTTTTGTAATGCTGGGCAATGGCCATGGCTTCGGCTTCGGGGTCGGCTGCTGATGCAATGCGGTCCAGCAGGCCTGAGCAGTTTTCCATGGTGCCTACAAAAGAGCTACCCACGGCCAGCAGGCCGGCGGCGACTGCGCCTTGCAGGTTTTCGGGGGCGCTCATATAGACCAGGCGGGTGGAGATGGCGCTGGGCGTGAGGCCGTGTTCCATCAACACAATGAGTACCGCGTCGGTGATGCGCAGGTCCACGCCGCGGGGTGTGCGGTTCAGGATCTGCATGAGCATGACTTCGGTAAAGGTCTTTTTACCCATCAGGTCTTGCACCAGGTCGGCATTGCGGTAGTGCAGGCTGGTGAGGGTGTGGGTGCACAGGCTGGTGGCGGGCTTGGCCTGGGGTTTGGTGCTGCTCATGGGAAGGGGTCTTTCATCATCATGAAGTTGTGGCGGCATCGGCAGCGGCAAGGGCCTGGGCACGCACGGCGCTTTTCAACACCTTGCCGACTGGTGAGCGCGGCAGGCTGTCGTGGAAGTGGATCAGCTTGGGTGTTTGCACCGGGCCCAGGCGTTCGCGCACAAAGGCAATCAGCTCGGCCTGGGTGGCCTGCCAGCCGGGGCGCAGCTGCACGGCCGCCTGCACGGCTTCGCCCCATTTGTCGTCGGGCAGGCCGAAGACCGCGCATTCATGCACGGCCGGGTGCTGGCCCAAGGCGTTCTCGACATCGACGGGGTAGACGTTAAAGCCGCCGGTGATGACCAGGTCCTTGAGCCTGTCCTTGAGGTAGAGGTAGCCGCGCTCATCGATGAGGCCGCGGTCGCCGGTGTGCAGCCAGCCGTCCACAATGGTTTCAGCCGTCAGGCCGGGCAGGCGCCAGTAGCCCGACATCAGCAGATCGCCGCGCGCCACGACCTCGCCGACCTCACCCGAGGGCAGCAGCTGGCCGCCGGGCGCCATGATGGCCACGTCGCTAAACCAGGCGGTGCGGCCCACGGAGGCCCAGTTGCGTTCGTCCTCAAAATCTTCGGGCCGCATCACCGTCAAAATTTGCGGCGCTTCGGTCTGGCCGTAGGTGGTGCCCAGCACCGGGCCGAAGAAGCTGCGCACTTCGCGGATTTTTTCGGGCGGCATGGGGGCGCCGCCGTAGATCAGGCGGCGCAAGTTGGGGAAGTCGGCGCGCGATGCGCCGGGCAAGGCCATCAGCATGTACACCAGGGTGGGCGGCATAAAACTCACGGTGCCGCCCTTGTGCTGGAAGGCCGCGCGCACGGCCTCGGCGCCCGCGCCGGCCAGCAGCACATGGCAGCCGCCCTGGGCCAGTATGGGCAGCAAGTAAGTCGAGGTGCCGTGGGTGATGGGCGCGGCCACCACATAACGTTCGTTCTCGTCAAAGCCCCAGGCCTGGACCTGGTTGCTGATGGTGGCCATCCAGGCGCGGTAGGTTTGCATCACGCCCTTGGGCAGGCCCGTGGTGCCGCCCGTGAACTTGATGGCCTGCGTCGCCTCGGGCGACAGCGTGAAGCTGGGGCGTGCCGCGCCCGCGTGCCGCGCGCTCAGGGCCGCCATGCTGGGCGCGCCGTCATTGCCGGCCACGCCGCAGTAAATACGTCGGCCCGGCGCGCCTGCCAGCAGGGGCGCGCAGTCGGCGTCCAGGATCAGGATGCTGGGCTCGGTCGCGTCAATGATGCGGCGGATTTCTGGGGCTGTGCTTTTGGGATTGAGCGGCACCCAGGTCTTGCCGCAGGCCAGCACGGCCAGCAGCGCGGCAATGTGTTCGCTGCTGTTGCCGGCGCAGATCGCGACGCGGCTTTGCGGTTCAGGGTCTATCTCCATCAGCGCGGCGGCAAAGGCGGATACCCATGCGGCCAGCGCGTCGTAGCGCAGCGTGCCTTCGGGCGCGTCGATCGCGGTGCGCTCGGGCCAGCGCTGGGCGGCGCGCCAGAAAAAATCAATCGGGTTCATGTGGCGGTTCTCTCTTTTTCTCGGTTTTTATTCAGCGCGCGCGCCGGACTGTTTCACCACCTCGCGCCAGCGTTTGGCTTCAGACAGCGTCCAGCTGCGCATCTGCGCGGGCGTGCCGGGCTCGGGCGTGGCCGCGAGGTTGAGCAGGCGCTGGCGCACCTCGGGCAGGGCCAGCAGCTTGACGAGCTCGCTGTTCACGCGCTGCACCACGGCCTGCGGCGTGCCGGCCGGCCCGGCGATGCCGAACCAGGACTGCACGTCAAAGCCCGGAAAGCCCGACTCGGCCACCGTGGGCACATCGGGCAGCAGCGGCGAGCGCTGGGCACTGGTGATGGCGACCGCATGCAGCTTGCCGCCGCGCACATGCGGCAGCACCGAGGGCGCGTTGTCAAACATGGACTGCACCTGGCCGCCCAGCAGGTCGGTCACGGCCGGCGCGCTGCCGCGGTAGGGCACATGCAACATGGGCGCCTTGGCCGCGATCTTGAAGATCTCGCCCGAGAGGTGAATCGACGAGCCGCTGCCCGACGAGGCAAAGGTGATGCCGTTGGGCGAAGTTTTGGCGAAGGCCACATAGTCGGCCAGGGTCTTGACGGGCAGCTGCGGGTTCACCACCAGGATGTTGGGCACCTTGGCAATCAGGCCCATGGGCTCGAAGTCCTTGAGCGGGTCGTAGCCCAGCTTGTCGTAGAGCGAGGCATTGATGGTGTTGGCGATGGTGTAGACATACAGCGTGTAGCCGTCGGCCGGCGCACGCGCGACGATCTCGGCGCCCACATTGCTGTTGGCGCCCGCGCGGTTGTCCACCAGCACCGGCTGGCCCAGCTGCTTGCCAAGCTCGACCGCGACAATGCGCGCAATCACATCGGTCGCGCCGCCGGCCGCATAACCGACCACCAGCTTGATGGGCTTGGTCGGCCAGGTGGTGGCAGGCTGGGCCTGGGCGGGCAGGGTGGTAGCGGCGAAGGCGGTGAACAGCGTGGCCAGGGCCGCCCGGCGCGATGGGGTCTTGAACAAACTCATAAAGCAGTGTCTCCTGTTGTCTCTGTTGTCGGTATGCGGTGCATGTGCCGGCCCGGTGGCGGTAGCGGCGGCAGGGGGAAATTCTTGACCAGGGCCGGCAGGGCAACAAATTCAAACGTCCGGCCAGCGGACGTTTTATAGTCCAGTGCCATGGCCCCGCGTTCTTCCGCTTCCAAACCCCCGGCACCCCTGATCGAATCGGATGAGGGCGGCAGCCGCACCCTGAGGCGCGGCCTGCAGCTGCTGGACGCCGTGCTGCAAAGCGGCCGCGAAGGTTTGCGCGTGGTCGACCTGTGCCGCACAGCCGGCCTGGAACGCGCCACGGTGTATCGCCTGCTGGCCACGCTGCTGGAGTCCGGTTACGTCGCGCCGCGCGGCCGCTTCAGGTATGTGGCCGGGCCGCGCCTGGTCCAGCTGCAAACGCCAGCGCCATCGCCCTCTGACTTCGCCGCCCGTTTGCAACCGGTGCTGGCCCGCGTGAGCAAGGCCTGCGGCGACGCAGCCTTTGCCATCGTGCGCGAAGGCGCCGCCTCACACTGCATCGCACGCCAGGTGGGGACGCACCCGGTGCAGATGCTGGTGATCCAGGTCGGGACGCGCCAGCCCCTGGGCGTGGGGGCAGCCGGCCTGGCTTTGCTGGCCGCGCTGCCCGAGGAAGATGCGGCTGCCGTGATTGCCGCCAACGCACCCAGCCTGGCGCGGTATGGCGGCATGACGCCGGAGCGGATGGAGATTCTGGTGCGGGCCACGCGCGAGAGGGGGTGGGCTGTGATTGGCAACCACGCGACTGAAGGCGTTCTGGCCGTTGGCATGGCCGTGGCGGGGCGTGATGGCTCGCCTGCTGCGGCCATCAGTGTGGCGTCGACTATGGAGCGGATGCCTCGCGCTCGGCAGCAGTTGATTGTTCGATGGATGAGGGAGGCTTTATCGGGTTTGCTACCCGAGGGCTTATAAGCCGGGTCTTGCTCCGGCGGGGCGCTTCCCTCTGACTCCTGCTGGCCGGGTCTCGCCCCGGCGGGCGACTTACTTTCTTTTGCTTCGCCAAAAGAACGTAAGCAAAGAAAAGGCGACCCGCAGTCTGGGTCCCTCCGCTGCGCTACGGGCAACCTGCGCTGCTCGACTACGGAGGGGGTCTGGCTAAACTCGCTACGCTGCGCTTCGCTCAAACAACGCCAGCCCTTATCCCTCCTCCGTCTGCGCTGCTCGGCCCAGCCAGGACGGGGAAGTCCGAAATACCAAATACCGAACCCCAAATGCAAACAAGGACACGCCATGGCGTGTCCTTGTGGTTTTCTGTATTGGTATTTTTTCCCCACCCCCTTGTGTATGCGCCGAGGAGCGGAGGTTCAGGCGGATAAGGGATCGCGTTGTTTGAGCGGAGTGAAACGGAGCGAGTTTAGCGAGACCCCGCCTGAACCGAGCACCGCAGGTTGCCCGTAGCGAAGCGGAGGGACGCAGACACCAGGGTCGCCTTTCTTTTGCTTACTTTTCTTTGGCGAAGCAAAGAAAAGTGAGTTGCCGCCGGGCAACCCCGGCCAGCCACCCTCAGCAGAGGGAGCACCCGTCAGGACAAGACCTGCTCAAAAACTCAAATCCGAAAACAGACTCATAAACCCCTTCTTATTCACTGCAATCAATTGCGAGCTTTTTCCTTACAGTCCGCTAAAAGCCCATCTCCGCCGGCCGGCCGCCAGGCCAAAAAACTAAATCAATCCCATGCCAGACAACAAATTCCTTGTACGAGCCCCTCTGCTGGACCCCAAACAACAGGTGGTCGGCTACAGGCTGGCCTGGCAGAGTCCGGTGCCTACGGATGCGCGGGAAGATGTGCGGCAGTTGCTGGACTTTGTGGGTGAGCGGGCCCACGATGCCGAGCTGGGTTTGCTGTTCCTCGATGCCGAGCGCGGCGTGCCGCCTGGCGGCATCCTGGCTGCGGAGGTTCCCAAAAACACGGTGCTGATGCTGGACTGCGGCGACCTGGCCGAGGATTGTGTGGCGGGCATGGCTTCCATGCGTGAACAAGGTTTGCAGCTGGCGCTGCGCGGTGCCAGCCTCGCGTTTATGGAAGCGCATGCCGAGACCCTGCTGCCGCTGGCCACGCATATCGAGCTGTCTTGGGGCCATCCGGATTTTGCGGCGCTCAGCAACCTGGCGAAACAGGCCGAGCCGCCGCTGGCCGTGGTGGTGCAGGATTTCCCGGGCTGGGCGGAGTTTGACAAGTCGGCCGCGCATGGCGTGGGCGGTTTTTTTGGGCAGCTGTGCACCACGCCGCGCCCGCTCAACAATGCCGGCGCGCTGAGCCCGCAGGCCATCTTTATCCTGCAGCTGATGCAGATGGTGCAGGAAAACGCCGATGTGCGGCACATCGAGGGTGTGCTCAAGCGCGACGCGGCGCTGTCGTACAAGCTGTTTCGCTATATCAACTCGCCGGGCTTCGGCATCGAGGTCGAGATCGAATCGCTGCGCCATGCGGTGACCATGCTGGGTTACACCCCGCTGTTCCGCTGGCTGTCGGTGCTGCTGGCCACCACCAACACGGCCGGGTATTCACACGCGCTGCTGCAGGCGGCGATTGTGCGCGGGCGTTTTGCCGAGCTGCTGGGCAAGGACTTGCTGCCGCGCGGCGAGGCCGAGCACCTGTTTTTTGTCGGCATGTTCTCGCTGCTGGACCAGCTGCTGGGCATCCCGCTTGAGAAGGTGGTGAGCCAGATCCTGCTGCCCGAGCCCGTGGTGCAGGCCTTGCTGGGCCGCGAGGGCGTGTACGGCCCCTTTCTGTCGCTGGTCGAGGCCTGTGAACAAAGAGACGGCCGCGTGCCGGCGCTGGCCGACGCGCTGTTTGTGACCTCCACGCGCGTCAACCAGGCGCACCTGGCGGCGCTGGCCTGGGCGCATACGGTCACGATTTAGGTTTCCTTGCGCCTTGCAATGGCGCTGGTGGATTTGCTCCTTCCCCCGCTGGGGGAAGGCTGGGATGGGGGCTCGCGGCGTTGGATATGTCGCTGGAGGTGTTTTAAAGGCCGCTGGCCCCCACCCCTCCCTCCCCCAGCGGGGGAGGGGGCAAGAACTCTTGCCCGAATCGATCGCCAAAGAAGCGGGGCTTTTCGCGCGCTTTTCAGGCCATGGCGGGCGGCGCAGGCTTTGTACATTGAAGCATCGCCGTTTGCACTGTGCACAAGGCGCGTGCCCCGCGCGCGATGGCCAAAAAACCTATGAACACACCCCTGCATGGCGCCACGGCCTCGTCGGCCGGTCCGGATTTCCTCCTGACGGACCATGATTTTTCAAAAATACGCACGCTGATCCACCAGCGGGCGGGCATTGCCCTGAGCACGCAGAAACGGCAGATGGTCTACAGCCGGCTGGCGCGGCGCCTGCGCGAGCTGCGCCTGACCGAGTTCGCGAGCTATCTGCGCTTCCTCGAAGCCGACCCGCATGGCGACGAGTGGCAGCAGTTCACCAATGCGCTGACCACCAACCTCACGGCCTTCTTCCGTGAGGCCCACCATTTCCCGCTGCTGGCCGAGCATGCCAAAAAATGCGCCCAGCCCATGAGTGTCTGGTGCTCGGCCGCCTCCACGGGCGAGGAGCCCTATTCCATCGCCATGACCTTGATCGAGGCACTGGGCGAGCGCGCGGGCGCGGCGGCCAGCGTGATGGCCACCGACATAGACACCCAGGTGCTGGCCAAGGCCCAGGCCGGCATCTTCACGATGGAGCAGGTCAGCAAGCTCTCGCCGGCGCGGCTCAAGCGATTTTTCCTCAAGGGCGCGGGCGCGCAGGCCGGCAAGGTGCGCATACGGCCCGAGGTCGCGGCCATGGTGAAGTTCGAGCAGCTCAACCTGCTGGACGCGAAATGGGCGTTGCGCGAGCCCTTTGACGCGATCTTCTGCCGCAATGTGATGATTTATTTCGACAAGCCCACGCAGGGCCGCATCCTGCATCGTTTCGCGCCGCTGATGAAGCCGCACGGCCTGCTGTTTGCCGGGCATTCGGAAAACTTCTCCTTTGCCAGCGACACCTTCCGGCTCAAGGGCCAGACGGTGTATGAACTCGTGGCCGGCCCATGACCACGGCGCACCGGGAGACCCTGGCCACCCACCATTATTTCGACCGCGAGTTCGGCATCGCGGCGGTCAAGCTGCTGCCCGGGGAATATTTTGTGACCTCCAGCGACATGGTGCTCACCACGGTGCTGGGCTCCTGCGTCTCGGCCTGTGTGCGCGACACCGTGGCCGGCATAGGCGGCATGAACCATTTCATGCTGCCCGAGGACGCCGAGCCGGGCACGCGCGGTGCGGCGGCCTCCATGCGCTACGGCGCCTATGCGATGGAGATGCTGCTCAACGAGCTGCTCAAGGCCGGCGCGCGGCGCGAGCGGCTTGAGGCCAAGGTCTTTGGCGGCGGCGCGGTGCTGGCCAATATGACCTTGCTCAACATCGGCGAGCGCAATGCCGACTTTGTGCTGCGTTATTTGCAGATGGAGCAGGTGCGGGTGGCCGCCCAGGATTTGCGCGGCAACTACCCGCGGCGCATCAACTACTTCCCGGTGACGGGCCGGGTCACCATGCGCAAGCTGCGCCAGCAGGCCGACGTGGCGCTGGTGCGCGACGAGGAGCAGGCGCTGGCCGCCACCTTGCGCAGGCCGGCGCGGCCAGCCCCTGTCGAGATCTTCAGCAACAGCCAGGCCGCGGGCGCGGCCGCCAGGAATGCGTGGGCCCTATGAACGGTAACGTGAGCGTGAACAAGATCAAGGTGCTGTGCGTCGACGACTCGGCGCTGATACGCAGCCTGATGACCGAGATCATCAACAGCCAGCCCGACATGGTGGTGGTGGCCACGGCTTCGGACCCGCTGGTGGCGCGCGACCTGGTCAAGCAGCACAACCCCGACGTGATGACGCTGGACGTGGAAATGCCGCGCATGGACGGCCTGGAGTTCCTGGAAAAACTCATGCGCCTGCGGCCCATGCCGGTGCTCATGGTGTCCTCGCTGACCGAGCGCGGCTCCGAGGCCGCGCTGCGTGCACTCGAACTGGGCGCGATTGACTTTGTGACCAAGCCGCGCCTGGGCATACGCGACGGCCTGCTGTCGTACACCGATTTGATCGCCGGCAAGATACGCATCGCGGCCAGCGCCAGGCTGCTGCCGGTGCGGCGCGTGGCGCCGGCGGGCGGCGCGGCTGGCGCTGAAGTGCCCCTGCTGCACAGCCCGCTGCTGAGCACCGAAAAACTCATCATCATCGGCGCCTCCACGGGCGGCACCGAGGCCATACGCGAGGTGCTGCAGCCGCTGCCGCCCGACAGCCCGGCCATCCTGGTCGCCCAGCACATGCCGGCGGGTTTTACCAATTCCTTCGCGCAGCGCCTCAACGGCCTGTGCCGCATCGCGGTCTCGGAGGCGGTGCACGGCGAGCGTGTGCTGCCCGGCCATGCCTATATCGCGCCGGGCGGTTTTCATCTGTCGCTCACGCGCAGCGGCGCCAACTATGTGGCCCAGGTCGACCAGGCGCCGCCCGTGAACCGGCATCGGCCCTCGGTGGACGTGCTGTTCGACTCGGCCGCGCGCCATGCGGGCAAGAACGCCATCGGCGTGATCCTGACCGGCATGGGGCGCGACGGCGCCGAAGGCCTGCAGCGCATGCGCCAGGCCGGCGCCCACACCATCGCGCAGGACGAGGCCAGCTGCGTGGTCTACGGCATGCCGCGCGAGGCCGTGGCATTGGGTGCGGTCACCGAGGTGGCGCCGCTGCGCGAGATCAGCCAGCGCGTGCTGGCGCACCTGCGCTCTTTCGGGGAGCGCGCCAACCGGGTGTAGGAGCTCAAGCTGAAGGCCACACCGGCCGTAAACCAATCATCAAACTGAATGAAAAAACTGGAGTGAAGTGTGGTTGATAAAAACATCAAGATCCTGGTCGTGGACGACTTCCCGACCATGCGCCGGATTGTGCGCAACCTGCTCAAGGAGCTGGAGTTCGTCAACGTCGACGAGGCCGAGGACGGCGCGGCGGGCCTGGAAAAGGTCAAGGCCGGCAGCTACGGCTTTGTGGTCTCGGACTGGAACATGCCGAACATGGACGGCCTGGCCATGCTGCAGGCCATACGCGCCGACCCGCAGTTCGCCAAGCTGCCGGTGCTGATGGTGACGGCCGAGGCGAAAAAGGAGAACATCATCGCGGCCGCGCAGGCCGGCGCCAACGGTTATGTGGTCAAGCCCTTCACCGCCGTGACGCTGGAGGAAAAGATCAACAAGATCTTCGAAAAGATCGAGAAGGAGGGTGCCTGACATGGACGCACACCAAGCCGTAGCACTGCAGCCCGCGGCCGCCGGCGATTCGGCCGAACAGCTGGTCAACCGCATAGGCCATCTGACGCGCCAGATGCGCGAGGGCATGCGCGAACTGGGCCTGGACAAAAGCATCGCGCGCGCGGCCGAGGCGATTCCCGATGCGCGCGACCGCCTGAGCTATGTGGCCCAGATGACCGAACGCGCGGCCGAAAGGGCGCTCAACGCCATCGACGTGGCCCAGCCCATACAGGACAGCCTGGCCAAGCAGGCGGTGGAGCTCGGCAAGCGCTGGGACGGCTGGTTCGCCAGCCCGGTCGAGCTGTCCGATGCGCGCGAGCTGGTGAAAGACACACGCAGCTACCTGGCCGAGGCGCCGCAGCAGGCCGGCGCCACCAATGCCCAGCTCATGGAAATCATGATGGCCCAGGACTTCCAGGACCTGACCGGCCAGGTCATCAAGAAGATGATGGACGTGATCAAGGACATGGAGACGCAGCTGCTGCAGCTCTTGATTGACAACGCACCGCCCGACAAGCGCCAGGAAGCCGGCCAGGGTTTGCTCAATGGGCCGCAGATCAAGATCGGCAATGCGGATGCGGTGGATGGGCAAGGGCAGGTTGATGACTTGCTCGCCAGCCTGGGGTTTTAGTCAGGCGGCGCTGGCCCCCATCCCAACCTTCCCCCAGAGGGGGAAGGAGCAAGTACAGCTCCCTCCCCCGCTGGGGGAGGGCAGGGGTGGGGGCCGGCGGCCCCAAAGCACCCTCGCCTTTCCCCGCACACACCACCCCCTTATTGCCTGAAGAACAGCCCGATACAGGGCCTGTTTCGCAGATCGGTTTCAGCTCTCCACTCCAATAATTCTGATGACGAGGTGCCTCCTGTGCCTCGCTCTGCGGAGTATTGATGGCGGAAGAAAGTGAGCTCGAAAAGACCGAACCGGCCTCGCCGCGCCGCCTGGAAAAGGCGCGCGAAGAAGGCCAGGTGGCGCGGTCGCGCGAGCTGGTCACCTTTGTCATGCTGGCCACCGGCGTGGCTGGCCTGTGGATGCTGGGCGAGATGATGGGCGGGCATTTCAACAGCGCGCTGCGCGGCGGCCTGCAGTTCGAGCGCGCCTCGGCCTTTGATGCCTCGCACATGATGAACCAGGCCGGCACGGCCGTGCTGCACGCCATGCAGGCGCTGCTGCCGGTGCTGCTGATGATGCTGGTGGCCGCGCTGGTCGCGCCCATGCTGCTGGGCGGCTGGCTGCTGTCGGCCCAGTCGCTGGCGCCGAATTTTTCCAAGCTCAACCCGGTTGCCGGCATAGGCCGCATGTTCTCGGTCGAGTCGCTGGCCGAACTCGTCAAGACCCTGCTCAAGTCGGCGCTGGTGGGCGGCGTCGCCTGGTGGGTGATCGCGGACGACCTGGGCGCCATCATGGGCTTGATGCGCGAGCCCGCGCATGCCGCGCTGCCGCACACCCTGCACCTGGTGGCGGGCAGCTGCGCGCTGATCATCGCCTCGCTGCTGCTGGTGGCCGGCATCGACGTGCCCTACCAGCTCTGGAGCCATGCGCGCAAGCTGCGCATGTCGCGCGAAGACCTGCGCCAGGAGAACAAGGAAAGCGAGGGCGACCCGCACATCAAGGCGCAGATACGCCGGCAGCAGCAACAGATGGCCAAGCGCCGCATGATGGCCGAGGTGCCCAAGGCCGACATCATCGTCACCAACCCCACGCACTTCGCCGTCGCCCTCAAGTACATCGACAAGGACATGCGCGCGCCGCGCGTGATCGCCAAGGGCACCGACCTGGTGGCCCTGCGCATACGCGCCATGGCCGAGGAGCACAAGATACCGGTACTGGAAGCGCCGCCGCTGACGCGCGCGCTGTACCGCCACACCAAGCTCGGCGATGAAGTCCCGGCGGCGCTGTATTCGGCCGTGGCCGAGGTGCTGGCCTGGGCCTACCAGCTGCGTCGCGCGGCCGAGGGCGGCGTGGCGCCCCCGCGCGCACCGCGCGACCTGCCGGTGCCTGAGTCGCTCGATCCCCTTGCCTCCCTTGCCCCGGCAGGAGCCGCCGCATGACGCTGGTCGACGACCTGATGCGCCTGCCGCGCCAGATGATGGCCGGCGGCAAAGGCAAGGGCCTGGCCGGCCCGGTGCTCATCATCCTGATCCTCAGCATGATGGTGCTGCCGCTGCCGCCGTTTTTGCTGGACCTGCTGTTCACCTTCAACATCGCGCTGTCCATCATGGTGCTGCTGGTCAGCATGTACACCATGAAGGCGCTGGACTTCGCGGCCTTCCCGGCCGTGCTGCTGTTCACCACGCTGCTGCGCCTGTCGCTCAACGTCGCCTCCACGCGCGTGGTGCTGATGGAAGGCCACACCGGGCCCGACGCGGCCGGCAAGGTGATAGAGGCTTTCGGCCACTTCCTGGTGGGCGGCAACTTCGCGGTCGGCGTGATGGTGTTCATCATCCTGGTGGTGATCAACTTCATGGTCATCACCAAGGGCGCGGGCCGCATCGCCGAGGTGGGCGCGCGCTTCACGCTGGACGCGATGCCGGGCAAGCAGATGGCCATCGACGCCGACCTCAACGCCGGCCTGATCGGCGAGGACGTGGCGCGCAAGCGCCGCGCCGAAGTGGCGCAGGAGGCCGACTTCTACGGCTCCATGGACGGTGCCAGCAAGTTTGTGCGCGGCGATGCCGTGGCCGGCCTGCTGATCCTGGTGATCAACATCATCGGCGGGCTGATCGTCGGCATGGCCCAGCACGGGCTGGATTTTTCGCAGGCGGCCACGAGCTACACCCTGCTGGCCATTGGCGACGGCCTGGTCGCGCAAATCCCGGCGCTGGTGATCTCCACGGCGGCCGGTGTCATCGTCTCGCGCGTCACCACCGACGAGGACGTGGGCGGCCAGCTCACGGGCCAACTGTTTGCGAATCCGCAGGTGCTGTTCCTGACGGCCGGCGTCATAGGCCTCATGGGTTTGATCCCCGGCATGCCCAACATCGCGTTTCTGATCATCGCGGGCGGCCTGGTCTGGCTGGGCCGGCGCATTTTGCAGCGCGGCGCCGTGGGCGCGGCCGCCGCGGCGGAAGCACCGCCGCCGCCGGCCCCGGCCGAATCGCAGGAGGCCAGCTGGGACGATGTGGCCCTGGTGGACCCGCTGGGGCTGGAGGTCGGCTACCGGCTGATCTCGCTGGTGGACAAAAGCCAGAACGGCGAGCTGCTGGGCCGCATCAAAAGCATACGCAAGAAGTTCGCGCAGGACATCGGTTTCCTGGTGCCCGTGGTGCATATCCGCGACAACCTGGAAATCAAGCCCAACGCCTATGTGCTCAAGCTCAAGGGCGTGCAGATCGGCGAGGGCGAGGCCTTCCCCGGCCAGTGGATGGCCATCAACCCGGGCCAGGTCAGCGCCCCCCTGCCGGGCACGCAGACCAGGGACCCGGCCTTCGGCCTGCCCGCGACCTGGATAGACAGCGGCCTGCGCGAGCAGGCGCAGATCTACGGCTACACCGTGGTCGACGCCAGCACCGTGGTGGCCACGCACCTCAACCATTTGATCCACGCGCATGCGGCCGAGCTGCTGGGCCGCCAGGAAGTGCAGCAGCTGCTGGACCGCATAGGCAAGGAATCGCCCATGCTGGTGCAGGACCTGGTGCCCAAGACGCTGTCGCTCACCACGCTGCAGAAAGTGCTGCAGAACCTGCTCGAGGAAAACGTGCCGATACGCGACATGCGCACCATCCTCGACGTGCTGGCCGAGCATGCGCCCACCGTGAGCGACACCACCGAGCTGAGCTCGCTGATACGGCTGGCGCTGTCGCGCGCCATCGTGCAGCAGATTTTCCCGGGCAACGACGCCCTGCAGGTCATAGGCCTGGACAGCGCGCTGGACCGTGTGCTGCTGCAGGCCCTGGCCAACAGCGCCGGCCTGGAGCCGGGCCTGGCCGACAGGCTGCTGCGCGAAGCCCAGCAGGCCATGGACCGCCAGGCCGGGCTGGGCCTGGCGCCTGTGCTGGTGGTGCAGCACCCGCTGCGCGTGCTGCTGGCGCGCTTCCTGCGCCGCAGCCTGCCGCAGCTCAAGGTGCTGTCGCACGCTGAGATACCCGACACCCGCACCATCCAGGTGACCGCCACGATTGGAGCCACGACGTGAACAGCCGCAGCATCAACATCGGTGAGACCTGCCGGGTCGTCGCGCCTTCGAGCCGCGAGGCCTTGCGCCTGGTGCGCGAAAAACTGGGCCCCGATGCCGTGGTGCTGTCGAATCGCGTGACGGCTGAAGGCGTGGAAGTGCTCGCGGCGCTCGATGAGTTTGTTGCGGTGCCCGCACCCGAGGCCGTGCCCGTCGCTCCCGTGAGTCCGCCGGCCGAAAGCGATGCCGTGCTGCGCGAAATCCATTCCATGCGCGGCATGATTGAAGAGCAGCTCGCCGGCATGGCCTGGAACGAGCAGCAGCGGCGCGACCCGGTGCGCGGCCATTTGCTGCGCACCCTGCTGGGCGCGGGTTTCAGCGCGCGCCTGGCCAAGGACATCCTGCAGGACCTGCCCACGGGCCAGGGCCATGCGCAGGGCATGGACTATGCGAAGGCCGAGCTCGCGCGCCGCATGCCGCTGCTCGAAGACGAAGGCGCGCTGCTGGACGAGGGCGGCGTGTATGCGCTGATGGGCCCGACCGGCGTGGGCAAGACCACCACCACGGCCAAGCTCGCGGCGCGCTGCGTGATGCGCTTTGGTGCCGACAAGCTGGCCCTGGTCACCACCGACAGCTACCGCATAGGCGCTTACGAGCAGTTGCGCATTTACGGCCAGATCCTGGGCGTGTCGGTGCATGCGGTGAAGGACGCGGCCGACCTGGACCGGGTGCTGGCGGGCCTGCGCGACAAACACATGGTGCTGATAGACACCGTGGGCATGAGCCAGCGCGACCGCGCCGTCGCCGGCCAGATCGCCATGCTCTGCGGCGCGAGCCGGCCGGTCAAGCGCCTGCTGCTGCTCAATGCCTCCAGCCACGGCGACACCCTGAATGAAGTGGTGCAGGCCTACCGCCATGGCGAGAAGGCCGGCGGCACCGACAGCGAATGGGACCTGGCCGGCTGCATCTTCACCAAGGTCGATGAGGCCACGCACCCGGGCGCGCTGATCGACATGGCGATACGCCACCAGCTGCCGGTGCATTACATCTCCAGCGGCCAGCAAGTGCCCGAGCACCTGGCGCCGGCCGACGGCCGGGCCCTGGTCGACAGCGTGTTCCAGGCGAAAAGCCGCAGCGCGCTGTTTGTGCCCGGCGAGTCCGGGCTGGAGGACAAACCCGCGGCCGCTGGCCAAGAGGCGCAAGCCGCCAGCGAACGCCTGCGCGCGCAATGCCGGCAACTGATCAATGCCCTGACCCACAACGCGCAGGAGCTGGCCGCCAACGCGGCCGCGCTGTCGCAGGGCGGCATAGGGTTTGAGGAAACGCGCGCGCTGTGGCGCCGGCTTTCCGCTCCTGCGGATGCCGACGACGCGCAGCGTGTGTCGAGGGCGCTGCTGTCCCGGGCCGTGGAAGACAGCGCCGCGCTGTGCGACGGCCATGTGCTGGCCGTGGCCGGTGAAGCGCGCGGCAGCGATGCGGCCCCAGCGCCGGGCGGCACGCTGCTGCTGTCGGACCGCACGGGCCAGGTGTTTGCGGCGCCGCTGCAAGGCCATGCGGACCCGGCACGGCCGGCAGGGTGGGCGCTGCAGCCCGCGCTGGGCATGACGGTGGTTCATTTGTTCGCGCAAGTGCCCGAGGCCGGCTTGATCCGCCAGTGGCAGCTTGAAGGCCGCGCCTGGGCGGCGGCCGGCAGCTCGGCCATGCGCATGGTCGATGCGGACACCGGCGCGCGCGGCACGCTGGGCAAGCTGGCCGCGGGCCTGGACTTCGGCACGGCCCAGCCTGTGCTCTACCGCAAGAAGGCGGCGCTGATGTCGGTGGCCGAGGCGCGCATCAGCCTGCGGCCCGAGCTGGGTGAGATGGCGCCGGGCACGCAGCCGCCCCTGCCGGTGCTGCGCTGCGTGGTCAGGCGCATGGTGGATGCCGCAAGCGGCAAGCTGCTGGCCCACAGCTATGTGCTGGCCGGCGAAGCCGTGCGGGTGCCGGCGCAGCGCATGGCGCAGTGGCCGGCCTGGCGCAGCGCCGCTGAACCCTATTTCAAATTGCTGGGCCAGGGCATTGGCCAGCTCGACGCGGCCGATGGGCCCGCGCGCCGGCTGATTGCCGGCCAGGCCTGCGCCACGGTGTTCTTGTTGCAAGGCCTGCAGGACGGCTGGGCCGAGACGGCACGCGCCGCGCTCGCGCAGCTGGCCGGGCGCGCGCCCAAAGCGGGCCGGCCCGTGCCGGCCGCCGTGCTGCTCGAAGGCCTGGGCAAGCTGCTGGTGCTGCTGGACGCGCTGGAGACCGAGGGCGTGGACTCGCCCTTGCCGGCACACATGCCCGCCGCGCGCGGCTGAGGATGGACGCGTGAAGACACCGGGCAGCGACCAGGCCGACGGGCTCAGGCGCCTCATGGCGAACAGCCCGGGCCGGCTGCTGGCCTTTGTCGCCGGCGCGCCGGCCGCGGGTGTGAGCAGCGTCACGCTGAATCTCGCGGCGGCACTGGCGCGCCTGGGTCAGGACGTGCGCCTGGTCGATGAGCGCGGTGATGCGCCTTCGGGGCCGTCGCGGCGCCGCGGCCGGCTGGTGCTGCTCGACGCGGTGCTGGGCGAAGAGGGCACCTTGTCGCCGCTCGCGGCCCGGGCCGACGAGATGGTGGTGCTGCTGCGGCCGGAGGCCCAAGCCATCACCACCGCCTATGCCCGCATCAAGCGGCTGCAGCAGGCCCATGGGCTGCGGCGCGTGCGTGTGCTGGTCAACCACGCGGCCGACGAGGCCGAGGCCCAGCGCATCCTGGCCAACCTGGCCGGCGCCGCGGGCCGCTACCTGGGCCTGGCGCTGGAGCCGGCCGGCTGCATCAGCGCCGACCCGCAGCTCGCCGAGGCGAGCGGGCTCAACCTCAGCGTGGTCGAGGCCTTTCCGGGCAGCCCGGCCGCGGCGGATTTTTACCGGCTGGCCTCGGCGCTGCTGCGCTGGCCGGTGCAGCCCGCCGCCGAAGCAGACAGCGCGCCGCGCGTGCACAGCCTGCACGCGGCCGCTGCCTGATCCCGACCGTTCAAGAAGCAGGAGGAATCCTTCCATGTACACCCCCCAGGGAAAGATGGCCCAGTCCGCCCCGTCGGAGCTGCTGGCGCAGCACGCGCCGCTGGTGCGCAGGCTGGCGCTGCAGCTGATCGCCAGGCTGCCGGCCAGCGTGGAGCTGGACGACCTGATACAGGTCGGCATGATGGGCTTGCTGGACGCCGCCGAAAAATACCAGGACGACCAGGGCGCGAAGTTCGAGACCTACGCGAGCCAGCGCATACGCGGCGCCATGCTCGACGAGCTGCGCGCCAACGACTGGGTGTCGCGCGGCCTGCGCAGGTCCTCGCGCAGCGTGTCCATGGCGGTGCGCGCGCAGGAGCAAAAGCTGGGCCGCGCACCCAGTGAAAGCGAGATCGCCCAGGCCATGGAGCTGCCGCTGGCGGCCTATCAGCAGCTGCTGCATGAGATACACGGCTGCCAGCTTGTCTACTACGAGGATTTTGAGCGCGGCGACGGTGAGGCCGGCGAGAGCAGCTTTCTGGACCGGCAGGACCATGGTGACAAGGTGCTGGCCGACGAGCCGCTCACGCAGCTGCTGCAAGGCGACTTCCGGCGCCAGCTGATCGCCGCCATAGGCCAGCTGCCCGAGCGCGAGCAGTTGCTGCTCAGCCTTTATTACGAGGAAGAGCTGAACCTGCGCGAGATTGGCGCGGTGCTGGACGTGACCCAGTCGCGTGTCTGCCAGCTGCACAGCCAGGCCATCAGCCGGCTGCGCGCCGGCCTGGCCGAAGCGCTGGGCCTGCAAGAGGCGCCGCGCAAGCCGGCCGCGGCCGCACGGCCCCGGGCCGCGAAGGCCATGCCATCCGCTGAGATGAATTCATCCAAACGCCAGGGCGGCCTGGTGAGTAGCTCTTGAGTTTTTATCAGGCCGGCCGATAGATACACGATAGATACACGGTAGAGACAGATGTCCATTGATTCCAAAGGAGTGCGTATGCACGAGACACACAACAGCCCCGCATCAGCCGGCAAGGCCCTCGAATTCCTGGCTTTCAGGCTGGGCCATGAAGAGTACGGCGTGGACATCCAGAAGGTGCAGGAGCTGCGCGGCTATGACACGGTGACGCGCATCGCGAATGCGCCTGAGCACATCAAGGGTGTGGTCAACCTGCGCGGCATCATCGTGCCGATTGTGGACATGCGCATCAAGTTCAATCTGGGAACGCCCAGCTATGACCAGTTCACCGTGGTGATTATCCTGAACATCGCCAGCCGCGTGATGGGCATGGTGGTGGACAGTGTCTCGGACGTGATCACGCTGGACGCCGACCAGGTCAGGCCCGCGCCCGAGATGGGCGCGCTGCTGGACACCGAATACCTGATAGGCCTGGGCACGCTGGACGACCGCATGCTGATCCTGGTCGACATCGACAAGCTCATGTCCAGCAGCGACATGGCGCTGATCAACGCCGCCGCATCCTGAGCGGCCACCCCTTTTTGTTTTTGGAGTTCCCATCATGTTTTTAGGCAATCTCTCCATCGGCAAGCGCCTGGCCGTCGTGGTCGGCCTTATTCTTGCGCTGTTTGTGACCAGCAGCGTGCTCGCCGTCCTCAAGCTCAGCCAGCTGGGCGAGGAAATCAAGGCCATGGTTGAGAAGAACATCAAGACCGAGCGGGCCGGCTCCGACTGGCTGCGCCACACCACCGCGGGCATACAGCGCGCCGCGGCCATCGCCAAGAGCAGCGATGTCGGCCTGGTCGCGTATTTCGCGCCGGCATCGGCAACCTCGATCAAAAACACCAACGAGCTGCAGAAATTCCTCGAGCAGCAAATGGATACGCCCGAGAAAAAACAGCTCTTCGACAAGGTCGGCGAGCTGCGCAAGGTCTACCTGGCCGCGCGCGAGGACGTCAGCAAGGCCAAGCAGGCGGGCGACATGGAAGGCGCGAACCGCATCTTCAACGAACGTTTTGAGCCGACTTCGCGCGACTACCTGGCCGGCGTGCAGAAGATGGTGGACACCGAACGCGAACTGCTGGACGACGCGGCGCAGCGCGGCGAGGCATTGCGCGCCAGGATCAGCCTGCTGCTGGTGGTCTGCAGCGTGGTCTCGCTGGGCCTGGGCGCCCTGCTGGCCTGGCTGCTGGTGCGCAGCATCACCCGGCCGCTGTCGCATGCGGTGCAGGTGGCGCGCGCGGTGGCCGCCGGCGACCTGACCAGCCGGATCGACGTCGAAAGCAAGGACGAGACCGGCCAGCTCATGCAGGCGCTCAAGGACATGAATGATGCCCTGGTGGGCATAGTCGGCAATGTGCGCAGCGGCACCGACACGATTGCGACGGCCAGCAGCGAGATCGCAGCCGGCAACCATGATTTGTCATCACGCACAGAGCAGCAGGCCAGTTCGCTCGAAGAGACGGCGGCTTCGATGGAAGAGCTGACTTCCACCGTCAAACAGAATGCCGACAACGCGCGCCAGGCCAACCAGCTGGCGGTCTCTGCTTCGAGTGTTGCCGTCAAGGGCGGCACGGTGGTCGCTGAGGTCGTAGGCACCATGGGTGCGATCAATGCCTCTTCGCGCAAGATTGTCGACATCATCGGTGTGATCGACGGCATTGCTTTCCAGACCAATATCTTGGCCTTGAATGCGGCGGTGGAAGCGGCCCGTGCCGGCGAACAGGGCCGGGGCTTTGCGGTCGTGGCCGCCGAAGTGCGCAACCTGGCCCAGCGTAGCGCGGCAGCGGCCAAGGAAATCAAGACCCTGATCGATGATTCGGTGAGCAAGGTCGAGGAGGGCAGCAGCCAGGTGGCCGAGGCCGGCAAGACCATGGACGAGATCGTTGACAGCGTGAAGAGGGTGACCGACATCATGGCCGAGATCACGGCGGCCAGCCAGGAGCAGACCTCCGGCATTGAACAGATCAACCAGGCCATTACCCAGATGGACCAGGTCACGCAGCAGAATGCGGCCCTGGTCGAGCAGGCGGCCGCCGCGGCGTCTTCCTTGCAAGAGCAGGCCAGCGGCCTGTCGCAAGCGGTCAGCGTGTTCAAGGTCGAGGGCGGGCACGTCACTCCGGCGCGCCGCCCGGTCGCCAGCAGGCCGGCCGCCACACCCAAACAGCCGCCCCAAGCGCGCCAGGCGATTGCGGCCTCGCGCAAGGCCGCGCCCGCCAGTGGCGAGCTGGCCGTGGCTGGCGGCGGCAGCTGGGAAACTTTTTAAGCTGCAAGGCCCGGTGAGTAGCTCTTAAGTTTTCATCGCAGCCGGCCGATAAGCACAGACAGCCATTGATTTCTAAAGGAGTGCGTATGCACGAGACAAACAACAGCTCCGCGGCGGCCGGCAAGGCCCTCGAATTCCTGGCCTTCAGGCTGGGCCAGGAAGAGTACGGCGTGGACATCCAGAAAGTGCAGGAGCTGCGCGGCTACGACACGGTGACGCGCATCGCGAATGCGCCCGAGCACATCAAGGGCGTGGTCAACCTGCGCGGCATCATCGTGCCGATTGTGGACATGCGCATCAAGTTCAATCTGGGAACGCCCAGCTATGACCAGTTCACCGTGGTGATCATTTTGAACATCGCCAACCGGGTGATGGGCATGGTGGTGGACAGCGTTTCGGACGTGATCACGCTGGACGCCGACCAGGTCAGGCCCGCGCCGGAGATGGGCGCGCTGCTGGACACCGAATACCTGATAGGCCTGGGCACGCTGGACGACCGCATGCTCATCCTGGTCGACATCGACAAGCTCATGTCCAGCAGCGACATGGCGCTGATAGAGCGCGCCACGCTTTAAGCCCTTCAAACCCTGAAAGTTCGCACCCATGTCACTCAACAACATCAAGGTCGGCAGCCGCCTGGCGCTGGCTTTCGGCCTGCTTCTTTTTATCATGGCGGCGATTTCCGCCACCGGCGTCTGGCGCCTGCAGGGCCTGGCCGAGACCACCCACCAGCTGGGCACCATCGACAACGAAAAGCTCAAGATGGCGGTGCAATGGCGCCAGACCATAGACCTGAACTGGATACGCACACGCGCCTCCATCATGGACGCCGACACCAGCCGCATCCCGATGTGGCAGGCCGACATGGACAAGACCTCGGAAATCTCGAATGCCTCGCGCAAGCGCCTGGTCGAACTGGTCGATACGGAAGAGGGCAAGAAGCTCCTGGCCAGCATCGACGCCGCGCGCGAGGCCTACCGCACGCCGCGCGCCGCCGTGCTCAAGCGGCGCCAGGCCGGGGAAGACGTCACCGCCGTGCTGGAGCGAGAGCTCAAGCCCTTGGCCGAGGCCTACAGCGAGAGCATCCACAAACTCGAGGAGCAGCAGCAAACGCTGTACGACGCCGCGCTGGTGCGCGCCGAAGAGAACGCGGCCCAGGGCCGGCTGATCCTGGTCGTGGGCGCGGTGCTGGCCTTGCTGCTGGGGGCTGCGTCGGCCGTTGTGCTGACCCGTTCCATCACCGGGCCTTTGCGCCAGGCGGCCCGCAGCGCGCGTTTTATCGCCGACGGCGACCTGACCCAGCCGGTGCACAGCACGGGCCGCGACGAGGCCGCCGAACTGCTGCAAGCCTTGAAGACCATGCAGGACAACTTGCTCGGCATCGTCGGTAATGTGCGCAGCGGCACGGACACGATTGCCACCGCATCAAGTGAGATCGCGGCCGGCAACCATGACTTGTCATCACGCACCGAACAGCAGGCCAGCTCGCTCGAAGAGACGGCGGCGTCCATGGAAGAGCTGACCTCCACCGTCAAACAGAATGCCGATAACGCACGCCAGGCCAACCAGCTGGCGGTCTCCGCGTCCAGTGTGGCCGTCAAGGGCGGCAGCGTGGTGGCCGAAGTGGTGGGAACCATGGGCGCGATCAATGCATCGTCCAGAAAAATCGTCGACATCATTGGTGTGATTGACGGTATTGCCTTCCAGACCAATATCCTGGCGCTCAATGCCGCCGTGGAAGCCGCCCGTGCCGGCGAGCAGGGCAGGGGCTTTGCCGTGGTCGCGGCCGAGGTCAGAAGCCTCGCGCAACGCAGCGCCAGCGCCGCCAAGGAGATCAAGGCCCTGATAGGCGACTCGGTCGACAAGGTTGAAGAGGGCAGCAAGCAGGTGGCCGAAGCCGGCAAGACCATGGACGAGATCGTTGACAGCGTGAAGAGGGTGACCGACATCATGGCCGAGATCACCGCCGCCAGCCAGGAGCAGACCTCAGGCATAGAGCAGATCAACCAGGCGATCACCCAGATGGACCAGGTCACGCAGCAGAACGCGGCACTCGTTGAACAAGCGGCCGCCGCGGCGTCCTCCTTGCAGGAGCAGGCCAGCAGCCTGTCGCAGGTGGTCAGCGTGTTCAAGGTGAGCGGCGGGCATGCGCCGGCTGCGCATCACCAGCGCGCCCATGTGGCCAGGCCGTCCGCAACGCCCAAACAGCCACCGCAAGTGCGCGAGGCGATTGCCGCGCCTCGCAAACCGGCAAATGGTGACCTGGCCATGGCCGGCGGCAGCTGGGAAACGTTCTAAGCTCGGGTCTTGCGCCGGCTTGCGCGCCCCCGCCCTCTGCATGGAGTTGCTGGCCGGGGTCGCCCGGCGGCGACTCACTTTTCTTTGCTTCGCCAAAGAAAAGTAAGCAAAAGAAAGGCGACCCGCAGTCTGGGTCCCCTCCGCTGCGCTACGGGGCAACCTGCGGTGCTCGAGCCAAGCGGGGTCCGGCTAAACTCGCCTTCGGCTCAGACAACGCCGGCCCTGATCCGCTTGTCTCTGCGCTCCTCGGCCCAGCCAGGACGGGGCAATCGGGAACGGGGAAAGAAGACAAATACAAACAAGGACTCGCCATGGCGAGTCCTTGTTTCTTCAAGTATTCGGCTGTTTGGTATTCCTGTCCCCATCCCTTCTGGATGCGCCGAGGAGCGCAGGGCCAGACGGATCAGGGATCGCGTTGTTTGAGCGAAGCGCAGCGTAGCGAGTTTAGCGAGACCCCGGCTGGACCGAGCACCACAGGTTGCCCGCAGCGAAGCGGAGGGACGCAGCAAGTAGGGTCGCCTTTTCTTTGGTGACTTTGGTGTTCGCGTAACTTCGCTACGCGAAGTGAGCGAACCCCGCGCGCGCAGCGCGCCTTTTGGCGAACAAAAGAAAACCCGCTTTGCGGGTTTCGCCAAAGTTACTGGCCGCCGGGCCACTCCCGGCCAGCAGGAGTCAGAGGGGAGCGCCCCGCTGGAGCAAGACCCGGCCTTCCCTCAGCGGGGGATGGAGAGGGGGTCAGCCAACCCCCAGCCGATTCCCGCTGCCCCCCGACTGGTGCGTCCCATCCGGCCCGTAGAGCGGCTGGCCGCCGGCCTTGAGGAAATTCAGGGTCTGGCGTGTGAAGTCCAGGTGGGTGTGGACCATCACGCCGTTGCGGTGGTTCATGGCCTGGGCTTCGGCCGCGCGGGCCAGCAGCTGTTGCCAGGCGGTCTTGAGCACGGCGTCGCCCGCGGCGGCCGCGGCATCGGCGCCGCTGCGGCCGGGGCCGTAACCCAGGCTTTGCTGCAGCGCCTCGCGCTGGCGGCTGATGGCGCTGATCTGTTCGGCCAGCTGGGACTTGCGTTCGGCCAGGCCGGGCAGTTCGGTGAACAGCCCCTCGGTCATGGCCTGGGCTTCCAGGCCCAGCAGTTCCAGGAACAGGCCTGTCGCCGCATGTTCGCGGTGCAGCAGTCCGGCCAGCGCGCTGCTCATTTTTGGGGCTCTTCGCCCAGCAGGTCGCGCACCGTGGCCAGCAGGCCGTCGGCGATCTTGGTGGTATTGACCTGGTAGCGGCCGGCGCTGATTTCTTCGCGGATGCGGGCCACGCGCGCGGCGTCGAAGTCCGACTGGCTGGACAGCAGCGGCGCGGGCGAGACCGGGCGCGCCAGGGCTGTGGGGGCAGGCGCGGCCGATGCGGGCCGGCCCTCGCGGGTGGCGGCGGGCGCCACGCTGTCGGCCACATTCTTGAGGAATGTGAAGGTTTTCTGGATATTCATGGGGTATTCCTCAGGGGGATCTGATCGTTCTAACGGCCGCCTGGATGAAAACTTTAGGGTTCATTCCAAAAAATTCAGTGAACCCGCTCCACCGTGCCGTCCGCCAGGGCAATGCCGCTGAGCAGCTGGCCGCCGGCCGTCCTGACCTGGACCAGGGCGCCCACCGCGGCGCTGCTCATGGCCTTGCCTTCGGTGCTGACGGTAAAACCCGGGCCGCGGGTACGCAGGCGTATGGCCTGGCCCTGCTGCACCGCGATGGCGGCGCGCAGCGATTCGCGCCTGAGCGGCGCGCCGGAGGCAATGGTGTTCAGGGCGGTCACGCCGTCAAACTGCGCCGGGTCCGTGACCACGCCGCGCGGCAAGGCCGCGAGGTCGCCTTCACGCACAGCGGCATCGGCCGCAGTGAGCACTTGCCCGGCGCTGATGGGCCTGGCCGCGACGTAGTAGTTGCCGCGCACGGCCACATAGGCCGGCACATAACGTGTCCAGGGCTGGGCCGAGTTGCAGCGTACGCCGACCGACACGCGGCCCCAGAGCCGCGCGCCGCCCGGCAAAAAAGGCTCAAGGGCATCGCAGGGCGGCAGCGCGCCCGACAGGGGCGTGTCTATCGTGATCAACACCTGGCCGGGCAGGCCCGCAGCCTGCTCCTGCAAAAAGCGCTCTATCACGGGGCGCGCGCTGCCGGCCAGCGGCGCGGCTTGCGGTCCCGCGGCACGCGCCGGCAGGCTGGAAACGGCCAGGCCGGCGAGCAGCAGCGCGAGGCTGCGTGCAAGCCGTGAGCGCTGGGTTCCGGACGCGGTCATCGTGAGGTACTTATTCAATGGGCAGGCCTTGAGGATGAATGGAATTCTAGGCAGCCCCCGGCGCGGCCAAGGCCTGAAGTGCGCAGCAATCGGCCTGCTGTTCGTCCGATTGAAAAACGTCCGCCGGTAGTGCAATGCGTAGCTGCGACAAAGCCTGCGGCGCCGCCGGCAAGGCCTGAATTGGCCGGCTAAACACCGTCTGTTCCGCTGATTAAAAAAGCAGGCAATTCCTACAATTTTTCAAAGGCGGCACTGCGCGGGCGCGGTGCCCAAGCACGGAGAAAAGGCAATGATGGACAAACTGGATTCAGCGCTGCGCTTCCACCAGGAGGCGCTCAGCCTCAGGGCGCGGCGGCAGGAAGTGCTGTC
The DNA here is from genome assembly GCF_059491565.1 of Polaromonas sp. Polasp52. Taxonomy (NCBI): domain Bacteria; kingdom Pseudomonadati; phylum Pseudomonadota; class Betaproteobacteria; order Burkholderiales; family Comamonadaceae; genus Polaromonas; species Polaromonas sp. Polasp52. Next base: position 1,490,873 of record NZ_CP168513.1, on the reverse strand, counting down.
GGCCAATATCGCGAACGCGGACACGCCGCACTACAAGGCGCGCGACTTCGACTTCAGCAGCCGGCTCACCGAAGCGATGGAGCGCGGCCGCCAGTCCATGTCCATGACCATGTCGACCACGTCGGCGCGCCACCTGCCCGGCGAGGCGCGCGCTTCGGGCGCGGACGAGCTGCTCTACCGCACGCCCGCGCAGTCCAGCATAGACGGCAACACGGTGGAGATGGACATGGAACGCGTCAACTTCGCCGACAACGCTATGCGCTACGAAGCCAACCTGACCTTGCTGGGCGCCAAGATCAAGTCGCTGCTGGCGGCGGCCCAGTAATCCCCTTACACCCCACACAAACCAGGTTTGCACCCATGCCGGATTTCAACAGCTCCAGCGGCATCTTCGCGATTGCCGGTTCCGCCCTGACGGCGCAGTCCCAGCGCATGAACGTGGCGGCCAGCAATATGGCCAATGCCGACAGCGTGGCCGGCCCCGACGGCCTGCCCTACCGCGCGCGCCAGGTGGTGTTTGAAACCGCACCCGTGCCCGGTGACGCCATAGGCGGGGTGCGCGTCTCGCGTGTCGTTGAGGACGCCTCCCCGTTTCGCCTGGTGCACGACCCCAAGAACCCGGCCGCCAATGCCGAGGGTTATGTGGCCATGCCCAACGTCAGCCCGGTGGAGGAGATGGTCAACATGATCTCGGCCTCGCGCTCCTACCAGGCCAACGTCGAGGTGCTCAACACCGCCAAGACGCTGATGCTCAAGACCCTGACCGTCGGCCAGTAAACGCCGCGCCATCCCTTTGCCCCCACAGGAGAATTTTCATGGCCGTGAACGCCCCCGCCGCATCCGATCCCGCGAGCACGCTGAACGCCCTGGCCTCGAAGCAGGGTTCCGCCGCCGACAGCGAGCAGCGTTTCCTCAAGCTGCTGGTCACGCAGCTGAACAACCAGGACCCGCTGAACCCGCTGGACAACGCGCAGCTGACCTCGCAGCTCGCGCAGATGAGCACCGTGAGCGGTATTGAAAAACTCAACGGCGCGGTGCAGTCGCTGCTGGCCCAGAGCGGTGCCAGCCAGGTGCTGCAGTCGGCCGCGCTGATAGGCCGCACCGTGCTGGTGCCGGGCAAGGAGGCGGTGGTCAAGGACGGCGTGCCGGACAAATTCGGCATAGACCTGGCCGGCGCCGCCGACGCGGTGAAGGTCAGCGTGAAGAACGCGGCCGGCGAGGTGGTGCGCACTTTCGATTTGGGCGCGCTGCCGGCCGGCGTGAAGATGGTCGACTGGGACGGCAAGAGCGACACCGGCGCCGCCGTGCCCGACGGCAACTACAGCCTCAGCGTGACGGCCAAGGCCGGCAAGGAAGACGTGCAGTCCCTGGCGCTGACCTATGCCAAGGTCGCCAGCGTGGCGCAGGTCTACGGCGGCGCCTCGCTGGACCTGGGCGGCGGCCGCAAGGCCGGGCTCGACGAAGTCCGGCAGGTGCTCTGATTTTTTTGTGAGGTCGCGGCCTGACGGCCCCGGGGCAGCCGCCCCATTTCCCTGTAACCGCAAGCAATCAACTGAATAAAAAGGAAACACCATGGGTTTCGCACAAGGGGTGAGTGGCCTGAACGCCTCCGCCAGCAATCTCGACGTCATCGGCAACAACATCGCCAACTCGGGCACGGTGGGCTTCAAGTCGGGCAACACGCTGTTCTCCGACGTCTATGCGGGCTCGCGCGTCGGCCTGGGCACGCGGGTTGCGGCCGTGGTGCAGAACTTCAGCGCCGGCGCGGTGCAAAGCAGCACGCGCGGGCTGGACGTCGCCATCGTCAACGGTGACGGCTTCTTTCGCATGGCCAGCCCCAGCGGCGAGATCATGTATTCGCGCAACGGCCAGTTCGACCAGGATGCCGACGGTTTTATCGTCAATGCGGGCGGCCTGCGCCTGACCGGCTACCAGCGCTCGGCCAACGGCACGGTGGCCGGCGGCACGCCCGGCCCGCTGCAGCTGCCCACCGCGGCCATGGCGCCCAAGGCCACCCAAAGCATCGTCTCGCAGTACAACCTCGATTCGCGCAGCACGGTGCCCGCCGCCACGCCGTTCGACGCCAACAACTCGGCCACCTACAGCTATTCCAACCCGGTCAAGGTCTACGACTCGCTGGGCAACTCGCACGAGATCAACACCTTCTTCGTGAAGACCGGCCCCAACGCCTGGAGCGTCTACGCCACGGCCGACGGCTACCCGCTCAACGCGACCGGCGGCATGATCGCCGCGCCCACGCCGGCCGGCCCGCCCGTGGTCGCCAACAGCGCGCCGCTGGCCACCGGCACCCTGGGTTTTGACGGCAACGGCAACCTGATCCCCGGCGCGCCCACCACGCTGGTGGGCGGCAAGATCAACTTCGCGGGCCTGAACTTCGCCAACGGCGCGAACGCGATGACGTTCACCATGGACCTGACCAGCTCCACCCAGTTCGGCAACGTCAACGACCCGAAAAAGCTCACGCAGGACGGCTTCACCTCGGGCCAGCTCACGGCCTTCGCGATCAACGAGGACGGCACCATCACCGGCAAGTACTCCAACGAGCAGACCCAGACCCTGGGCCAGGTCGTGCTGTCTTCCTTTGTGAACCCCAACGGCCTGCAGCCCAAGGGCGACAACGTCTGGGCCGAGACCGCCGAATCGGGCCAGCCCCTGACCGGCTCGCCGGGCAGCGGCACCAAGCTGGGCGCGCTGGCCTCGGGCGCGGTCGAGGCCTCCAACGTGGACCTGACCGGCGAGCTCGTCAACCTGATCATCGCGCAGCGCACCTACCAGGCCAATGCGCAGACCGTCAAGACGCAGGACCAGGTGATGCAGACCCTGGTGAACATGCGCTGATGTCGGCGCATTGATGCATCGGACGTAAGAAGCAAGGAACAGCATGGACCGGATGATTTACATAGGCCTGGGCGGTGCCAAGCAGGCGCTGGAGCAGCAGGCTTCGGTGGCCCACAACATGGCCAATGTGTCCACGCCGGGCTTTCGCGCGCAGATCAACAGCTTTCGCGCCGTGCCCGTGGTCGGCGAGGAAATGGGCACGCGCGCGCTGGTGGTGGCGACCACGCCGGGCGCCGACATGAGCGCCGGCCCCTTGATGCAGACCGGCCGGCCGCTGGACGTCGCGGTGCGCGGCGAGGGCTGGCTCACGGTGCAGATGCCCGACGGCAGCGAAGCCTACACGCGCCTGGGCAACCTGCAGGTGGGCGCCGAGGGCCAGGTCAGCACGCAGGGCGGCCGCCCCCTGATGGGTGACGCCGGCCCGCTGGTGGTGCCGCCGGGCTCCGCGCTGGTGGTGGGCGGCGACGGTGTGCTCACCGCCATAGGCGCGGGCGACCCGGCCGTGGGCGCGGCTGAAGTCGGCCGCCTCAAGCTGGTCAACCCGGCCGCGGCCGACCTGGTGCGCGGTGACGACGGCCTGTTCCGCGTGCAGGCCGGCCGGCCCGCGCCGCAGGCCGACCCGGATGTGCGCCTGCAGACCGGCGCGCTGGAAGGCAGCAACGTCAACCCGGTCGAGGCCATGGTGCAGATGATTTCCAATGCGCGGCGTTTCGAGATGCAGATGAAGACCCTGCAGACCGCCGAGAGCAACGAGCAGCAGGCCAACAAGCTGCTGTCGAGCTGAGCCGGCCTTTGACGCCTTGGCGCCTTTTGTCGACACCCTTTATTGACACTTCCCCCGCAGGAGTTTTCCCATGATTCGTTCCCTCTGGATCGCCAAGACCGGCCTGGATGCGCAGCAGACCCAGCTCGACGTGGTCTCCAACAACCTGGCCAACGTGGGCACCACGGGCTTCAAGCGCAGCCGCGCGGTGTTCGAGGACCTGCTGTACCAGAACCTGCGCCAAAGCGGCGGCCAGACCTCGGACCAGACCCGCATGCCGTCCGGCCTGCAAATCGGCACGGGCGCGCGCGTGGTGGCGACCGAGCGCATACACACCCAGGGCAATCCGACCAAGACCGACAACCCGCGCGACGTGTCCATCAACGGCAGCGGGTTTTTCCAGGTGCTGATGCCCGACGGCACCAATGCCTACACGCGCGACGGCTCCTTCCAGCCCGACCAGAACGGCCAGCTGGTGACGGCCAACGGTTACCCGCTGCAGCCGGCCATCACGCTGCCGCAGGACACCACCGGTATGACCATTGGCCGCGACGGCACGGTTTCCATCACCCAGGGCGGCTCCAGCGCCAGCGTGCAGATAGGCCAGATCCAGCTCGCGACCTTTATGAACCCCGCGGGCCTGGAGAGCAAGGGCGAGAACCTCTATGTGGAAACCGACGCCTCGGGCGGCGCCAACCAGACCGCGCCCGGCCAGAACGGCGCGGGCGTGCTGAACCAGGGTTACGTCGAGTCGTCGAACGTGAACGTGGTGGAGGAACTGGTCAACATGATCCAGACCCAGCGCGCCTACGAGATCAATAGCAAAGCGGTGCAGACATCCGACCAGATGCTCGCGCGCCTGGCGCAGCTGTGATGAACGGCCCGCTGGCGTGCGCCCACCGTGCCGGCGGCTGGATGGCGGCCGCCGCCGGGCTATTGCTGGGCGGCTGCGCCCAGCTGCCGCGCGAGCCCATCGTGCACCAGCCCATGACGGCGCGCTACGACGCGCAGCCGCGGCCAGCCGTGCCGGCCTATGGCTCGATCTACCGCACCAGTTTTGGCGCGCAGGCGCTGTTCGAGGACAGGCGGCCGCGCCAGGTGGGCGACATCCTGACCATCGTCATCAACGAGAACATCAACGCCAGCAAAAATTCGGCCGCCGACGCCAGCCGGACCAGCAGCGCCACCTCGGCCCTGGGCCTGGTGCCCAAGCTGCTCAGCGGCCTGGTCTCCAGCGACCAGGACGCCGACGCGAACGGCAAGAACACCATGAGCGCCAAGGGCGGCGCCAATTCCAAAAACACCTTTAACGGCGTGATCACGGTCACCGTGGTGGAGCTGCTGGCCAACGGCAACCTGCTGGTCAGCGGCGAGAAACAGATGCTGATCAACCAGGGCACGGAATACATACGCTTTTCCGGCGTGGTCAACCCGCGCACCGTGGGCGCCAACAACGCCGTGCCCTCAACCCAAGTGGCCGACGCACGCATCGAATACAGCGCCAAGGGTTATATCGACGAAGCGCAGACCATGGGCTGGCTGCAGCGCGTCTTCCTCAACGTCTTGCCGTTCTGACCATGCCGCACTCCCTGCCTCATTTCACCTTTGCGGGCGCCCGGGCGCTCAGGCTGTGCCTGCTGCTGCCGGCCCTGATCGCCTTGCCGGTGCTGCCGGTGCAAGCCGAGCGCATCAAGGACCTGGCCAGCATCCAGGGCGTGCGCGACAACCCGCTGATCGGCTACGGCCTCATGGTGGGCCTGGACGGCAGCGGCGACCAGACCATGCAGACGCCTTTCACCACACAAAGCCTCAACAACATGCTGGGCCAGCTCGGCGTGACGGTGCCGCCCGGCACCAATATGCAGCTCAAGAACGTGGCGGCCGTGATGGTGACCGCCGTGCTGCCGCCGTTTGCGCGGCCCGGCCAGGCCATAGATGTCACGGTCTCGTCGCTGGGCAATGCCAAAAGCCTGCGCGGCGGCACCTTGCTGATGACGCCGCTCAAGGGCGCCGACGGCCAGGTCTACGCGCTCGCGCAGGGCAATATGGTGGTGGGCGGCGCGGGTGCCTCGGCCAGCGGCACCCAGGTCAAGGTCAACCAGCTCAGTTCGGGCCGCATCCCGGCCGGCGCGATTGTTGAGCGCGCGGTGGAGTCCCCGCTGGGCGGCGACGGCACGCTGACGATTGAACTCAACAAGACCGATTTCGGCACCGCGCAAAAAGCCGTGGATGCGATCAACCGCAGCTTCGGCCCCGGCACGGCGCAGGCGCTGGACGCGCGTGTGATCCAGGTCAACGCGCCGGCCCGGCCCGAGGAGCGTGTCGGTTTCCTGGCCCGCATCGAGGACATCGACGTGAATCCCTCGCAGGCCGTGGCCAGGGTGGTCATCAATGCGCGCACCGGCTCGGTGGTGATGAACCAGGCGGTGCGCATCAACGACTGCGCGGTGGCGCATGGCAGCCTGTCGGTGGTGATCAATACCGACCCGGTGATCAGCCAGCCCGGCGCGTTCTCCGGCGGCAACACGGTGGCCACCCAGCGCTCGCAGATCGAGCTGAGCCAGGGCGGCGGCGCGCTGCAGGTCGTCAAGGGCGGGGCTTCGCTGGCCGAGGTGATCAAGGGCCTCAATGCCCTGGGCGCGAATCCGCAGGACCTGGTCTCCATCCTGCAGGCCATGAAGGCTGTGGGCGCGCTGCGCGCCGAACTTGAAATCATCTAGGCCACATGAGCAATACCTCGGTCTCCGGTACCAGCGGTTTCAACACCCCGGCCGCCGGCGTGCTCGACCAGCGCCTGTCGCTGGACGTGCAGGGCGTGGACGAGCTGCGCCGCACGGCGCGCAGTTCGCCGCAGGAAGGCATGCGGCAGGCCTCGAAACAGTTTGAAGTGATGTTCATGAGCATGGTGCTCAAGAGCATGCGCGAAGCCACACCCTCGGAGGGCCTGTTCGGCAGCCAGTCCGAAAAAATGTACACCTCCATGCTGGACCAGCAGCTCGCGCAAAACCTGTCGGGCCGCGGCCTGGGCCTGGCCGATGCCATGTATGCGCAGCTCAGCCGCATGGCGGGCGGCGAGGCCGCCGTGGCGGAGCCCAAAGCTGTTCCGCTGCCGCTTCCAACGCCGGCTGTTCCCCTGGGCCGCGCGCCCGACCTGTCGTTGTATGAAGAAGCCACGGCGCAGGCAACCCTGAGCCGAAGCGCATTGCCGCAGGCCCATGTCGAGGCTTTTGTCTCACGCCTGCTGCCGGCCGCGCAGCGCGCCAGCGAAGCCAGCGGCGTGCCCGCGCAGCTGATCCTGGCGCAGGCGGCGCTGGAGTCCGGCTGGGGCAAACGCGAAATCCGCAAGGAAGACGGCAGCAGCAGCTTCAACGTCTTCGGCATCAAGGCCGACCGAAGCTGGAAGGGCGCCGTGGCCGAAAGCGCCACCACCGAATACCTCAACGGCGTGCCGCAGAAAACCCGGGCCGCCTTCCGTGCCTATGGCTCTTACGACGAGGCCTTCGCCGACTACGCGAAATTCCTCGCGAACAACCCACGCTACTCCGGCGTGCTGGCCGCACGCGACCCGGCCGAGGCCGCGCACGGCCTGCAGCGCGCCGGTTACGCAACCGATCCCGAGTACGGCGGAAAACTGGTGCGCATCATGCGGCAGATGAGCGCCTGAGCAGCACCAGGCCGCCGATCAAAACAAGCACCCCACATCCAAGAGTTTTTTCATGATGATCCGTAATTTCAAAATCGGCACGCGCCTAGGCCTGGGCTTCGCGCTCGTGCTGCTGTTCCTGACCGCCATCGCTGCCTTGGGCATCTGGCGGCTGCAAAGCGTGGGCCATGCGACCAGCGACATGGCCGAGCGCGCCCTCGTCAAGGAGCGGCTCGCGGCCGACTGGCTGGTGGCCACCAGCACCAACAGCGTGCGCACTTTCGCGTTGGTCAAGACCACCGATGCGCAGGACCAGCAATATTTCCAGAAGGCCATCGCCAGGACCAGCCTCACCATCACCGAGACCTCGGGAAAGCTGCTGGCCATGCTGGACACGCCAGAGGAAAAAAAGATTTACGAAGACAGCCTGGCCAAACGCGCGGCCTACGTCGGCCTGCGCGCGCAGGCGCTCAACCTGAAAGACGAAGGCCGGGCGGAGCAGGCGCTGGAACTGGTCGACAAGCAGCTGGTGCCGGCGCTGGACGCTTACGACGCGAGCATACGCGCCATGCTGTCTTTCCAGAAGGCCAACATCGACAGCACCGTCAGCGGCATAGACCTGCTGTACCGTTCCAGCCGGCTCAGCCTGGCCGCCATGGCCGCCGTTGCCCTGGCGCTGGGCGGCCTGCTGTCCTGGTGGCTCACGCTGGGCATCACCCGGCCTTTGAGCCGGGCCCTCAAGGTGGCCGAAACCGTGGCGGCCGGGGACCTGACCAGCCGCATCGTGGTGAACAGCAGCGACGAGACCGGCCAGCTGATGCGGGCCCTCAAGAACATGAACGACAGCCTGGTGGGCATTGTCGGCAATGTGCGCAGCGGCACGGACACGATTGCAACGGCCAGCAGCCAGATCGCATCCGGCAACCATGACCTCTCATCACGCACCGAGCAGCAGGCGAGTTCGCTCGAAGAGACGGCAGCGTCCATGGAAGAGCTGACTTCCACCGTCAAACAGAATGCCGACAACGCGCGCCAGGCCAACCAGCTGGCCGTGTCGGCTTCCAGCGTCGCCGTCAAGGGCGGCAGCGTGGTGGCCGAGGTGGTGGACACCATGGGCGCGATCAATGCATCCTCGCGCAAGATTGTCGACATCATTGGTGTGATTGATGGGATCGCCTTCCAGACCAATATCCTGGCCTTGAATGCTGCCGTGGAAGCGGCGCGTGCCGGTGAACAGGGCCGGGGTTTTGCGGTGGTCGCGGCCGAGGTCAGAAGCCTGGCGCAACGCAGCGCCGGCGCCGCCAAGGAGATCAAGGTGCTGATAGGCGACTCGGTCGACAAGGTCGAGGAAGGCAGCAAACAGGTGGCCGAAGCCGGCAAGACCATGGACGAGATCGTTGACAGCGTGAAGAGGGTGACCGACATCATGGCCGAGATCGCCGCGGCCAGCCAGGAACAGACCTCGGGCATAGAACAGATCAACCAGGCCATCACGCAGATGGACCAGGTCACGCAGCAGAACGCGGCACTCGTTGAGCAGGCGGCCGCAGCGGCCTCTTCGCTACAGGAGCAGGCCCATGTCCTGTCGGACGCGGTCAGCGTGTTCAAGCTTGAAGACGACTATGCCGTGCAGCGGCCCGCCCAGGCCATGGGGCCGGCCGCGGCGCACAGACAACCACCCCCGGCCCGGCAGGCCATCGCCTCGCCCGGCCGCAAGCCCGCAACGAAAAAGGAGATCGCCCTGGCAGGCGATGACTGGGAGACGCTTTAGTTTTGAGTTGAGTTAATCCGGCGCGGGCATCCGCGACCCTACAAGGAATAAAAATATGCAATGGTTTCATCAACTTCGTGTCATGACCAAACTGGTCGGCAGCTTTCTGATCGTGGCGGCCATAGGCGCCATCATCGGCGGGCTGGGCATTTTCCACATGGGCCGCATCAGCGCCGCCACCGAGAACCTCTACAACCAGGAGGTGCTCGCGCTCAAGGGCGTGCAGGAGGCGAATATCCACCTGGTCTACGCCAGCCGGGCGCAGCTGGGTTTGCTGTCGGCCTCGTCCATGGGCGAGCGCAACACCGGCAAAAAAGACATAGGGGCGGCCCTGCAAGGCATTGAGGACCGCATGGCCGAGGTCAAGCCGCTGCTCGAAGACGAAGCCAAGGGCCTGGCGCTGTACCAGCAGTACGCCGCCAAAATGCCGCAGCTCAAGCAGCGGATGAACGACTTTGTGGTCCTGCTGATGAAGCAGTCGCTGGACTCCTCGCAGTACGACGGCAAGGTGGCCGAGGACAGCGCCGTGCTGCTCAAGGAATCACGTGTGGTTGAGGACATCCTGCAGCAGATGGTGGCCTACAGCGATGGGCAGGCCAAGGCCAGCATGGAGCATGTGGCCGCCACCTACCGCAACTCGCGCCTGGCCATGGTGGTGCTGGTGCTGGGCGGCATCGCGGCCAGCGTGGGCCTGGGCGTGGTGATGGCGCGCATGCTGGGCCAGCAGATAGGCGGCGAGCCGGCTTATGCCGCGACCGTTGTGGACCGCGTGGCCCAGGGCGACCTGACGGTGCATGTGGCGCTGCGCAAGGGCGACAGCCGCAGCCTGCTGTATGCCATCCACAAGATGCAGCAGGAGCTGGCGCGTGTGATCAGCCAGATCCGCCAGGCCAGCGGCACCATCGCGACGGCCAGCAGCGAGATCGCGGCCGGCAACCATGATTTGTCATCACGCACCGAACAGCAGGCGAGCTCGCTCGAAGAGACGGCGGCCTCGATGGAGGAGCTCACGGGCACCGTCAAACAGAATGCCGACAACGCGCGCCAGGCCAACCAGCTGGCGGTCTCCGCGTCCAGCGTCGCGGTCAAGGGCGGCAGCGTGGTCGCCGAGGTGGTGGGCACCATGGGTGCGATCAATGCCTCTTCGCGCAAGATTGTTGACATCATCGGTGTGATCGACGGCATCGCCTTCCAGACCAATATCTTGGCCTTGAACGCGGCGGTGGAAGCGGCGCGTGCCGGCGAGCAGGGCCGGGGCTTTGCGGTCGTGGCCGCCGAAGTGCGCAACCTGGCCCAGCGCAGCGCGGCAGCGGCCAAGGAAATCAAGACCCTGATCGATGATTCGGTGAGCAAGGTCGAGGAGGGCAGCAGCCAGGTGGCCGAGGCCGGCAAGACCATGGACGAGATCGTTGACAGCGTGAAGAGGGTGACCGACATCATGGCCGAGATCACGGCGGCCAGCCAGGAGCAGACCTCCGGCATCGAACAGATCAACCAGGCCATTACCCAGATGGACCAGGTCACGCAGCAGAATGCGGCCCTCGTTGAGCAGGCGGCCGCCGCGGCTTCGTCGCTGCAGGAGCAGGCCGGCGGCCTGTCGGACGCGGTCAGCGTGTTCAAGCTGCAAGGGGGCGATATGCCACAGCAGCAGCCCACGCCGCGCCGCCCGGCCAGCCCGGTTCGATCGGTGGCGACACCGAAACAGCCGCCCCAGGCCCGCCAGGCCATCGCGCCGCCGCTGGCGGCCGGCGCGGGTGGCGGCAGCTGGGAGACTTTCTAAGAAAAAGAGCCGGCGCGGCGTGGCAAATTGCTCAAGTTTTGCCGCAGCCGGCCGATAAGCAGGGGCGAGGCGTGCCGCGGGCATGGCCTTGCAAGCCGACACCATTGATTTTCAAGGAGTGCGCATGCACACGACCACCAGCCATCCTGTATCGACGATTGAAGAAAAATCGCCGGCCTCCACCCTGGACTGCCCGGGCCTGGCCGCCGGCCCGCTGCCGGCCGAAAAAGTCGCCGACATCATAGGCATGATCGACGGCATCGCGCTGCGCACCCGCTCCCTGGCCCACGCCGCGGCCGAAGCGGCCCATGCCGGCGAGCAGGCCCGGGGTTTTGCCTTGATGGCCGCCGAAGTCAAAAGCCTGGCCCAGCGCAGCGCGGCGGCGGTCCGGGAAATCAAGGGCCTGATTGGCGACTCCGTCTACAAGGCCGGCCAGGCCGAGGAAGAGCGCCGGCAGCGGTTTGAGGAACGCGCGAAACGCTGGCAGCGCTCGCTGACGGCTTGAGCCGGAGCCGTTCAAAAACCCTCCTGGCGTTGTTGCGCCGCCTTGCCGTGCTGGTGCACTGTCTGCGGCGGCGCGCCTAGCCAGGACCGCTTCGCTGGGTTTTGTGAACAGCTCTGAACAGTCGGTTCGCGGGCCGTACCCGCAGAAAACCGGGATGTGCTTGAGCTCACTCTCAAGTTCCCCAGGCCCAGGCCGTTATCTCTCTATATATCTAGTGTGTGCCGGCACTCCCCAGGGGAGCGCCCCGTGAAAGACCCGATTTATGTCCAATAGCATGTTTTACACCGGGCTGAGCGGCCTTAACGCTGCCCAGGCCGCGCTGGTGACCACCGGCCACAACACCGCCAACGTCAACACGCCCGGCTACAGCCGCCAGTCCGCGCAGGTCGCAACCGCCGGCGGCGTGTACCGTGCCAGCGTCGGCTTCTTCGGCAGCGGCGCCAAGGTGGTCGACGTGACCCGCAGCTACGACGCCTACCTGGCCTCGCAGCTCAACCAGGCGCAGTCGCTGAACCAGTCGCTCACGACCTACTACACGCAGATCAGCCAGATCGACAACCTGCTGGCCAACCAGAAAGCCGGCCTGGCGCCCCAGCTGCAGTCGTTGTTCACCAACATCCAGGCGGTGGCCAACACGCCGGCCGACCCGGCCGCGCGCCAGCAGCTGATCAGCTCCGCCCAGGCCGCGGCCAACCAGTTCCGCTCCATGGACCAGTACCTGAGCGGCCTGAACAAGACGACCAACGACCAGATCTCGGGCACCGTCGACCAGATCAACAGCTATGCCGAGCAGATCGCCAGCCTCAACAAACAGGTGGCCCTGCTCAGCAATGCTTCGGGCGGCCAGGCCCCCAACGACCTGCTGGACCAGCGCGACCAGCTCGTCAACCAGCTCGGGCTGCTGGTGGGCACCAAGCTGGTGGTGCAGGACGGCGGCCAGTACAACATCACCATTGGCAACGGCCAGTCCCTGGTGCTGGGCGACAGCGCCAACAAGCTTGCGGCGGTACGCTCGGCGGCCGACCCCAGCCGCACGGCCGTCGCGGTGGTCAATGCGGCCGGCATGGCGGTGCAGATGCCGGACAGCATGCTCAGCGGCGGCGCCCTGGGTGGGTTGATGCAGTTCCGCAACGAAACCCTGGCCCCCGCGCAGAACGCGCTGGGCCGTATCGCGATCGCGCTGTCGGACGCCTTCAATGCCCAGCACAAACTGGGCATAGACCTGAACGGCGCGCTGGGCGGCGACTTCTTCTCGCAGGCCAGTCCCGGCCTGCTGGCCAACAGCCGCAACACCGGCAACCTGGTGCTCACGCCCTCGTTTTCCAACACCAGCCAGCTGAGCACCAGCGACTACCGCCTGGACGTGGGCGCCGGCCCCAGCTACACGCTGACCCGCCTGTCGGACAACCAGGTGATACCGATGACCGCGGGTTTCCCGGGCGCCGCGCCCGCCAACACCACGAGCTTTGACGGCGTCACGCTGACCTTGGCCAGCGGCGCCGGCGCGCCCGGCGATTCGTTTTTGATCCAGCCCACGCGCACCGGCGCGCGCGACCTCACGGTGCTGGTCAGCGACCCGGCCAAGATCGCGGCGGCTTCGCCCATCGTGACCGGCAACACGGCCGCCAACCAGGGCAGCGGCAAGATCAGCGCCGGCAAGGTGGATGCGGCCTACCCCGCCACGCCGCTGGCCGCGAAGGTGACGCTCACTTACGACGCGGCCACCAACCAGCTGTCGGGCTTCCCGGCCGGCGCGGCCGTGACCGTGACGCGCGCCGACGGTACGCCCGACCCGGCCAGCCCCTATGCGCCCGGCGCCTCCGTCAGCTACACACCGGGCGCGACCCTGAGTTTTAACGGCATCAGCGTCACGATCAGCGGCACGCCGGCCAACGGCGACAGCTTTACCGTGGACAAAAACACCGGCGGCATCTCCGACGGCAGCAACGCGCTGCTGCTGGGCGCGCTGCAGAACAAAAAAACCATGGGCGGCGGCACGGCCAGCTTTAACGATTCCTACGCGCAGCTGGTCAGCAGCGTCGGCAACAAGGCCAGGCAGATCCAGATCGCCGGCACGGCGCAGACCAGCCTGGCCACGCAGATACGCTCGGCCCAGCAGTCGGTCTCGGGCGTCAACCAGGACGAGGAAACCGCCAACCTGCTGATGTTCCAGCAGATGTACCAGGCCAATGCCAAGGTCATACAGACGGCATCGACCATGTTTGACGCGGTCCTCGGGATCAACTAAGGAGCCCATGATGCGTATCAGCACCCAGTCTTTTTATGAACAGAGCCAGAGCGCCATGGGCTCGCAGCAAAGCAGCCTGCTGCGCGTGCAGCAGCAGATCGGCGCCATGACCAAAATCCTCGCGCCCTCGGACGACCCGCTGGGCGCCACGCGCGCGCTGGCGGTCTCGCAGTCCATCGCGCTGAACTCGCAGTACGCCACCAGCCGCAAGCAGGCCGGGCAGATGCTCTCGCTCGAAGAAAACTCCCTGCAAAGCGTGACCACCGTGCTGCAGAACGTCAAAAGCCTGCTGGTCGAGGCCGGCAACGGCACCATGACCGACGCCGACCGCGCCACCCTGGCCACCACCTTGCAAAGCGCGTTTGACCAGTTGCAGGGCCTGGCCAACACCGACGACGGCAACGGCCAGTTCTTGTTTGCCGGCTTCAAGACGGGCAGCCCGCCTTTTGTGAAACAGCCCGACGGCAGCATTCTTTATGCCGGCGACCAGGGCCAGCGCCTGATGCAGGTCGACGTGTCGCGCCAGATGGCCGGCAGTGACGACGGCCGCAGCATTTTCCAGAGCGTGCAGGGCGGCGCGGGTTATGTCACCCAGGCCCAGGCCGGCAACACCGGCAGCGGCGTGTTCGGCGCGACCTCGGTGACCAATATCGCCGACCCCAACTACGGAAAAGACTTCGTCATCACCTTCACCACGCCGACCACCTACCAGGTCGACACCAACACGCTGCCGCCGGTCGCCATCGTGCCTTCCACCACCTTCACGCCCGGCAGCCCCATCCAGTTCGGCGGCCTGCAGCTCAGCATCACCGGCGCGCCCGCGGCCGGCGACAGCTTCCATGTGGCCACCGCCAAAAATGCCGGCACCGACGTCTTCGCCGCCATCAGCGACGCCATCACCGCGCTGCGCGCCCCGGTCAACGGCGCCGGCCCGGCCGCGCAGTCCAAGCTGCTCAACGCCCTGAGCACCGCCAACCGCAAAATCACCAACGCCCACGACAACGTGCTCACGGTGCGCGCCTCTGTCGGCACCCGCCTGCAGGAACTCGACGCCCTGGGCGATACCGGCGACAGCCGCGCCCTCTACGACAAAAGTTATTTGTCAGACCTGCAGGACCTGGACTACGCCAGCGCGATCGCCGAGTTCTACCAGCGCCAGACTGCGCTCCAGGCCAGCCAGCAGACCTTTGTGCGGATCCAGCAGATTGCCTTGTTTAACTACCTGTAGGGCGGGCAACCGGTTTGGCCCGGCCAGGCACTGGCTTCTTCAGCGCCTGGTACTCGCCATTGATATCTTCCAGGAACAGCTTGCCTGCTCCCAGGTCTACCAACATGGTGAATCGGCGTTCAAAACGGTTCAGCCTGTCGACATAGACCGTCACGCTCTGATGGCATCTGCCTTTCCATAACACCGGTTGATCCATGCCGTCGATGTAGGCGACGCGGCCCACCGGATCTGCCTGCTTTGCCTCGCGTTGAACGGTCCTGTACTCGTCGGTGCGCTCCACAAGCCTTCGCGCTTTTTGCTGAGCATCGTCTGAAAAAACACAAGCCGATTTGGCTGTAGCGTCTGCCGTTGCTGGCTTCGCTATCGATGATTCGACATGCGAAAGCAACAGGAGTGCAGTGATGGCGTTGGTAAGAAAAATCTTGTTTCGAAAACTCATGCTGTAAGCCCCTTGGCTGTGTCGTTCCCGCGTTTCCACAGGTTCTCAGCATAAAGGAGGTTCACACGGCTCGTGGCCAGAAGGAAGTCTCTCGAAAAAAAACGGAAGACAGCAAGAGAGGGCCGGTAATGGCCCTACTGCCGCAACCCCTGCAAAACCCCCAGCGTCCCCGCAAACGCCGCCGCAAAGCGCGGCTCCAGGAAAGGCGCGAGGTATTGCATCAGCAGCTGCAGCATGGCGATGCCGGCCAGCAGGGTGATGGGGAAGCCGACCGCAAAAATGCTGAACTGCGGTGAGACACGGTTCAGGATGCCCATGGCGAGGTTGAGGGTCAGCAGGGTGGCGATGAGCGGCAGGGCCAGCATCAGGCCACCGGCGAAGATCTCGCCGCCGGCATTGGCCAGCAGAAACCAGCCGCCGGCCGCCAGCGGTGCGTCGGAAATCGGCAAGGCCTGGAAGCTTTCGGCCAGCACCATGACCAGCATCAAATGGCCGTCGACCGCGAGAAAGATCAGCATGGCCATGACGTTGAGCAGGCGCGCGACGACCATGGTGTTGCCGCCGCTGGTGGGGTCGAAGAAGGACGCGAAGGACAAACCCATTTGCAGGCCCGCGTATTCACCGGCGGCCTGCACGGCCGCGAAGACCATGCGCATGGAAAAACCCATGGCCGCGCCTATCAGGATTTGCTGGACCAAAATCCAGAAGCCGGCCGCGGAGACCAGGGGCACGGCCGGCATGGCGTCCAGCGTGGGCGCGACGACGACGGCCAGCAGCGCGGCCAGGGCGACCTTGGCGCGGCGCGGTACGGCGTGTTCGCTGAAGATGGGGGCGGTGCTGACCAGGGCCAGCATGCGCACAAAAGGCCATAAAAAAAACACCAGCCAGAGATTGAGCTGGCCCGAGGTGGCCGAAAAAACCGGCTGCATGTTCTCTTCTTGTCCGACGCGTGTCGGCCTCAGCCCACCAGCTGCGGGATGGAGGAGAACAGGTTGCGCATGTAATCCAGCACCAGGCCCAGCATCCAGGGCCCGGCGATCACCAGAGTGGCAAAGACGGCCAGCAGCTTGGGGATAAAGGACAGCGTCATTTCATTGATCTGGGTGGCCGCCTGGAACAGGCTGATCAGCAGGCCGGTGACCAGGGCCACCAGCAGCAGCGGCGCGCCCAGCAGCAGGGAGAGCTTCATGGCCTCATAGCCCAGCGCCATGACGGATTCGGGTGTCATCGGTGCCCCCTAAAGGTAGAAGCTTTGCGCCAGCGCGCCTATCAGCAGCTGCCAGCCGTCGACCAGCACAAACAGCATGAGCTTGAAGGGCAGCGAGATGGTGGCCGGCGGCACCATCATCATGCCCATGGACATCAGCACACTCGCGACGACCAGGTCGACGATGAGGAAGGGGATAAAGATGGTGAAGCCGATCTGGAAGGCGGTCTTGAGTTCGCTGATCACAAAGGCCGGCAGCAGGATGCGCAGCGTCACCTGCTCGGGGCCTTCGAGTTTTTCGATATGGGCCAGCCTGGCGAACAGGGCCAGGTCGGCTTCGCGGGTCTGCTTGAGCATGAACTGCTTGAAGGGTTCGACGCCGCGCTCCAGGGCCTGCTCGGCGCTGATCTTGTTTTCAGAAAAAGGTTTGTAGGCGGTGCTGTGCACCTTGTCGAAGACCGGCGACATGACAAAAAAGGTCAGGAACAGCGAAAGCCCGACCAGCACCTGGTTGGGCGGCGAGGACTGTGTGCCTATGGCCGTGCGCAGCAGGCCCAGCACGATGAGGATGCGGGTGAAGCTGGTCATGGACAGCAGCAGCGCCGGCAAGAATGACAGCGAGGTCAGCAGCACCAGTGTTTGCACGCTGAGCGACCAGGTCTGGCTGCCGCCCGGGCCCTTGGTGCTGGTGATGCCGGGCAGGCCCTGGGCCGAGGCCAGCGCGGGCAGCAGCATGATGGCCAGCACAAGCAGGGCCGGCAGCAGGGCGCCCGCGCGGCGGCGCAGGCCGGGAAAATTCGGCTTCATCAATCGCGCTTCTTGAGCTTGTTCAGGGATTCGAGCAGCTTGTTTGAAAATGCACCGGCGCCGGCAAAGCCTGGCAGGGTGGGCGCCGCATCGGCCTCGGGAATTGTTTGCGCGGGCATGTTGTGCAGCGCGCGGACCTGCCCGGCCGCCACGCCCAGCACCAGCCATTGGCCGCCGACCTCGACGACGACCACACGCTCGCGCTGGCCGACCATGGCACTGGAGACGACTTTCAGCAGGCGGCCGCTGCCGGTTTGCTGCAGGCCGAAGCGCCGCGCCAGCCAGGCGCAGCCAAAAATCATCGCGACGACAAAAGCCAGGCCCAGGCCGGCCTGCAGCAGGCCGGCGGCGCCGAAAGAGGAGCGCACCGGCTCGGCGGTGGCCGTGGGCACGGTGGGCAGCACCGCGGCGGCCGACAGGCAGATACCGGCCAGCAGCAGGGCGGTGAGCCCGCGAAACAAGGCACGCTTCATCGGTTCAGCTTCTGCATGCGTTCGGAGGGCGTGATGATGTCGGTCAGGCGTATGCCGAACTTGTCGTTGACGACCACCACCTCGCCCTGCGCGATCAAATAGCCGTTGATGAATACGTCCATGGGCTGGCCGGCCAGGCCGTCGAGTTCGACGACCGAGCCCTGGGACAGCTGCAGCAGGCTTTTGATGGTGATGCGGGTGCGGCCCAGCTCGGTGGTCAGCTGCACCGGCACGTCGAGCACGCGGTCTATGTCGCCGCGCGCGATCTCGAAGCCGGTGTTGCCCTGCAGCGGCTGGAACACGCGGTCGCCGGCCGCGGTGGAGGGGGCCGCGGGCGCGGGTGCCGGGGCCGGCGCGGCGGCCGGCGCGCTGGACTGCGCCTGCTCGGCGAGCGCGCTGCCCCAGTCGTCGAGCTCGGCCGCGGGCTGCGCTTTGCTGTCTTCACTCATGGTCTTTTCCCTTGCTGGAGTCGCTGTCCTGGTGGTGGATCATTTTTTCCACGCGCAGGGCATAGTGGTTGTTGGAGGTGCCGTAGCCGCATTCCATGACGGGCACGCCGTTGACCTTGCCGATGATGGTGTCCGGGATCTCGACGGGCAGCACGTCGCCGGCCTGCAGCTTGAGCAGCTGGCCTATGCTGGACTGCAGGGTCAGGAAGTGGGCGCGCAGCTCGACCTCGGCGCTCTGCACCTGCTGCGACAGCTGCTTGACCCAGCGCTTGTCGATCTCGATCGCGTCCTGCAGCGGGTTGGCCAGCAGGTCGCGTATCGGCTCTATCATGGAATAGGGAATGCAGACGTTGAGCGCCCCGCCCAGGGGGCCGAACTCGATCTGGAAGGTGGTGTTGACCACCACTTCGTTGGGCGCGACGATGTTGGCCAGCTTGGCATGCATCTCGGCGCGCACGTATTCGAACTCCAGCGGGTAGACCGGCTGCCAGGCGCCGCCGTAGCTCTCCAGCGTGAGGTTGAGCAGGCGCTTGATGATGCGCTGCTCGGTCTGCGTGAAGTCGCGCCCCTCGATGCGCACGTGGTAGCGGCCGTCGCTGCCGAACAGGTTGTCCACGACCAGGAAGACCAGCTTGGGGTCGAACACGAACAGGGCCGTGCCGCGCAGCGGCTTCATGTGCATCAGGTTGATGTTGGCCGGCACCGGCAGGTGGCGTATGAAGTCGCCGTATTTCTGGATCTGCACCGAGCCGACCGAGATGTCGGCGCTGCGCCGCATGAAGGTCAGCAGCGCGCCGCGCAAATGGCGCGCGAAACGCTCGTTGATGACCTCCAGCGTGTGCATGCGGCCGCGCACGATGCGCTCGTCCGTGCCGAGCTTGTAGGTCGGCGGGCCGGCGGGCGCGGCCGGCCGCGGGGCCGCCGCGCCGGCGTCGCCGGTGACGCCCTGCAGCAGCGCATCGACCTCGTCCTGCGAGAGCTGTGCTTCATAAGCCATGGGCGGATTCGGGTTGCATCGGCCGCTTTACTGCAGCATGAAGGTGGTGAACATCACGCTGGAGATCTTCAGCGAGGGCAGGTTGGCTACCAGGGGCTGGTTCAGCGCCGCCATGATTTCGGCGGCGAGCTTGGCTTTTTCCTCGGGCGTGATCAGCGCGTCGGAGGCACGGTTGGACAGCACCGTGAGCAGCCGGCTGCGCACTTCAGGCAGGTACTGGGTGACCAGGGCCTGGGATTTGGCGTCAGGCACTTTCAGCGTGACGGCCGCGTGCAAAAAACGGCTGCGGCCGCCGGGCTGCAGGTTGACGGTCATGGGCTCCAGCGCCACAAACAGCGGGGCGGCCGGCAAGGGGTTGGCGGCGGGCGCGGCTTCGGCACTGCGGCGGTTGCTCAGGTAATAGGTGGCGCCCGCGGCCGCGGCGGCGGCCACGACCGACAGGGCGATCAACAGGGCGATAAGCCGGGGTGAGGGTGAGGGCTGGCGCGTGCTCAATGTCTTCGCAGGGAGTGTGCTGGTAGCCATGGCTGTAGGGGAGTGGATGGGTCAATGGATTGTTGGGGAAAAGGCCTGCAGGGCATCGCTGGAGCAGCAGGGGGAAAACGCTTCAACTTCGGCATTTGCCGGGCGCGTCCGCCTGCCTTGCGCGCGCTCAGGCGTAGGTGTCCACCTTGCCGCGGCGGGGCGTGGGCGCCGTGGCTGCGGGGGACTGGGCCTGCGCATCGGCGGCCGGGTAAGCCGGCCGGCCTTGCTGGCCCGACGGCCCGGGTTGGCCGCCCTGGCCCTGGTGGCCCTGCGCAAAGGCCGGCTGCTGCTGGCCGCCGGAATCCACCGAGGTATTGCCCAGACTGATACCGCTGTCGGCCAGTGTGCTGCGCAGCTGCGGCAGGGCGGCTTCGACGGCGGCGCGCACCGAGGAATGCGCCGACACAAAAAACGCCTGGACCTGGTTGTCGTTCATGCTGAGCGTGACCTTGAGCGGGCCCAGGCCGGGCGGGTTGAGCTGCAGCTCGGCCACCTGCTCGCCGGCCTTGCCCATGTGCAGCATCTGCCGGCCCAGGGCCTGGCCCCATTCGCCGCTGCCGACTTCGGGTGTGAGCACTGCCTGGCTTGGGGCGGCCGCTGCGGCGGGGCTGGTGGGTACGGCATGGGTGTGGGCCGTGGGGGCTGTGGTGCTGAGGCTGATGCCGGGGCTGGCGGCCTGCGTACCGGTTTCGGGCTGGCTTGCGCCGGGGGCTAAAGCCTGGGTCGCGCTGCCGGTGACTTCAGCGGCAGCGTCCTTGGCCGCTGTGGTGGCGGGCGCTTTGGCGGCTACGGTTTTTTGTTCATCGCGCGTGTCCGTGCCCAGGACTTCGCGCGCTTCATCGCCGGGCCGTTGTCCTTGCCCTGAAGATGTTTGCGACGGGTTCTCGTGAGTCGCACCGGCCGGAATGGTCATTGCCCCGGCGGGCAGGGCAAGGGCTGCCTTGTCGCCTGCGGCCGGGGGCGCGGCGGGTTCGGAGGCTTCCCGGCTTTTTGCGGGTCCGGCGGGCATAGCGGGCGCGGCGGGCACACCGGAGGCGATCAGGGTTTGCGGCGTGGGTGTTGGTTCATCGCCGGCGCTGGCGGCCGTGGCCGCTACCGCGGTGGATGCACCGGGGTTCGCGGGCAGTTGCGTCGAAGGCACGGCGCCAAGGGCCGAAGCTGTGGGGGCGGCGGTAGCGCTGTCGGCACCGGCCGCTTTGGCAATACGCGTTTCCAGCGGCACAAAAAGCAGGGCCGCGGTGCTGGCGATGTCAGCCGCTTCGGTTTTGTCCTCGGCGAGGCGTTTGGCGGGAATAGCCGTTGCCGGTTTGCCGCCGGGTTTGGCGGGCGCTTCGCCCGAGGCCGCGAGCGAGCGCGACAGCACCTCGCCAAAACTTTCGCTATCGCCCTGGGGGCTGTCATCGACGCGCGCGGAGGCCGTGGAAGAAACGCCGTTGCTGGGCGCCGGCGCCGGGCTGGAGAGGGAAGGAGCTAGCAGGGACATAGCGGTTTCCAGTCTTGAATCTAGTGGCCCTGCAGGCCGGCGCGCAGGTGGAAAAACTGGCGCGCGCTGCGTTCGTCGCTGTCGCGCTGCTCGCGTTTGTGCTGCACGGCGATTTCCTGCAGGCGCACGCGGCCGGCCAGGGTGTCGAAGGAGTTGAGGCGGCGCTGGCTGTTTTGCCAGTCGCCGCGCCCGGTCGCGAGCCGGGTGTCGGCCTGCGCGGTGATGGCGCGCTGCTGCTCGATGGCGCTGTCCAGCGTGCTGATGAAGTGGTTGAAATTGCGCATTTGCGCCGCCGGCACGCCCTCGCCCATGCGCGCCTGCAGCTGGTCCAGGTATTCCTGGCGGTAGCGCTGCAGCATCTCGAGTTTTTCGGCGGCGCTGGTGCGCGCGGCCTGCAGCTGGCCGAGGCGGCGCGTGGCTTCGTCGGTTTTGTTCTGCGCCAGTTCAATCAGCGTGGCGAGCGGCAGTCTGGTGGCCATGGGGAGATTCCTGGGGTTGGGGTTCTGGAGAAAGACGAGGGAGCGGGAAGAGGGGGTCAAGCCTGGAAGATGGCGTTGAGCTGGTCGGTGGCCTCGTCGTGGCCCACGCGCTCTTCCATGGTCTGCTGCAAAAAAGCTTCCATGCGCGGATACAGCGCGATGGCCTGGTCCAGCTGCGCGTCGTGGCCGGGAGCGTAAGCGCCCACGCTGATCAGGTCGCGGTTGCGCTGGTAGCGCGAGAGGGCCTGCTTGAAGCTGCGCACGGCCTGGAACTGCGTGGGCGTGATCAGCGCCGTCATGGCGCGGCTGATGGAAGCTTCGATGTCTATCGCCGGGTAGTGGCCCGATTCGGCCAGGCTGCGCGAGAGCACCACATGGCCGTCGAGGATGGCGCGCGCCGAGTCGGCAATCGGGTCCTGCTGGTCGTCGCCCTCGGCCAGCACGGTGTAGAAGGCGGTGATCGATCCGCCGCGGCCCTCGGCGTCGCGCGCGCCGTTGCCGGCGCGCTCCACCAGCGCGGGCAGCTTGGCGAAGACCGAGGGCGGGTAGCCCTTGGTGGCCGGCGGTTCGCCCACGGCCAGCGCGATCTCGCGCTGCGCCATCGCGTAACGCGTCAGCGAGTCCATGATGAGCAGCACGTTTTGGCCCTCGTCGCGGAAATATTCGGCCAGGCAGGTGGCATAGGCCGCGCCCTGCAGGCGCAGCAGCGGCGAGGTGTCGGCCGGCGCCGCGACCAGCACGGCGCGCGCCATGCCTTCCTCGCCCAGGGTGTTTTCGATGAAGTCCTTGACCTCGCGGCCGCGCTCGCCGATCAGGCCGACGACGATGACGTCGGCACTGGTGTAGCGCGCCATCATGCCCAGCAGCACGCTTTTGCCGACGCCGGAGCCGGCGAACAGGCCCATGCGCTGGCCGCGCCCCACGGTCAGCAGCGCGTTGATGGCGCGCACGCCGACGTCGAGCACGCTGTCGATGGGCGCGCGGGTCAGCGGGTTGATGGGCTTGGCGGCCAGCGGCACCTCGCGCGAAAAATCCAGCGGGCCGCGCCCGTCCAGCGGCCGGCCGGCGGCATCGACCACGCGGCCCAGCATGCCGGCGCCCACCGGCAGCCGTTTGGTGCGCGGGCCGAGTCCGCCGGCGTGGCCGGTGGGCGAATCCAGCGCGTAGACGCGCGCGCCGGGCAGCAGGCCGTCGACCTCGCTTTGCGGCATCAGGAAAATCCGGTCGCCGGCAAAACCCACCACCTCGGCCTCGGCGGTCTTTTGCGGGTAGCCGGGCGGCAGCTCGATCAGGCAGTCGCTGCCGACCGGCAGGCGCAGGCCGACAGCTTCGAGCACCAGCCCGACGGCGCGCGTGAGCCGGCCGTAGCTGCGTACCGGCACGCTTTGCGCGACCGCGCTGCGCGCCTCATCCAGCGCACCGTGCCAGGCGCGCAGCGGGCTGGCGGCAGGAGTATCGGCAGGGGCGGCTTGTTCAGGCATGGACCACGGCCGGG
Organism: Polaromonas sp. Polasp52; assembly: GCF_059491565.1. NCBI lineage: Bacteria > Pseudomonadati > Pseudomonadota > Betaproteobacteria > Burkholderiales > Comamonadaceae > Polaromonas > Polaromonas sp. Polasp52. The sequence goes on along the minus strand of NZ_CP168513.1, from coordinate 1,467,722 downwards.
CTGTGCATGGCGGTTCTGACCAGGGCCGCGGTGACGCGCTCCCAGCGGCCCGGCAGGCTGGCGTCCTGCTCGCCGCTGGCCGCCAGCACGCGGCAGCCGCCGCGCTGGCAGTTCACGTCGCTACGGATGCGCCAGCCGGCGGCCTGTAAATCTTCGGCCAGGTGCTGCTGCACCAGGGCCGCGTCGTCGGGGTGCAGCACCAGCTGTGGCGAGCCGCTGAGCGCCGGTTCGGCCTGCAGCAGTTCGCGCACCACCGGCAGGATGGCGCCGCTGTCGAGTGCCAGGGCCTGGCCCAGCACCTGGCGCGCGATGTCCAGCGCCAGCGCCAGCAGGTTGTCGGCGATTTCGGCCTGGGCGCCGCGCAGCGCGTCGGGTAATGTCTGCGCCAGCGCGCGCAGCTGCCGCGCCTCGGCCTGGACTTCGGCGATGGCCTGCTCGCGGCCCTGCGCCTGGCCCTGGGCGAAGCCCTGGCGAAAGCCTTCGGCCTCGCCGCTGCGCAGGGCCTGCAGGCGCAGCTGGGCCAGCTCGACGTCGTTGATCAGCACCTCGGGCTTGAGCGGCGCGACCACCGGCACCGGTTTGGGCTCGGGGGGAAGGTCGGGCGCGGGGTCTTGCGCGATGGCCGTCATTTCCCAGCGCTCCCAGGCGGTGAGCGCTTCCTTGGCGCCGTTGGCGCGGCGCGCGAAGGGCGGCCCGGCGCGCGGTGTGTTGGCGGGCTTGTTATACATAGGAGTCGTTGCCCTGGCCGCCGAGCACGATCTCGCCGGCATCGGCCAGGCGGCGCACGATCTGCAGGATGCCCTTTTGTTCGGCCTCGACCTGCGAGACGCGCACCGGGCCGCGCATCTCGATGTCCTCGCGCAGCATCTCGGCGGCGCGCTGCGACATGTTCTTGAGGAATTTGTCGCGCAGCTCCAGCGGCGCGCCCTTGAGCGCGATGATCAGCGACTCCGACTCGACCTCCTTGAGCAGCAGCTGCACGCTGCGGTCCTCGAGCTCGAGCAGGTTCTCGAACAGGAACATCTCGTCGATCATCTTCTGCGCCAGCGCCTCGTCGTGCTCGCGCACATGCTTGATCACGCTTTCCTCCTGGGCGCTGCTCATCATGTTGACGATCTCGGCGGCCGCGCGTATGCCGCCCAGGCGGCTGCGCTTGACGCCTTCGCCGGACAGCATGTCGGTGAGCACGTCGGTCAGCTCCTTGAGGGCGGCCGGCTGCACGCCGCCGAAGGTGGCCACGCGCAGCACGGCGTCGTGGCGCACGCGCTCGGGCAGCTGCTCGAGCACGTCGGCGGCCTTGTCGCGGTCCAGGTGCACCAGCAGGGTGGCGATGATCTGCGGGTGTTCGTCGCGTATCAGCTCGACGACCTCGGTCGCCTCCAACTGGTTCAGGCGCTCTATGCCGCTGGTCGCGCTGTCGGGTTGGGAAATGCTTTCGAGCAGGTCGGCCGCGCGGGTGTTGCCCAGGGCCTTGTTGAGCACGGCGCGCAGGTAGCTGCCGGCGTCCACATGCGTGGCCGAGTACTGCTCGGTTTCCTCGCGGAACTCGCGCAGCACCTCGCTGACCTCGTCGCGCCTGACCTGGGCCAGGCCGGCCATGGCCTTGCCCAGGGTTTGCACCACATGCTGGGGCAGGTGCTGCAGCACGCTGCCGGCGCCGGCCTCACCCAGCGACATCAACAGGATGGCGCTTTTGCGCATGCCTTCATCCGCCATTTTTTTCCGTCCAGTGTTTGATCAGCATGGCCACCATGGCCGGCTCCTTGGCCGCCATGTCCTGCGCATACTGGAGGTTGGCCTGGTGCCGCTGCTCGCGGCGTTCGCGCTGTTCCTTCTCCAGGGCCTGCGCCTGCGCGCTGGCCGCTTCACCCGGCTTGGCATCAATGTCCGCGTCCGCAGCGAACGCTGCCGCCGGCGCGGGCTGCAGGTGTTTGCGCAGCAGCGGCCGCAGCACGGCCAGCCACAGATAAAGCGCCAGCAAGCCCAGCAGCAGGTATTTGCCCGAGGACTTGGCAAGCTCGATGGTCTCGGGCTGGCGCCACAGCGGCAGCTCGGGGGCTTCGGTGTCGGCGGCAAAGGGGCTGTTGACGACGTTGAGCGAGTCGCCGCGCTCGGCGCTGAAACCCATGGCCTGGCGCGCCAGGTTGCGGATCTGCTCGAGTTCGGCCGCCGTCAGCGCCGCGCGCTTTCCGGCGCCCGTGCTTCGGCGGTCATTGACCACCACCGCGACCGACAGGCGCTTGATGCCGCCCGCGCCCTGCTGCGTGTGGCGTATGGAGCGGTCCACCTCGTAATTGGTGGTGACGTCCCTGCGCGAGTTGCCGCCCGTGCCCGCGGCGCGCGGCGCCGCGCCGGCCGAGCCGAGTTCGGCGCTCATCTTGAGCTGGGCCCCGGGGGCCGTACCGGGTGGTGTGCCGGCGGGTGTGCCCGGCTTGATCTGCGAAGGCGCGGTGATGGGTGCGACCGGGTCCGGCGGCGGCTGGTTGGTCAATGCACCGGGCACGCCCGTGGCCGGGCCGCCGCCCCCCTGGCCGGACTCGCTGGACTGCTGGCTGCGTATGGCGGCGGTGCCGGGTTCCTGGTTGGGGCGGAATTTTTCGTCGGTGTTCTCGACGACTGAAAAGTCGATGTCGGCGGCCACCTGCGCATGCACATTGCCCGCGCCCAGGATGGGCTGCAGGATGGCTTCGATGCGGCGGATGTAGCCCTGCTCGATTTCCTGGGTGTACTTGAGCTGGCTCACGTCCAGGCCGCGCGTGCCGGCGTTGGCCGCCGAGAGCAGGTTGCCGGCCTGGTCGACCACGGTGATGCTTTTGGCCGAGAGCTCGGGCACGCTGCTGGAGATCAGGTGCACGATGGCGCTGACCTGGCCTTCGTCGATGCTGCGGCCGCGGTGCAGGCTCAGCACCACGGAGGCGCTGGGTTTTTTCTGGTCGCGCACGAACAGCGAGGGCTTGGGCAGCGCCAGGTGCACGCGCGCCGACTCGACGGCGGAAATGGAATTGATGGAGCGCGCAAGCTCGCCTTCCAGGGCGCGCTGGTAGTTGACCTGCTCGGCGAACTGGCTGGTGCCGAATTTCTGCGCGTCCATCAGTTCAAAGCCGACGGTGCCGCCCTTGGGCAGGCCCTGGGCGGCCAGGCGCAGGCGTGCCTCGGGCACCTTGTTGGCCGCCACCAGCAGCGCGCCGCCGCCCTCGGTGAACTTGTAGGGGATGTTCATCTGCTGCAGCGACGCGATGATGGCGCCGCCGTCGCGGTCGGACAGGTTGCTGTAGAGCACGCCGTAGTCGGGCGCGCGGCTCCACAGCCACAGCGCGGCGACGGCGGCCACCGCGGCGGACGCGCCCAGCATCAGCGGCAGGCGCGGGTTGGCGCGCAGCTGCGCCAGCCATGGCGGTGCTTTGGGCAGGGCCGTGTCGGCGCCCAGTGCGGCGGAGTTCACGCGCTCACCCGGCCGCCGTCACCGTGCCGCGGGAAGGCGCGGCGATGAAGCGGAGGCTGCGTGGTGGCCGTGCGGCCGGAACAACAGTTGGCATACAACAGGTCTTATTCAATGACTGAGGCGATGAAGCGAAGAGGCAACCGGCATCCGCGCATGGGAGGGGTGCCGGGCGGGTCCTTGTGAAGAATTGTCAGAGCCGCTCGGGCTTCCCGATCCGCCGAATAGCCGGGGCTTTTGCCGTCTTTTGGCCTGATGCGCGCACCGGCCCCGCCGCTACGCTTCATGCCGTCATCCAACCCAAGGGCGCGCACGCGCCTGAAAGAAACACCATGGCTATTTCTTCGATCGAGTCCGTGCTGCAGCAAATGCGCGCGCTGGCCCAGGCTTCGGCCCCTTCAGCGGCGCAAGGCGGCGAGGCCGCTGGCGGCGGCTTCGCGGGCGAGCTCAAAAAATCGCTGGACCGCATCAGCGAGACCCAGCAGAACGCCTACAGCCAGGCCGAGGCCTTCGAGCTGGGCAAGCCCGGCGTGGCGCTCAACGACGTGATGGTCGACATGCAAAAGGCCAACATCGGTTTCCAGATGGGGCTGCAGGTGCGCAACCGCGTGGTCGCGGCCTACCAGGAAATCATGAACATGCCGGCGTGATGAGGGGCGGGCGCGAATTATTTTCGGCCACTCGCTAAAGGTTTGAATCGGCCCGGCCGATAAGCTGGACAACGGTGGCTTGCAGACTGTCATGGCAGGCAAGGCCAGCGTGACGGCAAGTTAGCCGGAGTCCACAACCTATGTAATCAGGAGTCCCTCATGGCCCAAGTCATCAATACCAACTCGCTTTCCCTGCTCACGCAGAACAACCTCAACAAGTCGCAGTCTTCGCTGAACACGGCCATCCAGCGCCTGTCCTCGGGCCTGCGCATCAACAGCGCCAAGGACGACGCGGCCGGCCAGGCCATCGCCAACCGCTTCACGGCCAACATCAAGGGCCTGGCTGTCGCGCAGCGCAATGCCAACGACGGCATCTCGCTGGCGCAGACGACTGAAGGCGCGCTGACCGAAATCAACAGCAACCTGCAGCGCATCCGCGAACTGGCCGTGCAGTCGGCCAACGGTTCCAACTCGGTGGCCGACAAGGCTTCGATCCAGGCTGAAATCACCCAGCGCCTGGAAGAAATCGACCGCACCTCGGCACAGACCGACTTCAACGGCGTGAAAGTGCTGGCCGCCAACAACAAGCTGAGCATCCAGGTCGGCGCGAACGACGGCGAAACCATCGACATCAACCTCAAGCAGATCGACTCCGCCAGCCTGAAGATGACCGGCTTCTCGGTCGCCAGCAACGCGCTGAACGTCAGCGCGGCAGCCCTCACGGTCGATCCAGGCGCCGGCGCACCCGTTGCCACCGACCTGAGCGCCGTCGCCACGGCCCTGACCGCAGCCACCGGCTCCACGGTCAACGCTGCCGACCTGTCCCTGCACAACGTGCTGACCGCCGCCGGCGCCCCCACGGCGAACTGGGTGGTCAAGAGCGGTGACGACTTCTACGCGGCTTCCGTGGCACCCGCCACCGGCGCCGTGACGCTGAACACGGCCACGGTGGATTTCACCGATCCCGCCAACGGCGTCGCGGCCGCCGTGACCCTGACGACCCAGCCCGTCAAGGTCGGCACCGATGCCGCCGGCACCGTGACCGCCTTCGTCTCCATCCAGGGCAAGAACTACGGCCTGGCCGGCATCCAGGCCGCGCTGACCGACACCGGCGCAGCCGGCAGCAACACGGTTGACGGCACCGACATCGTCCTGAGCGGCGCAACGCCCACGGCCGAATTCGCCGGCGCCGCCACCGGCAACGCGCTCAAGAAGATCGACGCCGCCCTGAAGGTGGTGGACGACCTGCGCGGCTCGCTGGGCGCGGTGCAAAACCGTTTTGACTCGGTGATCTCCAACCTGGGCACCACGGTGACCAACCTGTCTTCCTCGCGCTCGCGCATCGAAGACGCGGACTACGCAACCGAAGTGTCCAACATGACGCGCGCCAACATCCTGCAACAGGCCGGTACCTCCGTGCTGGCCCAGGCCAACCAGACGACCCAGGGCGTTCTGTCCCTGCTGCGTTAATCGCGCAAGGCGCGCCTTTTTCGGAAGGCGCGCCCTCGCCGTGTGCAAGCCAGGCGGCTTCGGCCGCCTGCGCTACGCACTCCCGCTTGGGGCACCAGGCGGGAGTGCCTAGCGATTTTCCGAGGAGAGCCCCGCATGACTATTTCCGCCAACGCCGCCAATGCCGCCACGACCGCGACGGCCGCCGCGTGGCGCGATGCCGCGCCGCTGCCGCCCGCCCCTTCAGCCCGCGCCGGCGCGGCCCGCGAGCTGCCGGCCGAACCCCCGCCCAAGGCGCAGCCCGAACGCGAACGCAGCGCACTGGCCGAGATCAACGAGTCCTTGCGCATGTCCTCCATCGGCGTGCAGTTCGAGTTCGACAAGGAGGCCGACACCATGGTCGTCAAGGTGGTCGACGTGGAAAGCGGCGAGCTGATCCGGCAGATGCCTTCGGAAGAGGTGGTGCGGATTTCGCGCGCGCTCGGCAAGCTACAGGGCCTGCTGGTCCACCAGGCCGTTTAGTGCCGCTCAAAAACCCTCCCGGCGTTGTTGCGTCGCCTTGCCGTGCTGCTGCACTGTCTGCGGCGACGCGCCTGGCCAGGGCCGCTTCGCTGGGTTTTGTGAGCAGCACTTTCATTCAAGAAGATTGAGGAATATTTCATGGCATCGATTTCAAGCCTGGGCGTCGGGTCCAACCTGAACCTGAACGACCTGCTCACCGACCTCACCAAGGCGGAAAGCCAGCCGCTGGTGCTGCTGCAAAAGCAGCAGATCAGCTACACCGCGAAGCTGTCGGCCTACGGCACGCTCAAAAACGCGCTCAGCACCCTGCAGACGGCGGCGGCCAAGCTGTCCGACGCCAATTTGTTCCAGGGCATCAAGGCCACTTCGAGCGCGAGCGACGTGCTCTCGGCCACGGGCCAGGCCTCGGCCACCCCCGGCATTTACACGGTGGACGTGAGCCGGCTGGCCAGCGCGCAGTCGCTGGCCGCGGCCGGTGTCTCCAGCACCAAGGCCGCGGTGGGCAAGGGTACCGTCACCATTGATTTCGGCAGCATCTCGGGCGGCACGTTCAGTGAGGCCAGCGGCACCTACAGCGGCGCGAGCTTCACGCCGGACGCCGCGCGCGCCGCGAAGTCCATCGTGATCGACGACAGCAATAACTCGCTGGAGGGCTTACGCGACGCGATCAACAAAAGCACCGACATCGGCGTGACGGCCAGCATCGTCAATGACGGCGGCGCTTCGCCCTACCGCCTGGTGCTGACCTCCAAGGAAACCGGCGAAGCTTCGAGCATGCGCATTTCCGTCGCCGGCGACGCCAGCCTGCAGGGCTTGCTCAACCACGACGCTTCGGGCGCGCAGGCCCTGCGGCAGACGGCGGCGGCCGGCAATGCGGCGCTCAAGGTCAACGGCATCCCGGTGACCTCCAAGACCAACACGGTGGTCGATGCCGCGCCCGGCGTGACCATGACGCTGGCGAAAACCGGCACCAGCACGCTGACGGTGAGCCGGGACACCTCGGCGGTGGAGGCGGCCATCACCGGCTTCGTCACGGCCTACAACAGCCTGCAGACCACGGCGGCGCAGCTGACCAAATACGACACCGAAAAACAGACCGGCGCGGCCCTGGTCGGCGACTCCACGCTGCGCACCATACAGACGCGCATACGCGCGGCGCTCAACACGCCGCAGGCCGGCGAGCTCAAGGTGCTGTCGCGGGTCGGCGTGAGCTTCCAGAAGGACGGCACCCTGGCCTTCGACGCGTCCAAGCTCAAGGCCGCGTTCGCGGACAAGCAGGGTGCGGTGGCCGAGCTGTTCGCCGGCAACGGAACGACGGGCGGCATCGGCAAGCAGGTGTCCTCGCTGCTGGACGGCTTCACCAGCAGCACCGGCATGATCAGCGCGGCCGCGACCGGCGTGGAGACCACGCTGAAGTCGCTGGACAGCCAGTACACCGCGACCCAGAGCCGGGTGGACGCGACGATCGCGCGCTACAAGGCGCAGTTCACCCAGCTGGACCTGCTGGTCTCGCGCATGAACTCCACCGCCAGCTACCTGACCCAGCAATTCGCCAACATGAGCTCGAGCAATTCGAGCAAATAAGCCAGCCGGCCGTTACTCCCGATGCACACCCAGCCCCACACCCAACCCTATAGCTACCACCCGGGCGCCAGCGCCTATGCCAAGGTCGGCACCGAGAGCGCGGCCATGAGCGCCTCGCCGCACCAGCTGATCACCATGCTGTTCGACGGCGCCAAGACGGCCATCGCGATGGCGCGCCACCATATGGCGAACAAGGACATCGGCGCCAAGGGCCAGGCCATTTCCAAGGCCATCAACATCGTCGACAACGGCCTGAAGGCCAGCCTGGACGCGGATGCCGCGGGCGCGGCCGGCGCCCAGCTGGTGGCGGACCTGTCGGCGTTTTACGCCTATGTCACGCAACGCCTGCTGTATGCCAACCTGCGCAACGACCCGGCGCTGCTGGACGAGGCCGACCGGCTGCTGGACAGCGTGAGCTCGGCCTGGCGCGAGATCGATCCGCAGCGGCCGCGGCCGCCGCAGGTGCCGGCCGCGCCCGCGGTGTCGCGTTTTTCCACGGGGGCTTGAGGCATGGGATCACAAAGTGAAGTGATGCACTGCTACGAGCAGATCGCCCCGCTGACCGAGCGCATGCTGGTGCTGGCGCGCGCCAAGCAGTGGGGCGAGCTGCCCCGGCTTGAAGGGCAGTGCAGCAGCATGGTGGAGCGCCTGAAGGACATAGAGCCGCTGAGCACGCTGGACGAGGCGCAGTCGGCGCGCAAATATGTGCTGCTGGGCCGCATCAGCGCCAACTCGAGTGAAATCGTCAATATGATCATGCCCCAGCTGTCCAAGCTGGTCGGCGTCATGAAAAGCCTGGACCGGCAGCGCAGCCTGCACAGGGCCTACGGCCAGCCGGACGACGCCTACCTGCCATGAGCGGCGTGACGCCTCTGGTGGACACCTTGCTGGCCACGCGGCTGGGGCAGCGCGTGGACCTGGTACCGCTGAAGGCGCAGGCTGAAATCGCCGGCCCGGGCGCCGTGGCGAATGTGCAGAAGGTGGACAACGACATCCGCCTGCCTTCGCGCGAGGCATTGCAGCGCGAGCTGGGCGTGGGTCTTGTCGCTCGCAGCGGCATCCCGGCAAGCCCGGCCCCTGCCAGGGCCGAAGCCGCCGTCACCCTGAGCGCCGCCGCGCGCACGGTCAGCGCGCTGCTGGAGCTCCCGGTGGGCAGCACGCCCGCCGTGCGCGGCCAGGCGGCGCTGCAGCCCGACATGCGGGCCTCCGCGGTGCCGGTGCTGGCGGCCGCGCTGGCGCGCACGGTGGCCGAATCCGGCCTTTTTTACGAATCGCATCTGCAGCAATTCACGGCCGGCCAGCGTACGCTGGCGCAGCTGGCACGCGAGCCGCAAGCCGGCCTGGCTTTGCCGGCCGCCGCTGCGCAGCAGGCGAATGTGAGCACCCCCTCACAGCTTGGTGCCGTCGGTTCCACGCTGGTCTCTCTCGCGTTGCTGCTGGAAGAGATGGCGGCGCTGCCGCCCGTCCCGCCTGTTTCACCTGCTACGCCCGATGCCGGGCCGGTGCTGCAAACTCGGGGCACGCTGGAAAAACCGGAAGCGGCCGCACCGCCGGCCACCTCTTTTTTGGCGGCGTCCTTGGGCAAAACCGGCCCGGCCGTGACCTACGGACCCAGCGGCTTGCCGGAGCCGGCGCCGCCCAGCCCGCACGATTTTTCGCTGCCCGAGGCCGACCTGCCCGTTTCCAGCGTTGCTTCCGTGGACAGCGCGCGCGCCGGCCATCCCGCGGCGGCGATACATCCCGACGCCCTGGGCCTGGTGCGCCAGCAGCTCGAGATGCTGGCGCAGCCGGTGTTCCGCTGGAGCGGCGAGGGCTGGCCCGGCGTTCCCATGGACTGGGAGATATGTCAGGAGCGCCAGGAGCCCGAGCCAGGCCGCGAGCGCCAGGCCGGCGAAGGCGGCGCGGAAACCGCGACCGCCGCCTGGGTCACGCGCATGACGCTCCAGTTGCCCCGGCTGGGAACGCTGGACGTGCGCCTGGGGCTTAACGGCGCGGCGCTGCAGCTGCGCCTGGACGCCTCGCGGGACGGCACGGCGGCCGTGCTCAAGCAGGCCGGCGACCAGCTGTCGCGGCGCCTGCAAGGCGTGGGGCTGGCGCTCACGGACTTGCGCTTAGGCGGCGCGGCCGGGATGGCCGATTCCGCAGATTTGGCGGATTCAGGGGGAAATGGCGATGCCTGACAGGTCGTCCGATGAGGGGGAAGCCGGCCGGACCGGCAGCCCGCGGGGCCCCCGCGCCGAAGCCGTGGCGCTGTCCCTGGGCGCCGCCGGCGAGGCGCCAACCGTGGTGGCCAAGGGCTATGGCGCGGTCGCCGAAGCCATTGTCCAGCGCGCAAAAGACAGCGGCCTCTACGTTCACGCCTCCCTGGAATTGGTGAAATTGTTAATGCATGTAGATCTGGATAGCAGAATTCCGCCAAATTTGTACCTCGCTGTTGCAGAAATGCTCACATGGGTCCATCAATTAGAAAACGAAGAAACGAGTACTTAAACACTAGTCAATCGATTTTCTATCAGCCTGAAATACCCATATTTTCATTAAATTCTTCGGTTCGTTACTAAATTTTCTTGTTTTGACGCTTAAATGTTACTTAATTGATAAATTTGATTTGTTCATGTAATTGTCAGTTTAATGTGTTAAAAATTGCAATTGAGGGGAAGTCGTACGACAAGCCGCTCAATCAATCTGTGACAGGTGACGAAATTGACTGTGATGGATGACTCGTTCACCGCTCTACATGCAAATTTTGAAAGAACAGGAACGCAACGTGATTGACACTGGTACCGCCAACGACATTGGCGACTTGAATTTGGCCTACCTGCTGCTCGCCAAGCGGCTGGTGACGGAGGACATTGCGCTGGCGATGTACCGGCTCGGCATGAGCCGGGAGCTGGCTGACCTGCTGGGCAGCCTGTCGCTTTCCCAGATTGTGAAATTGGCGGGCTCCAGCCTGCTGCTGTGCCGTTTCCGCTTCGACGACCATCCCATGCTGTCGGCGCTGACCCTGGAAGGCAAGAACCCGGCGCTGCAGCAGGCGCATGCCGCGATCCTGCTGTCGGGCCAGCAGCTTGAGGCGGTCCGGTGATGTCCCGCGTTTCGGCTTCAAGCCGCTTTTTGCCCGGAAACCGCCATGGCCGGTAAAAGCGTCATCGTGGAGGCCAGGGAAATCCACCTGGCCATGGACCTGATCAAGCTGGGCGCCCGCCTGCAGTTCCTGGAGGCCGAAACCAGCCTGAGCCGGGACCGGCTGATCAAGCTCTACAAGGAGCTCAAGGGGACCTCGCCGCCCAAGGGCCTGCTGCCCTTTTCCACGGACTGGTTCATGACCTGGCTGTCCAACATCCACTCGTCGATGTTCTACAACATCTACCGCTTCATGGTGGTCCACGGCGGCTGCACGCGCATCAACGCCATCATCAAGAGCTACCGCCTGTACATCGAGCAGGTGCAGCAGCAGGGCGGCGAGCCGGTGCTGGACTTCACGCGGGCCTGGACGCTGGTGCGTTTTTTCGACAGCGACATGCTGCAGCTGAGCACCTGCACGCGCTGCACGGGCCTGTTTGTCGCCCATGCCCATGACTCGCAGAGCAACTATGTGTGCGTGCTGTGCCGCCCGCCTTCGCGCGCCGGCAAGACCCGCCCCTCGGGCGCCAAGCGCGACGAGGCCGAAGGCGGCAGCCCCGCGGCCGCCGGCGGCACGCCCGCGATCTCCTCGTCGCAGTGGCTCGCCAATGTGATGAACAGTTCGCGCACCGCCTGAGGGCGGGGCGGCTTTTCTTTTTCAGATCCGCAGGAGAACCCCATGCTTGTCATCATCGGCTACCTTGTCGTCGTCGCCTCCGTCTTTGGCGGCTACGCCATGATGGGCGGGCATTTCGGGGTGCTGTACCAGCCGCTGGAGCTGCTCATCATCGGCGGGGCCGCCGTGGGCGCCTTCGTCGCGGGCAACGACGGCCGCACCATACGCGCCACCCTCAAGGAATTGCCCAAGCTGCTGGCCAGCTCGAAAAAACACGACAAGGCGCTCTACATGGAGCTGCTGGCCCTGCTCTACGTGCTGCTGTCCAAGGGCCGCAAGGACGGCATGATGGCGCTGGAGTCCGAGATCGACGACCCGCACAACAGCCCGCTGTTCGCGCCCTACACCGTGATCCTGGGTGACGCGCGGGTGCTGGAGTTCCTGACCGACTACCTGCGCCTGATCGTGAGCGGCAACACCGACCCCTTCGAGATCGAGCAGCTCATGGAGCACGAACTCGAAACCTACAAACACGAGGCGGAGGTCCCGGCCCACAGCCTGGCGCGCGTGGGTGACGCGCTGCCGGCCCTGGGCATCGTGGCGGCCGTGCTGGGCGTGGTGCACGCGCTGGCCTCGGCCGACCTGCCGCCGGCCGAGATGGGCCAGCTGATCGCGCATGCCATGGTCGGCACCTTCCTGGGCATCCTGCTGGCCTACGGTTTTGTGTCGCCGCTGGCCACGCTCATCGAGCACAAGGTGGCGGAGTCGCTCAAGGCCTACCAGTGCATCAAGGTCACGCTGATGGCCAGCCTCAACGGCTATGCGCCGCAGCTCGCGGTGGAGTTCGGCCGCAAGATTTTGTACTCGACCGAGCGGCCGTCCTTCACCGAGCTGGACGGCCATGTGCGCGAGGTCAAGGCGCGCTGAGGCGGCCGGCCAACGCAATCCGGCGACATTGCCATGAGCGAGACCGCGCGAAGAATCATCGTCATACGGCGCCCCGTGAAAGCGGCCGCCCACCATGGCGGCGCCTGGAAGATCGCCTTCGCCGATTTCATGACGGCCATGTTCGCCTTCTTCCTGGTGCTGTGGATTTTGAGCATCTCCTCGCCCAGGCAGCTCGAGGGCATCGCCGACCAGTTCAAGATGCCGCTGCGGGTCGCCCTGGCCGGGGGCAAAAAAAGCAGCACCAGCACCAACGTGATTCCCGGCGGCGGCGCCGACCCCAGCCATGCGGACGGCGAAGTCCGGCAGGCGGCCGCTGACAGCGGCAAGGACCCGGACGACGGCCAGCGCCTGGAAGCGCTCAAGGAGCGGCTGGACAACATGATCGAGTCCAGCCCGGTGCTCAGGCAGTTCCGGCCCCAGCTGCTGATCGACATCACGCCCGAGGGCTTGCGCATCCAGATCGTGGACAGCAACAACCGGCCCATGTTCGACCGCTCCAGCGCCGTGGTGGTGAGCTATATGCGCAGCATCCTGCGCGAGATAGGCCCGGTGCTCAACGAGCAGCCCAACAAGCTCACGCTGTCCGGCCACACCGACGCCACCGTGTACTCGCAGGGCGACAAGTCCTACAGCAACTGGGAGCTGTCGGCCGACCGGGCCAATGCCTCGCGGCGCGAGCTGGTGGCCGGCGGCATGCAGGACGGCAAGATCCTGCGCGTCATGGGCGTCTCGTCCAGCGTGCACCTGAACAACGACGATCCTTACGCGGCGGTCAACCGGCGCATCAGCATCCTGGTGCTCAACAAGCGCGCGCAGGCCGACATCGAAAACGGCAATGCCGCGACCGCCAGCGCGCCTTTCCTGGCGGCCGGCAAGGGCGCGCGGGCCGCCAACAGCGCCGGTGCCGGGATCAAGCCGGCCGGCGCGCCGCGGGCGCTGAACCCCGGCCCCGCCCAACCTGAAAGCCGGACCTGATGCACAAAAAAACCATCCTGGTGGTCGACGACTCGGCCGTGATGCGCCACCTTAATTCCGCCGTCCTCGAAGAGGGCGGCTACCAGGTGCTGCTGGCCGGCGACGGCCAGGCCGCGCTGGAGCGGATTGTGGACACCCCCGTGGACCTGGTGCTGACCGACTGGACCATGGTCCCCATGGACGGCTGCGAGCTCACGCGCCGGCTGCGCGCGCGGCCGGCCTCCGCGGCCCTGCCCATCCTGGTGCTCAGCACCCTGAGCAACGAGGCCAGCAAGGCCGACGCGCGGCAGGCCGGCGCCACCGGCTGGCTGTGCAAACCGATAGAGCCCGACACGCTGCTGGCCGTGGTGGGCAGCCTGATGAACCCGGCGCGGGCCTGAGGCCGGCGCGGCAGCCAACAAGAGAAACCTTTCCCCTATGGACATCACCCAGTTCTACCAGACATTTTTTGAAGAAGCCGACGAGTTGCTGGCCGAGATGGAACAGCTGTTCCTGGGCCTGGACCTGGAGGCGCCCGACGGCGAACACCTCAACGCGGTGTTTCGCGCCGCGCATTCCATCAAGGGCGGTGCGGCCACCTTCGGTTTTGTCGCGCTGACCGACACCACCCACCTGCTGGAAAACCTGCTGGACCGGGCGCGCCACGGCGAGCTCAAACTCAATACCAAGATGATGGATGCCTTTCTGGAGACCAAGGACGTGTTGCAAAAACAATTGAGCGCCTACAGGGCCGGCACCGAGCCCGAAGCCGGCATGGTGGCCGAGATCTGCGCGGTGCTGCAGCAGCTCGCGCTGGAAGCCGGTGGAACGCCGCCCGCGCCGCCCGCTGTGGCCGCGCCGCCGGCGCCGGCACCCGTGGCCCAGCCGCAGGCAGAGCCCGTGGCTGCGGCCGAGCGGACCCTGAAGGTGCGCTTTTCCAAGGTGTCGGAGAACGACTGCAAGCTGCTCAGCGAGGAGATGGCCAACCTGGGCCAGGTGACGGCGCAGACCCAGGAAGAAGGCAGCCTGACGATCTGGCTCAAGACCGGCTGCGACGGCAACGACGTGATCGCGGTCTGCTGTTTCATCATCGAGGCCGAGCAGATCGATATCCGCGAGGAGGGCGCGCCCGCCGCGCCAGCCCAGCCGGTGGAGGCGCAGCAAGTTGAAGCGGCCGCGCCGCAGCCTGCAAGCCAGTCCGCGCCCGCCGCCGCAAACGCGCCGGCCACCGCCGCCGTGCAGAACAAGGAATCGAGCTCGATACGCGTGGACGTCGAAAAAGTCGACCAGATCATCAACCTGGTCGGCGAGCTGGTGATCACCCAGTCCATGCTGACGCAGACCGCTTCCCTGCTGGACCCGGTGGTGCATGAGCGCCTGCTCAGCGGCATGGGCCACCTGGAGCGCAATGCGCGCGACCTGCAGGAGTCCGTCATGTCCATACGCATGATGCCCATGGACTATGTGTTCAGCCGCTTCCCGCGCCTGATCCGCGACCTCTCGGCCAAGCTCGGCAAGCAGGTGCAGCTGGTCACGGTCGGCAAGGAAACCGAACTCGACAAAAGCCTGATCGAGCGCATCATCGACCCCATCACCCACCTGGTGCGCAACAGCCTGGACCACGGCATCGAAGGCCCGGAGCGCCGCGCCTATGCCGGCAAGGACCCGGTGGGCCGGCTGACGCTGTCGGCCCAGCACCAGGGCGGCAGCATCGTGATCGAGGTCAAGGACGACGGCGGCGGCCTGGTGCGCGAAAAAATCCTGGCCAAGGCGCTGCAGCAGGGCATGCCTGTCAGCGAATCCATGCCGGACGAGGACGTCTGGCAGCTGATCTTCGCGCCGGGTTTTTCCACGGCCGAAGCGGTCACCGACGTGTCGGGCCGCGGCGTCGGCATGGACGTGGTCAAGCGCAACATCCATGAAATGGGCGGCCATGTGGAGATCGCCTCCGTCCAGGGCAAGGGCACGACGATTCGCATCGTGCTGCCGCTGACGCTGGCCATCCTCAATGGCATGTCGGTCAAGGTCGGCGAGGAGGTCTACATCCTGCCGCTGAACTACGTCATCGAGTCGCTGCAGCCGCTGGACAAGGACGTGCACTCCATCACCGCCGACGAGCACGTCATGCATGTGCGCGGCGAATACCTGGCGCTGCTGGAGCTGCACAAACTCTTCGACGTGGCCGGCGCGGTGCGTGTGCCCACCCAGGGCATCGCTGTCATCGTGCAGGCCGAGGGCACGCGCTTTGCGCTGCTGGTCGACCAGCTCGTGGGCCAGCACCAGGTCGTGGTGAAAAACCTGGAGACCAATTACCGCAAGGTGCCCGGCATTTCGGGCGCGACCATCCTGGGCGACGGCAATGTCGCGCTCATCATCGACGTGGCGGCCGTGCAGCGCGCCAACCGCGACAAGGCGGCCCAGCGCGGCCAGGCGCGCCCGGCGCTGGTGGCGGCAGCGGCGGCCGCCGCGTCGCGCGCGCTGGAGGTGGCGATGGCGGCCTGAAGCCCCCGGTGGTGCCCGGGCCACGCCGGGCGCCGGGATGGTCAAATTTTGGGCATCCGGCGGCGCGCCAGTGCCGGCGCGGCTCCGCGGGCCTGTGCAAAGGTTTATCCACAGGGTAGCCCACAGCAACTGAGGGTAAGTTTTGTGTGCCGTGGGGCGGCCGCCGCAGGCGCGCCAGGCGGGACCGGCCACGGTTTTGTATGCCTGTGTATCCGCGCCGGCCGCGGATACAGCCGCATGCCATGAGGCGGTGCGGGCGACACAGCGCGGATACGCAAGGGCGGTTCAATCACGGGGTGCCCACTCCTGAACCCGCCCGACCATGAGCTTTCTCATCCTTGCCTTTGCCGCCGGTGTGCTGACCATCGTCAGCCCCTGCATTCTTCCGGTCCTGCCTTTTGTGCTGGCGCGCGCCGGCAAGCCCTTTCTGCGCAACGGCCTGCCCATGCTGCTGGGCATGGCCCTGGCCTTTACCGCGGTGGCCACGCTGGCCGCCGTGGGCGGCGGCTGGGCGGTGCAGGCCAATGAATACGGGCGCATCGCGGCGCTGGGACTGCTGGCCGTGTTTGCGCTGACCTTGCTGTTTCCGCAACTGGCCGACCGGCTGGCCCGGCCGCTGGTGGCGCTGGGCGCGCGCATCGCCTCTTCCGGTGAAGGCGGCGAAGGCGGGAACCCTTCGCTGCTGTCTTCGCTGGTGCTGGGCGTGGCCACCGGTTTGCTGTGGGCGCCCTGCGCGGGGCCGGTGCTGGGCCTGATCCTTACCGGCGCCGCCATCCAGGGCGCGAACGCGGGCACATCCTTGCTGCTGTTGGCCTATGCGGGCGGCGCGGCGACTTCACTGGCGCTGTCGCTGCTGGTGGGTGGGCGCGTGTATGCGCTGCTGCGCCGTTCGCTGGGTGTGAGCCAGTGGGCCAGGCGCACCATGGGCGCGGCAGTGCTGGCCGGTGTGGCGCTGATCGCCACGGGGCTGGACACGGGGCTCTTGAGCCAGCTGTCGCTGGGCAGCACCTCAAGGATTGAACAAACGCTGATCAATGTCTTTCAGGCGCAGGTGCCGCGCGATGGGCAAATGACGGTGGCCGATGCCATCCCGCTCCCCGCCGCAAAAGCCGAAGCTGCGCCCGTACCTGCATCCATACCCACAGCCTGGCAGGACAGCACCTTTGCGCCGCTGGCCGGCGCCACCGGCTGGATCAACACGGCGCCGCTGGCCGGCGCGGACCTGCGCGGCAAGGTGGTGCTGGTCGATTTCTGGACTTACTCGTGCATCAACTGCCTGCGCACGCTGCCCTATATCCGCGCCTGGGCCGACAAATACCGGGAGGCCGGCCTGGTCGTGCTCGGTGTGCACTCGCCGGAGTTCGCGTTTGAAAAAAACGAGGGCAATGTACGCAGGGCCGTCAAGGACCTGGGCATCCAATACCCCGTGGCCATCGACAGCCGGCATGCGATCTGGCGCGGCTTCGACAACCAGGCCTGGCCGGCGCTGTATTTTGTCGATGCCCAGGGCAGGGTGCGCCACCAGGTGTTTGGCGAAGGGCAGTACGAGGCCTCCGAACGCCTGATCCAGAAACTGCTGGCCGAAAAAAACGGCCAGGGCGTGCGTGACGCCGGCCTGGTGGCCGTGCGGGGCGAGGGCGTGCAGGCCGCACCCGGCGAGCGGGTGCTGTCGGGCGAAACCTATGTGGGCCATGAGCGCGCGGTCAACTTTGTACCCGCCGGCGGCCTGCGGGCCGACCGCGCGCATCGCTACGAAGCGGCCGCGAGCGTGGCGCTGAACCACTGGACCTTGGGTGGGCAATGGCTGGTGGAAGCCGAACGCGCCGTCGCGCTACAGGCCGGCGCGCGACTGGCTTACCGCTTTCGCGCACGCGACCTGCACCTGGTGCTGGGCCGCGATGCCGGCGCGGCGCCGGTACGCTTTCGTGTGCTTGTCGACGGCAAGCCGCCGGCCCAAAGCCACGGCAGCGACATCGCGGCGGACGGCAGCGGCGTGATTGACGCGCACCGGCTCTACCAGCTGGTCAGGCTGCCGGCCTCGGCCGGCGACCATTTGTTCGAGATCGAGTTCCTGGACCCTGGTGCGCAGGTGTATGCCTTCACCTTTGGCTGAACATCATGAAAAAACTCTGGATGGCCTTGACGTTTTTGGTGGGCGGCTTTGCGCATGAGTTGCGCAACCCGATTAACTGTGAATGCATCAGTTCCTGCTCGGCGGTGGTCTGGCGCACGGGTCGCAGGCAGGGCTGAGCGCCGCCAGCCCCCATCCCCACCATCCCCCAGCGGGGGAAGGAGCAATTCACCTGCACTCTTGCGCCCTCCCCCGCAGGGCGAGGGCGGGGTGGGGGCCAGCGGACTTCAGAACACCGGGCGGGAGATTTGTACCGCAGTGTGTCCAGCAGCCTTGCGCGTACAGAACATTGCGTTGCCGAGATATCGCCGACAAACCGGCGCCTTGTAATTCATCTGTGCTTCGCGAACGCCAGGGGCGCTCTTCCCGACGCATCTTTTTTTAACCCTCCATAAGGAAACACCATGACAGCCATCAACCTTCTCGACAAAGTCCTGTACACCGGCAGGACCCACACCACCGGCGGGCGCAACGGGGAATCCCGCAGCGCCGACGGCCGCCTGGACATCAAGCTCTCCCCACCCGGCAGCGCCGGCCAGGGCACCAACCCCGAGCAGTTGTTCGCGGCCGGCTGGTCGGCCTGCTTTATAGGCGCCATGGGCCGTGCCGCCGCCGCGCAAAAAGTCAGCCTGCCGGCCGGCGTGGCCGTCGATGCCGAGGTGGACCTGGGTACGGCCGGCGAGGCCTTCTTCCTGCAGGCACGCCTGAACGTCCTCCTTCCGGGCCTGGACAGCGCGACGGCGCGCGCCATCGTGGATGCGGCCCACCAGCTGTGCCCTTACTCCAAGGCCACGCGCGGCAATATCGATGTGGAGATCAACCTGGTCTAAGAGCCGCTCTAAGCCTGCAGACCGCGCACGGCCAAGCCGGCCTGCCCGAGTGATCGGGCAGGTCGGCTTTTTTGATGTCAGGGTTCAGCGGGCGAAGAAGCGGGCAGCACCAGCCTCGCCGCCAGCCCGCCGCCACTGCGGTTGGCCAGGCTCAGGCGGGCACCTATGGATGCGGCCAGCTGCTGCGCGATGGCCAGGCCCAGGCCGGTGCCGCCGGTATCGCGGTTCCTGGAGCTTTCCACGCGGTAAAAGGGCTGCAGCACCGCCTCGAGTTCGGCTTCGGGAATGCCGGGCCCGCGGTCCAGCACCGAGATCTCTATGGCCTGGCCGGCATTGACCTGCACGGCCAGCTCGACCTCCTTGCCGAACTTGAGCGCGTTGTCGCTGAGGTTGCTCAGGATGCGGCGCAGTGCCAGCGGCCGGCTCATCACGGGGCTGCCGACCCGCCCGCTCACCGTGACTTGCTTGCCGGCGTCCTCGTAGTCGCAGCGCAAGGTGTCCAGCAGGGCGTCGAGGTCCACCCTGCGCGGCGCCTCGTCGGCGCCGTGCAGGCTGCGCGCATAGGCCAGCGCCTCGCGCACCAGGGCCACCATTTCATCAAGGTCGTGCTGCAGCTTGCCGCGCTGTTCTTCGTCGTCCATCAGGTCGGTGCGCAGCCGCATGCGCGTGATGGGCGTCTGCAGGTCGTGCGAAATGGCGGCCAGGATTTGCGTGCGCTCGGCCAGGTAGCCGGCGATGCGCCGCTGCATGGCGTTGAAGGCGCTGGAGGCGCGCGCCACCTCGGTCGGCCCGCCTTCGGGCAGCGCCGTGCCCTTGAGGTCGGGGCCCAGCGCGTCGGCCGCATGGGCCAGGCGCCGCAGCGGCTGGGTCGCGATGCGCACCGCAAAAAAAGCGCAGACGGCCAGCAGCGACAGCTGCAGCAGCAGCAGCGCCGGCAGCCAGGGCGAGATCGGCGTGGCCGCGGCCCAGAGGTTGATGGTCACCGGCGAACCGTCGCTCAGAAGCAGGTGGATGTGCACACGCTTGGAGTCGCCGGGAATCGCATTGACCGTGACCTGGTAGCGCTTGTCCACCGCGTGGGCGATCGATGCGCTGACGCGTGCCACGATCTCGTTGTCGCCGCCCTGCTCGGTGATGCCGCCGTCCAGCTGGTAGCGGTAGTTCTTGCGGTCTATCAGCGGCAGCCAGTTGGGGCGCTCGGCCGCAGGCACGCGGTCCAGGATGGCGACGGAACTCGTGATGTCTTTTTCGAGGTTGTCCAGCATCAGGTCGCGGCCCACCAGGCCGCGCTCATACATCACCAGCAGGTAGGACATGGCCTGGGCCGCCAGTATGCCCAGCAGCAGGATCAGCATCAGCCGCGCGAACAGGCTGTGCGGCCAGCGCCGGCGGGCCTCGGTCATGCGGCCTCCGGCCGGCCCTGCACCGCGGCGCTGAACACATAACCCTCGCTGCGCACCGTCTTGATGTAGCGCGGCTCGCGCGCCCCGTCGCCCAGGCGCTGGCGCAGCCGGCTCACCAGCAGGTCGATGGAGCGCTCGAACAATTCGGCGTCGCGCCCCTGCGTGAGGTTGAGCAGCTGGTCGCGATTCAGCACGCGCTGCGGGTGGTCCAGGAAGACGCGCAGCAGCCGGTACTCGGCGCCGCTGAGCGGCACCAGCGTGCCGCTGGCGTCCAGCAGGTGGCGGCCCGTGGTGTCGAGCTGCCAGTCGCCAAAGCTCAGCAGGTGTGAGCTTTCCTCCACCTGCAGATTCGGCGGCAGCATGCGCGTGCGGCGCAGCACCGAGCGTATGCGCGCCAGCAGCTCGCGCGCCGCGAAAGGCTTGGCCAGGTAGTCGTCGGCGCCCATCTCCAGGCCCAGGATGCGGTCGGCCTCCTCGTTGCGCGCGGTCAGCATCAATATGGGAATGGTCTTGTGCTTGCCGGCGCGCAGGTCGCGGCACAGCGTGAGGCCGTCCTCGCCGGGCAGCATCAGGTCCAGCACGATGAGGTCCACGGCCGCGTTCTCCAGCGCGGCGCGCATGTGCCGGCCCGACTCCACCTTGGTCACGCGCAGGCCGTTTTTCTCGAGGTAGCTGCCCAGCAGCTCCCGGATCTCGCGGTCGTCGTCAACTATGAGGATATGGTCTGGCTGCTGCTGCATGGCTGTCCTGGAGAAATGCGTGACCCCGGCATTTTGCGCCAGGCCCGGGGCAGGGCGGGCTTATTGAGCCAGGAGCGCTTGTATGGTTTTTTCGGTCTCAGCGTAACGCCCCTCGCCGAAGTGGCTGTAGACAATCATGCCCTTCTTGTCGACCAGGTAAATGGCGGGCCAGTAGTTGTTGCTGAAGGCGCGCCAGGTGGCATAGCTGTTGTCCTGCGCCACGGCATGCTGTATGCCCAGGCGCTCCATCGCGGCCTTGACGTTCTTCGTCGATTTTTCATACGCGAACTCCGGCGTGTGCACACCCACCGTCACCAGGCCCTGGCTTTTGTACTTCTCATGCCAGGACTTTACGGCCGGCAGGTGGTTCAGGCAGTTGATGCAGGTATAGGTCCAGAAATCGACCAGCACCACCCTGCCCTGAAGGTCGGCCATGCGCAGCGGCGCCGAATTGAGCCAGGTCTCTATGCCCGCGAACTCAGGTGCGGCCGTGGGCGCGCGGCCCAGCGAAAAAAAAGCCGAGGCATCAGGCATGGCAAAGGCGGCGGCTGTGGCGGCGGCAGCGGTGGCCAGGAATTGGCGGCGAGCGGTCATGGTCGGGTCCTTGTGGTGAGGGGATGAAACGCGGCATTGGAAGAATCCAGCTGCCCATGCAGGCATTGGAAGGCCGCGAGGTATCCCGGGTGTGTCCTGCCTGGGCCGGTGCGTATGGCCGGGTATCGCAGGAGTGCGTGGACACAGTGGCATACAAAAAACCGCTCACCCACCCGGTTGCGCTGTATTTTGCTGAGCCCTCTTACTAATTAAGTGTGGTTTCCCGATAAAACCAACACCAACCGCTCGGAAAAAGACGAAGTTACAGCTTTCTTGTTACTAAAAAATTACACTTGCTTGCATGTCCGGCAAAGGGCCCGGCAATAAAAAAACGGAATCAGGGAGAGCGTGATTGGCCAAGCCACACGATGACTTGGGTAGATCACTCGAGGCGGTGCCGCAGCGCACCAAACCATCTGTCAAACCACACAGCGGCGCGCGCAAACTCTGCGCCGGCCTGGCCATGGCCGTCCTGGCCGGCCATGCCTGGGCCCAGCCCGCGCCGCTCAGCAGCGCCGACCAGGAACAGCGCCGTGCCCAGGAACGTGAGCGCTTGCTGCGCGAGCAGCAGGAGAGGGCGCCCGATGTGCGCCTTCCCCCCGCGCCGCAGGCCGAAGCCGACAGGCTGCCGTCCGCCGAGTCGCCCTGCCTGCCCATCCGTGAGCTGAAACTGCGAAGCGTTTCGGGCGAGCCGGCTGAACTGGCTTCGCAATTCGCCTGGGCGCTGGATGCGGCGGCTGGACCGGATGCCAACGATGCGCCGCTGGGCCGCTGCCTGGGCACCCAGGGCATCGCCATCGTGATGAAGCGCCTGCAGAACGCCGTGATCGCCCGCGGCTATGTGACCACCCGCATCCTGGCCGAACCGCAGGACCTGAACACCGGCGTGCTCACGCTCACGCTGGTCCCCGGCCGCATACGCGCCATCCGGTTTTCCGAAGGCAGCGACGCGCGCGGCAATGCCTGGACGGCCATGCCCGTCAAGCCGGGCGAGTTGCTGAACCTGCGCGATATCGAGCAGGCCCTGGAAAATTTCAAGCGCGTGCCCACGGCCGAGGCCGACATCCAGATCGAAGAGGCCAAGGGCAACGACGCCAAACCCGGCCAGAGCGACCTGGTCATCAGCTACCGCCAGGGTTTCCCTTTGCGTGTTTCTGTCTTCGCAGACGACAGCGGCTCCAAAGCCACCGGCAAATACCAGGGCGGCATCACGCTGTCTTACGACAACTGGTGGACGCTCAACGACTTGTTTTACGTGTCGCTCAACACCGACCTGGGCGGCGGCGAGCCCGGCAGCCGCGGCACACGCGGCAGCACCGTGCATTACTCGCTGCCCCTGGGCTACTGGACGCTGGGCGCCACCGTCAGCGACAACCGCTACTTCCAGAGCGTGGCCGGCGCCACCCAGGACTATGTCTACCGCGGCACCAGCAGCAATGCCGAGCTCAAGCTCTCGCGCCTGGTGTATCGCGACGCCAGCCGCAAGAGCACCGTCAGCCTGAAGGCCTTCCAGCGCCGCTCGAACAACTTCATCGACGACACCGAGGTCGAGGTGCAGCGCCGCGTGGTCGGCGGCTGGGAATTCGGCATCGGCCACAAGGAGTTCATAGGCCAGGCCACGCTCGAGGGCAACCTCGCCTATAAGCGCGGCACCGGCGCTTTCGGCTCGCTGCCCGCGCCCGAGGAAGCTTTTGGCGAGGGCACTTCGCGCTTTGCGCTCATCAACGCCGATGCCAACCTGCAGCTGCCCTTCAAGCTGGCCGGCATAGGCCTGCGCTACAACGCCGCCTGGCGCCTGCAGCTCAACCGCACGCCGCTGACGCCGCAAGACCGCTTCTCCATCGCCGGGCGCTACACCGTGCGCGGCTTTGACGGCGAATCCTCGCTGAGCGCCGAGCGCGGCTGGCTGCTGCGCAATGAACTCAGCGCCTTGCTGGGCGAGACCGGCCAGGAGCTTTACATCGGCCTGGACCACGGCGAAGTCGGCGGCCCCGGCAGCGAGCTGCTGGTCGGCAAGCGCCTGACGGGCGCCGTCGTCGGCCTGCGCGGCAGCTTCAAGAAACTGCAGTACGACATCTTCGTCGCCGCGCCCGTCAAAAAGCCCGAACTGTTTCGCACCGCCGGCAGCACTTTGGGCGTGAGCCTGAGCGCCTCCTTCTAGCCAAATTCCGGATCGCCAGCAACCGTTCAATCCCTTTTTCTTTTTCAGCAAGGACCTTCTCCATGAACTTTCGCCTTCGTTCCGCCAGCCTGCTGCTGGCCATCGCCGTACTGAGCCAGCCCGCAACAGCAGGCCTCTTCGGTCCTTCGACGGATCTCCTCAAGGGCGACGCGCTTGCCGCAAAGCTCAAGACCCAGCAGGTCGTCCTCTCTGCCGGCGGCGGCGTGCTGGATATCCGGACAAAAGGCGCGGCCGTGGGCTCGTTTCTGGTCGGGTTCATTGTCAGCAGCGCATTGGCGTCTGGGGGCGGATCGACCGGGAACGCGCAACAAATGCAGAAAAACATGCAAGCCAACATGCAAATTGCCACCAGCTTCAACCAGAACCTGCAAGTGGCTATGACGCAAGTTGCCTCGGACCAGGCGGCCAAGCCCAAGATACAAATCGCCAAGGAAGGCCCTGTCATTGCCGTCAGCCAGCAGCTCATGGCCAGTCTGCTCCAGGAGCCGGCCATCAAGATGTCTTTGGCCTCCGACGCGCAGCCTGCCGCACCGGCGGACTTGCAACTGCGTATTTCTCAGCCTGAATGGAAGCTTGACTTTTCGATGGCGTCCAGCGAGTACACCTTGCGCTACCAGGTCGACGCATCGCTCTACCAGAAGGAAAGCGACACCGTCTTCTTCAAGGAGACCTGCAAGGGCGAAGCGTCAAAGAAGCTGGTTCTGGAAGATTGGGAGCGTGACGACTTCTCGGAAGTGGCACTCGCTGCGGGCGATATCGCAGGCCGTTGTGGGGCCGTGCTGACCGCTGCCCTGGGACTGCGCCCGGTGGCCGCCGCGCCGCAATCGCCGGCAGCCCAGGCGGGCACGGCCGCTGAAAGCCCCGCGTCCGCGCTGCCCGTGCCCGCCACCGTGACGGGCCAGGCGGAGGCGCCCGCCTCGACCGCCGTGCCGGCGCAGAAATAACCGGGCTTGTAGCCCACACCGCTGTAAGCGCTCGCCCTCTCACGCCTCGTTTCGGAAAACCTGCCCATGAACAAGCACCTGCACCGCATCGTCTTCAACGCCAAACGCGGCCAACGCATGGCGGTGGCCGAAACGGCCAGTGCGCAAGGCAAGGCCGCCAGCGGCAACACCGCCGGTGCAACGACGCAGCTGGGCCTGCAAGTCAGCCTGCACCCGCTGCGCTTTGCCATGCTGGCCGCGCTGGGCATGGTCCTGTGTTGGCAGCCAGGCCTGCACGCGCAGATCGTTGCAGCCCCCGGCGCGCCCGCCAGCCAGCGCCCCACGGTGCTGCAAACCGCCAACGGCCTGCCGCAGGTCAATATCCAGACGCCTTCGGCCGCCGGCGTCAGCCGCAACACCTACCAGCAGTTCGACGTCCAGCCAAACGGCGCCGTCCTCAACAACAGCCGCACCAATGTGCAAACGCAGCTGGGCGGTTTTGTGGGCGCCAACCCCTGGCTGGCCACCGGCCCGGCGCGCGTCATCCTCAATGAGGTGAACTCCGGCAACCCCAGCCAGCTGCGCGGCTATGTTGAGGTCGCCGGCCAGCGCGCCGAAGTCATCATCGCCAACCCGGCCGGCATCAACGTCAACGGCGGCGGTTTCCTCAACGCCAACCGCGTCACGCTGACCACCGGCACGCCGGTGCTCAACGGCGGCGCGCTCGAAGGCTTTCGGGTGCAGGGCGGCAGCGTCAGCGTGGGCGGCGCCGGCCTGGACACCAGCACGGCCGACTACACCGCCATCCTGGCGCGCGCCGTGCAGCTCAATGCCGGCGTCTGGGCCAAGGAGCTGCGCGTGGCTACGGGCACCAACGAGATCAGTGCGGACCACACCAGCGCCACGCCCATCGCCGGCACGGGCCCCGCGCCCAGCTATGCCGTCGACGTCGCCCAGCTGGGCGGCATGTATGCCGGCAAGATTTACCTGATAGGCACGGAAACCGGCCTGGGCGTGCGCAATGCGGGTGTCATAGGCGCCAGCGGCGGTGACCTGGTGTTGCAGGCCAATGGTTGGCTCACCAACAGCGGGCAGATCCAGGCCACCGGCAATACCCAGGTCACCACAAGCGGCGCCATCAGCAACAGCGGCGCCGGCGCTGTCATCAGCGCCCAGGGCAACAGCCGCATCGCCACAGGCGCGGGCCTCACCAACGAAGCGGGCGCCATGGTGGTGGCCAACGGCACCCTGGCCGTCACTGCCGCAGGCGCGCTGCAAAACACACAAGCCACGATGGCGGGCAATGGTGCGGTCACCGTTAACGCCGCCAGCCTGTCCAATGCGTCCGGCACCGTTGCCTCGGTGGGCGGCGACCTTGCCGTCACGACCACAGGCGCCACCAGCAACACCGTGGCCGGCGGCGCCGCGCAGGGCGGGCGCCTGAGCGCCGGCGGCAATGTCACCTTGAGCAACACGGGCCTGGTCAACACCGGCAGCAGCCTTACCGGCGCTGCCATCACCGTTGACACCCACCTGCAGGCTTTCAACAACACCGGCGGCACCGTCTCCGTCAGCGGCGCCACCACCCTCAGCAGCGGCGCGCTGACCAACACCGCCGGCTTGATCCAATCCACCGGCGCGTTGACACTGGACACTCATGGCCAGACGCTGACCAACACGAATGCCGCAGGCTACAGCGGCGGTGGGGGCGGCATCACGTCCCAGGGCGCCGTCACGCTGTTGACCGGTGACCTGAACAACACAGCGGGCTCCATCGGCGCAAAGGGCGCGTTGACCGCCAGCGCGGCCAACGTCAGCAACGCAGGCGGGCAGATCGTCAGCGAGTCCACCGCGGGCTTGACCACCACCGGCTTCAACAACAGCGGCGGCCAGCTGCAAGCCGTGGGCAATGTCTCTGTGGCCGCAGGGCCTGGCGCCATCAGCAACACAGGCGGCCTGGTCCGCAGCGGCGAGACCGTCACCCTGGCCGCTGCCAGCGTCGTCAACAGCAACACCTCCGGCGCCAGCCAGGGCCTGGAGGGCAAGAATATCGCCATCACGGCCGCCACAGTCGCCAACGATTCGGGCGCGATACGCAGCAGCAATAACGCCACCGTCACCAGCTCCGGCAGCATCAATAACGATGCCGGCCTGATCAGCGCGGGCGACACGGCCACCTTGCAAGACACCGCCGTTGCCAAGACGCTGGCCGTCACCAATGCGGGCGGCACCGTCATTGCCGGCCTCTCGCTGGCGGCCACCGCGGCCAGCCTGGGCGGCAACGGGAGTTTGCTGTCGCAGCAGGATGTGTCTCTCACGCTGACCAGCGACTTCAGCAACACCGGTGAGCTCATCGCCAACCGGGACGTCACGCTTTCGACCACCGGCAACCTCAGCAACAGCGGCAAGCTGCAGGCCGGGCGCAGCCTGGCCGCTTCGGCCGCCAACGTGAACAATGCCGCCACCGGCGTCATCAGCGGCGTCAATACCACGGTGACCGCCGCCAACACGCTGACCAACCGCGGCCTGATCGATGGCACCGAGACCCGCTTGAACGCCGCCACGCTGACCAACATCGGCACCGGCCGCATCTACGGCGACCATGTCGCCATTGCCGCCACCACCGTCAACAACAGCACCGAGACCGTGAACGGCACGCGCGCTGACGCCGTCATCGCCGCCAGAGCGCGGCTTGACATCGGCACGCAGACCTTGAACAACGGCGAAGGCGCGCTGCTCTTCAGCGGCGGCACTGCGGCTGACGCGCTCAATATAGGCGGCAGCCTGGACGCCGGCGGCCGTGCCACCGGCCAGGCTTTGGCCGTCAACAACAGCGGCGGCACCATCGAGTCCCTGGGCGGCCTGGCGATCACCGCCGGGCAGATCAACAACACCAATCCCAATTTCGCCTACACCGTGCAGACGGGCAGTGCCAGCGGCGGCAGCGTCAGGGAGTACATCACGGCGCAAGGCAATTACTCGCCAAACGACGTGGGTTGGGTTGTCAGTGCCGAGACTTACAAGGCGGGTGTCGGCGGCGGCTACGCCTATTGGGACACGACGGGCCTGCAGCAAATTTACGGCGGTCCCGGACGCTGGGCGTCGGAAGACGGCATACCGCCCTACACCGGCCACCTTAATGTTGACGGCAAGGGCCGTCTGCTTCTGAAGGGCGCCCCTTATTCGGACCCCAAGTACGCACCGTACTTCCTCGGCCCCAACGCCTACGTTCAAGCGCATTACCTGTTGACGGGCGCCCGGGACGGCCTGGTGTCAACGCCCGTCGCGGCGTTTTTCGGCTACGACGCCAGCAGCCCGGTGTGGGATGTTTTTGGGGTTGCCCGGCCGCAGGCCTCGTCTGATGTGGACCCCGCTCCCTGGATCGCGCTGCAGGCGCAGATTGACGCGATGCGCATGACCGTCGTTGCCAACGCCGTCGCCGTCGAGGGATTTCGCGACTACACCTCGTCGCCGCAAACGCCCGTCGTCACCCAAAGCGCCCCAGGCCGGATACTGAGCGCCGGCGCCATGACGCTGCATGCGGCGACCGCTCTCGTCAACGACCAGAGCCAGATCATCGCGGGCGGCGCCCTTAACATCACCGGCCAGGCCGTCGACAACCGGGGCCGCACCGTCAGCGTGAACGCCCAGCGCAACGGCACGGCCTATTTCTGGAGCAACTACAACGAAGGCTGCGGCGGCTTTGACGGCTGCGACTACAACTACAACGCCTATCGCGACGGTCCCTACACACAGGACGTGCCGCAAACCGTCACGCTCAATGCCTTCCAAAGCCGCAGCTTCAGCGCACCCGCCGGCACCGGCACACGGGTTGCCGCAGCCACCGGCGCCAGCATCGGCGGCAGCCCCAGCGCGCCCGGCGCGCTCAGCGCGGCCGGCGTGCGCACCGTGCCCGTCAACCTCAGCGTCCCCACCACCAGCCTGTTTCGCATCAACCCCAATCCTGCCGGAGGTTTCCTGATTGAAACCGACCCGCGTTTTGCCAATTACCGCAACTGGCTGGGCAGCGACTACATGCTGGGCCAGCTCGCGCTGGACCCCACCGTCACGCAAAAGCGCCTGGGCGATGGTTTTTATGAGCAGCGCCTCATCAACGAACAAGTGGCCCAACTGACCGGCCAGCGCTTCCTGGGCAACTACACCAGCGATGAAGCCCAGTACAAAGCCCTGATGGACGCCGGTATCGCCTATGCCCGGCAATACCAGTTGCGCCCCGGCATCGCTCTGAGCGCCATCCAGATGGCCCAGCTCACCAGCGACATCGTCTGGCTGGTCGAGCAGGAAGTCACGCTGGCCGATGGCAGCAAAACCCGCGCCCTGGTGCCCCAGGTCTATGTGCAGGTCAAGGACGGCGACCTCGCGCCCACAGGCGCCTTGCTGGCCGGCAAGAGTGTCAACATCAACCTGGCCGGCGACATGGGCAACACCGGCACCGTGGCCGGCCGCACCGTCGTCAACCTGATTGCGGAGAACGTGCAGAACCTGGGCGGGCGCATCACCGGTGATGCGCTCACCGTGGCCGCCCGCAATGATTTGAACAACATCGGCGGGAAAATCATCGCCGCCGCCAGCCTCAATGCCAGCGCCGGGCGCGACCTGAATGTGGTCACCACCACCAGCAGCGCCGGCAACCAGACCGGCGGCACCAGTTCCAACAGCTTCAGCCTGACGGGGATAGACCGTGTGGCGGGCCTCTATGTCAGCAACCCGGGCGGCACCCTGGTGGCCAGTGCCGGGCGCGACGCCAATATCATCGCGGGCGTCATCTCCAACAGCGGCGCCAACGGCAGCACCGTGATCAGCGCCGGCAACAGCATCAACCTGGGAACCGTCGCCACCGCCAGCAGCAGCCTGCAGTCGCGCGGTGAAGACCACTTCCTGCGCGACAGCCAGACCGCCGACGTGGGCAGCCAGCTGCAAACCACCGGCAACCTGAGCCTGATTGCCGGCAAGGACCTCAACGCCAAAGCCGCCAACGTGCAGGCCGGCGGCGACCTGACTGCCAGTGCGGGCAACAACGTCAATATCACCGAAGGCCGGAAGACCAACAGCTTCGGCTTTGCGTTGACCACCGCCGAAAGCGACCTCTTCAGCTCCAGCAGTACCACGGAGCGCCGCAGCAGCGAGCAGGACAAGGCCGTGGGCTCCAGCCTGGGCGGTAAAACGGTCACCATCGTCAGCGGCAAAGACATCAACGTCAAAGGCTCCAACGTCATCAGTGACGCAGGCACCACCCTGGCCGCCGGCAACAACATCGCCATTGAGGCCGCGAAGAACACCAGCAGCAGCACGTCGTTCTTCGAGAAGAAGGAGTCCGGCTTCTTCGAGGAAGGATTGTCTTACAGCGCCAGCGAACAGTCCACCGATCAGAAAAACCGCGGTGCCACGGCGACAGCCAGCACGGTGGCCAGCATTGCCGGCAATGTCACCTTGGTGGCTGATAACCAATACCGCCAGGTGGGCAGCAATGTGCTGGCGCCGGCGGGTGATATCGCCATATCGGCCAAGAGCGTTGAAATTGTTGAAGCAAGAGAAGCAGGCCAGAGCTCAACGGAAAGCAAGTTCAGCCAAAGCGGATTGGGTATTACGGTCAGCAACCCCGTGATCTCTGCATTGCAAGGCGCTGGCCAGACCATGCAAATGGCAAATTCCGTCACCAAGACAGACGACACGCGCGCGCAGGCCTTGGGTGCGGCGGTGACGGCCCTGAGTGCTTACAACACCTACAACCAGGTGTCCAACCTGGTAGCGAACCCAGAGCAGGCGGCAAGTATCGGGATCAACATCAGCATTGGCAGCAGCGAGAGCCAGAGCAACACAGAACGCCAGAGCAATACGGCAGCCGGCTCTAACGTGGTTGCGCGTGGGGACGTAACGATCACCGCGACGGGCGCAGGGCAAGCCAGCAACCTGACCGTTCAAGGCAGCCAGGTAGTGGCAGGCGGAAACACCACCTTGATTGCCGACAACCAGGTCAATTTGCTCGCTGCACAAAATACCTCCAGCGAGCGCAGCACCAGCAGCGGCTCCAGCGCCAGTTTGGGAATAGGCATCAATTTCGGCGCCCAAACCGGCATCAGCTTCAATGCCAGCGCGTCGAGCAACAAGGGGCAAGGCAGCGGGGACGATGTCACCTACACCAACACCCAAGTCCAGGCCGGAAACAAGTTGAATATCGTTTCAGGGGGAGACACCAACCTGGTAGGGGCGGTGGCCGCTGCAAGCCAGGTGACCGCCCAGGTCGGTGGAAACCTCAACGTACGAAGCTTGCAGGACACCTCAACCTACACCGAGACCCAGAGCAGTTCCGGCGGGGGCGTCAGCCTCTGCATTCCGCCGTTCTGTTACGGCGCAAGCAGCGTCAGTGCAAGTTTCGGCAAAGGCAGTATCGACAGCAACTACCAAAGCGTTGGCGAGCAAAGCGCGATTCGCGCCGGCGATGCGGGATTCTCTGTCACGGTGGGCGGTAACACGGCGCTTGTTGGCGGCCAGATCACCAGCACCGACAAGGCCGTGCAGGAAGGCAAGAACAGTTTTCAAACCGGCGGTACTTTAACCACCACTGACATCCAGAACCAGGCGCGCTACAACGGTAGCGGCTATAAGTTTGGTGCGGACTTCAGCGGTGCGCTGGGCGATCAAAGCAGCGCGGCGGCGCTGGCCGACATGCGTGACCGCGGCATGACCGACGCACAAATCGAACGAGCCAGCAACACCGTAACCAGCCCTGGCGGGAGCGCTGGTTATGGCCAAGTCAATGGCGACGCTAGCAGCACCACTACGGCGGGGATCAGCGGGATTGCGGGTAACACGGGCGCCCGGACCGGGGATGCTGAAACGGGCCTTAAACCGATCTTTGATAAGGACAAGGTCAAGGCCGATATTGATGCGCAGATCGCTATCACTGCGGAGTTTGGCAAGCAGGCGAGCAAGGCGGTGGGGGACTACGCCCAGACCAAACTCAACGAAGCTGCAGCGTTACGAGACCAGGCCAACAACGAACCCAATGAAGACCGCAAGAATGCACTGAAGGCGCAAGCCATAGAACTCGAAGACAACTGGGGCAACAGCGGTGTGCTGCGCGTGGCTTTGCATACGGTCATCGGCGGTCTAACGGGTGGTGCCGGAGGTGCTGTTGGCGCGGCTGCAGGGACGCTAACTGCGCCACTGGTGGCGCAAGCCCTTGCTGACGCCGGCATCAGCGGGCCGTTGGCGCAGACGCTGACGGCGATTGCTTCAACGGCAGTAGGTGCGGCTGCCGGTGGTACTTCGGGGGCAGCCGCTGCGGCGAATGAGGTGATGAATAACTTCCTGAAGCATGACCAAGCTACAGCAATGATTAAAGAGTTCAGTGAGTGCAAGGCCAAAGGAGATAAGTGCAGCGACACCGATCTGAAAACTATTTTTGAGAAATATAAATTACTCTCTGATATAAATCTCGCTGCAATGCAGATCTGCGTCCTGCGCGGAGATGCCTCATGCGTTGATAGTCTTAACAAAGAAGCGGCTACGGTTGGAGAGGTGTCGGTCGCGGGCGTCGGCGGAATAACCAAACTATTTGAAGACCGTGCGAGTAACGTTCAGTACGGGCACGCGGTGACGAACAATACATCGCCGGTAACTGACGCACAGGCCGCCAAACAAATGGCTCAGGTACGCCAGCAAATATGTGTCGATTCGAGTAGTAGTCTCTGCGATAACACGATCCTGGCGCTAAAGGGAGATGCGCAGATCAGGGCTTTAACTTTGCTGGGCGGTGCGCTGACCGGAAGTTCCATCATGGCGGTTTTGGTCAAATCTGTTCCGACCATGGCTGTCGCTGCAGAAATGACTGTTCAAGCTTGCGCTAGAAATCCGGTTTTGTGCGCCAATGAAGCTGGGATTGCCATCAGCGAAATTCTCGTCGGCGACGCTCTGGCGGGGACGTCCGTGGCGGTAGGTGCCGCCGCTACTGTCAAAGGACTAAGTAAACTGGAGAAGGAGCTTGAGGCTCTTACGACTGGAACCAAGGTCTCAGCTGGAGAGTTAGCTGCATTCTCAACAAAGCAACTCGACAAGAAATTCAAGCACGCCGAAGATTTCGGGATTTTCACGACGCAGAAAAATCCGGAAACATTAGGCCAATACCGAAGCGCGCTTGAGGCTCATTTAAGTAGCCCAGTTACTCAAAAGAATGGGACTTACCTGTATGTTCCCGATTCAGTCGTCTATTTCAATGCCGCCACCAACAATGTGGTGGTTCTAAATAAGGCCGGTGAATTCGTTACGGGGTTCAAATTAGTGCCAGGCACGCCGCAGTTTGATAATTTGCTGAAGAATGGAGTTTTAAGATGAGTGAGAGTCTTCTAATTTTTGCCAATAGTTTTCTGGAGAAAAGCACCAGCCCTGAGATTTTTGTTGAAGAGTTTATGGCTCGGTGGAAGCGTGAGCGTGATAACGGAGAAATTCTTCTTGATTCGCCTCAGGTGAGCGAAGTGTTGTCTAGCATCTTCTGCTTGGTAGATCTATTTAATGCTGACGACGATCGTGAAAGTTATGAGCTAGACGAAGTGAGGTTGAAGGCTGAAATAGCAAGTTTGTTGGGACGAACCGGCTTAACTTAAAGAGAAAATGATCTGAGCTGACGCTTTCCCCCGCAGGTGACGTCACCATCCTGGCCAGGAAGGTGGACATCCTGGAGGCCCGCGAAACCAGCCGCTACGAGAGTGAAGACAAATTCAAACAATCCGCCCTCACCTTCAGCGTGAGCAGCCCCCTCCTCAGTGCCGTGGAAGCCGGCCAGCAAATGGTGGACGCCGCCAGCAACACCAGCAACACCAGCGACGGCCGCATGCAGGCGCTGGCCGGTGCGGCAGCGGCCCTCAAGGGCTACAACACCTACAAGGGCATGATCGACGCCGCGGGCAATCACGATTGCAAATTCACGGTTAGCGAAGGGCTAATTTTTCGAATCAATAACAGCAAGTACGACGAATCTGCTGAAAATATTAAGACATTTCTTGTTCACCTGAGTGAGCTCTCGCCTATGCGGTTTGTGCTGTCATTCCAAGGCGAAAGCGTTTATGCCATCCGAGATGAGAAGCGGGGTTTTGAATGGCTTTGGGATGCTCCAAGATAGCCAAGGGCGATCCTTCAGTGGCCATGCTGGAAAAGTGTGGGGACCATCGAGATCTGACTCGGTTTAGACAGTAAGGGTCAGGCTTCAGCGAAATTCAACACACTATGAAAATCACAGAGATATTTTTTGATGTGCACGATTTTCTGCACACCGAGCGGGTGCGAGAAATCACAATCGATTGCAATGGGGAATTGATCAAAATCTCTGAAGCACAGGTCGGAGATACAGACCTCTGGATTGTGTTGTCGGATGGAGTCCGCGCTTTCCTGAAAGAGAATCATCACGATGCGTACAGCATGTTTTTTGGTGTTCTGCTAACCGCGCTACATAAGCACAACTCCGCCATGCCGATACGCGGAATTTGCATGGGGGATGTACTGCATGCGCTTGATCACTCGACCACTCAGAATTTGGCAGATGCGATTGCGTCAGGTACCTATTTGCCTAGTAGCGAAGCAGACTAAGAAGCTCGCGACCAACAACCTGATCATTGTTTGTTGAGTTCCGTCGAAATCTGACCCGGTTAGAACAGTAATTTCCACCCTAGCGGGACCCACGTAGGCCCCACCCACTCCTTCACGTTGAGTACGGGTCAAAATTTGATGGAAAAGCTGAGTCAGGCTTCGGCGAAATTCAACATTCCAAACAGTATTCGGCAACTACCTGGAGTGAATCGCGATATTAGGATAGGAAAACGGTGATGATTTTTGGCAACCCAAGTGAACTAGCAATTCAAATTGAAATAGTCCCCGAATGGTGCAGCAATAGGTTTTTAGAGGGGATGTTCTGTGTCTATTTAGATAGGCAACGCTTAAGTCCGTCGCATGT
Organism: Polaromonas sp. Polasp52; assembly: GCF_059491565.1. Lineage (NCBI taxonomy): Bacteria > Pseudomonadati > Pseudomonadota > Betaproteobacteria > Burkholderiales > Comamonadaceae > Polaromonas > Polaromonas sp. Polasp52. Next base: position 1,433,165 of record NZ_CP168513.1, on the reverse strand, counting down.
GCACACGGATACCCTGACTGTGGCGACGAGACAGTTGCTCAGTGGACTTAACGCTAGCGTCGCTGATGTGTCGAAGCCATGCCCCCTACCGGACGGGCTTGTTGGGAAAGAGCGAGAGGATCTTTTTAGCAAGCTATATGAGCTTACATATCCATCTAACGCAACAAATCTTTCAGTCCAGAACTGTTGGAATTATGTGATTTCACCAGACGCCATGACAGACAGAGGCTTTCATCTATTCATTTATCGAGATGATTCAAGCGAGGTGTTACTAGGCGGCTCTGTCGATGCTGGAATTGTTGTTTCAACTTCGATGGTTATCGGATCTACATTCGCAATTGCAAGAAAGGCGAACGAATACGTTTTGCGGCACTCCGACGCAAACAATCGAGCAAGCGGAAATCTGACTGGGTGAATCAAGCTTCAACTCAATGCAACACACGAACACCGTGAAGATCGACTTCTTGACCGCTAGCCGTTTGGCGACCGCTTTCCTTGAACGGCTATCTGCCGAGCCAGAGGGGGTGCCGTATGTCCTGCTCGACTCCCCGATCCGAGAAGATGATCAAGGGTGGTACTTTCCGTATCAGTCTGCGAGCTTTGTTCTGCATGGAAATTTTGGCGATTCCCTGGTTGGAAATTGGCCGATATTTGTGAGTCGAAGCGGCGACTACGTTGGGCCTCGCCGACCTGGCACGCAGGGGGCCTAGGGGATTTGTGACATTAAGTTAGCGCGCCTCTTCCAGATGGAGCGCTGTTTGGATTCATTCAATGATGAGGTGTCCCAAAGCGCGGACCTCATTTAGGCCGATATACGCGGCATACGGGCCACTTCACAAGAACGAGACTCCTCTATTTGCAGGAGGCGCCCCAGCCCCTCACCTACCTGACAAACGTCACAAACTGTTCAAGCCGGGCCGCGACCCCCAAAGCCAGTATCAATCACCTTGTCAAAGCCATTAGCGAGGCGTATCTTGCAAAGCAAACAAGCACCGCAGGGGGACATCGGTGATCAAGATACCGAGCTTTCACGCCAGGTCGATTCGCGCCCACCTGTTCTGGACCTATGCCGCGCTGGTGACGGTGCTGGTCGTCGCGCTGATGGCGCTGGCGGAGCTGGCGGCCAGCCGCATCGTTTTTGACGGCGCGCAGCGCGAGCTCGAACAGCTGGGCCGGCGCACGCAGGAGCAGCTGCTGCGCTTCCAGGAGCCGGCGCGTGCCTGGCTGGAGGCGACCGCCAACGACCCGCATGCGGGGCTGGAGGGCGACAACGACATTTCGGTGCTGCGCATGCAGATGTCCATGCAGCAGCGCTATCCGCAGATCGGCTCGCTGGTGTTCGGCTACCCGGACGGCAGCTTCGTGCAAAACATGGTGCTGCGCAGCGCGCGCGACCGGGCCTGGGCCAAGTCGCTGCCGGAGGCGCGTTACGCGCAGCAGATCATCCGGGTGGACGAGCGGCAAAAGCGTGTCGAAGAATGGGTGTTTTACGACCAGCAGATGACGGCGATCGCGAGCCAGCGGCGGCCCTGGGGCGAGCGCTACGACCCGCGCGAACGCCCGTGGTACCAGGGCGCGAGCGACCTGAACCTGGGCACTTTCCAGGCGACCGATCCCTTTGTGCTGAAGGTGCCGGAGGAGTTCGGTATGGCGCTGTCGCGCCCGCTCAGCGGCGCGCGGGGCGGGGTCGCGGCGGCGATGTTCACGGTGGGCGGCCTGTCGGATTTCTTGCATGCGCGCGGCGAGGAAAGCCATGCCGAGCTGATTTTGTTCGACGCGCAGGGCCGTGTCTGGGGATGGTCGCAGGCGGACAGGCTGCGCCGCCTGCTGGGTTCAGGCACGCCGCTCAGCCTTTCTTCCCTGAGCGATCCGCTGTACGGCTCGCTGCACAAGCTGGTGGAACAGGGGGCGGCGCAGGAGATGCCCATCCACTCGGTCGAGGGCGCGGGGGGCCAGCGCTTCGCGGCGGTGGTGATGCCGATGGAGGGGGTGTTCAGCCACAAGGCTTATGTGGCGCTGGTGTCGGACCAGAACCTGTTGCTGGCGCAGGTGCGGCGCATGCGCTGGATGCTGCTGGGGGTGGGCGTGGCCGGGCTGCTGATGCTGCTGCCCATGCTGTTCTGGATGGCCAACCGGCTGGCGACGCCTTTGAAGAACCTGGTGCGTTCGGCCAAGCACATCCGCGAGTTTGAGTTCGACAGCGACATTCCGCAGGACAGCGATATTTCGGAAGTGCGGCGCCTGCAGGAGTCGCTGGCGATGGCGCGCATCGCGCTGCAGGGTTTCTCGCGTTATGTGCCGCGGCCGCTGGTGAAACATTTCATTGCCAACCGCCTGACGCCGCAGGCCGGCGTGGAGCAGCGCGAGCTGGCGGTGCTGTGCGCCGCGCTGGACGAGCAGCACGCGACGGCGGTGAGCTGGTCGCCGCATGCCGAGCATTATTTGCAGATATTCGCGGTGGAGGTGGCGCAGGGCAAGGGCATGATGGACCGGTATGAAAGCTGCACGGCGGTGGCGCTGTGGAACACGCCGCTGAATGTCTCCAACCCCGCGGGTTATGCCTGCGAGGCGGCGCTGCGCGCGGTGGACGCGATGCAGGCGCTGGCCCAGGGGCTGAACACATCCGTGAAGCCGCCGTGCTTCGGCCTGGATTTCGGCGGCGCCACGGTGGGCAATTTCGGCACCTGGGACCACCTGACGTTCACCGCGGTGGGCGCGCCGCTGGACAATGCGCGCGCGCTGGCGCGGCAGGCGAACGCGCTGGGGCTGAACGTCGCGGCCAGCCGCTCGGTGGCGCTGGCGGCGGCGCGTTACTTCCGCTTCCGGCTGGCGGCCACGGTGCCGCTGGGCCCGCGCGGCGAGCTGCATGAGGTGTATGAACTGGTGGAGCGGATCGTGCACGAAGCCGATGCGAAACACGTCCGGACGAGCGAGCCGGCGGCGGTGGCCTAGGCTTCACGGCGGGTCTTCACCAGGCGGAAAGAGAGGTTGTCATGAACAGCGTACCGATGTTGACACGCAGGCGCTGGCTGCGCCGGGGCGCGGGCCTGGCCGCCTCGCTCGGGCTTGCCGGTATGGCGCGCGCGCAGGCCAGCAGGCCCTTCACCATGTCCTACGGCTGGGTTCCGTGGGCGGCGGGCAATTCGCCGGTCACGCAACACATGATCAGCAAGCGGCTGATTGAGAAGCACGCGGCGGAGTTCGGCTACGACCTGACCATGGACTACCGGACTTACCCCGCGGCCGCGCCGCAGGTGGAGGCCCTGGCCGCGGGCCAGCTCGACATGGCGATGTGGGGCAACACGCCGACGATACGCGCCATCGTGGCGCAGCATCCTTTCAGCCTGGTGTCGGTGGCGGAAGGGCGGCTGCGCTTTTTGCTGTGCACGCGCAAGGATTCGACTATCCGCAACGTGCAGGACCTCAAGGGCAAGACGGTGGGCACGCTGATGGGCGCGGACCCGTACAACGCGTTCACGCAAATCCTGCGTTATGAGCTGGGCAACCCGGACCCGGCCGCCCACGGCATACGCATGGTGCACCTGCCGACCCTGCCCGAGGCGGCGCAGGTGCCGGCCGGCATGGATGCCACGCTGGCCGTCTACCCGGCCTTCCTGAAGGCGCAGGCGACCGGCACGGTGGCCATCATGAATTCCTACGGCTACACGGAGGGCCATTACGACGGGCCGGAAGGCAAGGGCGCGGGCATCCTGCTGCCCTCGGTGAAGAACTCGCCTTTTTATCCGGACGGCTACTACCTGCACCGGTCTTTTCGCATCGTGCACAACAGCCTGGTGGAAAAGCACCCCAACCTGGTGCTGGCCTTTCTGCTGGCGCAGCAGGAAGCCGTGGCCGTGCTCAGCGAGTCGGACCCCGGCGTGGTGTCGCAGCTGGTCAAGTCCTATTGGGGCCTGTCACCGGCGGAGGGCGCCAAGGTGGTGCGCGACGAGGTGGTGTTTCGCCGCGGCTGGGCCTGGTCGACCGAAGGCGACGCGCTGTCCCTGCTCGCGACCTCCAAAATGATTGCCGGCGCCAGGATCATTCCCGAGCCGCTCAACTGGGCGCAGGTCAAAAGTGTGTTCGTCAAGACCGCACCCGTGGTCAAGCTGGCCTATGACAGGCTGGGCGCGAAACCGGCGCTCGCGGAATTTCAGAGCGCCCGGGTCGGCGACTTGCGCGGCCTGCCCTCGTGGGAAATGCAGCGCTGGAAGGACAGGGCCTAGCCGGGCCGCTGTTCGGCCGCTGGTTCATTCAGGCGCCCAAAAAAAAGCCCCTGCAGTAGAGGTCACTGCAGGGGGCTTGAACTGCTTGACAGCAGCCTTGTCTGGGATGAGAACAAGGAACGCCGGAGCGTCGTGGCCATTGTAAAAATCGTGCCGGCATGGGAAAGCCGACAATGTGTTTCTGCGGACATTTGTTGTTGATCAGCGGAAATTCTTGCGGACACCCGGCCCCCGAAAGCCCGCAGTGCGCACATAAATAGTTGTTTTTTCCGGCAAGCATTGCCCGTGCACAGACAAAGTCCCCTGTACATCCCGGCGTTCTCGCAGACACTGCGGCGACGCTGACCGGGTGGTGCCGCCCAGATCCTCTTAGTAAATCCGCACCAGGCCTCGGGAAGCAGGGGATGCTTATGAGTGCCAGAGACTCTTTTGAATTCAATACCTTGCGCAAAGGCATGGGGGTTCGCGTGCTGCTGGTGGAGTTCCACGAACTCGCCGTCGAGGATTTCCAAAGCCGCCTGCAAATGTTGTCCGCCTCGAGGCTGATCACGCGCATAGACGCCACGCCGCTGACGGGCGCGCCATGGATGTTCGAGACCTTCCGGCATTGTGTGGTGTTTGTGCGCCTGCGCGAGCAGCATATGCGCGGCGACCGCAGCCCGGCGATGAAGGCCTTCCTGGCGCAGCTGGCGGCGTCTCGCGCCGTCACCGTCATACCCGTCACTTGCCGGCGCGCGCTCATCGAGCACTTCCATCGCCATCTCTGCGGCGTCAGCCCGATGTACCTGGGCACGTCCTTTGTGCAGGAAGACCTTCTGCATATCCTGGGCGCCTGCGTTTTCTCCAAACCGGTCCGGCGCAGGATCGACAGGGTGGACGCTCCCGCGGAGCCGAGCATCGCGGGGCTCTGAGGCCAGGGCGCGGCCGCGCCCAGGTCCGCCCCCACCGCCGGACATTCCGGCGATTCCGCAAATTCACCTTCCAAGCGCAAAAAAGGCGGCTTGGCAAGCTGCTTGATACCCTGTAAAGTCAATTTAAATATCTCTTTAATATATTTAAATGCAACAAAATTTAATTCCTTTGTTTTAGGAATCATCCTTGATTCCTTCCCGCGCCCGGGGTCTTGCCGGGCCGTCATCCACCCGGCGCCAGGCGTCCGCCACGGCTTGCGGTGCCGGTGCTTTGCCCGGCTGAAGAAGTAAGCTCACCACCGAACCCACCCTCAGACTTGCACCATGAAGCGAATCAAAATAATCGACTCCCACACCGGCGGCGAACCGACGCGCCTGGTGATTGATGGTTTTCCCGATCTGGGCCATGGCAGCATGGCCGAGCGCCGCGCGCTGCTGGCGCGGGAGCACGACGACTGGCGGGCCGCCGCCGTGCTGGAGCCGCGCGGCAGCGACGTGGTGGTGGGCGCCTTGCTGTGCAAGCCGGTGGACCCGGCCAGCGCCGCGGGCGTGATCTTTTTCAACAACACCGGCTACCTGGGCATGTGCGGGCACGGCACCATAGGGCTGGTGGCCTCGCTGGCCTATATGGGTTTGGTCAGGCCCGGCGAACACCGCATCGAGACCCCGGTCGGCACCGTCACGGCCACGCTGCACGGCGACGGTTCGGTGAGCGTGCGCAATGTGCCCGCCTGGCGGCACCTGCACCAGGTGGCCGTCGAGGTGCCGGGTTACGGCACGGTACGCGGCGACGTGGCCTGGGGCGGCAACTGGTTTTTCCTGGCGAGCGAGCACGGCCAGCGCGTGGCCAGCGACAAGCTGGAGGCCCTGACCGCGTATAGCGTGTCGCTGCGTGAGGCACTGGCCGCCCAGGGCATCACCGGCGCCGGCGGCGCGGAGATAGACCATATCGAGCTCTTCGCGGACGACGACGGTGGCGCGGACAGCCGCAACTTCGTGCTGTGCCCCGGCAAGGCCTACGACCGCTCGCCTTGCGGCACCGGCACCAGCGCCAAGATCGCCTGCCTGGCCGCCGACGGCAAGCTTGCGCCCGGCGAGGTCTGGCACCAGGCGAGCATCATCGGCAGCCGCTTCGAGGCCAGCTATGCCGTGGAGGAAGGCCAGGTCATCCCGACCTTGCGCGGGCGCGCCCACATGAGCGCCGAGGCGACCTTGCTGATCGAGGAGGGCGATCCCTTCGCCTGGGGCATACGCCTGTGAATGCCGACGTGATCGTGATAGGCGCCGGCATCGTGGGCGCGGCCTGCGCGCATGAACTCGCGCGCGCGGGGCTCGACGTGCTGGTGCTGGACGCCGGCCTGGGCGGCGCCACGCAGGCCGGCATGGGCCACCTGGTGGTGATGGACGACAACCCGGCGGAGCTGACGCTCAGCCATGAATCGCTGAAGATCTGGCATGACTGGGCGCCGCGCATGAATGCCGATTGCGCCTTCGCCGCCTGCGGCACGCTGTGGCTGGCCGCCAATGACGCCGAAATGGCGGTCGCCGAAGACAAGCGGCGCTGCCTGCAGGCCCATGGCGTCGCCTGCGAACTGCTGGGTGCCGCAGCGCTGGCCGCGGCGGAGCCGGTGCTGCGCCCGGGCCTGGCGGGGGCGCTCAAGGTCAGCGGCGACAGCGTGGTGTATGCGCCCAATGTTGCGCGCTGGCTGCTTGCGCAGGCGCCGCGCGCCATCGCTTTTGAGCAGGCTGAGGTGGCCGCCATCGAGGGATCGCGCGTGCGCCTGGCGGACGGCAGCTGGCGCAGCGCCGGCGCCGTGCTGCTGGCCGCGGGCATAGAGGCCAGCCGCCTTTGTCCCGACTTGCCGATACGTCCCAAGAAGGGCCACCTCGCGATCACCGACCGCTACCCCGGCACGGTGCACCACCAGCTGGTCGAGCTCGGCTACATCAGCAGCGCGCATCACAGCGACGGCGCGTCGGTGGCCTTCAATGTGCAGCCGCGCCCGACCGGCCAGCTGCTGATAGGCTCCTCGCGCCAGTTCGACACCACCGACCCGGCGGTGGAGGCGCCCATGCTCGCGCGCATGCTGCGCCGCGCGCTGGACTACCTGCCGGCGCTGGCTGGCCTCAACACCGTGCGCACCTGGACGGGATTTCGCGCCGCCACGCCGGATGGCCTGCCCATCATCGGCCGCCATCCGCGCCAGCCTGGCCTGTGGCTGGCCGTGGGCCATGAAGGCCTGGGCGTGACCACGGCCCCGGCCACGGCGCGCTTGCTGGCGGCGCAGCTCACCGGCGGGGCGCTGCCCTTCGAGGCTGCGCCCTACGGCATGCAGCGCTTTCCGGCGGCCGCATGATGGCGGCATCGAGCCGGCCCGCAAGCTGCCGCGTATCGTCGTGATGGCCGCACATTCGCCAGAGCCTCGACCCGGCATGTCGACGGCCAGTTCCGCGACACCAGCCCCTGGATCGCGCCGTCGCGTGTCTGCTCCGCGGCACCGGCGATGCCTTGGGCCGCATGCCAATTTTCAAAAAAGCACCGAGATTGCCTTCGTGCGGACAATGTTGCGCCCAATTGCTCTTGAGCGGCCTATGCTTGGTTCATCGCTTCCCGGCGACCGCCATCGATGCCCATCGATGGCAGGACATGAACCTGCTCAGCCATTCAAGGGGACAACCATCATGATGTACTTTATCGAACTCAGCCAGTTCCTGGCGGAGGATGACGCGGTGCTGCAGTCATTCAGGGCGCAGATGGGGCGCGACAAAGGCAAAGCCGTGCATTGGGCCGAGTGGCGGGCCGATGGCTCCAACGGCCGGTCCTGCCCCGACGTGACGCTCATCAACGCGGCACGCCTGGACTGGAGGCAACTGAAGTCCCTGGTCGACGGATGCGGCGCCGAGACCATTGTGCTCACGGGGCGGCGGGATTCCGTGCTTTCCTTGCCGGTGCTGCCTGATGCAGCCGCGTTGAATGATCTGCTGCGCTTCATGCCCGGCCGGCCGACGGCACTGCCGCAAAAAGACCGCAACTCCCCGTACCGGCCAGGTGTGTGGGTCGACACGACGCCCATGCCTTTCATGCCGGTCAAGGCTTTGTCCTGATCCGCGTTCCGTGTGAAATCAAAAAAAACGGAAGTGCTTGCCAGTGCTTTCCGATGTTAAGGGGATAGGGATGTCTGGCGCATACATTTATCAGTTGCTGACGGGTTTGGGAATCGGCGAGCGCTCGGCGCTGCAAATGCTGTCCCGCGTGAAGATGACGGCCTTCGATGCCGGCGACGTCATCTGGCCCAAGGGCGGCCAGGTGGCCGCCTGGACCTACATCGTCTCCGGCCTGGTGGGCGCCAGCGTGCCCCTGCAAGAGGGCGGCTGCATCCAGGTCAACATCTACGGCCCGCGCACCTGGTTTGGCGAAGAGCCCTTGCTCAATCGTTATCCCTCATGCCTGGACTATGTGTGCCTGGCCCCCGTCCGCGCGGTGTGTGTGCCGGCCACCGACGCGCTGGCGGCATTCCAGGATGAGCCGGAATTTTCCCGCTACATCGCCCTGCTGATGGCCTGGCGCAGCCGGCAGCATTCGGAAATGATCGTGCTCATGAAGCAGGGCAGCCCGCCGCTGCGGGTGGTCATGGGCCTGGCGCTGTTCGCCGAGGCGCTCTACTACAACTCATCGCGGCCGCCCACGCACGGGCTCGAAGGCACGTCCGTGGAGATTCCCGTCAAACAAACCGTCATCGCGTCCGTCTGCGGGGTGTCGCGCAGTGTTTTCTCGGAGGCCGTGCATCACCTCGTTGCGGCCGGCTGGTTGCGCGTGAACTACGGCATGCTGGAATTGCGCTCGCTGGAAACCTGGCTGCGCTTTTCCCGCAAACACCGGCAAGCCCGCATGAATATCACCAAGCCCACGCTGGAAGAACTCATCGTGCTGATGCAGGACGCCGCGCTGCCTTGACGCCGGCCGGGGCGGTGTCCAGATAAATCGCCCACACATTGTCTGCACAAAGACAAAGTCCTTCGCTGCGCCCCGTCCGCAAACCTATGCTCGATCCCCATGTCGTGTACTGCCAAAGTGGTGCCGCATAAAAGCGCCTTATCGGCTTGCCGTAGACAACACACGGCACGCTCGTAAGGCAGAAGTGCTGCATGCGGGTACACCGGGGCGTTTGCCGCCGCGGACCTGCATGGAAGAGGCGGCGTAAGGGGGAGGGAGTAGCGGATGGTCATGAATACAGTGGTGCCGGTCTTGCCGCGGGGCAATTCGCGCGCCCAATCCTCGGCAGCACAGCCGGCGCCCGACGCGGTGCCGGACAGCGGGCTCGCCTGCCTTGTGATGCTCTCGCAGTTCCACGCGGTTGCCGCGGACCCTGAAAAGCTGCGGCACGAATTCAGCCGTGACGGCCAGGCCATGGATGTCATCGACATCCTCAATGCCGCCAAAAGCCTGGGACTGGTGGCCGCGCGCAGACGGCCGTCGCGCGCGCGGCTGGCGCTGGCGGCGCTGCCGGCCATTGCCCTCGGCACGGACGGCGGGTTTTTTATCCTCGCGCGGGTTGACCAGGACAAGGCCCTGGTCCAGGAGCCGGGTGTATCGGGCCCGCAGGTGCTGGAGCTGGCGGCGTTTCATGAGCGCTGGTCGGGTGAGCTGATCCAGATCACCTCGCGCGCGTCGCTGGCGGGCGACATGGCCAGGTTCGACTTCAGCTGGTTCATCCCCGCAGTCGTCAAGTACCGCCGGCCCCTGGTCGAGGTATTGCTGGTATCCCTCGTGCTCCAGTTCTTCATGCTGGTCACGCCGCTGTTCTTCCAGGTCGTGATGGACAAGGTGCTGGTGCACAACGGCCTCACCACGCTGCACGTCGTCTGCATAGGCCTGCTGGTCATCTCGGTGTTCGACGTGGTGCTCACCGGCCTGCGCAGCTACGTCTTTGCCCACACCTCCAGCCGTATCGACGTGGAACTGGGCGCGCGGCTGTTTCGCCACCTGCTGGGCCTTCCCATGGCCTACTTCACGGCGCGGCGCGTGGGCGATTCGGTGGCCCGCATCCGCGAACTGGAGACCATACGTTCCTTCCTGACCGGCAACGCCATCACCGTGGTGCTTGACCTGCTGTTTTCCGTGGTCTTCCTCGCGGTGATGCTTTATTACAGCGTCTGGCTGACGCTGATCGTGGTGGTGTCGCTGCCCTGCTATGCGCTGCTCTCGGTGCTGTTCACGCCGGTCCTGCGCGCGCGGCTCAACGAAAAATTCAACCGCGGCGCCGAAAACCAGGCTTTCCTGGTCGAAACCATAGGCGGCATAGACACCGTCAAGTCGATGGCGGTGCAACCGCAATGGGCGCAGAAGTGGGACAACCAGCTTGCCGCCTATGTCGCCGCCGGCTTTCGCACCACCACGCTGGGCACCCTGGCCAACAACGGCGTCTCGCTGGTCAGCAAGCTGGTCACCGTGGCCACCATCTGGCTGGGCGCTCAATTGGTGGTCGAAGGCAAGTTGTCCGTGGGGCAGCTGATCGCCTTCAATATGCTCGCCGGCTACGTCGCGGCCCCCGTGATCCGCCTGGCGCAGCTGTGGACGGAGTTCCAGCAGGTCGGCATTTCCATGCAGCGCCTGGGCGACATCCTGAACACCCGGCCCGAGATCGCCGGCAACAAGAGCGCCATGCCCCAGATCGAGGGCCGCATCGAGTTTGACGCGGTGAACTTCCGCTACCGGCCCGACGCACCGCAGGTCTTGCGCGGCATCAGTTTTGAGGTCGCCGCGGGTGAGGTCATCGGCATCGTGGGCCGGTCCGGCTCCGGCAAGAGCACGCTGACCAAGCTGGTGCAGCGCATGTACATCCCCGACCAGGGACGCGTGCTGATAGACGGCGTCGACCTTGCCACCACCGACGCCACCACGGTGCGGCGCCAGCTCGGCGTGGTGCTGCAGGAGAACATGCTGTTCAACCGCAGCATCCGCGACAACATCGCGCTGGTCAATACCGCAATGCCGCTGGAGGCGGTCATCGCCGCCGCCAAGCTGGCCGGCGCCCATGAATTCATCATCGAACTTCCCGAGGCCTATGACACCCTGGTGGGTGAACACGGCGCCACCCTGTCGGGCGGCCAGCGCCAGCGCATCGCCATCGCGCGCGCGCTGATCGGCAATCCGCGCATCCTGATATTCGATGAGGCCACGAGCGCGCTGGACTACGAGTCCGAGCGCATCCTCAAGGACAACATGAAGTCCATCTGCGCCGGGCGCACGGTCCTCATCATCGCGCACCGGCTCTCCACGGTCAGGGATGCGAACCGCATCGTGGTTGTCGACAAGGGCCAGATTGTCGAGCAGGGCACACACGAGGAACTGCTGGGCCTGCCGGGCGGGCAGTACGCGCACCTGTATGCGATGCAGGGAGCATGACGATGGACAGCTTCAAACAACGCCTGGGCGCGATGCGCGAACTGCTGGAGCGCTACAAGGCCGTCTTCACCCTGGCCTGGGACAGCCGCCGGCACACCGACACGCGCGGCTACAAGGCCGCCGAGGCACAATTTTTGCCCGCCGTGCTCGCGGTGCAGGAGACGCCCGTGCCTGCCGCGCCCCGCGTCTTCATGTGGCTGCTTATCGTGTTCGCCCTCATCGCCGTCACCTGGAGCGTGTTTGGAAAGATCGATATCGTCGCGGTTGCCAGCGGCAAAATTGTTCCCAGCGGCTATACCAAGGTGGTGCAGCCGCTGGGCGCGGCGGTGGTCAAGGCCATCCATGTGAGAGACGGGCAAGCCGTCAAGGCCGGCGACCTGCTGGTGGAACTCGACGCCACCACCGAGGCTGCCGACATCGAGCGCTCACGCGCCGAACTTGAAGCCGCCCTGCTGCAGGCCGCGCGCGCGGGCGCCCTGCTGGATGCAATGGCCCGCGCAAAGGCCCCGGTTCTGCCGCAGCTGTCCCAGGTCTCGGCTGAGCAGCACCGCGAAGCGGCGCGCATGCTCGACGGGCAGTACGGCGAGTACCTTGCCAAGCTCGCGCGCAGCGAGGCGGAAATCACCACCCGCCAGGCCGAGCTGCGCGCCAGCCGGGAACAGGTGGCCAAACTGCAAGCCACTTTGCCCATGATGCGGCAGCGTGCCTCCGACCTGGACAAGCTGGCCGGGGACGGCTATGTGGCACAGCACACTTTTCTGGAGCGCCAGCAGGCCTATCTTGAGCAGTCAGGCGAGTTGTCGGTGCAGCGCGAGCGCGTTCAGCAGCTGCAGGCCTCCGTCGCCGAGAGCCGCCGCCAAAGCGAGGCTTTCAAGGCGGAGATCCGCCGCGCAACCCTCGACAGCCTCAAGGAAGGCCAGCAGCGTGCGGCCGCGCTGGAGCAGGAACTGAGCAAGGCCCAGGGGCGCGGCAGCCTGACCCGGCTGGTTGCGCCGGTGGCCGGCAGCGTGCAGCAACTGGCGTTGCATACCGTGGGTGGCGTCGTCACACCGGCACAGCAGTTGATGGTCATCGTGCCCGGGGAACATCCGCTCGAAGTGGAGGCCATGCTGGAAAACAAGGACATCGGTTTTGTGCGCGCCGGCCAGGAAGTCGCCGTCAAGCTCGAAACCTTTCCCTACACCACCTACGGCGCCATACCCGGCGTGGTGCTTGACGTCTCGCGCGATGCCATTGCCGACGAGAAGCGCGGCCTGCTCTATGCCGTGCGCGTGCAGCTGGCGCGCACCCGCATCGCCGTCGACGGCGCCGACGTGCCGCTGGGCTTTGGCATGGTGGCCCATGTCGAGATCAAGACCGGGCAGCGCCGGGTGATCTCATTCTTCCTCAGCCCGTTGGTGCAGGCCGCGCAGGAAGGCTTGCGCGAGCGCTAGCCGGGCCGCCCGGCCCTGTTGATGTATCAGGTAGCCGGTCGACGGCCCGCCAGTCAGGGGGCCGGCAATGACCGTTGCGCGCCAGGATGCGCTGCCCCGGCCCTACCTCGCCCGCGGGCTTCTGTTTCAAATGAAAAGTGGAACCCGACAAACATTGTCCGCAGAAAGACTATCTCTAAAAAACCGCGTAACAGATATCGATAAGCTGAAACCAGCTCTTTCCTTCGCTCCAGCGGTCTTCAACACTACACGTTTTTTCATGGCCAGACTCATTCATTCCTGTCTTGCAACCGCGCACGGAAGCAAAGAGATTGCGGCTCGTGAACTGGTGCGTGCCGCGCCCGCCAAGGCCTTCAACGTCCCTCGCCAACACGGCCGCGCCGGGCAGGGTTCACGCCGTGCGCGTCCCGTGCCAAGCCGTTAACCAGCGGCACCGCGTCCCCATGAAAGCATTGATCGTTCTCGCGCTGCTGTTTTTAGGCCCCTGCGGCGCTGCACAGGCACAAAGCGAAAACGGGGCCTCGGCATCCGCCTCGGGTGAGTTTGCCGGCGTGCGGCTTGCCCTGACAGCGCAATGCGTGACCTGCAGTGCGCTGCACGCCCAGGCCGGCCAGGCGGCCCCTGGTCCCCAAGCCAGTACGAGCCTGGGCCTGCGGCAGCTGCTGCAGATGGCCGTCGAGACCCACCCCACCATCGCCAGCGCGCGGTTCGACCAGCAGTCCGCGCAAAGCATGATCGAAGCCGCGCGCATGCAGTTCTGGCCCGCTCCCGGCGTGCAGACCGATTCGCTGCACGGGCGCAGCGCCACCGTTTTTCGCCTGACCCAGCCGCTCTGGACAGGCGGCAGGCTGACCGCCGACCTGCGCCTGTCCGAACTGCGCGAGTTGCGCGCCCGCGAGGCCATTTCAGACACGCAGATCACGTTGGCGACGCGCGTGGCCACCACCGCCCAGTCCTACCTGCTGAACGCCGGCCGCCGCATCGCCCAGGAGCGCAACGTCGCGACGTTGCGCGAATTGCTGCGCATGATCGAACGGCGCAGCCAGGCGGAGGTGTCCGCCACGGCTGACGTCAATATGGTGCGGACACGGCTCGCGCAGGCCCAGGCCGACCTCGAGGCCTTCCGCGCGCTCGAGCACTCCGCCCTGGCACAGCTGGGCAGTGCGATTGGCCGGCCCCTGCAGCCCGGCGAGCTCGAGCTGCCCGCCTCCCCGCCGCGTCCTCCCATGCTCGCGCGCCTGCTCGAGCGCGCGATGGAGGACAACCCCCACCTGCGCCTTGCCGAAATCGACGCACGGCTGGCCGCCGTCGAAATCGACCGCACGCGTGCCGCCATGTGGCCCACCGTCTCCTTGCGGCTGGAGCGCCAGGTCGGCGAATTCCTGGGTTCCGCCGCGGCCGGCAACCGGGTCTATGTGTCCATGCAGTACGCACCGGGTTCGGGCCTGTCGCTGGCCTCCCAGATCGAAGCCGCTGAGCGGCACCTGTCGGCGACCCAACGCACGGCGGAGGCCGGCCGCCGCGATGTCGGCGAGCGTGTCGAGTCCGAATGGCGCGACCTGGAGTCCGCACTGCGGCGCCTGCCCGAATTGCAGCGCAGCAGCGAAGGCGCCGCCGAGGTGCTGGCCTCCAACCGGCGCCTTTTTGTCAGCGGCCGCCGCAGCTGGATTGACCTGCTCAATTCCGTGCGCGAGATCTCCCAGGCCGAGCAGGCCGAGGCCGAGGCCCGCGCCGGCAGTGTCGGCGCCTATTACCGCCTGGGCCTGCTCCTTGGCATACCCATGTGGTCTCCAGAAAGCGAGCTTCCGTGAACAATCCCCCCGCCCAGAACGCGCCGTCCTCCGTCACGCTCAGCGTGCTGTGGCTGGCCCGCCGCCTGCCCGACATCGTCAAGGACTTGCGGCCCATGCAGTCCCACATGATGGCCGAACTCGAAGGCCGGCTGGCGGCCTTACCGGAAAAGAGTGTCACCCGGGATGGCCTGCGGGACTGTGTCGACCACGCATTCCGCTTCATGGGCGTGCGCTCGCAATCCTGGGTTGAAGGCCACGCGGCGGCCAAGCTGCCCGCCGCGGCCATTCACCCCGAGGCCGGCGCCTTCATCCTGCACCAGCACACACCGGCCGGAGGCTGGCTGCTGGAAGACGCCTCCGGCCGCAGGCACGTCACCGTGCTGCCCCAGGGCGCGCTTTATACCGAGATCCACGCAACCCAGGCCGAAAGCCTCAGCTTCTACCGGACGGCGGGCGAGCTGTTCCGCGGCGCGCTGCGCGACAACCGGCGCTACTTTGTCCATGCGGCCATTGCTTCGATCGTGATCAACCTGTTCGGCTTGCTGACCTCCCTCTACAGCATGCAGGTCTACGACCGCGTGATCCCCACGCAAGGCCTGTCCACCCTCTACGCACTGACGGCCGGTATCGCCGTCGGCATCCTGCTCGAGCTGATCGCCAAGTTCGCGCGCGCCGCCATCACCGAGCATTCGATCCGGTCCATGGACCTTGACCTCTCGCACAACATCTTCGAGCGCCTGCTGCGTGTGCGCATGGACCAGTTCCCCGCCAGCGTCGGCACCTTGTCGGCCCAGTTGCGCAGCTACGAAATGATCCGTTCCTTCGCCTCGTCGGTCACGCTCTACCTGCTGGTCGACACGCCGTTCGCGCTGATCTTCCTGGCGGTCATCTACCTCTTGGGAGGACCCTTGGTCGCGGCGGTTCCGGTCGCGTTCTTCATCGTTGCGCTGGGGGTCGGTTTCCTCTTTCGCAGCGGCATGGAGCGCCACGCGCTCTCCGGCCAGGCCGCCGCCAACCGCAAGCTGGGCCTGCTGGTCGAGGCGGTGGAGGGCGCCGAATCCATCAAGGCCAGCGGCGCCGGCTGGCAATTCCTGGCGCGCTGGAACGGCCTGACCCGCACCAACGTCGACGAAGACATGCGCCTGCGGCACCTGGGCGAATCGGCCAGCTATTACGCCGGTTTCCTGCAGCAGATCAGCTACGTGCTGCTGGTTGCCACAGGCGCTTACGTCGCCTCCACCTCCACCTCGCTCACGGCTGGCGGCATCATCGCCTGCTCCATCATCTCCGGCCGCGTCCTCACGCCGGCCGGCATGCTGCCCGGCCTCATGGTCCAGTGGGCCAACGCCAAATCGGCGATGCGCAGCCTCTCGCATATCTTCACGCTTGAGCAGGACAACCATGCCGTCGAGCGCCCGCTGGTCATCGACCGCCTGCGCGGCGAGGTGGCGGTGCAGAAACTCGAGTTCGGTTACCGCGGCCACGCCACGGTACTGCAGGTGGAAAACCTGCACATCACCGCCGGCGAAAAAGTCGGCCTGCTTGGCCCGGTCGGCAGCGGAAAAAGCACCCTGCTCAAGCTGCTGTCCGGGATGTACATGCCCTCCAAAGGCCGTGTTTCGCTGGACGGCATCGACATGCAACACATCTCGCGCGCCCACCTGAGCGACCGCCTGGGCTATCTTCCCCAGGACGTGCGCCTGTTCGCCGGCACCTTGCGCGACAACCTCACGACCGGCGTCGTCGGAAAAACCGAGCAGAACCTGCTCGCCGCCTGTGAGCTCACCGGCCTGAGGCAGGTTATTGCCGCGCACCCCAAGGGCCTGGACATGCCCATCGCCGAGGGCGGCACTGGCGTATCGGGCGGCCAAAAGCAGCTGATCGCCCTGACGCGGATGGTGCTGGCCGCGCCCGACGTGTGGCTGCTCGACGAACCCACGGCGTCCATGGACGAGCCTCTCGAAAATCGCACCATCGCCGCGTTGCGCGCCAGCGTGCAGGTCGACCAGACGCTGATCCTGGTCACGCACAAACCCGCTTTGCTGCAGCTGGTGGACCGGCTGGTCATCCTGTCGCCCACCGGTGTCGTGCTGGACGGACCCAAGGCGCAAGTGCTGCAGCAGCTTGCCGCCCGGTCCCGCCCGGCATCCGCCGCGCGTCCCGGCGCCCCCCTGGAGGCCGTCGCATGAAGAAATCCCTGTCCTCCACACCGCCGGCCTTGCGCTCGGCACAACGCATCATCGCCTTGCTCATCCTCATCATCGGGTGTTTTGTAGGGTGGAGCCTGTGGTTCGACGTCGAGCAGATCGCGCGCAGCACCGGCCAGGTGATTGCCAGTTCGCGCACCCAGCTGGTACAGGCCGCCAACGACGGTGTCATTGAAAAATTCCTGGTGCGTGAAGGCAGCCGTGTCAAGAAAGGCGAAGTTCTTGTCATGCTTGAACGCGAGCAGGGACAGGCTTCGCTCAGCGACAGCCGTGCCAAGGTCGCCGCGCTCAAGGCCGCGCTGGTACGCCTGCATGCCGAAGTCCTGGGCCGGCCATTGGTGTTTCCTCCCGAGGTTCAGCAGTTCCCGGCTTTCGTCAGCAACCAGACGGAGCTGTTTCAACGCCGCCAGCGTGCCGTCAACCAGGAGGCCGCCGCGCTGCAGTCCATGCTGGCGTCCACACGCGATGAGCTTTCCATCAGCGAGCCGCTTCTCAAGAGCGGCGACATCTCCCGCGTCGAAATCATCCGCCTGCAAAAGCAGGTCGCTGAGCTCGAAGGCCAGATCACCAACCGGCGCAACAAATATTTCCAGGACGCGCAGGCCGAGATGACCAAGGCCGAGGAAGACCTGGCCACGCAGGAGCAGGTGCTGGCCGACCGGATCACGACCTTTGAGCGTACCGAAATCCGCGCGCCCGCCGACGCCACCGTGCGCAACATCCGCTTCACCACCCTGGGCTCCCGCGTCAAGGCCGGTGATGTGGTCATGGAGCTCACGCCCGCCGGCAGCGACCTTGTGGTCGAAGGCAAATTCAAACCCGCCGACATCGCCAGCATCCGTGTGGGCCAGCCCGCGGCCGTCAAGCTCGACGCCTACGATTATTCCATCTACGGCGTGCTGTCGGGCACCGTGAAGTACGTCAGCGCCGACGCCCTCACGGAAGACACGCGCGCGGGTGAAAACATCTATTACCGCGTGCAGGTGCAGCTTGACCCGGTGCAGCAGCGTCACGCCGCCGGACACAAGCCGATCGAGATCCAGCCCGGTATGACGGCCAGCATAGACATCCGCGGTGTGAGCCACTCCATTTTCCGTTACCTCACCAAGCCCATCACCAAAACTTTTTCCGAAGCCTTTTCCGAGCGTTGAGTTTTCCGATTTTCTTTTCTTTTTAATCCAGGAGATTTGCAATGAACCAGCTGCCCCACCAAGCCGATACCTCCAACGTCATCCGTGCAGTTCCGGCGCATGCAGAATTACCGGTGGTCGTCGCCGCAGCGCAGCCGATTCCTGTCCAGGCTGCCGCCGACAAAGCACCCATTGCCTCCAAGCCCGCGATAGCCGCCAAGCCGCCCATGGCCGCCGCCGCGATCCAGATGGAACAGGAGGCGGCCTCCAGCCAGGCCCGCCAGGCTGCCGACAAGCTCTTGCGCAAGAAGCACCTGGGCGAATCCGAGGGTGAGCCCAGCGCCGAGTCTGCGCTTGATAGCGCATATGAAGTTGCCGCCGCCAACACCAGCGAGCCTGCTGCGCCTGCGCAGCCTGCAGCCGAAACGGCCGGCGGCTCCACGACCGCCGCTTCAGGCAGCGGCCTGTCCTGGCTTCCCGTCGCCGGCGCGGGGCTGGGCCTGGCGGCCGTTGGTGGCGGCGGCGGCACCGCCGCTGCCGCCGCTGCCGCAGTGGCTGCCCCAAGCACCTTTGCCGTCAGTATTGGCGCGGTGGCCGGCCCGGTGACGGCGTCCCTCAACTACAAAATCTACGACGCACAAGGCAACCTGGTGGCCTCGGGCGTTACCGACGCCACCGGCAAGGTCACCGTCAATCTGGCCAGTACCTACGCCGGCCAGGCTTTGCTGATCACCATCGCCGATGCCAACGGCAGCGCCGCCGACTTCCGCGACGAAGCCAGCAATGGGGCGGCAAACCTGGGCAGCACCGTGTTGCGTGCCGCCTTTGTCGCCACGGGTGGCAGCCAAAGTATCTCCGTCACGCCCGTTACCGAAGTGGCCGTGCAAAAAATGGGTATCACCACCAATGCCGCCACCGCCTCCGCCGCAACCGTGGCCGCGACCAATGCCTCCGTCGGTACCGATGTCGGCGTGAGCGACATCCTGGGCCCCGTCACCACCGTGCTGAGCGCCGACTACAACGAGGCCAACGGCCTCAGCGCCGCCGAAGTCTACGCGCGGGTGCTGGCCAAGCTTTCCGGCCTGGACCAGGCCAACGGCAGCATGAGCGCCACCTTCACCGCCCTGCTGAACGCCTTGAACGTCAGCAATTCCACGCTCAAGGCTTCCACCCTGCTCACCCTGCTTAACGAAGGCGCGGCCAGTTTCGAGGCCGGCCCCAACGCCGCGAACGCGACCCTGGCCCTGACGCCCACGCTGACCATCACCGACAGCATTGCCGCGGTTTCAGGCATCGCCGCAGGGCCGGTCACCTACACCTTCACTTTCAGCGAGGCCGTCAGCGGATTCGACGCGGCCGACATCACGGTGACCAATGGCACCAAGGGCACCTTCACCGCGACCAGCGCAACCCAGTACACCCTGGAAGTGACCCCCACCAGCAATGCCCAGGGCGCGGACATAGGCGTGAGCGTCAATTCAGGGACGGGAGGCATTACCTACCAGTCCACCTTGACGACCACCATCGTCAAGTCCGCGGCTGCCCAGGCCTATGACACAGCGGCCCCCACGGCCACCATCGCTTCGGCCAGCTTCTCGAACGACATCGGCAGCTCCAACAGCGACTTCGTCACCGCCACAGCCGCGCAGAACATCTCCGGCACGCTGAGCGCCAACATGGTGGCCGGTGAACTCGTGGAAGTTTCCCTGGACAACGGCGCAACCTGGGCCACGGCCAGCGCCCCGGTGGGAGGCAATGCCTGGACTTTGGCCGCCACACTCGCCGCCAGCGACACCCTGAAAGTGCGCGTCAGCGACCTCGCGGGCAACCATGGGACTGTGTTTTCCCAGGCCTATGTGCTGGACACCACGGTGCCCACGGTGGCCAGCGTGGCGCTGACCAGCGCCACCTTGATCCAGAACAGCACCCTGAACGCGGGTGACACCGTGACGGCCACCATCACCTTCAGCGAGGCGGTGACGGTGATCGGTACGCCGCAGCTGGCCCTCAACATTGGCGGCACCACGGTGCAGGCCAACTATGCGGCAGGCTCGGGCACCACGGCGCTGACCTTCAGCTACACCATCCAGGCAGGGCAGACGGACGCCAACGGAATCGCCCTGGCGGCCAACGGCCTGGCGCTGAACGGCGGCAGCATCCGGGATGTGGCCGGCAACAATGCCATCCTCACACACGCGCTGGTCGCCGACAACGCCAGCTACATGGTCGACACCACGGCGCCGGCCGCGCCCAGCACGCCGGATATGGCGACAGGCGACGACAGCGGCAGTTCCAGCAGCGACGACAAAACCAGCAGCACCACGCCGACCTTCACCGGCACCGCCGAGGCCGGTGCCACGGTGACGCTGTATGACACCGACGGCAGCACGGTACTGGGCACCGCTATTGCCACGGCGGGCGGCACCTACTCCATCACCAGCAGCACGCTCAGCGAGAGCGGGCACACCATCACCGCCAAAGCCACCGACGCGGCCGGCAATGTCAGCACGGCCTCCGGCGGCCTGGGCGTGACCATTGACGCCACTGCGCCGGCCGCGGCCTCCATCAATGCGGTTGCCACGGACGACATCATCAACGCCAGCGAGCAGGCGGCCATCATCACCGGCTCCAATGAATCCGGTGCTACGGTGGCGCTGAGCCTGGGCGGCAACACGCGCGCGGCCACCGTGACCGGCACGACCTGGAGCTATACGCTGACGGCCGCCGACATCACCGGCATGGGCGAGGGCGCAGAGACCCTCCTGGTCACCCAGACCGACGCAGCCGGCAATGTGAGCACGGCGGCGACACGCGACATTCATGTGGACACCACAGTGCCCGCGGTGGCCGGCGTGGTGTTGACCGCCTCCGGCGCGCAGAACAACACCTTGAACGCCGGTGACATCGTGACGGCTACCGTCAACTTCAGCGAGGCCGTGACCGTGACCGGAACGCCGCAGCTGGCGCTCAACATAGGCGGCACCACGGTGCAGGCCAACTATGCGGCAGGCTCGGGCACAGCGGCGCTGACCTTCACCTACACCATCCTGGCCGCGCAGACCGACGCCAACGGCATCAGCGTGGCGGCCAACAGCCTGGCGCTGAACAGCGGCACCATCCGTGATGCGGCCGGCAACAACGCCACGCTCACACACACCGCCGTCGCCGACAACGCCAGCTTTATGGTCGATGCCACGATGCCCGCGGTCGCCAGCGTGGCGCTGACCGGCGCCTCCGGCGCCCAGAACAACACCTTGAACGCCGGCGACGTCGTGACGGCTACCGTCAACTTCAGCGAGGCGGTGACCGTGACCGGCACGCCACAGCTGGCGCTTAACATTGGCGGCACCACGGTGCAGGCCAGCTATGCGGCGGGCTCAGGCACCACGGCGCTGACCTTCACCTACACCATCCAGGCAGGGCAGACCGACACCAACGGTATCAGCGTGGCGGTCAACAGCCTGGCGCTTAACAGCGGCACCATCAGTGATGCGGCCGGCAACGACGCCACCCTCACGCACGCGCTGGTCGCCGACAACGCCATCTATATGGTCGATACCACGGCCCCTGCATTGCCGGTAATCAATATCGTGGCAGGTAACGACACGATAGACGGTGCGGAAACCGCCAGTGCCATCACCGGCACGGCCGAAGCCAACGCGAGCGTGGCGCTCACCCTGGGCGGCAATGTGCGCACGGTGACAGCGGATGGCTCGGGCAACTGGACCTACACCCTGGTGGGCGCGGACATCACCGCCATGGGCGATGGACCCGAGACGCTCAACGCGACGGCAACCGATGCGGCCGGCAACGTGAGCGCGACGGCCTCGCGCAACATTACTGTGGACACCACGGTGCCCTCGGTGGCCAGCGTGGTGCTGACCGCCTCCGGCGCGCAGAACAGCACCCTGAATGCCGGCGACACCGTGACGGCCACGGTCACCTTCAGCGAAGCGGTGACGGTGACCGGCACGCCACAGCTGGCGCTTAACATAGGCGGCACCACGGTGCAAGCCAACTATGCGGCAGGCTCAGGCAGCACGGCGCTGACCTTCAGCTACATCATCCAGGCAGGGCAGACCGACGCCAACGGCGTTGCCGTGGCGGTCAACAGCCTGGGGCTCAACAGCGGCACCATCAAGGATGCGACCGGCAACGATGCCGTGCTGACACATGCCGCCGTCACTGACAACGCCGGCCTTATGGTTGACACCACGGTGCCCACGGTGGCCAGCGTGGCGCTGACCAGCGCCACGGGCGCCCAGAACAACACGCTCAATGCGGGCGACGTCGTGACGGCCACGGTCACCTTCAATGAGGCGGTAACCGTGACCGGCACGCCGCAGCTGGCGCTCAACATAGGCGGCACCACGGTGCAAGCCAACTATGCGAGCGGTAGCGGCAGCACGGCGCTGACTTTCACCTACACCATCCTGGCCGCGCAGACGGATGCCAACGGTATCGCAGTGGCGGCCAACAGCCTGGCGCTTAACAGCGGAACCATCCGGGACGCCGCCGGCAACAATGCCACGCTGACCCACACGCTGGTCGCCGACAACGCCCTCTATATGGTCGACACCGCGGTGCCCACGGTGGCCAGCGTGGCGCTGACCAGCGCCACGGGCGCCCAGAACAACACCTTGAACGCCGGTGATACCGTGACGGCCACGGTCACCTTCAATGAGGCGGTAACCGTGACCGGCACGCCGCAGCTGGCGCTCAACATAGGCGGCACCACGGTGCAAGCCAACTATGCGGCAGGCTCAGGCAGCACGGCATTGACCTTCACCTACACCATCCTGGCCGCGCAGACGGATGCCAACGGTATCGCAGTGGCGGCCAACAGCCTGGCGCTTAACAGCGGAACCATCCGGGACGCCGCCGGCAACAATGCCACGCTGACCCACACGCTGGTCGCCGACAACGCCCTCTATATGGTCGACACCGCGGTGCCCACGGTGGCCAGCGTGGCGCTGACCAGCGCCACGGGCGCCCAGAACAACACGCTCAATGCGGGCGACACCGTGACGGCCACGGTCACCTTCAATGAGGCGGTAACCGTGACCGGCACGCCGCAGCTGGCGCTCAACATAGGCGGCACCACGGTGCAAGCCAACTATGCGGCAGGCTCAGGCAGCACGGCATTGACCTTCACCTACACCATCCTGGCCGCGCAGACCGACGCCAATGGTATCGCCATCGCGGCCAACAGCCTGGCGCTTAACAGCGGAACCATCAGTGATGCGGCAGGCAACAACGCCACCCTTACGCATGCGTTGGTCGCCGACAACGCCCTCTTTATGGTCGACACCGCGGTGCCCACAGTAGCCAGCGTGGCGCTGACCAGCGCCACGGGTGCCCAGAACAACACGCTCAATGCGGGCGACGTCGTGACGGCCACGGTCACCTTCAATGAGGCGGTAACCGTGACCGGCACGCCGCAGCTGGCGCTCAACATAGGCGGCACCACGGTGCAAGCCAACTATGCGGCAGGCTCAGGCACCACGGCATTGACCTTCACCTACACCATCCTGGCCGCGCAGACCGACGCCAACGGTATCGCCATCGCGGCCAACAGCCTGGCGCTTAACAGCGGAACCATCAGTGACGCGGCAGGCAACAACGCCACGCTGACCCACACGCTGGTCGCCGACAACGCCCTCTTTATGGTCGACACCGCGGTGCCCACAGTAGCCAGCGTGGCGCTGACCAGCGCCACGGGCGCCCAGAACAACACCCTGAACGCCGGTGATACCGTGACGGCCACGGTCACCTTCAATGAGGCGGTAACCGTGACCGGCACACCGCAACTGGCGCTCAACATAGGCGGCACCACGGTGCAGGCCAACTATGCGGCGGGTTCAGGCACTACGGCGCTGACCTTCACCTACACCATCCTGGCCGCGCAGACGGATGCCAACGGCATCGCAGTGGCGGCCAACAGCCTGGCGCTTAACAGCGGAACCATCCGGGACGCCGCCGGCAACAATGCCACGCTGACCCACACGCTGGTCGCCGACAACGCCCTCTATATGGTCGACACCACGGTGCCCACGGTAGCCAGCGTGGCGCTGACCAGCGCCACGGGTGCCCAGAACAACACGCTCAATGCGGGCGACACCGTGACGGCCACGGTCACCTTCAATGAGGCGGTAACCGTGACCGGCACACCGCAGCTGGCACTCAACATAGGCGGCACCACGGTGCAGGCCAACTATGCGAGCGGTAGCGGCAGCACGGCGCTGACTTTCACCTACACCATACTGGCCGCGCAGACGGATGCCAACGGTATCGCAGTGGCGGCCAACAGCCTGGCGCTTAACAGCGGAACCATCCGGGACGCCGCCGGCAACAATGCCACGCTGACCCACACGCTGGTCGCCGACAACGCCCTCTATATGGTCGACACTGCGGTGCCCACGGTAGCCAGCGTGGCGCTGACCAGCGCCACGGGTGCCCAGAACAACACGCTCAATGCGGGCGACGTCGTGACGGCCACGGTCACCTTCAATGAGGCGGTAACCGTGACCGGCACGCCGCAGCTGGCGCTCAACATAGGCGGCACCACGGTGCAAGCCAACTATGCGAGCGGTAGCGGCAGCACGGCACTGACTTTCACCTACACCATACTGGCCGCGCAGACGGATGCCAACGGTATCGCAGTGGCGGCCAACAGCCTGGCGCTTAACAGCGGAACCATCCGGGACGCCGCCGGCAACAATGCCACGCTGACCCACACGCTGGTCGCCGACAACGCCCTCTATATGGTCGATACCACGGCGCCCACGGTCAACACCACCACCTTCAACGCGGCCGAGAACGGAACGGCCGTGGCTACCCTGGCCGCCACGGACGCCAGCGCCGTCACCTGGAGCACCACGCTGACCGGCGCGGACGCCAGCAAGTTCTCGCTGACCAGCGGCGGTGTGCTGACCTTTAACGCCCCCAAGGACTTCGAGGCACCCGACGATGCCGGTGCCAACCGCGTCTACAACATCAATGTGCAGGTCACCGACGCGGCCGGCAATGCGACCACCCAGGCCATTGTCGTGAACCTGACCGATGTGGCTGAGGCACCCGCCATCACCAGTGCATTCGAGAGCACGGCGGTCGGCAACTTCGACGTGCGCTCCAATATCGTGCTGACAGCCAGCGAGAACGTGGACCTCGCGGGTATTGCGGTAGGCACCAAGTTCATCCATATCGTGAACACCGGCGGCACCGGCCACCGCGGTGAAAGCACCGTTCACACCTTTGACATTGACGTCAAGGATGCCAGCCAGGTCACGATTTCGGGCAACAAGATCACCCTGAATCCGACCTATGACCTGGACCTGTCCAACAACTATTACATCACCGTAGACGCCGGTGCCTTCCATGGCTTGACCAGCGGGCAGGGCAGCATCGCGGTCAGCAGCACGACGGCCATGGACTTCAGCACCGTCACCCCTGGCGTCGCCGTCAACAGCATCACCCCGGCCGTGCTGTCGCAGAAGATGGATGCCGCTGGCGCACTGGCCAACAGCTACCAGTACCTCGACGTGGAAGGCATTGGCAACAACACCGGCTCCATGACGCTCCTGACAGGTTCACTCAGCAGCGGCCAGTACGCACTTGTGCTTAAAAACTATGAGGACCTCCACGGCGGTGCCGGCATAGGCTTCGATGGCGTGCTGACCCATGACACCAATATAGGCGTCAACAACTTTGGCGGCGATGACCTGATTTATATCGACAGCCAGTTCAATACCGCCACCGCGGTTTACGACATCAACTACACCAGCGTGGCCGATGGCCAGTCGACAAGCGGTGTGACCGGTGTTGGCCAAAACCTGGTGTATTTCGGAACGCAGACAGGCCAGGCCGGCAGCGCGGCCAACATCGTCATGATGACCATCGAAGGCAATGCCTCCAACACGATCTATGCCGACCTCCCAGGTATGCGGAGCGGGCTTAGCTGGACGGCCGATCCCGTTATCCAGGGCTAAGACCCCGGCAGCCAGAGAAACCCAAGCAATGACTTTCATCCAGAGGCATCACCATGGCCATAACCAGTAAATATTTCTTCCTGACACCGACCGCCGACAATCTGAACTTCCTCGACTTTGAACTGAGTTACGGGAGCTTGAGCCTGGAAGGCCAGGAAATCCGGTTCACGGGATCGACGCGTGTGGACTCCCTCTATGTGCGTCCAGGTTTAATCTACGACCTGACTCTCCTGGGGGCCGGCGCCGATAAGGTTTACCTCACGGGCAACCTGGCCGATTACACGGCCAGCACCAGTGGCACGGAGTTGACCTTGCAGCGCACCGTGAACGGCAAGAACGAGACGGTGAAGGTTGCGGGCGGTACCGCCGTGCAGTTTGACAACCTCGTGTTTGCCAACGGCACGGTCAATGCCAACTCGCTGTACAACGCGGTCAAGAACAGCACTGCGATTCCAACGCCCTCAGGGGAGAATTCCACGGCCCCAGTGGGTGCAGCAGCAGCCGGCTCCAGCCTGAATGCCACCGTCAAGGCCTTCGCGGTGGACGCGGCGGGCGAGACCTTCGCGCTGAGCCGGCCCGGCATCAGCTTCATCGTCAATGGCAGCAGCGGGATAGACAAGATTTACGTCAGTACCGGGGCCACGGTCGATGCCACCCTGACGGGCGGCAATGCCGACTTCATCTACCTGCGCGGCAATTGGGCCGACTACACCAAGACCCTGATCAGCGGCAATTCCCAGATCCGGTTTATCCGCACGGTGGAAGGGAATACGGAAACTGTCACGGTCACGGCGGGCTCGGCGGTGACCGCCGACAAGCTGGTGTTCGCCGACGGCTCAGTCACTACCTTCAATGCCAAAGGCGCGATCACCGCTGATCCCAATGGTGCCATCACCGCGGTGAGTGGCTATGACGCGGGCACCACCACGCCCGGGATTGCAAGTGCTGTCACCACCATCAACGTCAGCACCGCCCCCAACCTCAGCGGCCAGTCCGTCATCAGCGGCAAGGCCTTGGCCAATGCCACGGTCACCGTCGCCATCGACCCCGACAACAACGCCGCCACCAGCAACAGCTTCACCTACACCACCACGGCCGACGCCAACGGCGACTACAGCCTGAACCTGGCCACCGCCACGCCCGCCAGCGGCACAGCCAGCTTTGTGGCCGGTACCGCCAGCGTCAGCGTGACGCAGGCCGTCTCCGGCGGCACCAGCCCGGCCACCGTGATCACCCTGCCGGTCAGCACCACCACCAGTTACAGCGCCAGCATCGCCAGCGACCAGGTCGCCGAAGGCGGCAATGCGGTGTTTACCGTTACCCGCTCGGGCGACACCAGCGGCGCCGGCACCGTGGTCTACACCACACAAAACGGCACGGCCACAGCCCCCGGCGACTACACCAGCGCCAGCGGCACCCTGAGTTTTGCGGCCGGCCAGACCACCAAGACCGTCACCGTCACCACGGTTGACGATGCCAATGTTGAAGGCAATGAAACCCTGAGCCTGGTGCTCAGCACTCCGGTCGGCGGAACCCTGGGAACGGCCAGCGCCACGGCCACCCTCGTCGACAACGAGGTCGGCCTGTTCAGTATTGCCGGCACGGCCACGGGTGTGAGCTTTTCCGAAGGCGTGGGCACTTACAGCTTCACCGTCAATCGCAGCGGCCTGACCACCGGGGCGGCGACGGTGGTGGTGGCCTCCGGCGGCGGGACGGCCACGCCGGGCACCGACTACACCGCGGTCAATCAGACCCTGAGCTTCGCGGCCGGCGAGACCAGCAAGACCGTCACTGTCACGATCACCGAAGATGTGCTGGTCGAAGGCAATGAAACCTTCAACCTGCAGTTAAGCAACGCCTCGGCGGGTAGCCTGATCGACGCGGCCAACGCCAGCGTCACCGCCACCATCCAGGACAACGAAGTCGCCGTCATCAGCATTGACAACGCGGCCAACGGCCTGGCCTTCAGCGAAAGCGCGGGCACTGCCACCTTCAGCCTGACGCGCAGCGGCCTGACCACCAGTGCGGTCACCGTGGTGGTGCAAAGCAGCGGCGGTACGGCCACGCCGGGCAGCGGCGGCACGAACGACTACAACAGCCTCAACCAGACCCTCACTTTCGCCGCCGGCGAGACCGCCAAAACCGTCACGGTCACCATCAACAATGATGCGCTGACGGAGGGTAACGAGAGTTTCAACCTCCAACTCAGCAGTCCCTCGGCGGGCGCCGTCATCGCTTCCGGCTCGGCCGCCATCACGGCCACCATTCTGGACGATGACCAGGCGACCTGGAGCGTGGCAAGTGCGGGCAACATCAGCGAAGGCGCGGGCAGCCTGACCTACACCGTCACCAGGACGGGTGCCACAGGCGCGGCGACCATCCAGTTTGCGACCGCTGGCGGCACGGCCACGGCGGGCAGCGACTACGCCACGGTCAACCAGACACTGAGCTTTGCCGCAGGTGAGACAAGCAAGACCATCACGGTCGCCGTCACGGACGACGCCATCGCCGAAGGCAATGAAACGGTGAGCGTGGCCATCAGCAATGCGAGCAGCGGCACCATTGCCACGGCGACCGCCAGCGCCACCGTTCTGGACGACGACCAGTCGGTTTGGAGCGTGGCGGGTGCGGGCAACATCAGCGAAGGCGCAGGCAACCTGACCTACACCGTCACCAGGACGGGTGCCACAGGCGCGGCAACCATCCAGTTCGCGACCGCTGGCGGCACGGCCACGGCGGGCAGCGACTACGCCACGGTCAACCAGACCCTGAGCTTTGCTGCAGGTGAGACGAGCAAAACCGTCACGGTCGCCGTCACGGACGACGCCATCGCCGAAGGCAATGAAACGGTGAACGTCGCCATCAGCAACGCGAGCAGCGGCACCATTGCCACGACGACCGCCAGCACCACCGTTCTGGACGACGACCAGTCGATCTGGAGCGTGGCAAGTGCGGGCGATATCAGCGAAGGCGCGGGCAGCCTGACCTACACCGTCACCAGGACGGGGGCCACGGGTGCGGCGACCATCCAGTTCGCGACCGCTGGCGGCACGGCCACGGCGGGCAGCGACTACGCCATGGTCAACCAGACCCTGAGCTTTGCCGCAGGTGAGACGAGCAAGACCATCACGGTCGCCGTCACGGACGACGCCATCGCCGAAGGCAATGAAACGGTGAACGTCGCCATCAGCAACGCGAGCAGCGGCACCATTGCCACGGCGAGCGCCAGCGCCACCGTTCTGGACGAAGATCAGTCGGTTTGGAGCGTGGCAAGTGCGGGCAGCATCAGCGAAGGCGCGGGCAGCCTGATCTACACCGTCACCAGGACGGGTGCCACAGGTGCGGCGACCATCCAGTTCGTGACCGCTGGCGGCCGGGCCACGGCGGGCGTGGACTACACCATGGTCGACCAAACCCTGAGCTTTGCCGCAGGTGAGACGAGCAAGACCATCACGGTCGCCGTCACGGACGACGCCATCGTCGAAGGCAACGAAAGCGTGTTCGTCACCATCAGCAACGCAAGTGCGGGCACCATAGCGACCGCTACGACCAGCGGCACCATCGAAGACGACGAGCAATCGGTGTGGGGTGTCAGCAGCGCAGGCAACGCAAGCGAAGGCGCGGGCTTTTTGACCTATACCGTCCAGAGGTCAGGGGCGAGCAATGTGGCCGCCACGATTGAGATTTCCACGGCGGGTGGCACGGCCACGGCGGGCAGTGACTACACCGCGCTTCACCAGACCCTGAGCTTCGCTGTGGGGGAAACCGTGAAGACAGTCACGGTCGCTCTCAATGATGACGCGGCGGCGGAAGATAACGAAACCGTGCTGGTGGCCCTGAGCAATGCCAGCACGGGCTTGATCAACACCGCCATAGTCAGCAGCAATGCGGCCACGATCAGTGGCACCATCCTGGACAATGACCAGTCGGTCTGGAGCGTGGCAAGTGCGGGCAGCATCAGCGAAGGCGCGGGCAGCCTGACCTACACCGTCACCAGGACGGGTGCCGCAGGCGCGGCGACCATCCAGTTTGCGACCGCTGACAGCACGGCCACGGCGGGCGTCGACTACACCACGGTCAACCAGACCCTGAGCTTTGCCGCAGGTGAGATGAGCAAGACCATCACGGTCGCCGTCACGGACGACGCCATCGCCGAAGGCAACGAAACCGTGAACGCCACCATCAGCAACGCAAGTGCGGGCACCATAGCGACCGCCACGATCAACGCCATCATCCAAGACAACGACCAATCGGTGTGGAGCGTCACAGGCTCAGGCAACGTGAGCGAAGGCGCGGGCTCTTTGACCTATACCGTCCAGAGGACAGGGGCGAGCAATGTGGCTGCCACGATTGAGATTTCCACGGCGGGTGGCACGGCCACGGTGGGCAGTGACTACACGGCGCTTCACCAGACCCTGAGCTTCGCTGTGGGGGAAACCGTGAAGACAGTCACGGTGATCCTCAATGATGACGCGGCGGCGGAAGATAACGAAACCGTGGTGGCGGCCCTGAGCAATGCCAGCACGGGCTCGATCACCACCTCCACGGCCAGCAGCACCATCCTGGACAATGACCAGTCGATCTGGAGCGTGGCCAGCGTGGGCAACACCGACGAAAGCGGAGGAGCCCTGTTTTACACGGTCAACCGCTCTGGCGCCACCGGCGCGGCGACCATCGAATTCACGACCTCGGGCGGCACGGCCACGGCGGGCATTGACTATACGGCGGTCAACCAGACCCTGAGCTTCTCCGAGGGCGAGACCCGCAAGACCATCTCCGTGGCCGTTCTGGACGACGCGCTGGCCGAGGGTAGCAGCGAAACCGTGGGTGTAACCATCAAGAACGCCAGCTCGGGCACGATCGGCGTGGGCGTGGGCACGATCGGCACCGGAACGGGCTCAGCCAGCGCCGCCATCCTGGACAACGACTTGTCGTTTTGGAGCGTCGCCAGCGCGGGTGACGTCGGTGAAAGCGCGGGCTTCTTGACCTATGTCGTTTCACGGACTGGCGCGACCGCGCAGGCCACCATCCAGTTCGCCACCGCGGGTGGCTCGGCCGCGGCAGGCAGTGACTACACGGCGGTCAACCAGACCCTGAGCTTCGCGGCGGGTGAAATCAGCAAGACGGTTGCCGTGGCGGTCCTTGGCAACAGCCTGGCCGAGCAAGACGAGAACGTGATCGCGGCCATCGGCAATGCCAGCGCGGGCACGATCAGCACGGGGTCGGCCAGCGCCCTGATCAAAGACGACGACCAGTCCTTCTGGAGCCTGGCCAGCGCCGGCAACGCCACCGAGGCCGGTGGAGCGCTGATCTACTACACCGTCACGCGCACGGGCGCGCTCAATATGGCCGCCACGATCGTGTTTACCACCGGAGGTGGCACGGCCACTGACGGGGTCGACTACACCGCGGTCAACCAGACCTTGAGCTTTGCGGCGGGTGAGGCCAGCAAGACGATTGCCGTCACGGTGCTCGACGACGGCCTGGCTGAGGGTGATGAAAGTGTGTCCGCGGTCATCAGCAACAACAGCGTGGGCCAGATCGCCTGGGGCACGATTCCGACAAGCGCCGACATCCTGGACGACGACCAGTCATCCTGGCGCGTGGCCGGCGGCAGCGCCAGCGAAGCCGCGCAATCGCTGACCTACACCGTCACGCGCACGGGTGCCGTCAATGCGGCGGCGACGATTCAATTCGCAACGGGCGGCGGTACGGCCACGGCGGGCACCGACTACACCGCCGCAAGCCAGACCCTGAGCTTCGCCGCGGGTGAAACCAGCAAGACGGTCACCATCGCGGTCAATAACGACGCCGTCGCCGAAAGCAATGAGACGGTGATCGCCGCCCTCAGCAACGCCAGCGCCGGCACGATCTCCACCGGCTCGGCCAGCGCCACCATCCAGGACGACGACCAGTCGTTCTGGAGCGTTGCCAGCGGCGGCACCATTGGCGAAGGCGCGGGCGCATTGACTTACACCGTCAGCCGCACGGGGGGCATCAACACGGCCGAAACCATCCAGTTCGCCACGTTCGGCGGCACAGCCACGGCGGGTGTTGATTACACCGCCACCAGCCAGACCCTGAGCTTCGCCGCGGGTGAATTCACCAAGATGGTCACCGTCACGGTCAGCGACGACGCCGTTGCCGAGCGCAATGAGACGGTGATCGCGGCCATCAGCAATGCCAGCGCCGGCACGATCTCTACCGACATCGCCAGCGTCACCATCAGTGACGATGACCAGTCGTTCTGGGCCATCAGCGGCCCTGCGAGCGCGAGCACCTCTGAAGGTGCGGGCTTCATGAACTTCACGGTGAGCCGCTCTGGCAGCGGCGCCGCCGCGACGATCGAATTCGCCACCGTGGGCGGCAGCGCGAACGCCGGCAGCGACTACACCCCTGTTGGCCCGACCACCCTGAGTTTCGCCGTCGGCGAGATGAGCAAGACGGTCAAGGTGGCTGTTGTGAATGACGCGGTGGCCGAGAGTGATGAAACCGTGCTTGCGGCCATCAGCAATGCCAGCATGGGCGCCATCACCACGGGCGTCTCCGCGGCGGCGGCCGGAACCATCCGGGATGAC
Organism: Polaromonas sp. Polasp52; assembly: GCF_059491565.1. Classification (NCBI taxonomy): domain Bacteria; kingdom Pseudomonadati; phylum Pseudomonadota; class Betaproteobacteria; order Burkholderiales; family Comamonadaceae; genus Polaromonas; species Polaromonas sp. Polasp52. Next base: position 1,400,496 of record NZ_CP168513.1, on the reverse strand, counting down.
GACAAGACGGATTGGGTCATTACCGTGAGCAGTCCCGTCAACGAAATTACTCACCGGGAGGACTTTCTCGTGACGCGAAGGGGGTTTTTGGACCAGACGGCCACGATTGAGTTTGACGCGTTCAGTGGGTCTGCCATGGCGGGGGTGGACTACGCCGCCGTGCACCAGACGCTGACCTTCGCTCCCGGTGAGGCGGGCAAGGTTGTTTTGGTGCAGGTGTTCGATGACGCCATACCGGAAGTCGCCCAGACCGTTGTCGGCGTCATTTCCAACGCCAGCAGCGGCGATATTGTGATTCGGTCGGACAGCTCGACCATCAACGCCAGTGACCAGACGCGCACCACGTTTGCCATCGCGGCCGCGAATTCCCCCGTCGCGGAGGACGGCGGGCAGGCGTTGTTCACGATCACACGCGGCGGCGACACCAGCGGCGCGCAGAGCATCGAGTATTACGTCACGGGGGGTACTGCGACGGCCGGCGCCGACTACACCAGCATCAGCCCGACGACCGTGAGTTTTGTGGCCGGTGAAACCTCCAAGAGCATCAGCGTCCAGCTGCTGGCCGATGCCTCGGTGGAAGGCAATGAGACACTGATCGTGGGCCTGCGCAACGCCTCGGGCGGCGCCATTACGACGAGCAGCGCCACCGCCACGCTGACGGACAGCGAGACGGTTGTGTCCACCAGCTACAGCGTTGCCGCGGCCAGTGCCAGCCTTGAAGAAGGCGCGGGCGTGGCGGCTTACACCATCACGCGCGCCGGTGATACCAGCGGGGCATCCACCAGCTACTTCCGCACCAACGGCGGCACGGCCACGGCGGGCTCCGACTACACCGCCATCGCGGGCCAGACCTTGAACTGGGGGGCCGGCGAAACCCTGAAGGTGGTTTTTGTCAGCCTGAGCGATGATGCGAGCGCGGAATCCTCGGAAACCGTGATCGGCCAGATAGCCACCGACAGCGGCTTCACCACCGGCACGAGCCAGGCCACTGCCACCTTGCTGGACAACGACACGGCCCCCAGCGGTAGCAATACCTACACCATAACGCAACTCCCCGCTTTCGAGTCCGCGGGTGTGGTGGGCTTCAGCATTGTCCGCGCCGGCGACTTGACGATTGCCAGCACCAGCTACTTCCGCACCAACGGCGGCACGGCCACGGCGGGCTCCGACTACACCGCCATCACGGGCCAAACCTTGAGCTGGGGCGTGGGGGAGACCCAGAAGGTGGTCACCGTGGCCTTGACCAATGACTCGGCGGCCGAGGGCCTGGAAACCGTGATCGGCCAAATTGCCACGGACAGCGGGTTCACCACCGGTACCTCGACGGCCACCGGTAACATCACGGATGACGACGTCTACACCGCCACCGCCGGTGTGGCCGACACACTGACGACCGGCACCGCCAGCGGCGCCTACCTGGGTGGCACTCAGCTGAGCACCGGCGACATGGCCGATACGGTCACGATAGGCACGGGCGCCAATTTCAACAGTGTGATCGACCTCGGCTCCGGTGACGACACCCTGAACACGGGCAGCACGCAGGCCAACTTCTTCGTCAACGGCGCGCAATACATAGGCGGCGCGGGGGTGGACACGCTGGCGCTGGCCACCACGACGGCGTTCAACTTCAGCACCACGGCCAGTGTGGGCAACTTCGTCACCGGCTTTGAGATCGTCAGCATGGCCGCCTCGGGCAACCAGACACTGAACCTGAGCCTGCAGGATGTGCTGGAGTTCACCAGCGGCAATGCGGTGGCCGATACGCTGCGCATCACCGGCGCCGCCGGTGACATCCTGAACTTGCAAGCCCTGGGCAAGACGCTGAGCACCCTGTCGCCCGGCACGGGCAACCTGACCGACGTGGACGGCGCCACCTACAACGTGGTCGCGTCCGCCGCCGGCAACGCCTCGGCCAATGACGTGAGCATAGGCGGGCAGACCTATGACGTCTACCAGTACCAGCACGGCGGGCACAGCATCAACCTGCTGATCAATACCTTGCTGACGACCACGGTGGTGTGAGATGGGTGAAGCGCGGCAGCTTGTTTCCCCGGTGCCGGACACGCCGCTGCGCGCGGCCAACCGTGCTTATGCCGACAAGCGCTGGGACGATTGCGAGCGCCTGCTGCGGCAGGTGCTGGCGGCGCAGCCCGAGTCGGTGCAGGCCTGGCGGCTGATGGGGGCGCTGGCCTTCCAGGCCGGCCGGCTGGCAGAGGCCCAGGCGGCGTTTGAAAAAGTGCTGGCACTGGTGCAGGCGTCCGGCGGTGAAGGCGGCGCGGACGACTGGTTCAACCTGGGTTCCGCGCTGGACCAGCCGCGGCGGCCCGAGCTGGCCGGTCGGACAGAAGCGGCTTACCGCAAGGCGCTGGCGCTGGGGCCTACGGACAAGGAAGCCGTGCTGCGCCAGCTGGCGGCCTTGCTGCGTGCGCAATACCGCTTTGCCGAGGCGCGCATGCTGTGGCAGCCCGAACTCGACATCGCCCTGGCCACCGGCGATCGCGCGGCGCAGGCGCGGGCCTACACCGCGCTGGGGGCGGTGGCACTGGAGCAGTCGCGCTGGCCCGCCGCCAAACCTTTGGTGGAGGCGGCCTGCGAGGTGGAGCCGGGCTATGCCGAGGCGCAGTTCAACCGCGCGCTGGGCTTGCTGGCCGAAGGCGATTTTGAAGCCGGCTGGCCCGCGCACGAATGGCGCTGGAAAGTGTCGCAGGCCCAGGGCAGCTGGCGCGACTACGGCCCGGCCTGGACGGGTGATGCATTGGGCGAGCGCATTTTGCTGGTCTGGGCCGAGCAGGGCCTGGGCGACGCCATGCAGTTCGCGCGTTTTCTGCCGCGGCTGCGGGCCGCGCACCCGCAAGCGGGCTTGCTGCTGGTGTGCCGCCGCGCCTTGCACCCGGTGCTGGCCGGCATGGCCGCGCTTGATCGCATCACGCTGATGCCGGCGGAAGACGCCCTGCCGGGCCGCGTGCAGGGCCACGATGTGCATGTGCCCTTGCTGAGCCTGCCGCTGCACCTGGGCTGCACGCTGGCGCAGCTGCCGCCGCCGGCCCCGCTGTCGGCCAGCCCGCAGAGCGTCGCGCTCTGGCATGAACGCATGAGGCGCTTTTGTTATGCGGCCATGCCGCGCTCCGCCAAGGGCGTTGTCCGGGGCCGCGCGATGCGGCAGCTGGGCCTGGTCTGGAGCGGCTCCGGCGCGCAAACCATGGCGCAGCGCCGCAATATGTGCCTGGCCGAGCTTGAGCCCCTGCTGTCGGTGCGCGGCGTGCAATGGCACAGCCTGCAGCTGGGGCCGGCCGCAGCCGACATCGCCACCTCAGCCTGGCAGGGCAGCATCGTGGACTGGAGCCACCACCTCGCCGATTTCGGCGACACGGCCGCCTTGATGAGCTGCCTGGACGGCGTGGTCAGCGTGGACACGGCCTGTGTTCACCTGGCGGCCAGCCTGGGCCGCCCGACCTGGATGCTGTCGCGCTTCGATGCCTGCTGGCGCTGGATGGCGCCGCGCGAGGACAGCCCCTGGTACCCGGGCCTGAAAATCTTCAGCCAGAAGACCCCGGGCGAGTGGTCGCCGGTGGTGCGGGCCCTGGGCGCCGATTTGAGCGCGGCAGGCTGAAGGAGGCTGTGTGAGGGAGGCGAGCAAGGCCTTGATGCGGCGCCTGGGTGACGCCAGGTTCGCCACCCGTTATTTTGTGGGCAATGGCATAGACATCGGTTGCGGCCCCGACCCTGTGTCCCTGTACGCCGAGCTGTTCCCGCGCATGGAGCAGGTCAGGCAGTGGGACCTGCCCGACGGCGACGCGCAGTACCTGCACGGGGTGCCCGATGCCAGTTTCGGCTTTGTGCATTCTTCCCATTGCCTGGAACACATGCAGGACCCGCAAGAGGCGCTGCGCCACTGGTTCCGTGTGTTGAAGCCGGGCGGGCACCTGGTGTGCGTGGTGCCGGACGAGGACCTGTATGAACAGGGCTGTTTCCCGTCCACCTTCAACAGCGACCACAAATGGACCTTTACCTTGTGGAAGGACAAGTCCTGGAGCGGGCGCTCCCTCAATGTCATGGATCTTTTGCGCACCCTGGGCGGGGCCGCCCAGCCGCTCAAGGTGGAGCTGCTGGACGCCAGCTTTCGCTACGGCTTGCCGCGTTTCGACCAGACCCTGACGCCGGTCGGCGAATCGGCGATCGAGTTTGTGCTTCGCAAGCGCACGGAGGCGGAACTGGGCAAGGGCGGCCGCCTGCCGGACCCGCAAAAGCAACTGACGGCCCAGGGCTTCACCCTGCTGACGGGTTTGTCCGCCGATGGCCGCTGAACCAGGCCCGCCGGTTCAGGGCATCGATTTTTTGAGACCCGGACCTGAGGACTTATGACGCGCGCGCAAGCCTTGCCTTTTCATGTCGACGTTTTCCAGTCCGCCCTTGCCGCCCACACCCAAGGGCGGCTCGACGATGCCAAAGCCGGCTACCTGCGGGTGCTGCAGGCGGACGGCGGCCATGTGGATGCCTTGCATATGCTGGGTGTGGCGCACCTGCAGAAAAGAGAGCTTGCCGAGGCGGAGGAGCGGATCCGCCAGGCGTTGGCGCTGGAGGAAAGAGCCGCTTTTTTCGCCAACCTGGGCAATGTGCTGAAGGGCAAGCGGCGCCCGGGCGAGGCGGAGGCGGCGTTTCGCCGCGCGCTGGCGCTGGACCCGGCCGATGCGGCAAGCCATAACAACTTCGGCATTTTCCTGAAGGAGCGCGGCCGGCCGGAGGAGGCCGAAGCGGCCTACCGGCGCGCGCTGGAGATCAGGCCGGACTATCCGCAAGCGCTCAACAACATCGGCAACCTGCTGAAAAAACGCGGGCGGCTTGACGAGGCGGAGGCGGCCTTCCGCCGCGCGCTGGAACTCAGGCCCGGTTATGCCGAGGCGCTGAACAACCTCGGCGCGCTGCTGAAAAGCAGCCGGCACCCGCGTGAAGCAATGGCGGCGCAGCGCGGCGCGCCAAGTTCCGCACCCGCCGATGCCAGGGTCCTCAATGAGCTGGGCAACCGGCACCAGCACCAGCGGCGCAGCGCCGAGGCCGAAGCGGCCTACCGGCGCGCGCTGGCGCTGTGCCCGGACTACGCCGAGGCGCACAACAACCTGGGGGTGCTGCTCAAGAGCGAGGGGCGCCTGGCCGACGCGGAGGCGTCCTATCGCCGCGCACTGTCGCTGCGGCCCGGTTATGTGGACGCCCATAACAACCTGGGCAACCTGCTGCAGCTGGCCCGGCGCCTGCCGGAGGCGGAGGCGTCTTACCGGCAAGCCCTTGCGCTCAGGCCGGAGCACGCCGAGGCCTGGAACAACCTGGGCATGCTGCTGCGGGCCGGCCAGCGTCCGGGCGAGGCGGAGGCCGCTTACCGGCGCGCCACGGACCTCCGGCCGGATTACGCCGACGCCCACCACAACCTGGGCAACCTGCTCAAGGAAAGCGAGCGCCCCGTCGAGGCGGAAGCGGCGTACCGCCGCGCGCTGGCGCTCAAGCCCGACCATGCCGAGGCGCACAACAACCTCGGCATATTGCTCAAGCGCGACGGCCGCCTGGCCGAGGCGGAAGCAACTTACCGGCGGGCGCTGGCGCTCCAGCCTGAGCGCGCGGAGATTCAGAACAACCTGGGCATCATGCTGAAGGCCAACCAGCGGCTGGGGGAGGCCGAGGCGGCGCACAGGCGTGCGCTGGAACTCATGCCCGATTACGTGGAGGCCCGCCTCAGCCTGTGCCTGCTGCTGCTGACGCAGGGGCGCTACGCCGAAGCCTGGCCCCTGTACGAGTCGCGTTATTCACCTGAGCGCAAGACCATCGCGGTTCCCCTGCCTTCGCTGCCCTGGCCGCAGTGGCAGGGCGAATCGCTGGCGGGCAAGTCCTTGCTGCTCTGGCCCGAGCAGGGTTTTGGCGACTACATCCAGTTTGTGCGTTATGCCCCCCTGCTCAAGGCGCGTGGCGTCGCCCGCCTGACCCTGTTGTGCCGCGCGCCGCTGGTTCCGCTGCTGGAAACCGTGGAAGGGGTGGATTCGGTGGTCACCGACGAGGATGCCCTGGCCGCGCATGACTGCTGGTGTTTTGTGCTGAGCCTGCCGCTGCATTTTTCGGTGACGGCAGAAACCCTAGGCGAGGCGGCCCTGCCCTATGTGCGCGCATTGCCGGCGCGCGTGGCGCGCTGGCGTGAGCGCCTGCCCGCCGCGGGGCGCAAGGTCGGCCTGGTCTGGCGGGGCAGCCCGGGGCACGGCAACGACGGCAACCGCTCGCTGCCCGGGCTGGCCAGCCTGGCGCCGCTCTGGGCAGTGCCTGGCGTGGCCTTTGTGAGCCTGCAAAAAGGCCAGGGTGAGGAAGAAGCCGAGGCGCCGCCGGCCGGCCAGCCGCTGCTGGCCCTGGGGACTCAGATGGAGGACTTCGCGGACACGGCCGCCATCGTGAACCAGCTGGACCTCGTCATTTGCGTGGACACCGCCATCGCCCACCTCGCTGGCGCCCTGGGCAAACCCTGCTGGGTGCTGCTGCCCGCCATAGACACGGACTGGCGCTGGCTGCTTGAGCGGACGGACTCACCCTGGTACCCCAGCCTGCGGCTGTTCAGGCAGGCCGAAGGGGAAGACTGGGGCCGCGTGATCGACGAGGTGGCGGCCGCGCTGGCCGCCTGGACACGCCCGCCTGCAAAGCAGCCGCCCCGCAAGGCGCGCGCTTCGCGGCCTTCGGCCAACAAAAACCAGCCATCAAAAAGGGGGTAGTCATGGGCAAGGTCGACAGCGAGGACAGCTGGCTTCTTTTTGTGGCCGTGGTGGCGCTGGCCGCTTTTGTCGCCTGGAAATTTTCAGCCTACCTGGGCCTGGACATGGCTGCGGGAGGTTCTGTGCTGGCGCGCCTGGCCGTGCTGGTCGTGCTCACGGGGCTTTCATGGAAGATGAGGGATGATTTTCCCCGGCTGGCTCCGCGGGCGGTCTGGCCCGTCCTGCTGTCGCTGCTGTGGCTGTGCTGGTGGCCGGCCCTGGACTTCTGGGCCGCCGAGGACCTGCCGCCATCCCCGCTTGGCGAGGGCATGCCGCCCTGGTGGGCCGCCTGGTACACCAAATGGGGCGTTCTGCTGGGCATTGCCGCCCTCGGCTACCTGGGCAAGAAGATGTTTGGCCGCAACTGAGGCCCAGGGCGCGGCCGGCCGCGATGGCCGGCATGGGCTTGAGCCCGGGCTTACCGTTTGAGGAACATCTCGTCAAACCTTTTTTTGTGCAGGGCCCGTTGCTCCCGCTTCCAGCGCAGGCGGATTTTCTCGGCCTGGATCTCGAACTCGGCGGCCCGCAGGCGGTGGGACCTGGCGAGGCTGTCCAGCTTGATATAGCAGGCTTGCCAGTAAACGGCTCTCTGGGCCTTGCATTTGCGCTGCCATTTCATCAGCCGCCAGCCGATGACGGCGACAACGACATACAGCGCGAGAGGCAGATAAATTGACATTGCATGGCTTGCATTGATGGCTTCCATGTCATTCACCCTGTTGTGGTTTCCCCGGCGCCGTGACTGCCGGCGGCGGGGGTTGACTTTCGCCTGGTTTGTGCATCGAAGCGGGTAGCGGCGATACACATGGGGTCCACATGGTTTGGGACGCCGCAAGAGGCCCATGCGCCACGGGTTTTGCCCTCAAATTCGCACGCACGGCTTTGGCTTGCTGTAACTTGAATGATCTCGCAATGTCGCCAGAAAGACATTGTTTTAGCCATGCTTTTTTTGCATTGCTTGTTTTGTTGCTTGCATTTCCCCGTCAGGGCGGCCCGGACATCGCCGCGTCACAAAGCCCGGTGAAGCTGTTTTTCTCCTCCTATTGGAGGATTGATCAGGTCAATCCGGCTGCGCACAATGCCTGCTGGCCTGAGCCTCACCACACGGAGGAATTCCATGGACATCCTGAGCAGCCAGAACAGCTACAGCAGCCTTTCCGTGCGCGACCTGCTGGACGCGCGCAACCAGTTCCACGTGCACATGCTCAACAAGCGCAACGTGGTGGGCACGGCGGTGGGTTTGTACCTGATACGGCGCAGCGATCCCTGGCCCGACGCAAAAAACCCGGTCAAAAAATCCACAGGCAAAAAAAAGGTGGAACGCACTTTCGCCAATTCCGAGGTGCGGCCCTATTCCTGGCCCTGCATGCTGGTGATGGTCGATGAATGGGTGGAGGAAAAATCCTTTGCCAGCAGCAAGCTGCACCCGCAGGACATGGTGCCCAAGATGCTTTATCTGCCCGACGGCCGCGTGGTGCCGGTCTGTGTCGTCAAGGTCGAGCCGCAGGCCCCGGCCCGCAAGCCGCTGCCCTCCTGGATCTGGCCCGAGGCGGCCATAGGCGGTGGCTTTCCGCTGCTGATCCGCAACCAGGGCCTGCTGCGCAGTGCCAGCGCCGGCTGCCTGGTCAGCGACGGCCACACGATTTATGCGCTGACCAACCGCCATGTCTGCGGCGAACCCGGCGAGCCCGTCCATGCGCGGCTGCGCGGCGAGGAGGTCGAAATCGGCCATGCCTCAGAGCGCCAGCTCACGCGTCTACCCTTTACGGAGGTCTATCCCTCTTTTGCCGGCAAGCAGACCTATCTGAACCTGGACGTCGGCCTGGTCGAGGTCGACGACGCCCGGGACTGGACCAGCAGCGTCTACGGCATAGGCGAGGTCGGCGCGCTGGCCGACCTTAACGAGCAGAACCTGGGGCTGCAGCTGATAGACCACCCGGTGTCGGCCTTCGGCGCGGCCTCCGGCCACCTGGAGGGGCGCATCAAGGCGCTGTTTTACCGCTACAAATCGGTGGGTGGCTATGACTACGTGGCCGATCTGCTGATCGCGCCGCAGGACCCGGCCCACCAGACCCAGCCCGGCGACTCCGGCACGGTCTGGCACCTCAAGGTCGAAGAGAGTAAAGACAGCAAGGAGCCGAGCGGCAAGCCCAGCTACCGCCCGCTCGCGGTGGAATGGGGCGCGCAGACCTTCAGCGTAGCCGGCGGCGCCTACAACTTCGCGCTGGCGACCAACCTCAGCAACGTCTGCAAGCTGCTGGACGTGGAACTGGTCTCGGCCCACAACACGGCGGCCCAGCCCTATTGGGGCGCGACCGGCCACTACAGCATAGGCAATGTCGCGGTCGGCCAGGTCAAGGACAAAAAACTCGCCAAGCTGCTAGCGGCCAATGCGCTGCGCATCAGCTTTGACCGCGCCGACATCGCGCCCGGCAAGATCAACGAGGCGCTCAAGGACACGACGGGTTTTATCGCCCTGGCCGACGTGCCCGACGTGATCTGGAAAAAGCAGCCCGGCAAGGTCAAGGGAGGGCGCGACACCGGCTTTAACAGCGGGCCGGAACACCCCACGCACTATGCCGACATCGACGTGCCCGGCCCCAACGACGGGCCCAGCCTGCGCGAGCTGTGCATGCAGGACACGGACAGGGTAGCGGTGGAATACTGGCAGGGTTTTTACGACAGCGTGGGCTCCACGGCCTCCAAGTCGCGCGGCTGCCTGCCTTTTCGGGTCTGGCAGTTCTACGAGGCCATGGTCGGCTACGTCGAAAAGAAGGACTATGCGAGTTATGTGGCCGCGGCGGGGCTGCTGGCGCACTATGTGGGCGACGCCTGCCAGCCGCTGCACGGCTCCTTCCTGGCCGACGGCTACCAGGACCAGGCCACCGAAGGCGTCACCAGCACCGGCAAGCCCAAGAAAGACTGGCCGGCCAAGGGCGTGCATTCCATCTACGAAACCAAGATGATTGACGCCAAGGCCGAAGAGCTGTTCGAGGCCATCGACAAGCTGCTGGCCAAGCCGGCCGCCGCGCTGGCCAAAATTGACGAAGGCCGCAAGGCCGCGGTCGCCACCGTCAAGCTCATGGACGACGTCGCCCGGCTGATCCCGCCCACGGAAATCTGCGATGCCTACATCGAGCTCGGCGAAGGCGCCTCGCGCGCGGTGATAGACGGGCTGTGGGAGCAGTTCGGCGGCAACACCGCCAAGGTCATGGCCCTGGGCATACGCAACCTGGCCCATATCTGGGAAAGTGCCTGGATCGCCGGCGGCGGCGACAGCGCCAAAAGCGCGGACATGGTGGAGTTCTCCGAGGCCGAGATCCGCAAGCGCTATATCAATCCCAAGTTCGTCCCTTCGCTGGACCTGGACCAGCTGGCCGCGGTCCTTTAACAGTCAGATAGCCGAAAGCCGCGGCTCCTGCGTCAGGCTGTAGCAGGTGAACACCCGGTTCAGCGCCGGCAGGGGCGCGACTTCCATCTCGCCGGCGGCCGGCTCCATGATGACCATGGCCACCGAGGCCGAGAGGTTGTCATGGCTGCCCAGGCGCGGCGGACGGCAGACGGAATAGGGCAGGCCGAAGTCGTCAAAAAAGGCGTTCTTCAAATCCTGGCGGCTCAGCTTGTCCTTGGTGTTCAGCAGCTTGCGCACGCGCCAGTCACGGTAATGGCTGTCGGGCGACTGGGAAATGCCCAAGTCCACGAGTTTGCTGAGCGCGACCGGGCTCATCCAGTGGTTGGCGTGCACGATCAGGTTGTCGGCGCCGGGGTAAATCGGAAACGATTCGTTGGTCGTGCATTCGAAGTCGATGCCGAAACCCTGCGCCATGCCCAGCATGAGGTTGTTGGAGCAGGACTTGGGCGTGGCCGCCACGGCCTTCATGGCCAGCGAAAAAATCTCCTGCTCCAGTACCTTGCGGCGTATCAGCGACAGCGGCACGCCCAGCTGCTTGAAGTCGCGGTCCGATTCCAGGTAGTTGGCGGTGATGGACACACCCGCGCTGTTAAAGCCGCTGCGGGCCAGCCCGCCGGCCTCGACAAAGGTCAGGAAGTCGGGGCCGTTGTCGTTGCGCACGCGCAGCACGACGGCGGTTTCGACGCATTCGGCGCGCCAGTCCCAGTTCTGGCCGTGCAGCAGGTTGCCGTTGGCCGAACGCTCGGGCAGTATCAGCGCGCCGGTGCAGCCGTCGCCGGGCTCCTTGTCGGCCTGCTGGACTTTCTCGGCGCGCGCCTTGGCCAGCACCTCGGTGCGGGCATTGATCATCACGATGTCCTGGAAGTCCACGCCCGCGCCCTCGGCGATGCCGCGCATCTCGTCGATGTAGTGCGGCGCGAAATCGCCGATCTCCTTGGCGAAGAAGTCGATCAGCCGCGTGCGTGCCTGCTCGCTATAGCCCAGGTTGACCAGGGTCTGGCCGTAGAGGCGGGCGCTGCCGCGCACCCGGCTGGCGGCCTGGCGGCCGTATTGCAGGCCGCGTTCGCGCGGGCTGCCGGAAACCGAGATAAAGGGAAATTGTTCGATGTTTGCCATGTTGTGCTGCCGAAAAAAGGACCTGACAGGGGAATGACGGCCGCCGCAAGGCGTGCCTGTCCCTGCCTTGTGCGCTGCCCGCGCATCAAGGCGATGGAGAAATGGGGAATACTGGAACGCTTACTTGGCGGCCAGCTTGGTGTTCCAGAGCAGCGGCTTGCCTTCCCACACCGTGAAGCCGGACACGCGCTTGCGCACGGCCCAGGAGTCGGTCACGTTGTAGAGGATGACCAGCGGCGTCTTGGCGAGCATCATGGTGTGCAGCTGGTCGAACAAAACCTGGCGCTTTTTCGGGTTGGCTTCGGCAAAGCTCTGGTCTATGAGTTTTTGCGCGGCCGGGTCGTCCCAGACCTTGCGCGGCTGCTTGGCCTTGTTGCCCGAGAACTGCTCATAGCTCAGGGCCGGGTCCAGGCGCGAGGAATAGGTGAAGGAGCTCAGCTGGTAGTTGCCGCTGTTGTAGCGGTCCAGCTGGGTCGCCCATTCGAGCACCTCGATCTGCGCATTGATGCCCACGGCCTGCATCATGGCCTGGCTCATCACCGCCACCGAGAAGCTGGGCACATGGGCGCGCTTGTTGGCCTGGATCACGATGGGCTGGCCCTTGTAGCCGGCCTCCTTCAGCAGCTGTTTGGCCCTGGCCGGGTCGTAGCGGTAGCCTTTTTTCTGGGCCGCGCTGTAGAAGGCCGAAGTTCCCTGGATGGCCGAGTTGTTGACCTTGGCCAGGCCTTCGGACGAGGCCGCGACCAGCTGGTTCATGTCCAGCGACAGCGCAATCGCCTGGCGTATGCGTTCGTCCTTGAGCAGCGGGTCGTTGGTCTGCATCAGCAGCGTGTTCTTGCCGGCATCGACGGCGCCGACCACCGTGAGGTTTTTATTCGCCTTGAGTTCCTGCACGTCGGAAGAGGTGATCTGGCCGGCGTCTATGGCGCCGGACTGCAGGCCGGCCTTGGAGGTCGACATATCGGGCACGGTCAGGAACTTGACCTGCTCGACCAGCGGCTTCTTCAGGCCCAGGTAGCCGTCGGGTTTGGTTCCGGGCGGCGACTGGTAGTCGGCAAAGGCGCTCAGGGTCACGTATTCGCCGCGCTTCCATTCCTCGAATTTGAAGGGGCCGGTGCCTATGGGTTTGTCCCAGCTGCCGTCTTCCTTGACGGATTTTTTGTTCAGCACGGCCGTCATGCCGCAGTCGGTGCGCGCCAGGTTGTCCAGGAAGACGGCCGAGGGTTTGTCCAGCTGCATGACCACGGTCTGCGCGTCGGGCGCCGTGACCGAGGTGACTTTGACACCGGAGCGGCCGTCGAACTCGCTGAGGCAGCGCCAGTCGGTTTTCGGATCCATGTAGCGCTTCCAGCTCCACAGCACGTCGGCCGAGCTCATGGGCTCGCCATTGTGAAACTTCACGTTGGTGCGCAGCTTGAAGATATAGGTCAGGCCGTCGGGGCTGGTGACGATGGAGCGCGCCAGCAGCGGGCCTATGGTGCCGTTCTCGTGGTGGGCGACCAGGCCTTCAACGATGTTGAGCACCACGCCGTCGGTGGTGTTGTCGCGGTTCACGCCGGGGTTGGTCGAGCGTATATCGGCCGGCTGCGCGACCACGATTTGCGCGGGCGCCTGGGCCTGGGCCGCGGCGCAGGCCGCCAGCACGGCGGCGCCCAGAAAATTCAATCGCAGGGAAAGCATCAAAAGCTCCTTAAAAATCAGGCCGGAAGGGGATGGGGGTGCAGGGGGGCAGTCGCATCGGCGTCATCAAAACGCCACCTGAGCTGCATGCCGCCCTGGCCGGTGGGTGTCAGCGCGGGAATCGCGGAAAGCAGCTTGCGGGTGTAGGCATGCTGCGGATGGTCGAAGACCTCGTCGCGGCTGCCTTGCTCGATGATGCGGCCGGCCTGCATCACGACCACGCGGTCGGCCACCTGCTCGACCACGCCCAGGTCGTGGCTGATAAACAGGCAGGCAAAGCCGTGGCGCTCCTGCAGCTCGGCCAGCAGCGCCAGCACCTGGGCGCGCACCGTGACGTCCAGGGCCGACACCGGCTCGTCGGCGATCACAAAAGCCGGCTCGCGTATCAGCGCTCGGGCAATCGCCACGCGCTGGCGCTGGCCGCCCGAGAGTTCATGCGCATAGCGCGCCGCATGCTGCGGCTGCAGCCCGACTTCATCGAGCATCTTGGCGACGCGTGCCTGCTTCTCGGCTGAAGACAGGCCGGGCACCAGGCGCAGGCCTTCGCCGACCAGCTGGCCTATGTTCATGCGCGGGTTGAGGGACGAGTACGGGTCCTGGAACACCATCTGGCAATTGAGCCGGTAGTCCAGCCAGCCCGCGTCGCGGCGGGTGATGGCATGGCCGCGGAAACGGATGTCGCCCTCGGTGGGCTTGATGAGGCCGGCAATGGCGCGGCCCAAGGTGGTCTTGCCCGAGCCCGAGCCGCCCACCACCGCGACGATCTCGCGCGGGCGCACCACCAGGTCTATGCCGTGCAGCACCCGCTTGGCGGCCGACCTGGCGAACAAGCTGCGCTTGCCGGGATAGTCGATGACAAGACTGCGTACCTCGATGACGGGCTGTTCATCGGCAATCGTGCGCGCGGCCTGCCGGCGCGGAATGGCTTCGAGCAGCTTGCGCGTGTAGTCCTGTTGCGGGCCGGCCAGCATGGCGGCCGTGTCGCCGGCTTCAACGACTTCACCCTGCTGCATGACGATCATGCGCTGGGTGTAGCGCGCCACCATGGGCAGGTCGTGGCTGATCAGCAGCACGGCGGTGTTGTGTTCGCGCGTGAGCCCGACCATGAGCTCCAGCACGTCGCGCTGCACCAGCGCGTCCAGGGCCGTGGTCGGTTCGTCGGCGATCAGCAGCGCGGGCTCCAGCAGCATGACCGAGGCCAGCATCATGCGCTGGCGCATGCCGCCCGAAAATTCATGCGGCCAGGCGCTGAGTGCGGCCTGCGGGTCGCTGATGCCGACGCGCGCGAGCATGGCCAGGGCTTTTTCGCGTCGCGCGGCCGGCGACAGCTCGGGCCGGTGCAGGGCCAGGCCTTCGTCGAGCTGGCGGCCAATCGTCATCGAGGGGTTGAGCGAGGTCATGGGTTCCTGGAACACCATGCCTATGCGCGCGCCGCGCAGCTTGCGCAAACGCGCGTCGCCCACAGCTGCCATGTCTTCGCCTTCAAAAAGAATGCGGCCCGCACTGCGCACCAGGGGTGGTGGCGTCAGGCCCATGATGGCGCGCGCCGCCTGGGTTTTGCCGCTGCCTGATTCACCGACGATGCCGACGATTTCGCCGGGCGCGACGGTGAACGACACATTGCGCACGATTTCGCGGCCGCCCTTGCCCACGGACAAGCTCAGGCCGGAGACATCCACCAGCTGCGTCATTCGATGCCCCTCATGCGCGGGTCCAGCAGGTCGCGCACCGCGTCGCCCAGGAAATTGATGCCCAGCAGCGTGAGCGCGATGCACAGGCCCGGGAAGATGGAAAGGTAAGTCGCCTGCGCCATGAAGGGCCGGGCCGCGGCCAGCATATTGCCCCAGGTCGGCGCTGGCGGCGGCACGCCCAGGCCCAGGAAGGACAGCGCGCTTTCCGCGAGGATGACCCAGCCGAACATCGAGGTGGCCAGCACCGTGAGCGGCGCCACGCAGTTGGGCAGCACGTGGCGGAACATGGTGTAGAGCTCCGAGTTGCCGAGCACGCGCGAGGATTCGATGAACTCTTTTTCGCGCAGCGACATCACCGTGCCGCGCACGATGCGCGTGACGGAGGGCGTGTAGGCCAGGCCCAGCGCCAGGATGATGCCGTACTTGTTGGCGCCGAACACCGCCAGCAGCGCCAGCGCCAGCAGCAGGCCGGGGAAGGCCAGCAGGGCGTTGATGAAGGCCATGATGATGCGGTCGGTCCAGCCGCGCACAAAGCCGGTCAGAACGCCGATGGCCGTGCCCACGGTGATGGAAAACAGCACCGTGAGAAAGCTGATCCACATGCTGTTGGAGGCGCCTGCCATCAGGCGCGAGAGCTCGTCGCGGCCGAACTCGTCGGTGCCCAGCCAGTAAGTGCCGCTGGGCGGCTTCAGGCGCGCCATGAAATTGATCTTGAGCGGCTCATGCGGCGTCCAGAAGAAGGCCAGCACGGCCGCCGCGAGGATCAGCCCGATGATGAGCAAACCGATCAGGGCCTGCGGGGTGAGAAACTTTTTCATTCCGCGAGCACCCTGGGGTCGAAGATCGGATAGCAGAGGTCAATCACCAGGTTGGTGACCACATAGATCACGGCCACCAGCAGCAGGCAGCCCTGGATCACCGGGTAGTCGCGCGCGAAGATCGCGTCGACCAGCAGGCGGCCCAGGCCGGGAATCGTGAAGACGGTCTCGACCACGGCCACGCCGCCCAGCAGGTTGCCCAGCACCAGGCCTATCAGCGTCCAGGTCGGGCCGAAGGAGTTGCGAAAGGCGTGGTGCACCAGTACGGCGCGCTCGGACAGGCCCTTGGCGCGCGCATGGGTGATGTAGTCCAGCCGCAGCACTTCCAGCGTGCTGGCTCTCGCCATGCGGATCAGCACGCCGATTTCATGCAGGAACAGCGTGAGGATGGGCATCAAGAGGTAAAGCAGGCCGGACTTCCAGTCGTTCATGACCGAGACATAACCGACCACCGGCAGCCATTCGAGCTTGAGGCCGAAAAACAGCAGCAGCAACAGGCCCAGCCAGAAGGTGGGGATGGACACCAGCAGCGTCGCCGCGCCGACCAGCACCAGGTCGGGCAGGCGGTTTTGTTTCCAGGCGGCGATCATGCCGGCCGGCACCGCGACCAGGGTGGCGAAGAACACCGCCACCAGCACGATTTGCGCACTGACCACAAAGCGGCTCAGCACCAGCTGCAGCACCGGCTCGCCGGTGGTGATGGACACGCCCAGGTCGCCGCCCAGCACATGGCGGCCCCAGATGCCGAACTGCACCGGCCAGCTTTTGTCCAGGCCGAGCTGGGCGCGCAGGTCTGCCAGGCGTATGGGGTCGGCGAGGTCGCCCAGCAGCAACTGGGCCGGGTCGCCGGGAATCAGCCGTATCAGCACAAAGACCGCGACCGCCACGATCAGCAGGGTCGGTATCGCCATCACCAGGCGGGCCAGCGCAAAACGTAGCATGGTCAGGCCTTGGGCGCCTTGCTGCGCATGTTGCTGAGCACGCCTGCGAAGAAGTCCTGCACCGTGTCTACGCAGGCAAGGCCATTGTGGGGAACGTTGTCGACCAGGTCCAGGGTGACGTTCACACCGGCCTTCGCGAAGGACTGGCGCAAAGTCTCCAGCCGTTCGGGGCGTGTACGCCCCGCGGCGTTGGCGCCGGCCATGAAGAATTTGCCGCCTTCGCGGTGGGTGATCTCCCAGGTCTCCATGTCGGCCTTGCCGACCACCATGTGCACCGGCAATGCCTTGAGCGCGGCCAGGTTCAGGGCTTTGCCGAAGCGTTTTTCAAAGTCGCGCACGCCGACCCACCAGTCCTGGTCAGGGTCGATCAGCGTGACGGAACCCGGCGCGCCTATGGACAGGGCCCAGAGGCGTTCGGGGTGCAGCAGGCCGAAGCGGTTGACGAACTGGCCGCCGCCGGAATAACCGAAGAGCGCGAATTTCGAGAAATCACAGCCGAACTTCACCGCCACCTCGTCGACCATGCTCAGCAGGATCTGGTCGTAGCGGATGTCGGCCTCGCGCAGGTGCTTGAAGCCGTCGCGGTTGCCGTCGCCCTGCGGGCCGGCCGGGAACAGCGGGCACAGCACGATGCAGTCGTTCCACTTGGCAAAAGCGGCAAAGGCGTCGCGGTACTCGGTGAAGGCGCGGCCCGTGCCGTGCACCACCACCACCAGCTGCATGGGCTGCTTGGCCTCGTGCAGATGTGGCGGCGCATAGGTGCAATAGGAAAAGCGCGGGTCGGTGCGCGACGCAAAAATCGTGCTGTGGCCCAGGTCGTAGATCGCCGCCGCCCGTTTTTCACCGAAGGACAGGGTTGAAGCCGTTGCGGCATTCGCTGGGAGCACTTCAGGCATACGCATCATCACCCACAAATAGGACTCGAAAGCGGCCGGTTCGGGGCCGCGCAGCAAGCGTGGGTGGGTAAGACATCGGTCCGTCACACAAGCCTGTTAAGGCGGATTGTTCTCCATCCAGTTTAAAAAATATATCTATATTATGTTTTGAGATGCTAAAGTTATTCTTTTGTATTGAAGCCCATTCCGCGTGAGCACCATACGTTTCCTGAGGACCTTTCTGGTCGTGGCGCACGGCGGCTCTTTCGCCGCGGCGGCCGACCGGGTCGCGCTGACGCAGGCGGCGGTCGGGGTGCAGATGCGCGCGCTGGAGACCGAGCTCAAGACCGTGCTGTTCGAGCGTTCCGGGCGCGGCGTGGTGCTCTCGGACGCCGGCCGCGCGCTGGTCGCGCATGCCGAAAAAATCATCGGCTACTACGACCAGATGCGCGAGGGCCTGGAGGGCGAGGGCGAGATCGCCGGCACGGTGACGGTGGGCTCCATCGTCACGGCCATGGGGCTGCTGTCCAACACCGTGGTGCGCATGAAACCGCTGTATCCGCGCCTCAATGTGCGCCTGGTCATGCAGGAGTCCAGCGGCCTGGCGCGCAGCGTGCAAAGCGGCGAGCTCGACGCCGCCATCTTTGTCGACGACTCGCCGCTGGAGCGCAAGGGCATGCGCTGGACGCCGCTGTACACCGAGCCGCTGACGGTGGTCGCGAGTTCGCAGGTGGCACCGCCGGGCAGCGACTTCAAAAAACTGCTGCGCGAGCAACCCTTTTTGCGCTTTGACAGGCGCACGCCTAGCGGCATACGCATAGAGCAGACCTTGCGCAAGCTGGGCCTGGCCCCGCAGGATTTCCTGGAACTCAGCTCGCTGTCGGCCATCATCGAGCTGGTGCGCCAGAACGTGGGCGTCACCATCGTGCCGCATGTCAAGAACGCCGACTGGGCCAATGACGCGCTGCTGCGTGTGCTGCCGCTGCCGGGCCGGCCCCCGACGCGGCTGATCGGCATGCTGGAGCAGGGCAAGCGCGAGCACATCACTTCGGTGATACGCCAGCACCTGGTGCAGCTGCTGGCCGAAAAAAGCGCGGTGCCCGCCGCACGCTGAGGCGGCTGGGAACTTTCTGACTCGCCCGCTGAACTTTTTCACCGCGCCCCCGTCACACATCCTTTTAACGGAGGATTCCCATGGCGTTTGCCAACAACAACCCACAACTCACGTCGCGCGCGCTGTCGGTGCTTCGCATTGTTTCGGCTTATTTGCTTATTCAGCATGGCACGGCCAAGCTGCTGGGCTTTCCCCACGTGGCCTATTTCGACGGGCTGCAGGTGCTGTCGCTGATCGGCTTTGCCGGCATCCTGGAACTCTTTGGCGGCGCGCTGCTGTTGGTCGGCCTGTTCACGCGGCCCGTGGCCTTTGTCTTGTCGGGCCTGCTGGCCTTTGCCTATTTCATCGGCCATGCATCCAAGGGTTTTGTGCTCTCGCCCATGCTCAACGGCGGCGAGTCGGCCGTGCTGTTCTGCTTTGTCTTCCTGTTCATGGCCGCCGCGGGCGGCGGCGCATGGGGCCTTGACGCGCTGCGCGGCAAAAAATAGGCGGCCTTTTTGATGCCAGCGGGTGGGCTGCCTGGGGCGCAGCCGCGGCACGTGTTGTTACAGCGCCGGGCCGGAGCCGGCGTAGTCGCCGCGGCCTGCTGAGGCGTTGTGCAGGGATGGGCTGCCGTTGTTGGCCGCTATGACAAGACCCGTGACCTATGACCCAGCACCCCCTCTACCGATTTTCCCCCCGCAGCCTGGCCTGCCTGGCTCTGGCCCTGACGCTGGCCGGTTGCGCGGCGCCCGGCGCGGGTACATCGGACAGAGGCCGGCAAGTTGCCGCGGCTGACGGCTACCTGTGGGTCAACCGCGTGACCTGGGGGGCCTCTCCTTCGTCGGTGGAGCAGATCGCCCCCAAAGGGTTTGACGCCTACCTGGCTGAGCAGCTTCATCCCGGCGCGGCGAAGCTGCCCGAGGCGGTGGCGGCGCAGATCGGCGCCATGACGATCAGCCAGCGGCCCGTGGTCGCGCTGGTGCAGGAGCTGGAGCAGCGCAACAAGGAGGCCAATGCGCTGGCCAATGATGAGGAAAAAAAAGCGGCCCAGCAGGGCTTCCAGGTCGAGATGAACCGCCTGGGGCGTGAGGCCGCCACGCGGCATGTGCTGCGGGCCTTGTATTCCAGCAACCAGGTGCAGGAGCAGATGACCTGGTTCTGGATGAACCACTTCAGCGTTCACCTTTACAAGAGCAACATCCGTCCCATGCTGGGCGACTACGAGGAGACGGCGGTGCGGCCCAGGGCGCTGGGCAAGTTCAGCGAACTGCTGCGCGCGGTGGTGTACCACCCGGTGATGCTGCGCTACCTGGACAATGAGCAGAACGCCGCCGGCCGCATCAACGAAAACTTCGCGCGCGAGCTGATGGAGCTGCACACACTGGGTGTGGACGGGGGGTACAGCCAGCACGACGTGCAGGAGCTGGCCCGTGTGCTGACGGGTGTGGGCATCAACCTGCAGGCAAACAACCCAACACTGAAACCCGAACTGCAGGCGTTTTATGTGCGCCGCGGGCTGTTCGAGTTCAACCCGGCGCGGCATGATTTTGGCGCCAAGCAACTGCTGGGAAAGCCCATCACCGCCAAAGGCCTGCCAGAGGTGGATGAAGCCATAGACCGTCTCGCCCGCAACCCGGCCACGGCCCGCTACATCAGCCGCAAGCTGGCGCAGTACTGGCTGGCGGATGCGCCGCCGCCGGCCCTCGTGGATCGCATGAGCCAGACCTTCCAGCGCAGCGACGGGGACATCGCCGCCACGCTCAAAACGCTGCTGGGCTCCAGCGAGTTCGCGCAGGGCGCCGGCCGCAAGTTCAAAGACCCCATGCATTACGTGATTTCCGCCGTGCGCATGGCCTATGACGACAAGCCCATCCTCAATGCCGGGCCCATCATGAACTGGCTCAATCGCATGGGCGAGCCGCTGTATGGCCGCCAGACCCCCGACGGCTACTCCCTGGCTGAATCGGCCTGGGCCAGCCCGGGCCAGATGGCCACGCGCTTTGAGATTGCCAAGGCGATCGGCTCGGGCAACGCCGGGCTCTTCAAGACCGAGGGGCCGCAGCCGGTGGAGCGCGCGGCCTTTCCGCAGCTTGCCAATGCGTTGTATTACCAGTCGGTGGCCAAAACCCTGAGCCCGGCCACACGCAAGGCGCTGGAGCAGGCCGCTTCGCCGCAGGAATGGAACACTTTTTTGCTGTCGTCTCCCGAGATGATGAACCGCTGAAAGGAATTGCCCCATGAACAGACGCGATCTTGTCAAAGCCGCGGGCGCCGGCGCCATGTCGCTGGCGGGCGGCCGCCTGTTTGCCGCGGGCAGCGGCCAGCCGCGCTTTCTGCTGGTGTTTTTGCGCGGCGGCTATGACGCGGCCAGCCTGCTGGTGCCGGTAAGCAGCAGCTTTTATTACGAGGCGCGGCGTGACATCGCGATCCCCAAGCCGTCGGCCGAGCAGAACACCGCGTTGCCCCTTGACGGCGACTGGGGCCTGCATCCGGCCTTGCGTGAGAGCATTTACCCGATGTTCCAGAAAGGCGAGGCGGCGTTCATCCCGTTTGCCGGCACGCCCGACACCTCGCGCAGCCACTTTGAAACACAGGACAGCATAGAGCTGGGCCAGCCGCTGGACCAGAGCAGGAACTACCGCTCGGGTTTCCTGAACCGGCTGGCCGCCACCTTGCGCGGCGCCGAACCCATGGCTTTTACCGACCAGTTGCCGCTGGTGTTCCAGGGCACGGCGCGCGTGCCCAACACGGCGCTCAAGGCCATCGCCAGGCCCTCACTCGATGTGCGCCAAAGCCAGATCATTTCCGCCATGTACCAGAACACCGCGCTGGCGTCGGCGGTGAACGAAGGATTCACGGTGCGCGACGAGGTGATGCGCGAGATGTCCGTTGAAATGGAGGCGGCCAACCGCAACGCGATCTCCGCCAAGGGGTTTGAGCTGGAGTCCCGGCGCATCGCGCGGCTGATGAAAGAGCGCTACAGCATCGGCTTTGTCGACGTGGGCGGCTGGGACACGCATGTAAACCAGGGCGCGGGCACCGGTTACCTGGCCGGGCGTTTTGACGAACTCGGCCGCGGCCTGGCGGCCTATGCCAGTGAAATGGGTGCGATGTGGAAAGACACGACGGTGGTGGTGCTCAGCGAGTTCGGCCGCACCTTCCGCCAGAACGGCAACCGCGGCACCGACCACGGCCATGGCACGGTGTACTGGGTTCTGGGCGGCGGCCTGCGCGGCGGCAAGATCGCCGGCGAACAGCTCAAGGTCGATGCGCCTTCGCTGTTTCAGAACCGCGACTTCCAGGTGCTGAACGACTACCGGGCGGTGCTGGGAGGGCTGATGGCGCGCCTGTACGGGCTGGGTCCGGCGCAGGCCGAGCAGATCTTTTCCGGCATCAAGCCCAGGGACCTGGGGCTGGTTTGACGCGCCCGGCCGTGGGCACCCTAGGCCACGGCCTCGGGCCCGAAGGCCAGGCCGTCGAGCTTGTCGGGGTTGCGCATGATGTAGATGTTGGTGGCCTTGCCTTCCTCGTTGTAGGCGAAGGTGATGGCCGCGGCGATCTCGCCGTTGTTCGCGCGCAGCAGGATGGCGTGGCCGCCGTTGATCTCGCAGGGCAGCCATTCGTAGGCGGCCCAGTAGCGCGCCAGCTGGGTGCTGATGAGCGTGAGCACACTGCCCTTGCCCTGAAAAACGCCTTCGATGGAGCTGACCTTGCCGCCGCTGTCGGCGCAGACGGCGATGTCGTCCGAGAGCAGGCTGGCGAGCGCCTCGGTGCTGCCCGCGGTGATGGCCTCGCGAAAGGCGTTGAGCAGGCCGTCCTGCACCTGGGGCGGCGTCACGTGCCGCACCTTGCCCTGGGCGATGTTGACGCTGGCGCGCGAGACCAGCTTGCGGCAGGCGGCCTCTTCCATGTCCAGCATCTCCGCGATCTGCGGGTAGGGCGTGTCAAAAATCTCGTAGAGCAGGTAGGCGGCGCGCTCCTTGGGCGTGAGCCGCTCCAGCAGCAGCAAAAAAGCCATGCTCAGGGATGAAGCCAGCAGCGCATGCGTTTCCGGCGTTTCGTCGGTGCGGGTCTGGATCGGTTCGGGCAGCCAGGTGCCGACATAGTCGACCCGGCTGCGCTGGGCGTCGCGCAGCATGTCTATGCAGTGCCGCGTGCAGAGGGTGGTGAGCCAGGCGGCCGGCGTTGCGATGCTGGCATGGTCGGCCGCCAGCCATTTGATGAACACGTCTTGCACGGCGTCTTCGGCATCGGCCCGCGAACCGAGGATGCGGTAGGCCAGGCCGAACAAATGCCTGCGCCTTTCTTCAAACACGGCGGTCGGGTCGATGTGAGAAGCCATGATGAACCTTAGTGAGCCGAAACCTGGATGCGGTTCCAGAGGTTGATCATGCCAATGGTAGCGGTCAGCGCGCCGATTTCCCTGTCGCTGAAGAAGGCGCGCAGGCGGCCGCGCAGGCTGGCGTAGTCGGTCTTGTGGTCGAGCTCGGTCAGCGCTTCGGTCCAGGCCAGCGCGGCTTTTTCGGCTTCGCTGAAGTCGCTCACATGGGCCCAGACGACGAGGCGGTCCAGCCTGTCCTGGGTTTCGCCGTCTTCACGGGCTTCGCGCAGGTGCATCTTCACGCAGAAGGCGCAGCCGTTGATCTGCGAGGCGCGCAGGTGGATCAGGTGGTGCAGCTTTTTGTCCAGGCCCAGGCTGCCTATGGTTTCACTGGCCTTGAGCAGGGCGGGGAAAACCTCGGGAATGGCGAGGTCGATACGGACGGGGGCGGTGTTGGCGGTGGTAGCGGTGGTGGCAGTCATGGTGGTTTCCTTTAAAAAACTTAAAAGTTGGGTGTCACACCGTATTGACGATCCTGCCTTGCCGTTTGTGACGCCTGGCCCTCAAAAAAAAGCCCCCTCAATGAAAAATCGCCTGAACCCCGGGGGATTCAGGCGATGGCGGCGGGGATGGCGCCTGGAATCAGCGGTCGGTCGCCAGCAGGGCGTTCATCGCCGAATAGTCGAGCTTGGGGCCCAGCAGCGGCGACAGGTCTTGTTTAAGCAAGGCCTCGACGCTGGTTTTGGCATGTTCATACGCCACCTGGAAGGGGCTCGGGCCCACGCTGAGGCGCCGCACGCCGGCCGCCTGCAGCGCGGCAATCGTAGGCAGGCCGGGCATGGCCATCACATTCAGCGGCATATTGACGGCCGCGCTGATCTCCTGCGCTTCGGGCAGGGCCGTGAGGCCGGGCACAAAAGCGCCGTCGGCGCCGGCAGCCTGGTAAAGCTTGAGGCGCTCAATACTGGCCTGGGCCGGGCTGCCTTCGACCTTGAGCCGGCGCAGGTAGACGTCGGTGCGCGCGTTGATGAACAGCGGTTTGCCTTTGAGTGCGGCGCGTATGGCGCCTATCTTGCCCGCCAGCAGCGCGGGTGCATCGCTGCCGTCCTCGATGTTGATGCCCACGGCACCTTTGCCCGCAAGTTCGGCGGCCAGCCGGCCCACTTCAGCCGGGTCGGCGCTGTAGCCGTCTTCCATGTCCACGGTCAGCGGCACTTTCAGCACGCGTGTGATGTTGCCGACGGCGTGCAGCAATTCTTCAGGCGGCAGCGCGCCGCCGTCGGCATAACCGCTGGCCCAGGCCAGCGAGGCGCTGCTGGTCGCGACGGCGCTGGCGCCGGATGCCTCAAAAATCTTCGCGCTGGCGGCATCCCAGGCATTGGGCAACAGCAGCAAGCTGCCGGCCTGGTGGAGTTGGAGGAATTGCTGGTGATGTTGGGCTTGCATGGGCGGTCTCCGCTGGAAAAGAGTAAACCGCCAGCTTAGCAAGGCGCAGCGTCCAGGCCGGCCATTTCCTGCCCTATATACCCAGCACCTTGGGGAAAGCGCTTAGCCCCTGCGGAATTCCAGCTCAAAACGGGCCAGGCCCGCGTAGTCGAACTTCAGGGGCTGGCCGACCGGCACCGTGAGCACACCGGCATAGGAACCGGTGATGACGGCCTGGCCGGCCTGCAAGCCCAGGCCGCGTTCGCGCAGAAAATTCGCCAGCCAGTAAAGCGGCGCGCGCGGGTCGCCGTTGGGGTGTTGGGCCTGGGCGGTTTGCCGAGGCTCATCGCCGGCCTGCCAGCCCAGTTCAAAGGCCGCGGCCTCGGGTGCCACCAGCTCAGGCCCTAGCCACAGGCCGTTGTTGACCAAGCCGTCGGCCAGCATTTCAGGAAAGGGCAAGCCTGCCGAATCGGCATAGCGGCTCGCGCAGATCTCGAGCGCGGCATGCACGCTGCCCACAGCCGCGTCGATGTCGGCCTCGGTGTAACGCTGCTCACGTGCGGGCAGATCTTTCGCCAGCACAAAGGCCAGCTCGGGTTCGACCTTCACGCTGCCCAGGTCTCGGTCCGCCGGAAAAACCACGCTGCACAGCGCGGCGCGGCTGATGGCGGGCTGGTAAATCGGCGCCACCACCAGCTTGCCGGGGCTGGGCGGCGAGGCCTTCCAGCCGCCCACGGCCTGGCCCAGGCTGCGGGTGACGGCAAGCTGCACCTGCCAGGCGTCTTCGGGTTCCAGCGGGCGGCAGCTTTCGGGCAGGCGGGCGCCGGGCTTGCCGCTGTTGCGCCGGGCGGCCAGTTCCATGGCGGCTTGCGTGATCTGTTCAGGGGTGAGGGGCATGGCTGTCGGGTAGAGGAGGGAGTGGGCGGCCTGCGGGGCACGGGCATTTCAGTGTAGCGGCGCCGGCGGCTGCCCATCTCTTTGCAGTCCCTGTAGTATTGGCGGCTTCAGCCCGGTTTTTGGGCGCATTCCTTCTCATTACCACCATGAAAAACTCCCTGAGCCTTGCTTCCGCCTTGCCTGTTGATGCCGCCGACGCCTTGCTGGTGGGGCGCGTATGGGTGGAGGGCACGGGGCCGGTGCTCGCACTGGTCACCCCCGAGTCCGTGTTCGACCTGTCCAGCGTGGCCGCCACGGCCAGCCAGTTGCTGGAACTGCCCGGCGTGGCCAAGGCCGTACGCACGGCAGCGCCCTCGCTCCCGCGCCTGGCAGGCACGGCCGAGGTCCTGGCCAATTCGGCGGCCGATGCGCGCAAGCCCGCGCTGCCCTGGTTGCTGGCGCCCTGCGACCTGCAGGCGCTCAAGGCGGCCGGCGTGACCTTTGTGGCGTCGATGCTGGAACGTGTGATCGAGGAGCAGGCGCGCGGCGACGCCAGCAAGGCCGAGGCGGTGCGCAAGGCCGTGGTCGGCGTGATCGGCGACAACCTCAGCAGCATCAAGCCGGGCTCGCCCGAAGCCGACAAGCTCAAGGAGGTGCTGATCGCCCAGGGCGTGTGGTCGCAGTACCTGGAAGTAGGCATAGGCCCCGACGCCGAAATCTTCACCAAGAGCCAGCCGCTGAGCGCGGTGGGCACGGGCGCCGAAGTGGGCATACACCCGCACAGCCACTGGAACAACCCCGAACCCGAGATCGTGCTGGCCGTCAATTCGCGCGGCGAGACAGTGGGCGCGGCGCTGGGCAACGACGTCAACCTGCGCGACTTCGAGGGCCGCAGCGCCTTGCTGCTGGGCAAGGCCAAGGACAACAACGCCTCCTGCGCCATAGGCCCTTTCATCCGCCTGTTCGACGACAAATTCAACATTGACCACGTGCGCCGCAGCGACCTGAACATGACGGTCACCGGCACCGAGGGCTTTGAGATGAAAGGCGGCAGCTCGCTGAGCAAGATCAGCCGCGACCCGCTGGACCTGGTGGCCCAGGCCATAGGCGCCAACCACCAGTACCCCGACGGCTTCATGCTCTTTTTGGGCACCATGTTCGCGCCCACGCAGGACCGCCACGGCCCCGGCCAGGGTTTTACCCATGTGGTGGGCGACGTGGTGACGGTGGCCACGCCGCAGCTGGGCTGCCTGGTCAACCGCGTGACCACCTCCGACAAGGCCGCGCCCTGGACCTTCGGCATCTCGGCGCTGATGCAAAGCCTGGCGAAGCGAAAACTGATCTAAGCGCGGCAAGGAGGTAACCAGCATGCATACATCCGCACTCGTGCTGTTTTCCGGCGGGCAGGATTCCACCACCTGCCTGGCCCTGGCGCTGTCCAAATACGAACGTGTCGAAACCGTGGCCTTTGACTACGGCCAGCGCCACAAGGTGGAGCTGGAGGCGCGCCTGAATGTGCTGCGTGAAATCAAGGCGCAGTTTCCGCAGTGGGCCCACAAGCTTGGCGAAGACCATTTGCTGGACCTGGCGGTGCTGGGCCAGGTCAGCGACACCTCGCTGACCCGCGACGTGGCCTTCAAGATGGAAAGCTCGGGCCTGCCCAACACCTTTGTGCCGGGGCGCAACCTGCTGTTCCTTACGCTGGCGGCGGCGCTGGCCTACCGGCGCGACCTGCAGGTGCTGGTCACCGGCGTCTGCGAAACCGATTTTTCGGGCTACCCCGATTGCCGCGACGACACCATCAAGGCCATGCAGCTGGCGCTGTCGCTGGGCATGGACAAGCGCTTCCTGATCGAAACCCCGCTGATGTGGATAGACAAGGCCGACACCTGGCGGCTGGCGCACGACATCGGAGAAAAGTCAGGCCAGCCGCAAGGCGGCGAGGCGCTGGTGAAGCTGATCGTGGAGCACACCCACACCTGCTACCTGGGCGACCGGGTGCACCGGCATGCCTGGGGTTATGGCTGTGGGACTTGCCCGGCTTGCGAGCTACGAGCCAGAGGGTTCGAGCGCTACGCTGCGGGAGTCTGAACCTTTTGCTCCTTCCCTCTTGGGGAAAGGAGTCAAATCCTCACAGGCTGTCTATGACGCAGCGCGTTACGAGGGGCGGCTCCTCGCCGATATGAAAAGCCAGCTTGCGCTCCCGCAGCACCACGTCGCTGGCGGTAACGCGGTCGAAGCGGCGCAGGTGCTCGGTCCATGATTCGTCGACGATCTGCTCGACAAAACGCCCGGGCTTGTTCACGTCGCGCAGCAGTTCCCATTCGAGCGCACCCTGGCGCAAACGGCTGCGCCGGCTTTCCTGCATCAGCGCGCGGAAGTCGTCGGCGCGCGCCGGGTCTATCAGGTATTCAATCGTCACCACCACATTGCCCACGCCGGGCGGCTCCTCGGCCACGGGCGCCTTGAACTGGCGCGAGGGCGTCATGTCCTCCTCGATGCTGAGGTCGGACACCAGGCGCTGCGCCACCAGCATCACCACCGTGCCGCTGGCGGCGGCGATCAGCAGGCCGGTGGAGACGCTGCTCAGGGTGGACACATGGCCCCACAGCGCGGCGCCGGCGGCGCTGGCACCCATGATGGCCATCTGGTACATGGACATGCCGCGAGCGCGCACCCAGTCAGGCAGGGCGAGCTGGGCCGACACGCTGAGCGAATTCGCGCAAGTGATCCAGGCCATGCCGTTGAGTACCATGGCCGGTACCGCCACCCAGGCATTGGGCGCAAACGCCATGGCGGCCATGGAGGCCGACTGCAGCAGCGTGGCGCGCATCACCAGCACGTCGCGCGGCATCATCTGGCGCAGCCGCGGCAGGTTGAGCGCGGCCACGATGGCACCCGCGCCCATGGAGGCCAGCAGCAAGGTGAAGGTGCCGGCGTCGCCGCCGTGCAGGCCGCGCGCCACCAGCGGCAGCAGCGCCAGCAGGGCGGTGGAATGGAAAAAGAAAATGGCGATGCGCAGCAGCACCGAACGCAGGCGCGCCGACTGGCCGACGAACTGCAGGCCCACGCGCATCGCGCTGACCAGGCGCTCGCGCCCCAGCGGGCTGGGCGCGTGGTCGCGCCGCCAGCGCATGATGACAAAACCCGAGATCACCGACAGCACGGCGTTGAGCACAAAAACGTATTCGGTGCCGGCGCCGGCGATCAGCGCGCCGGCCACCAGCGGGCCGACGATGCGCGAGGCGTTCATGGACACGCCGTTGAGCGCCAGCGCGGCGGGCAGCTGCCCGCGCGGCACGAGTTCGGGCACGATGGCGGCGAACACCGGCCAGCGCATCGCCAGGCCCACGCCGTTGGCAAAAGTCAGCGCCAGCAGCAGCGGCGGTGTCATCACGCCCGAGATCACGGTGATGGACAGCAGCGTGGCCACCACGGCCACCCAGAACTGCGTCATGATGAAGTAGCGCCGCCTGTCCAGGATGTCGGCCAGCGCGCCGCTGGGCAGGCCCAGCAGGAACACCGGCAAGGTGGAGGCCGACTGCACCAGCGCCACCCAGATCGGCGAGGTGGTCATGGAGGTCATCATCCAGGCGGCCGCAACGTCGTTCATCCACATGCAGATGTTGGCGACCAGCCAGGTGCTCCACAGCATGCGGAACACCGGGCGCTTGATGGGCGCCCAGGCGGAGAGGTCGGCGGGCTCCGGCGCGGGCGGCCTGGACATTTCCTCAGGCATGCGCGGCGCTTCCTCGGGGGAGCTGGCTGGCCGTCAGGGTGTACAGGGCATTTGAACCCGGCGGCTGTTTCTCCAGCGTCCACTGCCTGTCGTGGAAGGCCGCCACGTTGGGCCGGTGGGCAATGGAGATGATGGCGCCGCCCGACGATTTGACGAGCGCGAGCAAACGTTCATACAGCGTCTTTTCGGCGGCTTCGTCGAGTGCGCTGGTGGCTTCATCGGCGAAGATCCATTTG
This sequence comes from Polaromonas sp. Polasp52, assembly GCF_059491565.1. Taxonomy (NCBI): domain Bacteria; kingdom Pseudomonadati; phylum Pseudomonadota; class Betaproteobacteria; order Burkholderiales; family Comamonadaceae; genus Polaromonas; species Polaromonas sp. Polasp52. Next base: position 1,371,494 of record NZ_CP168513.1, on the reverse strand, counting down.
GGCTTTTTCAGCAGCACGCGCGCGATCGCCAGGCGCTGCTGCTCGCCGCCGGAAAGCTTCTGGCTCCAGGCGTCTTCCTGGTCAAGCCGCGCCGCCAGGTCGGGCAGCAGGGCCTCCTCAAGCGCCTGCCTGAGGGCGTCATCGCTGTAGGCTGTGGCGGGTTCCGGATAAGCCAGCGCATCGCGCAGCGAGCCATTGGGGAAATAGGGGCGCTGCGGGATGAACATGGCGTTGCCGGGTTTGGCGATGTTGCCGCTGGCAAAAGGCCAGATGCCGGCGAAGGCGCGGAACAAGGTGGACTTGCCGCTGCCCGAGGGGCCTTTCAGAAGGATGTGGTCGCCGGTGTGCGCCTTCAACGAGGTCTGCGCCAGCAGCACGGCGCCTGTGGGCAGCGCCAGTTTGAGGCCTGTGGACTCAAGCTCGGTGGATGGGGTGGTGACCAGCGCCTCATTGTCCTGTGTCTGCGCGATCATGCTGTCTTCGAAACTGGTCAGGCGATCTGTTGTCGCACGCCAGCTGGCGAGGTTGTCGTAGTTGTCCACAAACCAGCTGAGCGAGTCCTGAACCTTGCCGAATGTCGAGGAAATCTGAATCAGCTGGCCGAGCTGGATCGCGCCGCTGAAGAAGCGGGGTGCCGCGACCAGGAAGGGAAAGATCAGAGCCGCCTGGCCGAAGAAGCTCTGGAACCAGATGAGTTTTTTGTTGGCGCGTATCAGGTTCAGGTAGTTCGCAAGGACTGTCGTGAAGCGCCCGTCGAGCTGGCCGCGCTCCACCGCCTCGCCGTGGTCGAGCGCGATGGATTCGCTGTACTCGCGCACCCGCACCAGGTGGTGGCGAAGGTTGGCCTCGTAGCGCTGCTGCATGAAGTTGAGTTTGATCAGTGGCCGCCCGACGTAATGCGCCAGCACGCTGCCGACCAGGCAGTAGGCCACTGCGGCCCAGACCATGTAACCCGGGATGGAGTAGCTGCTACCGCCCAGGCTGAAGGCCAGCGGGCCCGACTGAACCCAGAGGAGGCCGACAAAACTGACCAGCGTCACGACCGCATTGAGCAGGCCCATGCTCAGTGTGATCGTGGAGGTGGTGAACGAGTGCACGTCTTCCTGGATACGCTGGTCCGGGTTGTCGGGACTGGCGTTGATGTCGGTGGCCGCGGAATAGCGCGCCAGTTCCATCTTGTAGAAGGCATGGTGAGACAGCCAGCGGCGCAGGTAGTCGCGTGTCATCCAGGCGCGCCAGCGCATTTGCAGCAACTGGGTCAGGTAGAACTTGTAGACGGCGATGATGATCGCTCCGAAAGCGAGATAGGTGAACCGGCCCATCTGCTGCCAGAAGACAAGCTGGTCGCGCTTTTCAAGTGCGTCGTAAAACACGCGGTACCAGTCATTGAACTGCACTGCCATATAGACCGTGCCCAAATTGAGCAGCACGATGGCCACCAGCAGCAGGCGAGCCTTCCATTTTTCTTCGGACCGGAAATAGGGCGCGGCGAGTGCACCTATGCGGCCTGCAAAACGCCAGAAATTGTTGAATTTGGCAAAAAGGCTGGATGGATTCATGAAGGCTCTTTCGCGGCTCAGGAAATCTGGTTGGACACACCGCTGGCCACATGGCCCGAGGGCACATGCTGGGCGGCGGAATTCACGTGGCCGGTCTGGTCGTCAAAGAAGAAGTCGGGCTCGAATTCGCGAAGGAATTCGCCCTTGGCCAGGCCGCCCAGGAACATGGCCTCGTCGACCTCGATGTTCCATTCCATCAGCGTGCGGATGGCGCGCTCGTGCGCCGGGGCGCTGCGCGCGGTGACCAGCGCGGTGCGTATGCGCATGCGCGAGGTGCCGGCCTGCTGCAGCCGATGCAGCGCTTCGAGCAGGGGCTTGAAGGGGCCAGCCAGCAGCGGCTGGGAAGCCTTGTCGCGCTCGTGCTGCTGGAAGGCGGACAGGCCCTGGGCCTGGAACACGCGCTCGGCTTCGTCCGAGAACAGCACCGCGTCGCCGTCGAAGGCAATGCGCACTTCGTTGGGATGGGCATCGCTGGCGCGCACCGAATGCGGGTAGACCTGCGCGGCCGGCACGCCCGCGGCCAGCGCGTCGCGCACGTCGCTCAGGTGGGCCGACAAAAACAGGTTGGCGTGCAGCGGCTTGAGGTAGCGCCAGGGCGCCTCGCCGCGGTTGAAGGTACCGCGCTCAATCTTGAGGCCGTAGTGCTGGGCCGAGCGGAACACGCGCATGCCGGATACCGGGTCGTTGCGCGAGAGGATCACGACTTCCACACGCTGCGCGGGCGCCGCCGGGCTGGCGGCCTCCCCGGCGCTTTCGGGCGCGTCGTTGAAGGCCAGCAGCTTCTTGACCAGCGAGAAGGCCACGCCGGGCTTGGCCGGCACGTCCAGGCGCTCGAGCTGCAGCTTCATATAGGCCGCGTCTTTTTTGACGCCGGGGGGCGGCGCGGCCGCCATGCCGCTTTCAAAGACCTGGTTTTCTTCCTCAAAATCAAACAGCGCGCGTGACGAGATCGCCACCACGAGCTGACCATCCAGGGTTGCTGCCATTTTTTGTGCCTTGTCTGGGTTTTAGGAAGGGGGTGTTAGTTCGAGTGTGCACCATTGGCCGTAGGCCGGTGCTTCTACTGGCCAATCGCTGGCTTGCTTGATCTGACGCACACCACGCGCAATCAGTTCCGCAGCGCGTATGACACCGGCGTGGGTGATCCATAGCGTGTCGGGCCGGCCCTGCAATTCGTCAAAGGCGGAGGCGACACGCGCCATGAACTGGCTGGTGCTTTCGCCGCTGCCGCCCGCGGCGTAGTTGGCAAAGCCGTCGGTCCAGGCCTGCAGTTCGGCGGGGGCAATGTCATTCCAGGCGCGGCCTTCCCAGGCGCCGAAGTCCATCTCCTGCAGCCGCGGGTCGCTGGTGCAGGCCAGGTCGGGCCGCAGTCCAGACAAGGCTTGCGCCAGTTGCGCGCAGCGCTGCAAAGGGGAATGGACGACGCGGATGCCGGCTGGAAGCAACTGTGCCAGCGCCTGCGCGCATTCGGCGGTCGCCGCGGTGTCGGCCGCCACGTCCCGCCTGCCGTAGCAGATGCCGGCGTCAACCAGCGGCGTTGCGTGGCGGGCCAGCCAGAGCTTCATGGCTTGCTGGCTGCCTTGGTCATGGAGGGAAGTGATGCGGTGGTCATGGAAAGGGGCTGCTGCTATGGCTGGGGCGTGAGGCAGTGCGTGCCGTGCGATGGGGCCCGCCATGCCCCATGGCCTATTCTAGAGCGGCACTGGCACGGCAAGCCCCCCGCGCCGCTGCGAGGCCAGCCGTGGACTGCCATCCCTCGCAGAACCGGCCGTGCTGTTCAAGCGCTAAGCCGCGTGCTGCAGCATCAGGTCAAGGTTTTGCACGGCCGCACCCGAGGCGCCTTTGCCCAGGTTGTCGAACACGGCGGCCAGCAGTACCTGGCCATGCTGCGGGTTGGCGAAAACGGCCAGCCGTAGCTGGTTGGTGCCGTTGAGCGCCTGCGGGTCCAGGTGCTGCGTGGCTTCAGCATCTTTTTGCGCCATCACCTCCACGTGCACGGCGCCTTCGTAGTGCTGCCGCAGGCAGGCTTGCAGCTGGTCGGCGGTAACGCCCGCCGACAACTGCCGCAGCAGCAAGGGGATGGTGAGCACGATGCCCTGGCGAAACGAGCCGTAGGCCGGCAGGAAGAAAGGCCGCTGTGCCAGGCCTGCGTGCTCCTGGATCTCGGGGACGTGCTTGTGGGCCAGCTCCAGGCCGTAGACCTGGAACATGGCCGCATGCGACGCACCCGTGCCTTCACGCGCGTCCACCCGCGCGCGGCCGCCGCCGGAGTAGCCCGACACCGCGTGGATCGCCAGCGGATGGTCGGCGGGCACCAGGCCGGCCTTCACCAGCGGCAGCAGCAGGGCGATGGCGCCCGTGGGGTAGCAGCCGGGGTTGCTGACGCGCCGCGCGCCGGCGATGAGCCGGGACTGCTCCGTGCTCATTTCCGGGAACCCATAGACCCACTGCGGATCGGTGCGGTGCGCGGAGCTGGCATCGATCACACGCACGGCCGGGTTCACGATGGAGGCCGCCGCTTCGCGCGCGGGCCCGTCGGGCAGGCACAGCAGCGCGATGTCGCAGGCATTGATGGCCTGCGCACGGCGCGCGGGGTTCTTGCGGTCCTGCTCGGGCAGCGTGAGCAGGCTCAGGTCGTTTCGGCCCTGCAGGCGTTCATGGATCTGCAGGCCGGTGGTGCCTTGGTCGCCGTCGATGAAAACAAGGGGTGCGCCCATGTGTTGCTCCTGGTGGGGTGGATGGCTCAAGCCAAAGAAAGAACGCGAATCTTCCGCGACCCCGTAGAATTTGAAAAGTTGAATTTCATAAACACCAACATCAGATTTACTGAACATCATGCGCGAACTCAACCTGGACCGGCTGCGCACGCTGGTCACCATCGCAGAACTGGGCTCGTTCGCCGAAGCCGCGCGGGTGCTGCACCTGGCCGCGCCCACGGTGAGCCTGCACATCGCCGACCTGGAAGCGCTGTGCGGCGCGCCCCTGCTGGTGCGCAAGCGCGGCGAAGTGCGTCCCTCAGGTGTGGGCGAGGCGCTGGTCGAGCGGGCGCGGCGCCTGCTGGCCGATGCGGACGAGGCCATGGAGGTGGTGCAGCGGCAGGTGCAGGGGCTGGCGGGCCGGGTGCGGCTGGGCGCCTCCACGGGGGCGATTGCCCACTTGCTGCCGCAGGCCCTGGAGGTGCTGGGACGGAACCATCCCGGTATCGACGTGCAGGTGGCCGTGCTTACTTCGCAGGACACCATGGCGCGGCTGGCGAACGGATCGCTAGACGTGGGCCTGGTGGCGTTGCCGCAGGCGACGGTGCAAGGGGTGAAGGTAGAGCCCTGGCGGCGGGATCCGGTGATGGCCTTCGTGCCGTCGTCCTGGGCGGCACCCCAGCGCGCCACGCCGAAGTGGCTGGCGGCCCAGCCGCTGATCCTCAACGATATGGGCACCAGCCTGTCGCGGCTGGGCGCTGAGTGGTTCGCGCTGGCGGGGGAGCACCCCAAGGCGCGCATCCAGCTCAACTACAACGACGCGATCAAGAGCCTGGTGGCTGCCGGCTACGGCGCCACGCTGCTGCCGCACGAGGCATCTTCCACCACGCCGCTGGACCCGCGCGTGCGCATGCTGCCCTTGCGCCCCGCGCTGTGGCGGTCGCTGGGCATTGCGCACCGGGCCGGCCCGGTGGAACGCGCGACGCAGCACGTGCTGGACGTGCTGTGGCAGCAGCGCCAGTCAGGGTCATAGGCTGATGGCCAGGCCGAAATAAAAAGCGATCTCGCAGACCTGCTGGGTCGCGCCCAGGCAGTCGCCGGTAAAACCCTGCAGCCGGTGCTTGAACATCCGCCCCATCCACAGCAAGGCCAGGAGGGCAAAGCTGCAGGCGACGATGAGGTTCAGGGCGTCCAATGCCAGGGCGGCCAGGGCCAGCGCGACGAAACACCAGGCAAAGCCGATCAGCAAGGCGCCCGGCGCAATCTGGTCGGCCAGCGGCTTGGATTTGGAGGCGGCGGTATCGCCCACATGCGGCAGCAGGTAAATCAGCAGCAGCGGCAGGCCGCGCGAGACGACGTGGCCCGTCCACAGCGCGGCGCAGATGTACCAGCCGGCAAAGGGCGCTTCCTCCCAGCCGGTGGGCGCGCCTTCGACCGAGCCGAGTATGGCCAGCAGGGACACCTTGGCGAACACGGCCAGCACCAGCGCCATGGCGCCGAAAGCGCCCACGCGCGAGTCTTTCATGATCTGCAGCGCGTGCTCCCGGTCGTGGCCGCCACCCAGGCCGTCGGCCGTGTCGGCCAGGCCGTCCTCATGAAAGCCCCCGGTCAGCAGCACGGTGGCGGCGGTGGACAGCACGGCGGCCACCAGCGGCGTGAAGGTGGTGTCGGGCAACAGGGCCTGCACCAGGGCGTACACGGCCGCGGCCACGGCGCCGGCGAGTATGCCTATGCCCGGGAAGTGCCCCGCGCTGGCGCGCAGCATCTCAGGGCTGTAGCCCACCCATTCGGCCAGCCGCCCGGTGATGGGGATGCGGGTGAAGAACTGCACGGCGAGCAAGTACTCGCGCACGAACTGGGCAATGGCGGTCATACGGCGCCCATGGCGGTTTACGCGCCTTCCTTGCCGCTCACGCCGGCGGACTCAAAGCTGGCCATCTCGCCCAGGAAGTTGCCCGCCGACTGCAGCAGCGGCCAGGCCAGCAGCGCGCCCGTGCCTTCGCCCAGGCGCAGGCCCAGGTCCAGCAGCGGGCTGGCCTTCAGGTGGGCCAGCAGCAGCCGGTGGCCGTGTTCGTCCCCGCGGTGGCAAAACACCATGTAGTCCTGCGCGGCGGGCGCCAGGGTTCGGGCCGCCAGCGCGGCGGCGCCGGCGATAAAACCGTCAACCAGCACCACGCGGCGCTCGCTCGCGGCCTTCAGCATGGCGCCGGCCATCATGGCGATTTCAAAGCCGCCCAGGGCGGCCAGCGCGGCCAGAGGATCGGTGGCGCCGGCGTGGCAGGCCAGGACATCCGCCAGTACCTGGCGTTTGTGCGCGAGCTGGGCGTCGTCAAGCCCGGTGCCGCGGCCCGTGGCGTCTTCAATGCCGACGCCCGCCAGGCGTGCGAACAGCAGGGCAGCGGCAGAGGTGTTGGCAATGCCCATCTCACCGAAGGCGACGACATTGCCGGGCAGCTGGCCCACGATGTCCATGCCGGCCTGCAGGGCGGCGCGCACCTGCGCGGCCGTCATGGCGGGTTCCTGGCGGCTGTTGCGCGTGCCGTGCGCGATCTTGCGCGGCAGCAGCTGCGGGTGCGGTGCGAGTTCGGCCGCGACGCCGGCGTCCACCACCCGCAGGGCAAAACCATGCTGGCGGGCGAAGACATTGATGGCGGCGCCGCCGGCCAGCATGTTGCCGACCATCTGCACGGTGACGGCCTGCGGGTAGGCCGAAACGCCTTCGGCGGCGATGCCGTGGTCGGCCGCGAACACCACCATTTGCGGTTCGCGCAGTGTGATGTTTTCACTTTGCTGGATCAGCCCCAACTGCAGCGCCAGGTCTTCAAGCCGGCCAAGGGCGCCCAGCGGCTTGGTCTTGTGGTCGATCTTGTGCCGCAGCCTGGCCTCGAGCGAGGCGTCGGTGACGGGCTCAATCGCGGGCAGGGGCAGGATTGGAGAGTCGGGTGCGTTCATCGGTGATCAGCTTGAGGCAGGCGGGGCAGTAGCAGGATGGCGCGCTGCCTTCGGGTGACGGGGCGCGTTCGCCGGGAACCGGCATGACATGGGGCAGCTTGACGCACCAGCATTCGGCGTCTCCGGCCACCATGCCGCAGCGCAGGCCGGCGCCGCAGCGCGGGCACACCGAGGTGTTGGCCGATGCGGGCCTTGCCGAGGGTGCGCCCTGCAGGTTCATGGCGGCGTGCTCTAGCTTTGCAGGAAGAGCCGGTAAACCGGGTTGGCGGTTTCCTCGACATGGGGGTAGCCCAGGGTGTCGAGGAATTCCTTGAAGGCCTTGTTGTCGGCCTTGGGCACTTGCAGGCCCACCAGGATGCGGCCGTAGTCGGCGCCCTGGTTGCGGTAGTGGAACAGGCTGATGTTCCAGCCCGGCCGCATGCTGGAGAGAAACTTCATCAGCGCGCCGGGGCGCTCGGGAAAGATGAAGCGCAGCAGGCGTTCGTCCTTGGAGAGGGCGCTGTGCCCGCCCACCATGTGGCGTATGTGCTCCTTGGCGAGATCGTCGTGCGTGAGGTCCAGGGTTTTGAAGCCGTGGCGCGAGAAATTGGCGGCGATCCTGGCGCTCTCGCCCTTGGCCGAGGTGGTCAGGCCCACGAAGACATGGGCCTTGGCGTCGTCGCTGATGCGGTAGTTGAACTCGGTCACGCTGCGCGGGCCGCCGGGCAACTCGCCGATGACTTCGCAAAAGCGCCGGAAGCTGCCGCGCTCTTCGGGAATCGTCACGGCGAACAGGGCTTCGCGCTCTTCGCCGACCTCGGCGCGCTCGGCGACAAAGCGCAGGCGGTCGAAGTTCATGTTGGCGCCGCACAGGATCGCCGCGTAGGTCTCGCCCTTGGTCTTGTGGGTGGCCACGTACTGCTTGACGGCGGCCACGGCCATCGCCCCCGAGGGCTCGACGATGCTGCGCGTGTCGACAAACACGTCCTTGATGGCGGCGCAGACCGCGTCGGTGTCGACGGTGATGAATTCATCGACCAGCTCGCGGCTGATGCGGAAGGTTTCTTCGCCCACCAGCTTGACGGCCGTGCCGTCGGCGAACAGGCCGACATCGCTGAGGGTGACGCGTTTTTTCGCGTCGACGGACTGCCGCATGGCATCGGAGTCGTTGGTCTGCACGCCTATGACCTTGATCTCGGGGCGCACGGCCTTGATGTAATTGGCCACGCCGGAGATCAGCCCGCCGCCGCCTATGGCCACGAACACGGCATCCAGCCGGCTGGAGCCCAGGCTTTGCAGCTGCATGAGGATTTCCATCGCGATCGTGCCCTGGCCGGCGATGACGTCGGGGTCGTCGAAAGGATGGACAAAGGTCAGGCCCTGCTTTTTCTCCAGCACCACGGCGTGGCCGTAGGCGTCCGAATAGCTGTCGCCGTGCAGCACGACCTCGCCGCCCCAGGCCCTGACCGCGTCGACCTTGAGCTGCGGCGTGGTGGTGGGCATGACAATGACCGCGCGCGTGCCCAGCTTTTGCGCGCTGAGGGCCACGCCCTGCGCGTGGTTGCCGGCCGAGGCGCAGATCACGCCTTTCTTGAGCTGCGCCGGGCTCAGGTGGGCCATCTTGTTGTAGGCGCCGCGCAGCTTGAAGCTGAACACCGGCTGCTGGTCCTCGCGCTTGAGCAGCACGGTGTTTTTCAGGCGCAGGCCCAGGTTCCTGGCGGGCTCGAGGCTGGACTCCACGGCCACGTCGTAGACGCGCGCCGTGAGAATCTTTTTCAGGTAGTCGGCGGGGCTGAGCGGCTTGCCGGGCTTGGCAGACGGGGCGGTTTTGGAGCGGGATGAGGCGGGTTTGGTCGGGGTGGGCATGTTTTTCTCGCAGCCTGACATCATAGTGGGGCGAGAAACCAGCGAAGAAGCGCCGCAAGAAGCCGTGCCGGCAAGAAAAAAGGCCCAGACCTTGCGGTCTGGGCCTGTAAATCCACCCTTAGAGGAGGTGGAGGAGACAACCAGTGCACAAAATACCTTGTGATGCCCGGGGCATCGGTATTGGTGCGATGATTTCAGTATAGCGGAGCAATGTTGCGCTGCACAATCTCTTGTGGCACAAACTCCACATTTTTCACGGTTTCAGTTATAAATTTTATGCATAAGGAGCGGGGTTTATGGAATGCACGGTGAGCTGGACGGGCAACAGCACTATCACGGGGTCTCGCTCCAACATGAGCTTTCTCGCCGAAACCGGCAGCGGCCACACCCTGGTGATGGACGGCGCGCCCGACGCGGACAAGCCCGAAAACGGCGGCGCCAACCTGGCGCCCCGGCCCATGGAAACGGTGCTGGCCGGCACCGGCGGCTGCACGGCCTATGACGTGGTGCTGATCCTCAAGCGCGGCCGCCAGGACGTGCGCGGCTGCTCGGTCAAGCTCAGCGCTGACAGGGCGCCGGTGGACCCCAAGGTGTTCACCAAGATCCACATGCACTTCGTGGTGACGGGTAAAGGCCTGTCCGCCAGCGCCGTGGAGCGCGCCGTGGCCATGAGCCACGACAAATACTGCTCGGCCACCATCATGCTGGCGAAAACCGCGGAGATCACCACCAGCTTCGAAGTGCTGGAGGTTTAAGCAAGCCGGACGGGGCGCTGCCGTTTCAGAGGTAGTGCGCCGTCGTGGTCATGACGCGCGCGGCCGAGCGCATCAGCGCCTTGACCGGCTCGGGCAGCTGCAGGGCGCCGGCCTGTTCGGCCTCAAGCGCATGCAGGGCCTCGTCGTCCTTCATCTGCGCCACGATGGCGCGAGACTCATGGTCGCCTTGCGGCAGGCGTTCCAGGTGGCCGGCCAGGTGGGCTTCGACCTGGCGTTCGGTCTCGACGACAAAACCCAGGCTCAGGCGGTCGCCCAGCCGGCTGGCGACCAGCCCGAGGCCGAAGGCGCCGGCATACCAGAGGGGGTTGAGCAGGGAGGGACGCGCGCCCAGTTCGTCCAAGCGAGCCTTGGTCCAGGCCAGGTGGTCACCTTCCTCGCGGCTGGCCTGCAAAAAGTGCTCGCGCAGCGCCGGATCGCGCGTGCCCAGCGCCTGCGCCGCATACAGGGCCTGCGCGCAGACCTCTCCCACATGGTTGACCCGCATCAGCGCGCCCGACAAGGCTTTGTCCTGCAGCGCCAGCTCGGTTTTTTCACCGGGCACGGTGGGGCAGGCGCGGCTGGCGCGGGGGGCGGCGAAAAGGGTGCGCAATGCGCCGTCAGCGGCATTCAGCGCGGTGTCGAGTGCGGTGGTCATGGTGCCATGTTAGCGCCGGGCACGCGCCATGGGAACGCCCATGAAAAAAGCCCCCGTGAGGAGGCTTTTTTGCGTAACCGGCCCGGTTTGAATCGGGCAGCGGGGTTCGGTTTAGAACGTGTGGCGGATGCCCAGGGCGATGTTGGTGGAGCCCACGCCGGCAGACGAGGTCACGCCGCCGAGGAAACCGTTGCCGCCGGGTGCAACCTGGCCCTGGCCCTTGTTGTTGAAGCGGGTGAGCACGGCATTCAGGTTGGTGCGCTTGGACAGTGCGTAGGTGTAGGTGAAACCGTAGGAATCGGTATCGGCATTGACCGTGCGCTTGTCATCCAGGCGGTTGAAGGCCACCACCCAGGTGTGTGGGCCGGTGGTGAGGCGGTAGCCGATGTGCATCAGACGGGCATCCTGGCGGAAGGCGGCGTTGTAGGCGTTCTGGAACGCCGCGCCGACAACCGCGCTACCCGACAGGGTGGTGACCGAGGAGGCGATCGAGGAGATGCCGCTTGGGTTGTCGTCCTTGATGGTGGCGTACTGGCCGTACAGCGTGCCGGGGCCGACGTCGACCGTGGCGCCGATGAGGTCGTTGGTCAGGGATTTCTGGCCCAGCTCGTTGTTCTTGCCGTTGTGGCCATAGCCCACCGAGAAACCGTCGCCCTTGTAAGTGACCATGCCACCCCAGAACCTGCTTGCGGAGTTGCTGCCGGCAACTTCACCCGCGCCGTACATCAGCAATGCGGTGACGCCGCCGGTCTGGATCGCGTATTGCAGCGTGTTGCTCAGGCGGATGTCAAATGCGGCGGGCAGGCTGGCGACCTGGCCGGCGGCCAGGCTGGACTGGGTCTGCGAAGCATCAAACTGCGCGGCGACCAGGTAGCCGGGCGTGTACTGGCGGCCGAATGTGAAGGCACCGACGGGGGTCACCAGGCCGACATAGGCCTGGCGGTCAAACAGGTTGCCGGCCAGGTTCACGCCGAATGCGCCGGTCGCGAGCGTGTTGTTCACGCCGGCGATGATCGTATCCCGGGTTGCGACAGGAATCGGAAGGCCCGCGACACCGGCGGCCACCGAGGTGGCGACGCGGTCAGGCATCTGGGTGCCGGAGTTCGGGCGGTTGGTCACGGAACCGGTGTCCAGTTCCAGGCGGTTTTCGAGGGTGAAGATGGCTTTGTAGCCGCTGCCTATGTCTTCCGAGCCGCGAAGGCCGAAACGCGAACCTTCCATGATGCCGCTGGCGATCGTGCTCACGGAGCCTTGGCGCAGGCCGCTGACGTGGTTATAGCCTGCGTCAAGAATGCCGTAGACGGTCACGGTGCTTTGCGCCATGGCGGCCGAGGTGGACAAAAGTCCCATGATCGCAGTTGCAACGAGGGTCAGTTTTTTCATGGAGTCTCCAGGAGTTTGTAATTGATAAAAAAGCGGTGAATGGCGGGAAAACTTTGACGCCCGTCCTTACCCTGCAGGCCGTCTTTGTGAGGGAAAGATTAATGGCGATGGGGTGAACCGTAAAGAGTGCCACTACGGGGGGTATCACTTTCGCGACAGGGGAAAACCCGGGGTTTTTGCCGGCCCGGCAAAGCCCGAAAAAATGCCGGGCAACTCCGTCATTTCAGGTTCATTCCCTCTGTGGCGGCGGCTTCCGCGTCCAGCCGGGGGCTGGTTAGGCGCCCTGTCGGCGGATGCCTGAATGCGGCTTAGGGGGTGGGCTCTATTTTGGCCGGCCCGTGGTAAGTGAGCCACATTCCGGCGAATCACCGCGGCGGTTCGGCGAGAACCGCTTGCCGCAGTGTCCTCGGGATTGCTATGGAAGACCGGAAAACCGAACGCAACCGAACGCAGGTTGCTGGTTGCTACCGAGTTTTTCACCAAAACGATGCATGCCGCGAAAAAAGCGCCATTTTGGTGTGTTCGCGCGGCATCAAAAGGCATATCGAGCCAAAGTGATGCCCTGCTGAAAGGCGCAACGAGCGATGTGTCGCGAGACACCAACAATCGGGCGTGAAAGTTGCTAATAGAGCGGCAAGGGCTTTGTGTGATTTGTGACAGATCGATTCAAATCGACCTGGGGTAGTCAGAAAGCCCTTTAAATGTTCGCAATTTTTATGTGTTCATGTGTTCCCCACCTTTTTGGAGATTTTTAATGATGAAGAAAAGCCTAGTCGCCCTGGCAGTGCTGGCCGTTTCCGGCGTGGCATCCGCCCAGTCCACCGTGACCATCTACGGTCTGGTGGATGCATGGATCGGTACCGTGAAGGACAACAACCTCAGCCAGTCCGGCGTGAACGTCCCGCATCCTTTCTCCGGCAGCGGCGGTGGTCTGCAGACCAGCCGTTTCGGCCTGAAGGGCTCTGAAGACCTCGGTGGCGGCCTGAAAGCCAACTTCCTGCTGGAAGCCGGCTTTGACCCCAGCACCGGCGCCGCCAACAACTACACCAACCCCTACACCAACGCAGTTTCCACCGCGGTCTTCGGCCGTCAGGCATGGGTTGGCGTTTCCGGTGGTTTCGGTGAACTGAAGCTCGGCAAGATGTGGACCCCTTACGATATGGTCAAGGGTTCTGGCGCTGCCGGCTTTGACTCGCTGCTGTTTGCGCCTTCCACCAGCGTGTGGGCCAGCAACAACTACTCGGACCGTCCCGGCAACTCGATCTACTACCAGACCCCGGACATCAGCGGTTTCTCCGCTGCCGGTATGTACAGCTTCGGTGAAAACAAGACCGCCGCTGTCGGCGCCGGCAAAATCATCAGCTTTAACGTTGCTTACGCGAACGGCCCCATCGGCGCTTCGCTGGCTTACCAGAGCGAAAAGGCCACTGCCGCTGCCACCGCCGTCAAGTACACGCAGCTGAACGGCTCCTATGACTTCGGCGTGGTCAAGCTGCTCGGCGCTTACGGCAACGTGAAGAACGGCGTCAGCCCCGTGACCGCCCTGGCAACGGACAAGACCAAGGAATACCAGATCGGCCTGGACTTCCCTGTCTCCAGCACCTTCACGCTGTCCGGCGGCTATGCCCGCTCCAAGAGCACCCGCCTGGCTGGCGCTCCTGACCTGAAGCGCACCGGCTACGGTCTGGCTGGCCTGTATGCACTGTCCAAGCGTTCGAACCTGTACGCTGGCGTGCAGACCGGCAAGGAAACCAACACCGGCGTGGCTGATCGCAAGACCACCACCTACGGCGTCGGCATCCGCCACACGTTCTGATCCAGGCTTGGCCTGAGTCTTAAGCTCAACCCCGCCCTGGCGCGGGGTTGCGTGGAAAGCCGCTTCCTTGAAGCGGCTTTTTTTGTTGGGTTGGCCGAAACCAGCCAAAAAGCGGGTTTTGGCGAGCCGGAATCCCCGGTTTGCTCGGGCGTTGTTTCTTTTCCACTGTCAGCCCTTTGTTTGTGGTTTGAGCACAACGGCTTGCCTGTTTTTTCGGGCATTCCTTTGCGAATTGAAGCCCAGTCTGGTGCAATAGAGCCAACTTCCCGAAAGGGGGTTGGCCCGGGTCTCTGGTGGAGCCATGAAGACGCAAGTCAGAAATGGTCCCCGTGCCGGAGCCCTATGTTTAACCTTGGAGAAACTCTCAATGAAAAAGACCCTTATCGCTTTGGCCGCACTCGGCGCGATGGCTGGTGCAGCACAAGCTCAGTCGACCGTGACCATCTATGGTCTGCTCGACGCCAACATCGGCAGCTACAAGACCAATCAGCTCAACGCTGCTGGTACTGCAGTCTCCGGCCTGAGCCAAGCCAAAATTGACTCCGGCGGCCTGAACGGTTCGCGTTGGGGCATTCGCTTCAGCGAAGACATCGGCGGCGGCATGGCTGTCATCGGTAACCTCGAAAGCGGTATCAACCTTGACGATGGTTCTTCCGGCCAAGGCGGCCTGCTGTTCGGCCGTCGCGCCAACGTGGGTATCTCCAGCGGCTTCGGTACCGTGACCATCGGTCGCAACTCCAGCTCCTACGACGACGTCGCTGGTGACCACGCCATGATGGCCCAGAGCCCGTTCGATCCTTCGAACACCAACAACGGCTTCAGCACGACTACCGTTGGCCAAATCGGCACGCTGAATGGCAATGTCGCACTGTTGACGCACGGTAGTGTTACCAGCGCAGGCGTCCTGAGCTCGGGCAAAGGTTCCGGCGCTCACGTGACCTGGGTTGGTTTCAACACCCGCTTCAACAACAGCGTCAAGTACGTTTCGCCTAATTTCGGCGGCTTCACCGGCTCGTTCATGTACGCTTTCGGCGAAGACAAGACGACCGCTGTCAGCGCAAGCAACTCGATCTCTGCCAACCTGAAGTACGCAAACGGTCCTCTGCTGATCTCCGGCGGCTACCAGTCCGAAGGCGCTGCTCGCACCGCCACGACCAAGCCAGCCCTGGTCAACACGCTGCTGAACGTTTCTTATGACTTCGGCGTTGCCAAAGTCGGCTTCGGTGCCAACCGCGCCAAGTTCAAGGACGTCCTGACGACCTTCCGTACCGGCGTTTCCCACGAACTGGCAGCTCAAAAAGAGTACAGCCTGAGCGTTGCAGTGCCTCTGGGCGCAACGACCCTGAGCGCTGGCTATGCACGTTCCAAGGGTGACGATCTGGGTTCCAGCACTGGCTGGGGTATCCAGGCTCTGTACTCTTTGAGCAAGCGCACCACCCTGTACACGGGTGCCGTCAGCACGAAGAACTACGACAACGTGGCTAACAGCACCATGACGCTGGCTCCTACCAGCAACATCACCCGTACCACCACGTACGCAGCTGGCATTCGCCACACGTTCTAATTTGAAGCTGGCTTAAGCCAGTTTCTTATGAGAATCCAAAAGCCGCTTCGGGGAAACCCGAGGCGGCTTTTTTTATGGCAAAAGCCGTGCGGTTTTTTGAAACTTTTCCGCGCCCGCCGCGTTGAGTTATCTGGTTCCCTGTTTTTCCGGGTACATCAAGCCTGCAAGCCTGGCAACCTCCCCGAATACCCGCTATCTTTTTCATGACCACATCGTTTTTTTGCTCCTTGGGCGTGCTGCGCACCCTTGTGGTCATCAGTTGCCTGTTGCTGTTGACCGCCTGTGCGGGAGTCGAAACAAGCGCGCCCGCAGCCAGCCAGGATGTGCACTGGACTTCGGCGTCGCCCTTGAATTCCAATGCAAGTCCTCTTTCAAACCCCGAGACGGTGAAATGGCAGCACTGCGCATTCCCGGGTAAAAAATCCACGCGTTACCGGGCGGTTCGCCTGGACGGACGCGATGCCGTCCTCAGTGAGTCCGACAGCGCCGCCAGCATGCTGCGGCAACATCTGCGGGTCGAGCCTTCGGAGCTGGGCAAACTGGGCTTCTCCTGGAAGGTGCCCACGATGATTTCCGGCGCCGACATGACGCAGCGCGACAGCGATGACTCTCCGGTGCGTGTGCTGCTGGCCTTCGAGGGCGACCGTTCCAAGTTTTCCGCCAAAAATGCCATGCTGTCCGAACTGGCATTGGCCCTGACGGGTGAGCCTATGCCCTATGCGACCCTCATGTATGTGTGGGGCACCCATAGCGCGCCGGAAAGCGTGCTCATCAATCCCCGCACCGACCGCATCCGCAAGCTGGTGCTTGAGTCCGGGCCCGCGCGGCTGGGCCGATGGCTTGACTATGAGCGCGACATCCGCGCCGATTATGAGAAAGCCTTCGGCGAAGCACCGGGCGCACTGGTCGGCATTGCCATCATGACGGACAGCGACAACACACGGCAAAAAGCCTCGGCATGGTACGGCCCTGTCAGATTGATGAGCAAGTCCTTGAACGCCACAGCCGCCCCCGGTATGACCGCCGCATCGGCCAGGATTTCCCAAAGCCCTGTGTTTGCACCGCCATCCCTTCAAGACTAGTATTCAAACTGCTGAACTCGGAACCTCACTGACATGCGCGCTCCGGCCACCCTTCCAAGCCTTCCAGCTGCCTCCTCCCTCCCATCCACCGCGGCAGACAGCCCCGATAACGCTGATAGTTCTGACCGGCCGCCCCAACTGCGCGCCAGCGGCCGTGCCTTCGCGCAGATCGTGCAGTACCACCCCGAACTGACGGCATTCCGGCGTGACCTTCACGCCCATCCCGAACTTGGTTTCGAAGAGGTCTATACCTCCAGCCGCGTCGTGCATGCGCTCAAGCTGTGCGGGGTGGACGAGGTGCACACCGGTATCGGCAAAACCGGCGTAGTGGCCGTCATCAAGGGCCAACAGCCCGCCAAGGCGGGTGCAAGGCCTATGGTGGGCCTGCGCGCCGACATGGATGCGCTACCCATGACCGAGCACAACGAATTCGGCTGGAAGTCTTCCAAGGCCGGCCTGATGCACGGCTGCGGCCACGACGGCCACACCACCATGCTGGTGGGTGCCGCCCGCTACCTGGCTGAGACGCGCAACTTCGCCGGCGACGCCGTGCTGGTGTTCCAGCCCGCGGAAGAGGGGCGCGGCGGGGCCGACGCGATGATCAAGGACGGCCTGTTCGAGCGTTTTCCGGTGCAGGCGATCTACGCCATGCACAACTGGCCCGCGATGCGGCCCGGCACCATAGGCATCAACCCCGGTCCCATGATGGCCGCGGCCGACCGCATCACCATCGAGGTGACCGGCAAAGGCGGCCACGGTGCACACGCTTACCTGACGGTGGATCCGGTGCTGGTGGCCGCTCACATCATCACCGCGGTGCAAAGCATTGTGTCGCGCAACGTCAAGGCCATGGACAACGCCGTGATCAGTATTTGCGCCGTGCAGGCGGGCGACCTGGGCGCCATGAGCGTGGTGCCCGAAACGGCCATGCTGGTGGGCACGGTGCGCACCTTCAAGCCCGAGGTGCAGAACCTGGTCGAGCGCCGCCTCAAGGAGCTGTGCGCGGCCGTGGCCCAGGGCTTCGGCGCTACCGCCACGGTGAAGTATGAACGCATCTACCCGGCCACCATCAATTCGCCGGCCGAATACGCGCTGGCCACCGCGGTGGCGGACCAGCTTGTGGGTGCGGAAAACGTGGTGAGCAACCTTGAACCCAGCATGGGCTCGGAAGATTTTTCCTTCATGCTGCGCGTCAAGCCGGGTGCCTACCTGCGCCTGGGCCAGGGCGAGCAACTGCCCGACGGCAAAGGCGGCACCACCGGCGGCGTGGGCAGCCGCTTCCTGCACAACAGCTGCTATGACTTCAACGACAGCGTGCTGCCGCTGGGTTCGGCGCTGTTCGCGGGCATTGTGGAGCGTTCGCTGCCGCTGGCCTGAGCTCAGGCGTAGCGCTTGTTGCGCAGGTTGTTCTTCATTTCCTTGAGCAGCGGTTGCAGCTTGCTGCCTATGCGCAGTGCCACGCAGGTCGCCAGGATGTCGACGATCATCAGGTGCATGAGGCGCGACACCATGGGGCTGTAGCGGTCATAACCCTCGGGGTGGTCGGCCGCCAGGTGGATGTTGCCGGCTGCGGCCAGCGGTGAGCCGGTGACGGTGATGACGATGGTGGTGGCGCCGTTTTTGCGCGCGATGTCGCAGGCGTCCATCAGGTCGCGTGTGCGTCCCGAGTTGGAAATCACCACCACGCAGTCGCCCGGGCCCAGCAGCGAGGCGCTCATGACCTGCATGTGGCCGTCGCTGTAGGCGATGCTGGTGATGCCCAGGCGAAAGAACTTGTGCTGCGCGTCCTGCGCCACGATGCCCGAGTTGCCCACGCCGAAAAACTCGATGCGTTTGCCGGTGTTATAGGTCGCCAGCAACGCGTCCGCCGCTCTTTCCACGGCCACCGAACTCGCATCGTTGCGGTATTTCAAAAACGCCGCCACGGTGTTGTCTATCACCTTGACCATCACGTCGGCGGTTTTGTCGTCCGCGTCCACGCTGCGGTGGATGAAGGGTACGCCCTCACTCACACTGCCAGCCAGCTTGAGCTTGAAGTCCGACAGGCCGTCATAACCCATGCTGCGGCAAAAGCGCACCACGGTGGGCTTGCTCACATGCGAGCGGCCGGCCAGCTCGGTGATCGGCAGGTTGGCAAAGGCCCGCGGGTCGGACAGCACAAGGCGGCCCACGCGTTGTTCGGCGGGGGCTAAGGAGGAAAGAGACGCCTTGATTCGGTCGAGCATGCTCAGCACTCCTCAGACCAGCAATATCCGTCTCTGGCGATCATCGCGCTCGCCGCGCTAGGCCCCCAGCTGCCGGCGGCATAGGGCCTTGGCACGCCGGAATCGTTGCTCCAGCTGTCCAGGATGGGCTCCACCCAGCGCCAGGCTTCTTCCTGTTCGTCGCTGCGCACAAAAAGGTTGAGCCGCCCGTCGATCACATCCAGCAACAGCCGCTCATAGGCGCCCACGCGTTCGGAGCCGAAACGTTTGTCGAAATCCAGGTCCAACTGCACAGGCGCCAGCGAGGGCGTGCCGCGGCGCTGGTCGGCACCCTGGGCCAGCAGGTGCAGCTCCAGGCCGTCCTTGGGCTGCAGGTTGATGACCAGCCGGTTGGCCACGTTGGAGCCGGAGGTGGAGGCCTTGAAAATCGCGTGCGGTGCCGGCCGGAAGTTGACCTCGATGTGCGCATCGCGGCCGGCCAGGCGCTTGCCGGTGCGGATGTAAAAGGGCACGCCGGCCCAGCGCCAGTTGGCGATCTCGGTGCGCAGGGCGACAAAGGTTTCGGTCCGGCTGTCGGGGGGCACGCCTTTTTCGTCGCGGTAGCCCGGCACGGCCTCGCCGTCGATGTTGCCGGCCGCGTACTGGCCGCGCACCACGTGCTGGCCCAGTGTTTCCGGCGTCCAGGGCTTGAGCGAGCGCAGCACCTTGAGCTTTTCGTCGCGGATGGCGTCGGCGTGCGAGTTGATGGGTGGCTCCATGCCGATGGCGCACAGCAGCTGCAGCGCGTGGTTTTGCACCATGTCGCGCAGCGCGCCCGTGCTGTCGTAGAAGGCCCCGCGTTTTTCCACGCCCAGGTCCTCGGCGATCGTGATCTGGATGTTGGCGATGGTCTCGCGGCGCCACAGCGGCTCGAACAGCGAATTGCCGAAGCGCAGCGCGAACAGGTTTTGCACCGAGGGCTTGCCCAGGTAGTGGTCAATGCGAAAGATCTGTTGCTCGCTGAGCACGCCGCGTACCGTCTTGTTGATGGCGCGGTTCGAGGCCAGGTCATGGCCCAGCGGTTTTTCCAGCACCACGCGGGTCTGCGGGCCGTTCAGGCCGGCGGCGGCGATCTGCTCGCACACCGTGGTGAACAGGCTGGGCGCCGTCGCCACATACATCACCACCACATCGGCCGGCCGCTGCTGCAGCCTGGCGGCCAGCCCCGCGTAATCCGCCGGGTTGGACAAATCCATGCGCAGGTAGCCCAGCAGCGCGGCAAAGCGCGAGAACTCCTCCTCGCTGGGGCGCTTGGCCAGCTCGACGTTGTCAAAGCGGGACTTGATCAGCGCCCGGTACTGGTCGTCGGACAGATCGTCGCGCGCCACACCCACAATGCGCCCGCCGGCCGGCAGTGAGCCATGGCGAAAGGCCTGGAACAGGGCCGGCATGATCTTGCGCCACACCAGGTCGCCGGTGCCGCCGAAAAGGATGAGGTCAAAACTCATGGTAAAAAAGTGTCTTGGTAATTAAGTTTCATATTCTATGGGCATAATGGTAACTCGACCCTGAACCCGCGCGATGCACGCCTCCAGGTGCTCCCGCGGTGTTTCATCCGGACCACTTTCGCGTTTTTGCCCAGCATCCCTGCCATGACCCAACTTGACGCCCTCAAACAGTTCACCACCGTGGTTGCCGACACCGGTGATTTCAAGCAACTGGGGCAGTTCAAGCCGCAGGACGCCACCACCAACCCCTCGCTGATCCTCAAGGCGGTGCAAAAGGCCGACTACCAGCCCTTGCTCAAGGACACCGTGGCCCGCTTCAAGGGGCGCGCGCTCGACGAAACCATGGACCGCCTGCTGGTGCGCTTCGGCTGCGAAATCCTCTCCATCATTCCGGGCCGCGTCTCGACCGAAGTCGATGCGCGCCTGAGCTTTGACGCCAATGCCACCTACACGCGAGGCGAGCGCATCGTCGAGCTCTACCAGGCCGAGGGCGTACACATAGACCGCGTGCTGATCAAGGTCGCCGCCACCTGGGAGGGTATACAGGCGGCCGAAAAGCTCGAACAGCGCGGCATCCACACCAACCTCACCCTGCTGTTCTCATTCGCCCAGGCGGTGGCCTGCGGCCAGGCCAAGGTGCAGCTGATCTCGCCCTTCGTCGGCCGCATCTACGACTGGTACAAAAAATCCGCCGGCGCGGCCTGGGACGAGGCTGCGATGGCCGGCGCCAATGACCCCGGCGTCAAGTCGGTGCGCGAGATCTACAACCATTACAAACACTTCGGCATCGCCACCGAGGTGATGGGCGCGAGTTTTCGCAACGTGGGCCAGATCACCGCGCTGGCCGGCTGCGACCTGCTGACCATCAGCCCCGAGCTGCTGGGCCAATTGGCGGCTTCCGACGCGCCGCTGCCCTGCGCGCTGGACGCCAAGGCGGCCGCCGCGCTGGACCTGCCCGCCGTCAACTACGACGAAGCGGGTTTTCGCTACGCGCTCAATGAAGACGCCATGGCCACCGAAAAGCTGGCCGAGGGCATACGCGCCTTCGCGGTCGACGCCGTGAAGCTCGAACAGCTGATGCTGGCGGCCTGAGGCATGGCCGTGCAGCCAAGACCCCGCTGCGACCGCACGCCGGCCTGGGCCGCGCTGCAGGGCTGCTTCGACACCCAGGGAAAATCCTTTGACCTGCGCCGGGCCTTCGCGGCCGACGCGGGGCGCTTTGCGCATTTCAGCCAGGAAGCGCCGCATGTTTTTGCCGATCTCTCCAAAAACCTGATCGACACGACCAGCGAGACTCTGCTTCTGGATCTGGCCGCGCAATGCCGGCTCGAGCAGCACCGCGATGCCATGTTTGCCGGCGAGCTGATCAATGGCACCGAGCAGCGCGCCGTCAAGCATTTTTTATTGCGGAGCCCGGCCGCCGCCGGCATGGACGGCGACCTCGCGCGGGTGCATGAAACCCTGGACGCCATGCTGGCCTATGCCGAGCAACTGCGCGCCGACGCGGCCATCACCGACATCGTCAACATCGGCATAGGCGGCTCCGACCTCGGCCCGCAGATGGCGGTGCTGGCGCTGGCTGAATTCGCCATCCCCGGCAAGCGGTTGCACTTTGTCTCCAACGTCGACGGCGGCGAGCTGGCCGGCGTGCTGCAGGGGCTCAAGCCGCAAAACACGCTGTTCCTGGTGGCGTCCAAGACCTTCACCACCACCGAGACCATGACCAATGCGCATTCGGCCAGGCGCTGGTTTGAGTCGCAGGGCGGCACGGATGTTGGCCGGCATTTCGCGGCCCTCACGACCAATGTCGCGGCGGCCCATGCTTTCGGCATCAAGACGAGCTTCGGCTTCTGGGACTGGGTGGGCGGGCGCTATTCGCTCTGGTCGGCCATAGGTTTGCCGATTGCCATCGCCATAGGCGCGGCCGGCTTTCGCGAGCTGCTGGCCGGCGCGCATGCCATGGACGAACACTTCCGCACGGCGCCGCTGGCGCGCAACCTGCCGGTGCGCCTGGGCTTGCTCGACGTCTGGTATCGCAATTTTTACGGCTTCAGCAGCCGCAGCATCGCGCCCTACAGCAGCGCCTTGCGGCGCCTGCCGGCCTATTTGCAGCAGCTTGAAATGGAAAGCAACGGCAAGCGTGTCGATGCCGACGGCCAGGCCTTGCCTTTT
The DNA here is from genome assembly GCF_059491565.1 of Polaromonas sp. Polasp52. NCBI lineage: Bacteria > Pseudomonadati > Pseudomonadota > Betaproteobacteria > Burkholderiales > Comamonadaceae > Polaromonas > Polaromonas sp. Polasp52. The sequence goes on along the minus strand of NZ_CP168513.1, from coordinate 1,349,324 downwards.
GCCACCTCGCCCGTGCTGTGGGGCGAGCCCGGCACCAACGGCCAGCACGCTTATTTCCAGATGCTGCACCAGGGCAGCTCGGTGGTGCCGGTGGAATTCGTCGCCGTCAAACAGGCCGGCCATAGCCTGCCCGGCCATCACGCCACTTTGCTGGCCAATGTGCTGGCCCAGGCGCAGGCCTTGATGCAGGGAAAGGACGATGTGGGTGGCCACAAACATTTTCCCGGCAACCGGCCCAGCACCTTCTTGCTGCTGGAGCGGCTCACGCCCGCCAGCCTGGGGGCGCTGGTCGCGCTGCAGGAGCACCGCGTGTTTGTCAGCGGCGCGATCTGGGGCATCAACAGCTTCGACCAGTGGGGCGTCGAGCTCGGCAAGGTGCTGGCCAGGGACATAGAGCCGCGCCTGCAAAGCGGTGACCTGTCCGGCCTTGACGGCTCGACGGCGGGCCTGTTGCGCAAGATTTCCGGCTGATTCGCGCAAAACCGTGCTTTTTTCCCTGACGGGAGTGCGCGGTTTCGTGGTCAACTTGCCGCTTCGCTGATTTTTTCGATGATTTCGCATGATGTCTTTACCCGTCACGCCTTGCCGAGTTTTTCCCCGTTTTTCGATGTTCGCCGCGGCGCTGCTCACGGCAGCGCTGGCCGCCGGCTGCGCGACGCGCGCCCTTGATGCTGAGGACGCCGACACCGACGAGCCCGTCAGCCAGGGCGGCACCGTGGGTGTGGCCGAAGGGGTGACCGGCACGGCCTGGGCCGAGATGTCGGCACCGCCCAAAGCCGGGGAGCTCAAGCCCGACGACCTTCGGTGGGAGATCTTCCGCGTGCCCGGCAAGCAGCCGGCCAGCTACAGCTATGTGCGCCATGAAGGCCGCGACGCGGTGCTCGCGAAGGCCGAGGCCTCCGGCAGCATCCTGCGCCATCGCCACCGCATTGAGCCGGACCAGCTGGGCCTTGTGCGCTTTTCCTGGAACGTGCCCAACGCGGGCGCGGGTGCCAACGCCGCGCTGCCGCAGCTCGAGGATGTGCCGGTGCGGGTGGTGCTCGCTTTCGAAGGCGACCGCTCGCGGCTGTCGATGAAAAACGCCATGCTGTCGGAGCTGAGCCGCCTGCTGACCGGCGAGGAAATGCCGTTCGCGACCCTGGTCTATTCGTGGTCGCGGGTCAAGCAGCCCGGCGAGGTCGTCGTCAATGATCGCACCGACCGCATCCGCAAGATCGTGGTCGATTCGGGTGACCACGGTTACAACGAATGGCGCAGCTACGAGCGCGACATCCGCGCCGACTACCGCAAGGCTTTTGGCGAAGACCCGGGCGCCTTGCTGAGCTTCGCGGTCTTTACCGAAGGTGAAAGGGACGAAGGCCAGCTGCAGGCCTTCTACGGGCCGCTCAAGCTCATACCCGCTTCGGCTGCGGCCGTCGCGAGCAAGTAGCGCCGCGTCAGCGCCCGCTCAACGCGGGGCGGCGGCCCTGCTCAAAACTTGTAGCCCAGTTGCAGGGTGAAGCAGTTGGGATCGAGCACCACGTCAATCGTCTGGCCCGTGCTCAGCGTGCCGCGGGTTTTCAGCAGCGTCTTGGTGTAGCTGCCTTCCACAAACCACTTGTCATTGAGGTTGTAGACGCCTCCGACCTGGAAGGAGGGGGCCAGCTTGGATTTGAAGGACACGCCGGTGGGCGGTCCGCCGGGGTTGGTCAGCGCGGTCAGCAGGGTGCTTCCCCGCTCCTTGTAAAACCGCACATACGACAGGCCGGCACCCAGGTAGGGCCGGAACCGGGCCTCGGCCTCGAAAAAGCGGTACTGGCCTATCAGCGTGACCGGCAGCGCCCGGGTGTCGGCCACCTTGCCGAAACCCGCGAGTGTGCCGTCGCCGGTGACGTCATGCCGGAAACCCAGGCCCAGCGGCAGGTGCAGGTTGAGGTGCTCGGTGGCCATGTAGTTGATCGCGCCCGTCACCCGGGTGTCGTTGCTGACGCCCACACGCACATTGGGTATGTTGCCCGTCAGCGTGCCGCTGTCCACGGAGGGCTTGATGCGCGTGACGCCGGCCGACAAAGACCAGGTGCCGGCCTGTTGCGCGAAAGCGGGGAATGTGGACGAGGCCATGATGGCCGCGGCAATCAGGTGTTGTCTGGAAAGGGGCATGGCGAGTCCGGTGATGTGGCTGGGTGACTGTTGTAAGGTGTTGGAGGTTCATCCAGGGGATCGGTGTCAATGTCATGGTAGCGGCAAGCGCCCGTGCGCGCTGGCCTGCATGGGGGTTTTGTCCCGGCGATGAAGCGCAGACGCAACGGCTTTTGTCGATTGAAAACGTTCTTCGTACAAGGTTTGTACGGATGCGTGCACTGTGGTTTTGTCCCGCCAAACCGGCCGCCGTGCCGGCCCCCCCGGCCGCCGCGGTAGCCCCGCGAGGCGCGCCGCATTATCATGCGGCAGGGAATTCACCCTGTTAACACCTTGTGAGGAGGATTACTGTCATGAATTTTGGCCAAGCCATCTCTACCTGCTTTTCCAAGTACGTCACGTTCACCGGCCGGGCATCGCGGCCGGAATTCTGGTGGTTCTTCCTGTTCCAGATCATCGTGCTGATCGTCACCGGCATGATCAGCAACATCCTGTACGGCATCGCCGCCCTGGCCATGCTGCTGCCGGGAATCGCGGTGGGTGTGCGCCGCCTGCATGACATCGGCAAGACCGGCTGGCTGCTGCTGATCGGCCTGATCCCGCTGGTCAACTTGTTGCTGCTGTACTGGTGCGTCCAGCCTTCGGAAGGCCCCAACCAGTATGACGAAGGCGCCGCGCCGGCTGTGCCTGCCGCCGGCCCGACGGGCGAGCAATAAAAAGCAAGCATAAAAAAAGGGCCGCGAAAGCGGCCCTTTTTGATGGAGCGAGAAGCTCAGGCGGGCATTACATGCCCATGTCGCCCATGCCGCCCATACCACCCATGCCGCCTGGCATGCCGCCGCCGGCAGCTGCTTCGTCCTTGGGAGACTCGGCCACCATGGCTTCGGTCGTCAGCATCAGCGATGCCACGGAAGCGGCGTTCTGCAGTGCGGTGCGGGTGACCTTGGTGGGATCCAGGATACCCATTTCGATCATGTCGCCGTAGGTGTCGTTGGCCGCATTGAAGCCGTAGTTGCCCTTGCCGCCGAGAACCGCGTTGACCACCACGGAGGCTTCGCCGCCTGCGTTGTAGACGATTTCGCGCAGGGGGGCTTCAATGGCGCGCAGCACCAGCTTGATACCGGCGTCCTGGTCGGCGTTGTCGCCCTTGATGGCGCCAGCAGCCTGCTTGGCGCGCAGCAGCGCGACGCCGCCGCCGGCCACAATGCCTTCTTCCACGGCAGCACGGGTGGCGTGCAGCGCGTCTTCCACGCGGGCCTTCTTTTCCTTCATTTCGACTTCGGTGGCAGCGCCGACCTTGATCACGGCAACACCGCCGGCCAGCTTGGCCACGCGCTCTTGCAGTTTTTCACGGTCGTAGTCGCTGGTCGCTTCTTCGATCTGGACGCGCACTTGCTTGACGCGTGCTTCGATGTCGGCAGCGGCGCCGGCGCCGTCGATGATGATGGTGTTTTCCTTGCCCACTTCGATGCGCTTGGCCTGGCCGAGGTCGGCCAGCGTCACTTTTTCGAGCGACATGCCGACTTCTTCAGCGATGACCTTGCCGCCGGTCAGGACAGCGATGTCTTCCAGCATGGCCTTGCGGCGGTCGCCGAAGCCGGGAGCCTTGACAGCCACGACCTTCAGGATGCCGCGCAGGGTGTTCACCACCAGGGTTGCCAGGGCTTCGCCCTCGACTTCTTCGGCGATGATCAGCAGCGGACGGCCGGCCTTGGCGACTTGCTCCAGGGTAGGCAGCAGGTCGCGGATGTTGCTGATCTTCTTGTCGTAGAGCAGCACAAAGGGGTTGTCCAGCAGCGCGGACTGCTTTTCAGGGTTGTTGATGAAGTAAGGGGAGAGGTAGCCGCGGTCGAACTGCATGCCTTCGACGACGTCGAGTTCGTTTTGCAGGGACTTGCCGTCTTCCACGGTGATCACGCCTTCCTTGCCAACCTTGTCCATCGCGTCGGCAATGATCTTGCCGATGGATTCGTCGGAGTTGGCGGAAATCGAGCCGACCTGGGCGATTTCCTTGGAGGTGGTGGTGGGCTTGGAAGCCTTCTTGAGTTCTTCGGTCAGGGCCAGCACGGCCTTGTCGATACCGCGCTTCAGGTCCATGGGGTTCATGCCGGCGGCAACGTACTTCATGCCTTCGCGGACGATGGCTTGTGCCAGGACGGTGGCGGTGGTGGTGCCGTCGCCGGCGTTGTCGGAGGTCTTGGAAGCGACTTCCTTGACCATCTGCGCGCCCATGTTCTGCAGCTTGTCCTTCAGTTCGATTTCCTTGGCGACGGACACACCGTCCTTGGTCACCGTGGGGGCGCCGAACGAGCGCTCCAGAACCACGTTACGGCCTTTGGGGCCCAGGGTTACCTTGACGGCGTTGGCCAGGATGTTCACACCCTCGACCATGCGTGCGCGGGCTTCGCCGCCGAAAATGACGTCTTTTGCTGCCATGTTTAATTCTCCAGATTCAGTTAATAAGGGGTTTGAGGCGGCGGAGAGTTATTTCTCGACCACTGCAAACAAATCTTCTTCTTTCATGACGAGCAGTTCGTCGCCGTCGACCTTGACGGTCTGGCCGCTGTATTTGCCGAACAGCACGCGGTCGCCCACTTTGACGCCCACGGGGCTCAGTTCGCCCTTGTCGTTCTTCTTGCCGGGGCCAACGGCCAGCACTTCGCCTTGATCAGGCTTTTCAGCGGCGCTGTCGGGAATGACGATGCCGGAAGCGGTTTTGGTTTCGTTTTCCACGCGTTTGACGATCACGCGGTCGTGCAAAGGACGAAGTTTCATGAGAGCTCCTTGTTTGAGAACACTGGGTTTTGGGAATCAAAAAGCACCCGCGTAAAGTGGGTGCTTGTTAACTTTGGTGGATTGATGAGGCCTTGTTAGCACTCAATACCATCGAGTGCTAATCATAGGGGCAATTCGGGGCGTTTTCAAGGCGACGCGCTGGAAAATCCTGTTTTTGAGCGCGGAGCGGGAAGCTGTGGCGTGGGCTGGGCCCCCGTTGCCACCCGGCGCCAAGGGATTGGGCCTGGATGCCGGGCGTGCGCCCGATCCGAGCTTGTCCTACACCGAATTCCTCTGCCGCTGACGACCTGCCACCCATGCCGGCCCCTAAAGTCAAATCCTCTTCATTCAGGGCCGGACCCGGCATCACCATGTTTTTAGACAGTTTTCCACGCGAAGAAGCCCAGGACAGCCGCGCCATGCGCCCGGTGCGGGAGCCGGCGGCCGAGCCGGCCCGGTCGCGCCATCCCTGGCCTTTTCCTGTGTCCGGCAAGGATTTCGGCCTGCCGGCGGCATCGGCAAACCCCCACGCGGCGGGCGGGCCCGGCTGCATGGCGGCCGCCAGCAGTTTTGTCACCTGATGAATTCGGACGGACGGGCGATGAAACCCAGAACCAGCGCCACGCCGGAAAGCCGCCGGGCCGGCGGCACAAAAACGCCCGCAGGCCGGCCCGAAAAGACGCCCTCCGATGAATTCGGCCGGGAAGGCACCAACAAAACCATCCCCGAACCCAAGGCCGATGGCCAGCCCTCCGAGGAACTGGGCCATACCCCGCATATCGGGAAGACGCCTTACACGCGCGGCTGAGGCGGGCTTTCATTTGCGCCGCCCGCCACATGTGCCGCCGCAGTCCGCCGCACCACCAGCGGCAATGTGGCCGAAATGGTCGTGCCCTGGGTGGTGTTGATCTCCAGGTGGCCGCCCGAGGCCTCCACCCGGTGGCGCATGCCCTGCAGGCCGTGGCTGGATGCCTGCACGGCCTGCGGATCGAAGCCCCGGCCGTCATCGTGCACGGTCACGATGATGTAGTCCTTGTAGCTCAGCAGGTTGATTTCCACGTTCTGTGCCTGCGCATAACGGGCAATATTGGTCAGGGCCTCCTGGGCCAGCCGGTAGACCGTCAGCTGTATGGTTTCGTCCAGTTCCGTCGGCTCGAGGTTGGTGACGATGCTCAAGCCCGAACGCTGGGCGAACTCGCGCGTCAGGATCTCCAGGGCCGGCAGCAGCCCGAGGTTGGACAGCGAGGAAGGGCGAAGGTCTTCGATGATGCGCCGCTTCAGCGCGATGCCGCTGTTGAGCGTTTCAATCAGGTGCTCGATGCGGGCCGGCAAGTCGCCGTTTTCGCCGGACAGCCTGGCTTTGATGCGCGTGATGTCGAGCTTTGCGGCCGTGAGCAGCGCGCCGAGCTCGTCGTGGAGTTCGCGCGCCAGGTGCTCTCTTTCCTGTTCCCGCACCTGCTGCAGGTGGGTGGCCAGCTCGGCCAGCCGGCTGGTGCGCTCCTTGACCTGGACGTTCAGCAGGTCGCGCTCGGCCTGCAATGCCAGTTGCTGGCGCTGCCCGGCCTGGTCCAGGGCGGCGGTCTGGCGCAAATACAGCCAGAAGGCCACAAAGGCGACGGTCGCCACCAGGGTGATGCCTATGCGCGTGAGCAGCAGCGAACGCCGGACCTCCGCGTAGCCCCTGGCGGTGTCCTGGTTGGTTTCATCAATGAGCCGGCCGGCGCTGTTGCGTATGGCGTCCATTTGCTCCTTGCCCACCTCCGTGGTCAGGACAAAACGCCAGGCCTCGTCCTTGCCTTCGTTCTTCATGCGGATGGACAGGTCCATCTCCGCCAGCTTGCGCTGCACCGTGCGTCCCAGCAGCGACAGCGTCCCGGCCAGATCCTGGCGGGCGGCGAGCAGCTCGCGCAGCTGGTCCTGCGTCTGGCCGATGTCCGCGATGGCGGCCTTGTAGGGCTCCAGGTACATGGTGTCGCCGGTCAGCAGGTAGCCGCGCTGCCCGGTCTCCGCGTCGAGCACGTCGCGCAGCAGCCGCTGGACATGGCTGCGTGTGAGGTGGGCCTGCGCCACTTCGTCCATCGCATCCATGGATTTGTCATACGACAGCTCGCTGATGCCGATCAGGGTGAGCACGGCGATCAAGGCGCAGGCGACGTTGGCGGCCATTTTGTGGGGGGTGCTTCGCATGGGAGCTTTCGTGATGGCGTTCTCGAAATGGTGCCGCCGGCCGGGCGCAACCTGCCCGAAATTCTAGAAACCGGCCCTTCGGCCAGGCGTGAAAAAGCCACCCGAAGGTGGCTCTATGTTGCTGGCGTTTGGTCAGCTGCAGCGTAGGACGCCGCCTTGCCCGGCGGCCTTACAGGCCGGCTGCAGCGCGGAGTGCAGCAGCTTTATCGGTTCTTTAGCTTCGGCACGGGCCTTTGGCCCTTAACTTCGCTGCGCGAAGTGAGCCTGCGCTGAAAGCCGGACAAGCTCGCTTCGCTCGGGGCCTTACAGGCCCGCAGCTGCGCGAAGCGCAGCGGCCTTGTCCGTCTTTTCCCACGTGAATTCCGGTTCGTCGCGGCCGAAGTGGCCGTAGGCTGCCGTCTTTTCGTAGATGGGGCGCAGCAGGTCCAGCATCTGGATGATGCCTTTGGGGCGCAGGTCGAAGTGTTCGTTGACCAGGGCCGAGAGCTTTTCGTCGGAGATCACGCCCGTGCCTTCGGTATAGACCGTGACGTTCATGGGCTTGGCCACGCCGATGGCGTACGCCACCTGGATCTGGCACTGGCGGGCCAGGCCGGCCGCCACGATGTTCTTGGCGACGTAGCGGGCGGCGTAGGCGGCCGAACGGTCCACCTTGCTGGGGTCCTTGCCGCTGAAGGCGCCGCCGCCGTGCGGGCAGGCGCCGCCATAGGTGTCGACGATGATCTTGCGGCCGGTCAGGCCGCAGTCGCCTTGCGGGCCGCCGATGACGAAGCGGCCGGTCGGGTTGATCAGGTAACGGGTGTCCTTGGTCAGCATGCCCTTGGGCAGCACCGGCTTGATGATTTCCTCGATGATGGCCTCGTTGAAAGAAGCCTTCATCTTGTGCGGGGTTTCGCTCTGGTCGGGGCTGTGCTGGGTGGACAGCACCACGGTGTCAATGCTGTGCGGCTTGCCGTCCACGTAGCGCATGGTCACCTGGCTTTTTGCGTCGGGACGCAGGAAAGGCAGGCGGCCGTCCTTGCGCAGCTGGGCCTGGCGCTCGACCAGGCGGTGCGCGTAGTAAATCGGCGCGGGCATCAGGTCGGGCGTTTCATCGCAGGCATAACCGAACATCAGGCCCTGGTCGCCGGCGCCTATGTTCAGGTGGTCGTCGGAGGCGTGGTCCACGCCCTGGGCGATGTCGTTGGACTGCTTGTCGTAGCAGACCATGACGGCGCAACCTTTGTAGTCGATGCCGTATTCGGTGTTGTCGTAGCCGATGCGCTTGATGGTGTCGCGCGCGACCTGGATGTAGTCAACGTGGGCGTTGGTGGTGATCTCGCCGGCCAGCACGACCAGGCCGGTGTTGGTCAGGGTTTCGGCGGCGACGCGGCTGCGCGGGTCCTGCTTGAAGATCGCATCGAGAATCGCGTCGGAAATCTGGTCGGCGACCTTGTCGGGATGGCCTTCGGAGACGGATTCGGATGTAAAGAGAAAATCGTTCGCCATTGCGTACACTCCATGAAGTTTGTCGGCGCGTTGCCGGCTGGGGTGCTTCGGCGAACGCTTTAGCAGTTTGGTTTAATGTCGCCCTGCAAGTTGTTCAATAACTCGGCGACAGCACGCATTATAAGACAGCCCTTTTTCGGCTGGATTGACCCATCAATACCCCTTTTGCCTGATCAATGCCCTGGTTGTTCCGATTTTTCGCCCTCTGGCCGCTGGCCGCCCTGCATGCGTTGGGCGCCGGGCTGGGCTGGCTGGTCTGGGCGCTGAGCCCGCGCTACCGCGCGCAGTTCCGTGCCCATGTGGCGCAGGCCGGCCTGCCCTTTGAGCTGGCCCGCCCGGCGATCGCCGAGGCCGGGCGCTTTATCGCCGAACTGCCCAAGCTGTGGATGCGGCCCGCCACGGAATCCTGCCTGGGCAATGTGCGCGTGGAGGGCCAAGCTCATGCCGAAAGCGCTTTCGCGCAAGGCCGCGGTGTAATTTTTTTCGGCCCGCACTGCGGCAGCTTCGAGCTGGGCCCGCAGGCGCTGGCCGAGCTATACGGGCCCATCACCGCGATCTACCGGCCCGCGCGCAAGGCCTGGCTGGCGCGGCTGGAGCGCCTGGCGCGCGACCGCGCCAACCTCACGGTGGTCCCGGCCTCCCTGAGCGGCATACGCCTGATGCACAAAACCCTCAAGGCCAACCAGGCTGTCGCGCTGCTGACCGACCAGGTGCCGCCTGAGGGGCTGGGCGTCTGGGCGCCGTTCTTCGGCAAACCGGCTTACACCATGACCCTGGCGGCGCGGCTGGCGCTGCAAAGCGGGGCGGTGCTGCTGCCGGTGAGCTGCGAGCGCCTGCCGCATGGCCGCGGCTACTTCCTCAAGATATGGCCGGCGGTCCAAGAGGTCCAACCCGACGATGCTGGCAAGCCCCGCGCCGAGCTGTTGCAGGCCGTGACGCAGATCAACCGCGCGATTGAAGCCATCGTGCTGAGCCAGCCCGGCCAGTACCTATGGGGCTATGCGCGCTACAAGACTCCACGCAAGGAAGCACCGCTGTGAAGACTGTCCGCCAGATGGCCAGCCGGCTCGTAACCCGCGGCGGCATTCTTTTTATGCAGCTGCTGGCCCTGGTGCCGCTTTCCTGGACACGCGGCCTGGGCGTGCTGCTCGGCTGGGTGTTGTATGCCGCGGTGGGCGCGCGCCGGCGTGTGGTGGACACCAACCTGGCCCTGTGTTTCCCGGCGCTTTCCGCCGAAGAGCGGCGCCGCCTGAATGTGCAGACCTTTGTGTACTTCGCCCAGGCCTGGCTGGACCGCGCCTGGCTGTGGCACGCACCCAAAGCCTGGGTGCAGCGCCGCGTGCACCTGACGGGCGCGGTTGAGGAACTCGCGGGCAACGCGCCCACGGTGATTTTCCTGCCGCATTTTGTGGGCCTGGACGCGGCCTGGACCGCGGTGGCGCTGCAGATGCCGCGGCCTTCCACCACGATTTACACCGACCAGTCCAACAAGCTGGTGGACCGCTGGATACTGCGCGGGCGCCGGCGCTTCGGCAACCTGCGGCTGTTCGGCCGCGCGGCCGGTGTCAAGCCCATCGTCGCGGCGTTGCGCGAAGGCCAGCCCCTCTATTTGCTGCCGGACATGGATTTCGGTGCCGACGATTCGGTGTTTGTGCCGTTTTTCGGCGTGCCCACCGCCACCGTGCCTTCGCTCTCGCGCTTTGCCAGGCTGGGCCGCGCCAAGGTGTTGCCGCTGCTGCCACGCATCACCGCCACAGGTTACGAGGTGCAGGTGCTGCCGGCTTGGGGCGATTTCCCTAGCGAAGACCCGGTGGCCGACACCGCGCTCATGAACGCGCGGCTGCGCGACTACATCGAAACCATGCCGGCACAGTATTACTGGGTGCACAAGCGCTTCAAGACCCGGCCCGAGGGCGACCCTTCGATGTATTGAGCTGGCGGGCCCGCGGCCGCTAGCGCAAAAAATCCCGCAGATAGGCCGTCACCAAGGCCGGTTGCTCGTGGAGGATCCAGTGGGTCGCGCCAGCGATGCGCTGCAATGTCATTTGCGGCACGTAGTCTTCGAGGCCGTCCAGCAGGGCTGCCGGCAGGGCGATGTCGTCCATGGCCCAGAGCACCAGGGTGGGCAGGCGAACTTCCAGCATCTCGCGCGGAATCGTCACGGCGGCCGCAGCCGGGTCATTGTGCGGCGGGCCCGGCCGGGGAGGGCGCAGCGGCGAGGCGCGGTAGTAGTTGCAGGGGCCGGTCAGGCCCTGGCGCCAGATGCCTCGGTATTGTTCGCGCAGCGCAGCGGTGAGCCAGGCGTGCGGGCCGTCGGCCGCGCCCATGTGGGTGAAAAACTCCCAGAGGCGGCGAAAGTCGTCCTCGGCCAGCAGCGCCTCGGCATCAGGGCGGATCAGGAAATTCATATAGGCGCTGGCGGCCTGCTGCGCCGGCGAGTGCTGCAGCTCGCGCAAAAAAGTGCCGGGATGCGGCGAGTTGATGATGGCCAGTTTTTTCATCAGGGCCGGATGGCCGGCCGCCAGGTTCCAGGCCACGGCGCCACCCCAGTCATGGGCCACCAGGCATTCGAGCTGGCCACCCTCCAGTGTGATCAGTGCCGCGATGTCCTGCACCAGGTGCTTGGGCCGGTAGGCGGCGGCCTCGGCGGGCGCGCTGGATTGTTCAAAGCCGCGCAGATTGGGCGCGATGCAGCGAAAGCCGCCGTTTTCAGGCCGGGCAAAGTGTTCGAGCAAGCCGTCCCAGACAAAAGCGGCTTCGGGAAAGCCGTGCAGGAACATCAGCACGGGCCGGCCTTTGGCGCCGCTGGTGCGGCAGGACAGGGTGATGCCGTGGGGCAGGGCCTGCAAACGGGTTTCAATCATGGCGCTACGCTTTCTATCCGTGGGCCGAAAGCGCCGGCCGGCCTCAATCGTTGATTTCAGGCAAGTCGTCGGGCGCATCCTTGGCGGGCCTGCCCGGTTTTTCATGGTCGGCCGGGTGCGCCCAGTCCCACAAATGCTGGGCGACTTCCTCGACGCCCTGGCGCTTCAGCGAAGAAAAGAGTTTGACGTCTCCGCCGCCGGCCTGCAGTCGCACAATGGACAGCGCCTTGGCCGCCTCGGTCTTGTTGAGCTTGTCCGACTTGGTCAGCAGCACCAGGAATTTCAATCCTTCCTCGACGCGCGGCCGGATCACGTCAAGCAGGATTTCGTCGAGCTCGGTCAAGCCCAGGCGCGGGTCGCACAGCAGCACCACGGCCTTGAGGTTGTCGCGCGTCTGCAAATAGTTGCCCATCACCTGCTGCCAGCGGTACTTGGCTTCCTTGGGCACGGCCGCGTAGCCGTAACCCGGCAGGTCGGCCAGCACCGCGTCCATCACGCCCTGCTTGCCCAGGCTGAACAGGTTGATGCTTTGTGTGCGCCCGGGTGTCTTGGAGGCAAAAGCCAGCCTGTGCTGCTGTGTCAGCGTGTTGATGCAGGTGGATTTGCCCGCGTTGGAGCGGCCCACAAAAGCGATTTCGGGCACGTCGACGCGCGGCAGATGCTTGAGTTCGGGCGCGGTGGTGAGGAACTTGGCCGTGTGCAGCCAGCCCATGGCGATCTTGGGATCGGGGGCGCCAGGTGCGGCGGGAGCTGGTTTGGGCGGCGGTGCGGAGGTCATGGTCGGGCGGTCCCTGAAGGTCGTTTGCATGCCGGCGGCATGCGTTGAAAGGGGCCAAAGCCCCTGTGGGCGGGGCTTGGGAGGCCGTCAACCGGCAGGGAACTCCTGGCGGCTTGCCGCGGCAAGACCCCGAATAATCGGGGGTGCCCTGAAGCCATTGTAAAATCAGAAAGTTATACGTTTTGTGCGCCAACCAATTAAAACCCCCGATATGAAGCTGTTCGTTACTTCCCTCCTGGCCGCTTTGCTGGCCGTGCCCGCCGTATCGTCCTTCGCCGCCGGCGAAGCCGCCGCACCCGCGCACGATGCCGCCCCGGCCGCCGCAGCGGCTCCGGCCAAGGTTGCCAAACCCGACCTGGTCAAGGGCGAGGCCAGCTTCACTGCCGTGTGCGCGAGCTGCCACGGCGCCGACGGCAATTCCGGCACGCCGGCCAACCCCAAGCTGGCGCAGCAGCACCCCGAATACCTGGTCAAGCAGCTGCAGGAGTTCAAATCCGGCAAGCGCAAAAACCCCATCATGCAGGGCTTCGCCTCGGCGCTTTCCGACGATGACATGAAAAACATCGCCTACTGGGCCACCTCGAAAAAAGCCAAGACCGGCTTCGCCAAGGACAAGGAACTGGTCGCCCTCGGTGAGCGCATCTACCGCGGCGGCGTGCAGGACCGCCAGATCGCCGCCTGCGCGGGCTGCCACAGCCCGACCGGCGCCGGCATCCCTTCGCAGTACCCGCGCCTGAGCGGCCAGCATTCCGACTACACCGTGACGCAGCTGACGGCTTTCCGTGACGGCGGCCGCAAGAACAGCATCCCCATGACCCAGGTCGCCGCCAAGCTCAACGACCGCGAAATCCGCGCGCTGGCCGACTACATTGCCGGCCTGCGCTGAGCCGGTGCCCGCCAGGAGGCGGGCTTTTTTGCCGAAAATACACGCAGGCCGACTGCAGTATTGAACCCAAGCCGCTAAAACCAATCACACCAAGGCGGGTCTTTCTGATGAAGGCCCGCCTTTTTCTTTTTCCCTTGCCGGCTGCCGCCAGCCGATCCGGTTCCACTTAAAGCATGACAGTTTCCACCCAGGGTTTGAAGGTCAATTGGGGCTCCCGCAGCTTGCGGGCGTCGGTGGAACTGTTGTCGTCCATGCGGTTTTCCATTTCGCTGCTGACGGTGATCTGCATCGCGTCCATCATCGGCACGGTGCTCAAGCAGGCGGAGCCGCTGGGCAACTACGTGAACCAGTTCGGTCCGTTCTGGGCCCAGGCCTTCAGCCTGCTGAGCCTGAACACCGTCTACAGCGCCTGGTGGTTTTTGCTGATCCTGGCCTTTCTGGTCATTTCCACCTCGCTGTGCATCGCGCGCAACACGCCCAAAATCCTGGCGGACCTGAGCCAGCTCAAGGAGAACGTCCGCGAGCAAAGCCTCAAGGCCTTCGGCCACCGCGCCGAAGCCGCGCTGGCCGAAGCGCCCGAAGCCGCCGCGCGCCGCATCGGCCAGACGCTGGTGCAAAGCGGCTGGAAGGTCAAGCTGCAGCAGCGCCAGACGCCCGAAGGCGGTGGCTGGATGGTGGCCGCCAAGAAGGGCGCGGCCAACAAGCTGGGCTACATCGCGGCGCACAGCGCCATCGTGCTGGTGTGCGTGGGCGGCCTGCTGGACGGCGACATGATCGTGCGCGCGCAGATGTGGCTCAACGGAAAGTCCATCTACACCGGCGGCGGCCTGATCGCCGACGTGCCGGCGAAATACCGCCTGAGCGACAGCAACCCGACCTTTCGCGCCAACCTGCTGGTGGCCGAGGGCACGCAGTCCGGCACCGCCATCCTGAACCAGCCCGGCGGCGTGCTGCTGCAGGAGCTGCCGTTTTCCATCGAGCTGAAAAAATTCATCGTCGAGTACTACTCGACCGGCATGCCCAAGCTGTTCGCCAGCGACATCATCATCCACGACAAGGAAACCGGCGAGAAGATTCCGGCGCGCGTGGAAGTCAACCACCCGGCGCGCCATCGCGGCATCGAGATTTACCAGTCGAGTTTTGACGACGGCGGCTCCAGCGTCACGCTCAAGGCCATTCCCATGGCGGCGGCCACCAAGCCGTTTGAAATCCAGGGCACGATAGGCGGCACCAGCAGCCTGAGCAACGGCCAGGGCGAGGGCGCCGAAAAGCTGACGCTCGAGTACACCGCGCTGCGCGTCATCAACGTCGAAAACTTCGCCTCGGGCGGCAGCATGGCCGGCTCGGGCGCCGACGTGCGCAAGGTCGACCTGCACCAGGCCATCGATTCGCGGCTGGGCGCGGCCAACAAGACGGTCACGCAAAAAGAGCTGCGCAACGTCGGGCCCAGCGTGAGCTACAAGCTGCGCGACGCCGCCGGACAGGCCCGCGAGTTCCACAATTACATGCTGCCGGTCAAGACCGACCCCGGCGAAAACAGCCCGGCGGTCTACCTGCTGGGCGTGCGCGAGACGCCCTCGGCCCCCTTCCAGTACCTGCGCATTCCGGTCGATGCCGAAGGCGGCATGGACACCTTCTTGCGCCTGCGCGCCGCACTGGCCAACCCGGCCCAGCGCGAGCTGGCCGTCAAGCGTTATGCCAGCCAGGCCATAGGCCGCGACCGGCCCGAACTGGCGCAGCAGCTTGCGGCCTCGGCCTCGCGTGCGCTGGCGTTGTTCGCCGGCAGCGGCCCCGATGTCGTCAACGGCAATGGAAAAACCACGGCCGGCCTGCAGGCGATTTCCGATTTCATGGAAGCCAACGTGCCCGAAGCCGAGCGCAACCGCGCCGGCGAGGTCCTGGTGCGCATCCTCAACGGCGCGCTGTTCGAGCTGACCCAGATGACGCGCGAGCAGGCCGGGCTCAAGCCCATGGCGCAGGACGAAAAAACCCTGGGTTTCATGTCACAGATGGTGCTGAGCCTGTCGGACGCTCATTTCTATCCCGCGCCCATGGCTTTTGAGCTCAAGGATTTCACCCAGGTCCAGGCCAGCGTGTTCCAGGTGGCGCGCGCGCCGGGCAAAACCATTGTCTACCTGGGCTGCGCCTTGCTCATCCTGGGCGTGTTCGCCATGCTCTACGTGCGCGAACGCCGCGTCTGGGTCTGGCTGGCGCCGGGCGGCAAAGACGGTGCCCAGGTCGAGGGTGGCAATGGCGTGGGTTCAGTGCCAGAATCAGCTGTAAGCAGCCAGGCCACCATGGCCTTGTCCACCAACCGCAAAACGATGGATGGCGACAAGGAGTTCGAGATGTTGAAAACGAAACTGTTGCAGGCTCCCCAATGAATACCTCCACCATCAACACCACGGCGGTGAACACCACCACGCTGAAGGCCGGCGGCGACAACACGCTCAGCCTCAACGAAGGCTATTTCGCCCGGCGCAATGTGCTGGACTGGGTGTTCGCCGCGCTGGTTGCCGGCGGTTTTCTCTACGCCTTCGCGCGCTACGGCGCGTTCATGGACGTCTACGAAAAAGGCATCCTGCTGGCGGCCATTCCGGCGGCCGTCGCGATGGGCTGGTTCTGGCGGCCGCTGCGGGTGCTCATGGTGGTGGTGAGCGCTTTCGCCCTGCTGGGCATTGCGTCCTACCAGGGCGATCTCGCGCGGGCCGACCAGGTGTTCTGGCTCAAGTACTTCCTCTCCAGCCAGTCGGCCATCCTGTGGATGAGCGTGCTGTTTTTCATGAGCACGATTTTTTACTGGCTGGGGATGTTCGCCAAAGGCCAAAGCGGCACGCTGGAGTCGCTGGGTTCCAAAATCGCCTGGGTGGCCGTCGGCATGGCGCTGATCGGCACGCTGGTGCGCTGGTATGAGAGCTACCTGATCGGTGCCGACGTCGGGCACATTCCCGTGAGCAACCTGTATGAAGTCTTCGTGCTGTTTTGCTGGATGACGGCGGCCTTCTACCTCTACTTTGAGTCGCAGTACAACACGCGCGCGCTGGGCGCGTTCGTGATGCTGGTGGTCAGCGCCGCGGTCGGCTTTCTGCTCTGGTACACCGTGGTGCGCGAAGCCCATGAAATCCAGCCGCTGGTGCCCGCCCTCAAAAGCTGGTGGATGAAGCTGCATGTGCCGGCCAACTTCATCGGCTACGGCATGTTCTCGCTGGCCGCCATGGTGTCGCTGTCTTACCTGATCAAGCAGCAGGCCGACGAAAAGCAGTGGTACCGGCTTACGCCGCTGTGGCTGCTGGGTGTCGTGCTGTGTTTTGTGCCCATCGTGTTTCGCAGCAAGTCGCCGGCCGAAGTGGGCGGCAGCTACTACTGGGTTGGTTACCTGGCGGTGTCGGGGCTGATCGCCGCCGGCATCCTGCTGGGCCGCAAGCGCATCGCCGCGCGCCTGCCCAGCTTTGAGATTCTGGACGACGTGATGTACAAGGCGATTGCCGTCGGCTTTGCCTTCTTCACCATCGCCACGGTGCTGGGTGCCCTGTGGGCCGCCGAGGCCTGGGGCGGCTACTGGAGCTGGGACCCCAAGGAAACCTGGGCGCTGATTGTGTGGCTCAACTACGCGGCCTGGCTGCACATGCGGCTCATGAAGGGCTTGCGCGGCACGGTTGCCGCCTGGTGGGCCCTGGTGGGGCTGGCGGTCACCTCGTTTGCCTTCCTGGGCGTCAATATGTTCCTCTCGGGCCTGCACAGCTACGGAACCTTGTAGCCGGCGAGGAGTCTTTGTAGAAGCCCGTAGCTGAATCCGTGTAAGAACCTGACGCGTATTCAGACTAAGCCATAACGGATCTATCAAGGACGCTCCATGCTCATCAAAACCCACGCCAGCGGCTTCGACCACCCTGTTCCCAGCGAGATCACGCCGCAGGGCATTTACCACGGCCGCCGCGACCTGATCAAGCTCATGGCCACGGGCGCCGCGGGTGCGGCCATGGCCAGCTGGGCGGGGCGCCAGGCGATGGCGCAGACGGTGCAAAAACCCGGCAAGCTCGCGGCCTTGCCCGGCGGCAAGTCGGCGGTGGCCGGCGCGGTGACCCTGGAAAAAATCACCGACTACAAGGACGCCTCCAGCTACAACAATTACTACGAGTTCGGCACCGACAAGGCCGACCCGGCCCGAAACGCCCACACGCTGGTGACCAAACCCTGGTCGGTGGCCGTCGAAGGCCTGGTCAAGCAGCCCAAGACCTTCACGCTGGAAGACCTCATCAAGCTGGCCCCGCAGGAAGAGCGTATTTACCGCCTGCGCTGCGTCGAGGGCTGGTCCATGGTGATTCCCTGGGTCGGCTATTCGTTGTCCGAGCTGATCAAGAAGGTCGAGCCCCTGGGCAGCGCCAAATACGTCGAGTTCATCACCCTGGCCGATCCCAAGACCATGCCTTTTGTGGGCTCGCGCGTGCTCGACTGGCCTTATGTGGAAGCCCTGCGCATGGATGAAGCCATGCACCCGCTGGCGCTGCTGGCCTTCGGCATGTACGGTGAAGTGCTGCCCAACCAGAACGGCGCGCCGGTGCGCATGGTGCTGCCCTGGAAGTACGGTTTCAAGAGCGGCAAAAGCATCGTCAAGATCCGCTTTACCGACAAGGAGCCGCGCACGGCCTGGAACAAGGCCGCGGCGCAGGAGTACGGCTTTTATTCGAACGTGAACCCCGACGTGGATCACCCGCGCTGGAGCCAGGCCACCGAACGCCGCATCGGTGAAGACGGCCTGTTCGCCAAGAAGCGCAAAACACTCATGTTCAACGGCTACGAAGCCCAGGTGGGCCAGCTGTATGCCGGCATGGACCTCAAGAAGAATTTCTGATGGCCACCCTGCTGGCATCGCGGCAAAAATGGTTGCTGCATCCTGCCGCAAAACCCATTCTCTTCGTCGCCTGCCTGCTGCCTTTTGCCTGGCTGTTCTACGGCGCCTTTACCAACCAGCTGGGCGCCAACCCGGCCGAAGCGCTGATACGCGCCACCGGCGACTGGACGCTGCGGTTTATCTGCATCGTCCTGGCGGTCACGCCGCTTCGGGTCATCAGCGGCACGCCGGCGCTGGCGCGTTTCAGGCGCATGCTGGGGCTGTTCGCCTACTTCTATGTCGTCGTTCACCTGCTGAGCTACAGCTGGTTCGACATGGGCTTTGACTTTGCCGACATCGCCAAGGACATCGCCAAGCGGCCTTTCATCCTGGTGGGCTTTTCGGCCTTTGTGCTGCTGACACCGCTGGCGGCCACGTCTTTCAACGCCGCCATCAAGGCCATGGGTGCCAAGCGCTGGCAGTGGCTGCACAAGCTGGTTTACCTGATAGCCGGCCTGGGGCTGCTGCATTTCTTCTGGATGCGCGCGGGCAAGAACAATTTCGCCGAGGTGTTTGTCTACGCCGCGATCATCGCGGTACTGCTGGGCTGGCGCGTGCAGCAGTTCCTCAGGAAAAAGAAGCCGCAGCCCGCCTACGGCGTGCGCGGCAAGCTGTCCTAGCGACAGCTGCTCTAGCCGCCGGCCTTCAGCCGGCCACCAGCTGTTCCTGCCGCATCTGGTCTTGCACGCTTTCGCGGCGGCGTATCAGGTGTGCCTTGTCGCCATCCACCAGCAGCTCGGCCGCGCGGCCCCGCGTGTTGTAGTTGCTGGCCATGCTCATGCAGTAGGCGCCGGCCGACATCACGGCCAGCGGGTCGCCCGCCGTCACGGCGAGCGCGCGGTCCCGGCCTATCCAGTCGCCGCTTTCGCAGACCGGCCCGACCACGTCGTACGTCATTTCGGGTGCGCCTTGGGCGGCGGCCGATAGCGGGACGATGGCGTGGAAAGCCTGGTACATGGCGGGGCGCGGCAGGTCGTTCATGGCCGCGTCGATGATGCAGAAGTTTTTGTGCTCGCCGGGCTTGAGGTACAGCACCTGCGTCAGGCACACGCCGGCATTGCCGACCAGCGAACGGCCGGGTTCGATCATGAGTTTTTTGCCGCCGTAGCCGCGCGCGTCGAGCCTGGCCAGCAACTGCCGCCACAAGGTATCTGCCTCGGGCGGGGTGTCGTTGTTGTAGTTGATGCCCAGGCCGCCGCCGAAATCGATGTGTTCCAGCGGGATGCCGGCGGCTTCGATGGAGGCCACCAGGTCCAGCACCCGGTCCATGGCGTCGAGGTAGGGCGTGGCCTCGGTGATCTGCGAGCCGATGTGGCAGTCGATGCCGACCACGCGCAGGCCCTTGAGCGAAGCCGCATGCCGGTAGATGCGCAGCGCCTCTTCATGCGCCACGCCGAATTTGTTGTCTTTCAGGCCGGTGGAAATATAGGGATGGGTCTTGGGGTCCACATTGGGATTGACGCGTATGCTGACGGGCGCGCGCAGGCCCTGGGCCAGCGCCACCTCGGACAGCACGTCCAGTTCGGCCTCGCTCTCGACATTGAAGCAGCCTATGCCGGCGGCCAGCGCCTGGCGCATCTCGGCGCGGGTTTTGCCGACGCCCGAAAAAATGATCTTGCCGGCCTCGCCGCCGGCGGCCAGCACGCGGTCCAGTTCGCCGCCCGAGACGATGTCGAAGCCGCAGCCGGCGCGGGCGAAGACCTGCAGCACGCCCAGCGAGGAGTTGGCCTTCATGGCGTAGCAGATCTGCGCATCGCGGCCGGCAAAACCGCGCTGGTAGGCAGCCAGCGCCGACAGCATGGCCGCCTTGGAATACACGAAGAGCGGTGTGCCGTGCGCTGCGGCGAGCTCGCGCAGGCTGAGGTTTTCGACAAAGAGCTCGCCCTCGCGGTAGGCGAAATGCGGATGGCCGGGGAGGGATGGACGGGTCATGGGAGTGGGTGGACTGTGGGGGTTCGGGGTATCTTAAGGAGGGCGCGGCCTGCGCGCCATGACCGATTCAAGGTGAATTTCAGCCGCCGCCTTGGATTTGAAGGTTGAAGCCCGGGGCGGCCTGAAGCCTGGCGGCGCGGGCGGACAACTACCGGTGGGTGGCTTAGCGGGCGGCGGAAGCCGGCAAGGCCGGTGCGGCCGGCGCCTCGGGAAGCGTGGTGGCGGACTGGGGCTGCACAGGACGGGCTGCACCCGGAACCTTGGGCGGCACCGGGAGGTACAACGGGCCTTTCTGGCCGCAACCGGCCAGCAGGGCGGCGCCGGCCACAATGGCGGCAAGGCCATACCGTAAGGCGGGATTGCGGCGGCGACCTAAAATTTGAACTGAAGAAACCATGACGGGATTGTAATGACGGACCTTGAATACCAGGATCTGGCCGAACGCGCGCTTCAGGCGGTGGAAGCGGCCTGCGACCGGATCAACGATGAAACCAGTGCGGACATCGATAACCAGCGTACCGGCGGCATGGTCACGCTGACATTTTCCAACCGCAGCCAGATCGTGATCAACCTGCAAAAGCCCCTGCAGGAAATCTGGATGGCGGCCAAGGCCGGCGGGTTTCACTATAAATACAGGGAAGGGCGCTGGGCCGATACCAAGGATTCCAGCGAGTTCTTCGCCAATCTGTCGCGTTATGCCAGCGAGCAGGCCGGCCAGCCGCTGGTGTTCAGGGCACAGGACTGAGGTTCCGGGAATTTCATCGGAAATAAAAAAACGGCCCCGTGAGGGCCGTTTTTTCATGCGGGTCGCGCTGCCTGCTCAGTTCTTGAACAGATCCAGGATGCGCTTTTTCTCGTCCGAAGGCGGGAGGACCTGGATCGCGCCGCCGCCCGGCGCGCTGGCCGCCTGGCCGGGGTTGGCCGCCGCCGGGTCCTGCTGGACACCCACGGTGCTGACACCCGAGCCCCGGGCGTATTCGCTGTAATACCACTCGTTGCCCACGTTGACGACGCCTTCGGGCGGCGGGTATTCGGCGACCGGCACCCCCTTGAGGGCGTATTCCATGTAATTGATCCAGATCGGCAGGCTCAGGCCGCCGCCGGTTTCGCGGTCGCCCAGCTTTTTGGGCGTGTCGTAGCCCATCCAGACCGCCGCCGCCAGCGTGGGCTGGAAACCCACGAACCAGGTGTCTATGGAGTCGTTGGTCGTGCCGGTTTTGCCGTAGAGGTCGGGCCGCTTGAGCGTGGCTTGCGCCCTGGCCGCCGTGCCCGAGCGCGCGACCTCCTGCAGCAGGCTGTCCATGATGAAGGCATTGCGCGCGTCTATGCCGCGGGCCGATTCGTCCAGCGCGGGGGGCTTGGTCTCCAGCAGGACCTTGCCGCGCTGGTCGGTGATCTTGGTGACCAGATAGGGGTTGACGCGGTAGCCGCCGTTGGCGAACACGGAGTAGGCGGTCACCATCTGCATGGGCGTGACCGAGCCGGCGCCCAGCGCCATGGTCAGGTAGGCTGGGTGTTTTTCCGCTTCAAAGCCGAAATGCGTGATCCAGTCCTGGGCGTAGGGCGCGCCTATGGCCTGCAGGATGCGGATGGAAATCATGTTCTTGGATTTCTTCAGGCCGGTGCGCAGGCTCATGGGGCCGTCGAAGGTGCCGTCGTAGTTTTTCGGCTCCCAGGGCTGGCCGCCGGTCACGCCGGCATCGAAGAACAGGGGGGCATCGTTGACCACGGTGGCCGGGGTGAAGCCTTTTTCCAGCGCGGCCGAGTAGATAAAGGGCTTGAAGCTGGAGCCGGGCTGGCGCCAGGCCTGGGTGACGTGGTTGAACTTGTTTTTCTCGAAGTCAAAGCCGCCCACCAGCGCGCGTATGGAGCCGTCGCGCGGGTCCAGCGCCACGAATGCGCCCTCGACCTCGGGCAGCTGGGTGATTTCCCAGGTGTTTTTGGGCGTTTTCGCCACACGGATCAGGGCGCCGCGGCGTATCTTGATGTTCGGGCCGGCCTTCTCGGCCAGGCCGGACTGCGCGGGTTTGAGGCCGTCGCCGGTGATTTCGACGGTTTCGCTGTTCTGGCGCATGGCCAGGATGCGCTTGGGATTGGCCTCCAGCACCACGGCCGACATCACGTCGCCGTTGTCGGGGTTGTCGGTCAGCGCGTCGTCAATGGCATCCTCTGTTTCCTGCGGATTGACGGGCAGGTCTATGAATTTCTCGGGGCCGCGGTAGATCTGGCGGCGTTCGTAATCCATGATGCCTTTGCGCAGCGCCTTGTAGGCCACGGTCTGGTCGGTGGCGCGCAGCGTGGTGTAGACGTTCAGGCCGCGGGTGTAGGTTTCGTCGCCGTACTGGTTGTAGACCAGCTGGCGCACCGTCTCGGCCACGTACTCGGCATGCACCCGGCCGGCGTCGGGCCCGGTCCTGACCTTCAGGGGCTCTTCCTTGGCGGCTTTGGCCTGCTCGGCCGTGATGAAGCCGTTTTCCTCCATGCGCTCGATGATGTAGAGCTGGCGCGCCCGGGCGCGCTTGGGGTTGATGATGGGGTTGTAGGCCGACGGCGCCTTGGGCAGGCCGGCCAGCATGGCCGCTTCGGAAATGGAGATGTTCTTGAGCGGCTTGCCGAAATAGGCCTCCGAGGCCGCGGCAAAACCGTAAGCCCGGTTGCCCAGGAAGATCTGGTTCATATAGATCTCAAGGATCTGGTCCTTGCTCAGCATGTGCTCCAGCTTGAAGGTCAGCAGGATTTCATAAATCTTGCGGGTGTAGCTTTTTTCCGCCGAGAGGTAGACATTGCGGGCCACCTGCATGGTGATGGTGGACGCGCCCTGGCTCTTGGCGCGGCCCACATTGGCAAAGCCGGCGCGGATCACGCCCAGGTAGTCGACGCCGCCGTGGGAGAAAAAGCGCGCGTCCTCGATGGCCAGCACGGCGTCCTTCATGACCTGGGGGATGTCCTGGATGGGGGTCAGGCTGCGCCGTTCCTCGCCGAACTCGCCGATCACCACGCCGTCGGCGGAATAAACGCGCAGCGGCAGCTTGGGCCGGTAGTCCACCAGGTCCGAAATATCGGGCAGGTTGGGGTAGGCGACCGACAGGGCCACGGCCACGAACAGCAGGACGCTGACGACGCCTGCCAGCAACAGGCCCGTGCTCCACAACAGGAACTTGACCAGCCAGCGCGGCAGCCAGGACTTGCCGGAGGAGCTTGGTTTGGCCGGGCCGGAGTTTGAATCAGGAGAGGTGGGCGTGGAGGGCATGTAGGCAATCGTAAAGTCGCGTCACTATTATAAAAATCCTGGAAACCGGGGGATATCGGGCTGCTTGCGAAGCGTCACACTTTTACGTTTGCAGACATCGTTTTGGCCCCGCCGACGAGCTTGCACTCAGTTACAAGCGTCGGCTTTTGACAACGTTCTGGATGCGCAGAACAGGAAAAATCCTTACTGCACAAAGAGCTTACTGCTACTATTCAAGTGATTTCTTAAGTATGCAGGGCTACATATTAGCCGTCATTTGGGGACTGCCTTGATCTCTCTGGGATCGTTATTCAACCGCCAACAACCCGCTTTGCTGGGTTTGGATATCAGTTCGTCCAGCGTCAAGCTGGTGGAGTTGAGCCGTGACAAGGCCGGTAACCTGGTGCTGGATCGCTGCGCGATCGAGCCCCTGGAGCGCGGCTGGATCACGGACGGCAACGTCGAGAAATTCGACGAAGTCGCCGACGCCGTGCGCCGCCTGGTCAAAAAGAGCGGAACCCGCACCAAAAACGTCGCCATGGCGCTGCCCGCTTCTGCGGTCATCACCAAAAAAATCATCCTCCCCGGAGGCATGACGGACGCCGAGCTCGAAACCCAGGTCGAGTCCGAAGCCAACCAATATATTCCCTTCTCCCTGGACGAGGTCAGCCTGGACTTCTGCGTGGTGGGGCCCAGCGCCACCTCCACCGGCGACGTCGAGGTGCTGATTGCCGCTTCGCGCAAGGAAAAGGTCCAGGACCGGGAAGGCCTGGCGGAAGCCGCGGGCCTCAAGCCCATCGTGGTCGACGTGGAGTCCTACGCCTCGCGCCTGGCAACCGCCCGCCTGATCGAAAACCTGCCTAACAAGGGGGTGGACACCATGGTCGCCCTGTTTGAGGTCGGCGCCCTGACCACCAGCATGCAGGTCATCAAGAACGACGAAGTCCTGTACGAGCGCGACCAGGCCTTCGGCGGCGCCCAGCTGACGCAGCTGATCGTGCGCCAGTACGGGTTTTCGCCCGAAGAGGCCGAAAGCAAGAAGCGCAGCGGCGATTTGCCTGAAGACTACGGCTCCGGCGTCCTGAAACCCTTTGTGGAAAGCATGGCCCAGGAAATCGGCCGCGCCCTGCAGTTCTTCTTTACCAGCACCCCGCACAACAAGGTGGACTACGTCATGCTGGCCGGTGGCTCCTCCGCCCTGCCCGGGCTGACCGATTCCGTCACGCAGCAGACCTCGTTCGCCTGCCTCCTGGCCAACCCCTTTGAGGGCATGGAACTCGGCGACGGCGTGCGGGAGAAGAAAATGCGCCGCGAGGCATCGTCTTACCTGACCTCCTGCGGTCTGGCTTTGCGGAGGTTCCTGCAGTGATTCTGGTCAATCTGCTCCCGCACCGCGAAGCCGCGCGCAAGCGCAGGCGCGAAACTTTTTTCGCAACCCTTGGCGTCGCTGCCCTGGTCGGCGGCCTGATTTGCGGCGCCGTGTACTCCTGGTACCTGGCCCAGATCGAAAGCCAGCGCAGCAAGAACAACTTCCTGAAAACCGAGATCACGCGCCTGGAAAACCAGATCAAGGAAATTTCCACCTTGCAGGCGGAAATCGCCGCCCTGAGGGCGCGCCAGAACGCGGTGGAAGACCTGCAAGGCAATCGCAACCTGCCGGTCTACCTGCTCAGCGAGCTGGTCAAGCAGCTGCCTGACGGCGTGTACATCAACAGCATGAAGCAGGACAACCAGACGGTGTTCATCACCGGCGTGGCCCAGTCCAACGAGCGGGTTTCCGAACTGCTGCGCAACCTGGCCAACAACAGCCCCTGGCTGACCCGGCCGGAACTGGTTGAAATCACCGCCAGCACGGTGGCGCTGACCCCGCGCGACGTGCGGCGTGTGTCCAATTTCTCCATGCGTGTCGGGCTCAAGCGCGCCAACGCGCCCAAGGCGCCCGGTTCCGCGCCGGCCGGCTCGGTGCCTGGCGCCGCACCGGCGGCCGCGGCGATCCCGGCCAAGGCCTGAAGCAGGTTGAACGATCATGGCAAAAACTCCAAAAATCTCCGTCGATTTCTCGGCGATCCAAAACAGCCTGAAGGCGCAGTTCTCCGGGCTTGATCCCAATGACCCGCCTTCATGGCCGGCGTTGCCGCGCTATCTCCTCTGCGTCGGCGTCACGGTCCTTGTGGTGGTCGCGCTGTGGTTTGTCTGGTTGAGCTCCTCTGACGAGGAACTGACGGCCGAGCAGGCCAAGGAAGTCCAGCTCAGGGAAGACTACAAGAAGAAGCTGGTGCAGGCGGTGAATCTTGAAGCACTGAAAAAGCAGCGCGAACAGGTGCAGCAGTATGTGACCCAGCTGGAAAAGCAACTGCCCAGCAAGGCTGAAATGGATGCCTTGCTGTCCGACATCAACCAGGCGGGCCTGGGCCGCAGCCTGCAGTTCGAGCTGTTCCGGCCGGGGCAGGTGAGTGTCAAGGAGTACTACGCCGAATTGCCCATCGCGGTGCGCGTCACGGGCCGTTACCACGATATTGGCGCTTTTGCCGCGGACATCGCCAATCTCTCCCGTATCGTGACTTTGAACAACCTGAGTCTGGTACCTGCCAAGGACGGTAACCTCGTCATGGACACCACGGCCAAAACATTCCGCTACCTCGATCCCGAGGAAGTGGCCCTGCAGCGCAAGAGCGCCCCGGGAGCCAAAAAATGAGACTTAACCGCTATGTGCTGACAGGCAGTTTGGTGTTGACGCTGCTGGCCCTGGCCGGTTGCGGTTCGTCCGAGCAGGAAGAGTTGCAGCAATGGATGACGGAGCAGCGCAACGCCACCCGGCCCAAGGTCGATCCGCTGCCCGAACCCACCAAGTTCTCGCCGCAGGCCTATAACCAGGAAGGCTCCACCGAGCCTTTCAGCAACCAGAAATTGACACAGGCGCTCAAGCGCGACGCCAACCAGGCGACGGCCAATGCGGGCCTGATCGCGCCGGAGTTGAGCCGGCGCAAGGAACCCCTGGAGGCCTACCCCCTGGACGCGACCTTCATGGTCGGAAGCCTGATCAAGGTAGGCCAGCCGGTGGCGCTGGTCAAGGTCGACAACCTGATTTACCAGGTCCGGGTCGGCAACTACCTTGGGCAGAACTACGGCCGCATCACGCAGGTGGGTGAAACAAGCCTTTCCCTGCGTGAGATCGTGCAGGACGCTGCGGGCGAATGGATTGAGCGGACGGCGACTTTACAGCTATTAGAGGGATCAAAATGAACAAGCAAACATGGGCATTAGAGGCAGAAGGTATGGGAGGCGGCCTGAAGCGTTTGCTTGAACGTGTGTTGCGCGGCGCTTCGTTCGGCATTGCCTTGTCGTTGATGGTGGCAACGCTGCCGCAGGCCGCACAGGCCCAGAATTCGATTCAATCGGTGACCGGTTCGGTCCAGGGCAGTTCCGAAATCATCCGCATAGACCTGGCCGAGCCCCTGACCGCCATTCCGACCGGCTTCACCATCCAGTCGCCCGCCCGCATCGCCCTGGACTTCCCCGGCGTCAGCAATGGCATGGGACGGTCCGCGGTGGACATGAACCTGGGAAACCTGCGTTCGGCGAACGTGGTGCAGGCCGGCGAGCGGACCCGCGTGGTACTCAACCTCAAGGCACCGTCGACCTACAAGGCTGATATCCAGGGCAAGTCGCTGGTGATCACGCTGGATTCCACTGCCGCCAGCGCGGCGGCGGCCGCCGCACCGGCACAGGTATTTGCGGAAAGCCGCAACCGTGACATCCTTCCGCTCAAGGACGTGGACTTCCGCCGTGGAACCGACAGCGCCGGCCGCATCGTCGTGGGCCTGTCCAACAACGAGGTGGGCGTTGACATACGCCAGCAGGGCCAGACCCTGGTGGTCGAGTTCCTGAAGACAACCCTGCCCGAAGGCTTGCGCCGCCGGCTGGACGTTGGCGATTTCGGCACGCCGGTGCAAACCGTCACGACCTTCCAGACCGGCGACAAGGTCCGGATGGTGGTGGAACCCAAAGGCGCCTGGGAGCACAGCGCTTACCAGAGCGACAACCAGTTTGTGCTGGAAGTCCGCCCCCAAAAGGTCGACCCGACCAAATTGACGCAGGGCCCGGGCTATACCGGCGAGAAGCTTTCCCTGAACTTCCAGAACATTGAAATCCGCTCCCTGTTGCAGGTGATCGCCGACTTCACGAACTTCAACATCGTCACCTCCGATTCCGTGACGGGCAGTGTCACGCTGAGGCTCAAGGACGTGCCTTGGGACCAGGCGCTGGACATCATTCTCCAGTCCAAGGGCCTGGGCATGCGCAAAAACGGCAACGTGCTGGTGATTGCACCCAAGGACGAGCTGGCGGCCAAGGACAAACTCGACCTGGAATCGCGCAATGCCATCCAGAGCCTGGAGCCTGTCCGCACCCAGTCCTTCCAGATCAATTACGCCAAGGCCGCGGATCTCGCGACGCAGATCACCGCTGGCGGCAGCGGCCCGGCCAGTGCCCGTATCCTGTCCCAGCGCGGCAGTGTCATTGCCGAACCCCGGACCAACCTGCTGTTCGTGACCGACATTCCCTCCAGGCTGGAGGCGGTCCAGGCCCTGATCACCAAGCTGGACGTGGCGGTTCGCCAGGTGCTGATCGAGGCGCGCATCGTCGAGGCTTCGGATACCTTCGGGAAGTCGCTGGGCGTGCGGCTGGGCGGCCAGCCCTTCAACCAGAACACCAACACGGCATTCGGCGGCACCTACAGCGCGACGACGGCCGGCACCAACGCCGGTGAGTTCCTGAGCCTGCCGGCTGTGGGCCAGAACGGTTTCTCTGCGGCGACCTTTGCCGTCTCCCTGTTCAATGCCGCAAAAACGCGATTCTTGAACCTCGAGATTTCCGCTTCCGAAGCCGACGGCAAGACCAAGATCGTCTCCAGCCCCAGGGTTGTCACGGCCGACCAGGTCAAAGCGCTGATTGAACAGGGTACGGAACTCCCCTACCAGCAGGCGACTTCCAGCGGCGCCACGTCCATCAGCTTCCGCAAAGCCAACCTGAAGCTCGAGGTCACGCCGCAGATCACGCCCGAGGGCAACATCATCCTGAACGTCGACGTGAACAAGGACAGCGTGGGCCGCGAAACGGCCAACGGCTTTGCGATCGACACCAAGCACATCCAGACGCAGGTGCTGGTGGAAAACGGCGGAACCGTGGTGATAGGCGGTATTTTTGAGCAGAACGACCGCGACAACGAGACCAAGGTTCCCTTCCTGGGCGACCTGCCAGGTGTCGGCAATCTCTTCAAACAGAAGACGCGCTCGGCCACGAAATCCGAACTGCTGGTGTTCATCACCCCCAAGATGCTGACCAACGGCTCAGCGCTGCGCTGAGCCCCGCGGAGCCGGCTGCCGCGAGGCGGGGCCGGTTTGGTGGGAAAATGCAGGTAACGGCGGGCCCTTTGGGGCCTGTCGCGTTTGTGAAACCGGCCCATTTTCCACCCTGTCTCTATTCACGCATCCCGGGGCGAGCGCCTCCAGACTCCATTGAATGCAAACCCGTTGAGAATCGCCTGCGTGGGCCTGCCGGGTTCGGGGAAGTCCACTGTCGGCCGGCACCTGGCCCGCAAGATGGGGCTGCGCTTCATTGATTCGGACCAGGTGATCGAGCAGCGCATCGGCTGCTCGATCCGGGAGTTTTTCGAACGCGAGGGCGAGAATGCCTTCCGCGACATAGAGCAGCAGGTCATCGACGAGCTGACCCAGGGCCAATCCTGCGTGCTGTCCAGCGGCGGCGGGACCGTGCTGCGTCCCGCCAACCGCCGGCACCTTCGCGAGCGCGCGCAGGTGGTGTACCTGCATTCCATTCCCGAAGAAGTGTTTCGCCGCTTGCGGCACGACCAGAACCGGCCCCTGCTCCAGGTCGCCGACCCGCTGGCCAGGCTCAGGGACCTCTACACGGCCCGCGATCCCCTGTACCGGGAAACCGCCCATTTCGTCATCGAGACCGGGCGTCCCTCGGTGTCTACCCTGGTCAACATGATCCTCATGCAGCTGGAGCTGGCGGGATTGCTGCCCGCGCCCTGAGCGCTTGCGTCGTTTTGCCTTGCAAGCCGCCGCACCCAAGGCGGGCGAGTGCCTCTACACTCGCAGTTATGCACGCAAATTCCCCTTCCGCGGCGGCGCGGGTCCAGATCGAGCTGGGCGATCGCAGTTACCCGATCGCCATCGGCAACAGCCTTCTCGGCAATGCGCTGACTTACCAGGACCTCCCGAAAGCCGCCACCGCGCTGGTGGTGTCGAACACCACGGTGGCTCCCTTGTATGCGGCGCAATTGAGCCAGGCGCTGCGCCAGCGTTATGGCAAGGTGCTGCTGGTGACCTTGCCCGACGGCGAAGCCCATAAGGACTGGCCTACGCTGCAGCTGATTTTTGACGCCTTGCTCGAGAACGGCTGCGACCGCAAGACGGTGATGTTCGCGCTGGGCGGCGGCGTGGTGGGTGACATGACCGGCTTTGCCGCGGCCAGCTATATGCGCGGCGTGCCCTTTGTGCAGGTGCCCACGACCTTGCTGGCGCAAGTGGACTCCTCGGTGGGCGGCAAGACGGCGATCAACCACCCGCTGGGCAAGAACATGATAGGCGCCTTCTACCAGCCCCTGCTGGTGGTCTGCGACCTCGATGCGCTGCAGACCTTGCCCGCGCGCGAGCTCAGCGCGGGCCTGGCCGAAATCATCAAATACGGCCCGATTGCCGACATGGCCTTCCTGGAATGGATAGAGGCCAATCTTGAAGGCCTGCTGGCCAGGGAGCCCGCGGCCATGGCCCACGCGATCAAGCGCAGCTGCGAGATCAAGGCCTGGGTGGTGGGGCAGGACGAACGTGAGGCCGGCCTGCGGGCCATCCTGAATTTCGGCCATACCTTCGGCCACGCGATTGAATCCGGCCTCGGTTACGGCGAATGGCTGCACGGCGAAGGCGTGGGCTGCGGCATGGTGATGGCCGCGCACTTGTCCGCTCGCCTGGGCCTGGTCGACATGCCCTTTGTCGAGCGGCTGACGCGGCTTATCCAGCGTGCCGGCTTGCCGGTCAAGGCGCCGGTGCTGTCGGCCGCGGACAATGCGGGCCGCTACCTGGAACTGATGCGTGTCGACAAAAAATCCGAGGCCGGCGAAATCCGCTTTATCGTGATCGACGGCCCGGGCAAAGCAGCGCTTCGCAGCGCGCCCGACGCGCTGGTGCGCGAAGTGATAGACCTGTGCTGCGCTTAACGCCTGGAGAGCGTGAACCATGACCCTGGCGCCCTATGCCTGTGATCCCGCGCTGTCGCGCGGCCGCCGCTACACCGAGCCGGTGGCGCCCACGCGCTCCGACTTCCAGCGCGACCGCGACCGCATCGTGCATTCAACAGCCTTTCGCCGCCTGGTCTACAAGACCCAGGTGTTCCTCAACCACGAGGGCGACCTGTTTCGCACCCGACTGACCCACTCGCTGGAAGTCGCGCAGCTGGGGCGCTCCATCGCCCGCACGCTGCAGCTCAACGAGGACCTCGTGGAAGCCATCGCGCTGGCGCACGACCTGGGCCACACGCCTTTCGGCCACGCCGGCCAGGATGCCCTGAACGCCTGCCTCAAGGCCGGCCACCCCGAGAGCGCGGGCTTCGAGCACAACCTGCAAAGCCTGCGCGTCGTGGATGCGCTGGAAGAGCGCTACCCGGCCTACAACGGCCTGAACCTCAGCTTCGAGACGCGCGAGGGCATCCTCAAGCATTGCTCAAAGCGCAATGCGCGGCGCATCGAGTCGCGCGAGCCGGGCGGGGTGGCGCGCCGTTTTGTGGACCAGCCCGCCGAAGGCCCGCGCTGGCAGCAGCCCAGCCTGGAAGCGCAGCTCGCCAACCTGGCCGACGAGATCGCCTACAACGCGCACGACATCGACGACGGTGTGCGCTCGGGCCTGCTGACGCTGGAGCAGCTCGAGGACGTGGAGCTCTTCAGCCAGTACTGCCGCGAGACGCGGCTGGCCCATCCCGGTCTGCAGGGGCGCCGGCTGCTGTTTGAAACCATACGCCGCATGCTCAGCGCGCAGGTCTACAACGTGATGGACGCGACGTGGGCGGCCATCCATAAGGCGGCGCCCGCGAGTGCCGACGAGGTGCGCCAGCAGCCGGCGCTGGTCTGCTTCACGCCCGAGATGGCGCAGCAGTCCGCGTCGCTCAAGCGCTTCCTGCTGAAAAACCTCTACCGCCACCCCAAGGTGGTGGAGACCACGCAGGCGGCCAAGCAGGTGGTCGGCGAGCTGTTCGAGGCCTATATGGCCGACCCGGCGCAGATGCCGCAGGCCCACAGCGAACGCTTTGACGGCGTCGACGCGCCGCATGCCGCGGGTGCCAAGCCCGAGCGGGTCGTGGCCGACTACATCGCCGGCATGACCGACCGTTTTGCCGCCAAAGAGCATGAGCGCCTGAAGGGCCGGGCCGCCTTCGCTGCCTGAGCCCACCCCTTTGCTTCGCGCCGCGTGACTGAGGCCAAGCCCGATACCGCCGCCAGCACGCGCGCCGCCTGGTGCGTGATCGCGGCCGGCGTGGTGGCCGCGCTGCATGTGGGCAAGCTGCCGCCCGCCTTGCCCGTGCTGGGCCAGGTGCTCGGCGTTTCGCTGCTGCAGGCCGGCTTCCTGCTCTCGCTCGTCCAGCTGGCCGGCATGACCCTGGGCCTGGTGACCGGGCTGGCCGTGCAGCGCGTGGGGCTCAAGCGCAGCATGCTGGCGGGCCTCTGGATGCTGGCATCGGCCAGCGCCCTGGGCGCCATGGCGCCCGGCGTTCATGGCTTGCTGGCGACACGCGTCCTGGAGGGCCTGGGGTTTTTGTGGGTGGTGCTGCCGGCGCCGGCCCTGGTGCGCCGCCTGGTGCCGCCGGAAAAGTTGAGCGGCATGCTCGGCATGTGGGGCGCCTACATGCCTTTGGGGGCATCGCTGGCCTTGCTGGCCGGGCCTCTTGTCATCGCATGGGCCGGCCCGCAGTGGGGCTGGCGCATCTTGTGGTGGCTGCTGGCCGCGCTGGCCGCGGCGCTGGCCCTGCTGCTCGCGTGGCGTGTGCCGGGGGAGCCGCCTGAGGCTGCTGCGTCCGTGGGCCGGCCGCACAACAGCCAGCTCATCGCGACGACCTTGCGCTCGCGCGCCGCCTGGCTTATGGCCCTGGCTTTTGCGACCTATTCCGGGCAATGGCTCGCCGTGGTGGGTTTCCTGCCGTCCATCTATGCGCAGGCCGGTGTGGCTGGCGGCTGGGCCGGACCGCTGACGGCGCTGGCCGCGGCCGTCAACATCATCGGCAACGTCGCCGCCGGGCGGCTGCTGGGCCGCGGCCTGCCGCCGCTGGCCTTGCTGGCTGCGGGTTTCCTGGCGATGGCGGGCGGCGCCTTGCTGTCGTTTTCGGGCGTGCCGCCCGCGCTGCAATACGCGGCGATCCTGGGTTTTTCCATGCTGGGCGGCTTGGTTCCCGCCACCCTGTTCAGCCTGTCCATCCGGCTGGCGCCCAGCACCGATACCGTGTCCTCCACGGTGGGCTGGATGCAGCAGTGGTCGGCGCTGGGCCAGTTCGCCGGGCCTCCGCTGGTGGCCTGGGTGGCGGCCGAAGCAGGGGGCTGGCAATGGACGGGCTGGGTCACGGCGGCCAGCTCCGCTCTGGGCCTGGTTCTGGCGCTACGGCTGCACCGTTTGGTGGTTTTGCGCACGCCCCGGCCCTAGTTCGAGACGCGAAACCAGGCGAAGCCGTCATCGGCAGCCGCAAGGGCGGCGCATAGGCTTATGACGTGTCGGCATTTTTCCTGCTGTCTTTTCGGTCCCGCACGGATTACGCTTGGGACTTGCGCACACTTTGTGACGTTTTTTTGGAACAGTAAGCGCATGCTGCAGTTGCGGGCATCAAACCTGCTTTGGCTATTCGTATCTCAAAAGGTGTTGTCATGGGCTTCAATCGGCGTCAGTTAATTCTCGGTGGTGTATCCGCAGGCGCCGTGGTGGCAAGCCCCGCGCTGTGGGCGCAGGGCAGGGCCGGGCGAAAAATCGTCGTCGGGCAATCCGTTCCGCTGACCGGCGCCGCCGACCAGATCGGCCTGGCCTACCTCAACGGCGCCAAGATTTATTTTGACGCGATCAACGCAAAAAACGGCGCGGGCGGTTACAAGATCGAAGTCAAAGCCCTCGATGACGGCTACGTTCCGGCGAAGGCCGCCGGCAACGCCAAGCAGTTGATCGACGACGACGTGGACGCGCTTTTCGGTTTTACCGGCACCGCCAGCTGCGACGCGGCCTTCGCCGCGGCAAAAGCTTCCAACACCCTGTTCTTCGCGCCGTTTGCCGCGTCGGACGCGCTGCATGATCCCTCGCTCAGCAATGTGTTCCACGTGCGTCCCGCGCTGGCCGATGAAGCCTACAAAATCGCGCGCCACTGCGCGACGCTGAACCAGGACCGCATCGCGGTGTTTGCCGAAGACGATGCCATGGGGCGCGGCGGCCTGGCGGCCGTCAACCAGGCCCTGGTCGACCTGAAGCGGCCGGCCATCGTCGGCAGCGCCCTGTCGCCGGTCAACAGCGACAAGGTTGACGCGGCCGTGGCCTCCCTGATGAAGGTGCAGCCCCAGGCGGTTATCCAGGTCAGCCTGTTCAATTCATCGGCTGCCTTCATCCGCAAGATGCGCCAGGCCGGCTATGGCGGGCAATTCCTGAATTTTTCCGTCGTCGGTATTGACCCGCTTTTCAGCGCCCTGGGCAAGGAAATCGGCGGCGTCGTGATTTCCCAGGTCGTGCCCTCGCCGCGCAGCACCGGCATGCCGATCATCAAGGAATACCTTGATGTGCTGAACCAGACCGACCAGACGCCCAGCTATGAAAGCGTGGAAGGCTATATCGCCGCCAAGACCTTTGCCGAGGGCGTGCGCCGCAGCGCGGCAGGCAGCGGAAAGCCCGACCGGGCCGGCCTGCAAAAAGCCTTTGAAGCCATGACGGACTATGACGTGGGCGGCTTTCGCGTCAACCTGCGGGCCAAGAAATACGAATCGGTGCGTGCGATCGACCTCGTCACCATCACGCCTGACGGCAAAGTCGTTCGCTGAGCAACAGCGGCTCCATGCTTCTTCAAAGAGGCGAGGGGGGTCGCGGAAAATTAGGGTCGGATTCCAATATCATGGTGCCAACTCCAGGTATTGCATCCCATGGCCCGCCTTCCTCGTCTGACGCTTCCCGGTTTCCCCCATCACATCATCCAGCGCGGCAATAACCGGCAAGCCGTCTTTTCTAGCGCCGCCGATCACCAGATGCTGCTGCGGCTGCTCGATGAAAGCGCGCGCAAATTCGGCGTGGCCCTGCATGCTTATGTGCTGATGGACAACCACTTCCACCTGCTGGCCACGCCCAGCACGGCGGACGGCCTGCCGCAGATGATGCAGGCTGCCGGACGGCGTTATGTGCGCTACTTCAACGACAGCCAGGGGCGTTCCGGCACCCTCTGGGAAGGGCGTTACCGCGCCACCGTGATCGAAGCCGAGCGCTATTTGCTGGCCTGCATGGCCTATATCGACCTGAATCCGGTTCGCGCGGGGCTGGTGGCTGAGGCCAGGGACTATCCGTGGTCCAGCCACGGCCACTATGCGGGTTTGCGGGTCGACAGCCTGCTGACGCCGCATCCCCTGGTCTGGGCGCTGGGCAACACCCCCTTTGCCCGCGAGGCGGCCTACGCCTCATTGGTGCGCGCCGGCATCACACTGGAGCAGCAGGAGCTGCTGACCCGCTCGGCCCTCAGCGGCTGGGCGCTGGGTGGGGATGAATTCCTGGCCGAGCTGCAAAAGCGCACCGAGCGCCGTGTGACCAAAAATCAGGCAGGTCGGCCGGCCATGGCCGCCAAAGAGGACTTGCCACCGGCTTGAGCCATGCCGTTCATGGCTTTTTGCGCTTGAATTTAATATGTCCCCAATTAAATGTTGATTAAATTTATCGATTTTTAATTGGAATCTGACCCTATTTAAACTTCTTGGCATTGTTGTTGCACTGCACTATGCTCCCCATTCCCTGCGAAAAATCATGAAACTGCGGATGGGTGCGTTGCGGTCCTTTCCAACAGGACGCGTTCAGCGCCCCCATCCCACCCCCGACGAGGAATTGCCATGACCACGGCTGCTGAAATCAAGCATTTTGAAGAAAACGGTTTGTACGCCGGAGCCAACGAACACGATGCCTGCGGCGTCGGTTTCGTGGCGCACATCAAGGGGCATAAAAGCCACGCCATCGTCCAGCAAGGCCTCAAGATCCTCGAAAACCTGGACCACCGGGGCGCAGTGGGCGCAGACAAGCTCATGGGCGACGGCGCCGGCATCCTGATTCAGTTGCCCGACGCCTTGTACCGTGAGGAAATGGCCGCGCAGGGCGTGCAGCTGCCACCGCCCGGCGAATACGGCGTCGGCATGGTGTTTTTGCCCAAGGAGCACGCCTCCCGCCTGGCCTGCGAGCAGGCGCTGGAACGCGCCGTCAAGGCCGAGGGCCAGGTGCTGCTGGGCTGGCGCGACGTGCCGGTCAACCGCGACATGCCCATGTCGCCCACCGTGCGCAAAAAAGAACCCATCCTGCGGCAGATCTTTATCGGCCGCGGCAACGACGTGATCGTGCAGGACGCGCTGGAACGCAAGCTCTACGTGATCCGCAAGACCGCCAGCGCGGCCATCCAGAACCTGCGCCTGACGCACAGCAAAGAATATTACGTGCCCAGCATGTCCAGCCGCACGGTGGTCTACAAAGGCCTGCTGCTGGCCGACCAGGTGGGCACTTACTACCGCGACCTGACCGACACGCGCTGCGTCTCGGCGCTGGGCCTGGTGCACCAGCGTTTTTCCACCAACACCTTCCCCGAGTGGCCGCTGGCCCACCCCTACCGTTATGTCGCGCACAACGGCGAGATCAACACCGTCAAGGGCAACTACAACTGGATGAAGGCGCGCGAAGGCGTGATGTCCTCGCCGGTGCTGGGCGCCGACCTGCAAAAGCTCTACCCGATCAGCTTTGCCAGCCAGTCCGACACCGCCACCTTCGACAACTGCCTGGAACTGCTGACGATGGCCGGCTATCCCATCAGCCAGGCCGTGATGATGATGATTCCCGAACCCTGGGAACAGCACACCACCATGGACGAGCGCCGCAAGGCCTTTTATGAATACCATGCCGCCATGCTGGAGCCCTGGGACGGCCCGGCCTCCATCGTCTTCACCGACGGCCGCCAGATAGGCGCCACGCTGGACCGCAACGGCCTGCGCCCCTCGCGCTACTGCGTCACCGACGACGACCTGGTCATCATGGCCTCGGAATCGGGCGTGCTGCCCATCCCCGAGCACAAGATCGTGCGCAAATGGCGCCTTCAGCCCGGCAAGATGTTCCTGATCGACCTGGAACAGGGGCGCATGGTCGATGACGAGGAAATCAAGGCCACGCTGGCGCACAGCAAGCCCTACAAGCAGTGGATTGAAAACCTGCGCATCAAGCTCGACGACGTGGCCGGCAAAACCGCGAAAACGGCCAAGCCCGCCGCGGCCGCCGCGCCTGTCTCCGACATTCCGCTGCTCGATCGCCAGCAGGCTTTCGGCTACACCCAGGAAGACATCAAGTTCCTGATGTCCCCCATGGCCGCCAACGGCGAGGAAGCCACAGGCTCCATGGGCAACGACAGCCCGCTGGCCGTGCTGTCCAACAAGGACAAGCCGCTCTACAACTACTTCAAGCAGCTGTTCGCGCAGGTGACCAACCCGCCTATCGACCCGATACGCGAAGCCATCGTGATGTCGCTGGTGTCCTTCATCGGCCCCAAGCCCAACCTGCTGGACATCAACCAGGTCAACCCGCCCATGCGGCTGGAAGTCAGCCAGCCGGTGCTCAACGTGGCCGACATGCAAAAGCTGCGCGACATCGAGGCGCACACCCAGGGCAAGTTCAAGAGCTACACGCTGGACATCACCTACCCGCTGGCCTGGGGCCACGAAGGCGTGGAGGCCAAGCTGGCCTCGCTGTGCGCCGAGGCGGTTGACGCGATCAAGGACGGCAAAAACATCCTGATCGTCAGCGACCGCGGCATCAGCGCCACGCAGGTCGCCATCCCGGCCCTGCTGGCCCTGTCGGCCATCCACCAGCACCTGGTCAAGGAGGGCCTGCGCACCACGGCCGGCCTGGTGGTGGAAACCGGCTCAGCCCGCGAGGTGCACCACTTCGCCGTGCTGGCCGGCTACGGCGCCGAGGCCGTCCACCCCTACCTCGCCATGGAAACCCTGGCCGAACTGTCCAAAGGCTTGCCGGGCGATCTCAGCACCGACAAGGCCGTGTACAACTACACCAAGGCCATCGGCAAAGGCCTGTCCAAGATCATGTCCAAGATGGGCGTATCGACCTATATGAGCTACTGCGGCGCCCAGCTGTTCGAGGCCATAGGCCTGAACCGCGACACCGTGGCCAAATTCTTCACCGGCACGGCCAGCCAGGTCGAGGGCATGGGCGTCTTCGAGATCGCCGAGGAAGCGCTGCGCATGCACCGCGCCGCTTTCGGCAACGACCCGGTGCTGGCCAACATGCTGGATGCCGGCGGTGAATACGCCTGGCGTGTGCGCGGCGAAGACCATATGTGGACGCCCGACGCCATCGCCAAGCTGCAGCATTCCACGCGCTCCAACAACTGGAACACCTACAAGGAATACGCCCAGCTGATCAACGACCAGAACCGCCGCCACATGACGCTGCGCGGCCTGTTCGAGTTCAAGATCGACCCGTCCAAGGCGATTCCCATCGACGAGGTCGAGCCGGCCAAGGACATCGTCAAGCGTTTTGCCACCGGCGCCATGTCGCTGGGCTCCATCAGCACCGAGGCCCACGCCACCCTGGCCGTGGCCATGAACCGCATAGGCGGCAAGAGCAACACGGGCGAGGGCGGTGAAGACCCGAACCGTTACCGGCAAGAGCTCAAGGGCATCCCGATCAAGAAAGGCGAGACGCTGAAAAGCGTGATCGGCCCGAAACAGGTCGAGGTTGACCTGCCGCTGCAGGACGGCGACTCGCTGCGCTCGCGCATCAAGCAGGTCGCCTCGGGCCGCTTCGGCGTCACGGCCGAATACCTGGTGTCGGCCGACCAGATCCAGATCAAGATGGCGCAGGGCGCCAAGCCCGGCGAGGGCGGCCAGCTGCCCGGCGGCAAGGTCAGCGAATACATCGGCCAGCTGCGCTACTCGGTGCCGGGCGTGGGCCTGATCTCGCCGCCGCCGCACCACGATATTTATTCGATCGAAGACCTGGCCCAGCTGATCCACGACCTGAAGAACGTGAACCCGCGCGCCAGCATCAGCGTCAAGCTGGTCAGCGAAGTCGGTGTCGGCACCATCGCGGCCGGCGTGGCCAAGGCCAAGTCCGACCACGTGGTGATCGCCGGCCATGACGGCGGCACGGGCGCTTCGCCCTGGTCGTCCATCAAGCATGCCGGCTCGCCCTGGGAAATTGGTCTCGCCGAAACCCAGCAGACCCTGGTGCTCAACCGCCTGCGCGGCCGCATCCGTGTGCAGGCCGACGGCCAGATGAAAACCGGCCGCGACGTCATCATAGGCGCGCTGCTGGGCGCCGACGAGTTCGGCTTCGCCACCGCGCCGCTGGTGGTGGAGGGCTGCATCATGATGCGCAAATGCCACCTCAACACCTGCCCCGTCGGCGTGGCCACGCAGGACCCGGTGCTGCGCCAGAAATTCAGCGGCAAGCCTGAGCATGTCGTCAATTACTTCTTCTTCGTCGCCGAAGAGGCGCGCCAGCTCATGGCGCAGCTCGGCGTGCGCAAGTTCGACGACCTGATCGGCCGCGCCGACCTGCTGGACACGCAAAAAGGCATTGAACACTGGAAGGCCCGCGGCCTGGATTTCAGCCGCCTGTTCTACCAGCCCAATGTGCCCGCCGACGTGCCGCGCCTGCACGTGATGGAGCAGGACCACGCGCTGGAAAAAGCGCTGGACGTGCGCCTGATCGAAAAATCCAAGGCCGCGATTGAAAAGGGCGAAAAAGTCCAGTTCATCGAAGTCGCGCGCAACGTCAACCGCACCGTGGGTGCCATGCTGTCGGGCGAGCTGACGCGCCACCACCCGCAGGGCCTGCCTGACGACACGCTGCGCATACAGCTTGAAGGCACGGGCGGCCAGTCCTTCGGCGCCTTCCTGGCCAAGGGCATCACCATGTACCTGATCGGTGACGCCAACGACTACACCGGCAAGGGCCTGTCGGGCGGGCGCATCGTGGTGCGCCCCAGCATAGACTTCCGCGGCGACGCGGTGAAGAACACCATCGTCGGCAACACCGTGCTCTACGGCGCGACCACCGGCGAGGCCTTCTTCAGCGGCGTGGCCGGCGAACGTTTTGCCGTGCGCCTGTCGGGCGCCACGGCGGTCGTCGAAGGCACGGGCGACCACGGCTGCGAATACATGACGGGCGGCACCGTCGCGGTGCTGGGCAAGACCGGCCGCAACTTCGCCGCCGGCATGAGCGGCGGCGTGGCCTATGTATACGACGAAGATGGTCTCTTCGCCACGCGCTGCAACACCTCCATGGTCTCCATGGACCGCATCGTCACCACGGCCGAACAGCACACCCACGACAAGGCCGACTGGCACGCCGGCGAAAGCGATGAGGAACTGCTCAAGCGCCTGCTGCAGGACCACAACCGCTGGACCGGCAGCAAGCGCGCGCGCGAACTGCTGGACAACTGGAGCGAGTCGCGCCTGAAGTTCGTCAAGGTCTTCCCGAATGAGTACAAGCGGGCCCTGATCGAGCGCAAGGAGCGCCGGCTCGAGGCCGCGACGGAAACCACCCGGGCCCAGGTCGCCACCAACCAGGAAGCGGTGGCCGCCAAGTAGGCCGCCCACCCCACGCTTGCATTGAACCGGAACTGCCAGCGCCCGTGATGACGGGCCGGCAGCCGGAAAAGCTTAAAAAAGAATCGCACAGGACCTCATCATGGGAAAAATCACCGGCTTCATGGAATACGAGCGCATCGAGGAGGGCTACAAGCCCGTGCCGGAGCGCCTGAAGAACTACCGCGAATTTGTCATCGGGCTGGACGACGCGCAGGCCAACAAGCAGGCGGCGCGCTGCATGGACTGCGGCACGCCGTTCTGCAACAACGGCTGCCCGGTCAACAACATCATTCCCGACTTCAACGACATGGTGTTTCGCGCCGACTGGAAAAACGCGATCGACACGCTGCACAGCACCAACAACTTCCCCGAGTTCACCGGCCGCATCTGCCCGGCGCCCTGTGAGGCCGCCTGCACGCTGAACGTGAACGACGACGCCGTCGGCATCAAGTCCATCGAGCACGCCATCATCGACCGCGCCTGGTCCGAAGGCTGGGTCAAGCCGGTCATGCCCAAACACAAGACCGGCAAGAAGGTCGCCGTCGTCGGCTCCGGCCCCGCCGGTATGGCCGCGGCCCAGCAGCTGGCGCGCGCCGGCCACGAGGTCACCCTGTTCGAGAAGAACGACCGCATTGGCGGCCTGCTGCGCTACGGCATCCCTGACTTCAAGATGGAAAAAGTCCACATCGACCGCCGCGTCGAGCAGATGAAGGCCGAAGGCGTGATATTCCGCACCGGCGTGATGGTGGGCAGCTTGCCCAAGGACTCCAAGGTCACCAACTGGGCCAAGGAAAGCATCAGCCCCGAGCAGCTGCAAAAAGACTTTGATGCCGTGATGCTGACCGGCGGCGCCGAGCAGTCGCGCGACCTGCCCGTGCCCGGCCGCGACCTGGACGGCGTGCATTTCGCGATGGAATTTTTGCCCCAGCAGAACAAGGTCAACGCCGGCGACAAGGTCAAAGGCCAGCTGCGCGCCGACGGCAAGCACGTCATCGTGATAGGCGGCGGCGACACCGGCTCCGACTGCGTGGGTACCAGCAACCGCCACGGCGCCGTCAGCGTCACGCAGTTTGAACTGATGCCCCAGCCGCCCGAAGAGGAAAACCGCCCCCTGACCTGGCCTTACTGGCCCATCAAGCTGCGCACCTCTTCCTCGCACGAGGAAGGCTGCGAGCGCGAGTTCGCCATCTCCACCAAGGAACTGATCGGTGAAAAAGGCAAGGTCACGGGCCTGAAGACCGTTCGCGTCGAGTGGAAAGACGGCAAGATGGCCGAGGTGCCCGGCTCCGAGCAGACCCTCAAGGCCGACCTGGTGCTGCTGGCCATGGGCTTTGTCTCGCCGGTGGCTTCCGTGCTGGATGCTTTCGGCGTTGAAAAAGACAACCGCGGCAACGCCAAGGCGGGCACCGACTTCACCGGCGGCTATGCCACCAATGTGCCCAAGGTGTTTGCCGCCGGCGACATCCGCCGCGGCCAAAGCCTGGTCGTATGGGCGATTCGCGAAGGCCGCCAAGCTGCGCGTGCCGTCGACGAATTTTTGATGGGCTATAGCGACCTGCCTCGCTAGCGCCGCCAGGCCGCGCGCGCGGTCGACGAGCTTTTGATGGGTTACAGCGACCTGCCTTGCTGAACCAGACGACTGAGGAAACCCCAGGCTGTGCCTGGGTGCGACGGCCTGCGCTGCAAGCGGCGTGACGGAAACCCCACGGTATTACTGCCTGGTATTACTTCCCGGGATGGGTGCGGCCAAACCCCGTATCATTAGGGCATTCCCCTAGTTCGCCGGCGCGCTTGTCGGCCCTTCTTTTTCTCCATGGCCGACACCCTCGCTTCTTCACTGGTTGAATTCAAGGATGTGACCTTCTCCTACCCGGGTTCCGCGGGCGACCGCGTCATTCTGGACCGGGTCACCCTGTCCGTGCCGCGCGGCAAGGTCACCGCGTTGATGGGTGCCTCGGGCGGCGGCAAGACCACCGTGCTGCGCCTGATAGGCGGCCAGCAAAAAGCCACCGGCGGCGCCGTGCTGTTTGACGGCCAGGACGTGGGCCGGCTGGTGCAGCAGGAGCTGTACGCCGCACGCCGGCGCATGGGCATGCTGTTCCAGTTCGGCGCGCTGTTCACCGATTTGAGCGTGTTCGACAACGTCGCCTTCCCGCTGCGCGAGCACACGGCGCTGAATGAACGCCTGATCCGCGACATCGTGCTGATGAAACTCAACGCCGTGGGCCTGCGCGGCGCGCGCGACCTGATGCCCAGTGAAATCTCCGGCGGCATGGCCAGGCGCGTGGCGCTGGCCCGCGCCATCGTGCTGGACCCCGAACTCATCATGTACGACGAGCCCTTTTCCGGGCTGGACCCCATCTCGCTGGGCACCGCCGCGCAGCTCATACGTCAGCTCAATGACACGCTGGGCATCACCAGCATCGTCGTCTCGCACGACCTCGAGGAAACCTTCCGCATCGCCGACAAAGTCATCATCCTGGCCAACGGCAGCATCGCGGCCCAGGGAACGCCCGATGAAGTCAGGCGCTCCACCGACCCGCTGGTGCACCAGTTCGTCAATGCCGAGAGCGAGGGCCCGGTGAAATTCCATTACCCCGGGCCGGGCGTG
The DNA here is from genome assembly GCF_059491565.1 of Polaromonas sp. Polasp52. Classification (NCBI taxonomy): domain Bacteria; kingdom Pseudomonadati; phylum Pseudomonadota; class Betaproteobacteria; order Burkholderiales; family Comamonadaceae; genus Polaromonas; species Polaromonas sp. Polasp52. Next base: position 1,306,692 of record NZ_CP168513.1, on the reverse strand, counting down.
GAGGCCGATTTCGGCAACGCGGACGCCGCCAAAAAGGAGCGCGCATGAGCCGCTACAGTCCCGTCACCCTGGTGTCCGACCTCGGTTTTGCGGTGCGCAGGCAGCTGGCCGACGTTGGCTATGCCGCGCGGCTCATGTCGCGCCTGGTCGCCCTGAGCGGGCCGGCCCTGGCCCGTTTTGGCCTGGTGCGCGACCAGATTTTCTTTTTGGGCAACTATTCGCTGGCCATCATCGCGGTATCCGGCCTCTTTGTGGGCTTTGTGCTGGGCCTGCAGGGCTACTACACGCTGCAGCGCTACGGTTCGGCCGAGGCGCTGGGCCTGCTGGTGGCTCTCAGCCTGGTGCGCGAGCTCGGGCCGGTGGTCACGGCGCTGCTGTTCGCCGGCCGCGCCGGCACGGCCCTGACCGCCGAAATCGGCCTGATGAAAGCCGGCGAGCAGCTGTCGGCCATGGAGATGATGGCGGTGGACCCGATACGCCGCATCCTGGCGCCGCGTTTTTGGGGCGGCATCATCGCCATGCCCTTGCTGGCCGCGGTGTTCAGCGCCGTGGGCATCCTGGGCGGCTGGCTGGTCGGCGTGGTCATGATAGGCATAGACGCCGGCTCCTTCTGGAGCCAGATGCAGTCCGGCGTGGATGTCTGGCGCGACGTGGGCAACGGCATCATCAAGAGTTTTGTGTTCGGCGTGACCGTCACCTTTGTCGCCCTGCACCAGGGCTTTGAAGCCCAGCCCACGCCCGAGGGCGTCTCGCGCGCCACCACGCGCACCGTGGTGGTGGCCTCGCTGGCCGTGCTGGGGCTGGACTTCCTGCTGACCGCGTCCATGTTCAGCCTGTAGCTTGTAGCCGTATAACCGCCTTCAAACATTTTTAATTTGTCCATGAGAAAATCCGCCATTCCAGTGTCTGCCTTGAAGGGATGGCGCAAGGCCCAAGCCGCGGCTTCCTTGCCGGGCCACTGAAAGAAAACAATGCAACGCTCCAAAAATGATCTCTGGGTTGGCCTGTTTGTCCTGATCGGGGGCCTGGCCATCCTGTTCCTGGCGCTGAAGTCCGCCAACCTTCTCTCACTGAATTTCGACACTTCTTACAGGATCACGGCGAAATTCGACAATATTGGCGGCCTGAAGCCGCGTGCCGCGGTCAAAAGCGCGGGTGTGGTGGTCGGGCGGGTTGAAAACATCACTTTCGACGACAAGTCCTACCAGGCCAGCGTGAGCCTGGCCATGGAGAGCCGTTATGTGTTTCCCAAGGACAGCTCGCTGAAGATATTGACCAGCGGCCTGCTCGGCGAGCAGTACATCGGCGTGGAGGCCGGCGGGGACGAGAAAAATTTCGCCGCGGGGGATGTGACCAAAAACACGCAGTCCGCCGTGGTGCTTGAGAATCTGATCAGCCAGTTTTTATACAGTAAAGCGGCGGACAGCAGTTCCGGATCAGGGTCTGCGCCGCCACCAGCGACGACAGAAAAAAAATGACGAACAACAACACAATGAAAAAATCAACAGGGTGGGCCGGTGCCGTTCTCGCAGTGGCGCTGCTCCAGGGATGCGCAACCGGCCCGGGCGCCAATCCGTCCGATCCGCTGGAGCCGTTTAACCGGGCCATGTTCGGCTTCAACGAGGGCCTGGACCGCGCCGTCCTCAAGCCCGTGGCCACCGCTTACCGCGACGTCACGCCCCAGCCGGTGCGCACCGGCGTCACCAGCTTCTTCGGCAACATTTCCGACGTCTGGTCCATGGTCAACAACCTGCTGCAGGGCAAGGGCGAAGCCGCCGCCGACAGCCTGTTCCGCGTCACCACCAACACCCTCTGGGGCCTGGGCGGCATTTTTGACGTGGCCAGTGAAATGAAAATCCAGAAGCACTCGGAAGACTTCGGCCAGACCCTGGGTGTCTGGGGCGTGGGCTCGGGTCCTTACCTGGTGCTGCCGGTGTTGGGCCCTTCCTCGGTGCGCGACACAGCCGGCCTGGTGGTGGATTACCAGCTGGACGCGGTCAGCCAGGCCAAGAACGTCCGTGTCCGCAACAGCCTGACGACACTGCGCGCGGTCAATGTGCGCGCCAACCTGCTGGGCGCCGGCGATGTGCTGGACCAGGCGGCCCTGGACAAATACAGCTTTACCCGCGATATCTACCAGCAGCGCCGCAACAGCCTGATCGGCAACACGCCGGTGGAAAAGGAAGAACGCTTCGACCTGCCTGAAGGCGCGCAGCCTAAGCCGGCAGCCAAGTAAGCAGTTGAAACAGGCTTTTACAGGGGAAAACCCGGTCTTGTGAGAGCCCGGCAGTGCCAATATTTACAAGACTGCCGAATAACTTCATCCCCAGTCCGGAAACCATCCCGCAAAATACCCTCGAAGCACCGGTTTTCAGCGCGCCGTGCATCAACCCGATGCCCGCGACACTGAGCCCCATGTTTCGATATGAAGGAGCACCATGAAACGCAGAACCCTTGGCCACTTGTTGACCGCCACCCTCAGCCTCGCCTTGCTGGGCGCCGCGCCTTTTGTGCGCGCCGCCGACGAGGCCCCGGACGCCCTGATCAAACGCGTGTCGGCCGAAGTGCTGGACAACATCAAGACCGACAAGGCGGTGAAAGCCGGCGACCTGACCAAAGTGCTGTCCCTGGTCGACAGCAAAATCATGCCCAACGTGAACTTCACGCGCATGACGGCTGCCGCCGTGGGCCGCAACTGGCGCCAGGCCACGCCCGAGCAGCAAAAGAAGCTGCAGGAAGAATTCAAGATCCTGCTGATCCGCACCTATTCCGGTGCCCTGGCGCAGGTCAGCGACCAGACGGTCAGCGTCAAGCCGCTGCGCGCGGAGGCCGCCGACACCGAAGTGGTGGTGCGCACCGAAGTCTTGGGCCGGGGTGACCCCGTCCAGCTGGATTACCGCATGGAAAAAACCCCCTCGGGCTGGAAGATATATGACCTCAATGTGCTAGGCGTGTGGCTGGTGGAAACCTACCGCACCCAGTTTGCCCAGGAAATCAGCGCCAAGGGCGTGGACGGCCTGATCGCCTCGCTGGTGCAGCGCAACCAGTCCAACAGCGGCTCGGTGGCCAAGAAGTCCTGAGCGGGCGAGTTGCCGGTGCTCACGCTTCCCCCCGTCCTCACGCACGCCGAGGCCGCAGGTTTTGCGCTCGGCCTGAAGCAGGCCGTGCTGTCCCAGCCCGCCGGCGTGGTGGCGGACGCCGGCGCGCTCAGGGAGTTTGATTCCTCCGCCCTGGCGGTGCTGCTGGAGTGCCGGCGTGAAGCGCTGGCCGCCGGCAAGGAGTTTGCCGTGGCGGGCTTGCCGCCCCGGCTACGCCAGCTGGCGGGCCTGTACGGCGTGGCGGAATTGATTCCGGCCGCCGCAGCCTGAGCCGCCGCCACGGGGCATTCCACGGCCCGGCCCGGCCAAAACGGCATCCGCCCTTAAAATGGCGGGCTCATGCCAGCGATCTCATTCCAGTCCGTCTCCAAAACCTATTCCTCCGCGCGAAATCAAACGGGTCCGGTCGTCAAGGCGCTTGACGACGTCAGTTTCGATATCCGGCAGGGCGAATTTTTTGGCCTGCTGGGCCCCAACGGCGCTGGAAAAACCACCCTCATCAGCATACTGGCCGGCCTCTCGCGCGCCAGCAGCGGCACCGTCAAGGTCCACGGTAGCGACGTGCTGGCCGACTACGCCAGCGCCCGCCGAAAGCTCGGCGTGGTGCCGCAGGAGCTGGTGTTCGATCCCTTTTTCTCGGTGCGCGAGGCGCTGCGCATCCAGTCCGGCTATTTCGGCATCAAGCGCAATGACGACTGGATAGACGAACTGCTGGTCAGCCTGGGCTTGGCCGACAAAGCCAACGCCAATATGCGCCAGCTTTCCGGGGGCATGAAGCGCCGCGTGCTGGTGGCGCAGGCCCTGGTGCACAAGCCGCAGGTCATCGTGCTGGACGAGCCCACCGCCGGTGTCGACGTGGAGCTGCGCCAGACCCTCTGGCAGTTCATCGCCAAACTCAACAAGCAGGGCAGCACGGTGTTGCTGACCACGCATTACCTCGAAGAAGCCGAAGCCCTGTGCAGCCGCATCGCCATGCTCAAGCAGGGGCGGGTGGTGGCGCTGGCGCAAACCTCCGAGCTGCTCAAGGCGGCGTCTTCCAACGTGCTGCGCTTCAAGATCGACAGCGAACTGCCCGTGCACCTGGCGGTGCAGGCCCGCATCACCGGCCGCATTGTGCAGTTCCCGGCGCACAACGCCCATGAGATCGAGCAATACCTCGCGGCGATCCGCGAGGCGGGCCTGGTGGCCGAGGACGTTGAAATCCGCAAGGCCGACCTCGAAGACGTCTTCCTCGACGTCATGAACAAAAAGCCCGCCGGCGAAACCCCGGCCGTGGCGGTAGATCTCGCGAAAGTAGCAACATGACAGGCTGGCAAACCCTTTTGTACAAGGAAACCCTGCGCTTCTGGAAGGTAGGCTTCCAGACCGTGGGCGCGCCGGTGCTGACCGCCGTGCTCTACATGCTGATCTTCGGCCATGTGCTGCAGGACCAGGTCAAGGTATACGACCAGGTCAGCTACACCGCCTTCCTGGTGCCCGGCCTGGTGATGATGAGCGTGCTGCAGAACGCTTTTGCCAACAGCTCCTCCTCGCTGATCCAGAGCAAGATCATGGGCAGCCTGGTGTTTGTGTTGCTCACGCCGCTGTCGCACTGGCACTGGTTTTTCGCCTATGTGGGCTCCTCGGTCGCGCGCGGCCTGCTGGTCGGTGTGGGCGTGTTCGCCGTCACCGTGTTTTTCGGCCAGCCGGCCTTTGTGGCGCCGCTGTGGATCATGCTGTTCGCGGTGCTGGGCGCCGCCATGCTGGGCGCCCTGGGCGTGATCGCAGGGCTGTGGTCCGAGAAATTCGACCAGATGGCGGCCTTCCAGAACTTCGTCATCATGCCCATGACGTTTCTGAGCGGCGTGTTTTACTCCATCCACTCGCTGCCGCCCTTCTGGCAGAAGGTCAGCCACCTGAACCCCTTTTTCTACATGATCGACGGTTTCCGCTACGGCTTTTTCGGCGTCAGCGACGTCTCGCCCTGGCTGAGCCTGGGCATTGTCGCGACGGCCTTGCTGGCCGTCAGCGCGGTGGCCGTCAACCTGCTGCGCACCGGCTACAAAATAAGACACTAGACATGACCAGCGAAGAACTGCAATCCATCATCGCCGCGGGCCTGCCCTGCGAGCACATCGAGCTGTCGGGCGACGGCCGGCACTGGTATGCCACCGTGGTGTCCAGCGCCTTTGAAGGCCAGCGCCTGATCCAGCGCCACCAGAAGGTCTACGCCACGCTGGGCGGCCGCATGCAGACCGACGAGGTGCATGCGCTGTCGATGAAAACCTACACGCCCACCGAATGGGCCACTACCAACAACGGCAACGCGAACTGAAAAGAACATGGACAAACTACTCATCAAGGGCGGCAAGCCGCTGGCCGGCACGGTCGAAATTTCCGGCGCCAAGAATGCCGCGCTGCCCGAGCTCTGTGCCGCGCTGCTGACAGCCGACGAGGTGACGCTGCGTAATGTCCCGCGCCTGCAGGACGTGGCCACCATGCTCAAGCTGATCCGCAACATGGGCGTGGAAGCCGAGCGCGGCGACGACGGCACGGTGCGCATCAATGCCGGGCCGCTGAGCTCGCCCGAGGCGCCCTACGAGCTGGTCAAGACCATGCGAGCTTCCGTACTGGCCCTGGGCCCATTGCTGGCGCGCTTCGGCGAGGCCACGGTGTCGCTGCCGGGCGGCTGCGCCATCGGTTCGCGCCCGGTGGACCAGCACATCAAGGGACTGCAGGCCATGGGCGCCGAGATCGTGGTCGAGCACGGCTACATGATCGCCAAGCTGCCGGCCGGCCAGAAGAGGCTCAAGGGCGCCAGCATCACCACCGACATGGTGACCGTCACCGGCACCGAAAACTTCCTGATGGCCGCCAGCCTGGCCGAAGGCGAGACCATCCTGGAAAACGCCGCCCAGGAACCCGAGATCGGCGACCTGGCTGAAATGCTCATCAAGATGGGCGCGAAGATTGAAGGCCACGGCACGCGCCGCATCCGCATCCAGGGCGTGGACCGCTTGCACGGCTGCACCCACCAGGTGGTGGCCGACCGCATAGAGACCGGCACCTTTTTGTGCGCGGTCGCCGCCGCCGGCGGCGATGTGGTGCTCAAGCACGGCCGCGCCGACCACCTTGATGCCGTGATCGACAAGCTGCGCGAAGCCGGCGCGGTGGTGACGGCTGGCGAGGGCTTTATCCGCATCCAGGCCAGCGGCCGCATGAAGGCGCAATCCTTCCGCACCACCGAGTACCCCGGCTTCCCGACCGACATGCAAGCCCAGTTCATGGCGCTCAATGCCATCGCGCTGGGCAGCAGCACCGTGACCGAGACGATTTTTGAGAACCGCTTCATGCACGTCAACGAGATGGTGCGCCTGGGCGCCAAGATCCAGATCGACGGCAAGATCGCCGTCATGGAAGGTGTCGAAAAGTTGTCTGGTGCCACCGTCATGGCCACCGACTTGCGCGCCTCCGCCAGCCTGGTGATCGCCGGCCTGGTGGCCGAAGGCGAAACCCTGGTGGACCGCATCTACCACCTGGACCGCGGCTATGACCAGATGGAAGCCAAGCTGCGCGGAATCGGCGCCGATATCGAACGGGTGAAAGCATGATCACGCTCGCACTGTCCAAGGGCCGCATCTTCGACGACATCCTGCCGCTGCTCAAAAGCGCCGGCATCGAGGTGCTGGACGACCCCGAAAAATCCCGCAAGCTGATCCTGGACACCAACCAGCCCGGCGTGCGCGTGGTGCTGGTGCGTGCCACCGACGTGCCCACCTATGTGCAGTACGGCGGCGCCGACCTCGGTGTGGTCGGCAAGGACACTCTGCTCGAATCCGGCAGCCAGGGCCTGTACCAGCCGCTCGATTTGCAGATCGCCAAATGCCGCATCAGCGTGGCCGTGCGCGAAGGCTTTGACTACGCCGCAGCCGTGCGCCAGGGCTCGCGCCTCAAAGTCGCCACCAAGTACGTGGCGATCGCGCGCGACTTTTTCGCCACCAAGGGCGTGCACGTCGACCTGATCAAGCTCTACGGCAGCATGGAGCTGGCACCGCTCACCGGCCTGGCCGACGCCATCGTCGACCTGGTGTCCACCGGCAGCACGCTCAGGGCCAACCACCTGGTCGAAGTCGAGCGCATCATGGACATCAGCTCGCACCTGGTGGTGAACCAGACCGCGCTCAAGCTCAAGCAGGCGCCGATACGCCAATTGATAGATGCCCTTTCGGCCGCCACGGCCTCCTCGCGAAAATCCTGAGCCATGAAACTGACCGCCGCGCCCGCCCGCCTATCCACGGTTTCCGCCGCATTTGAGGCCGAATTCAAGGCGCGCCTGCATTGGTCCGCCGACACCGACGCAGCCATCGAGCAGCGCGTGGCCGACATCCTGGCCGATGTGCAGCAGCGCGGCGATGCGGCGGTGCTCGAATACACGGCGCGCTTTGACGGGCTCAACGTTGCCGCCATGGGGGAGTTGGAGCTCACCCAGGCCGAGTTGAAGGCCGCGTTTGACACCATTCCCGCGGCCCAGCGCGATGCGCTCGAAGCCGCCGCGCGCCGCGTGCGCAGCTACCACGAGGCCCAGAAGAAGGCCAGCGGCGAAAGCTGGAGCTACCGCGACGAGGACGGCACCCTGCTGGGCCAGAAGGTCACGCCGCTGGACCGCGTCGGCATCTATGTGCCCGGCGGCAAGGCGGCCTACCCGTCGTCGGTGTTGATGAATGCGATCCCCGCCCATGTGGCCGGCGTCGGCGAAATCATCATGGTCGTGCCCACGCCCAAGGGCGAAAAAAACGCCCTGGTGCTGGCCGCCGCCTATGTGGCCGGCGTGACCCGCGCCTTCACGATTGGCGGCGCTCAGGCCGTGGCCGCGCTGGCCTACGGCACGCAGACCGTGCCCAAGGTCGACAAAATCACCGGCCCCGGCAATGCCTACGTGGCCAGCGCCAAGAAACGCGTCTTCGGCACGGTGGGCATAGACATGATCGCCGGCCCCTCGGAAATCCTGGTGCTGGCCGACGGCAGCACACCGGCCGACTGGGTCGCCATGGACTTGTTCAGCCAGGCCGAGCACGACGAACTCGCGCAAAGCATTTTGCTGTGCCCCGACGCCGCCTATATCGACCAGGTGCAGGCCGCGATTGACCGCCTGCTGCCCGACATGCCGCGCGCCGAGATCATCGCCAAATCCCTGAGCGGCCGCGGCGCGCTGATCCACACGCGCAGCATGGAAGAAGCCTGCGAGATCAGCAACCGCATCGCGCCCGAACACCTGGAAGTCTCCAGCCGCGAGCCGCACAAGTGGGAGCCGCTGCTCAAGCACGCCGGCGCCATCTTCCTGGGCGCCTACACCAGCGAATCGCTGGGCGACTACTGCGCCGGCCCCAACCACGTGCTGCCCACCAGCGGCACGGCACGCTTTTCGAGCCCGCTGGGCGTCTACGACTTCCAGAAGCGCTCCAGCCTGATCGAGGTCAGCGAAGCCGGCGCCCAGGTGCTGGGCAAGATTGCCGCTGAACTGGCTTATGGCGAGGGTTTGCAGGCGCATGCGCGGGCGGCCGAGATGCGGCTGAAATAAGGCCTTAAATCACACGAATTTCGTGCAACACGAAATTCGTGTAAACTTCAGGCCATGAAGAACGTGACCATCACCGTGGACGATGCCGCCCTGGAATGGGTGCGCATCGAGGCGGCGCGGCGCAATACCAGCGTCTCGCGTCTGGTGGGCGAGATGCTGGCCGAGAAGATGCAGCGCACCGACGCCTACCAGCGCGCCCTGCACGACTGGCAAAACAAGGACAGGCTCTGGGTGTCCAACGGGCAGCCCTATCCCACGCGCCTTGAACTCGACGAGCGCGGCGCATGAGCGAGGCTTCTACCGGCGTTTTTGTGGACGCCAGCATCCTGCTGCATAGCGAAGACGGTGCTGACCGGGCCAAACAGCAGGCCGCCCTGGCCTGGCTGGCCGTGCTGTGGCGGCGCGGGCTGGGCCGCACCAGCACCCAGGTGCTCAATGAGTTTTACCTGCTGGCCACGCGCAAGATCGAGCCGCCCATGCCGGCCGGCGATGCGCGCGCCGAGGTGCGCCGCTATGAACTCTGGCAGCCCTGGTTAACCGACCACGCGACCGTCGAATCCGCCTGGGCGGTGGAAAGCCGCTACGGCCTGCACTACCGCGACAGCCTGGTCGTCGCCGCGGCCCAGCACCTGGGCTGCCGTTACCTGCTCAGCGAAGGCCTGGCGCATGAGCAGCACTACGGCGGTGTCCAGGTGATCAACCCTTTTAAAACCGGCATTGAACTGCTGGAGAACCTTCCATGACCCTGCCTGCCCCCTCTCTGGATCCCAAATTCAAAAAGCTGATACGCCAGGACGTGCAGTCCATGCACGCCTATGCCATCCAGGACTCGGCCGGCATGGTCAAGCTCGATGCCATGGAGAACCCGCACCGCCTGCCCATGGCGCTGCAGGCCAAGCTGGGCCAGCGCCTGGGCGCGCTGGCGCTGAACCGTTACCCTGACGGCCGGGTCAATGAGCTGCGCCGTGCGCTGGCCGACTATGCGCAGATGCCCGAAGGCTTCGACATCATGCTGGGCAACGGCTCGGACGAGCTGATTTCGTTGTTGGCCATGGCCTGTGACGTGGAGGGCGGCTCCATCCTGGCGCCGCTGCCGGGTTTTGTGATGTACGCCATGAGCGCGCAGCTGCAGGGCCTCAAATTCATCGGCGTGCCGCTGACGGCCGACTTTGAACTCGACGAAGCCGCCATGCTGGCCGCGATCGAAGAGCACCAGCCTTCCATCATCTACCTGGCCTACCCCAACAACCCCACGGCCAACCTGTGGGACGACGCGGTGATCGAAAAAATCATCGAGGCGGCGCCCGGGCTGGTGGTGATGGACGAGGCCTACCAGCCGTTTTCAAGCAAAAGTTATATAGACCGCATTGCCAGGCACGGCCATGTGCTGCTGATGCGCACCCTGAGCAAGTTCGGCCTGGCCGGTGTGCGCCTCGGTTACATGATGGGCCCCAGGGCCTTGATCGCCGAGGTCGACAAGGTGCGCCCGCCCTACAACATCAGCGTGCTCAATTACGAGTGCGCGCTGTTCGCGCTGGAGCACCAGGCCGAATTCGCCGCCCAGGCCGGCGAGCTGGTGGCCCAGCGTGCCGTGCTGATGGACGCGCTGGCCGGCATGGCGGCCAAGGGCGTCAAGGCCTGGAAAAGCGATGCCAACATGATCCTGGTGCGCGTGCCCGATGCGGCCAAAACCTTTGAGGGCATGAAATCCCACAAGGTGCTGGTCAAAAACGTTTCTAAAATGCATCCATTGCTGGCCAATTGTTTGCGCCTGACGGTCGGCACCGCGGACGAGAACGCGCAAATGCTGGCGGCGCTTGAAAAATCCCTATGACTACCCCAACCCTCGCTCCCCGCATCGCCGAGGTCTCGCGCAACACCGCCGAGACCCAGATCACCGTCAAGCTCAACCTCGACGGCACCGGCAAGGCCAGCCTGTCCACGGGCATAGGCTTTTTCGACCACATGCTGGACCAGATCGCCCGCCACGGGCTGATAGACCTGGACATCCAGGCCAAGGGCGACCTGCACATCGACGGCCACCACACGGTGGAAGATGTGGGCATCACGCTGGGCCAGGCCGTGGCCAAGGCCGTGGGCGACAAAAAAGGCCTGCGCCGCTACGGCCATGCCTATGTGCCGCTGGACGAAGCGCTGTCGCGCGTGGTGGTCGACTTCTCGGGCCGCCCGGGGCTGGAAATGCATGTGCCCTTCAAGAGCGGCATGATCGGTACCTTCGACAGCCAGCTCGCCTACGAATTCTTTCAGGGCTTTGTAAATCACGCCTTCGTGACCTTGCACATCGACAACCTCAAGGGTGAAAACGCCCACCACCAGGCCGAGACCGTGTTCAAGGCTTTTGCCCGCGCGCTGCGCATGGCGCTGGAGATAGACCCGCGCGCGGCCGGCGTGATTCCCTCGACCAAAGGCTCGCTCTAAGCCACCCTCCAAAAGTTGCCGCGCCGGGTTCCACCCCGTTTTTTTGGCGTAGCCCCCTACAAATGGGCGCCGGCAGCCCCTAAATTCACAGTCAACCCTTCTTGAACCCCTGATGGCAAAACCCAAAACAGTGGCCGTGGTCGACTACGGCATGGGCAACCTGCATTCCGTGTCTCAGGCCGTGCGCCATGTGGCGGCGGGCAGCGGCTTTGAAGTGCTCGTGACCTCCAAAGCCGAGGACGTCATGCAGGCCGAGCGCATCGTGCTGCCCGGCCAGGGCGCGATTGCCGACTGCATGCGCGAACTGGCCGATTCCGGCATGCTGGAGTCGGTGCTGCACGCGGCGGCCCACAAGCCGCTGTTCGGCGTGTGCGTGGGCATGCAGATGCTGCTGAGCCACAGCGACGAAGGCCAGCCCGGCGACGGCGGCGCCGGCACCAACGGCCTGGGGCTGATTCCCGGCGAGGTCGTCAAGTTCGAACTGGCGGGCAGGACGCAGCCCGACGGCAGCCGCTACAAGGTGCCGCAGATGGGCTGGAACCAGGTCTACCAAAATGGTGCGGGCACGGCAAAAGCCCACCCGGTCTGGGACGGCGTGCCCGACGGCGCGTACTTTTATTTTGTGCACAGCTTTTATGCCCACCCGTCGGACGCGCGCCACATCGCCGGCGAAGCCGACTACGGCGCGCGCTTTGCGGCGGCGATTGCACGCGATAATATTTTTGCGACCCAGTTCCATCCCGAGAAAAGCGCCGACCACGGACTGGCCCTGTACCGCAACTTCCTGCACTGGAATCCCTAGCCGACGGGAGCGCCTTGGGTCAGACCCGGTACCGGGACACCGGACTTTTTGTTACCCTGAGCACCCGTTTTCTTTTTTTACCGTCTTTTTTACCGCCACATGCTACTTATCCCCGCGATTGACCTGAAAGACGGTCACTGCGTTCGCCTCAAACAGGGCGACATGGATCAATCCACCATCTTCAGTGAAGACCCGGCCGCCATGGCGCGCAACTGGGTCGACAAGGGCGCGCGCCGCCTGCACCTGGTGGACTTGAACGGCGCCTTCGCGGGCAAGCCCCGCAACGAGCAGGCCATCAAGCAGATCCTGGCCGAAGTGGGCAGTGAAATCGACGTGCAACTGGGCGGCGGCATCCGCGACCTGGACACGATTGAGCGCTACCTGGATGCCGGCCTGCGCTACGTCATCATCGGCACCGCCGCCGTGAAGAACCCCGGCTTCCTGCAGGACGCCTGCACGGCCTTCGGCGGCCACATCATCGTCGGCTTGGACGCCAAGGACGGCAAGGTCGCCACCGACGGCTGGAGCAAGATGACGGGGCACGAGGTCATAGACCTGGGCAAGAAATTCCAGGACTACGGCGTCGAGTCCATCATCTACACCGACATTGGCCGCGACGGCATGCTGACCGGCATCAACATCGACGCCACCGTCAAGCTGGCCCAGGCCCTGACCATTCCCGTGATCGCCTCCGGCGGCCTCTCGAACATGGCCGACATCGAAAAGCTCTGCGAAGTCGAGGAAGAGGGCGTGGAAGGCGTGATCTGCGGCCGCTCTATCTACAGCGGCGACCTGGATTTTGAGAAGGCTCAGGCCAGGGCAGATGAGTTGAATGGATAAAAAGGGTCAGAAGAAAGACCTGGGCCCCTCTTGGCCATATCTTTTAGGCTTGTTTTGGCTGATTGCCTGGTTTGGTGTTCTGATCCACTACTGCAATCTGCCTCCTGGTGAATACCTTGGCTTCTTCGCCTGGTTTATTCTTTCCGTGCCGGTGATTGCGTTCATAGCTTTCTTCTTTTCCTAACCATGCTCGCCAAACGAATCATTCCCTGCCTTGACGTCACCGGCGGCCGCGTCGTGAAGGGCGTTAACTTCACCCAGCTGCGTGATGCCGGCGACCCGGTGGAAATCGCCGCTCGCTACAACGAGCAGGGCGCCGATGAGCTCACCTTCCTCGACATCACTGCCACCAGCGACGGTCGCGACCTGATCCTGCCCATCATCGAGGCGGTAGCTTCGCAAGTCTTCATCCCCCTCACGGTGGGTGGTGGTGTTCGCACGGTGGAGGACGTTCGCCGCCTGCTCAATTCCGGGGCCGACAAGACCAGCTTCAACTCGGCCGCCATTGCTAATCCGCAGGTGATCGCCGATGCGTCCGCCAAATACGGCTCGCAGTGCATCGTGGTGGCGATAGACGCCAAGCGCCGCAGCGAGGAAGACGCCAAAACCCGCGGCCCGGGCTGGGACGTCTACAGCCACGGCGGGCGCAAAAACACCGGCATGGACGCCGTGGCCTGGGCCGCCGAAATGGCGCGGCGCGGCGCCGGCGAGATTTTGCTGACCAGCATGGACCGCGACGGCACCAAGTCGGGTTTTGACCTGGCCCTGACCCGCGCGGTGAGCGACGCCGTCAGCGTGCCGGTGATCGCCTCGGGCGGCGTCGGCAATCTTGAGCACCTTGCCGACGGCATACAGACCGGCGGCGCCGATGCGGTGCTGGCCGCCAGCATCTTCCATTACGGCGAATACACGGTGCAGCAGGCCAAGCAGCATATGGCCGAACGAGGCATCCCAGTAAGGTTGTAACCCCCGTCGGACGCTCACTGCGTGTAGCGCCTTCCCCCCTGCTGGGGCGATATCTGCGGTCCGGCAAAGCCGGTCCCGCGATATCCTTGCTGTAGTGTGTCCTTCCAAATCCGTGACAATTGCCTCATGACCCAAAATTGGTTAGACGAGATTAGCTGGGACGACAAGGGCCTGATCCCCGTCATTGCGCAGGAAGCCTCCAGCGGCGATGTGCTCATGTTCGCCTGGATGAACCGCGAGGCGCTGCAAAAAACCGCCGAGCTGGGCCAGGCGGTTTACTACAGCCGCTCGCGCGGCCGCCTCTGGCACAAGGGCGAGGAATCCGGAAACCAGCAAACGGTGCATGAAATCCGCCTGGATTGCGACAACGATGTGATCCTGCTCAAGGTGACGCAGCTGGGCCACACGCCGGGCATCGCCTGCCACACGGGCCGCCACAGCTGCTTTTTCAGTGTGTATAAAGACGGCCAGTGGGTAGTGACCGAGCCGGTCCTGAAAGACCCGACAAGCATGTACAAACAGACTCCCGGCAAACATGACCACGAATGACTCCCTCCAGCGCCTGGCGCAAATCATCGAAAGCCGCAAGGCGGCCAATGGCGGCGACCCGGACACAAGTTATGTGGCGCGCCTGCTGCACAAGGGCCCGGACGCCTTCCTGAAAAAAATCGGCGAGGAGGCCACCGAAACCGTGATGGCCGCCAAGGACATTGATTGCGCGCTGGCCCAGGGCGGCGCGACGGCCGGGCTCAAGGGCAAGCTGGTCGGCGAGGTCGCCGACCTGTGGTTCCACAGCCTGATCGCACTGGCGCATTACGGCCTGAGCCCGGCCGACGTGATTGCCGAGCTGGAGCGCCGCGAAGGCACCAGCGGCATCGAGGAAAAAGCGCTGCGCAAGGCCCAGCACCGCGACGCAGCCGAAAAACCGTGAGCGCGCCGGCCATCGATTTCATTTTGACTTGACTGTGACAGGAAGCTGACCCCCCATGGAAACCGATCTGGCCGAATTCGAGGGCAAAAACCCCAACGACCGTCTTGTGATGCACGTGCTGTACGCACTGCACACGCTGGCCTGGTTCAGCGGCGGCGTGTTCGCGGTGATTGCCGTGATCGTCAACTACATACGCCGTGCCGACGAATCCGACGCGCTTTACATCGACCACCACAACTACATGATCCGCACCTTCTGGTGGACGCTGGGCTGGCTGGTGCTGCTGTCGCCGCTGTGGCTGCTGTTTGTGCTCCCGGGCTTTGTCGCCTACGGTATCGTGTGGCTCTGGTATTTGTATCGCTGCGTGCGCGGCTGGATGCGTTTTAACAGCCACCGCCCGACCTAAGCTCCCTCAAACCGACCCAGCCATGAGCCATTCCGACAACTGCATTTTCTGCAAGATCGCCGCGGGCGCCATTCCGAGCCGCAAGGTGTATGAGGACGACGAATTGTTCGCCTTCCACGACATCAATCCCTGGGCGCCGGTGCATTTTTTGATCATCCCCAAGGCGCACATCCCGTCCATGGCACAGGTGGGCCCCGAGCACGCCGCGCTGATGGGCCGCATGATGGTGCTGGCGCCCAAGCTGGCGATGGAGCAGGGCTGCAACCCCTACCCGGCGGGCGGTTACCGCATCGTGACCAACACCGGCGCCGAAGGCGGGCAGGAAGTGCATCACCTGCACTTTCACGTGATCGGCGGGCCGCGGCCCTGGTTGAAGGGTTAGCAAGGCGCCGGGAACCCCGGGCTGCGCTGGCACACTAACCCGGTAGGCCAATGTGTGTAATCGGCGCCCCGGCGGGTACTGGCCTTTAGAATCAAGGCAATTGCGTGCAAGCCGACCCAAAACCGGCAATAGTGCATTTACAGCGGTATTTACAGATTAGGAGCAAATCATGGGTTCATTTTCCATTTGGCACTGGCTGATCGTGCTGTTGATCGTGGTCATGGTGTTCGGCACCAAAAAGCTCAAGAACATGGGCAGCGACCTCGGCAGCGCGGTCAAAGGCTTCAAGGACGGCATGAAGGACGGCGGACAGCCTCCCGCCGACACGCCTGTGCCGCCTGCCAGCGTCACGAACGCACAAGCTTCGGACAAAACGACGATCGACGTCGAAGCCCGCCAGAAGTCGTAATTCAGGCCTGACTCAGTGATTGACCTCGGCATTTCCAAAATGGCGCTGATAGGCGCCGTGGCGCTGATCGTGATCGGCCCGGAAAAGCTGCCGCGCGTGGCGCGCACCGTGGGCACCTTGCTGGGCAAGGCGCAGCGCTATGTGGCCGACGTCAAAAATGAGGTCAACCGCTCCATGGAGTTGGACGAACTCAAGAAGATGAAGGAATCCGTCGAGGGCGCGGCCCGCGACGTCGAGAATTCCATCCAGACCAACGCCAGCGATTTTGAAAAATCCTGGGCCGAGGCCACCGGCGAGTCGTCCTCTGGCGCCTTGCCGGGCATGGAAATCTTCCCCGAATACAAGCACCCGAAAAAGAAGTGGCGCCTCAAGCAGGGCGCAACGCCCCAGTGGTACAAGGCCCGTACCGGCGTGCGCACCCGCGCGCAGTCGGGGGCCGCCCGTGTGGCACGCTTCCGTCCGCAGCCGGGCCGCCTGTCTTGAGCCTTGCTGCCGATCTCCTGTTTTTTGCGCATCTTCCGGCGCCACCCCTACAGCGCAAACTTCCTTCATGAGCGATCCCAACACCGACAAGCCCGACGAACTCGCGGGCACTGAGCAGCCTTTTGTGCAGCACCTCATGGAGCTGCGCGACCGGATGATCAAGGCGGTGATCGCCATTGGCATCGCGGCAGCCGTGCTGGCTTTTTATCCGGGCGCCAGTGCCCTGTATGACCTGATGGCCGCGCCGCTGGTGGCAACCCTGCCCCAGGGCTCCAAACTGATCGCCATCAGCGTGATCACCCCTTTTGTGGTGCCGATCAAGATACTGTTCATGGCGGCCTTCATGATCGCGCTGCCGGTGGTGCTTTACCAGGTCTGGGCTTTTGTCGCGCCGGGCCTGTATTCGCACGAGAAAAAACTCGTCATGCCGCTGGTGGTCTCCAGCACCGTGCTGTTTTTTGTCGGCGTGGCTTTCTGCTATTTCGTGGTGTTCGGCCAGGTGTTTCATTTCATCCAGAGCTTTGCGCCCAAGTCCATCATCGCCACGCCGGATATCGAGGAATACCTGAGTTTCGTGCTTGGCATGTTCCTGGCCTTCGGGCTGGCCTTTGAGGTGCCGATCGCGGTGATCCTGCTGGTGCGCATGGGCGTGCTCAGCGTGGCCCAGCTGCGCGAATACCGCGGCTACTTCTGGGTGGCCGCGGCCGTCGGCACCGCATTGGTGACGCCGCCCGACGCGGGCTCCATGATCATGCTGCTGGGTGTTGTCGGCGGCCTCTATGAGGTGGGCATCGTCGCCGCGCAGCTGTTCGTCAAGCACACCAAAAAGCCCGAAGACGACAGCGAGGCCGAAGCGGCCAAGCCCTGAGCCCCGGCTGCCCGGCTCCTAGCGCTGCTGTGCCTTGGGCCGCTGGCGCTTGCCGGGTGTGACGGCGATCTCGGTCTGCTTGTCCTTGCGCAGCACCGTCAGCGGTGCGGGGGTGCCGGGCTTGAGGGCCGCCACGGCGGTCAGCAACTGGCTCACATTGCGCACGCCCTTGCCGTCCACCGCGGTGATCACGTCGCCGGGCTGTATGCCGGCCTGCGCGGCCGGGCCGTTTTGCAGCACGCCGGTGATGATGACGCCGCCGTCCTTGGCCGCGGCGGGCTTGAGGCCGAAGGTTTCGGCCAGTTCGGGATTCAAGTCCTGCGGCTCCACGCCTATCCAGCCGCGCGTGACCTGGCCGTCCTTCACGATGCCTTCAAGCACCTGCTTGGCCGTGGACACCGGAATCGCGAAACCTATGCCCATGGAGCCGCCCGAGCGCGAATAGATCGCGGTGTTGATGCCCATCAGGTGGCCGTTCACGTCGACCAGGGCGCCGCCCGAGTTGCCGGGGTTGATGGCCGCGTCGGTCTGGATGAAGTTTTCAAAGGTGTTGATGCCCAGCTGGTTGCGTCCCAGCGCGCTGACGATGCCGCCGGTGACGGTCTGGCCCACGCCGAAAGGGTTGCCGATGGCCATCACCGGGTCGCCCACCTGCAGCGCGTCGGAATTGCCCAGCACGATGACGGGCAGCTTGTCCAGGTCGATCTTGAGAATGGCCAGGTCGGTGTCGGGGTCCGTGCCTATGACCTGGGCCTTGGCCTTGCGCGTGTCGTTGAGGATGACCTCGATGTCGTCGGCGCCCTCGACCACATGGTTGTTGGTCAGGATGTAGCCGCTGGCGCTGATGATGACGCCGCTGCCCAGCCCGCCCTGCGGTTCGTTGGGGCTCTGGTCGCCGAAGAAAAACTTGAACCACGGGTCCTCGGCGTGCGGGTTCCTGGCGGCGGCCTTGCTGGTGTTGATGCTGACGACGGCCGCGGAAGCCAGCTTGGCGGCCGAGGCAAAACCGCCGGCGGCGCCCGGGCTGCGCGGCGCGCTACCGGCGGGCGCCTCGATCACGGAGACGCCGGGCGTGTTGCCGCGGTCCAGCCATTGGGGCTTGAGCGTGGCCACGACGAAGTAAGCCGCCAGCAGGACGGTGACGGCTTGGGAAAACAGGAGCCAGGTACGCTTCATGAATGAGGGGTGTCAGCAAAAAATGTCAAAAACCGCGCGGGAGCTTGCGCCGCAAGCCCCTATTGTCCCTCAGCTCCCCCGGGTGCCCAAGGCAAGGGCTTTTACCCCGGGTGCCCGCCTGAGACAATCCCCCCATGAGCACCACACGACAGGACTTGCTGCAGGCCTTTGACGCGCTTTTGCAGCCCGCGCGCTTCAAGGACTACGGCCCCAACGGCCTGCAGGTCGAGGGCCGGCCCGAGGTTCGCAAAATCGTCTCCGGCGTCACCGCCAGCCTGGCCCTGATTGAGGCGGCGGTTGCTGCCCGGGCCGACGCCATTTTTGTGCACCACGGCCTGTTCTGGCGCGGCCAGGACGGCCGCGTCACGGGCTGGATGAAGCAGCGCCTGGCGCTGCTGCTGGCGCAGGACATCAACCTCTTTGCCTACCACCTGCCGCTGGACGCGCATCCCAAGCTGGGCAACAACGCGCAGCTGGGCCTGCAGCTGGGCCTGGTTGCCGGCGCGCGTTTTGGCGAGCAGGACCTGGGCTTTATCGGCGGGCGCGGCGACGGCGGCGGTTTCGCCGACGCCGGCGTGCTGGCGGCCCATGTGCAGCAGGTGCTGAAGCGGCCCGTGGTCCAGGCCGGTCCGTCGCAAAAGCCCATCCGGAACATCGCCTGGTGCACGGGCGGTGCGCAGGGCTACTTCGAGTCGGCGATCGCCGCCGGCGCCGATGCCTTCATCACGGGTGAGATTTCCGAGCCGCAAGCCCATTACGCGCGCGAGATGGGTGTGGCCTTTATCGCCTGCGGCCACCATGCTTCCGAGCGCTACGGCGCGCCGGCGGTGGCGGGGCAGATCGCGGCCCAGCTGGGCCTGGCCCACGAATTCATCGACATCGACAACCCGGCCTGAGGCGAGCTGACCCTGGTGGGCCGCACCGGTTCAGGCCGGCTTGTGGCGCGGCCGGCCCGTGCGGGGCGTTTTGCCGGCGCTTTTCGGGGTTTTCGGATTTTTGGGCCGCGAAGGTGCTTCCGGCACGGCATCGCGCAGCGCGCGCCAGCTGGACCCCAGGTCCGCATGCTCGACCGGCACGGCGGTGTGGCTTTCCGGGTCCAGCATCGCCGCGCGGGAGCGCATCGCGCGCGCGGCTTGCGCCACCGACTGCGCCTCATGCAGCAGCTGGTCCACGTCCTTGCCCGCGGCCGACAGGTGGACGATGCCGACGGCGATGTCAGGCGTGACCCGTATGCGCCGTCCGTCCAGTGAGCGCAAATCCAGCGGCCGGCGCAGGCTGGAGGCCACACGCAGGCCCAGTGTGCGTATCCAGCGCGGCGAATGCATGGTTTCCAGCAGCACCATAAAACAGCGGTCGTAATAGCGGCCGGCCGGGTTGACGGCGCCGGTGTGGCGCTGCATGCGGCGCGCCAGCTGGATGTAGAGGTCGTTGAGGCCGGCCTGGCCGATCAGCGGCAAAAGGCGTTCGGGTTCGAACAGCAGCACGGCCATCAGCGCGCCGTCGCGCCGGGTGCGCTGGCGGCGCTGCTGCGCCCCTATGATTTTCCGCACCATGGCCACGCCGTCGTAGAGCTGGGTGATGGGGTCGCGGCGCGAGACCTCGCCCTGCCGCATCTGCCGGATGTGGTGGTTGCGCAGCCACAGCATCGCGGCGGTGATGACCACACTGAGCAGCGCCGCCAGCGCCACGCCGGCCTGCAGCAGCAGCGGCGGCCGGCTGGTGTTCAGCGCCAGCCCGTAGAGGCCGATCTGCGCCGGCAGGGTCAGCAGGCAGCCCAGGGCCAGGCCCCAGGCCATCCTGTCGCCCAGCTGCGTGGCGCGCACCGAAAGCCACAGCACCACCGACAGGTTGGCGATGGCCAGCGCCCCGGAAACCGGCAGGCGCCATTCAGGGGCGAGCAGCAGGCACAGCGGCACGCCCGCCAGGCACACCAGGGTCATCGCCAGCAGGCTGACTTGCATCAGGTGGTCGCGCTGGTGGGCCGACAACCATTTGCTGGCGCCGTAGCTGCCCATGGCCGCGCACAGCGGCCCGGCCAGAAACTGCGCCGTGGCCAGCTCGTCACTCGCGCCCGGCCAGACGGCGGCGGGCAGCCCGCTCAGCAGCAGCACCACCGCCCAGCACAGCGTCAAGTAGGCCAGTGTTTGCGAAGCGGCGCGCGTGCGGCTGTAAAAGGCGTCGGCCAGGGCCAGCAGGACCACCAATCCCAGCGCGCCGGCGGCCGCGCTCCACAGCATCATGTCCGCGTCGGGCATCAGGGGGTGGAGGATATTCATGGCTGGCTCAGCGCTGCGCAAGGGCCCGCCGGCCGCCACGCTGTGGTTTGCGCCAAAATACCCCAAGAATGCATCTGCCCGAACCCCTCGTGTTTTTTGCCCTGTCGCGGTCTCATGCCGAGCGCGGGCCTACCCATTTTTTCGCGATTATGGTCCCACCGTCCGCAAAATGCACTTTGCCGCTTGAATTTGCCCTGTTGCGGCGAGGGCTGCGTTGTGGCTAAGCCGCTGCTCATCACCATGGGCGATGCGGCCGGCATAGGTCCGGAAATCATCGCCAGGGCTTTTCGCGAAGCGCCCGCCGAGCTGGCCGGCTGCGCCGTGGTGGGGGATGTGGCCACCTTGCGCCGCGCCGCCGCGCTGGTGGCTTCCCCGCCGGCATTGCCGGTGGCGCAACTGGCCAGCCTGGCCGGGCTGCACGGCGTGCCCCCGCGGTGCATTCCGGTGCTGCAGCAATGCGCGCTGCCGGGCCTGGTGCCTTATGGACAGGTCAGCGGCGTTGCCGGCCAGGCCGCGGCCGATTGCATCGTCTGGGCGGCCCGCCACGTGCTGGCCGGCGAGGCCGCCGCGCTGGTGACCGCGCCCATCCACAAGGAGGCCCTGGCCGCCGCCGGCGGCTGGGCGGCCCAATTTCCGGGCCACACGGAAATGCTGCAGGCCGAAGCGGCCGCTTTTCTGGGCAAGCCCGCGGGCGAAGTGCCGGTGCGAATGATGCTGGCCAATGAGGAGCTACGCACCGTGCTGGTGAGCATTCACATGTCGCTCAGGCAGGCCATCGAGGCCGTGACTTTCGACAACGTGCTGCAAACCCTGCGCATCACGCACGCCGCCGTGGGCGCCGGCTTGGGACGCACGCCGCGCATCGCGGTGGCGGGGCTCAATCCCCATGCCGGCGAAGGCGGGCTGTTCGGCAGCGAAGAGCAGGCCATCATCGCGCCGGCCATTGCCGCGGGCCGTGCGGAAGGTCTGGATGTGAGCGGCCCCTTCGCGCCCGATACGGTGTTCATGCGGGCGCGCCAGGCCGCCGGCAAGCCCGGCGAGTTTGACGTTGTGGTCGCGATGTACCACGACCAGGGGCTGATCCCGGTCAAGTACCTGGGTGTGGAGCATGGCGTGAACGTCACGCTGGGCTTGCCGCTGGTGCGCACCAGCCCCGACCACGGGACGGCCTTCGACATCGCCGGCAGCGGGCGCGCCGACGCTTCAAGCCTGCTGGCCGCCGTGCGCATGGCGCGCCGGCTTGCGGCGCGGTGAAGGGCGCGAGAATTTAAGCGAAATCGGCCCTGGCTGCTATTAATTAAATAGCAATCGGCCATGCGTTTGCAAGCGGGGGCCGCGGTCTGGCTTTGCCAGCCGCCAGGCGCCGTCCCCTGCAGGGGAGAGGCCTGCTACACGAAGTGAGCGGGCAACAGGGGGGTGCTTATTTCTTGAGGCTGTCGCGGATCTCGCGCAGCAGCGCGATGTCCTCAGGCGGCGCGGCCGGGGCGGGCGCCGGCTGGTCGCGCTTGAGCCGGTTGATCTGCTTGACCATCAGGAAAATGATGAAAGCCAGGATGATGAAGTTGACCGCGACGGTGATGAAGTTGCCGTAGGCGAAGACCGGCACGCCCGCCTTCTTCAGCGCGTCCAGCGTGGTGGCCGTGCCCGGCGGCACTGTCCCCAACACTACAAAGAGGTTGGAAAAATCCAGCTTGCCGAAGAGGGCGCCGACCAGGGGAAGGATCAGGTCGCTGACGACCGAGTCCACGATCTTGCCGAAAGCCGCGCCAATGATCACGCCGACCGCCAGGTCGATCACATTGCCCTTGACGGCGAATTCCTTGAATTCCTGCATCATTCCCATGAAGTTTCTCCTCTTGTTTTGGACAAAACATTATCAAGGCTGGGCCTGCCGGCGCGGCCCGCGTGCGGGTCCGGCTTGAAACAAAGTATGTGCAATCCGGCTTGTGCTTAAAAAACAGGCAAGTCCCCGGCCTTGGGGATGGCCCGGGCCACCCGGATGCGGCCCCTCGCCTTGAAAAACGACGTTGCGCTCCGCTACAATCGCGGGTTGACCCCACTATGCCTATTTCAAGCCAGTTCTTGAAGGACTCTCATGACCCAAGCAAGCGAAGCAAGCGTGAATGGCGCGCCCCACGGCGCTCCCGTAGATAAAGATAAAAGAAACTGGCTGGTGACCACCTGCGCGGTGGGCGGCGCAGGCGCCATCGCCACCGCTGTTCCCTTTGTCAGCACCTTCCAACCCTCCGAAAAAGCGAAAGCCGCCGGCGCCGCCGTCGAAGTCGATATTTCCGACGTCAAGCCCGGCGAGAAAATCACGGTGGAATGGCGCGGCAAGCCGGTCTGGATCATCAAGCGCACGCCCGCGCAGCTCGCCGAGCTCCCCAAGGTCGATGCCCTGCTGGCCGACCCCAAGTCCGAGCGCAAGCCCGACGAACTGACCCCTGTTTACGCCCGCAACGAAAACCGCTCCATCAAGCCCGAAACGCTGGTGGTGGTCGGCATCTGCTCGCACCTGGGCTGCTCGCCTTCCGACAAGTTCCAGCCTGGCGCGCAGCCTTCGCTGCCCGACAACTGGGCCGGCGGTTTCCTGTGCCCCTGCCACGGCTCGACCTTCGACATGGCCGGCCGCGTTTACAAGAACAAGCCAGCACCCGACAACCTCGAAGTTCCGCCGCACATGTACCTGTCAGACACCCGGTTGCTGATTGGTGAAGACAAGAAGGCCTGAAGGCGCTTCAAACCCCGAGCTCCTTCACAAGACCCTGTAGCCAGCGCCAGATACAAGCCGTCCAGACGCACGTATCCGGCGCTTGCCAAAGAACCCCACCGAACCAGGATCAGTTATGGCTGAATTCAAAGAAATTTCCCCCGATGCCCCGATCGCCGCCAAGGCGATGAACTGGGTCGACAACCGGTTTCCCGCCAGCAAGCTCTACAAAGAGCACATGAGCGAGTACTACGCACCGAAGAACTTCAACTTCTGGTACATCTTCGGCTCGCTGGCCATGCTGGTGCTGGTCATCCAGATCGTGACCGGTATTTTCCTGACGATGAACTACAAGCCCGATGCCGCCCTGGCTTTCGGCTCCGTTGAGTACATCATGCGCGACGTGCCCTGGGGCTGGCTGATCCGCTACATGCACTCCACCGGCGCCTCGGCCTTCTTCGTCGTGGTCTACCTGCACATGTTCCGCGGCCTGCTCTATGGCAGCTACCGCAAGCCGCGCGAGCTGGTCTGGATTTTCGGCTGCGCGATTTTCCTGTGCCTGATGGCCGAGGCCTTCATGGGCTACCTGCTGCCATGGGGCCAGATGAGCTACTGGGGCGCCCAGGTGATCGTCAACCTGTTCGCGGCGATTCCCTTCATCGGCCCCGACCTGGCGCTGCTGATTCGCGGCGACTACGTGGTGGGCGACGCCACGCTGAACCGCTTCTTCGCCTTCCACGTGATCGCCGTGCCGCTGGTGCTGCTGGGCCTGGTGGCCGCGCACATCATCGCGCTGCATGAAGTCGGCTCCAACAACCCCGACGGCGTCGAGATCAAGGGCCCGAACGCGCCCAAGGATGCGCAAGGCCACCCGCTGGACGGCATTCCCTTCCACCCGTACTACACGGTGCATGACATTTTCGGCGTGAGCGTCTTCCTGATGATCTTCTCGGCGATCATCTTCTTCGCTCCCGAGTTCGGCGGCTACTTCCTCGAATACAACAACTTCATCCCGGCCGATCCGCTGAAGACGCCGGCGCACATCGCCCCGGTCTGGTACTTCACGCCTTACTACTCGATGCTGCGCGCCATTACCAGCGAGATGATCTATGCGCTGATCGCCTGCGTGGTCGGTGCCGCGGCCTTCAGCGTCTGGAAGTTCCGCATGCCGGTGCTGCTGAAGGCCGCCGTCGTCGGCGCCGCCGTCGTGGGCTCGGCTCTGCTGCTGTCCATCGACGCCAAGTTCTGGGGTGTGGTCGTGATGGGCGGCGCCGTGATCATCCTGTTCTTCCTGCCCTGGCTGGACCTCAGCCCGGTCAAGTCGATCCGCTACCGCCCCGATTGGCACAAATACCTCTATGGCATTTTTGTCATCAACTTCCTGGTGCTGGGCTACCTTGGCGTACAGCCGCCGTCGCCCATCGGTGAGCGCGTCTCCCAGGTCGGCACGCTGTTTTACTTTGGCTTCTTCATCCTGATGCCGTGGTGGAGCCGCGTGGGCACCCCCAAAACACCGCCTGACCGCCCTGTTTTCCACGGTCACTGAGAGTTGGAGATAAAAACGATGAAAAAAATTATTTTTGCCCTGATTACCGCCTTTGGCCTCGCGGCCGGCGCACAGGCCTCCGAAGGCGGCATTGCCTGGGACAAAGCTCCCGACCGGACCAACGACCTGGGCTCCCTGCAAAACGGCGCCAAGCTGTTCGTCAACTATTGCCTGAACTGCCATTCCGCTTCCTTCATGCGCTTCAACCGCCTGAAAGACATCGGCCTGACTGAAAAGGAAATCAAGGACAACCTGCTGTTCACCACTGAAAAAGTGGGCGACACCATGAAAGCCGCGATCGACCCCAAACAGGCCAAGGAATGGTTCGGCGGCAATCCCCCCGACCTCACCGTGATCGCGCGTTCGCGCTCCGGCCACGGCGGCACCGGTGCCGACTACCTCTACACCTACCTGCGCACCTACTACCGCGACGAAACCAAGGCAACGGGCTGGAACAACCTGGCTTTCCCCAGCGTTGCCATGCCGCACGTGCTCTGGGAACTGCAGGGCACGCGCACGCCGGTGTACGAGGAAAAGGAAGAGCACGGCCACAAGGTCGCGGTCTTCAAGGGCTGGCAGCAGCTCACGCCCGGCGCCATGACGCCGCTGCAGTACGACCAGGCCATCGGTGACCTCGTGGGTTACCTGCAGTGGATGGGCGAGCCGGCCCAGAACACCCGCATCCGTGTCGGCGTCTGGGTGCTGATTTTCCTTCTCGGCTTGACTTTCGTCGCCTGGCGCCTGAATGCGGCGTTCTGGAAAGACGTCAAGTAATTTTTTCGCCGGGGCCTTGTTCCCGGCACCTTCTGGAGTGGATGCTTTTTATATGTATCCACTCCTTTGCATTTAGGAGTTCCGCACCATGATGGTCCTTTATTCAGGCACAACCTGCCCCTTCTCGCACCGCTGCCGCTTTGTGCTGTTTGAAAAAGGTATGGACTTCGAAATCCGCGACGTCGACCTGTACAACAAGCCCGAAGACATCAATGTGATGAATCCCTACGGCCAGGTGCCCATCCTGGTCGAGCGCGACCTGATCCTGTATGAGTCGAACATCATCAACGAGTACATCGACGAGCGCTTTCCGCACCCGCAACTGATGCCCGGCGACCCGGTCGACCGCGCGCGCGTTCGCCTGTTTTTGCTGAACTTCGAAAAAGAACTGTTCGTCCATGTCAGCACGCTGGAATCGCGCGCGTCCAAGGGCAATGAAAAGGCGCTGGAAAAGGCCCGCTCGCACATCCGTGACCGCCTGACGCAGCTCGCGCCCATCTTCCTGAAGAACAAGTTCATGCTGGGCGACAACTTCTCCATGCTGGACGTGGCGATCGCTCCCTTGCTGTGGCGCCTGGATTACTACGACATCGACCTGTCGAAGAATGCCGCGCCGCTGCTCAAGTACGCGGAACGCATTTTCTCGCGCCCGGCCTATATCGAAGCGCTGACGCCGTCCGAAAAAGTGATGCGCAAATAATATGGCCCCCACGCTTGTCGCTTCGCGTACTGCGCTGCCCCCCGAGGGGGCCGCTGCGCCTGCGGCCCGGCAAAGCCGGTTCCGCGGCCCCTGCTGGAGCGGAGCGCCTCGCCTCACCTCGCATGGCTGAATTCATGAATGCCCTGGACGCCACGTCGACGCGACCCTACCTGATAAGGGCGCTCTATGAATGGTGCACCGACAACGGCTTCACGCCTTACGTGGCCGTGTCGGTGGATGAGACCGTACAGGTGCCGCGCGAGTACGTGAAAAACAATGAGATCGTGCTCAACATCAGCTTTGACGCGACCTCGTCGCTCAAGCTGGGCAATGATTTCATTGAGTTCAAGGCCCGTTTTGCCGGCAGCGCCCGGGAAATCATGGTGCCCATCAGCCATGTGATCGCCATCTATGCCCGTGAAAACGGGCAGGGTATGGCGTTTCCCATGGCCGCGCCCGCTACAGGCCCCGTTTCCGGCGCCGAAGGGGGTAGTGACGCCGGCCTGACGGCTCCCGCCGTGTCGCCGGCTCCCGCTCCGGCGCAGCACAACCCGGCGGACGGACCCGAAAGCAAGATCATGCAACTGGTGCCGGACAGCGCGCCCGATGCGCAAGATGGCGGCCCCGACAACCCTGAACCCCCCAAGCCTCCGCGTGCGCGGCCTTCGCTGAAACGGGTCAAGTAAAATCCCCTTGTGCCGCTTTAGCTCAGTTGGTAGAGCAACCGCCTTGTAAGCGGTAGGTCGTCAGTTCGATTCCGACAAGCGGCACCATTTTTCCGGCATCCTTGCCTTCCCCATGCAACATGGGTACCATACGCTACCAATTTTGTAGCGAGCCATCAGGCAGGGCTTTATCTTGCATGCCTTCCTGCCGTTATGTGAAGAGGCTGGTTTACTACTTTTTGCTTATTAGGATCTTGAGTCGGATTGAGGTAACCTTCCAACCTTTGCCTATAAGGCGGGCTTGGATCAAGGGGAGTAACTGGCGGATCTTGGCGGCGGCGGCGTTGCCGCTGACCAGCAGGCACCAGGTTTCGCCGTCTATGGGGCCGGCCTGAACCGCGGGGCGCAGGGCTTCGGGCAGCAGCGGCTCAATGGCCTTGAGCCTGTCGCTGGATTCCCGGACGAGTTCGGTCAGCCGCGCCAGGGAGGGCGAATTCCCGGCGGCCTGGTAAGCGGAGAGCGCCTGCGGAAGGCGCCGGTCGGAAGTCATGATGAACGGTGCGCGGCCTGATGAGCGCAAGCTTTTAAAGAGGTAGACAAGTGCATTTGATTATCACGGATGCGTGGCTGGCGAAAAGCCGGGCCATTTACTTAAGCGGGACAAAACTGGTTCTTGCGGGTTTTGTCGCCGCGCTGGCGCTGATGCTTGTGGCCGCGGGCCTCTACCACTGGGTGTTTCTCAAGGGGGCCCGCGAAGGCTGGCCGGTCGTCGGCTCGCTGGTCAAGCTCATGGTCAAGGACGAATTCGACCAGCGCGACCGCTTTATGCGCGAAAACCTCGACGTGATGGCCAAGCGGGTCGGCGAAATGCAGGCCAAGATGATGCAGCTCGAGGCGCTCGGCGAGCGGGTGTCGGGCCTGGCCGGCGTCAATCCCAACGACATCAAGGTCACGCCCGGCCGCGGCGGCGCGCTGGTGGCCGGCCCTTCGCTCACCATGCAGGAGCTGCAGGCCACGCTGGCGGACCTGGACAAACTCACCGACCAGCGGGTCGACCTCATGACCGTGATGGAGTCGCGCCTGTTCGACCAGAAGATCAAAAAAATGATGGTTCCCACCCAGGAGCCGGTCGCCGGGGGCAACCTCGGTTCGCCTTTCGGCTGGCGCATAGACCCGATGAACGGCCGCTCCGCGCTGCACACCGGGCTCGATTTCCCCTCCGAACCGGGCACGGCCATCCTGGCCGCCGCGGGTGGTGTTGTCGTCACGCAGGAGTACCACCCGGCCTACGGCAATATGGTGGAAGTCGACCACGGCAATGAGCTCGTCACGCGTTATGCCCACGCTTCGCGCGTGCTGGTCAAAAAGGGCGACCTGGTCAAACGCGGCCAGAAGATCGCCGAAGTCGGCACCACCGGCCGGTCCACAGGCCCGCACCTGCATTTCGAGGTACTGGTGCAGGGCGTTTTCCAGGATCCGCAGAAATTCCTGACCGCGGGGCAAAAACTGCCCGGGCCCATGGTGGCATCGGCCGGCGCACGGTCTCCGCTCCCGGCGCCTGCACAGCTGCCACGCCCTCACTAGGCGGCGCGCGCCTGCCGCGCGTGCGGGCATGGCTTTTCATTCCTGATGACGGTTTTCTCCCGGACGGCCGTGCGGCTCCCTTGGCGGCGCTAAAATCAGAGGTTTGGGCCCAGTTGAACTCACTGATGGCGCCCACACCTAGGTTCCGTACTCAATAAGGGATTTCGGCCGCATTGCCAGCTCATGGGGAGCGGTCAAGGCGGCCTCGCATTTATGGCTTCCAACATCCTGACCAAAATTTTCGGCAGCCGCAACGACAGGCTGCTCAAAACCTACCGCAAAACCGTAGAACGCATCAATGCGCTGGAGACCCAGTACGAAAAGCTTGACGACGACCAGCTTCGCGCCAAAACCCAGGAGTTCAAGGACCGGGTAGCCGCCGGCGAAGAGCTCGATGCGATTCTTCCCGAGGCTTTCGCGGTAGTGCGGGAAGGCAGCAAGCGTGTCATGAAGATGCGCCACTTCGACGTGCAGATGCTGGGCGGCATGTCGCTGCACAACGGCAAGATTTCCGAAATGCGCACCGGCGAGGGCAAGACCCTGACCGCCACGCTGCCGGTCTACCTCAATGCCTTGACCGGCAAGGGCGTCCACGTGGTGACGGTCAATGACTACCTGGCCAGCCGCGACGCGCGCTGGATGGGCAAGCTCTACAACTTCCTGGGTCTGACGGTGGGCATCAACCTGCCCAACATGTCGCGCGAGGAAAAGCAGGCCGCCTACGGTTCCGACATCACCTACGGCACCAACAACGAATACGGTTTCGACTACCTGCGCGACAACATGGTCTACGAGGTGGCGGACCGCGTGCAGCGCGGCCTGAACTACGCCATCGTCGACGAGGTGGACTCCATCCTGATCGACGAGGCGCGCACGCCGCTCATCATCAGCGGCCAGGCTGAAGACCACACCGAGATGTACCTGGCGATGAACAAGGTCGTCCCGATGCTGACGCGCCAGGAGGGCGAAGCCGATCCGCGCACCGGCGAGGGCGTGACCAAGCCGGGCGACTTCACCATCGACGAGAAGAGCCACCAGGTGTTCCTGACCGAGCAGGGCCACGAGAACGCCGAGCGCCTGCTGTTCAACCTGGGCCTGATCCCCGAAGGCGCCACGTTGTACGACCCGGCCAACATCTCGCTGATGCACCACCTGTATGCGGCGCTGCGCGCCAACCTGCTGTACCACCGCGACCAGCATTACGTGGTGCAGGACGGCGAAGTCGTGATCGTCGATGAGTTCACCGGCCGCCTGATGTCGGGCCGCCGCTGGAGCGACGGGCTGCACCAGGCCGTCGAAGCCAAGGAAGGCGTGCAAATCCAGGCCGAGAACCAGACCCTGGCGTCCATCACCTTCCAGAACTATTTCCGCCTTTACACCAAGCTGGCCGGCATGACCGGAACCGCCGACACCGAGGCCTACGAATTCCAGGAGATTTACGGCCTCGAAACCACGGTGATTCCGCCCAACCGCGTGAGCCGCCGTGACGACCAGCTCGACCGCGTTTACAAAACAACGCGCGAAAAATACGAAGCCGCTATCAAGGACATCCGCGAGTGCTATGAGCGCGGCCAGCCCGTGCTGGTCGGTACGACCTCGATCGAAAACTCCGAGATCATCGACCAGTTGCTGGTCAAGGAAGACCTGCCGCACCAGGTGCTCAATGCCAAGCAGCATGCCCGCGAGGCCGACATCATCGCGCAGGCGGGGCGCCCGAAGATGATCACCATCGCCACCAACATGGCCGGCCGCGGCACCGACATCGTGCTGGGCGGCAATGTTGAAAAGCTGATCGAAGCGGTTGAAGCGGACGAAGCCATGGATGCTGCCGCCAAAGAAGCGGAAATTTCCCGCCTGCGCGCGGTGTGGAAGCAGGAGCACGAACAGGTCACCGGATTGGGCGGCCTGCGCATCATCGCGACCGAGCGCCACGAGTCGCGCCGTATCGACAACCAGTTGCGCGGCCGCTCCGGCCGCCAGGGCGACCCCGGCTCGTCGCGCTTCTACCTGAGCCTGGACGACCCGCTGATGCGCATCTTCGCGGGCGACCGTGTCAAGGCCATCATGGAGCGCTTGAAGATGCCCGACGGTGAGGCCATCGAGGCGGGCATCGTCACCCGCAGCATCGAGTCGGCCCAGCGCAAGGTCGAGGCGCGCAACTTCGACATCCGCAAACAGCTGCTCGAATACGACGACGTCGCCAACGACCAGCGCAAGGTGATCTACCAGCAGCGCAACGACATCATGGACGCCGGTAGCCTGCAGGCGCAGATCGCCTCGCTGCGCGAAGGCTGCTTCACCGACCTGGCACGGCAGTATGTGCCGGCTGAAAGCGTCGAGGAACAATGGGACGTGGCGGGCCTTGAAAATGTGCTGCGCGAGGAGTGGCAGATCGAGCTGCCGCTGCGCCAGGAACTGGAATCCGCCACCGCCATCACCGATGAAGAGGTGGTCGAAAAAGTCATAGCGGCCGCCAATGCCGCCTTTGCCGACAAGGTCCAGAAAATCGGTGAAGAAAACTTCACGCAGTTCGAGCGCGTGGTCCTGCTGCAAAGCATAGACAGCCACTGGCGCGAGCACCTGAGCGCCCTCGACTACCTGCGCCAGGGCATACACCTGCGCGGCTATGCGCAAAAGCAACCCAAGCAGGAGTACAAGCGCGAAGCCTTTGAACTGTTCGGCCAGCTGCTCGACAGCGTGAAGAACGAAGTCACCAAAGTCCTGATGACGGTCAAGATCCAGTCGGGCGAGCAGCTCGAACAGGCGGCCGAGGAAATGGAGAGCCGCGCTGAAAACATCGCCAACGTCACCTACACCGCGCCCACCGAAACCGGCGGGGTGGAAACCACGGTGGACGAGGAATCGCAGCGCCGCGCGCCGGCCGTGCCGGCCGGCGATGTGCCCCGCGTGGGCCGCAACGACCCTTGCCCTTGCGGCTCGGGGAAAAAATACAAGAACTGCCACGGCCAGCTGAACTGAGCGCCGGCGCCGGCTGAACGTCTTCCAACCCCCACTGGTTTTCCGGAGTCAACCATGCCCGTCAATCTGGTCGCCACGCCCGCTGCGGACCTTTACCCCGTGCCCGGCGTACGCTGGGGCATCACCGAAGCAGGCATACGCAAAGCCAACCGCAAGGACCTTTCCGTGCTGCTGCTCGATGAGGGTGCCTCGGTAGGCGCGGTCTTCACGCAAAACCGCTTTTGCGCCGCGCCCGTGCAGATCTGCCGTGAGCACCTCGCAAAAAATGGCGGCAAGACGGCGGGCATACGCGCAATGGTCATCAACACCGGCAACGCCAATGCCGGCACCGGCGACGACGGCCTGAGCCGTGCCCATGCCAGCTGCATCGCGCTGGCTCGCCTGCTGGATATCGCGCCCGAACAGGTGTTGCCGTTTTCCACCGGGGTGATCATGGAGTCCCTGCCCAACGACCGCATCGCGGCGGGCCTGCCGGCCGCGCTGGCCGACGCGAAGGAAAACAACTGGGGCAACGCGGCCGAAGCCATCATGACCACCGACACCGTGGCCAAGGCATTTTCCAAACGTATCAAGATCGCGGGTGCCGACGTCACCATCACCGGCATCAGCAAGGGCGCCGGCATGATACGGCCGAATATGGCCACCATGCTGGGTTTCCTGGCAACGGATGCCTGTGTGGCCCAGCCGCTCATGGCCCAGCTGGCCCGGGAACTGGCCGAGGGATCGTTCAACCGCGTGACGGTGGACGGCGACACCTCGACCAACGACTCCTTTGTGGTGGTCGCCACCAACAAGGCCGACCACGCGCCCGTGGCTTCGCTGGACAGCGCTGAAGGCCAGGCCTTGCGCGCCGCCATGCTGGACATCGCCAGGCAGCTGGCGCAGGCCATCGTGCGCGACGGTGAAGGCGCCACCAAGTTCATGACCATCCAGGTCGAAGGCGGCAAGACCGGCGAGGAGTGCCGCAAGGTGGCTTACGCGATCGCCCATTCGCCCCTGGTGAAAACCGCCTTCTTCGCCAGCGACCCCAACCTCGGCCGCATCCTGGCAGCCGTCGGTTACGCCGGCATCGAGGACCTGGACCAGACCAGGATTGACCTGTACCTTGATGAGGTGCTGGTGGCCAAGAATGGCGGCCGCCATCCCGGCTACGTCGAGGCCGACGGCCAGCGTGTGATGAAACAAAGCGAGATCACGGTGCGCGTGGTGCTGGGCCGCGGCACGGCGAGCGATACCGTCTGGACCTGTGACTTTTCCTACGACTACGTCAAGATCAACGCCGACTACAGAAGCTGAACCCGCATGAACGAGCAGTTTGAGCGCCTGATCGCCCGCGTCGAATCCTTGATGGCGCGGATCGAGTCCGTGCTGCCGCAGCCATTGGTCGCGCCGGACTGGACTGCCTCGATCGCCTACCGCTACCGCAAGCGCAGTTCCGGCCACGGCTCGCTGGAGCCGGTGCGGCACATCGGCAATATGCGCCTGGGTGACCTCAAGGAAATCGAGGACCAGAAGGAAAAGATCAAGCGCAACACCGAGCAGTTCGTGCTGGGCAAGCCCGCCAATAACGTGCTGCTGACGGGCGCGCGCGGCACCGGCAAGTCTTCGCTGATCAAGGCCTGCCTCAATGAATATTCCTCGCGCGGCCTGCGCCTGATTGAAGTAGACAAGGCCGACCTGACCGACCTGCCGGACATCGTCGACGTGGTGTCCGGCCTGCCTGAAAAATTCATTGTCTTTTGCGACGACCTGAGTTTTGAGGAAGGCGAGCCGGGCTACAAGGCGCTCAAGTCCATCCTGGACGGATCCGTCGCGGCGGCTACGCCCAATGTGCTGATCTACGCCACCAGCAACCGGCGTCACCTGCTGCCCGAGTACATGACGGAGAACCTCACCTATACCCACGGGGACGACGGTGAAGTGCATCCCGGAGAGGTGGTCGAAGAGAAGATTTCGCTGTCAGAACGCTTCGGTCTCTGGGTCAGCTTTTATCCCTTTAGCCAGGACGAATACCTGAGTATCGTCGCGCAGTGGCTGTCGTCCTTCGGCGTGGGCCAGGATGCGATTGCCGCGGCAAAACCGGCGTCCCTGGTCTGGGCGCTGGAGCGCGGCTCGCGCAGCGGCCGGGTGGCCTACCAGTTTGCCCGCGATTACGCCGGCCGCGACACGGCCAGCCGGCCTGTGGCGGCGGCGCCTATCGCGGCCTACGAGCGGCCGGGCGCTGCCGCCACCGCGTCGCCTGAGCAGGCCGACCAAGCGCCTGACCATTCGACATGAGCGTGCTGGTTGCCGACGGTGAAAGGCCACGCGAGGGCGGCGCGGACCGCAAGGTGGTCGATGTCGCGGTGGGCGTTTTGATCCGCCCCGATGGCGACTTTTTGCTGACCTCCCGCCCGCCGGGCAAGGTCTACGAAGGCTACTGGGAATTTCCGGGCGGCAAGCTGGAGCGGGGCGAAAGCGTCGAAGCCGCGCTGCGCCGCGAGCTGCAGGAAGAAATCGGTGTGACCATAGGCGCGGTCCATCCCTGGAAGGTCGAGATGGTCGACTACCCGCACGCGCTGGTGCGCCTGAATTTTTGCAAGGTGTTCGAATGGGCCGGCGAGCTGCAGATGCATGAGGGCCAGTCTTTCGCCTGGCAGTCGCTGCCGGTCAGTGTGGAGCCTGTCTTGCCCGGTACGGTGCCGGTGCTCGCCTGGTTTGCCGAAGAGCGGGGCTTTGCCGGCGCGACCTGCTGAGCTTTCTCTGCGCTTCGTCAGGGCCGCTCAGCGGCAAACACCCAATTCTTGCTGGCACCCAGCACCGCATCGGGGTAAGGTGATTTGCCGCGTGAGCCGTTGTAGCGTCCCAACCCCATGAAGAGGTCGCCGCGCTCCCTGTCCAGGTAGTGGCGCAGGATCACGCAGCCAAAGCGCAGGTTGGTCTGCATGTGAAAGAGCTTGCCGGGGTCGCCGTCCCCGATCACGCGTGTCCAGAAGGGCATGACCTGCATGTAGCCGCGCGCGCCCACATTGCTGACCGCGAACTTGCGAAAGTTGCTCTCGACCTGGATCAGGCCCAACACCAGCGTGGTGTCCAGCCCGGCACGTTTGCTTTCGTACCAGACGGTTTGCAAAAATTCCTTGCGGACCTGAAATTCGGGTTTTTTCTTCTTGAGCCGGTCGCTCATGGCGCCCAGCCAGCGCAGGTAGGCCAGGCGGCTTTCCGTGTCCTTGAATTCGGGCACGGGAGGCGCCTGGTTGGCGATGGCTGAGCTCAGCGCGGTGCGCACCGAGTCGACCAGCGGCTCTTCAACTTGCGCGCCGGCATGCGCCCGTCCGGCCAACAGCAGGGGGCTGCAGGCCAGGGGCAAAGCCAGGCAGTTTCGCCGGGAGAGCCCTTGCGCCTTTGCCGGGGCACCGCCGGATGCGGACATGGTCAATGGGCGCACGGGAACCATGGAAAACTCAAAGCGCCAGCTTTCCCTTGAGGAAGTCGAAGGCGGTTGCCACGTCGATCTTGCTGGAAGCCGCATCGCGGCGGTGCTGGTACTCAAGCTGGCCGTCCTTGAGGCCGCGGTCGCCTATGGTGACGCGGTGCGGCACGCCTATCAATTCCCAGTCGGCGAACATGGCGCCGGGCCGCTCGCCGCGGTCATCCAGGATCACGTCCACGCCGGCCGCGAGCAACTCGCCATACAGTTTGTTCGCGGCGGCTTCGACCTCGGGGAAGCGGTCGGGGCTGATGGGGCACAGCACCACGGTGAAAGGCGCGATGGCGTCGGGCCAGATGATGCCGCGCTCGTCGTGGTTCTGCTCGATGGCCGCGGCCGGCAGGCGCGTGATGCCTATGCCGTAGCAGCCCATCTCCATGAACTGGGGCTTGCCGTTCTCGCCCAGGAAGGTGGCGTTCATGGCCCGGCTGTATTTGGTGCCGAGGTAGAACACATGGCCGATCTCGATGCCGCGCTCTATGGCCAGTGCGCCTTTGCCGTCCGGCGACGGGTCGCCGGCCACCACGTTTCGCAGGTCCAACACCAGCTCGGGTTCGGGTAGGTCGCGGCCCCAGTTGACGCCAGTCATGTGGAAATCGACTTCATTGGCGCCGCACACCCAGTCGGCGAGTGCCGCGGCTTCGCGGTCCACCACCAGCTTGACGGGCTTTTTCAGGTTCAGCGGGCCGAGGTAACCCGGTTTGCAGCCGAAATGGTCTTCGATCTCGGGCAGGGTCGCGAAGCGGAAATCCGCCAGGCCCGGCACTTTGCCGACCTTGACTTCGTTCATGTCGTGGTCGCCGCGCAGCAGCAGCAGCCAGACCTGCGATTTGACGGGCTTGCCCGCCTCGTCGAGTTCGTCGGTGGCCAGCACCAGCGACTTGACGGTGGTGTCCAGCGGGATGCCCAGCAACTCGGCCACGTCGGCGCAGGTCGCCTTGCCCGGGGTCGGTGTTTTGGCCATGGCCTGCGATGCCGGCTTGCGCGCGCCCTGGGGCGGCAGCGCCTCGGCTTTTTCCATGTTGGCGGCGTAGTCGCTGCCGGGGCAGTAGACGATGGCGTCCTCGCCGGTCGCGGCGATCACCTGGAATTCCTCGCTGAGGTCGCCGCCTATGGCGCCGCTGTCGGCGGCCACCGCGCGGTAGCTCAGGCCGAAGCGGTCAAAAATCCTGCGGTAGGCGGCCGCCATGGCCTGGTAGCTGGCTTTGGCGCCGGCCTGGTCGCGGTCGAAGCTGTAGGCGTCCTTCATGATGAACTCGCGCCCGCGCATCAGGCCAAAGCGCGGCCGGCGTTCGTCGCGGAACTTGGTCTGGATCTGGTACAGGTTCTTGGGCAGCTGCTTGTAGCTCTTGATGTCCTGGCGCATCACGTCGGTGACGACTTCTTCGCTGGTCGGCTGGACCACGAAGTCGCGGCCGTGGCGGTCCTTGATGCGCAGCAGTTCGGGCCCCATTTTTTCAAAGCGGCCGGTTTCCTGCCAGAGCTCGGCCGGCTGGATCACCGGCATGGTCATTTCCACGGCGCCGGCGCGGTTCATTTCCTCGCGCACGATGGCTTCGACCTTGCGGATCACGCGCAGGCCCATGGGCATGTAGTTGTAAACGCCGGCCCCCAGTTTCTTGATCATGCCGGCCCGCATCATGAGCTGGTGGCTGACGACTTCCGCGTCGGCAGGGGCTTCCTTGAGGGTGGAAATGAAGAACTGGGAGGCTTTCATGGGCGGTTTTCGGGGATTCCGGGGTTGGAAATGGGGGAAAAGGTGCTGCAGCCCGCCGTGCGCTTGGCGCTGGGGCCTTCGCTGTGCATAATGGACTCAGTTTAAAAAATTTGAGGTTTGATTATGCTTGACCGGGACGGCTTTAGGCCCAACGTCGGCATCATCTTGCTCAACCAGAGAAGTCAGGTATTTTGGGGCAAACGTATCCGTACCCACTCGTGGCAGTTTCCGCAGGGTGGCATTGATCGGGGCGAAAATCCCGAGCAGGCCATGTACCGCGAGTTGCATGAAGAAGTGGGGCTGTTGCCGCAGCATGTGAATGTGCTGGCCCGAACCCGAGACTGGTTGCGCTATGAGGTGCCTGACCGGTTCATCCGCCGGGATGCGCGCGGACATTACAAAGGCCAGAAGCAAATCTGGTTTCTCCTTCAGCTGGTTGGACACGACTGGGACTTGAACCTGCGCGCCACCGACCATCCCGAATTCGATGCCTGGCGCTGGAACGACTACTGGGTGCCGCTGGACGTGGTGGTCGAATTCAAGCGCGGTGTCTATGAAATGGCGTTGACTGAGCTCGCCAGGTTTGTCCCGCGCGTGGACAACCGGGCCGAGCCGCGTCCCGATCATCGCAACCGCTACCTGCGCGGCGGCCTGCACCAGCGCGACCACGCGGGCCCGTCCGGCGACGCCGGATTCCACGCCCCGGGCGAGTCTTTTCACGCCCAGATCAGGCCGGGCGCCTCTTTTGAATTGCCGCCGGGCGCCACCTTTGAACCTGATCCGCAAACCAGCCTGGGCGCGGATCCCACCAACACAAAACCATGAAATTCAAATCGGCCTTTCTGGCCACGTTCTTCCTGATGGCGCTTAACGCCTCGGGTCCGGCACAAGCCCAGGTATACGCG
Source organism: Polaromonas sp. Polasp52 (assembly GCF_059491565.1). NCBI lineage: Bacteria > Pseudomonadati > Pseudomonadota > Betaproteobacteria > Burkholderiales > Comamonadaceae > Polaromonas > Polaromonas sp. Polasp52. The sequence continues at coordinate 1,269,010 of NZ_CP168513.1, read as the reverse complement.
TTCGAGGACCCCGCCGACTGGAAGGAAATCGAGACGCCGCCGCCACCGGCGTTCGACGTCAGGAAGCTGATCACACTCGAGGTCTCGCCCAATTCCCAGCTGGTCTATGGCGTGGACCCGGCGACCATCAGCATCTCCCAGAAAGACGGGATCGTGCGCTATGTCATGGTGGCTTCAAATGCCAGCGGAGCCAGCAATGTGATGTACGAAGGCATACGCTGCACGACCGGCGAATTCAAGACCTATGCCCGCTATTCATCGGACGGAAAGTGGACCCATGTGAGCAAGCCGGAATGGCGTTCAATGTTTGAAAACATGCCGTCCAAACATGCGCTGCGCTTCGCCCGGGCCGGCGCCTGCGACAGCGCGGCGCCCGCGACTTCGGTCGATACGCTGGTCAGGCGCCTGAAGAACCAGAACTTCAGGATGGTTGAATAAGCCGGCCGGCCCGCCGGGCACCCGAGGGGGCTTAGCGGGTTAATACGAGGTTGGTGCGGTGAACCATTTCGGGTTCACCCGTATACCCCAGCAGCCTCTCGAATTCGGTAGAGGCCTTGCGGCAGATCAGCCGGGCTTCGGCGCTGGAGTAGTTGGCGAGTCCGCGCGCGATCTCCGTGCCTTCGGGGCTACGTATGGCGATGACGTCGCCGCGCGAAAACTCACCCTGGACCGCCGTCATGCCTATGGGCAGCAGGCTTTTGCCCTCGCCCTGTACCTTGACCACCGCGCCCGCGTCCACGGTGACCGAGCCGCGCATCTGAAGGTGATCGGCCATCCATTGCTTGCGCGCCTGCAGTTTCTGGGTCTGCGCCACCAGCAGGGTGCCTATGGGCTCGCCCTGTACCAGCCGGATCAGCGCCTGCGGCTCACGGCCCCAGGCAATCACGGTGGAGGCGCCCGATCCCGCCGCTCGCTTGGCGGCCAGTATCTTGGTGATCATGCCGCCCTTGCCGATGCTGGAGCCAGCGCCCCCCGCCATGGCTTCCAGCGCCGGGTCGCCGGCTTTGGCTTCGTGCACAAACTGCGCCGCCGGGTCCTTGCGCGGGTCGGCGGTGTACAGGCCCTTCTGGTCCGTGAGGATGACCAGTGCGTCGGCTTCCACCAGATTGGCCACCAATGCGCCCAGCGTGTCGTTGTCGCCGAACTTGATTTCGTCGTTGACCACCGTGTCGTTTTCGTTGATGACGGGCACGACGCCCAGCTGCAGCAGGGCCAGCAGGGTAGAGCGGGCGTTGATGTAGCGCTCGCGGTCGGCCAGGTCGGCATGCGTGAGCAGGACCTGTGCGCTGCCTATGCCGTTTTCGCGCAGTTTGGTCTCGTAGACCTGGACCAGGCCCATCTGGCCCACCGCGGCTGCCGCCTGCAGTTCATGGATGGCCTTGGGGCGGCTGCTCCAGTTCAGGCGTTTCATGCCCTCGGCAATGGCGCCGCTGCTCACCATGATCACCTCGCGCCCGTCCTTGACGAGGGCCGCCAGCTGTTCGCACCATTGGCCGATAGCGGTCGCATCCAGCCCGCGGCCCTCATTGGTGACCAGGCTGGAACCCACCTTGACCACAATGCGTCTGGCGTTGCGCAGGACGGTGGAGCCGGGTTTGTCTTGCATGTTCTGTACTTCTCGGGCTGCGGTCCCGTCGATACGGGCGTCAGCAGCGATTGTTGTTGGGTGGCAAGTGCAGCCCTGCACCTGCCTGGGTGCCGGAAACGAGGGGTCAGGACGATTCCGGCGGTTCAGGGGGCAGCGGGGCAAAGCGCGGGTCGATTTCTTCCACGGGTTGTTCGCTTTTCTGAACCTGCTTGACGTGCTGGTAGATCGTCTTGATCAGGTGCTCGCAGCCCTCGCGCGTCAGCGCCGAAATCTCGAACACCGGGCCCTTGAATTTGAAACGCTTGACGAAATCCTTGACGATGGCGGCGCGCTTGTCGCCGTCCACCATGTCCAGTTTGTTGAGAACCAGCCAGCGTGGTTTTTCATACAGCGCTTCGTCGTATTTCTTGAGCTCGCCGACGATGGCCTTGGCCTGCGCCACCGGGTCCACGCCCTCGTCGAAGGGCGCCAAGTCCACGATGTGCAGCAGCAGGCGGGTGCGCTGCAGGTGCCGCAGGAAGAGATGGCCCAGGCCCGCGCCTTCGGAAGCGCCTTCGATCAGGCCGGGCAGGTCGGCCACCACAAAACTTTGCTCGGGGCCCACCCGCACCACGCCCAGGTTGGGGTGAAGTGTGGTGAAAGGGTAGTCGGCGATGCGGGGGCGGGCATTGGAGACCGCCGAGATGAAGGTGGACTTGCCGGCATTGGGCATGCCGAGCAGGCCGACGTCCGCCAGAACCTTGAGTTCCAGCTTGAGGCTTTTGCGCTCGCCGGGCCAGCCGGGCGTCTTGCTGCGCGGCGCGCGGTTGGTCGAGCTCTTGAAACGCAGGTTGCCGAAACCGCCGTCGCCGCCTTTGGCGATCAGGACCTGTTCGCCGGGAACCAGCAGCTCAAAGAGAACCTCGCCGGTCTCGGCGTCGGTCAGGATGGTGCCCACCGGCATCTTGAGGATGATGTCGTCGCCCTTGGCGCCGAACATGTCCGAGCCCATGCCGTGCTGTCCGTTGCGGGCCTCGTGGCGGCGCGAAAACCGGAAGTCCACCAGGGTGTTCAGGTTGATGTCGGCCACCGCGTACACATGGCCGCCGCGCCCGCCGTCGCCACCGTTGGGGCCGCCGAATTCTTTGTATTTTTCGTGGCTGAACGAGACGCAGCCACTCCCGCCATCGCCCGCGGCAATGTCAATAAAGGCTTCGTCAACAAATTTCATGATGGGAGTGCCGCGGTTAAAACAGGGGCTGTGAGGGCCGGATCAAGTTTACAAACAAAAAAGCCCCGACAGGTCGGGGCTTCGTTTCAGTCGAAGTGACTTATCGAAGTGATCAGCTTACGCCGGGGTCACGTCCACGGTGTGCTTGTTCAGCGCGCCCTTGACGGAAAACGAGACCGAGCCGTCAACCAGTGCAAACAGGGTATGGTCCTTGCCGATGCCGACATTGACGCCTGGATGGAACTTGGTGCCGCGCTGGCGCACGATGATGCTGCCTGCGTTGATGACTTCACCGCCAAACTTCTTGACGCCCAGCATTTTGGGCTGTGAATCACGCCCGTTTCGCGTAGAGCCGCCGCCTTTTTTCTGTGCCATTTTTCGTTACTCCTGGTACGTCCCTGCTCAGCCGGCGATGGCGCCGATTTGCAGTTCCGTGTAGTTTTGCCGGTGGCCCTGGCGCTTTTGGTAGTGCTTGCGACGGCGCATTTTGAAAATGCGAACCTTGTCGTGCCTACCTTGCGAAAGGACAGTGACTGTAACAGTGGCGCCGGACACCAAGGGCGTACCAACCGTGATCGAGCTGCCGGTGCCGACAGCCAATACCTGGTCAATAACGATCTCTTGGCCTACGTCCGCAGCAATCTGTTCTACTTTAATTTTTTCTCCGGTAGCAACCTTGTATTGTTTGCCACCGGTTTTTATGACCGCGTACATGTAAGACCTCGTAAATTGAGTTCTGCAGACGGATTTCCGCAGAGCCGGCTATTCTAGCATGGCAGGCCGGAATTGGCCAGCGGGGCGGTTTTGCGGGTTTTTAGGCTGGTTTACCGGGCCGGCCGGGCCGGGGCGGGTAGGGCGGCTTCCTATAATCGGCCAAACTTAACGTCTGGATCGCCTTTTGTCTGCCAATTCTTCAAGCACCGCCGCCGCCCTCGCCCTGATTGCCGACGACATGCGCGGGATGGACATGGTGATCGAGCGCCGACTGAAGTCCGAGGTGCCGCTGGTCAGCCAGGTTTCCAGCTACATCGTGGCGGCCGGCGGAAAGCGGCTACGCCCCGCCCTTTTGCTGCTGATGTGCGGCGCGCTGGGCTACCAGGGGGACCAGCGTTACAACCTCGCGGCTGTCGTGGAGTTCATCCACACGGCGACCCTGCTGCATGACGACGTGGTGGATGAATCCACCTTGCGCCGCGGCCGCGCGACCGCCAACGAGGCCTTTGGCAACCCGGCGAGCGTGCTGGTCGGCGATTTTCTGTACTCCCGGGCTTTTCAGATGATGGTGGAGGCCGGGGACATGCGCGTCATGCAAACCCTGGCCGAAGCCACCAATGTGATTGCGGAAGGCGAGGTGCTGCAGCTCATGAATATGCATGACGCGGCGCTGTCCGAGGAGGGCTATCTCAGGGTGATCCGCTCCAAAACGGCCAAGCTGTTCGAGGCAAGCGCCCGCCTGGCAGCCTTGCTGGCGCAGTCGTCGCCCGCTATCGAACAAAGCTGCGCCGACTACGGGCAGGCGCTGGGTACGGCATTCCAGGTGATCGACGACGTGCTTGATTACGACGGCGATGTGTCGGAAATGGGGAAAAATCTGGGAGATGACCTGCGGGAAGGCAAGGCAACCCTTCCCTTGATCATTGCGATGCAGCGCGGCAGCGAGGCGGAGCGAGCCACCATCCGGCGGGCCATTGAAACCGGCGGGACCGATCAGATGGCGCGGATCATCGAGATCGTGCACCATACGGGCGCCTTAACGGCGACCCGGGATGCCGCGGCCCTGGAGGCCCAGCGTGCGCTGAATGCCTTGCAGATGTTGCCGCAAAACATTTACAGTAATGCCTTGACGCAGCTGGCCTCCCAATTGCTGGAGAGGCGTTCCTGATTGTTTGTATGACGGCGGGGTGTAGCTTAGCCTGGTAGAGCGCTACGTTCGGGACGTAGAGGCCGGAGGTTCGAATCCTCTCACCCCGACCAGGCCTGTGTTCTTTCTTCTTAAGTGTGCGTTTCTTCGCATAGTTCCAACGCCGCCCGGGGCGGTCAGGGTGTTTTCGATTTACACCCGGGAATCTATAAGCGATGATACATATTTGAGCTAAACCCGAGAACCATGGCCGCTGTCGACACCGCAATCAACCAATCGCCTTCCATGGCCTTGCCCGGCCTGGGGCGGGCCCTGGTGGTGGCGGGAAAACTGGGGCAAAAGGCCGCCGAAGACATTTTTCGCAAGGCCCAAAGCGGACGCACCAGCTTTATCGCTGAGCTTACGGGGTCGGGCGCGGTCTCTGCGTTCGACCTGGCTCATACCATGTCCACGGCTTTTGCCGCGCCCTTGCTGGATCTGGAGGCCATTGACGCCCAGCGTTTGCCCAAGGGCCTGCTTGATCCCAAGATCTGCACCACCTACCGCATTGTTGTCCTGAGCAAGCGCAACAACCGCCTGATCGTCGCGACGGCGGATCCGTCCGACCAGGAGGCGGCGGAAAAAATCAAGTTCTCCACCCAGATGGGGGTGGACTGGGTAATCGCCGAATACGACAAGCTGTCCAAGCTGGTGGAAGTTTCCAACACCTCCGCGACCGAGGCCATGGAAAGCATCATCGGTGACGATTTCGAGTTTGACGAATCCAGCACCGAAACGTCGGCCGAGGACAGCGAGGCCAGCGTTTCCGAGGTCGAAGATGCCCCGGTTGTTAAATTCCTGCAGAAAATGCTGCTCGATGCTTTCAGCATGCGGGCTTCCGATCTGCACTTCGAGCCGTTCGAGCACACCTATCGCGTGCGTTTTCGTGTTGACGGCGAATTGCGCGAAATCGCCTCACCGCCTGTGGCCATCAAGGAAAAGCTGGCCGCGCGCATCAAGGTCATTTCCAAGCTCGACATCTCCGAAAAGCGCGTGCCGCAAGATGGCAAGATGAAGCTCAAGATAGGCCCGGACCGCGTCATCGACTTCCGGGTCAGCACCCTGCCCACCATGTATGGCGAAAAAATCGTCATCCGTATTCTTGACCCGAGCAGCGCCAAGCTGGGCATTGATGCCCTGGGCTATGAGCCCGCGGAGAAGGAGCGCCTGCTGCACGCCATCCAGAGGCCATACGGCATGGTTCTCGTGACTGGTCCCACCGGTTCGGGCAAGACCGTTTCGCTCTACACCTGCCTGAACATCCTCAACAAGCCCGGCGTCAACATCGCGACGGCCGAAGACCCCGCCGAAATCACCTTGCCGGGCGTCAACCAGGTCAGCATGAACGACAAGGCGGGCATGACATTTTCGGTCGCGCTCAAGGCCTTCCTGCGGCAGGATCCCGACATCATCATGGTCGGTGAGATCCGGGACCTCGAAACCGCCGATATCGCGATCAAGGCCGCGCAGACCGGCCACATGGTCATGTCGACGCTGCACACCAACGATGCGCCGACCACACTGACGCGTATGCGCAACATGGGCATTGCACCCTTCAACATCGCTTCCAGCGTGATCCTGATCACCGCCCAGCGGCTGGCGCGGCGCCTGTGCCCCAACTGCAAAGCCCCTGCGGACATCCCGCGCGAGACCCTGCTGGACGCGGGTTTCACCGAAGACGATGTGGATGGCTCCTGGACGCCTTACCGGCCGGTCGGTTGCTCCATGTGTACGAATGGTTACAAAGGCCGTGTCGGTGTTTATCAGGTTATGCCCATTTCCGAGGAGATTCAGCGTATCGTCCTTCGCGACGGCAGCGCCCTGGAAATCGCGGCCCAGGCGGAGGCGGAGGGAGTCAAAAGCTTGCGCGTGTCGGGGCTGTCCAAAGTCAAGCTCGGCATGACTTCGCTGGAAGAAATTCTGGGCTGCACCAATGTTTAAGCAGCTGCGTTCAAGCGCCGCCACCCGGCGGAGTGACCGTGGCGACAGGGCGGTCTGAGACTGTCGATACAACGAGAAAGCATCATGGCAACTGCAGTATCCAAGGGCGTCAAGGAATTTGTTTTCGAGTGGGAAGGCAAGGATCGCGGCGGCAAGCAGGTCCGCGGAGAAATCCGGGCCGCCGGCGAAAACCAGGTCAAGTCCTCGCTGCGTCGCCAGGGCGTCTTGCCCACCAAAATCAAGAAGCGCAAGATGCGCGCCGGCAAGTCCATCAAGCCCAAGGATATTGCCATTTTTACCCGCCAGCTGGCCACCATGATGAAAGCCGGCGTGCCGTTGCTGCAGTCGTTTGACATTGTGGGCCGCGGCAATGCCAATGCCAGTGTCACCAAACTGCTCAATGATGTGCGCACCGACGTGGAGACCGGTACCTCCCTGAGTGCCGCGTTTCGCAAATACCCGCTGTATTTCAATGCGCTCTATTGCAACCTGGTCGAGGCCGGTGAGGCCGCCGGTATCCTGGAGTCCCTGCTGGATCGCCTGGCGACCTACATGGAAAAAACCGAGGCCATCAAGTCCAAGATCAAGTCGGCCCTGATGTACCCCATTTCGGTGGTGGTGGTGGCCTTTGTGGTGGTGGCTGTGATCATGATTTTCGTGATTCCGGCATTCAAAACCGTGTTCTCCTCGTTCGGCGCGGACCTGCCAGCCCCTACGATGGTTGTCATTGCGATGAGTGAGTTTTTTGTCGCCTATTGGTGGCTGATTTTCGGTGGTATAGGCGGCGGGCTCTATTTCTTCTTCCAGGCCTGGAAGCGCAACGAGAAAATGCAGAAGTTCATGGACAGAGCCTTGCTCAAGGTGCCCGTGTTCGGCGCCCTGATCGAAAAGTCCTGTATCGCCCGCTGGACCCGCACGCTTGCCACGATGTTCGCCGCAGGCGTGCCGCTGGTCGAAGCGCTGGATTCGGTCGGCGGCGCTGCCGGTAATTCAAAGTATGCCGAAGCCACGGAGAAAATCCAGCAGGAAGTTTCCACGGGTACCAGCCTGACGGCGGCCATGACGAATGCCAATCTGTTTCCCTCCATGGTGCTGCAAATGTGCGCGATCGGCGAGGAATCCGGCTCCATCGACCACATGTTGGGCAAGGCGGCCGACTTTTATGAAGCGGAAGTCGACGAAATGGTGGCGGGCCTTTCCAGCCTGATGGAGCCCATCATCATCGTGTTCCTGGGCACCTTGATCGGCGGCATCGTGGTCTCCATGTACCTGCCTATTTTCAAGCTGGGTCAAGTCGTTTGATGGGGATCGGTCTCGGGCCGGCGTTCGATGCTTTGCTGGCCGGTTTTCTGGGCCTTCTGATCGGCAGTTTTCTCAACGTCGTCATCTACCGCCTGCCCAAAATCATGGAGCGGCAGTGGGCACGGGAATGCGCCGAATTGAGCGAAACGCCCCAGGAGCCCACCGAAAAATTCAATTTGCTGGTGCCGCGTTCGCGCTGCTCCAGCTGCGGCCATGTCATACGCTGGTATGAAAACATCCCGGTCGCCAGTTACCTGTTCCTTCGAGGCAAATGCTCGGTGTGCGGCACGCCCTACGGCTTGCGCTATCCCATGGTGGAAGCGGTGACGGGCGCGCTCTTCTTCTTTTGCGTGTCGCGCTGGGGCTGGTCGCTGACCGCCCTGGCCTGGTGCGGTTTTTCCGCCGCGCTGCTGACCCTTGCCGTCATCGACTGGGACACCACACTGCTGCCGGACGACATCACCTTGCCTTTGCTATGGGCCGGCCTGATCGCCGCCGCCCTGCAGTGGAACCCGTCGGTCAACCTGCCGACGGCCTTGTGGGGAGCTGTGGCCGGGTATCTCAGTCTGTGGCTGGTGTACTGGGCCTTCAAACTGGCGACCGGCAAGGAAGGCATGGGCTACGGCGACTTCAAGCTTTTCGCCGCGCTCGGCGCCTGGTTCGGCTGGCCGGCGCTGGTGCCCATGATCCTGATGGCTTCCGTGATTGGCGCTGTCGTTGGCATCGTGATGAAGTTTTCCAGCGGATTGCGTGAAGGCGGTTATGTGCCTTTCGGCCCGTTCCTGGCTGGGGCGGGCTTCACGGCCATGCTCTTCGGGCCCCAATCCATCCTGCGGTTTATCGGCCTGTGATGCCATGCGCCGTGCAGCTTTGCGCATCGGACTGACCGGCGGCATAGGCAGCGGAAAAAGCACGGTTGCCCGCACCCTGGTGGCTTGCGGTGCGGCGCTGGTGGATGCCGACGCAATCTCCCGCGCGGTCACGGCGGCCGGCGGCGCTGCCGTCAAGGAGATCGCCGCGCAGTTCGGCGCCCAGATGGTCACGGCCGAAGGCGCCATGGACCGGGACCGGATGCGCCAGCTGGCCTTTGACGATCCGTCCGCCAGGCGGCGGCTGGAGTCCATTGTCCACCCCCTGGTCAGCCGGGAGACCTTGCGGCAGTACGAGCAGGCCGCCGCTGCCGGCCGCGCCTGCGTGGTATTCGACGTCCCCCTGCTGGTGGAATCCGGCCGCTGGCGGCAGCAACTGGACCGGGTGCTGGTCGTGGACTGCGGCGAAACCACCCAGGTCAACCGGGTGATGGCCCGCAACGGCTGGCCTCGGGAGGCGGTGGAAAAAGTCATTGCCGGCCAGGCCAGCCGCGCGCAGCGCCTGTCGGCCGCCGACATATGCCTGCACAATGACGGTTTGCCGCTGGAGGCCCTGGATGCCGAGGTGCGGCGGCTTGCCGCGCGCTTCGGGCTATGATGCGCAAACAAACCTCCTCATTGATGCCGACGAAAACATAGCGCTGTGATCCTTTACGAGTACCCTTTTCACGAACGCATACGCACGTATTTGCGACTTGAACACCTGTTCCGCCGCCTTGGCGAACTGGTGGAACGGGATAGCCCGACGGATCACCACTACGCCATCACGACCATCTTTGAAATCATGGATGTGGGCGCCCGGGCCGACCTCAAGACCGATGTCCTCAAGGACCTTGAGAAACAGAAACACGTCCTCAACGGCTATCGCGGCAACCCGGCCATTTCGGAGGCTGTTCTTGACGAGGTGACCGGGCAGCTCGAAAGCTGCTTTTCCGCCCTGAACAGCCTGCCCGGCAAGGCCGGCCAATCGCTGACCGAAAACGACTGGCTCATGAGCATCCGCAGCCGCGTCGGCATTCCGGGCGGCACCTGCGAATTTGACCTGCCGGCCTATTACGCCTGGCAGCACCTGCAGACCGAGGTGCGCAAGCAGGACTTGCAGCGCTGGATCACCCCGCTGGTGCCCCTGGCCGAGTCCATACGCGTGCTGCTGACCTTGCTGCGCGACTCCGGGGCGCCGCAAAAAGTGGTGGCGCCGGGCGGCCAATACCAGCAGACGCTGCCGCAGGGGCGCACCTTCCAGCTCCTGCGCCTGCGGATTGACCCCGCCCTGGGGCTGATCCCCGAAATCAGCGGCAACCGCCTGATCGTGTCCGTGCGCCTCATGCGCCACGGTGACGACGACCGGCTGCACGCCAGCACCGATGATTCGGCGTTTGAACTGACGCTCTGTTCCTGACCCAGGGCCTTGCCAACCATAGGCCGCATTGCCCGATGGTTCCCCAGACTTGTCCTGAAACATGCCTGCGATGAAAAAAGAATCCCCACCCGTCAAACTGGTCGTATGCCCCGGCTGCGGCGGTGAAAGTGTTTACGCGCCTAGCAACCCGTTTCGCCCGTTTTGCAGCGAGCGCTGCAAAAACATAGACCTGGGCGCCTGGGCCAGCGAGGGTTTCCGCCTGCCGGCGGATACACCGCCCGATGACGAAGTCTTCGGCGATCCCAAGCTGCAATAAAATTTGCCGAGGCACGCGGTGTCACCCGCGTTTCGTGAGAGAGCAAAAAAGCAAAAAAGAGAGGGAGCGAAAAATGAGCAAGAAGTCTTTGATGGCGCCATTCCTGGCCGCGATCATGGTGGCGGCCCTGGCGGCAAGCCAGGCCCTGGCGCAAACCCAGCCGGCGCCGGAGGGCGACAAGCCCGCCAAGTCCAAATCCAAAAAAGCCGCGGCCAAATCCGCGACGGGCGGCAAGGCCAAATTCATCAATGGCTCCGGCGAAACGCCCGCCCAGCGCACCGCCCGCCTCAAGCGCGAATGCAAGGGTGGTGTGGACGCGGGCGCCTGCTCGGGCTACACGCGCTGACCGGTATTTGACCCGGTAGGGGAGGCGGCCCGCAGGGGGCTGCCTGTGCCTTCAGGCTGCCGGCGTGCCCAGCACCTGCTGGAGCTCGCCGCTCTGGTACATCTCCATCATGATGTCCGAGCCGCCTATGAACTCGCCCTTCACATACAGCTGGGGGATGGTGGGCCAGTTGCTGAATTCCTTGATGCCCTGGCGAATTTCTTCGTCCTCCAGCACATTCACCGTGGCGGGCTTGTTCACGCCGCAGGCCTTGAGGACCTGGATGGCGCGGCCGGAGAAACCGCACATGGGAAACTGGGCCGTGCCCTTCATGAAGAGGACCACATCGCTGGATTTGACGATTTCGGCGATGCGTTGCTGGGTGGGGTCTGTGCTGCTCATGGTGAAAATCCTTTGGGAATCCTTGGGAGGGCCTGGCGCCCGTGCCCGGCCCCGGATCGGGGACAGGTAACGTTAGTTAGATGGAATCTGGCAAGCAGAATTCAACAGCCCGATTATCCCGCCGTTTGGCATCCCGCGTGGCCGGCTCACCCGCCCGGCCACAATCCGCCCGAGCAGCGCGCGATGCCGGCCAGGTCCAGCCGGCTTTGGACCTGGTCAAAACCGGCCTGGGCCAGCAGGGCGCACGCCGCCTCGGCCTGGTCGTAACCATGCTCCAGCAGCAGCCAGCCGCCCGGCAGCAAATGGCCGGGCACCTGCTGGACGATCTCGCGGATGTCGTCCAGCCCGTCCGCACCGGCGGCCAGCGCAGCCAGGGGTTCGTAGGCCAGGGCCTCCAGGTGATGGTCCGTGCTGGCGATATAGGGCGGATTGCTGACGATCAGGTGAAAGTGTCCGCCAACTTCCTCAAGCCAGTGGCTTTGGATGAAATCCAGCCTCAGCCCCAGGCGCGCGGCATTGCCACGGGCCACCTCCAGCGCATCGGCGCTCGCATCCACGGCCGCGACCTTGCCCTGGCGGCCGTCAGCCTGCAGGCTGTGCGCGATGGCCAGCGCGATCGCGCCGCTGCCCGTGCCCAGGTCCAGCACAGAGGGGGCCGCCGGCACGCCGGGTGCCCGCAGGCGTTCGAGCGCCCACTCCACCAGGGTTTCGGTGTCGGGCCGTGGCACCAGCACACGGGCATCCACCCGCAGCGCCAGGCCGAAAAACTCCTTTTCCCCGACGATGTAGGCCAGGGGCTCTCCGGCGACCCGGCGCAGGCACATGGCGCGGAAATCTTGCGCCGCCTGCTCCGGCAGCACATCGGTGTCGTGCGCCAGCAGCCAGGCCCGCGCGTCGCCGGGCTTGCCCAGGGCGTGCAGCAGCAGCAACTGGGCGTCCAGCCGGTCCAGCCCCAGGGTCTGGGCGGCGGCCAGGGCCTGGGCGCAGTTGGGCGCGTTCATGGCGGGATGGCTCAGAGCCCGCTGTTGGCGGTTTCGAGTTCGGCCAGTTGCTCGGCGCCGCGCGCCACCTGCAGCGCGGTGATCACGTCGCCCAGGTCGCCCTCCATGATGGCCAGCAGCTTGTACAGCGTCAGGTTGATGCGGTGGTCGGTCAGCCGCCCCTGCGGGAAGTTGTAGGTGCGTATGCGGTCGCTGCGGTCGCCCGTGCCGACCAGGCCCTTGCGCAGGGCCGCGTCCTTGGCGGCGCGCTCCGCGCGGTCTTTTTCATGGATTCGGGCGGTCAGCACCTTGAGCGCCTGGGCCTTGTTGCTGTGCTGGCTGCGGCCTTCCTGGCACTCGGCGACGATGCCGGTCGGGATGTGCGTGATGCGCACGGCCGAGTCGGTCTTGTTGATGTGCTGGCCGCCGGCGCCGCTGGCGCGGTAGGTATCTATGCGCAGGTCGGCCGGGTTGATCTGTATGGCCACGGCCTCGTCGGGCTCGGGCATCACCGCCACGGTGCAGGCGCTGGTGTGGATGCGGCCCTGGGTTTCGGTGGCGGGCACGCGCTGCACGCGATGGCCGCCCGATTCAAAGCGCAGCTTGCCGTAGACGCCCACGCCCATGGCGTCGGCGGCGCCCTCGATGCGCAGCACCACCTCCTTGTAGCCGCCCAGCTCGCTCGGTGACTCGCTGATGATCTCGACCTGCCAGCGGTTGCGCTCGGCAAAGCGGGTGTACATGCGGAACAGGTCGCCCGCAAACAGCGCCGACTCGTCGCCGCCCGTGCCCGCGCGGATTTCCACAAAGGCCGGCCGCACGTCGTCCGGGTCCTTGGGAATCAGCATCAGCTGCAGGGCTTCGTCGATCTGCGCGATGTCGGCCTTGGCCGCGGCGATCTCTTCCTCGGCCATGGCGGCCATCTCGGGATCGTCCTTGGCTTCGGCCAGCATGCTTTCGGCGCCGGCCAGGTCGGCCTCGCGGCCGGTCAGTCGCATGTACTGCTCGGCCACCACGCTGGCTTCGGCATGTTCGCGGGTCAGGGCGCGAAAACGGTCCAGGTCGCTGACCACGTCGCTGGCGGACAGCAGCGCGTCCAGCTCGTGCAGCCGCAAAAGCTGGCGGTCCAGGGTTTGGCGAAGAAAGGGTTTCATGAATGTGGGGGCGGGAAAGCCGAAAGAGCCGAAGAGGGGGCCGCAAGGCCGTCAATAAAGCCGCCGGCTGGCGCCGGCGCGAGACATCAGCGCGGGGGCGTGCGCTAACGCTCTTTGTCGTCGGGCTGGATTTTGGGCAGCTGGCCGCGCAAAAACAGCCTGGAGACGGCCTGCGCCGTGGCTTCACGGCTGCTGGCGTCGCCCGCATGCAGTTCGGCCAGCGTGCCGTGCAGCATCTTCTGGGTCAGGCCGCGGGTCAAGGCTTCCAGCACCGTGTCTATGGGCTCGCCCTTGGCCAGCAGCTTTTTGGCGCGCACGATTTCGGCGGCGCGCCATTCGTCGGTCTGCGCATTGAGCTGCTGGATCAGCGGCACGCTGCGGCGCTGGCCCAGCCAGTGCATGAAATTCTGCACGCCGGCGTCGATGATGACCTCGGCCTGCGCCACGGCGGCCTTGCGGCTGTCCTTGCCGGTCTGCACCACGTGCGCCAGGTCGTCCACCGTGTAGAGGTAGATGTCGGGCAGGGCCTTGACTTCGGGCTCGATGTCGCGCGGCACGGCCAGGTCGACCATGAACATGGGGCGGTGCTTGCGCAGCTTGACGGCGCGCTCCACGGCGCCCAGGCCGATGATGGGCAGTGTGCTGGCGGTGCAGCTGATCACCGCGTCGAATTCGTGCAGGCGGCTGGGCAAATCGGCCAGGCGCATGACTTCGGCGCCAAAGCGGCCGGCCAGCTTTTCGCCGCGCTCCAGCGTGCGGTTGGCAATCGCCATGGCCTTGGGGTTTTTGGCGGCAAAGTGGGTGGCTGCCAGGTCGATCATCTCGCCGGCGCCGACAAACAGCACCTTGATGTCGCTGAGGTTTTCAAACAGCTGGCCGGCCAGGCGCACGCTGGCCGCCGCCATGCTGATGCTGTGCGCGCCGATTTCGGTGCTGCTGCGCACTTCCTTGGCCACGGCGAAGGAACGCTGGAACAGCTGGTGCAGCGTGGTGCCCATGGCGCCGGCGTCTTCGGCGGCGCGCACCGCGTCTTTCATCTGGCCCAGGATTTGCGGCTCGCCCAGCACCATGGAATCCAGGCCGCTGGCCACGCGAAAGGCGTGGCGGGCGACCTGGTCGCCCTGCAACGTGTAGGCATGCGAGCGCAGCAGGGCGGGCGAGACGCCGCCGTTGTGCGCCAGCCACTCCAGCGTATGGTCCAGGTCGGTCTTGTCGCCGGCGCAATAGATTTCGGTGCGGTTGCAGGTCGAGAGCAGCGTCGCCTCGGGCTGGCGCGCCAGCGAGGCGCGCAGGCCGCGCAAAGTGGGCTCGATCTGGTCCAGGGCGTAGGCGAATCGCCCGCGCAAATCGAGCGGTGCGGTGTTATGGTTTAGCCCAAGGGCCCAGACTGACATACCTGGATTATAAAATTGAAGCGGCCGGGCCGGCGGGAAGCCCTGACAATCGCCCTGATAGCCCTTTTGAGTGCCTGTTTTGACGTTTCCCCCGGCATCTCCAACCATCGCAAGCGCATGACCTTTTACCTGCTGGCCAATCACCTGCTCAATTTTGTCCTGCCGGCCGCCGCCGTCGCGCTGTTGCTGGTGCTGTCCAGCCGTGTCTTTGGCGGCGTATTCCGGTCAAGCCGGCCCATCGCCGCCACCTGGTGGGCGCAGACGGCGATTGTTTTTGCCGCGAATGTGGCGGTGCTGGTCGCCGGCCTGGTGTTTTTCGGCCGCGACGGGAAGATGATGACCTATGCCGCAATGGTGGGCGGTGCGGCACTTTGCCAGTGGGTGTTGCTGGGCGCCTGGAGATCCTGAAAACTAGTCGGGCTTGAACACGTCCACGGCGTCCGTGATGATGCCGTCGGTATCCAGTGCCAGCAGCCGCTGCACATTCGCCTCGTCGTTCACCGTGTAACTCAGCAGCCTGAAGCCGGCTTTTTTGGCCTGCGCCACGGTGTCGGCCTTCCACAGCTTGTGGTTGCAGACAATGGCCACGCAGCCCAGCCGAGCCGCTGTTTCCAGCCAGTCGGCGGGCAGTTTGTCGAGCAGCAGGCCGCGCGGCAACTGCGGCTGGGCGGCGCGGGCCGCTTCCAGTGACAGCGGCTGGAAAGAAGTCAGCAGCGGCGGAATCGCCGTGCCCTGCCACAGCCGGGCCGCTTCGTTGGCCACCACGGTCCCGGTATGGCTGTCGGTGCCCGGCGTGGGCTTGATCTCGATATTCAGGAAATAGGCCTTGTCCAGGCAAAAGCGGGCGATGCGCTCAAAGCTGGCCAGGCCTTCGGCGGCAAAGGCCGGCGAATGCCAGCTGCCCGCGTCCAGCTTTGCCAGCGCCTCCCAGGCCTGCTCGCCGGCCACGCCCTTGCCGTTGCTGGTGCGCTCCAGCGTCGCGTCGTGCAGCAAAAACGGGATGCCGTCGGCGCTGAGCTTCACATCGCACTCGAACATGCGGTAGCCGTGGCGGGCACCCAGCATGAAGGAGGCCAGGGTGTTTTCAGGCGCCAGCTTGCCGGCACCGCGGTGCGCCACCCATCGGGGGTAAGGCCAATTGGCGGCGGTCACGGGATTCGTCATGGTCTTCTCGGGAACTGCTAAAACTGCGGAAACTGAAAGATTACAGGCGTTTTCCGGTGTCCGCGTCAAACCAGTGCAGGCGGTCGGCGCGCGGCGTGACGTGGATGGTCGCGCCGATTTCAGGCGCCGTCGACAGGCTTTCATCGGTGCGCACGATGAGGGCTTCGCCGCCCATGCGGCAATACACCAGCCGCTCGGCGCCCAGCATTTCAATCGTGTCGACCTGCACGGCCCAGCCGGTGGCGCCTACCGTCAGGTGTTCGGGCCGTATGCCCAGAATGGCGCCCGGCTTGCCGCCGAAATCGGCGTTCGGCGCCTGCTTGAGCAGGTTCATGGGCGGCGAGCCCATGAAACTCGCCACAAAGGTGGTGGCGGGGCGGTTGTAGACCTCTTCAGGCGTGCCGAACTGCTCCATGCGGCCTGCGTTCATCACCATCATGCGTTGCGCCAGCGTCATGGCCTCGACCTGGTCGTGGGTGACAAAGAGCGAGGTGATGCCGAGCTCGCGGTGCAGCTTCTGGATTTCCAGGCGCGTCTGCACGCGCAGCTTGGCGTCCAGGTTGGACAGCGGCTCGTCGAACAGAAACACCTGCGGCTGGCGCACGATGGCCCGGCCCATGGCCACGCGCTGGCGTTGGCCGCCCGAAAGCGCGCGGGGCTTGCGGTCCAGCAGGTGGCCCAGTTCCAGGATCTTGGCGGCCTTGTCGACGCGGGTCTTGATCTCGTCCTTGGGCACCTTGGCGATCTTCAGGCCGTAGGCCATGTTGTCGAAGACGCTCATGTGCGGGTAAAGCGCGTAGTTCTGGAACACCATGGCGATGTCCCGCTCGGAAGGCTCCAGCTGGTTGACGACCTTGCCGCCTATGGAGATTTGCCCGTCGCTGACTTCTTCCAGGCCGGCCACCATGCGCAGCAGGGTGGATTTGCCGCAGCCCGAGGGCCCGACGATCACGATGAATTCGTGGTCGGCGATGTCGGCGTTCACGCCGTGCAGCACCTGCAGCGCGTCCTTGCCGGAGCCGTAGCGCTTGATGACGTTGTTGAATGAAAGGGATGCCATAGTGATGTTCCGTCTTGTCTTGTTGGTTTCTTTTATTTCTCGGTGTCGACCAGGCCCTTGACGAACCATTTCTGCATCAACACCACCACCAGGGCGGGCGGCAGCATCGCCAGGATGGCGGTCGCCATGACCACGTTCCATTCGTTCTGGCCGTCGCCGCCGGCGATCATGCGTTTGATGCCCACGACCACCGGGTACATGTCTTCACTGGTCGTGGCCAGCAGCGGCCAGAGGTACTGGTTCCAGCCGTAGATGAACTGGATGACAAACAGCGCCGCGATCGAGGTCTTGGACAGCGGCAGCAGCACGTCGAAGAAAAAGCGCATGGGGCTGGCGCCGTCCATGCGCGAGGCCTCGGTCAGCTCTTCGGGCACCGTCAGGAAGAACTGGCGGAACAGGAAAGTCGCCGTCGCCGAGGCGATCAGCGGCACGGTCAGGCCCGCGTAGGTGTTGAGCATGTTCAGGTCCGACAGCACCTTGTAGGTGGGCAGGATGCGCACCTCCACCGGCAGCATCAGCGTCACGAAGATGGCCCAGAAGCAGGTCTTCTTGAAAGGGAAGCGGAAGTACACGATGGCAAAGGCCGACAGCAGCGAGATGGCGATCTTGCCGATGGCGATCACCAGCGCCGTGACCAGGCTGACCCACATCATGTGCGCCACCGGCGCGTTGGAGCCGGTGGCGGACTCGCGCCCGAACAGCGCGGCCTTATAGCTGTCGAGCATGTTGGTGCCCGGCAGCAGCGGCATGGGCGCCTGCACGATTTCCTGCGCCGTGTGGGTGGAGGCCACGAAGGCCAGGTAGAGCGGGAAGGCGACGATAAAGACGCCCAGCATCACCACCACATGGGCCAGGATGCCGTGGGTGCCGCGTTTTTCAACCATGATATGGCCCCCACGGTTGCTCACTTCGTGTAGCTCCCTGCCCCCCGAGGGGGCCGCTGCGCCTGCGGCCTGGCAAAGCCAGTTCCGCGGCCCCGGCTGGGCAAGAATTCTTGTGTTTTTTTGAATTCATTTAGTACTGAACTTTCTTCTCGACGTAGCGGAACTGGATGACCGTCAGGGCCACCACGATCACCATCAGCACCACCGACTGCGCGGCCGAGCCGCCCAGGTCCAGGGCCTTGAAACCGTCGTAATACACCTTGTAGACCAGGATGGCCGTGTCCTTGCCGGGGCCGCCCTGGGTGGCGGCGTCGACGATGGCAAAGGTGTCGAAGAAGGCGTAGACCACGTTGATGACCAGCAGGAAGAAGGTGGTGGGCGACAGCAGCGGGAACTGGATGGTCCAGAAACGGCGCCAGGGTCGGGCGCCGTCGATTGCGGCGGCCTCGATCAGCGACTTCGGGATGGACTGCAGGCCCGCCAGGAAGAACAGGAAGTTGTAGGAAATCTGCTTCCAGACCGAAGCCATCACGATCAGCGTCATGGCGTGGCCGGAGTCCAGCAGGTGGTTCCAGTTGATGCCTATCTTGCCCAGCGCATAGGCCACCACGCCCAGTGAGGGCGAAAACATGAACACCCACAGCACGGCAGCCACGGCGGGCGCCACCGCGTAGGGCAGCACCAGCATGGTCTTGTAGAACATGCCGCCGCGCGTGATGCGGTCGGCGAAAACCGCCAGCACCAGCGACAGGCTGATGCCTATGCCGGCCACCATCACCGAGAAAAATGCGGTCGTCTTGAAGGACTCCACATAGCTCGGGTCGTCCAGCAGTTGCCGGAAATTGGCCAGGCCGACGAATTCGATGGAGGTGCCGAAGGCATCCTGCTGCTGCAGCGACTGCAGCAGGGCCTGCGCCGCGGGCCAGAAGAAGAACACCAGGATGACCGCCATTTGCGGCAGCAGCAGCAGCCAGGGCAGCCAGCTAGATCGAAAGACAACGCGTTTTTCCATAAGGCCTTCTAGTGGGCAGAAATTTGGGAGCGCCTAAACATAAAACCCGCCTGGCCTTCCCTTGTCAGGGAGAGAGATCAGGCGGGCCGAGTGTAGCCCGCCGGGCGGGCTTGCGCTGTCTCTTGCGTGATCAGTTCTTGTTGGCCTTTTGGAAGCGCTCAAGCTGCTCGTTGCCGCGCTTGACGATGGAGTCAAGCGCTTCCTTGGCCGTCTTCTTGCCGCTCCAGACCTGTTCGAGTTCTTCGTCCTCGATCGCGCGTATCTGGACATAGTTGCCCAGGCGGATACCGCGGCTCTTGTCGGTGACCTTGCGAATCATCTGTGTGACCGCGACGTCGGTGCCCGGATTCTGTTTGTAGAAGCCGGATTTTTCGGTCAGGTCGTACGAAGCCATCGTCACGGGCAGGTAACCGGTGCGCTTGTGGCTGGCCGACTGCACTTCAGGGGTTGAAATGAAGCTGAAGAACTTGGCGACACCTTTGTATTCGGCTGGCTTTTTGCCCGACATGACCCAGAGGCTGGCGCCGCCGATCACGGTGTTCTGCGGTGCGCCGGGAACATCCTGGTAGTAAGGCAGCGGTGCCAGCCCGTAGGCGAACTTGGCATTTTTGGCCACGTTGCCGTAAAAGCCGGAGGAGGTGTTGATCATGGCGCACTCGCCCGAGATGAAGCTCGCTTCCGGAACGTTGCCGCGGCCTTTGTAAACGAAGAGGCCTTGCTTGGCCATGTTGGCCAGGTTTTCGATGTGGCGCACGTGCAGCGGCGAATCCACCTTCAGGCGCGCATCCATGCCTTGCAGGCCGTTGGCCTTGGTGGCGAATTCGACGTTGTGCCAGGCCGAGAAACTTTCCACCTGCGTCCAGTTCTGCCAGGCGGTCGTGAAGGGGCACTTATGGCCGGATGCCTTCAGTTTGGCGGCGGCGTTGACGACTTCAGGCCAGGTGACGGGTGCCTTGTCGGTCGGCAAGCCGGCAGCCTTGAATGCGTCCTTGTTGAAATAGAAGATGGTGGTGGAGCTGTTGAACGGGAAGCTCAACATCTGGCCGTTCGGCGCGGTGTAGTAGCCGGCGACGGCGGGGATGTAGGCTTTCGGGTCGAATTTTTCTCCCGCGTCCTGCATGATCTTGCCGACCGGGACGATGGCGCCCTTGCTGGCCTGCATGGTGGCGGTGCCGACTTCGAACACCTGCAGGATGTGGGGCGCGTTGCCGGCGCGGAAGGCCGCGATGGCGGCGGTCATGGATTCGTCGTAGCTGCCCTTGAAGGTGGGCACCACCTTGTATTCCTTCTGGCTTTCGTTGAACTGCTTGGCCAGGTCATTGACCCATTCGCCGTTGACCGCCACCATGGAGTGCCACCACTGGATTTCGACTTGCGCCTGGCTGGCCAAAGGCATGCACAGGCCTAGGGCCGCAAAAGCAAAGGCGGAAAGACGGTTTTTCATTAAAACTCCTGGGATTTGGGCGCGAACAGGCGCGCCAAGTTAAACGGGACAGTCTAGAAACTGTTTATGACACGTGGATTTAAGCGATTTGGGAGACGCCCGACAAGCGGGATTTCCATAAGACGACTTAGGACCGGTGCGGGCAGGGCCCCAAATGGTGCGCTGCGGTAATATAGGGCAACAGCGCTGGACACGGGTCTGAAGCCGCTGGCTTTTCACGATGAACGCCCCTACCACACTCCAAGAACTCCATGTCTTTGCCGGCGACGCAAAGGCCGGTGAAGCCCGCATTCGCGAAATTCCCTATAACTACACCTCGTTTTCCGACCGCGAGGTGGTGATACGCCTGCTCGGCGAACGCGCCTGGGACCTGCTGAACCGGCTTCGCGACGAGCGCCGCACCGGCCGTTCCGCGCGCATGCTGTATGAAGTGCTGGGCGATATCTGGGTGGTCCAGCGCAACCCCTATTTGCAGGACGACCTGCTGGACAACCCCAAGCGGCGCAAGCTCTTGGTCGACGCGCTGCAACACCGGCTGGCCGAGGTGGAAAAGCGCCGCACGCCGGATGCCGACCCGCAGCGCGACGCCATCGTGGGCGAGCTGCTGGACGCCGCCCGCGCGGCGGTGACCCGCTTTTACACCTCCTTCAGCGAGACCTACGACCTGCGCCGGCTGGCCGAACGCAAACTGCGCAAGCTGACCCGCCACGACAACATCAAGTTTGACGGCCTCTCGCGGGTCTCGCACGTCACCGACGCGACCGACTGGCGCGTCGAATACCCCTTTGTGGTTCTTACGCCCGACACCGAGGTGGAAATGGCCGGGCTGGTCAAGGCCTGCATCGAGCTGGGCCTGACCATAGTCCCGCGCGGCGGCGGCACCGGCTACACCGGCGGGGCGATCCCGCTGACCTGGAAGTCGGCCGTCATCAACACCGAAAAACTCGAGGCCATGACCGAGGTCGAAATGGTCTCGCTGCCCGGCATCGACAAACCGGTCGCGACCATCTGGACGGAGGCCGGCGTGGTCACCCAGCGCGTGGCCGATGCGGCCGAGCGCGGCGGCTTTGTGTTCGCGGTCGACCCGACCTCCGCCGAAGCCTCCTGCATAGGCGGCAACATCGCGATGAACGCGGGCGGCAAAAAGGCCGTGCTCTGGGGCACCGCCCTGGACAACCTGGCCTCCTGGCGCATGGTCACGCCCGAGGCGACCTGGCTGGAGGTCACGCGCGTGGGCCACAACCTGGGCAAGATCCACGACGCCGACATGGCCAGCTTCGAGCTGCAGTATTTCGAGGCCGACGGCAAGACGCCGCTGCGGCGCGAGCGGCTGGACATTCCCGGCAAGTCCTTTCGCAAGGAAGGCCTGGGCAAGGACGTCACCGACAAGTTCCTCAGCGGCCTGCCGGGCATCCAGAAAGAAGGCTGCGACGGGCTGATCACCAGCGCGCGCTGGATCGTGCACCGCATGCCGGCGCACACGCGCACCGTCTGCATGGAGTTCTTCGGCAACGCCAAGGACGCGGTGCCCAGCATCGTCGAGATCAAGGACTTCATGTTCGCCGAGCAAAAGCGCGGCGGCGCCATCCTGGCCGGCCTGGAGCACCTGGACGACCGCTACCTGCGCGCCGTCGGCTATGCCACCAAGTCCAAGCGCGGCGGCCTGCCCAAGATGGTGCTGATCGGCGACATCGCCGGCGACGACGCCGACGCGGTGGCCCGCGCCACCAGCGAGATCGTGCGCATCGCCAACTCGCGCAGCGGCGAAGGTTTTATCGCCATCAGCGCCGAAGCGCGCAAGAAATTCTGGCTGGACCGCAAGCGCACGGCCGCCATTTCCAAACACACCAACGCCTTCAAGATCAACGAGGACGTCGTCATTCCGCTGCCGCGCATGGCCGAGTACACCGACGGCATCGAGCAGATCAACATCGAACTGAGCCTGCGCAACAAGATCAAGCTGTGCGACGAGCTCGAGGCCTTTTTCCTCCAGGGCAGCCTGCCCCTGGGCAAATCTGACGACGCCAACGACATTCCGTCGGCCGAACTGCTCGAAGACCGCGTCGCCCAGGCGCTGGCGCTGGTGGCCGAGGTGCGCGCGCTCTGGTCCGGCTGGCTGGAGGGCGTGGCCACCTTGTTCCCGCAGCTGCAGGATCATTCGCTGCGCGCCAGCTGGAAAACCCAGATTCGCGCTCCGCTGCAGGCGATTTTTTCGGGCGGCGCGTTCCTGCCCATCCTGGAAGAATGCACGGCCATCCACAAGCGCGTGCTCAAGGGCCGCGTCTGGGCGGCGCTGCATATGCACGCCGGCGACGGCAATGTGCACACCAACCTGCCGGTCAACAGCGACGACTACGAGATGCTGCAGACCGCGCACGAAGCGGTGGCGCGCATCATGGTGCTGGCCCGCTCGCTGGACGGCGTGATTTCCGGCGAACACGGCATAGGCATCACCAAGCTCGAGTTCCTGACCGACGAGGAGCTGCGGCCCTTCACCGAATACAAGCAGAAGGTCGACCCGCAAGGGCGCTTCAACAAGGGCAAGCTGCTGCGCGACCAGGGGCACCTCGGCAACGAAGGGCAAGCGCTCCAGGCCGACCTGACCAACGCCTACACGCCCAGCTTCGGCCTGATGGGGCACGAGTCGCTGATCATGCAGCAGTCCGACATAGGCGCCATCGCCGACAGCGTGAAGGACTGCCTGCGCTGCGGCAAATGCAAGCCGGTGTGCGCCACCCACGTGCCGCGCGCCAACCTGCTCTACAGCCCGCGCAACAAGATCCTGGCGACCTCGCTGCTGGTGGAGGCCTTCCTGTATGAAGAGCAGACCCGGCGCGGCGTGAGCATCAAGCACTGGGAGGAGTTCGAAGACGTGGCCGACCACTGCACGGTCTGCCACAAGTGCCTGACCCCCTGCCCGGTGGACATCGACTTCGGCGAAGTGTCGATGAACATGCGCAACCTGCTGCGCAAGATGGGGCAGAAGTCCTTCCGGCCCGGCAACGCCGCCGCCATGTTCTTCCTGAACGCGACCAACCCGCAGACCATCAAGTTCATGCGCGGCGCCATGGTGGACGTGGGCTTCAAGGCCCAGCGCCTGGCCAACGACCTGCTGCGCCGGCTGGCGCGCAAGCAGACGGCACTGCCGCCGGCCACGGTCGGCAAGGCGCCCGTGAAAGAGCAGGTGATCCATTTCATCAACAAGAAGATGCCGGGCGGCCTGCCCAAGAAGACCGCGCGCGCGCTGCTGGACATCGAGGACAAGGACTACGTTCCCATCATCCGCAACCCGAAAAGCACGACCTCCGAAACCGAAGCTGTGTTCTATTTCCCGGGTTGCGGCTCCGAGCGGCTGTTCAGCCAGGTCGGCCTGGCGACGCAGGCCATGCTCTGGCACGCGGGCGTGCAGACCGTGCTGCCACCGGGTTATCTGTGCTGCGGCTACCCGCAGCGCGGCAGCGGCCAGTTCGACAAGGCCGAAAAAATCATCACCGACAACCGGGTGCTGTTCCATCGCGTGGCCAACACGCTGAACTACCTGGACATCAAGACCGTGGTGGTCAGCTGCGGCACCTGCTACGACCAGCTGCAGGGCTATGAGTTCGAGAAAATCTTCCCGGGCTGCCGCATCATCGACATCCACGAGTACCTGCTCGAAAAAGGCATCACCCTGCGCACCGGCCAGCCTGGTGCGGGCTACCTTTACCACGACCCCTGCCACAGCCCCATGAAGCTGCAGGAGCCCATGAAAACCGTCAAGGCGCTGATGGGCGACAACGTGCTCAAGAACGAGCGCTGCTGCGGTGAGTCGGGCACGCTGGGCGTCACCCGCCCCGACATCTCCACGCAGATCCGCTTTCGCAAGGAAGAGGAACTGCGCAAGGGCGAAGCCGCCCTGCGGGCGTCCGGCGCGGTGGCTGAAACCGCCAATGTGAAGATACTCACCAGCTGCCCGAGCTGCCTGCAAGGGCTCTCGCGCTACGGCGATGACCTGCAGAACGGCCTGCTCGAGGCGGACTACATCGTCGTCGAAATGGCCAACCAGATCCTGGGCAAGGAGTGGCTGCCGGCCTATGTGGAGGCGGCCAACCACGGCGGCATCGAACGCGTGCTGGTTTAGTCCGGGTGTCAACAGAGATATTGCCAAAACCATGACGACCGGCCAGTCCGGCCCGTCCCTTTCAGAAAGCAGTTCCCCATGGCAGGCCTTCAACCCGGCTCCCCGACGCCCACGGCGCTGACGGTTCACAGCCAGTCGCGCGTGCTTGAAATCGCGTTTTCCGACGGCGCCGAGTTCCGGATTCCGTTTGAACTCATGCGCATCTACTCGCCGTCGGCCGAGGTGCAGGGCCACGGCCCGGGCCAGGAAATCCTGCAGACCGGCAAGCGCGAGGTGACGGTGGTCGAGCTCGAGCCCATAGGCAACTACGCGGTCAAGCCGGTGTTTTCGGATGGCCACGAGAGCGGGATTTTTTCCTGGGACTACCTCTACCACCTGGGCGCCGAGCAAAATCGCCTCTGGGACGACTACCAGCAGCGCCTGCAAGCCGCCGGTGTGGACCGCGATGCGCCCATGCCGCAGGCCGGCGGGCACGGCTGCGCCAGCCACTGATGGCGCGAGCCGCGCGAGGCCCTTCGCCGCGCCGCGCCGGGCGGTCAAAGCCCGCATCGCGGCACTGTTGTTTTTCCAGCATAAAAGCCTGCAATAAGCCCGCAATGTCCCGCGTCAGCCCAGGGTTGTCGCGGCCATTGCCCGCTTTGCCCTCTAGCATTGACCTATGAGCAGTACCCATTTTGGTTTCGAATCCGTCGACGAGCAGGACAAGGCGCGCCGCGTGCGCGGCGTTTTTGATTCCGTGGCGCCCAAATACGACGTGATGAACGACCTGATGTCCATGGGCCTGCATCGCGCCTGGAAGGCCTACACCGTGCTGGTGGCCAACGTCAAGGAGGGCTACCAGGTGCTGGACATCGCCGGCGGCACGGGCGACCTGGCGCTGGCCTTTGCCCCCAAGGTGGGCAGCACCGGGCGCGTGGTGCACACTGACATCAACGAGGCCATGCTGCGCGAGGGCCGCAACCGGCTGCTGGACGCCGGCGTGAACCTGCCGACGCTGGTTTGCGACGCCGAGCACCTGCCTTTCCCCGATGCGAGTTTCGACGTGGTGACCGTGGCCTTCGGCCTGCGCAACATGACGCACAAGGAAGACGCGCTGCGCGAGATGAACCGCGTGCTCAAGCCCGGCGGCAAGTTGCTGGTGCTCGAATTCTCCAAAGTGGCCAGGCCGCTGGAAAAAATCTACGACTGGTATTCCTTCAAGGTCCTGCCCCGGCTGGGCAAGCTGGTGGCCAATGACGACTCAAGCTACCAGTACCTCGCCGAGTCCATTCGCATGCACCCGGGCCAGGAAGAACTTAAAGCCCTGATGCGTAAAGGTGGTTTCGGCCATGTGGACTATCACAACATGACGGGCGGCGTAGTGGCATTGCATGTTGGAATCAAGTGCTGAAGTGTTGAAGTGTGATTAAGGAGACGATATGAAGATCTGGTCCGCAATTCTTTCCACCGTGCTGGTCACGGCCATGGCCCTGGCAGGCACGTCGGCCGAGGCCAAGCGCCTGGGCGGCGGCAAGTCGTTCGGCAAGCAGTCGTCCAACGTCACGCAACGCGAGGCGGCGCCTGCGGGCGCCGGCTCCGCCACGAATTCCGCCGCCAAGCCGGCAACGCCCGCCGCGGCGCCCACGCAGGCGCCCAAGCGCCCCTGGGGCGCGATGCTGGGCGGCCTGGCCGCCGGCCTGGGCCTGGCCTGGCTGGCTTCGTCGCTGGGCCTGGGTGGTGCCTTCGGCCAGATCATGCTGTTTGCCCTGCTGGCGCTGGTGGTCATGCTGGTGATCGGCTTTGTCATGCGCAGGCTCAAGGGCGGGGCGGCCAGTGCGCCCGGCGCGGCCTCCGGCCAGGCGCCTTTCGCCTTCCAGGGGGCGGGCAATGCCACCACCCCCAAGAACTACAGCCCCGAAAACGTCGGCAACGATGCCTCCGCGCGCCCCTGGGAGCGCAGCAGCATGGCTTTCGACGCCAACAAATACGACGCGGCCGCGCCCGCCGCGGGCGGCTCCATGATCGGCTCGGCCCTGCTGGGCTCGCAGTCCTGGGGTGTCCCGGCCGGTTTTGACGCCGAAGGCTTCCTCAAGGCCAGCAAGGCCAACTTCGTGACGCTGCAGGATGCCTGGGACCGCTCCGACATCCAGAGCCTGCGCGCCATGATGACCGACGACATGCTCGAGCAGATCAAGACCCAGCTCGCCGACCGCGAATCGCACACCGGCGGCCAGGTCAACAAGACCGAGGTCGTGATGCTGGACGCCCAGCTGCTGGGCATCGAGGAGCTCAGCGACGTCTACATGGCCAGCGTGGAGTTCTCCGGCATGATCCGCGAAGACGCCTCCGCCGGCGCCAGCCCCTTCCGCGAAGTCTGGAACATGACCAAACCCCGCAATGGCGGCAGCGGCTGGCTGGTGGCCGGGGTCCAAGCACTTCAGTAAACACCCCCCGTCCGGGCTCACTTCGTGTAGCCCGTTCCCCCCTCAAGGGGGCGGCGCCTGCTGGTAGATAAATGGGTTGCTTACCTTGTTGGGTGTTTTATCCTGCAAAATCGGGGACGTATGAATACCACCACGTCCCCTTTTTCATTTCTGGAATCCATTGCCACCCGCTTTCAGCCTCCCGCCTGGGTGGTGGATGAGGGGCAGCAGCGGCTGGTGCTGTTCCTGAACCATGTCCTGATGCAGGAAAAGCAGGCCCAGGACCGGCTGCTGCGGCAAAAGGGGCGCGTGGTGCACCTGCGCTGGGGGCTTTTTTCGATCGACCTGATGGTCACGCCCGCGGGCCTGGTGGACCGGGCGGCGCCCGGCGCCAGGCCGGACCTCACACTGGCTGTCGCCACCGAATCCCCCCTTACCGTCGTGCAATCAGTCCTGGCCGGCAAGCCGCCGCCGGTCAAGATCGAAGGCGACGTGCAACTGGCCGCCGAGCTGGGCTGGCTGGCCGAAAACCTGCGCTGGGATGCCGAGGAAGACCTGTCGCGCCTGATCGGCGACGCACCCGCCCACGCGATGGCCGACGCCGGGCGCCGGCTGTTTGAAGGACTCAAGCAGTTCCTCGCCAGGACACCGCTGGCTCCGGCGCCCGCTTCATCCGGGGTTGCCACGCAGGCGGCGCCCGCAAGCCCCGCGGCGGGTGAGGGCGCCCCGACCGCGAAGGCTTCTGCATGACCCGGCTTTTCCGGGGCGTCTTCATCGTCTGGACCGTGCTGCGGTTCGGGCTGGATGAGCTGGTGCTCTCCAGTTTCCAACGCCCGGGCGTGCGCCTGCTGACGCGCATCGTTTCCGTCGGGCGCAACCTGAAGGCGCCGCGCGGCGAGCGCCTGCGCGAAGCCCTCGAAAGCCTGGGCCCCATCTTCGTCAAGTTCGGCCAGGTGATGTCCACCCGCCGCGACCTGCTTCCGCCCGACATCGCCGACGAGCTGGCCCGCCTGCAGGACAGGGTGCCGCCGTTTGACTCCGCCGTGGCCGTCGCCATCATCGAAAAAGCCTTCGGCCGGCCGCTGGACCGTATTTTTGCGAGCTTCGAGCACACGCCGGTCGCCAGCGCCTCCATCGCCCAGGTGCACTTCGCCACCCTGCCGAATGGGCGCGAGGTGGCCGTCAAGGTGCTCAGGCCCAATATGCTGCCCGCCATCGAAAAAGACCTGGCGCTGATGCACATGATGGCCGGCTGGGTGGAGGGCGCCTCGGCCGACGGCAAGCGCCTCAAACCCCGTGAGGTGGTCGCCGAGTTCGACAAATACCTGCATGACGAGCTGGACCTGCTGCGCGAGGCTGCCAACGCGGCCCAGCTGCGCCGCAACATGCAGGACCTCGACCTGGTCATGATCCCCGAGATGGTCTGGGACTTCTGCATGCCCGACGTGATGGTGATGGAGCGCATGAAGGGCGTTCCCATCAGCCAGGTGCAGCGCCTGCTGGATGCCGGCGTGGACATGAAAAAACTGGCACGGGACGGCGTCACCATCTTCTTCACCCAGGTCTTTCGCGACGGTTTTTTCCATGCCGACATGCACCCGGGCAATATCCAGGTGAGCCTGGCGCCGGAAACTTTCGGCCGTTACATCTCGCTGGACTTCGGCATCGTGGGCACGCTGACCGAGGTCGACAAGGAATACCTGGCGCAGAACTTCAGCGCCTTCTTCCAGCGCGACTACAAGCGGGTGGCCGAGCTGCACCTCGAATCCGGCTGGGTGCCCCCCGAAACCCGGGTCGACGAGCTGGAGGCCGCCATACGCGCCTGCTGCGAACCCTATTTCGACCGGCCGCTGCGGGAAATCTCGCTGGGGCTGGTGCTGATGCGGCTGTTCCAGACATCGAGGCGCTTTCACGTGGAAATCCAGCCCCAGTTGGTGCTGCTGCAAAAAACCCTGCTCAATATCGAAGGCCTGGGGCGGGAACTGGACCCCGACCTGGACCTCTGGAGCACCGCCAAGCCCTTCCTCGAGAAGTGGATGCTGGAGCAGGTGGGCCCGGAGAAACTGCTGGCGCAGCTCAAGGCCGAGGCGCCAGCCTATGCCAAGCTGCTGCCGGGCCTGCCGCGCCTCTTGTCGCAGTACCTCAAATCCTCGCCCGGCCTGCAGCGGCGGGAGATTGAGGAGTTGCTGCTCGAACAAAAACGCACCAACAAGCTGTTGCAGAACGTGATTTACGGTGGCCTGGGCTTTGTTTTGGCGTTGGTCGCCATGCAACTGGTGCAGGTGCTGCGGTTCCGCTGGTTCTGAGCTTGACGGGCCCCCAACGGCCTATAATTGAGGGCTTTGCACCCGGGTTACCTTTCCCGGGCAAATTCCCCGGTATTCCCGGGAATACCCCCTCAAAGCCTTAAGCACTATGCCAATCTACGCCTATAAATGCGAGTCCTGCGGGCATGCCAAGGACGTTCTGCAAAAAATCTCCGATGCGCCGCTCACCGTGTGCCCGAACTGCGGCGCGCCCGCGTTCAAAAAGCAGGTCACGGCCGCGGGTTTCCAGCTCAAGGGCTCGGGCTGGTATGTGACGGATTTTCGCGGCGGCAACAGCACGGGCGTGGCCGCCCCCAAGACTGAGGGCGGCGAAGCCGGCACGGCCAACGGCAAGGGCGCGGACAGCAAGCCGGCCGATGCCGCGGCCGCCACGCCGGCAAGCACCGCAGCCGCGCCGGCTCCCGCGGCAGCCGCACCCGCCAAGGCTTCGGCCGGCGATGCTTCTTCCAAGACTTCCTCGTGATGGCTTCCATTCGCCGATGGCTTCTGGCCGGACTGCTGGTGCTGGTGCCCCTGGCGATCACGCTGTGGGTGCTCGACTGGATCGTCGGCACGCTGGACCAGACGCTGTTGATCCTGCCGGGCGCCTGGCACCCCGACAAGCTGCTGGGTTTTCACATCCCCGGCTTCGGCGTGCTGCTCATGCTGCTGATCGTGCTGCTGATGGGCGCCTTCGCCAGCAATTTTTTCGGCAAGAAGCTGGTGCGCTGGGGCAACTCTTTCCTGAGCCGCATCCCCATCGTCCGTTCCATCTACTCGAGCGTGAAGCAGGTCTCCGACACGGTGTTCTCGGAAAACGGCAACGCCTTTCGCAAGGCCCTGCTGGTGCAGTGGCCGCGTGAGGGCGTCTGGACCATAGGTTTTCTCACCGGCACGCCCGGCGGCGACGTGGTCAACCACCTGCAGGGCGACTACCTGAGCGTTTACGTTCCGACCACGCCCAACCCCACCGGCGGCTACTTCGTGATGCTGAAAAAAAGTGACTGCATCGAGCTCAAGATGAGCGTCGATGAAGCCCTGACCTACGTGATTTCCATGGGTGTCGTGGTGCCCTCAAAACCTGCGCCGCTGCCCGCGACCCTACCCCTGACCCCTCCCCTTTAAACGGCGACAACTGCCCCAAAAGCGCTGAAAGTTCGAGTATTTTTATGGCCATCGTTTCCCAAATGCGTTCCCACTATTGCGGTCTGGTGACCGAGAGCCTCATGGGCCAGACCGTGAGCCTGTGCGGCTGGGTCAACCGCCGGCGCGACCACGGCGGCGTCATCTTCATCGACCTGCGCGACCGCGAAGGTTATGTGCAGGTGGTTTGCGACCCGGACCGGGCCGACATGTTCAAGACCGCCGAAGGCGTGCGCAACGAGTTCTGTGTTCAAGTCAAGGGCGTGGTGCGGGCCCGCCCCGACGGCACCACCAACGACAACCTCAAGAGCGGAAAGATCGAGGTGCTGTGCCACGAGCTGATCGTGCTGAACCCCAGCGTGACGCCGCCCTTCCAGCTCGACGACGACAACCTGTCGGAGACGACGCGCCTCACGCACCGCGTGCTGGACCTGCGCCGCCCCTACATGCAGAACAACCTGATGCTGCGCTACCGCGTGGCCATGGAAACGCGCAAGTTCCTCGACGCCAACGGCTTCATCGACATTGAAACGCCGATGCTGACCAAGAGCACGCCCGAAGGCGCGCGCGACTACCTAGTGCCAAGCCGCGTCAACGAAGGCATGTTCTTCGCGCTGCCGCAAAGCCCGCAGCTGTTCAAGCAGCTGCTCATGGTGTCCGGCTTCGACCGCTACTACCAGATCACCAAGTGCTTTCGCGACGAAGACCTGCGCGCCGACCGCCAGCCCGAATTTACGCAGATCGATATTGAAACCTCGTTCATGGGCGAGCAGGACATCCGCGACCTGTTCCAGGGCATGATCAGCAGCATCTTCAAGACCGTGCTGAACACCGACCTGGGCGAGTTCCCCGTCATGGCCTATGCCGACGCCATGCACCGCTTCGGCTCCGACAAGCCCGACCTGCGCGTGAACCTCGAGTTCACCGAGCTGACCGACGTCATGGCCGACGTGGACTTCAAGGTCTTCAGCGCGCCGGCCACGACGGCGGGCGGCCGCGTAGTGGCCCTGCGCGTGCCCGGCGGCTCCGAGATGAGCCGCGGCGAGATCGACGGCTACACCGAGTTCGTCAAGATCTACGGCGCCAAGGGCCTAGCCTGGATCAAGGTCAACGACGCCGCCAAGGGCCGCGAGGGCCTGCAAAGCCCCATCGTCAAGAACATCCACGATGCCGCCATTGCCGAAATCCTCAAGCGCACGGGCGCGCAGAACGGCGACATCATTTTCTTCGGCGCCGACAAGGCCAAGATCGTCAACGACAGCATTGGCGCGCTGCGCCTGAAGATCGGCCACAGCGACTTCGGCAAAAAGACCGGCCTGTTCACCAAGGGCTGGAAGCCGCTGTGGGTGGTGGACTTTCCGATGTTCGAATTCGACGAGGACGGCCAGCGCTGGAGCGCCGTGCACCATCCCTTCACCGCGCCCAAGGACGGCCATGAGGACTGGATGGACACCGACCCGGGCCGCTGCATCGCCAAGGCCTACGACATGGTGCTCAACGGCTGGGAACTGGGCGGCGGCTCGGTGCGTATCCACCGCGCCGAGGTGCAGAGCAAGGTGTTCAGCGCGCTGAAGATCGGTCCTGAAGAAGCCCAGCAGAAGTTCGGCTTCCTGCTGGACGCGCTGCAGTACGGCGCGCCGCCGCACGGCGGCCTGGCCTTTGGCCTGGACCGCATCGTCACCATGATGACCGGTGCCGAGTCGATCCGCGACGTGATCGCCTTCCCGAAAACCCAGCGCGCGCAGGACTTGCTCACGCATGCGCCCAGCCCGGTGGACGAAAAGCAGTTGCGCGAGCTGCACATCCGCCTGCGCAACCCGGTCTAAACGGCGCGCCGCACGGCCAGCGCGAAAGGGGATGCCTTGAAGCCGTTCAAGATCCCCGAGTCGGTGCTGGTCGTCATCCACACGCCGCAGCGCGAGGTGCTGCTGATAGAGCGCGCCGGCAATCCCGGCTTCTGGCAAAGCGTGACGGGGTCCAAGGACAGGGTGGACGAGCCCTTGCTGGAGACCGCCATGCGCGAGGTGCTTGAGGAGACGGGCATTGCGGCCCTGCCGGCGCAGTTTCGCGACTGGGGCCTTGCCAACGTCTACGAGATCTACCCGGTCTGGCGCCATCGTTATGCGCCCGGCGTGACCCGCAATACCGAGCACGTTTTCAGCCTGTGCCTGCCCGAGGCCTGCGATGTCAGGCTCAACCCGAAAGAGCACACCGCCTGGCAATGGCTGCCGCTCCACGCGGCGGCCGACCTGTGCTTTTCGCCCTCGAATGCCGAGGCGGTGCTGTTGCTGCCGCAATTCATGGCCTGAGCCGTGAGGGCCGCGCGCAGGCGCAACACTTTGTGAGTTGGCGTTTCACGGGATTGGCAAACACCGGCCGCTCGGTTTAAATGGGACGGACCCCACGCCCATCTCCTCATTCGCACAGGGACGAACGCCACCGCCCATGCTGTATCCCCTCCACAAGACCGGCGCGCTGCAGCTGCTCCAGGGCGGGCGGGACTTTTTCCCCGCCTTGGTCCAGGCGCTGGACGCGGCGCATAGCTGGGTCCAGCTGGAGTCCTATATTTTCGATTTTCACGGCGCCGGGGCGCAGGTGGCCGACGCACTGGTGCGCGCCGCCGGCCGCGGCGTGACGGTGCAGGTGCTGGTGGACGGCATAGGCACCAGCCCGCTGCCGGCCGAATGGCGCGAAAAATTCGTGCAGGCCAAAGTCGACTGGTGCGTCTATTCTCCCCTGGGCACGGGTCTGAGCGGCCTGGGCCTGCTGGTGCCGGAGCGCTGGCGCCGCCTGCACCGCAAGCTGTGCGTCGTCGACCAGCACACGGTGTTTTGCGGCGGTATCAATGTGCTCGACGATTTTTACGATCCCAACCATGGCGAGCTCCAGGCGCCGCGCCTCGATTTCGCCGTGGCCGCCACCGGGCCGCTGGCGCTGGAAGCCGCCGATGCCATGGCGCTGCTGTGGTGGCGCGTGCAGGCGGGCTACAGCGCGCGGCAGCGGCACATGAACGCGGCCTGGGAGAAGTTCAAGGCGGCGGGTTACGGCGGGCGCACCGGCGCCACGCCGCCCGCCGCGGGCAACGGCGCCGGCCCCAGGGCGGCGCTGGTGCTGCGCGACAACCTGCGCAACCGCAGCAGCATAGAGCGCGCTTACCGCAAGGCCATAGGCAAGGCGCACCACGAGATCATCATCGCCAACGCCTACTTCCTGCCGGGGCGCAAGCTGCGGCGCGCCCTGATAGGCGCAGCGCGGCGCGGCGTGCGCGTCACCTTGCTGCTGCAGGGCCGCTACGAGTACTTCATGCAGTACCACGCGGCCCGGCCCGTCTACGGCGTCCTGCTGGCGGCGGGTGTGGAGATCCATGAATACGAGGCCGGCTTTCTGCACGCCAAGGTGGCCGTGGTGGACGGGCACTGGGCCACCGTGGGCTCGTCCAACCTCGATCCCTTGAGCCTGCTGCTGGCCCGGGAAGCCAATGTGGTGGTCGAGGACAAGGCCTTTGCCGAAGGCCTGGCGGGCATTTTGCGCGATGCCATGGTCAAGCAGGGGCGGCGCATGGACCCGGCCGCCCACAGCCACCGCCCCCTGGGCCAGCGGCTGCGGGGCTGGGGGGCGTATGCCCTGGTGCGGCTGGCGCTGCTGGTGGCGGGCCAGCGCTATTGAGGCCCCGAAGCCCCAATTTGATCAGGTCGCTATTAAATTAATAGCGGCTTGCGCCCGTACGGAAAGGGTAAAAGACCAAAGACCCTGTTAAATTCCGGACAAGACGGCGCCGGGGCGGGCTGGTAATATCTGGCATGCTTATGAAATCCGACACGCCCCCCCAGGACGCGACCGGCGAGGGTACGCCCGTTTCCGTCAAGATCCGCGAACGGCTGGCCCTGGCGCGCAAGCGCTTTCACGCCAATGACAACATCGCCCAGTTCATCCAGCCCGGAGAGCTCGAAAAGCTGCTGGACGAAGTCGAGGGCAAGATGCAAGGCGTGCTCGACAGCCTGGTGATAGACACCGCCGGCGACCACAACACCAACAACACCGCGCGCCGCGTGGCCAAGATGTACCTCAACGAGGTGTTCAAGGGCCGCTACGTGGCCTCACCCACCATCACCGAGTTTCCCAACGCCGAGCACCTCAACGAGCTCATGATCGTCGGGCCCATCACGGTGCGCAGCGCCTGCTCCCACCATTTCTGCCCGGTTATCGGCAAGATCTGGATAGGTGTGCTGCCCAATGAGCACACCAATGTGATCGGCCTGTCCAAATACGCGCGCCTGGCCGAATGGGTCATGGGCCGCCCGCAAATCCAGGAAGAGGCCGTGGTGCAGCTGGCCGACCTCATCATGGAAAAAACCCAGCCCGACGGCCTGGCCATCGTGATGGAAGCCAGCCACTACTGCATGGCCTGGCGCGGCGTGAAAGACATGGACAGCAAGATGATCAACTCGGTGATGCGCGGCGTGTTCCTGAAAGACTCGACCTTGCGCCGCGAATTCCTCGCACTGATTCCGCAAAAAGGCTAAGCATGCTCGTACGTTTACTTTACGCAAGCCGCGCGGTCGACACCAGCCCCGAAGCCATCGAGGGCATCCTGTCGCAGTCGCGCCAGCACAACCCGGCCACCGGCATCACCGGCATCCTCTGCTACGGCGGCGGCATCTTCCTGCAGGCCATCGAAGGCGGGCGCATGGCGGTCAGCGACCTGTTCGGCCACATCCAGCAGGACGCCCGCCACAAGGACGTGGTGCTGCTGCACTTCGAGGAAATCTCCGAGCGGCGCTTCGGCGGCTGGACCATGGGGCAGGTCAACCTCTCCAAGCTCAACCATTCCATCCTGCTGAAGTATTCCGAGAAGGCCGAGCTCGATCCCTATTCCGTCTCCGGCAAGGTGTCCTACGCGCTGCTCGAAGACCTGATGGCCACCGCCTCCATCTGCGGGCGCGTTTGAATAGATGACCCCCACGCTCCGGCGCTTCGAGCCTGCGGCAGTCGTTGCCCCTGGCTTCGAGGAAGAGGGGCCGCTGCGCCTTGCGGCGTGCTTTTATACGCCAGCTTGACCGGTGCCGCTTTCCGCCCTTGCCCTGATTGTTCTCGCCGGCCTGATTCACGCCAGCTGGAACATTGCCGCCAAAAAGGCGGGAGGCGATGCCCGTTTTGCCTTTTTCACCAGCGTGATGATGATGTTGATCTGGGCGCCGGTTGGCCTGTGGGCCAGCTGGGGGGAGTTGCCCCGCTGGGGCTGGACCGAGTGGATCGTTGTTGCGGTCAGCGGTGTGCTGCACGTGCTGTATTACGTGGTTTTGCTGCGCGGCTACCGAAAAGCCGATCTGACTGTGGTTTACCCGCTGGCGCGCGGCTCCGGGCCCCTGTTGTCCTCGCTGGTGGCCATCACCTTGTTGGGCGAGCAGATTTCCGCCGTAGGCGTGGCCGGCATTGTCGGTGTGGTGGGCGGCGTGTTCCTGATTGCGGGCGGGCCTGGCCTGCTGCGTGCGGCGCATGACCCGGCGCAGCGCCGCCGCGTGCACAAAGGCATGGTTTACGGCCTGCTCACAGGCGCCTTCATTGCCAGCTACACCGTGGTGGATGGGTACGGCGTGAGGTTCTTGCTGATGTCGCCCATCCTGATTGATTATCTGGGCAATTTTGTGCGGGTGGCTGTGCTCGCGCCTGCTGTGCTGCGTGACCGGCCAGCTGCAGCCACGCTGTGGCGCCGGCAGTGGAAGTACGCGCTGATGGTCGGCGCCATCAGCCCGGTCTCTTATGTGCTGGTGCTGTATGCCATGCAGGTGGCGCCGCTGTCGCATGTGGCGCCGGC
Source organism: Polaromonas sp. Polasp52 (assembly GCF_059491565.1). Classification (NCBI taxonomy): domain Bacteria; kingdom Pseudomonadati; phylum Pseudomonadota; class Betaproteobacteria; order Burkholderiales; family Comamonadaceae; genus Polaromonas; species Polaromonas sp. Polasp52. The sequence continues at coordinate 1,232,919 of NZ_CP168513.1, read as the reverse complement.
GCGTGAAGTTTCCATGCTGTTTGCCGCACTGATCGGCGGGCATTTGCTCGGCGAAGGCGACCGCCTGCAGCGGCTGCTGGGTGCTGCCCTGATTGCCGCGGGCGTGATGGCACTTGCGTTGGGTTGACAGCAAAATACCGCCATGCCGCTTGAGACGCCGTTACTGGTTGGGTGCGATTTTTCCAGCGTTCCGACGCGCAGGAAACCCATTGTCCTGGCCTGCGGAACCAGTGCAAACGGGCGGGTCCAACTGGCGAAACTGGAGCGCTTTGAATCGCTGGACGCTTTTGAGGTTTGGCTGCGCCAGACTGCCGGCTGGCTGGGCGCTTTCGATTTTCCCTTCGGCCTGCCGCGTGAACTGGTGGCGCATCTCGGCTGGCCCCTTGCCTGGCCCGCGCTGATGGCGCATTACGCCGTGCTGAGCCGCGCCGATATCCGGCAAGCCTTTGCCGCGTTTTGTGATGCGCGCCCCGCCGGCGCGAAGTTTGCCCATCGCGCCACCGACGGGCCGGCCGGCTCCAGCCCCTCGATGAAATGGGTCAACCCGCCGGTGGCCTATATGCTGCATGCGGGTGTGCCGCGGCTGCTGGCGGCCGGCGTGCACCTGCCCGGCCTGCACGACGGCGACATTCGCCGCGTCGCGCTCGAGGGCTACCCGGGGCTGCTGGCGCGCGAAGTGCTAGGCGGCCGCTCTTACAAAAGCGACGACAAGGCCAAGCAGACGCCGGAACGGCTGATCGCGCGCAAGGACCTGATCACCGCGCTGGAAAACGGGCAAACCCGGCTGGGGCTGCGCCTCAAAGTCAGCCATGCCCAGCGCGACGCGCTGGCCGACGACGCCAGCGGCGACAGCCTGGATGCCGTGCTGTGCCTGATGCAGGCGGCCTGGGCGCAGCGGCAGGGCGCGCCGCGCTACGGTCTGCCGCTGGAGATGGACCCGCTGGAAGGCTGGATTGTCACGGCCTGACCGCTCTCTTTACGCGATGGTTTTCTTTTCCAGAACTCTCGTGATGGCCGCGCTGCTGGGCGCGTGGCTTCCCGTGCAGGCATCTTCCCAAGCCAAGTCCACACCAAGCGCCTGGTCCGGCGTGGTGACTTATGTGGTCGACGGCGACACCGTGAGGGTGCGGCGGCCCGGCGGCGGCAAGCCCGTCAGCGTTCGCATCAGCGGCATAGACGCGCCTGAAATCTGCCAGGCCGGCGGCACCGCCTCGCGCGACGCGCTGATGCGCAAGCTGCTGGGCCAGCGTGTGGCTGTGCACGGGCGGCAGCATGACGACTATGGCCGCCTGCTGGCGAAGATCAGCTTCAAAGGCGAAGACACGGGCCGCTGGATGGTGGCGCAGGGCCTGGCCTGGTCTTACCGCAACCGGGGCAACGCCGGCCCCTACGCCGCGCAGCAGCGGCAGGCCAGGGCCGCGGGGCTGGGAATTTTCTCGCCGTCGCACGCCGCGCCGCCGGTGTATCCCGCGCAATTCCGCAAACGGCACGGCAGCTGCCGCTAACAAGGGCGCTGCCCCTTGTCCTACGGCTGTTTCAGCCGGTACCGATGTGCGGCAGCGGGCCATCTGGCTAGAGTGAATGTGCGCGAACGCCGCTTCGCCGCTTTCTTGCGCCCGGCCGTTCAGGCCGGGCCCCTCACATCCCGATAAGGAGCCACCATGATTTCCATCCTTCTGAATCCCTCGCATGCGAGCCATGCCCTGCGGCCGCTGGCCGTCCTGGTCGCGGCATCCCTGGCGCTGGCCTTGTCGGCCTGCAACAAGCAGGACGAGGGAAAAACCGCCGGCCAGCAACTCGACTCGGCCATTGCGAAAACCGAAGATGCCGCCGCCCGGGCCAAAGCCAAGGCCGAGAGTGAGATGGCCAGTGTCGGCGCCGCGGTGAAAAACGCGACCCAGAGCGCCGAGTCTTCCGGCAAGGACATGGCCGCCAAGGCCGGTGAAAAAATCGACGACCTCACCATCACCACCACCGTCACCGCGGGCTTCGCGAAAGATCCCGATCTGAGCGTGCTCAAGATCAATGTGGACACCCGTGACGGCGCCGTGACCCTCAAGGGCTCCGCGCCCACGTCGGCCGCCCGCGACAAGGCCGCCGACCTGGCCAAGGCGGTCAAGGGCGTCAAATCGGTGGACAACAAACTCGAGGTCAAGGCTGCCGGCTAGAGGCCGTAGAGGCCGCGAGCCCGGACGTGAAAAAGGCAGGCCATGGGAAATCCCATGCCTGCCTTTTTGCAGCCACCTTGCGGTGGCATAGGGGTTACCCGTTTACGGGCGAACGACGATGTCGTTGCGAACGGCCTTGACGTTCTTCACGTTGCGGGCGATGTTTTCAGCCTGGGCTTTTTCCGCGGCGGATTTGGCGAAGCCGGACAGCTGGACGGTGCCGTTGAGCGTTTCCACCTTGATGGAGGATGCCGCCACGGTTTTGTCCTCGACGAATTTCGCCTTCACGGACGTCGTGATGGCGGCATCGTCGACATAGGCGCCGGCAGTTTCCTGGCCACGCCCGACAGCGCAGCCGCTGCCAATGATGGTGATGCCTGCCAGGGCGGCGAATGCAATTGCGCGAGCGTATTTCATATTGTTTCCTCTTGTGTTGGTTTCATGGTTTTGGTGCAAGGTTGAAAAAGCCTGCCTGTGGACGGCACCACGCCCACAGGCCTGCGGTCATCGTTTATTTTTCGAGCCAGTCCTTGAGCTCGTCGGCATGTTCTTCCTCGTCGGCAAGAACGTCCTCGAGCATGCGCCGCGTCGTCGGGTCCTTGTCGCCGATCAGCGCGATCATCTGGCGGTAGGTCTCCACCGCGATGCGCTCGGCGACCAGGTTGACGCGCACCATGGTCTTGAGGTCGTTCGACTCGTCGTAGTCGGCATGGCTGCGCTGCTGCAGCGTGCCGGGCGAAAAATCAGGCTCGCCGCCCAGTTGCACGATGCGCCGGGCGATGCGGTCCGCATGCCCGGATTCTTCGTTCGCGTGCACCAGGAATTCATCCGCGATGGCGGGTGAGGACAGGCCGCTGGCCATGAAATAGTGGCGTTTGTAGCGCAGCACGCAGACCAGCTCGGTGGCCAACGCGTCGTTGAGCAGCTTGACGATGGCATCGCGGTGCGGCCCGTAGGCCGGTGTGATGGCGCCGTCGGCCAGGCTCTTGCGGGCCGCGTCCAGGCCGGTTTCGTCAAGCACCAGTTCGCCGGAGGTTGCGGTGGGGCGTTTGGAAATGGCGGGGGTGTTCATGGTGTCCTCTGTGTCTGTTGGTTGTCCTGCGCCGGGTGGGAAAGCATGGACAGCAGGGCGCCGGAGATCTCCGACGACTTGAGCGTGGCCAGCAGCACACTGCCCAGGGACACCAGCCGCCAGGGCTTGAAGGCCACGGCCGCGGCGCCCGCCACGGCGGCGATGCCCAGCAGCTGCAGCGGTTTTTCCCTGGCGTATTGGTCCAGGACCGGCCGCGCCAGGCTGAACGCGGCGCTCACGGGGTGGTGCTGCCACCAGGCGCCCAGCGCGTGCTTGATGAAGCTCCAGGTTCCGCCCCCGGCATGCTGCGGGCCTTCTTCACCATGCCGCGCGGACTGTTCCTGCTCATCATGGGACAGCTTGTCGCGGTTCATATGCCTGACGATGGCCTTGCGGCTGCTGGCCAGCCTTTCCTGCGGCGTGGGCTGGGTGAGTTGGGAGAGAGCGGTCATGGTGTGGTCTGGGTGGCGCTGTTCAGGCGGCCATGCGCAAGGCATTGGCGTCACTGTCGATCTGCGCCTTCAGTTCGGGAAAGCGCTCCGAGGAAAGAGGCTTGCGCGCCCGCAGCATGGCAATGGCCAGGATGGCCAGCGCAATGCCCGGCACCACCACCAGTGCCCAGTGAAACTGGTTATGCAGCATCCCCAGCATCACGGCCGTGCCCGCCAGGCCCAGGAAGACGGCGGCCGCCACGACGGCCACCGCCCAAGCCACGGCACGCGCCAGCAATTCGGAGCCGGCCTCGGAAGCTTCTTCCTGGAACAGCGCCGCATAGGCCGACAAGTGGTCCACGACCAGGTCGGGCCGCTGCACGATGGTGGAGAAAAGGGGATGGAGCATGGCGGGGTGCTTGTGTTGGCCTGTGTCGCGGTGGCTCAGTAGCGGTTCTGCTGGCGGTGGTGGCGTGCCGAGGAAATCAGCAGCGCGACGCCCGCGCCTACCGCCGCGGCGATCAGCACCGAGCGCAGGGGCTGGTCGGCGACATAGCGCGAGGTTGCGCCCGCGGCGTTGGACAGTGAGCGCTGTGCGCGGTCCTTGGCTTCGGCTGCGATGTCCAGGCTCTGGCGTGCCAGGTGCTGGGCCTTGGAGGCCAACATGTCGACCACGGGGTCGACGCTGCCCCGCAGGTCGCGCACCTTGCTTTCTGCTTTGTCGAGGGCTTCGTTGGCATAGCTGCGGGTGCTGCCCACGGCTTTCTCGGCGGTCTGCAGCAGTTCATCGGAGGCTTGGCGTGCGGTATTGGCGGCGGTCTGGGAATTCATGGCGGTCCTTGGTGGTTTGAGGGGAAGCATTAAAAAGAAGAAGGGAAAACAAAAGCCGGGTCACCGGGTGACGCGGCTCATGCGGGAGGCCTTCGGAGAAACGCGAGGCCGTCAGTTCTTGCGCAACAGGCTGATGACAAAACTCACGACGGCCATCACGGCAAAAATGAAGAACAGGATCTTGGCGATCTCGACGGCGCCGGCCGCGATGCCGCCGAAACCGAACACGGCGGCGATCAGCGCGATCACGAGAAAAACGACGGAATAGTGCAACATCTGAGGCTCCTTGCTCCGGGGTGGATGGCCCTTGCTTCGATTGAAGCGGCCTTGAGCCAAGCTTAGAGAGCGTCCCGGGATGGCCTCATCGGCTGCGGACGTGTGCCTGTGTCAGTTCGAATGGCCACGCCCTGTAGGAGGGGGCCGACATTTTGTTACGCCGCTCGCGAGGCGCACGCGCATCTCAGCGCGTCTTCGGCAGCACGGCGGAAATGCGCGTGCCCTCGCCCTCGGCGCTGGTGACCGTGAGGCGGCCGCCCGCGGCTTCCACGCGGTGCCGCATGCCGGCCAGCCCATGGCTGCCCGCGCCCACGCTGCCGACCTTGAAACCCTTGCCGTCGTCCTTGACCTCGACGGTGATGTAGCTGTCGAAGTTATGCAGGCTGATCTCGGCCTGCTTGGCTTCCGCGTATTTGCCGATGTTGGTCAGCGACTCCTGCACCAGGCGGTAGACGGTCAGTTGCGCGGAGCCGCCGATTTCGACGGGCTCCAGGTCGGTGGTGATGGTCAGGCCCGAGCGTTCCTCGAACTCGCGCCCCAGGATTTCCAGCGAGGCCACCAGGCCCAGGTGCGACAGCGAGGACGGGCGCAGGTCTTCCACGATGCGCCGCTTGAGCGCGATGCCGCTGTTGAGCGTGTTGGTCAGGTGCGTGAGCCTCTCCACCGCTTCCGGCATGCTGCCCGCCAGGCGCGACTTCAAACGCGCCACGTCGAGCTTGGCCGCGGTCAGCAGCGCGCCCAGCTCGTCGTGCAGTTCGCGCGCCAGGTGGCCGCGTTCGTCCTCGCGCACATTCTGCAGGTGGGTGGCCAGCTCGGCCAGGTTGGCGGTGCGCTCACGCACCTGCACCTCGAGGAAGTCCCGCTCGCGCTGCAGGGATTCCTGCTCGCGCCGGCCGGAAGCCAGCAAGGCCTTGGTCTGCAGCAGGTACATGTAGAAGGCCAGCAAACCCGCCAGCGCCACGGTGGCCACCCCGATGCGCGACAGCTGCAGCGAGCGCCGGATCTGGTCCTGCCCCTGCTCCATTTTGCTGACGCTGCTGGCAGCCAGCCTGGCGGACTGCTCGCGGATGGCCTCCATGTGCTCCTTGCCGACGTCCGTGGTCAGCACGAACTTCCAGGCATCCTCATTGCCCTCCTTGCGCATGCGAACGCTCAGGTCCATTTCGGCCAGCTTGCGGGAAACGTGCCGCGACATCTGGCCGAACTCCGCGAGCTGCTCCCGATAAGGCGTGAACAGCTGGCGCAGCGTGTCCAGGTTGTGGTCGATGTCGGCCAGCGCGGCGTTGTAGGGCTCCAGGTAGCGCGCGTCGCCCGTCAGCAGGTAGCCCCGCTGGCCGGTTTCCGCGTCCAGCATGTGCTGCAGCAGCTTGTTGATGGCGCCGCGGGTCTGCTGCGCCTCTTCAATGCTGGCCGCCGCTTCGGTAGACTTGCGGAAACTCGCCTCATTGATGAAGATGAGGAAGGCGGCGGCCAGCACCGCCAAAGGCAGGCTGATGGCCATTCTGGGTATCGCAAATGCTTTCACGGCAAACTCCGTTTGGTACTTCGGTGAAGAATTCGTCAATAATGGGTGCTGAAAATTAAAGCAGGCGCCAGTTCAAGGCTTCTCTTTTCACGGCGTTGCCGGCTTGCAGCTTTATAGGAAGACAGCGACATGATCAAAATCGGAATTGTGGACGACCACGCCATTGTGCGTTCGGGGCTCAAGCAGTTTTTCTCGGACCAGGTCGACTTGCGCGTCGTCGGCGAGGCCGGCAGCGGCCGCGAGGCCATTGACCTGGTTCGCAATGTCGAACTCGACATCCTCGTCATGGATTTGTCCATGCCGGGCCAAAGCGGCATCGACGCGCTGGCCATGATCCGCGCGAAGGCGCCCGATGTCGGCATTCTCATTCTCAGCGGCTACCCCGAGGAGCACTATGCCGTCAACCTGATCCGCCAGGGCGCCAGCGGCTACCTCAACAAGGAGTGCGACCCTTCCGAGATTGTCGACGCGATCCGCGTGATCTCGCTGGGCAAGCGCTACATCACCCCGGCGGTGGCGGAGCTGCTGGCGCAGCAACTGAACCGGCCCAACGACGTGGCTTCGCACGAGCAGTTGTCCGAGCGGGAGTTCCAGGTTTTCCTGAAACTGGCCAAGGGCGAGACGGCGGGCGACATTGCCAAGGCGCTGTCGCTGAGCGTGAAAACGGTGAGCACCTACCGCACCCGCGTGATGGAAAAGATGAGCCTTTCCTCGAATAGCGACCTGACCTACTACGCGCTCAAGAACAAGCTGATTGATTGAGTTCAATCGGCGGCGGCGCTCTGCTGGATGCAATAGTCCACCAGGGCGTCGATCTCGTTGGATTTGTCGAACACCGCGTCGACGCCGAGTTGCGTGCAGCGCTGGCGGATGTCGGCGGTGGCATAGTTGCTCAGGACCACGACTTTCTGCCGTGAAGGGCGGTCCCTGCAGGCGGCCAGCACGCCCAGCCCGCTTCCTTGTTTGAGAAACAGGTCAACAATCGCCAGGTCCCAGTCCTCGCTGTTTTCCGCCAGCCAGGCCTTGCCTTCGTTTTCGGTTTCTGCGGTTCCCACGGCATCAATGCGTGCCAACTCCTCCAGCGTTCCGATCAGATTTTCGCGAATGGTCGGATTGTCTTCTACGATGTACGTTTTCAGTCTCACTGCTCAGGTCCAGGTGGGAGGCCGCGTGGCTTTCGAAGTATTACGAAAGTCCCAAAAATGCGAATGTCTCTTGTTTCCTAATGTATCTTCAACCCATGCCCATTCTGCCAGCGGCCAAGGCCAGCACTTGTAGGAGGCCGCCTACGGCTGCATTGCATGTGCGCCGCAGCCACACTACGCGGGCTGTAGGCACATGCCCACAGTGTGTCATGGTGCCTGCCGACTGCCCGATGCGGCGATCCGGCCGATAGTGGAATGCAGGGCTAAACGGAGCCCCGCGCCCTTGCAGGCGCAAGCATGACGCCATAACGCAGGGAGACACATGCATGCTAGCCAGTGCTTCCAGCGCCTTCCCGGCCATTGCGCGGCCAACCTGGTGCCTTGCGCTTTCTTGACGCGGGCCTGATCTTCCATGCCATCCATGAACACCCCCCAGTCCGCGCCGGTCCTCTGGCGACGGTGGCTTGCCGGCATCGCCGCCGTGCTGCTGGCCCTGGTGCTGGTACTGGTGTTTTTCCCATGGGATATGCTGCGCGGCCCCATCAACCGCCATATTTCCGACCAGTTGGGACGGCGCTTTGAAATCACCCGGCATCTGTCGGTGCACCTGGGGCGCACCGTCACGGTCAGGGCCGACGGTGTGGAGTTTGCCAACCCCGAGTGGGCCAGCAAACCTTACCTGGTCAAGGCGGAGGCGGCCGAATTCGACATCAGGCTGCTGCCGCTGTTGCTGGGCAAGGTCGTGTTGCCGCGCATCGCGCTGACGGCACCGGAAATAGGGCTGCAGATGGAGCCCGATGGGCGCCGGACCTGGGCGCTTGCGCGCGACACCTCCGATGAGGGGGCCATTCCGCGCATCGATGCCTTGCTGATCGACGGCGGCAGCGTGGACTACCAGGCGGCGGCGCAGGGCGCCAACATCCACGTGGATTTTTCACTCGCCCAGGAAAGCACCGGCCAGCTGCCTCTCAGCTACAAGGCGACAGGCAAATGGCAAAACGAAGCCTTCAGCGCCAATGGACGCACCGGCGGCGTGCTGCAGCTGAGCAAGGACCTTGAAGCGCCTTTTCCCATCGAGGTCAATGCGGTGACCGGCAAGACCAGCCTGAAGGCCAAGGGCAGCATCGCCAACCTCGCGGACCTTGCCGGGGTGGATGCCAGCTTTGACCTGCAGGGCCGCAACCTCGAGGAACTCTACAAGCTGCTGGGCGTGGTGCTGCCGTCCACGCCGCCTTACAAATTGCGCGGCAAACTCGCCAAGCACGGCAAGGTCTGGGCCGCCAGCCAGATTCAGGGCCGCCTGGGCAGCTCGGACCTCAGCGGCGCGCTCAGTTTTGACCCCTCCGCGCCGGTGCCCTTGCTGACCGGCAAGGTGCAGTCAAAACTGCTGGACTTCGCCGACCTGGCGCCGGTGATCGGATTGCCTGCGCCGGCCGGGCCCACGCCCGTGAAAGCGGCGGCCGCCGAGGCTGGGAATGAGCCTACGCCCGCCAAAAGAAGCGCGGCGAACTCCCCGTCGCGCAAGGTCCTGCCTGTTGCTACGCTGGATGTCACCCGGCTCAAGGCCATGAATGCCGATGTGGTGTATTCGGCCGCCGACATCCGGCATGTGCAGGTGCTGCCGCTGGACAAGGGCAGCGTGCACGTCAAGCTGACGGGCGGCGTCCTGCAACTCGAGCCGATATTGCTGGGCATCGCGGGCGGCACGGTGGCCGGCGCCATACGCATAGATTCGAATGAGGTACCGGCGCTTTTTGCGGCGCGCCTGGACCTGCGCGGCGTGCAGCTCAACCAGCTTTTCCCCGCGGTGCAAACCACCAAAAGCAGCCTGGGCAAAATCAGCGGCCAGTTCGACTTGAAGGGGCGCGGCAACTCGCTGGCGCAGATGCTGGGCACGTCTGCCGGTGATGTGGCCGTCCTGATGGGCAAAGGCGAGATCAGCAACATCCTGCTCGAATTCATGGGCCTGGATGGCGGCGAGATCATCAAGTTCCTGGTGCGCGGCGACCGCAATGTGCAACTGCGCTGCGCGGCTGTCGCCTTCGAGGTCAAGCAGGGGCTGATGAGCAGCAAAACCATCGTGCTGGACACTTCCGACACGGTGATCAATGGACGCGGCAATATCAGCCTGGCCGATGAAACCCTGGACCTGGTCCTGGAGCCGGCTCCCAAGGACCACAGCATCCTGAGCTTGAGGTCGCCCTTGAAAATCGGCGGCACTTTCGCGGCCCCGTCGGCCGGTCCCGACAAGGGCGCACTGGCCGGGCGTGCCGGCATCGCGCTCGCGCTGGGTGTGATCAATCCTTTGCTGGCCCTGGCCGCCACCATAGAAACCGGGCCGGGCCAGGACGAAAACTGCGCGGCAATCCTGAAACAGGCTGCCGCATCGAGCGCCGGCTCGCGCATTCCGGCGGCCGCCGTCAAATAAAAGGTCAGCGGTGAAGGCCGCCGCAGACCGCGCAAGCGGTATTGCGCGCCAGTTTCATCTCGCTCCACTCCATGCGCCTGCCGTCCAGCATCAACAGGCGCCCGGTGAGCGCCTCGCCCACGCCGCATATCAGCTTCAGGGCTTCGGCCGCCTGCGTGCTGCCGATGATGCCGACCAGCGGCGCGAACACGCCCATGGTGGCGCACAAGGCTTCTTCCATCAGCTCCGATTCGGGGAACACGCAGGCATAGCAGGGGGACTGCGCATTGCCCGCGTCGAACACCGCGACCTGGCCGTCAAAGCGGATGGCCGCGCCTGAAACCAGCGGCTTGCGGTGTCTCACGCAGGCGCGGTTGATCGCGTGGCGGGTCGCGAAGTTGTCGGTACAGTCGAGCACCAGGTCGGCCTGGGCTACCAGGTCATCCAGCAACGCGCCCTCGGCCCGCTGCGTGACGGGCGTGACCGTCACGTCGGGATTGATCGCCGCGATGGCCTGCCGGGCGGATTCGGCCTTGAATTGGCCGATGCGGCCCAGGGTGTGGGCGACTTGCCGCTGCAGGTTGGTGGCCTCGACGCGGTCATGGTCGGCGATGGTGATGTGGCCGACGCCGGCGCTGCCCAGGTAAAGCGCGACCGGCGAGCCCAGGCCGCCGGCCCCGACGATCAGCACATGCGCCTTCAGGAGCTTGTCCTGGCCTTCGATGCCGATGTCGTCGAGCAGGATGTGCCGGGAATAACGAAGCAGCTGGTCGTCGTTCATGGAAAGAAAGGAGTCCGCCGCAGGGGGAGGGCGGCCTCGGTGGAACAGGGGCGCGGGAAAGCAGCCTGGAAGACCGGGAAAGGCCGGTGATCCCGGCGCTATCCCGTTACGGCCTCAGTTTTCCTTTTTCTCGTTCTTGGGTTCCACCACGGCGGTCTTGCTGACCAGCACGGGACGGCCCTTGAGCTGGTTGATCGCCTGGGCCAGCTGGAAGTCCTTGTCGCTGCCCAGTTCGGGCGGGCGGCGCTGCTCCGGCGTCTTCTTGGCTTCTTCCTCGAGGCGTTTGAGCGCTATCTCGCGGGCTTTTTCGCGGTTGGCATCCTTGACCTCGGCGCCCTGGCCGCTGTTGAGGTGTTTCTCCAGGTCGGCTTCGCGGGTGCGCAGGGCGGCAAACGGGCTGCCTTCGGCGGTTTCGTCCACCATCACGTCGGGCACGATGCCGCGTGCCTGGATGGATTTGCCGCTGGGGGTGTAGTAGCGCGCCGTGGTGAGCTTCAGGCCCGTGTCGGGGCCCAGCGGCCGCACGGTTTGCACCGAGCCCTTGCCGAAGGTCTGCGTGCCCATGATGGTGGCGCGCTTGTAGTCCTGCAGCGCGCCGGCGACGATTTCGCTGGCCGAGGCTGAGCCTTCATTGACCAGCACCACCAGCGGCACGTTCTTGAGGGCTGCGGGCAGGCGCTTGAGCGGATCGGCGCCGTTGCGGCGCTGGTAGAACTCGGGCGAGGCCTTGTAGGTGAACTTGCTTTCGGCGAGCTGGCCGTTGGTCGACACCACGGTGACGTTGTCAGGCAGGAAAACGGCCGACACGGCGACGGCAGCGTCCAGCAGGCCGCCCGGGTCGTTGCGCAAATCGAGCACCAGGCCCTTGAGGTTGGGTTCCTGCTTGTAGATCTGCTCGAGCTTGGTCACGAAGTCCTCGACCGTGCGCTCCTGGAACTGGCTCAGGCGTACCCAGGCATAACCGGGCTCCACCACCTTGCTGCGAACCGACTGGGTGCGGATTTCCTCGCGCGTGATGGTGACCGGGAAGGTGCGGTTTTCGTCCTTGCGGAAGATCGTCAGCAACACCTTGGTCTTGGGCTCGCCGCGCATCTTCTTGACGGCTTCATTGAGCGTCAGGCCCTTGACGGCGGTGTCGTCGATGCGGGTGATCAGGTCGTTGGGCTTGAGGCCGGCGCGGTCGGCGGGTGAGCCTTCGATGGGCGAGACCACCTTGACCAGGCCGTCTTCCTGGCTGATTTCGATGCCGACACCGACAAAGCGGCCCGTCGTGCCTTCGCGGAATTCCTTGTAGGACTTCTTGTCGAAGTAGACCGAGTGCGGGTCCAGGCTGCCCACCATGCCGGAGATGGCGTCGGTGATGAGCTTTTTCTCGTCCACCGGCTCGACGTAATCGCTCTTGACCATGCCGAAAACCGCGGCCAGCTGCTGCAGCTCCTCGAGTGGCAGGGGGGCGATGCCCGCGCGGGCCACCGCCTGCAGCTGTACCGTGGTGAGAGCCCCCGCCACGGCGCCGATTGAAATCCAGCCTGCTATCTTGAGCTTTTGACCCATAAAAAATACCTTCGTAAGCCGTTGGGAAACCCTTGTTCCCCCCGTGGGAAGCAATATACACCTTGGAGAAAGGCCGGGGCCCCCGGTTCCCCCCTAGTCAAGGCGCGGCGCGAAAAAAGAAGCGAAACGGGCGGCTATTTACAGGACTTTTACAAAATCCGGGCGGCTAAGCCCTTGCGCGGGATCAGGCTTTTCCCTGAGCGCCCACCGCAGCGGCGGCCTTGGCCGCGGCCTCACTGTCGCCCAGGTAGTAGTGGCGCAGGGGTTTGAGATTGGCGTCCAGCTCATAGACCAGCGGAATGCCGTTGGGGATGTTGAGCCCCACGATGTCGCTGTCGGAGATGTTGTCCAGGTATTTCACCAGCGCGCGTATGGAATTGCCGTGCGCCGCGACCACGATGCGCTTGCCGGCCTTGATGGCGGGCGCCATGGATTCATTCCAGAAGGGCAGCACGCGTTCCACGGTGTCCTTGAGGCATTCGGTCAGCGGCACCTGGCCGGGCTGAAGCTTGGCGTAGCGCGGGTCATCGCGTTCGCCGCGCGGGTCGTTCGCCTCCAGCGGCGGCGGTGGGGTGTCGTAACTGCGGCGCCAGACCAGCACCTGCTCGTCGCCGAATTTTTTCGCGGTTTCGGCCTTGTTCAGCCCCTGCAGGGCGCCGTAGTGCCGCTCGTTGAGGCGCCAGCTGTGCACCACGGGCAGCCAGGTGCGGTCCATTTCATCCAGCGTGTGCCACAGCGTGCGGGTCGCCCGCTTGAGCACGCTGGTGTAGGCCAGGTCGAACTCGTAGCCCTCGCTTTTGAGCAACTTGCCGGCGTTTTTGGCCTGTTCAATGCCGGTTGCCGTGAGGTCCACGTCGGTCCAGCCGGTGAAGCGGTTTTCAAGGTTCCAGGTCGATTCGCCGTGGCGTATGAGTACGAGTTTGTACATGGTCAGGAAGGGTGGGGAGTGGAAAAAAGGGGGAAATAAAGGGAATTGGGAGGCTGCCCGGCGGGGCGCTTTCTCCCTCCATTCTAAAATCACGGGTTAGCTGAAAAATACACAAAGGGTTTACCGTGAAATTTCTGATCGATAACTGGATGCTGATTTCGATAGCACTCGCCTCGGGCGGCATGCTGGTTTGGCCCATGATTTCCGGCGCGATGAACGCTGGCGCGCTGACCGCCAGCGGCGCGGTGCAGCTGATCAACCGCGAAAAGGCGGTGGTCGTGGATGTCAGCGAAGCCGATGAATTTGCCGCCGGCCACGTCACAGGCGCCAAAAACGTGCCTTTCAGCGAACTGGAAGAGAAATTGCCCCTGGCGGTCAAGAACAAAGGCTTGCCCCTGATCCTGGTGTGCGCCACCGGTGCGCGCGCCGGCCGTGCCGTTGCCGTGGCCAAAAAGCTCGGTTACGAGCAAGCCCAATCGCTGGGCGGCGGGCTCAAAGCCTGGAAAGAGGCTAACCTTCCGCTGGAAAAGGCCTGAACGGGGCTGGGCCGGGCAAAGCAGGCATGAAACCTGCCTTACCCGGCAAGTCCTGATTCATCCACTTTTCCCGCGCCGCGCCCCCGCCGGCGCGATCCGGAGACACCATGCAAACCGTCAAGATCTATACCACCGGCACCTGCCCTTACTGCATCCAGGCCAAACAGCTGCTCAAACAGCGCGGCGTCACCGAACTCGATGAAATCCGCGTCGACATGGTGCCCGGCGAACGCCAGAAGATGATGGACATCACCGGCCGGCGCACGGTGCCGCAGATTTTCATCGGCGAGACCCATGTGGGCGGCTGTGACGACTTGATGGCCCTTGACGGCCGCGGCGGCCTGATGCCTCTCTTGAATAATCCAGCCTGAATTTTTGAGGCAGGAATTGCCTGAGATAATGCGCGCTGGCCGCCGGCCCGCCGGCGCATCGATTCCCTCCCAGCACCCGAAAGAACACCATGGCTGAAGCCAATCTTGACCCCGTATTCCAGATCCAGCGCGTTTACCTCAAGGACGTGTCGCTGGAGCAGCCCAATTCCCCCGAAATCCTGCTGAACCAGGAGCAACCCAGCGTGGACATCCAGCTGGGCGTGGGTGCCACCCCTATCGCCGAAGGCCTGTTCGAAGTCGCCGTGACGGCCACCGTGCAGACCAAGATCGCCGACAAGACGGTGTTCCTGGTGGAGGCCAAGCAGGCCGGCATCTTTGAAATCCGCAACGTGCCGCCCGAACAGCTGGGTGCCATCCTGGGCATCGCCTGCCCGCAAATCGTTTACCCCTACCTGCGCGGCAACGTGGCCGACGTGATCCAGCGCGGCGGTTTCCCGCCCGTGCACATGGCCGAAATCAACTTCCAGGCCATGTACGAGCAGCAGCAGGCGGAAGCCGCTGCGGCCACGCCGGCTCCGTCCCAGATCATCGTCTGAGGGCCCGCCGGGATGCTCCCGGCCGCCTCATGATGTCCGCGTGACACCCTCATGAAAATACTGGTCATAGGCGCGGGCGCCTGGGGCACGGCGCTGGCCGTCAGCAGCGCCTCGCGCCACCAGGTCACCCTGTGGGCGCGCGATGCCGCCCAGCTTGCCGGCCTGCGGTCCGGGCGCGTCAATGCCCGTTACCTGCCCGGCATCGCCTTGCCGCCTGCCCTGGCGTTGCAGGGCGGCGATGCGCCGCTGGCCCAGGCCCTGGCCGGGCAAGACCTCATCATTCTCGCGACGCCGGTGTCGGCCGCCCGCGGCATGCTGCACAGCCTGCGGGATACCGGCGCGCCCGTGGCCTGGCTCAGCAAGGGCTTTGAGGCCCCGGTGGCCGCCGCAGCTTCGCCTTTTGGCTTGATGGTCCACGAAATACGCGCGCAGGCCGCCCCCGGTTTAAGGGCCGGCGTGCTCAGCGGCCCCAGCTTTGCGCTCGAAGTCGCGCGCGGCCAGCCGACGGCGCTGGTTGCGGCCAGCGAACATGCCGAGGTGCGCGACGCGCTGGTCGCCGCCTTCCACGGTGCCACGCTGCGCGTTTACGCCAATGACGACGTCGTGGGCGTGGAAGTGGGCGGCGCCGTGAAGAACGTGCTGGCCATCGCCACCGGCCTGTGTGACGGCCTGCAGCTGGGCCTCAACGCCCGCGCGGCCCTCATCACGCGAGGCCTGGCCGAAATGACACGCCTGGGCGTGTCCCTGGGCGCGCGCGCCGAAACCTTTACCGGCCTGTCGGGCCTGGGCGACCTGGTGCTCACGGCCACCGGCGATTTGAGCCGCAACCGCAAGGTCGGCCTGCTGCTGGCCCAGGGCCAGACCCTGGCGCAGGCGGTGGCCTCGCTGGGCCATGTCGCCGAAGGCGTGTACTGCGCCCGCACCGTGGTGCAGCGCGCCGCCGGCCTGGGCGTGGAGATGCCGATCGCCCAGAGCGTGGTGGCTTTGCTGGACGGCAAGCTCCAGCCCGCCGAGGCGGTGGCGATGCTGATGGGCCGCGGGCCTACGGCCGAGCTGGCCTGAACCCCCGCGTCGCGCCGGGGCGCGGCTACTTTCGCAAATGCAGCGTCACCAGCAGCGACGAGTCCCGCACCGCCGTGAGCCCGTGCGGCACGCCGCCGGCCAGCCAGAGTAATTGGCCGGCTTTCATGGGCTGGGTCTGGCCGTTCGCGGTGAAAGCCACCTCGCCTTCCAGGCACTGCACGGTGATTTCGCCCTTGACCTGGTGCGAAGGCACGGTCTTGCCGGCCGGCACGATAAGGCGCATGACCTCCAGCTCCTCGCTCTTGAACAGCGCGACGGTGCGGCCCTCGGAGAGCTTGCCCGCCAGCGGCTGGACGTCAACGAGCTGCCCGGATGCGGCGTGGGGAATGGCCATGGCGGAACTCCTGGGAACGTGGGGGACTGTGGAACTTTATACCCCAAGGCGGGCCTTGCCCGTCCGCGCGTTTGACCTGATCAGGCCGGCACAACCGTCCCGGGAATTGCCTTGTTGTAGTACAGAAAGACCTCGTCGCGCACCCAGCCCAAGGATTCATACAAGGCTTGCGCCTTGTGGTTGCTCCTGGCGGTGCTGAGGTCCAGCCGCGCGAAGCCGTTTTGCTGCGCGTGCGCATGGGCCGCCTGCATCAGCGCGCGGCCGGCGCCGGTCTGGCGCGCTTGGGGCGCCACATAGAGGTCGTAAAGCGTGCAGATCGGCTGGGCGATCACCGAGCAGAAACTGGGGTAGAGCTGGCAGAAACCCACGAGGGTGCCCACGGCTTGCGCGACCAGGATCACCGATTCCTGCCTGCGCATGCGCTCGCCTATGAAGTGCAGCGCCAGCCCAGCATCGGCGGGCTGTTCGTAAAACTGCCGGTAGGCGTCAAACAACGCGGCCACCGCCGCCAGGTCTGGCAAAGCGGCGAGGCGAATAGAGACCCCGCTCACGTCAGCGGCTTTTCCATAAAAACGCTCAGGGGGTCGGGCGCATAGGCGCCAAACGGTTCCCGCGCCACATAACCGAGCTTGGCATAAAGGCCCAGCGCCTCGGGCTGGTGGATGCCGGTTTCCAGCCGGGCCAGGCCCACGCCGCCGGCCTTGAGGTGGGACTCCAGTGTCTGCATGATGGCTTTGGACAGTCCCTTGCCGCGGTGCGCATCCAGCACAAAGACGCGCTTGATTTCGCCGTAGGTCCCGTCGTCGTCCAGCGTCTTGACCGCGCCGCAGCCCACCAGCGCGCCGTCGAGGTGGGCGCCCACAAACAGCACATGGGGCCGGCGCAGCGCCTGCGCGCTTTCCAGGTGGTTGCTTTCGGCCGGGTAGAGCGCCGCCATATAGGCGTCGGATTGCGCGATCAGCGCTTGCGCTTCGGGCGACAGCGGGTCTATGGGTTTGATCTGCATCGACGGCCTAGATTTCGAGGTTGTCGATCAGCCGCGTGCTGCCCAGCTTGGCGGCACCCAGCACCACCAGCGGCTCACCGGCCAGCGGGCCTTGCGGCGCCAGCAGGTCGGCGCGGCGGCGCACGGTGAGGTAGTCGGGTTTCCAGCCGCGGCGCGCCAGCGCCTGCATGGCCTGGGCCTCCAGCGCGGGCAGGTCGGGCGTGCCGGCGGCGCGGGCGGCTTCGCCCAGCGCGCGTATGGCCTTGGACAGCTCCACGGCCTCGGCGCGTTCGGCCGCACTCAGGTAGCCGTTGCGCGAGGACAGCGCCAGGCCGTCCTCGGCGCGCTGGGTTTCGCCGGCCAGGATCTCGATGGGCAGCGCGAACTGCTGCACCATGCGGCGCACCACCATGACCTGCTGGTAGTCCTTCTTGCCGAAAGCCGCCACGCCCGTGGGCATGCCGGCGAACACGCAGGAAAACAGCTTGAGCACCACGGTGCTGACACCGATGAAAAAGCCGGGCCGGAAGTGGCCTTCCAGGATGTCGCTCAAGTCCGTGGCCGGGTGCACCTTGTAGGTCTGCGGCTCGGGGTACAGGTGTTTTTCGAGCGGCGCGAACAGCACGTTGCAGCCGGCGGCTTTCAGGCGTTCGGCGTCGGCGTCCAGGGTGCGCGGGTAGCTGTCGAAATCCTCATGCGGGGCGAACTGCAGGCGGTTCACGAAGATGCTGGAGACGCTCACGTCGCCCAGCGGCTTGGCCTGCCTGACGAGCGCGATGTGGCCGTCGTGCAGGTTGCCCATGGTGGGCACAAAGGCCGGGCGCTTGTAGGGGCTCAGGGCCTCGCGCAGCTCGGGGATGGTGTGGACGATCTGCATCATGTCTCCAGAAAGGGGGGCGCAAGGAAGAGGGGCTCACCAGGCGTGGGTGGCGTTCACCGGAAAACTGCCGTCCTTGACGGCGCGCACATAGGCTTCCATGGCGCCGCGCACGCTGGCGGTCTTGTTGTCGGCGCCTTCCATGAAGTTGCGCACGAACTTCGGCATCTTGCCCAGGTTCATGCCCAGCATGTCGTGCAGCACCAGCACCTGGCCGGCCGTGCCGCTGCCCGCGCCTATGCCTATGGTGGCGCAGTGCGTCAGCTCTTTTGTCAGTTCGGCCGACAGGGCCGCGGGCACCATCTCCAGCACCATCATCGCGGCGCCGGCGTCCTGCAGCTCGTGGGCCTGGCGCTTGAGCGTGGCGGCGGCTTCCTCGCCCTTGCCTTGCACGCGGTAACCGCCCAGTGCATGCACGGTCTGCGGTGTGAGGCCCAGGTGGGCGCAGACGGGAATGCCGCGCTCGACCAGGAAGCGCACGGTCTCGGCCGTCCAGCCGCCGCCCTCGAGCTTGACCATGTGGGCGCCGGCCTGCATCAGCACCACGGCGCTGCGCAGCGCCTGCTCTTTCGATTCGTGGTAGCTGCCGAAGGGCAGGTCGCCGATCAGCCAGGCCGTGGCCTGCGAACGGCGCAGGCCGTTGGCCACACATTCGGTGTGGTGGCGCATGGTTTCCAGCGTCACACCGACGGTGCTGGTCAGGCCCTGGCAGACCATGCCCAGCGAATCGCCCACCAGTATGCATTCCACACCCGCCGCGTCGGCCACGGCCGCGAAGGTCGCGTCGTAGGCGGTCAGCATGGTGATTTTTTCGCCATGCGCCTGCATTTCGCGCAGGCGCGGCAGGCTGATCGGCTTGCGCGTTGAGGGCGTGGAGGAGGGCGGCAGCGTGCCGTAGGGCGTGACCGAGGTATTGGCAGGAGATGTCATGGGGGCATCCGGAATTTAGCGAGAGTCTAACCAGCTTCACCGTGCTTTTGGGGCCACGGATTAGAGAACCCAGACAAGGCGTGCGGTTAGCGTGTTTCAGGCGCGGATCGGCTCATGCCCAGGCGCTCCAGCAGCTTCACGTCGGCCTCGGTGTCAGGGTTGCCGGTGGTCAGCAGCTTGTCGCCGTAGAAGATCGAATTGGCGCCGGCCAGGAAACACAGGGCCTGCACGCCGTCGCCCATTTGCTGGCGGCCGGCCGACAGGCGCACGCGCGCGGTCGGCATGGTGATGCGCGCCACGGCAATCGTGCGCACGAACTCAAACGGGTCCAGGTCGGCCTGGTTCGCCAGCGGCGTGCCTTCGACCTTCACCAGGTTGTTGATGGGCACCGACTCCGGGTAGGGCGTGAGGTTGGCGAGTTCGGCCACCAGGCCGGCGCGCTGGCGGCGCGTCTCGCCCATGCCGACAATGCCGCCGCAGCAGACCTTGACGCCCGCGCTGCGCACCCGTGCCAGCGTGTCCAGTCGGTCCTGGTAGTCGCGCGTGGTGATGATGTCGCCGTAAAAATCGGGCGCGCTGTCGAGGTTGTGGTTGTAGTAGTCCAGGCCCGCGCTTTGCAGGGTCTGGGCATGGCCGTCTTCCAGCATGCCCAGGGTGGCGCAGGTTTCCAGGCCCAGCGCCTTCACCGTGCGCACGAGTTCGGCGACTTTTTCGATGTCGCGGTCCTTGGGCGAGCGCCAGGCCGCGCCCATGCAAAAGCGCGTGGCGCCCGCCGCCTGGGCCCGCTGCGCGGCGGCCAGCACTTCGGCCGGCTCCATGAGCTTGCTGGCTTCCACACCGGTGTCGTAGCGCGCGGCCTGCGGGCAATAGCCGCAGTCTTCAGCGCAGCCGCCGGTCTTGACCGACAGCAGGGTGGCGAACTCGACGCGCGTGGGGTCGAAGTTTTCACGGTGCACGGTTTGCGCGCGGTGCATCAATTCCGGGAAGGGCAGGTTGAACAGCGCCTCGATGGCGTCCACGCTCCAGCGCTGGTCACCGGCGGGGGCCGGCTCAGCCTTGGGCCGGGGGCGGTGCAAGGTAACGGTTTGTTCTGCAACGTGGGACATGGTTCTTCCTTCCAGGGGATGGTTTTGGAGTCTAGCTGAAGAGATTTTGGAGTGATTAAGCGGCCTGCCTGGCCAGCGCGGCCAGGGCCACAACCAGCTGGTCGACGTCGGCTTCGCTGTGCGCGGCTGACAGCGCGATGCGCAGTCTCGCCGTGCCTTCGGGCACGGTGGGCGGGCGTATCGCCGGCACCCAGATGCCGCGCGCGCGCAGGCCTTCCATCACGGCCAGGGCCTGGTCGTTGGCGCCTATCAGCAGCGGCTGGATGGCGGTCTGCGAGGCGGATAGCTGCCAGCCGCTGCCCTCAAGGCCTGTTGCCAGGCCGCTGCGCAGGCGCGCGATCAGGCGCTGCAGGTGCGCACGCCGCCACTCGTCCTGCTCAATGACCATCAGGCTGGCGCGTAACGCACTGGCCAGCAGCGCGGGCGCGGCGGTGGCAAAAATATAGCTGCGGGTTTTTTGCAGCAGCCATTCGACCAGCGCCTCGTCGCCCGCCACAAAGGCGCCGGCCACGCCGGCGGCCTTGCCCAGCGTGGCCATGTAGAGCACGCGGCGCGAGGCCTGCGCGCCAGACAGGCCGGCCGCGGCCAGGCTGCCGCGGCCCTGCGGCCCCAGCACGCCGAAGCCATGGGCGTCGTCCAGCAGCAGCAGGGCGTCGTGGCGTTCGCACAGCGCCAGCAGCGCCGGGATGTCGGCGCTGTCGCCGTCCATGCTGAAGACGGCGTCGCTGATCACCAGCTTGCGCGGCGCCTCGCTGCGCGCGAGTTCGTTTTCTAGCGCGTTGAGGTCGGCATGGGCGTAGCGGTGTATCTGCGCGCGCGACAGCCGCGCGCCGTCTATCAGGCAGGCGTGGTTGAGTGCATCCGAAAAAATCGCGTCGCCGGCACCCACCAGGGCCGGCACGATGCCGATATTGGTGGCGTAGCCCGCATAAAAATACAGCGCGCGCGGCAGGCCCACAAAGGCGGCGAGTTCACGCTCCAGCGCCGCGTTGGCCTCGCTGTGGCCGCTGACCAGCGGTGAGGCGCCGGCCCCCACGCCATACGTTTGCGCGCCTTCGCAGGCGGCCTGCACCAGGACCGGGTGCGTGGCCAGGCCCAGGTAGTCGTTGCTGCAAAAAGCCAGCATGCTCCGGCCGTCCACCGCCAGGCGCGCACCGCTTTCGGGCCGCACCGCGCGGCGCTGGCGGCGCAGGTGGGCATCATCCAGTTCGGCCAGGCGCGCCGGGAATTCATCAAGCCAGGAAGCGGTCATTGTCATTGCCATGTGGAGGGGAGCTTAAAGTGGATGGCGCGCGGGTCGGGCGCGGCCTGGTAGGGGATGGTGGCCAGCAGCGGCGCCTGCAGTTTTTTCCGCAGGAAGGCGATGTTGTCCTCTTGTGCCAGCATGCCGGCATCAACGTGGTTGGCCACCCAGCCGGCCAGCGTGAGGCCACGCGCGCGTATCGCCTCGGCACTGAGCAGCGCATGGTTCAGGCAGCCCAGGCGCAGGCCCACCACCAGCAGCACCGGCAGGTCCAGGGCCTGGGCCAGGTCGGCGCCGGTTTCGCTGTCCGACAGCGGCACCAGGAAACCGCCCGCGCCTTCCACCACCACGGCGTCGGCCAACTGCGCGAGGCGGCGCTGGCAGGCCACCAAGTGGGCGATGTCAATCCGTGTATTGGCGCGCGCCGCCGCGATGTGCGGCGACACCGGGTCGGGCAGCAACACCGGGTTGTCGAGCTCGGGCGGCACGCGGTAATTGGAGGCGGCGCGCAGCGCAAGCACGTCCTCATTGACATCTTCGCCATCGACCTGGACGGTGCCCGCCGCCACCGGCTTCATGCCGACCACGCGCACATGGTGGCGGGCCAGCGCATGCAGCAGCCCTGCGCTGGCCAGGGTTTTGCCCACGCCGGTGTCGGTGCCGGTCACAAACAGCGAGAGCTTGTGCGTGGCTTCAGCCATGGGCGCCGCCTTCCTCGGCCAGCGTGGCCTCCAGCGCCGCCAGCGCGCCGCGCGCCAGGTGCTGGGCGGATTCCGCATCCATCACGTAGGGCGGCATGGCGTAAATCGTCTGGCCTATGGGGCGCAGCAGCACGCCGTTGGCCATGGCGTGCTGCGTGTAGCGGCGCGCGAAATGGGGAAGGCTGCCGGGCTCCACATCCCAGGCCCAGATCATGCCCAGCCGGCGCGCATGCCGCACGGCGCGGTGCTGCGTGAGTGGCGCGAAGGCCGCATCCAGCAGCCCGGCTGTTTCGGCATTGCGCGCAAGGGCGTTGGTCTGCTCAAACAGCTCCAGGGTGGCCAGCGCCGCGCGGCAGGCCAGCGGGTTGCCGGTGTAGGAATGTGAATGCAAAAAACCGCGCGCCACCTCGTCGTCGTAAAAGGCCTCGTAGACCGCGTCGGTGGCCAGCACGGCCGACAGCGGCAGCGTGCCGCCGGTCAGCCCTTTCGAGAGGCAGATGAAGTCCGGCCGTATGCCGGCCTGCTGGTGCGCGAACATGGTGCCGGTGCGGCCGAAGCCGGTGGCGATTTCGTCGGCGATCAAATGCACCTGGTAGCGGTCGCACAGCGCGCGCGCTTCCTGCAGGTAGGCCGCGTCGTGCATGGCCATGCCGGCGGCGCACTGCACCAGGGGCTCGACGATGAGCGCGGCGGTTTGCGCGTGGTGTTGTTCCAGCCAGGCCTGCAGGCCCGCGGCGGCGCGGCGTGCCGTGTCCGCCGGGCTTTCGCCGGCCTGGGCGCCGCGCGCGTCGGGGCTGGGCACGGTGGCGGCCAGGCGCACAAGCGGCGCATAGGCTTCGCGAAAGAGCGCGATGTCGGTCACCGCCAGCGCGCCCACGGTTTCGCCGTGGTAGCCGCCGGCGAGACCAATGAAGCGGCTTTTTTCGGGCCGGCCGCTGTTGCGCCAGTAATGCGCGCTCATCTTGAGCGCGATCTCGGTGGCGCTGGCGCCGTCGCTGCCGTAAAAGGCATGGCCCAGGCCGGTCAGCGCGCCCAGGCGTTCGGAGAGTTCCACGACGGGCTGGTGGGTAAAGCCGGCCAGCATGACGTGGTCCAGCGTGTCGAGCTGATCCCGCAGCGCCGCCTTGATGTGCGGATGGCCGTGGCCGAACAGGTTGACCCACCAGGAGCTCACGCCGTCCAGGTAGCGCCTGCCTTCAAAGTCGTAAAGCCAGACGCCTTCGGCACGCGCGATGGGCACGGGCGGCTGGGCCTCATGCAGCTTCATCTGCGTGCAGGGGTGCCACACGTGGCGCAGGCTGCGCCGGATCATCGCTGCGTTGTCCATGGAGCCTTGTGTGAAGGAGGCGGGGAAAAGCCTGAAACGGCTCAGGGCTGCTGCACCGGGATGGTGGAGCGCTCTTCCTTGATGCGGTTGTCGGGGTTCACGAACACCAGCTTGGGGCTGAAGCCCGCGACGTGGTCTTCGTGCACCTGCGCGAAGGCAGCGATGATGACCAGGTCGCCCACGGCGGCGCGGCGCGCGGCCGAGCCGTTGACCGAGATGATGCGGCTGCCGCGTTCGGCGCGTATCGCATAGGTGATGAAGCGCTCGCCGTTGTTGATGTTCCAGATGTGCACCTGCTCGTTCTCGGCCAGGTTGGCGGCGTCCAGCAGGTCTTCGTCGATGGCGCAGGAGCCTTCGTAGTTGAGTTCGCAATGCGTCACCGCGGCGCGGTGGATTTTTGATTTAAGCAGGGTTCTGAACATGATGATGGGCGTGGATGAAAATGGGGGCTAAGGGAAGGCGCTATGGTGGGCGGGCAGCTCGCGGCCTTCAGGCCTCTGGCCGGTCGCTGTAACATTCGCGACAGTTTCGGGCTCTATTTAATAGTTTAGTGCACGGTATGTTGCGGTTTCTTTCTTAGATTGCTCATGAAAAAGTCATTTGATTTCTCCCGCCAGGCGCTGGCCGACCTGGCCCAGGCAGACGCGGCGCGCGCGCTGGCCGAGGACATAGGCGCCGGCGACCTGACGGCCGGCCTGATCGATGCGGCCCGCCAGGCGCGGGCCCAGGTGCTGGCGCGCGAAAGTGCCGTGGTCTGCGGCAGCGCCTGGGTGGAGGCCACGGTGCGGCAACTCGACCCGCAGGCTCAGTTGCTCTGGCATGTGAAGGACGGCGAGCGCTGCGAAGCCGGCCAGGTGGTGTTCGAGGTGCGCGGACTGGCCCGCGCCCTGCTGTCGGCCGAACGCACGGCGCTCAATTTTCTGCAGCTGCTCAGCGCCGTGGCGACCAAGACGGCGCTCTATGTCGATATCGTGAAGGGCACGCGCGCGCAGATTGTGGACACGCGCAAGACCCTGCCCGGCCTGCGGCTCGCGCAGAAATACGCCGTGGTCACGGGCGGTGGCACCAACCACCGGGTCGGTTTGTACGACGCGGTGCTGATCAAGGAAAACCATATCGCGGCCGCCGGCGGCATCGCGCAGGTGCTGGCGCGCGCGGCCGAAGTCGCCGCGCAGGCCGATTTTGTGCAGATTGAAGTCGAGAACCTGGGCGAGCTGGCCCAGGCCCTGGATGCCGGCGCGCGCATGATCCTGCTGGACAACATGAGCCTGCCCGACCTGAAAGAGGCCGTGCGCATCAACGCCGGGCGCGCCGTGCTGGAGATTTCCGGCGGCGTCACCTTGGACGGCCTGCGTACCCTGGCCGAAACCGGCGTGGACCGCATCTCCATAGGCACGCTGACCAAGGACGTGCGGGCGATTGATTTTTCCATGCGCTTTGACGCGCAGGCGGTGTGAGCATGCAAACAGCCGTGCCGATTCGCGTCGATTACGAGCAGCCCGAGGCGGCCGGCACCTGCAGCACGCACCAGGCCTGGGCCCGCGTGCCGGCGGAGCCCACGCAGGCCGAGCGCGCGGCGCTCAAAACCCGCATCCGCGAACTGCTCAAGGCGCGCAACGCCGTCATGGTCTCGCACTATTACGTGCATCCCGATTTGCAGGACCTGGCCGAAGAAACCGGCGGCCTGGTCTCGGACTCGCTGGAGATGGCGCGTTTCGGCCGCGACCACGCGGCGCAGACCCTGGTGGTGTCCGGCGTGCGCTTCATGGGCGAGACGGCCAAAATCCTGTCGCCCGAAAAGCGCGTGCTCATGCCCGACCTGGACGCGACCTGCTCGCTGGACCTGGGCTGCCCGGCTGCTGAATTCAGCGCCTTCTGCGACGCCCACCCGGACCGCACGGTCGTGGTCTACGCCAACACCAGCGCCGCCGTGAAGGCGCGCGCCGACTGGCTGGTGACCTCCAGCTGCGCACTCGACATCGTGCGCGCGCTGAAAGACCAGGGCCAGAAAATCCTCTGGGCGCCCGATCGCCACCTGGGCGGCTACATCCAGCGTGAGACCGGCGCTGACATGGTGTTCTGGAACGGCGCCTGCATCGTGCATGACGAGTTCAAGGCCTTTGAGCTGCAGGCCCTGAAAGCCGAACATCCGGGTGCGCGCGTGCTGGTGCACCCCGAGTCGCCCGCCGACGTGGTGGCGCTGGCCGATGCCGTGGGCTCCACCTCGGGCATCTTGAAGGCCGCGCGCGAGATGGACGCGAAAGAATTTATCGTCGCCACCGACAACGGCATGATGCACAAGCTGCGCACGCTGAACCCGGGCAAGGTGTTTATCGAGGCGCCTACCGCCGGCAACAGCGCCACCTGCAAGAGCTGCGCCCACTGCCCCTGGATGGCCATGAACGGCCTGGCCGGGCTGGCGCAGGTGCTGGAAACCGGAACGAACGAAATCAAGGTCGATGCAGCGCTGGGCCAACGCGCGCGTTTGCCGATAGACCGCATGCTGGCCTTCACCGAAGCCTTGAGGGCAGGGCGGCCGGTCACGGGCCTGGTGCCTAACATAGGCGCGGCCTGACGGGCGCCCAGCACGTGGCGCACGCGGTTTCAGCGCTCATCGATTTCACCGACCCCCACCAGCCCGAGGGGCCGCGTTTGCGCCAGGCCTTTGGCGCAGCCCGCGAAGTACTGGTGGCGCGGCGGCCCGAGGAGGTGCGCGCGGTGCTGGATGCCGCACAGGCCGCGGCACGGCAGGGCGCCTGGTGCGTGGGCTATTTGCGTTATGAAGCCGCCCCCGCTTTTGATGCCGCGCTGACCGTGCACCCGGCTGATGGGCCTTTGGCCTGGTTTGCCGTGCATGACGCGGCGCTGCCCTGGCCTGGTCCCGTACAAGAAGCATCACCGCGGCTTCAGTGGCAGGAGGCGATGACGCGCACCGCGTTTGAGGCCGCCCTGGCCGAATTGCAGCGCGCGATTGCCGATGGCGAGTACTACCAGGTCAATTTCACGGCGCAGATGCGGGCTGCGCTGGACGGCGATTCGCACAGCGTGCCGGCCCTGTTCCAGGCCCTGCAGCGCGCCCAGCCGGGCGGCTATGCGGCTTTTCTGGACACGGGTGAGGAGCAGCTGCTGTCGGTGTCGCCCGAGCTGTTCTTCGACTGGCGCGAAGGTTTGCTCCTTACGCGGCCCATGAAAGGCACGGCGCCGCGCGGCGCCAATCCCGGGGACGATGCCGCGCAAGCCCAGGCCCTGCGCAACTCGCCCAAGGAGCGCGCCGAAAACGTGATGATCGTGGACTTGCTGCGCAACGACCTGTCGCGCATTGCCCAACCCTTCAGCGTGCGCGTGCCGCGCCTGTTCCACACCGAGGCCCTGCCCGCGGTCTGGCAGATGACCTCGGACGTGGAGGCGCGCACGCGGCCCGGCTGCAGCCTGGCCGAGGTGTTTGCCGCGCTGTTCCCCTGCGGTTCCATCACCGGTGCACCCAAGGTGCGCGCCATGCGGGCGATTCGCGCGCTGGAGCCGGAGCCGCGCGGTG
This sequence comes from Polaromonas sp. Polasp52, assembly GCF_059491565.1. Classification (NCBI taxonomy): domain Bacteria; kingdom Pseudomonadati; phylum Pseudomonadota; class Betaproteobacteria; order Burkholderiales; family Comamonadaceae; genus Polaromonas; species Polaromonas sp. Polasp52. The sequence goes on along the minus strand of NZ_CP168513.1, from coordinate 1,206,216 downwards.
TGTATTGCGGGGCCATGGGTGTGCTGCGGCCCGGCGGCGCGGCGACCTTCAACGTGCCGATACGCACCGTGAGCCTGCGCGGCAAGGAAGCCCGCTGCGGCATTGGCAGCGGTATCACCGCGGGCTCCGCGACCGAAGCCGAATGGCAGGAGTGGCGCCACAAACGGGCTTTCCTGGAGCGTGCCAGCATGCCTTTTGACATTCTTGAAACCCTGGCACTGGACGCGGGCCAGCTGCGCCACCTCGATGCGCACCTGGCGCGCATGGCGGCTAGCGCCGCTCACTTCGGCCACCCATGGAATGCGGCACAGGTCCATGCCTGCCTGCGGGAGGCGATGCAGGCGCATCCGCGAGGCCTCTGGCGCGTGCGCCTGTTGCTGGCCGCCGGCGGGACATTCAGCGCCCAGGCTTATGCCATGGAGCCCTCACCGCCCCAGGTGCAACTGCAGCTGGCCGAGCGTCCGCTGGACGCGGCGCACGGCGAGTTTGTGCGTTTCAAGACGACGCGCCGCGCCCACTATGACGCCTTCACGCCGGCCGCGCCGGGGGTATTTGACTGTGTGCTGTGGAATGCCCAGGGCGAGATCACCGAATGCACACGCGGCAATATCGCGATGCGGGTGGACGGCCGCTGGGTCACGCCGCCGTTGGCTTGTGGCCTGCTGCCGGGCGTGGGCCGGGCGCTGGCCTTGCGGGAAGGCCGGCTCAGCGAAGCGGTTGTGCGGGTGGACGAATTGGCAAGCGTGCAGGCCTGGGCCTTTGTAAACAGCCTCAGGGGCTGGATAGACGCCCGGCTTGTCTGAAATACCTTAGAGTTTTTCCTTGACGTAGGACGCGCGGTCCATGTCCACCATCTCCACGCTCAGCTGCACCATCAGGCCCGCCGGCCGCGGCGTCAGGCGGCGCAGCACCTGGGCGATGCGCTCGCCCAGGTCCTTCTTGGCTTCGGGTGTGCGGCCCGACAGCAGGCGCAGCTGGGCATGCACAAAAGCGCGTGAGGCCGGCGCGGTACCGATTTCAAAACTGTCCAGCGCGACCAGCCGGGTTTTCAGGTCGGCTTCGTCCTTGATTTCAGGGCTGGCGGTGAGAGTCTTGTTCAGCGCCTGCAGCACTTCGGCTTTGGGGAAGCCGGTGAGATTGTTCGAATATTCAACGATCAAATGAGGCATAGGGGCTCCAGATAAAGATGGCGGGGGAAAGAATGGGGAGGAATCAGCTTGCGGGCGGCACCAGCACGGTGGGAACGGCCTGTTCGGCGATGCCGGGGTAGTCGCGGCTGAAGTGCAGGCCGCGGCTTTCATGCCGGCCGTGGGCCGAACGCACGATCAGGTCGGCCACCTGCACCAGGTTGCGCAGCTCCAGCAGGTCGCGTGTGACGCGGAAGTTGGCATAAAACTCCTGAATCTCGGCGTCGAGCAGGGCGATGCGGTGCGCCGCGCGCTCCAGCCGCTTGGTGGTGCGCACAATGCCCACGTAGTTCCACATAAAGCGGCGCAGCTCGTCCCAGTTGTGCGAGATCACCACGGTCTCGTCGGCATCGGTGACCTGGCTTTCGTCCCAGGCCGGCAGGGCCGGTGTTTCGGCGGCGGCCTCGGCAGCGATGGCGGTTGCGGCGGCGCGCGCCAGCACCACACATTCGACCAGCGAGTTGCTGGCCAGGCGGTTGGCGCCGTGCAGGCCGGTGCAGGCGGTCTCGCCTATCGCATACAGGCCGGCGACGTCGCTGCGGCCCTGCAGGTCGGTCATCACGCCGCCGCAGGTGTAGTGCGCGGCCGGCACCACCGGGATCGGCTGGCGCGTGATGTCTATGCCGAGCTCCAGGCAGCGCTGGAGGATGTTGGGGAAGTGTTCCCGCAAAAACGCCGGGCTTTGGTGCGAGATGTCCAGGTAGACGCAGTCCAGCCCGTGCTTTTTCATTTCAAAGTCGATGGCGCGCGCCACCACGTCGCGCGGCGCAAGCTCGGCGCGTTCGTCGTGTGCCGGCATAAAGCGCCCGCCGCCGGCCGAGAGCGGCAGCAGCAGCTTGCCGCCTTCGCCGCGCACCGCCTCGGTGATCAAGAATGATTTGGCTTCGGGGTGGTAGAGGCAGGTCGGGTGGAACTGGATGAACTCCATATTGCCGACGCGGCAGCCCGCGCGCCAGGCGGCGGCAATGCCGTCGCCGGTGGCGGTGTCGGGGTTGGTGGAGTACAGATAGACCTTGCCGGCACCGCCGGTCGCCAGGATGGTCTGGCCGGCGCTGAAGGTCAGCACCTGGCCGCTCAGGGTGTCCAGCACATAGGCGCCGTGGCAGCGCTTGCCGGGCCGCTTGAGTCGCCGGTCGGTGATCAGGTCGACCAGCATGTGGTGCTCGAACAGCGTGATGCCCGGCGTGGCGCGCACCTTTTCGATCAGCGTGCGCTGCACGGCGGCGCCGGTGGCATCGGCCGCGTGCACGATGCGGCGCTGGCTGTGGCCGCCTTCGCGGGTCAGGTGCAGCTCGCCCGGGTGTTCGCCGTCTTCCGAAAACGCCACGCCCAATTGGCGCAGCCAGGCGATGGCCTCGGGTGCGCCCTGCACCACGGCCTGCGTGGCCGGCAGGTCGCACAGGCCCGCGCCCGCGACCAGGGTGTCCGCCACGTGCTGCGCCAGCGTGTCGCCCTCGGCCAGCACGGCGGCCATGCCGCCCTGGGCCCAGGCGCTGGAGCCGTCGTTGAGTTCACGTTTGGTGACCACCGCCACGCGCCGGCCCGGGGCGAGCAGCAACGCGGAGGCCAGGCCCGCCAGGCCGCTGCCGATGATGAGGACGTCAAAGGCGTGCTCGTGGTGGGGATGGGAAATAGGGTTCATGCGAAGACGGGGCGCCTTTTGCCCGGTCGATGGACGCGGAATCTGCTGCGCACACAGCCGATTATCAGGCAGGCCTGCGGCGGGCCGGGTACCGGCTAACCCGCGCCCTGTGCCGGCGCCGGCCCATCCACGTCGTAGGACTTGAAGACCTCGCGTGCCGGGCGTGTTTCCGGCAGTATGTAGACGATGCCGTTGGTGCCGGTGAAGGCCGGGCTGACCACCTTGTCGTAGAACTTCGCGGGCACATTGATGCAGCCGTAGGAAATCCGGTTGTCCGCGCTGGTGGCGCTCTCCAGGCGCTGGGCGCGTCGTTCACCCGCCACGGTCACGACGCGGTGAAGCGAGATGGCGGTGTCGTAGTCGACCCAGAGCATTTCCACGCCATGGAGGTCGTGGTCCAGCGATGCCACGAAGCGGCCCGCTGGCGTGGTGCGCTCTTCGGGGCGTATGGTGGACAGCTTGCGTTCGCCGATGCCGGGTGTGGAGTCGTCGCCGTGCGCCAGGCCCAGCAGGACAGGCGCGGCGCCGCTCAGGTTTCCCAGGGCATCAAAGACAAAAACCTTGGCGTTCACCTTGTCGATGATGAGGAAAGGCAGGCCCTGGTTGTCCCCGGAGGCGACAACCCAGTGGGCGACGTGCAGGGTCTCCTTTGATGCGTGTTCACGGCCGAAGTCGGCGTGGCGAGGCCGTTTTCCATCAACGGCGCTTGTGCTGCCGGGCCCCGCGGGCGCCGGGTTGGCATCATCTGTTGCCGCTGCGGTCGCGGCGTGTACGGCAAGACCGGCTGCCAGCAGAACGAGGCCCAGGCCCAGAACCTTGACGATGGCCGCTTTGCGGCGGCGATGCGGGATTTCCCCCGGGAAGTGGAACATGACGGTGACTTCCTGTACCTGTCAGTTGCGCGGCTGCCTGGGCAAATAGCGCGGAGCAACATATTTCCTGCGCGGTATCTCGATGGGCTCCACAACTTCAGCCATCCGCTCTCCCGGCACAAAAATATCGCCTTCGGAGGTCGCATAGGTGGCGGGCATGAAGCCCTCTGAATAAGCGGCAAAACTCGCGAATGCCGCGACGCTGGCGTATGAAGGCAGCCGGGTTTCCGGTGTGATGTTTGCGGTGGTTTTTCCCGCGATGGGCCCGCAGCATGAGGAGGCCAGGGCATATTGGGCGGCGTTCGGGCCGCCGAGTCGGTAACCGGTGAATGACACGGTCTTGCCTGTGCCCGGATCCATACTGTCGAAGGTGGCGGTACTGCCGGGGTCGGCGATCAGCGTGACGCCGGCGGGGTTGCCTTTCAGGCCCGTGAGGACGGCACTGGCCGTGCCGTCGTAGGATTTGCTTGCCTCGGGAAACACCAGCATGTGTTGCGTCAGCGTGGCGCCTCCAGTCAAGGTGAAGCGGGGCGAATAGTCGGTGGGCACGGTGTAGGAAACGGGGTTGTAGAAGATGTCGACCGGCGCGTTGGGCCCGGTCACCGTCACCATGGGCGCCAGTGGGTTGATGACCACCGTGCCGCCGATCCGGCCGGGTCCGGTTCCGTCACTGTCGGCGCGCAGCGTCAGGCCCGGCGCCAGGCCCAGGCTGCGCGCCGGGTCGGAACTGCCGCGCGTCAGCGTGATGGCGCTGTTGATGCTGACGTCGTTGGCTGCGCACATGGCGAGGTTGCCGTCGGTGACCGTGATGGCCGCATTCTGGTTCAGGTTGCGTCCGGCGCCGAGCAGCACGCTGCCGCGGGTCGCCGTGACGGCCGCGTTCACATTGATGTCCCGGCCGCAGCAGACCGAAAAATTCGCGTCGACAGCCGTGACCGCTGCGTTGATGTTCACGTCACGTGCACCGTTCAGGGTCAAGGTGGTGGGCGCTCCGGCGGCCGTCCAGCTCACTGCATCGTTCACGAAGATATCGCCGTTGCCGGCGCCGGGTGCGTTGACGATGGTGATGTTGTTGGTCACCAGCTGGGCGGACAGCGTGGCGCCGGAGATGTTGCCGCCGGCGCCGATGATGAAGTCCTGCGGGTCTATGAGCCAGTGGCCTGTCAGGCCCGCCGCGGCTGCGGTGGTGACGCGCGCGCCGTCCAGCACGTTGACGCGCGCCGCCGAGGTCTCGATGAAACCGCCGTTGCCGCCGTTGGGCGCGCTGGCGTCCAGCGTGCCGGCCACGTTCAGGGTGCCGGTCTCCATGTCGCCGAGCAGCATGATTTTTCCGTTGCGGCTGGCAATGGTTTGCGCCTGGATCACGCCGGTGTTGTTCACCACGGTCTGCAGCAGGTGGCCCGCGCCCTGGGCCGTCAGCAGCACGCTGCCGCCGGCGGCGCTGATCATGCCGCCGTTTTCAATCAGCGCGTTCACGCTGCCCTGCGCCACCGACACGTTGAGCAGGCCGTCGCCCGCCACGTCCAGCGTGATGGCGCTGCCCGCGGCCAGGACCACGGTGCCCAGCCTGGCTGAAATCACGCCCTGGTTGCTGACGTTGCGGCCCAACAGGGCGACATAACCGCCGTCGGCGGCGGTGATCGTTCCCTGGTTGACGACCGCACCGCCGCCGGGATTGGACAAGGCGTATTGCCCGGCCATGAAGTTCGCGTCGCTGATGCCGAGCGTGGAAGCGACCAGCCCGCCCACGTTGACCGATGCACCGCTGCCGAACAGGATGCCGTTGGGGTTGAGCAGGAACACCTTGCCGTTCGACGACAGGCTTCCCATGATGCTGGAGGGGTCCGCGCCCAGCACGCGGTTCAGCGCCACCGAGCCCGTGCCGGGCTGCACGAACTGCACGCTCTGGCCGGCACCTATGCCGAAGCTCTGCCAGTTGATCACGGCGCTCTGGCTGGACTGCGTGATGGTCGTGCTCGCCGCGCCGCTGGCGATGCTGGCGCTGCCGGCCGCCACCACGCCGCCCTGGGGCAGGGCGTGGGCGGAAATCCCGAAGGCCAGCAGCAGGCAAGCCGGCAGCGCCCTGAGCGCAAAGCGCGTGTTGCCGGCGCTTGCCGTGTCATTCTTCAAAGAGGGGGCTATGCGGTTCATGGTGAATCCTTGTGGGTTGCAATACCTGTTCGGCCTGTGTTTGCCGTTCGCCGCGTCAGAAATATTTCACCGCCTGTATCCAGAACCGGCCTGATTTGTCCGGGGCGGAGGTGGCTGTTTCGCTTCCGATCTTGCGGGCGTAGTAAGCCCGCACCATGAAGTTGCCGGTTTCGCTCCAGGTCAGGCCCACGCCGGCGGCGCTCAGGCTTCTGTGGTTTTGTCCGGCCGCCCAGGGGTTTTTGTTGATGGTGACGCTGCCGTGGTCGACAAAGCCGATCAGGTGCACCTGTCCCGGCAGGTTCTCGGGAAATTTGGGCAGCAGCAGCCGTGCTTCCAGCGTCATCAGGTAACCCTGGTCGGCGGGCGCTTCGCCTTGGGGGTAGGCGCGCACGCCGTTCATGCCGCCCAGCTCCATCTTTTCCGAGGAATCGAGATTTTTAGAGGCAAGCTGGCCGCTGACCGCCCCATAGAGCGACACCGTGTCGGTGACGCGCTGCAGCCGCATCAGGTTGAAGCCGAGCTTGCCGTAGCTGCCGTTGCTGCGCGCGCTGGCCGCGTCTGCGGCGAGCGCCGCGGGTGTCTGTATGTCCAGATTGCCCGCCGAGAAGGACAGCGCATAGGCGCTGACGCCCCCGCCGCCCAGGTTGTCGCGGTGGTTGCCATAGAGGCTGGTGGTCAGGACGCCGGCCTTTTTGTCCGTCACGGAAGGAATGGCGTCCACCCTGTCCTGGAAGGTTTTGGCGTCGTAGCCCAGGCGGATGTAGAGATTGTTGTCGCGCGAACGGATCAGCGGGTAGCTGCCGAAGATGCTGGCCACCTCCGCCGTGCCGTTGGCGCGCAGGCTGGCAAATTCCTCGCCCAGGACGTAGTGGAGCTTGCTGTAGGAGACGCCGGCGCGTCCCTTGCCGACCTGCAACTGGTAGGACGCGATCACGTAGTTCAGGCCCGAGCCGGAAGTCACCGCGCGCAGGCTGGCGACGTCGCCCAGGCCCAGGGGGTTGTTGAGGTTCACCGTGGCGCCCAGACGGTATTCACCGGTGTAATGGTTGCCGGCGTTGTCGGCGTCGACGCTGCCGCTGACGCGCGGAGCCGGCGTGATGTCCACCAGCAGGTCCGAACTGCCCGCCGCGGCGCCTGGAACCAGCGTCGAATGGACCTTGACGCCGGGGACGTCCGACAGCAGCAGCAGCCGGCTTTCCAGCGGCGCGGCGGTGATGGCGTTGCCGCTGTTGAGCCCGGACAGGAGGCTGTCGGCGATGCCGCCGGAGAGATTGGTCTGGTTGCGCACAACGATCTGGCCGTATTCGCCCTCGCGCACGGCGATGGTGACGGTCTTGTCGGCGATCTCCTGCGCGGGCAGGTAGGCCTGGGCCACGAAGTAGCCGTTTTTCGCGTAGTGCGCCGTGATCCTCGCCGCCATGGCGCGCAGTTCGGCCAGCGTCAATTCCTTGCCCGGCGTGAAGCCGGCCACGGCCAGCAACTGGGCTTCCGTGTATGCCCGGGCGCCGGTGATACGCAGGCTGTCGACGGGGATCTTCGCTTCCTCGGTCACGCGGACCGGCACCGGCTTGCCCGGCTCGACGCGAATTTCAGGCGGTGCGGGTTGCGGCGCCGGGACCGAGGGGAGCTGCTGCAACTGGCTGCCCGCGCCGGGCAGGGTCTGGGCCTGCAGATGGGGGCCCACGGCCAGCAGTGCCAGCGGGAGTAGTTTGAGGTTCACGGAAGCCCTTTCGGCATGAATGACATTGCTTCCGGCCGCATGGATGCGGTTGCGGGCAGCGGGGTGCAGGAGACCCCTTCATGCGCGCGGGCCTCGAAATCACAGGGGGGAAATCGGGTGCGTGCACGCTTTCATGTCCGATAGGCCTTGAGTCCTGCCCTGAGCATGGGTGTAAAAACGGTAAAGAGGTGTAGGACGTCGCGCTGATGCAGGCGTACCGTAGTCGCGCGCGGGCGCAGGCCGGGGAGGCGCCGCGCCAGGGCGCTTGCAAGGCGAAGGTCCGTGGTGCGGCGCTTGCCGCCCGGGCGCCGCGGCGCGCTCAGGCCGGCGTGTAAGCCAGGCGCACGTAAATAGGCGCGAAGGCCTCGGCCTGCGTGACTTCCAGCAGGCCTTCCTTGGAGAGCTCCAGCAGCGCGATAAAGGTCACGACCAGCACCGGCATGCCGCGCGCGGCGTCGAACAGCTCCTCAAACTCCAGGAACTTGCGGCCCTGCAGCTTGCGCAGCACGATGCTCATGTGCTCGCGCACCGAGAGCTCTTCGCGGCTGATGACGTGGTGCTGCACCAGGCGGGCGCGCTTGACGATGTCGCGCCAGGCTTCCTGCAGGTCGACCACGTTGACGTCCGGGAAACGCGGCTGCAGCGACTGCTCGACATAGACCTGGGCGCGCAGGAAGTCGCGGCCGAACTGCGGCACCTCGTTGAGCTTGTGGGCGGCCAGCTTGATCTGCTCGTACTCGAGCAGGCGTCGCACCAGTTCGGCGCGCGGGTCTTCGGGCTCCTGGCCCTCGGCCACCTTCTTGGGCGGCAGCAGCATGCGCGACTTGATCTCGATCAGCATGGCCGCCATCAGCAGGTATTCGGCCGCCAGTTCCAGGTTGGTGGCGCGGATCTCGTCGACGTAAGTCAGGTACTGGCGCGTGACCGCCGCCATCGGGATGTCGAGGATGTTGAAGTTCTGCTTGCGGATCAGGTAGAGCAGCAAGTCCAGCGGGCCTTCAAAGGCCTCGAGGAAGACCTGCAGCGCATCGGGCGGGATGTACAGGTCGTGCGGCATCGCAAACAGCGGCTCGCCGTACAGGCGCGCCAGCGCGACCTGGTCTATCACTTCGGGCATGTCCGTGCCCACCACGGGCTGCGCCTGGCCGGCGGCCGGCGGCAGTTCCTGGGGTTCGGGCGGGAAATGGGGCTGGGACATGAAAAAGCAGCGGCTGCGGGCGTCGCGAAGGGCTGTGGCCCTTATTTGCCGTTGGGGTGGCTGCTGGTGCCGTAGACGTAGGGCTGCTGGGGCACGCGGGCTTCGCTGTACTCGGCCTGCTCGCTGCGGTTCAGGTTTTTGTCCCACAACAGGGCGCGCCCGGCGCGCTGCTCCGCTTCCAGCGTGGGCTTTTTGGCCTTGAGCTGGTCTATGAACTGCGTCGTGTCGGAGGTGTAGTCGGAGCGGCGGAAGATGTTGAGGAGGGCCATGGGGTCTAAACTGCCTGAAACGTATAGTGGGCTGATTTTACCGGGGTCTGCCATGCCTTCCTTGTTTTCGCCCTTTTCGGCCGCTTTTCCCTCTAGAAGGATGTTTGCCTGTATGGGTCTGCTCTCATTTGTCCTGGGCCTGGTGGGCTGCGACCCGCAGCGCATCGCCGAACTCGAGGAGGGCGTGGCCACCGAAGCCGATGTGCGCGCCCGCTTCGGCGAGCCCGAAAAAATCTGGGATGCCACCGACATGGCCGACACGCCCCTGCCCGGCGCGGCCGCGGCGCCCGGCGCCCGCACCTTTGAATACAACCGCCAGCCGCAGGGCCAGGCCAACTACATGATCACCCTAGGCGCGGACGGCAAGATGAGCGCGCTCAGGCAGGTGCTCACGCCGCAGAACTTCGAAAAAGTGCTGCCCGGCATGCGCATGGAGCAGGTGCGCAAGATGCTAGGCAAGCCCATGAAGGTCACGCCCTATGCGCTCAAACAGGAAACCCATTACGACTGGCGCTACCTGAGCCCGCCCAGTACGGCGCGCATTTTTACGGTGGTGTTTGACGCCGACCTCAAGGTCAAAGGCACGGCATCGGTGGATGAAGAGAACATGAATCCCAGCGGCGGCACACGCTAAGGGCCGGCTAGGCCGTCTCGATCTTTGCCAGAAAGCCCGAGCGCTCCATCACGGCCAGCGGCTGGGCATTGAGCCCTGCGACCACCAGCCGGCCGCCGCGCAGCACGATGGCCTTGTGCAGTTGCTCCAGCACGTCCAGCCCCGAGGTGTCCAGCGACTGCAGCGACTGAACATCAAGCCGCACCACCAGGCCCTTGGGCGCGTTTTCCACCACGCTCAGTATCGGGTCCAGCTTGGCCACCGCGCCGAAGAACAGCGAGCCGTAAAGCTGGAAGCTCGCCGAGTCCGCGTCGCGCGAGACCTCGACCACCTGGAACAGGCTGCTCATGCGCCGCACGAAGAGCACGCAGGCCAGGATCAGCCCGACCTGCAGCGCCACCGTGAGGTCGAACACCACCGTCAGGAAAAACGTGCCCAGCATGATGAGGCGGTAGTGGCTGCTGGCCTGGGGCAGGCGGGCGAACTCGCGCCATTCGCCCATGTTCCAGGCCACGTAAAGCAATATGCCCGAGAGCACGGCCAGCGGCACGTGCACCGCCAGCGGCGCGGCCGCCAGCACGATGAGGACCAGCGTGAGCGCATGCACCAGGCCTGAGACCGGCGAGCTGGCGCCGGAGCGCACATTGGTCACGGTACGGGCGATGGTGCCGGTGGCCGGCATGCCGCCGAAAAAGGGCACGACGAAGTTGGCCACGCCCTGGGCCATCAGTTCCTGGTTGGGGTCGTGGCGCGGCAGGCCCGAGACCTGGTCGGCCACGCGCGCGCACAGCAGCGATTCCACCGCGCCCAGCATCGCGATGGTGATGGTGGGCGCCACCAGCAGGCGCACCGTCTCCCATGAAAAGTCGGGCAGGGCAAACGCGGGCAGGGCGCGCGGAATACCGTGAAAGCGCGTGCCTATGGTTTCCACCGGCAGGGCCAGGAAATAGGCAAAGGCCGTCAGCGTGACCAGCGCCACGATGGGGCCGGGCATGCGCGAGGCCATGCGCGTGGCGCGCTTGAGCTGCACGCCCTCGACCGCCTGCATGAGCCGGATCAGGCGCATGGTGAAAAAACCGCCCGCAACGCGCGCTTGCGTGCCGAACAGCCGGGGCCAGACGAACAGGCCCAGCAGGCAGATCAGGCCCAAGCCCAGTGCATAGGGGTTGAAGCTGTCCAGGTGGCTGCCCAGGACCTTGATCTGCGAAAAAAAATCGGCCGGCATCTTGGGCACGACCAGGCCCAGCAAATCCTTGGCCTGCGACAGCGCGATCAGCACCGCGATGCCGTTGGTAAAGCCCACCACGATGCTGACCGGCACATAACGCACCAGCGTGCCCAGCTTGAACAGGCCCAGCAGGAACAGCAGCACGCCCGCGCAGGCGGTGGCGATCAGCAGGTTGGCCAGGCCGTAGCGCTCCAGGATGCCGTAGACAATCACGATGAAGGCGCCGGCGGGGCCGCCTATCTGCACCGCCGAGCCGCCCAGCGCCGAGATCAGCGCGCCGGCGATGATGGCGGTCCAGATGCCGGCCTCGGGTTTCAGGCCGGAGGCGATGGCAAAGGCCATGGCCAGCGGCAAGGCCACGATGCCGACGGTGACGCCTGCTCCGGCGTCTTTCAAGAACCGTTCACGCGTGTAGCCGGCGAGTGCTGAAAACAGGCGGGGGCGAAACGGCGCAAGGTAAGCGGGCAGGTGCATGGGCTTTGATTGTGGTGCCAGGCATGTGCCGGCGAGAAGTCCTGGACGTGACATTTTTCCATTGCCGGCCATGGAGAGGCTGGTTAAAGTGAATAGATCTATTAGGTCAAAATACTTACTTTTACAGCCTTTCGCGGACTGGATAAGCTTTGGGGCTTCACGGCGCCTGGTTCCGGACTGTCCCAGCGTGCTTTTCCTGGAGAAGTGATTGCCCGGTTTTTTCGGTTTTTCGTGGATGCCCGGATGGCGCCTGCCGCGGCGGGCGGCCGCTTTGGCGGCGCTGTTGCTGGCACACGCCATGGCTGTGGCGCAAGAACTCCCTGCTTCCCCGGCGGGGGAGCTTTCCCCCGTCGAGAATTTCGCCGCAAGCCCTGCGGCCGTGGTGCCAGCCCCCTTCAAGGCCGGGCGCGGCGTGCTGGGCGAGGGCCAGGTGCTGGTCGACAGCGCGGGCACCCTCACTTTCGAGCTGGTACGCAGCAAGTTTGATGCCGGCGAAGGGCGTGCCGTCCAGCCCAGCGAGATCATGCCCACCGGGGGCGGGGCGGCACTGTGGTACCGCCTGGCCCTGCCGGCGGTCGCCGCGCCCACGCCGCTGATGCTCACCATTCCCCATCCCAATATGGACAGCGTGGACCTGTACCGCCCGGCGCCCGGCGGCCTGTGGCAAATGGAGCGCTCCGGCGACGCGGTACCTGTCGCGCAGTGGCCGGTACGCCACCTGACCCCGGCCTTCGAGCTCCTGCTGCAGCCCGGCGAAAGGCCCAGCTACCTGCGGGTGGCGCACAACTATCCCATCAGCGTGCCCTGGGAACTGTCCGATCCGGCCAGCTTTCATGAGCAGTCCAAGGAGTCGCATTTGCTGCTGGGCGTGTACATCGGGCTGGTCCTGCTGATCGCGCTGATGAGCACGCTGCACGCCGCGTCCTGGCGCGACAGCATCCATCTTTTTTTCGCCGGCTACGTGCTGGTGGTGGCCGCGGGCCAGCTGTCGCTGACCGGGCTGGCCGGTGAGTTTCTCTGGCCGGGCAACGCCTGGTGGAATGATTGCGCGCCGGTGGCCCTGACGCTGGCCACCGCCGCGCTGCTGCACCTGTTTTTGCGCCAGATGGTGGTCGACCGCGACGCGCCCTGGCTGTCGCGCGGCCTGCTGCTGATGACCGTGCTGGGCGCGGGCATCCTGACGGCTTTCCTGGTGATGGGCAACAAGTCTTCCTTCAACCTGGCCACCCCTTATTACCTGGGCAGCATGGCCGTCTACCTCAGTGTGGCCGGCTGGTATGTCTGGCGCCGGCCCATGGTCGGCCTGTGGGTGCTGGCCGCCATGGTCTGCCTGACGGTGGGTTCGATTTTCCCCATCCTGCGCACCCAGGCCATGCTGCCGCTGGGCACCGCCACGCAGTACGGCGCACAGATAGGCGCGGCCTTCGAGATCCTGCTGCTGCTGCTGGCCCTGTACCTGCGCAGCCGCGAAAAGCGCGACAACCAGGCTCGCGTCGGTGCCCTCACGCGCGTCGACCCCTTGACCGGGCTGGGCAACCACCGCGTGCTGCTGCAGCGGCTGGACGCCCTGCTGGTGCGCCAGCGGCGCGACCCCGGCGCGGGCGCGGTGATGCGGGTGCGGCTGGGCAATGCCATCGACATCCGCCAGGACTACGGCATGGAAGCGGCGCAAAGCGCGGTGGTGCAGGCCGGGGCTTGCGTGGCCGGCGTGGCGAGTGACGGCGACACCGTCGCGCGCCACCGCGACGGCGATTTTTTGCTGATCCTGCAGGGCCACCTCACGCGCGACGAGCTCACGCAGATCGCGCAACGCCTGATCGCCCGGGGCCTGGCCGACAGCCCCAGCCTGCCGCCCGGCACCATGATGCAGTTCAGGATCGCCGTGGCCGAGGCGCCCTTCAACGCGCCCGATGCCGAGCAGCTGCTGCACGCCATGGGCCATGTGCTCAGGGAGCTGTCGGGCCGCTCCGGCACCGGCCTGCGTTTTATCAACGCGGCGGCCGGCTGAGGCCGGCCGTATGGCTTAGTGGATGCGCATGCCCGGCGTGGCGCCCGGCAGGGGTTCCAGCACATAAATGCCGGGCTGGGCTTTTTCATCGGCATGGCTGGCGGCCAGCACCATGCCCTCGCTGATGCCGAACTTCATTTTTCGCGGTGCCAGGTTGGCCACCAGCACCGTCAGCTTGCCGACCAGGTCCTCGGGTTTGTAGGCCGAGGCGATGCCGCTGAACACATTGCGCATGCGGCCCTCGCCGGCATCCAGCGTCAGGCGCAGCAGCTTGGTCGAGCCCTCCACCGCTTCGCAGCTGACGATCTTGGCAATGCGCAGATCGACCTTGGCGAAGTCGTCGATCGTGATGGCGGGGGCGATCGCCTCGCCGCCCGGCAGGTCCGCGGGCGCGGCCGGCGCGGTTTCGGCCTGGGGCGGCGGCTCGAACAGCGCCTCGAGCTGCTTGACGTCGACGCGCTGCATCAGGTGTTTGTAGTCGCCTATCACATGGCCCTTGCCCAGCATGGCGCCGGCGTGCGAAAGGTTCAGCGGCTGCACTTTCAGGAAGTCCTCAACCTGCGCGGCCAGGGCGGGCAGCACGGGCTTCAAATAAATCGTCAGCAGGCGGAAAGCTTCAATGCACACCGTGCACACGTCCTGCAGGCGCGCGTCCATGCCGGCCTGCTTGGCGAGCTCCCAGGGCTTGTTCTGGTCCACATAGGCGTTGACGCGGTCCGTCAGCAGCATGGTTTCGCGCAAGGCCTTGGCGAATTCGCGGCTTTCATACAGGGGCGCGATCACGTCCCTGGCCGCGCGCAACGCCTCCAGCAGCGCCGCGCCGTCGGCCGACACCTCGCCGAGCTGGCCGGCAAAGCGCTTGCTGATAAAGCCCGCGGCGCGGCTGGCGATGTTGATGTACTTGCCCACCAGGTCGCTGTTGACGCGCGCCATGAAGTCGTCGGCGTTGAAGTCGATGTCCTCGTTGCGCGCATTGAGCTTGGCGGCCAGGTAGTAGCGCAGCCATTCGGGGTTCATGCCCAGGCTCAGGTACTTGAGCGGGTCCAGGCCGGTGCCGCGGCTCTTGCTCATCTTCTCGCCGTTGTTCACCGTCAGGAAGCCGTGCACAAACACATTGTCGGGCGTCTTGCGGCCGCTGAAGTGCAACATGGCCGGCCAGAACAGGGTGTGGAAGGTGACGATGTCCTTGCCGATGAAGTGGTACTGCTCCAGCCCGGGCGTGGCCATGTAGGCGTCGTAGCTTTCGCCGCGCTTTTCAAGCAGGTTTTTCAGCGAAGCCAGGTAACCGACCGGCGCGTCCAGCCAGACATAAAAATACTTGCCCGGCGCATCGGGGATTTCAATGCCGAAGTAGGGCGCGTCTCTGGAGATGTCCCAGTCGCCCAGGCCTTCGCTCTTGGTGCCGTCGGCGTTCTCGCGCACCGAGAACCATTCCTTGACCTTGTTGGCCACCTCGGGCTGCAGCTTGCCGTCCTGTGTCCATTTTTCGAGGAACTCCACGCAGCGCGGGTCGGACAGCGTGAAGAAAAAATGCTCGGAGCTTTTGAGCACCGGCTTGGCGCCCGACAGGGCCGAGTAGGGATTGATCAGGTCGGTGGGCGCATACACCGCGCCGCAGACCTCGCAGTTGTCGCCGTACTGGTCTTTCGAGTGGCAATTCGGGCATTCGCCCTTGATGAAGCGGTCTGGCAGGAACATGCTCTTCTCGGCGTCGAAGAACTGCTCAATCGTCTTGGTCGCGATCAGCCCGGCCTTTTTGAGGTCCAGGTAGATCTGCTGCGCGAGCTGGTGGTTTTCCGGGCCGTCGGTCGAATGCCAGTTGTCAAAGCTGATGTGAAAGCCGTCCAGGTAGGGCTTGCGGCCCGCGGCGATGTCGGCCACGAACTGCTGCGGTGTCTTGCCGGCCTTTTCGGCGGCGATCATGATGGGCGCGCCGTGGGCGTCGTCGGCGCCCACAAAATTCACCGCATGGCCCTGCATGCGCTGGAAACGCACCCAGATGTCGGCCTGGATGTATTCCATGATGTGGCCGATATGGAAATTGCCGTTGGCATAGGGCAGGGCGGTGGTTACAAACAGGCGGCGCTGGGACATAGGGATCTTTTTTGGCTTAATGAGGGCTAACCCGCGATTTTAAGTCGCCCGGGCTCTAAGAACCTGTTCACGGTCTAAACGGGGCCGCGCAAGCACTTTCTCGGGATGGGATGCAAGGCGCGGTGCGACGCCCATAGCACGGCTATGGGCTAGCGCCGCAACGCCGCAGACCGCCCGAGAAGGTGCTTGCCCTCCGGGTTGGGATGAAATCGGGCGATTGAGCCACCCGGTCACTTGCATGGGCATCAGCCCATGCGGCGTGCCCGGTCGGCCCACTCATCCCGATTGCATCCCAACGCGACCCCGTTTAGACCGTGAACAGGTTCTAGCCCCGCCAAGTCCCCATGACCCCAGTGGGCGCCGCCACAGCGTTAGACTTCAGCCCAACCCCCGCCGCCGCCAGAGCGCCGCCCCATTTGACAGATTCAACGGAGTATTCCCCCATGTCCCTGGACCAACAGGCCGTCCTGAACGCCGTGCAAGCCGTGCTGGATCCCAATACCGGCAAAGACTTTGTCAGCACCAAGGCCCTGAAAAACCTGCAGATCAGCGGCAGCGACGTGTCTTTCGACATTGAGCTCGGCTACCCGGCCAAAAGCCAGGTTGCCGGCCTGCGCAAAAGCCTGATCGCCGCCGTCAAGGCCGTGCCCGGCGCCGGCAATGTCTCGGTCAATGTCGCGGTCAAGATCGCCAGCCATGCCGTGCAGCGCGGCGTGCAGCTGCTGCCCAACGTCAAGAACATCATCGCGGTCGCTTCGGGCAAGGGCGGCGTCGGCAAAAGCACCACGGCCGTCAACCTGGCCCTGGCCCTGGCGGCCGAGGGCGCCAGCGTGGGCCTGCTCGACGCCGACATCTACGGCCCCAGCCAGCCCATGATGATGGGCATAGAGGGCCGCCCCGAGAGCGTGGACGGCAAGAACATGGAGCCCATGGAGAACTACGGCATCCAGGTGATGTCCATAGGCTTCCTGGTGGCCCAGGACGAAGCCATGATCTGGCGCGGCCCCATGGCCACCCAGGCGCTGGAGCAGCTGCTGCGCCAGACCAACTGGAAAGACCTGGACTACCTGATCGTCGACATGCCGCCCGGTACCGGCGACATCCAGCTCACGCTGTCCCAGCGCGTGCCCATGACGGGCGCCGTCATCGTCACCACGCCGCAGGACATCGCGCTGCTGGACGCCAAAAAGGGCATCAAGATGTTCGAGAAGGTCGGCGTGCCCATCCTGGGCATTGTCGAAAACATGGCGGTGCACATCTGCAGCAACTGCGGCCATGCCGAGCACATCTTCGGCGAGGGCGGCGGCAAAAAAATGGCGGCCGACTACAAGATGGACTACCTGGGCGCGCTGCCGCTGGACATGCAGATACGCCTGCAGGCCGACAACGGCCGGCCCACCGTGGTGGCCGACCCGGACGGCGAGGTCGCAGGCATCTACAAGGCCGTGGCGCGCAAGATGGCCGTCACCGTGGCGGCCAAGTCCAAGGACTTCTCCGCCAAGTTCCCGACCATCACCATCAGCAAGAACACCTGAAACAGCCCAGGCGCGGCGCTCCATGAACCTGCTGGCATCCCTGCGTTACCTGGCCGCGCTCGACGAGCACAAACATTTCGGCCGCGCGGCCCAGGCCTGCCACATCACGCAGCCGGCCCTGTCCAACGCGCTGCGCGCACTGGAGCGGGAGTTCGGCACCGTCATCGTGCGGCGCGGACGCAACTTTGAAGGCTTCACGCCCGAAGGCGAGCGCGTGCTGCTCAGCGCCCAGCGCATGCTGCATGAGCGCGAGCTGCTGCAGCAGGAGCTCGACAGCGGCATAGGCAAGCCGCAGGGCAGCCTCGCCATAGGGGCCGTGCCCACCGCCATGCCGGTGGCCGCGCGCTTTTGCGCCCTGCTGCAGGCGCGCTACCCGGGCATCTCGCCGACGGTGCGCTCCATGAGCTCCAACGAACTGGAGGCCGGCCTGGAAAGCCTGGCACTGGACATGGGCCTGGGCTACACCGACCGGCTGCGCGCCAACGGGCCCAGCCTGCGCCAGATCAAGCAGTACACCGAGCACTATTTTTTCGTGCGCCGCGCTGCCAAGGCCAGCCAGGACGTCATGCAAATCGGCCCCAAGATCACCTGGGCCGAGGCCGCGAAACACCCGATGTGCCTGCTCACGCGCGACATGCACAACCGCACCATTGTCGACAAGGCCTTCCAGGAAGCCGGCGAGGCCTGCGAGCCCGTCATCCAGACCAACTCCATCCTCACGCTGGCGCTCTCGGTGGCCGAGGGCAATGTCTGCACCGTCATGCCAGGCGCGCTGGTCGGCGCGGTGCGCGGTTACCGCGAACTCGAAGCCCTGCCCCTGGTCAGCCCCGAGGTGCGCACCACCATAGGCTTTATGGCCCAGGGCGGCGACCCCTCGCGCACCCTCGAGGCCGCCCTGGCCCTGGCCCAGGACGCTGGCTGGCTGCGCCACGCAGCAGCCCACAGCGGCTTGCTGAGCGTCTAGCGCTCAGCGCGCTATTTATTCCACTCCCGAACTCCAGCAAAGGGCGCCCCAACCAAGCAGGGGCCGCGGAACCGGCTTTGCCGGGCCGCAGGCGCAGCGCCCCCTCGGGGGGCAGCGCATTACACGCAGCCGAAGGCGAAGTGAAAAGCGTGGGGGCTCTATTTAGTTTTTGAATGGGGGCATGTCTCGATTCAATTTGACCGTGTTGCCGTGCGGCCGCGACACTTCGCGCACTCGTTCAGGGTGGGAAATACCAATAAGCCATAACACGGAGATAAAAAGACATGTCTGGATTCCTCGATAAAGAGCGCATCATTGCCGGCCCCGGCTTCAACCGCTGGCTGGTGCCTCCCGCCGCCCTGGCGATCCACCTGTGCATAGGCATGGCCTATGGTTTTTCGGTGTTCTGGCTGCCGCTGTCCAAGGCGCTGGGCATCAAGGAATCCATCAAGTGCGGCCCTGAGGTCGGCTTTATCGCCGAGCTGTTCACCACCAGTTGCGACTGGAAAATTTCCACCCTGGGCTGGATGTACACCCTGTTCTTTGTGCTGCTGGGCATTTCCGCGGCCACCTGGGGCGGCTGGCTGGAGCGCGCCGGCCCGCGCAAGGCCGGCGTGGTGTCGGCCGTCTGCTGGTGCGGCGGCATGCTGATCTCGGCGCTGGGCATTTATTTGCACCAGTTCTGGCTGATGATCCTGGGCTCGGGCGTGATTGGTGGCATAGGCCTGGGGCTGGGTTATATCTCGCCGGTCTCCACGCTGATCAAATGGTTCCCCGACCGCCGCGGCATGGCCACCGGCATGGCCATCATGGGCTTTGGCGGCGGCGCGATGATAGGTTCGCCGCTCGCGGCCGACCTCATGAAGTATTTCGCCACGCCCACCAGCGTGGGCGTGATGCAGACCTTTGTGGTCATGGCCGTCGTGTACTTCGTCTTCATGATGGCCGGCGCCTTCGGCTACCGCGTGCCTGAAACCGGCTGGAAGCCCGAGGGCTGGACGCCGCCGCCCGCCGCCACCAACACCATGATCACGCAGCGCCACGTGCACGTGAAAAAAGTCTGGGGCATTCCCCAGTTCTGGCTGATCTGGATGGTGCTGTGCATGAACGTCAGCGCCGGCATCGGCGTGATCGGCATGGCCTCGCCCATGCTGCAGGAAGTCTTTGGCGGCCACCTGATCGGCCTGAACCAGAAATTCGGCGAGCTCGACAAGGCCCAGCTGGCGGCCATCGCCACCGTTGCCGCGGGCTTTACCGCGCTGCTGAGCCTGTTCAACATCGGCGGCCGCTTCTTTTGGGCCAGCCTTTCCGACAAGCTGGGCCGCAAGCTGACCTATGTGGTCTTCTTCGTGCTGGGCGGCATTCTGTACGCCAGCATTCCGGGCAGCGCAGCGGCCGGCAGCATCGTGCTGTTTGTGGGGGCCGTCTGCGTCATCCTGAGCATGTACGGCGGCGGCTTTGCCACCGTGCCGGCCTACCTGGCCGACATCTTCGGCACCCAGATGGTGGGCGCCATCCACGGCCGCCTGCTGACGGCCTGGGCCACGGCGGGCATCCTGGGTCCGGTGGTGGTGAACTACATGCGCGAATACCAGCTCGGCCTTGGCATCCCCCGTGAACAGGTCTATAACCAGACCATGTACATCCTGGTGGGCATGCTGGTGGTGGGCCTCATCTGCAACCTGCTGGTGCGCCCGCTGAACCCCAAGTGGTTCATGACCGACAGCGAGCTCGCGGAAGAAAAACGCCTGGCCCATGAAAAAGCCGTGGCCTCCGAACTGCACCGCGCCAATGGCGGCAACGGCAACGTCGGCACGGTGAGTCCCGCGCTGGTGGTGCTGGCCTGGCTCGCGGTGGGCATTCCGCTGGCCTGGGGCATTTACCGCACCTTGCAAAGCGTGGCCAAGTTTTTTGCCTGATCGTCCCTTGTTTGATTGATTCACAGACCTTTCCGTTTCAAGCCAAGCCGTTCCCGCGCCGCGCGCGGGGACGCCGGCCCAGCCAACCATGAACCATCCTGGTCGCAGTCCCGAAGTCAAGGCCGTTGCCGTCGCAACGGTTGATGAAATGCGCGAGCGCATACGCCGCAAGAGCAAACTCAAGGGGCGCCAGGCGGACGATGCATCGCTGGACGAGGTGCGCGCGCTGATAGGCGCGCGGCCCGAGGCGGGCCACAGGCGCGACCTGCTGATCGAGCACCTGCACACGCTCAATGACGCCTACCGCTGCCTGCACGACAGGCATCTGGTGGCGCTGGCCAAGGAGATGAACATCCCCATGGCCGAGGTTTATGAGGTCGCGACTTTTTATCATCACTTTGAAGTGATTCGCGGTGACGGCAAGGTCCCCGGCCTCACGGTGCGGGTTTGCGACGGCCTGGCCTGCGAGCTGGCCGGCGCGCAGGATTTGCTGGCGCGCCTGCCGGCGTTGCTTGGAAACCAGGACGTGCGTGTGGTCGCCGCGCCCTGCATAGGCCGCTGCGAGCAGGCGCCGGCCATCGCGGTGCACCAGCAGGCCGTACCTTTTGCGACGCCGCAGGCCGTGGTCGCGGCAGTCGGCCAGGCGCAAAGCGCCGCCGCCGTGGCCCAAGCTGCCGTGCCTTTTAACGCGGCCGATTTTGCCGAACAAAGCGTGACCGGCATCGATACAGCCGCCATGCCGGCGTACACCGGCTATGCGCTGTACCGCGAACACGGCGGCTATGCGCTGGCCGCCGCGGTGGTCAACGGCGAGGAAGACGCCGAACGCATCGTCAAGGCCATGGAAGATTCCGGCCTGCGCGGCCTGGGCGGCGCGGGTTTCCCGGCCGGCCGCAAATGGCGCATCGTGCGCGAGCAGCCGGCGCCGCGCCTGATGGCCGTCAACATCGACGAGGGCGAGCCCGGCACCTTCAAGG
The DNA here is from genome assembly GCF_059491565.1 of Polaromonas sp. Polasp52. Taxonomy (NCBI): domain Bacteria; kingdom Pseudomonadati; phylum Pseudomonadota; class Betaproteobacteria; order Burkholderiales; family Comamonadaceae; genus Polaromonas; species Polaromonas sp. Polasp52. The sequence continues at coordinate 1,185,365 of NZ_CP168513.1, read as the reverse complement.
ACCGTACTTATCTTGAGCGCGACCCGCACCGCTTCCTCGAGGGCCTGCTGGTCGCGGCCCAGGTGGTGGGCGTGGAGGCCTGTTATATCTATTTGCGCGACGAATACCATGACTGCCGCGCCATCCTGCAGGCCGAACTGGCCAAGCTGCGCGCCGACCCGCCCTGCGAGCTGCCGCTGATCGAGCTGCGGCGCGGCGCGGGCGCCTACATCTGCGGCGAAGAGTCCGCCATGATCGAAAGCATAGAAGGCAAACGCGGCGAGCCGCGCATGCGCCCGCCCTACATCGCGCAGGTGGGCCTCTTCGGCCGGCCCACGCTGGAGCACAACTTCGAGACCCTGTACTGGGTGCGCGACATCGTCGAAAAAGGCCCGCAATGGTTCAGCGGCTTCGGCCGTAACGGCCGCAAGGGCCTGCGCAGCTTCAGCGTGAGCGGGCGCGTCAAGAACCCCGGCGTCAAGCTGGCGCCGGCCGGCATCACGGTGCGTGAGCTGATAGACGAATACTGCGGCGGCATGGCCGAGGGCCACGACTTTTACGCCTACCTGCCCGGCGGCGCCTCGGGCGGCATCCTGCCGGCGTCCCTGGGCGACATCCCGCTGGACTTCGACACCCTGCAGCCTTATGGTTGTTTCATAGGCTCGGCCGCCGTCATGGTGCTGGGCCACCAGGATCGCGCGCGCGACGCCGCCCTCAACATGATGAAGTTCTTTGAACACGAAAGCTGCGGCCAGTGCACGCCCTGCCGTGTCGGCACGGCCAAGGCCGCGCAGCTGATGCAGGCCGAGCACTGGGACGGCGACACGCTGGAAGACCTCAATATCGTCATGACCGACGCTTCCATCTGCGGCTTGGGCCAGGCTGCGCCCAACCCGGTGCGCAGCATCCAGAAATATTTCCCGCATGAGATCGGAGCCACGGCATGAACGCCCCCGCCAAACTCGCTGAAGTCATGCCGCAAACCGTCGAGTTCAAGCTCGACGGCAAGACCGTCCACGCCTATGAAGGCGAAACCATCTTCAAGGCCGCTGCGCGCCACGGTGTGGACATTCCCCACCTTTGCTACAAGGACGGGCTGCGGCCCGACGGCAACTGCCGCGCCTGCGTGGTCGAAGTCAAGGGCGAGCGCACACTGGCCCCCAGCTGCTGCCGCAGCGCCACGGCCGGCATGGAGGTGCAGGCCCAAAGCGAACGCGCGCTCAAGAGCCAGAAGATGGTGCTGGAGATGCTGCTGTCGGACATGCCTGACACCGGCTACAAATGGAATGAAAAAGACGAGTCGCTGCAGCACGGCGAACTCAGCGAATGGGCGGGCCGCATGGCGGTGCAGGTGCGCCCGGCACTCAAGGCCCTGCGCCGCGAGCAGCCCGCGGCCGACGTCTCGCACCCCGCCATGGCGGTCAACCTCGATGCCTGCATCCAGTGCAACCGCTGCGTGCGCGCCTGCCGCGAGGAGCAGGTCAACGACGTGATCGGTTACGCCATGCGCGGCTCGCACAGCGAGATCGTGTTCGACCTCCATGACCCCATGGGCGACAGCACCTGCGTGGCCTGCGGCGAATGTGTGCAGGCCTGCCCGACGGGCGCGCTCATGCCCAAATCGCAAATCGGCTCGCAGGTGGTCGACAAGAAGGTCGACTCGGTCTGCCCCTTCTGCGGCGTCGGCTGCCTGCTGACCTACAACGTCAAGGACAACAAGATCGTCAGCGTGGACGGGCGCGACGGCCCGGCCAACCACTCGCGGCTGTGCGTCAAGGGCCGTTTCGGTTTTGACTATGCCCACAGCCCGCAGCGCCTGACGGTGCCGCTGATCCGCAAGGCCGGCGTGGGCAAGGATCCCGAGGCGCTGCAAAACCTCAACCGCGACAGCGCCGACTGGTCCGAGGTGTTCCGCGAGGCGAGCTGGGAAGAGGCGCTGGCGCTTTCGGCCGGCAGCCTCAAGGGCCTGCGCGACACGCACGGCAAAAAAGCCCTGGCCGGTTTCGGCTCGGCCAAGGGCAGCAATGAAGAGGCCTATCTGTTCCAGAAACTGGTGCGCACCGGCTTTGGCTCCAACAATGTGGACCACTGCACGCGGCTGTGCCATGCCTCCAGCGTCGCGGCCCTGCTCGAAGGCGTGGGCTCGGGCGCGGTCAGCAACCAGGTCAACGACGTGGAGCATTCGGACCTGATCTTTGTGATCGGCTCCAATCCCACGGCCAACCATCCGGTGGCCGCCACCTGGATGAAAAATGCGGCCAAGAACGGCGCAAAAATCGTGCTGGCCGACCCGCGTGTCACCGACATCGGCAAACACGCCTGGCGCACGCTGCAGTTCAAGGCCGACACCGATGTGGCCATGCTCAACGCGCTGATCCACACCGTGATCGACGAAGGCCTGGCCGACCAGGACTTCATCAGCAAGCGCGCCAGCAACTACGAGGCGCTGAAAGAAAACGTCAAGGGCTACAGTCCCGAAGCCATGGAGCCCATCTGCGGCATCCCGGCGAAAACCCTGCGCGAGGTGGCGCGCGAATTCGCCAAGGCCAAGGGCGCGATGATTCTCTGGGGCATGGGCATCAGCCAGCACGTGCATGGCACCGACAATGCGCGCTGCCTGATCGCGCTGGTCACGGTGACCGGCCAGATCGGCAAGCCCGGCTCAGGCCTGCACCCGCTGCGCGGCCAGAACAATGTGCAGGGCGCCAGCGACGCGGGCCTGATCCCCATGATGTTCCCCAACTACCAGCGCGTGGACAACGCCGGCGCGCACGCCTGGTTCGAGAAATTCTGGGACACCCCGCTGGACGAAAAGCCCGGCTACACCGTGGTCGAGATCATGCACAAGGCGCTCGCGCCCGACAGCGATCCGCACAAGATACGCGGCATGTACATCATGGGCGAGAACCCGGCCATGAGCGACCCCGACCTCAACCACGCACGCCATGCGCTGGCCAGCCTGGAGCACCTGGTGGTGCAGGACATCTTCATGACCGAAACCGCCTGGCTGGCCGACGTGGTGCTGCCGGCCACCGCCTGGCCCGAAAAAACCGGCACGGTCAGCAACACCGACCGCATGGTGCAGCTGGGCAAGCAGGCCATCACACCGCCCGGCGAGGCCAAACCCGACCTCTGGATCATCCAGCAGATCGCGCAGCGCATGGGCCTTAACTGGAACTATGCCGGCGAGCACTCGGGCGTGGCGGCCGTTTATGAGGAAATGCGCCAGGCCATGCACGCGGCGATCTCGGGCATCAGCTGGGAGCGCCTGCAGCGCGAGTCCAGCGTGACCTATCCCTGCCTCACCGAAGACGATCCCGGCGCGCCCACCGTCTTCATAGACCGCTTCGCCACCAATGACGGGCGCGTGCACCTGGTGCCCGCCGACATCATCCCGGCCAATGAACGGCCCGACGCGGACTTCCCCTTTGTGCTGATCACCGGGCGGCAGCTCGAGCATTGGCACACCGGCAGCATGACGCGGCGCGCCACGGTGCTCGATGCGATCGAACCCATGGCCACGGCCTCGCTGTGCGGCGACGACCTCGCGGAACTCGGGCTGCAGGCCGGCGACGTGATCACCGTGCAGTCGCGGCGCGGCCAGGTCGCCATCCATGTGCGGCGCGACGACGGCACGCCGCACGGCGCGGTTTTCATCCCCTTTGCCTATTACGAGGCTGCCGCCAACCTGATGACCAATGCCGCGCTGGACCCCTTCGGCAAGATCCCGGAGTTCAAGTACTGCGCCGTCGCGATACGCCGCGGCGGCCAGGTGTCGGCCACCCAGGGCTATGGCGAGGGGGCAGGCGCGCGCTAGGGTCTTTCCTCCTCCGGCGGAAGCCCGCCGTACACTGCGGGCATGCCCGACTTCCAGCTGCGTTCCCCCGAAACAGACGCCGGCGTGCAGCGGCCCTGCACGGCGGTGGCCGTTGTCATGCGCCGCGAACACATCAACAACCGCTGGCAGCCCTGGCGCTGGGTGCTGGCCGACGTGGTGCCCCATGAGGACGGCTTTGGCGCCGCGCCGCGGCTGCTGCTCAAAGACGAGCGCGAGGAGCGCTGGCTGCACCCGGGCTTTGCGGTCGAGCTGTTCACCGACGACGCCGAAGGTTATTACCTCAACGCCAGCACCGCCCAGCCCTGCTTCTGGGTGCTGTGGCGCATGGAGGAAGAGGCCTTGCTGGCCGACGAGCCGGTTGCCGTGCCCCAGACCGTGACCCTGAGCTACCATGATGCCGGCCGCTGGCTGGACGCGCAGGAAACCGTGGAGCAGGTGCCCGCGCCGCCCGAGGTCGTGGCCTGGCTGCGCGAGTTCGTCGACAAACACCATGTGGCTGAGCCCAAGCGGCGGCAGCGCCCGCAAAGCTTCAAGTCCCTGACCGACCGCTTCGGCAACCCCGCCAGCGTGAGCACGGGCAAAAAAACCGGTGGGGGCGGCGATGGCGGATGAACCCACGGGCTTCCTGGGCCGCTGGGCGCGCCGCAAGGAAGAGGCGCGCCAGGGCAAGGTTCTGGACGAGCCGGCGGCGGCTCCTGTCCCCGGCTCGGCCGCACCCCTTGCGCCAGTGGCACCCACACAGGCGGAGCCGGTAGCGCAAGCGCCTTTGCCTGATGCCGCGCCGCCCAAAGCGCTGACACTGGACGACGCCAGGCTGCTGACCCGCGATTCCGACTTCAAGCCTTTTATGGCCGGCAATGTGAGCCCCGAGGTGCGCAACGCGGCCATGAAAAAACTCTTTGCCGACCCGCACTTCAATGTGATGGATGGGCTGGACACGTACATCGACGATTATTCGAAGTTCGAGCCGATTCCCGAGTCCATGCTGCGGCAGATGGCCAGCGCGAAGTTCCTCAAGCTGTTTGACGAAGAGGAAGAAAAGGAAAAGAACGAAGACAAGAAGGGCGCCGCGCAGGACGCCGCGGCCCCGCCACGGGAAAGCGCGAATAACCCCACGGATGAAACCGTGGCACAGTCCTCCTATGAAAACCCGGACATAGCTCCTCCCGAGCCGGCCGGGCCCGCACAGACCAGCCAAGCCGAGCCCCCCGCGGCCGGTAGCCAACCAGACCATGCCCACACTGATTTGCGACTGCAACCAGACCATGCCGCTCCAGCCCCAGGCGCTGGGCGAGGCCCTCAATGAGAGCCTGACGCTGCATTCGGCGCTGTGCCGGCGCGAAGCCGGGGCTTTCCAGAAGGCCGTGCAATCGGGCGACGACGTGGTGGTGGCCTGCACCCAGGAAAAACGCCTGTTCGCCGAGGTCGGCGCGCAAACCCAGGGCGCGACATCGGTCGTCAAGTTCGTCAATATCCGCGAGACCGGCGGCTGGAGCAAGGACGCTTCCAGCGCCGGCCCCAAGATCGCGGCGCTGCTGGCCGCGGCCCAGCTGCCCGATGCCGAACCCGTGGCCACCGTGACATACAAGAGCGCCGGCCGACTGCTGATCGTCGGCTCGGTGGACCATGCCGAGCAGGTGGCCGCATTGCTGGCCGACACGCTGGAAGTCACGATTTTCGCGCAGGGTGTTTCCGCTGGCGCGCAGGCCGGCCTTCCTGGCAGTCTTCCCGCGCAGGAGCGCCAATACCCGGTGATCAGCGGCGAGCGGCTCGCGCTCAAGGGCTGGCTGGGCGCGTTTGAAGCGAGCTGGGATAAAACCAATCCCATAGACCTGGACCTGTGCACACGCTGCAATGCCTGTGTGGCCGTGTGCCCCGAAGGCGCCATAGACCTGAGCTACCAGGTCGACAGCGCCAAATGCACATCGCACCGCGACTGCACGGCCGTTTGCAAGGTGGCCGGCGCGATCGACTTCAACCGCGCGCCGCAAAGCCTGACCGAAGCCTTTGACCTGGTGCTGGACCTGGGCACCAAACCGCTGTTCACGTTGCATGCACCGCCGCAAGGCTATTTCGCGCAGGACGCCTCCGCCGGCCTGGCCTCGCCCGGCCTGCCGGCCACCGTGCTCAAGCTGCGCGACATGGTGGGTGAATTTGAAAAGCCCAAGTTTTTTGCCTACAAACAAAAACTCTGCGCCCACAGCCGCAATGACACCGTGGGCTGCAATGCCTGCGTGGACATCTGTTCGGCCGGCGCCGTCAGCAGCGAGAAAAAGCGCCAGCAGATCGTCGTCAATCCCAACCTCTGCGTCGGCTGCGGCGCCTGCACCACGGTGTGCCCGACGGGGGCGCTCACTTACGCTTATCCGCGCGCGAGCGAGCAGGGTGTGCGCTTCAAGACCTTGCTGTCGGCCTATGCAAAAGCCGGTGGTACGCAGCCGGTCTTGCTGTTCCACAGCCAGGGCAGCGGCCAGCAGGCCGTCGAGGCCCTGGGCCGCGCCGCACGCCTGCAAAAAAACGTGCGCGGCGTGCCGGCCAATGTCATCCCGCAGGCGCTGTGGCACACGGCCAGCCTGGGCCTGGACCTCTGGCTCAGTGCCGTCGCCTTTGGCGCCTCGCAGGTCGCGGTGCTGGTGACAGATGAAGAAGCGCCGGCTTATCTCGAAGGACTCACGCAGCAGAAGCGCGTGGCACAAGCGCTTTTAAATGGCCTGGGCTATGCGGGTGTTCACTTCCATTTGCTGCGCGCGCAAGCCGGCGACGTCGCCGGCCTGGACAACGGCCTGCAGGCCCTGGCCCGCAACCGGCCCGCCGTGCCCGCCGCCCCGGCGCGCTTTGCCGTCGCCCAGGAAAAGCGCAGCACGCTGGACATGGCGCTGGACCACCTGATCCAGCAGGCGCCCGCTGTGCCGCCCGAGGCGATTGCGCTGCCCGCCCAGGGCTCGCCCTTTGGCAGCCTGGTGGTCAATGCCGACAGCTGCACCCTGTGCCTGAGCTGCGTGAGCGCCTGCCCGGCCAGCGCGCTGCAGGACAACCCGGATCGCCCGCAGCTCAAGTTCATCGAGAAAAACTGCGTGCAGTGCGGCCTGTGCGCCACCACCTGCCCCGAGGACGCGATCACGCTGCAGCCGCGATTGCTGCTGGGCCCGCAGCGCAAGGAGGCCAGGGTGCTCAACGAAAGCCCGCCCTACCACTGCATACGCTGCGCCAAGCCCTTCGGCACGCTCAAGGCCATAGAGTCCATGCTGGGCAAGCTGGCCGGCCATGCGATGTTCCAGGGCGCCGCGGCCGACCGCCTCAAGATGTGCGGCGACTGCCGCGTGATCGACCTGTATTCCGCCGAGAACGAAGTCAAGATCACCGACATCCGCTAGAACAAGACATAAGACGCCACGCATGACGCCAGCCTCCCTCACCGCCACCACCTTGGACGAAGAAACCGCGCGCGCCGAGGTCTACGGCCTGCTGGCCGCGCTGTACTACGCCGCGCCCTCGGCCGAGCTTTATGACAACCTGCGCGTCGCCGTGACGGCCGCGCCCGCCGAAGGCGCGCTGCTCGAAAGTTCCTGGGGTGAACTGGTGGCCGCGGCGCGTGCGCAAAGCCGGGAGGCCACCGCCCAGGAGCACGACGCGCTGTTCGGCGGCGTGGGCAAGCCCGAGCTGTACCTCTTTGGTTCTCATTACCTCAGCGGTTTCCTCAATGAAAAACCGCTGGCCGCCCTGCGCACCGAACTCGCGGCGCTGGGCCTGGCGCGCGACGAGGCCATGCCCGAGACCGAAGACCATGTGGCCTACCTCTGCGAAGTCATGCGCTACCTGATCGCCGGCGACGACGTGGCCGTGGCCAACCTCACGCGGCAGCGTGAGTTTTTCGCGCGCCACCTGCAGCCCTGGCTGCCGCTGATGTGCGAGGCCATCACGCAACACCCCAAGGCGCGCTTTTACGCGGCGCTGGCGGCCTTCACGCAGGTTTTCATGAGCGTCGAGGCACAAGGCTTCGACATGCTGGCCTGAGGGTGTACCGCTCGCAGGGGCGAATGTTTTCTCAATATGAGACAGCCCGTGGCGGCGCGATCATAAGATAGCCTATCGTTTTCCCTAGCCCCCCGGATTGAGTCGGACAATCCATTGTGGCGCGGGGCCCTCTGACGTACAGTACTATGCAAACGGTTGCATACCGAGCAAGCCTTCCCCTGGAGAACACCATGCAGGACAGCCAGCCAAAACCCTCGCGACGGGGATTCTTTTTCGGTGCCGCCGCCACGGGCGCGGCCGCAGCGGCCGTCGTGGCCCTGCCCGGCGCGCCAGCCCTTCAAGCCGAACTCCCGGCGCCCAAGCCGGCCCCTGAAAAAGGCGGCGGCTACAGCCTCTCGGAACACGTCCAGCGCTACTACAAGACCACCCGCGTCTAGCCCGTTCGACCGCCCGCACCCGGCCCGGTTTCACTTTCCCACGGAGAGCTTCATGCCGCTCACGAAAAAAACTTCCGAAGTCCATCCCGCGCACCGCGCTTCCACGCGTTTTGTGCACAGCCTGTCGCGGGGCCTGTCCAATGCCCTGCCCACCATGGACCGCCGCGCCTTTTTGCGCCGCTCCGGCCTGGGTGTCGGCGTGGGCCTGGCCGCGACGCAGCTGAGCCTGGTCAAAAAAGCCGAGGCCGCCACGCCCGGCGCCACCGAGGCCGGCGGCAAGATAGAAGTCAAGCGCACGGTGTGCGGCCATTGCTCGGTCGGCTGCGCGGTCGATGCCGTGGTCGAAAACGGCGTCTGGGTGCGCCAGGAGCCGGTGTTCGACTCGCCCATCAACCTGGGCGCCCACTGCGCCAAGGGCGCTGCGCTGCGCGAGCACGGCCACGGCGAGTACCGCCTGCGCTACCCCATGAAGCTGGTGAACGGCAAGTACGAGCGCATCAGCTGGGACACGGCGCTCAATGAAATCAGCGCCAGGCTGCTCGAGCTACGCAAGGAAAGCGGCCCCGACTCGGTCTACTGGGTGGGGTCGTCGAAGCACAACAACGAGCAGGCCTATTTGATGCGCAAGTTCGTGAGTTTCTGGGGCAGCAACAACTGCGACCACCAGGCCCGCATCTGCCACTCGACCACGGTGGCCGGCGTCGCCAACACCTGGGGCTACGGCGCCATGACCAATTCCTACAACGACATGCAGAACAGCAAATGCGCGTTGTACATAGGCTCGAATGCGGCAGAGGCCCATCCGGTCAGCATGCTGCACATGCTGCACGCCAAGGAAACCGGCTGCAAGCTGATCGTGGTGGACCCTCGCTTCACGCGCACGGCCGCCAAAGCCGACGACTACGTGCGCATACGCTCGGGCTCGGACATTCCCTTTCTCTTCGGCGTGCTGTACCACATCTTCAAGAACGGCTGGGAAGACAAGAAGTACATCAACGACCGCGTCTACGGCATGGACAAGGTCAAGGCCGACGTGATGGCCAAGTGGACGCCCGACAAGGTGCTGGAAGCCTGCGGCGTGGACGAGGCCACCACGCTCAAGGTGGCCACCATGATGAGCCAGAACCGCCCCAGCACCATCGTCTGGTGCATGGGCCAGACCCAGCACACCATAGGCAACGCCATCGTGCGCGCCAGCTGCATCCTGCAGCTGGCGCTGGGCAATGTCGGCAAGTCCGGCGGCGGAACGAATATTTTCCGCGGCCACGACAACGTGCAGGGCGCGACCGACGTCGGCCCCAACCCCGACTCGCTGCCCGGCTACTACGGCCTGGCTGAGGGCTCGTGGAAGCATTTCGCCAAGATCTGGGGCGTGGACTTCGACTGGATCAAGGGCCGCTACGCCTCGGCCGCCATGATGGGCAAGCCCGGCATCACGGTGTCGCGCTGGATAGACGGCGTGCTCGAGAAAAACGAGCTGATAGACCAGGAGTCCAACCTGCGCGGCGTGTTTTTCTGGGGCCATGCGCCCAACTCGCAGACGCGCGGGCTCGAGATGAAGCGGGCCATGGACAAGCTGGACCTGCTGGTGGTGGTGGACCCGTACCCCTCGGCCACCGCGGCCATGGCCGCCATGCCCGGCAAGGCCGAAGACCAGAACCCCAAGCGCGCGGTCTACCTGCTGCCGGCCGCCACGCAGTTCGAGACCAGCGGCTCGGTGACCGCCTCCAACCGCTCGCTGCAATGGCGCGAGAAAGTCATAGAGCCGCTGTGGGAAAGCCGCAGCGACCACATGATCATGCACCAGTTCGCTGAAAAACTCGGCTTCGCCAAGGAGCTGTCCAAGAACTACAAGATGCAAAAGGTCAAGGGCATGGACGAGCCCGTGCCCGAGGACATCCTGCGCGAGATCAACAAGACCTGCTGGACCATAGGCTATACCGGCCAGAGCCCGGAGCGCCTGAAAGCGCACATGCGCAATATGCACCTGTTCGACGTCAAGACCCTCAAGTCCAAAGGCGGCAAGGACAAGGAGACCGGCTACGACACCACGGGCGACTATTTCGGCCTGCCCTGGCCGTGCTACGGCACCCCGGAGCTCAAGCACCCGGGCTCGCCCAATCTTTATGACACCTCCAAACACGTCATGGACGGCGGCGGCAACTTCCGCGCCAACTTCGGCGTCGAAAAAGACGGCGTCAACCTGCTGGCCGAAGATGGTTCGTGCTCCCTGGGCGCCGAGATCAACACAGGCTACCCCGAGTTCGACCACCTGCTGCTCAAAAAACTCGGCTGGTGGGACGACCTGACCGACGCCGAAAAAACCGCGGCCGAAGGCAAGAACTGGAAGACCGACTCTTCCGGCGGCATCATCCGCGTCACCATGAAGCTGCACGGCTGCCATGTGTTCGGCAACGCCAAGGCGCGCGCCGTGGTCTGGAACTTCCCCGACGCGATCCCGCAGCACCGCGAGCCGCTGTACGGCAACCGCGCCGACCTGCAGGCCAAGTACCCCACGCATGATGACAAGAAAGCCTTCTGGCGCATGCCCACGCTGTACAAGACCATCCAGCAGAAAAACATCGCCGACAAGGTGCACGAGAAATTCCCGCTGGTCATGACCTCGGGCCGGCTCGTCGAATACGAAGGCGGCGGCGAGGAAACCCGCTCCAACCCCTGGCTGGCCGAGCTGCAGCAGGAGATGTTCATCGAGATCAATCCCAAGGTGGCCGCCGAAAAAGGCATACGCAACGGCGAACGCGCCTGGGTCAGCACCCCCACGGGCGCGCGCCTGAACGTGCAGGCCATGGTGACCGAGCGCGTGGGCCCCGACACGGTGTTCATGCCCTTCCACTTCTCGGGCCGCTGGCAGGGCGCCGACATGCTGGCTTATTACCCCAACGGCGCGGCGCCGGTGGTGCGCGGCGAAGCCATCAACACGGCGACGACTTACGGTTACGACAGCGTCACGATGATGCAAGAAACAAAAACAACCGTCTGCAACGTCGAACGAGCATAAGGAATCACCATGGCACGCATGAAATTTGTCTGTGACGCCGAGCGCTGCATCGAATGCAACGGCTGCGTCACCGCCTGCAAGAACGAAAACGAGGTCCCTTGGGGCGTGAACCGCCGCCGCGTGGTGACGCTCAATGACGGTGTTCCCGGCGAAAAATCCATCTCGGTGGCCTGCATGCACTGCAGCGATGCGCCCTGCATGGCTGTCTGCCCGGTCAACTGCTTTTACCGCACCGACGAGGGCGTGGTGCTGCACGACAAGGACATTTGCATAGGCTGCGGCTACTGTTCCTATGCCTGCCCCTTCGGCGCGCCGCAGTTCCCGGCGGCGGGCACTTTTGGCGTGCGCGGCAAGATGGACAAGTGCACCTTCTGCGCCGGCGGTCCGGAAGTCAACGGCAGCCAGGCCGAGTTTGAGAAATACGGCCGCAACCGCCTGGCCGAAGGCAAGCTGCCGGCCTGCGCCGAAATGTGCTCGACCAAGGCCTTGCTGGCCGGCGATGGCGATGTGGTCGCCGACATCTTCCGCAACCGCGTGGTGCAGCGCGGCAAGGGCGCCGAGGTCTGGGGCTGGGGCACGGCCTATGGGTCCAAACAAGCGGGCCAGCCGCCCGCGGGAGCCAAATCATGAAGCGCCTCGCGATACTGGTTTGCGTCACGGCGGCTTTCACCGTCTTGAGCGCTTGCGGCGAAAAACCGCAAACCCTGGGTAGCGGCGCGCGAAGCGACACCGCGGCCTTCCAGGGCACCGACAATGCCTTCGCGGCGCCCGGCTGGACCAAGGGCGACAAGGCCAGCTGGGAGCAGGGCCTCAAGGCCCGGGCCCAGAACAGCCAGAACGAATACACCAAGACGGGCACGTCGAAATAGCGAGCGGAGGCCTTATGTTTCTTGCGCGACCCGTTCTCTTTCTGCTGGCAGCCGGCCTGGCCGGGCTGGCGGCCGCGCAGGCCCCTGCGCCGGCAGCCGCACCGCAGGCCCAGGGCGTTGTCGCTCCTGCAGCCGCGCCGGCGGCCACCAGCGGCATCCAGGGCCAGAACATTTTTGAGGTCAAGCCCGACGCCAGCGCCGACCCCAATTACGCCAAGCAAAGCAACGGCGAACGCGCCAAGGTCCAGCCCGGCAACAACGCGCCCATGTGGCGCCAGGTGGGCGAGGGCGTCACCGGCTACAGCAGCCTGCCCAAAAGCGAAGCGCCCGAAGCCGGCAACCTGATCCAGCCCTTTGTGCAGTACCCCGGCTCGCGCCTGACCAATGCCGGCGAGGCCTGGCGCCAGGTGCGCAACCACTGGATCATTCCCTACGGCGGTTCCCTGTTCCTGATCGTGCTGCTGGCGATCGCGATTTTTTACTTCAGCAAGGGTTCCATCAAGACCCATGGCGCCGACACCGGCCGCAAGATAGAGCGCTTCACGCCTTTTGAGCGTGCCGCGCACTGGTCCAACGCGATCGCGTTTTCCGTCCTGGCGATCTCCGGCCTGGTGATGGCCTTCGGCAAGTTCTTCCTGCAGCCTGTCATTGGCGGGGCGCTCTTCGGCTGGCTGACCTGGGTGCTCAAGACGATGCACAACTTCGCCGGCCCGCTGTTCGCGGTGTCGCTGGTGATCGTGTTCTTCACCTTTTTGCGCGACAACTGGCCGCAAAAGGGCGACCTGCGCTGGCTGGCCAAGGGCGGTGGTTTGATCACAGGCGACGAGCCGCCGTCCAACCGCTTTAACGCGGGCGAAAAACTCATCTTCTGGGGTGGCGTGTTCCTGCTCGGCATCGTGGTCGTGTCCTCGGGTTTTGTGCTCGACAAGCTGCTGCCCGGCCTGGTTTACGAGCGCGCCACCATGCAGGTCGCGCACATGGTGCATGCCGTGGCCACCGTGCTCATGATGTGCCTGTTCCTCGGCCACATTTACCTGGGCACCATCGGCATGCAGGGCGCCTACCAGGCCATGCGAACCGGTTATGTCGACGAGACCTGGGCCAGGGAGCACCATGAATACTGGTACGACGAGGTCAAGGCCGGCAACATCCCGGCCCAGCGCAGCACGCCGCCGGCTGAGCCACCGGGCCAGATCGCACAAGCTTGAACACGTAGTGAGGACGCCATGAAAAAACTCCTGACCCTGGGCCTGCTGGCCGCCGCGTCGGCCGCGGTGCTGGCCAAGCTGCCGCCGCTGAGCGACGAAGCCAAGGCCAAGGCCGCGGAAGCCGCCGCCAAGACGGCCTGGACCGGCAAGCTCGAGGCCTACCAGTTGTGCAAAGCGCAGGACAAGGTGGTGGCCGCTTACTACAAATCGGCCAAGGCGGCTGGCAAAGAGACCAAGCCGCCGACGCCTGCGCCGGCCTGCGCCGACCCCGGCCCCTTTGCCTACACCCCGCCTGAAGCCAAGCCGCTGGAAGCCGCCGGCGCGCATTCGCCGGCCGGCAATGCCACCAGCCCGCCCAGCACCAAACAGCCGGACGCGGTCGGCAACCCCGCCAAGAAGTCCTGATTCCTTCCCGCTCTTCAAAAAGCCGACTCTGAAGAACCTGTTCGCGGCCTAAACGGGGCCGCGCAAGCACCTTCTCGGGATGGGATGCAAGGCGCGGTGCGCCAGCCCATAGCACAGCTATGGGCCAGCGCCGCAACGCCGCAGACCGCCCGAGAAGGCGCTTGCCCTCCGGGTTGGGGTGAAATCGGGCGAGTGAACCACCCGGGCCCTTGCATGGGCATGAGCCCATGCGGCGTGCCCGGGCGGCCCACTCATCCCGATTGCACCCCAACGCGGCCCCGTTTAGACCGTGAACAGGTTCTAAGGGCCGGCTTTTTTGTTGTAGTCTTGCCGCATGCCTTCGCCATCACCTTTGCCCCGCCTGACAAACGCCAGGGCGCCCCTGACCTGCGAGGTCCAGACCGTCAACGAATACGGCGAAACGCAGCAGGTCTCCATCCCGGCCGAGCGCGCGCTCACGGTGTATGTCGACAAGCGTGAACTCGTGACCTTGATGACGCTGGGCGCCCATCCCGAGTTGCTGGTGCTGGGCTATTTGCGCAACCAGCGCCTGGTCAAGGATGTGGCCGACATTGACTCCATCACCGTGGACTGGGAGGTGGGCGCCGCCGCCGTCAAGACCCGCCACGGCATTGAGGACATCGAGGAAAAAACCGCGCGCCGCGTGGTCACCACGGGCTGCGGCCAGGGCAGCGTGTTCGGCGGCCTGATGGACGAGGTGGACGGCATCGTGCTGCCCGCCGATGCGCGCATCAGCCAGGGCCAGCTCTACGCCCTGGTCAACACCATACGGCTCAAGGAAACGACTTACAAATCCGCCGGCTCGGTCCATGCCTGCGCGCTGTTCGCGATGACGGACGGCGACCCCGAGATGCTGCTGTTTGTCGAAGACGTGGGTCGCCACAACGCCATAGACACCATCGCCGGCTGGATCTGGATGCAGGACAGCCCTGTCGTGAGCAAATCGGACAAGGTGTTTTATACGACGGGCCGCCTCACCAGCGAAATGGTCATCAAGTCCGCGCAGATGGGTGTGCCCATTGTGGTCTCGCGCAGCGGCATCACGCAGATGGGCCACCAGGTGGCGCAGACGGTCGGCCTGTGCGCCATTGGCCGCGCCACCCACAAACGTTTTGTCTGCTATGCCCATCCGCAGCGGCTTACGCTGCAGCCCGAGCTCGCGGGCGCCAGGCCGCCTGCTGTTTCATCTTCTCCCACGGCCGCTTCATGACCGACACTTCCCCCAGCGCCGGCCCCGACACGGCGATCCACCCCGCGGTACCGCCGGAAGAGGCCGCAGCCCCGGCCGCGCGTCTTTCCCTTTGGCGCTGGTGCGTCGAAGGCCTGCGCGCTGGCATTTTTCTGAAGCCCCGGGTCGCCGGCCGCACACCGACGCCGCCGCAGGCGCTTGTGCTGACCGCGCTGGTGATGGCCATTGAAGCCGCCCTGTTCCGGCTCGAGATCGCGGGCCCCGCGCGCCTGGACGTCCAGGCCTGGTTGTCGGCCTGGTGGACGGCCGGACTGTTTATCGGCCTGGCCTGGTGGGCCTTTCCTGCAGCAGGGGCAGCGCTGACCGGCGGTGAAGCCGCCCGGCGCCCCGCGGGTGTGGGTGCCGCTTTTGTGCTGTGGGTGCTTGCTTCGCTTCCGAATACGCTGGTGTACCAGTGCCTGATAGGCGCGATCTCGCATGGCTGGCTCGCGGGTGCGGTGTTTTCGCAGGCCTGGCTTTACTGGGTGTTTTATGCGGTGTTCACCGCCTGGTCTTTGGGCGCGGCCATTGTGCTGGTGCTGCGCTTCACCGGCCTGACGGCGCGGGCCGCGGTGTTTGCCTCCGCCCTGGCGGCCGCGACCGGCCTCGCTGCCTGGCAGTTCGATGCCCGCGCCTGGCAGCAGGACTATGAACGCGATGCCGTGGCGGACAGCAAACCCCGACTGCAGCTGAGCCAGCAGACCTTTGAGGAGCAGCAGGCGCTGTGGGAAAAAACCATGGCCGCCATCGCGCACGAGCGGCCTGGCGTGACCGACGTCTACGCCCTGGTGTTCGCCCCCTATGCCGCGGAAGACGTCTTCCTGCGCGAAAGCTCCATGGTCAGCCGGGTGCTGGCCGAGCGCTTTGACGCCGAGGGCCGTGTGGTGCACCTGGTCAACCACGCCAGCACCGCGCAGACCCACCTCTGGGCCACCGCGATCAACATGGAGCGCGCCATCGACGCGATCGCCCAGCGCATGGACCGCAACAACGACCTGCTGGTGGTCTACATGACCTCGCACGGCGCCAGCGACTTCAAGCTGGCCGCCGCCCACTGGCCGCTGCAGGTGCCGCCCGTGAGCCCCGATGAACTGCGCGAGGCGCTGGACAGGTCGGGCATACGCCACCGCGTGATCGCGATCTCGGCCTGTTATTCGGGCGGCTGGGCCGACGCGCTGGCCGGCGACACCACCCTGGTCATGACGGCGGCCGACGCCACTCACACCTCTTACGGCTGCGGCCGCCGCTCCGAGCTGACCTTTTTCGGCCGGGCCCTGTTTGACGAGCAGCTGCGCAAGACCCACTCCTTCGAGCAGGCTTTTGCGCGGGCCGTGCCGCTGATCAAGCAGCGCGAGATCGACGCCGGCAAGGAAGACGGCTTTTCCAACCCGCAGATCCGCGTGGGCGCCGGCATCGCACCGGTGCTGCGCTCACTCGAAAAACGCCTGGACGCGCTGCCGCCGGCCGCCGCCGTGCCCGTGGCCGCCGCCAGCGCCGCCAGGCCATAACACCCGATACCCCGGCTCCAAACCCGGCCATCGCGCGGAGCCCCGGACTTTGCGTTATGGTCTGCGCATGAACACCCTTTTCCTCAAGCTCGGCTGGAAAACCATGCTGCGCGACCTGCGCGCGGGCGAGTTGCGCCTGCTGATCGTGGCCGTCACCCTGGCCGTCGCGGCGCTCACCGCCGTCGGCTTTTTTGCCGACCGCCTCAAGGGCGGCCTGCAGCGCGATGCGCGGCAGCTGCTGGGCGGCGACGCCGTGATCCGCAGCGACGGCCTGACGCCGGCCGCCTTTATCGCCAAGGCGCGGGAACTGGGCCTGCAGGGCATTTCCACCGTCACCTTTCCTACCATGGGCCGCGCCGGCGAGGCCGACGGCGGCGCCAGCAAGCTGGTGGCCTTCAAGGCCGTGCCCCAGGGCTATCCCTTGCGCGGCAGCATGAAGGTGGCCGCCGGCCTGGATGAGCCCGGCGCGGACACGCGCGAGGTGCCGGCCCCCGGCACGGCCTGGGCCGATGCCTCGCTGCTCGACGCGCTGGGCCTCAAGCTGGGCCAGACCCTGCTGCTGGGCGACGCCGGTTTCAAGCTCACGCGCATCATCGTGCAGGAGCCGGACCGCGGCGCGGGCTTCATCAGCTTTTCGCCGCGCGTGATGGTCAACCAGGCCGATGTGGCGGCCACCAACCTGATACAGCCCGCCAGCCGCACCAACTACCGTTTTGCCGTCGCCGGTGATGACAAGGCGGTCAAGGCCTATGTGAAATGGGCCGATGCTGAAATCAAAAAACCTTTCGAACAATCGGGCGTGCGCGGCGTGCGCCTGGAGTCGCTCGAATCGGGCAGCCCCGAGATGCGCCAGACCCTGGACCGCGCCGAGAAATTCCTGAACCTGGTGGCGCTGCTGGCGGCGCTGCTGAGCGCCGTGGCGGTGGCGATTGTGGCGCGCGGCTTCGCGGCCAAGCACCTGGACGACTGTGCCATGCTGCGCGTGCTGGGCCAGCCGCAGCGCACCATCGCGCTGGCCTACACCTTTGAGTTTGTGCTGGCGGGCCTGTTCGCCAGCGCCCTGGGCGTGGCCCTGGGTTTTGCCGTGCATTACGGTTTTGTGCTGCTGCTGGCCGGTTTGGTGGAAACCGCGTTGCCGGCCGCCACCTTCTGGCCCGTGCTGTTCGGCATGGGCATGGGCCTCACGCTGCTGCTGGCCTTCGGCCTGCCGCCCGTGCTGCAGCTGGCCCAGGTGCCGCCGCTGCGCGTGATACGCCGCGACGTCGGCAACCTCAAACCCGCCTCGCTCGCGGTGCTGGGCGTGGGCGTGGCCGGTTTCGCGGCCTTGCTGGTGGCCGCCAGCAGCGACCTGAAGCTGGGCCTGATCGCCGTGGGCGGCTTTGCCGGCGCGGTGGCGGTGTTTGCGGTCGCCAGTTTTGCCGCCGTCAAGCTGCTGCGCGCCAGCGTGCATGAGGCGACCGCGCCGCGCTGGCTGGTGCTGGCCACGCGCCAGCTCTCGGCCCGGCCGGTGTACGCCGTGGTGCAGACCAGCGCGCTGGCCGTGGGCCTGCTGGCGCTGATGCTGCTGGTGCTGCTGCGCACCGACCTCATCAGCAGCTGGCGCAGGGCCACGCCGCCCGACGCGCCCAACCGTTTTGTCATCAACGTGCAGCCCGAGCAGGGCGAGGCCTTCCAGCAGGCCCTGCGCGACGGCGGCGTGAAAAAATTCGACTGGTACCCCATGATCCGCGGCCGCCTGATTGCGGTCAACGGCAAGCCCGTCACGCCCGACGACTTTGAGGACGACCGCGCCAAGCGCCTGGTGGACCGCGAGTTCAACCTCTCCAACAGCGCGGACATGCCCTCGCACAACCAGCTCAGCGGCGGGCGCTGGACGGCCGGCGAACAAGACGCCGTCAGCGTCGAGGACGGCCTGGCCAAGACCCTGGGCCTCAAGCTCGGCGACAGCCTGCGTTTTGACATAGGCGGGCAGGCCAGCGAAGCCAAAATCACCAGCCTGCGCAAGGTCGACTGGGGTTCCATGCGCGTCAACTTTTTTGTGATGTACCCGGTCGCCAAACTGCCGGCCGACGTGCCTGTCTCTTTTATCAGCGCCTTCCGCGCGCCCGAACCCGTGGCCGCCGTGGCCGGCCAGCCGCGCCCGCAAAGCTTTGACAACACCCTGGTCAAGGCTTTTCCCAACATCACGAATGTCGACATGAGCAGCACGCTGGCCCAGGTGCAGCGAGTGCTCGACCAGGTGATACGCGCGGTGGAGTTCTTGTTCGGCTTCACGCTCGCGGCCGGCCTGGTCGTGCTGTTCGCCGCCATCACCGCCACCCGCGAAGAACGCGCCAAGGAATTCGCCATCATGCGGGCGGTAGGGGCGCGAGCCTCCTTGCTGCGCCAGGTGCAACGCGCCGAGCTGGCCGGCGTCGGCCTGCTGGCCGGCTTCCTCGCGTCCATCGTTGCTTTGGCGGTGGGCTGGGGCTTGGCGCGGTTTGTGTTTGATTTCAGCTGGAGTGGGTCTTGGACTGTGCCTTTGCTGGGCAGCCTGGCGGGGGCTGTGCTCGCTTTGGCTGCGGGGTGGTGGGGGTTGAGGTCGGTTTTGAATACGCCTGTAGTGGAGACCTTGCGGAAGGCGCAGTAGGGGAGGCCGGGTCTTGCTCCGGCGAGCGCGCTCTTCTCTTTCCACCTCCCCCTTCCTCTGCGTAGGCTTGCTGGCCGGGGGTTGCCCGGCGGCAACTCACTTTTGTCGAAACCCGCAAGGCGGGTTTTCTTTTCTTCGCCAAACGGCGCGCTACGCGCGCGGGGTTTGCTCACTTCGCGTAGCGAAGTTACGCAAACACCAAAAGTAAGCAAAAGAAAAGGCGACCCTACTGTCTGCGTCCCTCCGCTTCGCTCCGGGCAACCTGCGGTGCTCGGTTCAGGCGGGGTCTGGCTAAACTCGCTACGCTGCGCTTCGCTCAGACAACGCCAGCCCTTATCCGCCTGAACCTCCGCTCCTCGGCGCATACAGAAGGGTGGGGGCAGGAATACCGAAAAGCCAAACAGCCGATGACAGAATGCGGCCAATTAGCCCTAGGCCTGAATCAGGCCGCCGCTGCTTCGATAATCAACCCATGCAGATAGAAGAACGCCCTCCCGGAAACCCTCCCTTTGAAACCCCCTTCGCCTGGATAGGTGGCGAGGAGCGCGTCAAGGCGCTGGTTGAGCGCTTTTATGACTTGATGGACCTGGAGCCGGGTTACACAGCCCTGCGTGCCGCGCATGGCAGCACGCTGGACAATGCGCGCCAGCGGCTGTTCTGGTTTTTGTGCGGCTGGCTGGGCGGGCCGCAGTACTACACCGACCGTTTCGGCCATCCGCGCCTGCGCATGCGCCACATGCCGCAGCAGACCGGCGGCGGCTCCATCGGGATTGCCGAGCGTGACCAGTGGCTGGCCTGTATGGACCAGGCCATGCGCGAAACCGGTGTGGACGAGGGCTTGCGCGTTCGGCTCAATGCGTCGTTTTTCCAGACTGCGGACTGGATGCGTAACCGGGGCGAATGACGCTTTTTGAGCGCTACTTCTCCGTGGGCCTGGAGCATCCAGATGCGCAGGGGACCAAATCCGGGGTTCGCTTGATTCCCACTGCGCCGATGTAATCCGACTTGAGCCCTCTTGTATAGGTGATGTGCATTTCCTTGCCATAAGGCGGCTCGCCGAAGTCCCAGGCCCAGTAGGTCCTGTCGTTGGTGTTAAACAAAAAGAACTGACCCACGCCGGGTAGCGAAATGTCTTTGTTGAGCTGCTGGCCCAGCACCTGGCTTTGCTGCGCCAGTGCGCGCCTTAAGCGGTCGTGCTGCTGGCCTGGAAGCACTTGAGGGTTCTTTCTGTCTTCGCTCGTCGCCCTTTGCCCAGCCGGTACAAGGGGCGCCTCGTCTCCCAGCCCCAGCACGTTCCAGTAGATGTGCTGGTTCGCGTAGCCTTCGCGGCCGAATTTCCAGATACGCGCCGGCAGCTTGGTGTTGTCAAAGTCACTCGCTTCACCGTTTTCATCAAAGAACACGGAAAGGCCTGCCGGGGAAAAGTATTTGTGCGGCCATTCAACTTGAACAAACGGGGCGTTCGTGCTGGGGTTAGCGATCTCGGCCGCCAGGGCCTTGCAGGCAGGGTGGCGGCATTTGGTGATCGGGGCCAGACGAACCGTTGTGCTGCAGACAGTCCGCAGGTCATAGCGGCCTGAAGCGGCTTTCTCCAGGCGCTGGACTACCAGGCTTTCCAGGTCGCCCTCGTCCGCAACCAGGTAATTCACGCCTGCGTATTTGACAAACCGTGGGTCGCTCAAGGTGCCAATATTGCCCAGGTTCGCTTTCAGCCGCAGTTTGTCTGATGGTCGACTGGCCGCCATGTTGATGTCGTAGACCTCGGCATAGGTAAATCGCCCCGAGCCTTGAATATTCCAGACAAAGAGATCATCAACGCCGTCGTTATCAGCATCAACAATTTGGCTTCCCTGCGAATAATCATTAAAGCCAAGAATTTCCAGTTTTGCATCGTCAAGGGCCGTGGTCTCAGCCTTCGTCAGCGATCGGGCGGGGTTGACGAAGCGGCCGGCAGCCTTGGCGTCAACAAGGCCGGAAAGTCCGGCGCACACCTCGTTGGCGGGAGCCGCCAACGTTCCTGTATGAAAGGACGCCAGCAAGCTCAAGGTGAGGCAGATTCTTAACCGAAGCATTTTTAGTCTCTCCATCCGTTCGACGCTGTGCCTCAGCCCTGCGCCAGCAACACCACCAGCGCCCCGGCGCCGCCCTCGGCTGGCCTGGCCTGCACAAAGGCCAGCACTTCCTGCTTCTGAATCAGCCAGCTCTGTACCTTGCCCTTGAGCACCGGCGTCTTGCCCGGTGAGCCCAAACCTTTGCCGTGCACCACGCGCACGCAGCGCCAGCCCATTTTGTGGGCGTCCTTGATGAAATCCGCCAGCGCCTCGCGCGCGTCCTCGCGGCGCAGGCCGTGCAGGTCGAGCTGGCCCTGTATGCTCCAGCCGCCGCGGCGCAGCTTGCGCACCACGTCGGGCCCCATGCCGGGCCGCCTGAAACTCAGCGCCTCGTCGGTGTCCAGCAGGGTTTCCACGTCAAACTCGTCGGAGATCGCCTCGCGCATCACCGCGAGTTCGTCGCGCTGCTGCTGCACCGGGATGGGCGCGGCCTGTTGCACCGGCAGCGCGGCCTTGTGGCCGGGCAGGTGTTTGGCGGGCAGGGACTTGACGGCGCCGACGGCGCGCGAAAACAGTTCTTTTTCGGCCTTGGCTCTGGCCGCGGCGGCGGCCTTTGCGGCGGCGGCTTCTTTCTCCAGCCGGGCCCGGGTTTCGATGGCCTGCTTGACGGCCTTGAGGTCCTGCAGGCTTTTGAGGGCGGGTGATTTCATGGACTTACCTTACAGCATTCCCAGCTCGGCCATGGACACCGCCTGGGTGCTGGTCACCACGAAGTGGTCCAGCACGCGCACGTCCACCAGCGCCAGCGCCGCCTTGAGGTTGTGCGTGAGCGCCTCGTCGGCGCGCGAGGGCTGGGCCCAGCCGCTGGGGTGGTTGTGGGCCAGCACCACGCTGGCGGCGTTCAGGGCCAGGGCGCGTATGACGACCTCGCGCGGGTAGACCGAGGTCTGGGTCAGCGTGCCGCGAAACAGCTCCTCGAGCACGATCAGCCGGTTCTGGCTGTCCAGGAACAGCATGGCGAAGACCTCGTGCGGCCGGCTGCCCAGCTGCAGCTGCAGGTAGTCGCGCACGGCCTGGGGCGTGTCGAACAGGGTTTTCTGGCTGAGGTTTTCGGCCAGCGCGCGGCGGGCCAGTTCCAGCACGGCGACCAGCTGCGAGCGCTTGGCGCCGCCCAGTCCCTTGATGCGCTGCAGGTCCGCGGCCGTGGCGTGCAGCAGGCCGGCCACGCCGCCGAAGGTATCCAGCAGTTCCTGGCCCATCTGCAGCACGTTTTTGCCGGGGATGCCGGTGCGCAGCAGCAGGGCCAGCAGTTCGGCGTTGCTGAGCGCGCCGGGGCCGCGGGCCAGCAGTTTTTCGCGGGGGCGGCTGTCTTGGGGCAGGTCTTTCAGGATCATGGATCGATCTCTTGTTGTGGGCTGGCAGGGAGCGGCCAGGGAGGCCACCGCGCAAAAAAGGCCAAAAAACCGGGTTTGGCCCGGCCGGGCCGTCCTTTCTACAATAGAGGCAGTTTACAAACACTGGCCCGCCGTTCCGGCCGGCCCCGAAAGCCCCCGCCTTATGTCCACCGTGGAACTCTCCGCAGCCCCCCTGATCCAGCAGGGCTCCTTCCTGACCCTGCACTACCGCATGGCCGGGCCTTCGGTGGACGGCAAGCCGGGCGCCGACATCATCAACACCTTTGAAGGCAAACCCGCCACGCTGAGCCTGGGCACGGGCGAGCTGTCGCCGGCCATCGAGCAGCGCCTGCTGGGCCTGCCCGAAGGCACGCGCACCACCTTCGAGCTGCCGGCCGGCGAGGCCTTCGGCGAGCGCAACCCTGAGCTCGTGCAATGGGTGGCGCGCAAGCTGCTCAATGAACTGGGCGACCCGGACGAGCAGTACAAGGTCGGCGACGTGGTGCAGTTTCCCACGCCCGACGGCATGGGCCAGTACGCCGGTGCGGTGCAGCAGGTCAAGGAAGGCGGCGATGCGGTGCAGTTCGACTTCAACCACCCGCTGGCCGGCCAGCCCGTGGTGTTTGAAGTGCAAGTGATCGGCATCCTATGACTGAATCGAAAAAACTCCCGCAAGAAATCCTGCTGGCCGAGCCGCGCGGCTTTTGCGCCGGCGTCGACCGCGCCATTGAAATCGTCGAGCGTGCGCTGACGAAATTCGGCGCGCCGATTTACGTGCGCCATGAAATCGTGCACAACACTTACGTCGTCAACGATTTGAAGGAAAAAGGCGCGATCTTTATTGAAGAACTGGACGACGTGCCGCCGGGCGCCACGCTGGTGTTCAGCGCCCATGGCGTGAGCCAGGCCATCCAGAAGGAGGCCGAGCGCCGCGGCTTCCAGATTTTCGACGCCACCTGCCCGCTGGTGACCAAGGTGCATGTGGAAGTCGCCAAGCTGCACAAGGAAGGCTACGAGTTCATCATGATCGGCCACAAGGGCCATCCCGAGGTCGAAGGCACCATGGGCCAGCTTGAGAGCGGCATCCACCTGGTGGAGGACGCGGCCGACGTCTGGCGCATCACCCCGGCCCAGACCGAGCGCCTGGCCGTGGTCACGCAGACCACGCTGAGCGTGGACGACGCGGCCGAGATCAGCGCCGCCGTGAAACAGCGTTTTCCGCAGGTGCGCGAGCCCAAGCAGCAGGACATCTGCTACGCCACGCAGAACCGGCAGGACGCCGTCAAGGTGCTGAGCCCGCAGGTCGACATCCTCATCGTGGTCGGCAGCCCGACCAGCTCCAACAGCAACCGCCTGCGCGAACTCGCCGCCAAGCTGGGCACCGAAGCCTATATGGTCGACGATGCCAGCGAGCTCAAGGAATCCTGGTTCGAGGGCAAGGGCCGGGTGGGCCTGACGGCCGGCGCCTCGGCGCCCGAGATCCTCGTCAAGCAGGTGATAGACCGCATCAAGGCGCTGGGCGCGGTGTCGGTGCGCAAGATGGACGGCATCGAGGAAACCATCAAGTTCCCGCTGCCCAAGGGCCTGAAGCTGGACGCGCAGGGCCACATGCTGGAAGTCAACGACAGCCAGCTCCACCAACTCACCTGATCCCCTTACTCATGACCGATCGCGATCACATCGAGCGCTGCCTGCGCGCGTTCAAGGCCGGCTACAGCCACTTCATCCGCCAGACCCCGCTGTGGCAGCTGCCCGGCAAGGCGCTGGGCGTGGACTGCGGTGAGGTCTGGCTCAAGCTGGAGCACCTGCAGACCGGCGGCAGCTTCAAGGCACGCGGCATGCTCAATCGCCTGCTGTCCAATCCCATCCCGGCGAGCGGCGTGATCGTCGCCTCGGGCGGCAATGCCGGCATCGCCACCGCGGCCGCGGCCCGTGAGCTGGGTGTGCGCTGCGAGGTGTTTGTGCCCGAGGTCTCGCCCCCCGCCAAGCGCGCCAAGCTGGCCGCGCTGGGCGCCGAGGTGGTGGTGACGGGCGCGGCCTACGCCGATGCGCTCAAGGCCTGCCTGGCGCGCCAGCAGGAAAGCGGCGCGCTGCTCACCCATGCCTACGACCAGCCCGAGGTGCTGGCCGGCGCCGGCACCATGGCCGCGGAAATCGAGCAGCAGGGCGGTGTGCCCGACTCGGTGCTGGTCAGCGTGGGCGGCGGCGGCCTGATAGGCGGCGTGGCCGGCTGGTTCGGGCAGCGCAGCCGCGTGGTCGCCCTGGAGCCCGAACTCGCGCCCACACTCTTCAAGGCCCGCGAGGCCGGCGAACCGGTGGATGTCGCCGTCGGCGGCATCGCCGCCGATTCGCTGGGTGCCCGGCGAATCGGCAGCCTGGCCTGGGAAGTCACCCAGGCCCATGTGCGCGACGCGCTGCTGCTGACGGACGAATCCATACGCGCGGCGCAGCTCTGGCTCTGGAAAGAGCTCAAACTGGCCGTCGAGCCCGCCGCGGCCCTGCCGCTGGCCGCGCTGCAAAGCGGCCGCTACCGCCCGCGCGCCGATGAAAAAATCTGCCTCATCATCTGCGGCGCCAACCTGGACCCGGCCAGCCTGAACTGAAGAATCAGGCGGGCGGGCCGCACAAAATACAATGGCCCCATGCTAGACATCAACCTGCTCCGCAAAGACCTGCCGTCGGCTATTGCCCGGCTGGAAACCCGCAAGACCCCGCAAACCTTCCTCAATGTGGAGGCCTTCCAGGCCCTGGAGGCCGAACGCAAGGCCTTGCAGATCCGCACCGAAGAGCTGCAGAACCAGCGCAACACCCTGTCCAAGCAGATCGGCCAGCTCAAGTCCAAGGGCGAAGACGCCAGCGCCGTGATGGCGCAGGTGAGCGCCTCCAAGGCCGAACTTGAATCCTCGGCCACCCGGCTGGAGCAGATCCAGGCCGACATGCAGTCCCTGCTGCTGGCCGTGCCCAACCTGCCGCACGAGAGCGTGCCGCAGGGCGCGGGCGAAGCCGGCAATGTCGAGGTGCGCAAATGGAGCCCCATCGAAGGCCCGGGCGGCGAACCGGCCGCGTTTGCCTTTGAGGTCAAGGACCACGTCGACGTGGGCCAGCCCCTGGGCCTGGATTTTGAGCTCGGCAGCAAGCTCACGGGCGCGCGTTTTACCGTCATGAAGGGCCAGCTGGCGCGCCTGCACCGGGCGCTCGCGCAGTTCATGCTCGACGTGCAGACCCAGGAGCACGGCTACACCGAGTGCTACACGCCCTACATCGTCAACGGCGATTCGCTGCGCGGCACCGGCCAGCTGCCCAAGTTTGAAGAAGACCTGTTCGCCGTCAAGAAGGGCGGGCAGGAGGGCGCGGCCGAAGCCGAAAGCGTTTCGCTGTACCTGATCCCGACCTCGGAGGTCTCGCTGACCAATTTCGTGCGCGATGAAATCGTCGCCGAAGCCGACCTGCCGCTGCAGTTCACCGCCCACACGCCGTGCTTCCGCTCCGAAGCCGGCAGCTACGGCCGCGACACGCGCGGCATGATCCGCCAGCACCAGTTCGACAAGGTCGAGATGGTGCAGGTCACCCATCCCGACAAAAGCTACGAGGCGCTGGAGGCCATGACCGGCCATGCCGAAGCCATCCTGCAAAAGCTGGGCCTGCCTTACCGCGTCATGCTGCTGTGCACCGGCGACATGGGCTTCGGCGCCAGCAAGACCTACGACCTGGAAGTCTGGCTGCCCGCGCAGAACACCTACCGCGAGATCAGCTCGGTCTCCAACTGCGAAGCCTTCCAGGCGCGCCGCCTGCAGGCCCGCTTCAAGAACGCGCAAGGCAAGAACGAGTTCGTCCACACCCTCAACGGCTCGGGCCTGGCCGTGGGCCGCACCCTGGTGGCCGTGCTCGAGAACTACCAGCTGGCCGACGGCTCGGTCGCCGTGCCGGCTGCATTGCAGCCCTATATGGGTGGCATCAAGGTGCTGACCCCCGCCGGAAAATAGGGGCCAGGGCCTGCTAGAATTGCGGGTTCACTCTAGGAGAGGTGGCAGAGTGGCCGAATGTACCTGACTCGAAATCAGGCGTACCGCAAGGTACCGTGGGTTCGAATCCCACCCTCTCCGCCAAATTTGCATCCGGAACAACCCAGGTTGGTCTGAGAAATGCCTTAAAAGCCCCGTAAATCGGGGCTTTTTCGTTTCCGGCGGTTCAGGTGGCTTGGGCCTTGCGCCGGGCATCATCAGCGCCCTGCAAATGCGCAAACAGCAAGCCCCACAGGAAATAGGCGAATATGCCGGGATAGGGTTGCCTGAGCGTCACTTTGAAATTGCTGTCGACCAGCACCATGAAGGCGGCCATGCCCGCCAGCCACCAGATTTCAGCGGGCAGGGATTTTCGCTGCTGCCAGAGCTTGCGCGCGGTCAATGCTATGAGGGCCGCCACGGGCAGCAGCCCGACCAGGCCAAGGTTGTAGACGAGGTCCAGGTACCAGTTGTGCGCGCTGGTGATGACCTCGCGCGAGGGTGGCTTGGTGTGGCCGAACAGCAGGCTGCGCGGGCTTTCGCTGATCCAGCCGCCGTAGAGCTTCCAGTCGCTGAGGCGCTGGGCCATGTTGCCGGGCAGCTTCCCCTCTGCCACGTCCCGGAACTTTTGCACGTAGGTATTGGCGTTGCCGAACCGGTCCGTATCGCCCTTGACCTTGCCGTAGTACAGGCTGCCCAGGAGCACTGCCGCCGCGATGCCGGCGGCGATGGCCAGAAGGCCTTTCGCATGGCCGTGCGAGCGCTTCAGTACCGCCACGCCGAAAAACAGCAACAGGAATCCTGCGTAAAAGCCGATGGCCAGAAAAGCGCCGCTGGCGAGCACATAAATCCCGGTGACGGCCGCCAGGACGCGCATCAGGTTTTTTTGGCGCTCCCACTGGTGCACCATGACAAAGCCGAATGCCACGGCCAGAACGATGGGCACGAACTGGATGTGCTGGTAAATGCTGAAGACATACAAATAATTCGTCAGCATCAAGCCGCCCTGGAGCCACCCGGCCAGCAGTTGCAAGGGCAAGAGCACCAGCAGCACCCAGAAAAAGGCACTGGCAATCGTTTTGCGCTCGGCGGCCAGAAACAGCCCGAGCATGAAACCCATGGTGGGCAGCAGGGTTTGCGCGGCGTACAGCAGCTTTGCCGTCTGGCCGTCCGGCGTGCCTTGCGCAAAGGCGAAGGATGCCGCCATGGCGCCCACAAAGGCGGCGATGAAGGCCATGGCCGGCCTTGCCGTGCCAAGGCTGCGCGCATGCGCGAGGATGCCGGCCACGCAGGCCGCGATGGAGATCGGCAGGGGCAGCGACCCCAGGATACCGCGTGAGTCGTAGATCGGGTCCAGGTCGCGGTAAATGCCGCGGGAGAGCTGGATAAACAAGGGAAACAAAATGGCTGCGGCGGCCAGCCAGGTCCAGGCGGGGATTGCTTTTTTTGTCATTGCCTATTGTTGCAGGACGTCGCGGCCATCTGCCGCCGGCATCGGGTCCGTGTCGGCCGGCACGCGCGCTCACAAGTCCCCATGGCAAAAAAAAGCCCGGGACAAACCGGGCGTGGAAGCTGGCAAGGCCAGCGAGGGAGGGAGCGGCTCATGACAAGCCGCCAGATGAATATAGCTTCTCGTTTCTTTGGGCCTTGTAGGAGAATGCCCAAAATGCATCCCCTGATGGTTTCCAATCCCGATTCCGTCGTGGCTGAGCTGATAGGCCGCATCGCGGCCATCGTGATGCGGACCTATGAGGTGGAGCAGTTGTTGCCGCGGGGTTGCGAGCACCGGCTCTCGCTGGCGGGCCATGAACTGGTCAGCGCGATCTCGACGGATGCCGGGAGCATCGATTTTTCGTGCGAGCTGACACTGGAGGCCCGGGAGCGCGGCAGTTCCTTTCTGGTCAAGGTGCGGGGTCAGGCCGCCTATGAAAGCCCGGTCTGGCGCATCAATGAAATCTACGAAGTGGTGGTGGATCCGCTGGACCGGGGGGCGACCGGGCATGGGGATTTGCGATAAGAACCCAGGGTCGCGACTGTCGGCTTATGGCGCTGAATAAGTCCTAAGTACCAGCTTTTCCCGTGATGATCGTGCCGGTTAGGCCAAAGAAGGTGTTTTCCTACAGAGCCTGACCCGCCTTGAGGTCTAAAGTGGGCACTGAGCAATCTGGTGCCTCCCCGCCGCAGTGGGGGCGGACGCCATGGCCAATCAAGGAGGACAACAAAGATGCTCGCGCTGCTCAAGGTGAAGCTTCAGCCATCGGGGGAATACATCCTCAAGGAAGCCGGTCAGGACATGACCTTCAATCAAACCATAGGACCCTTGGCGGATGCGGGCGAGTTCTACCGGCGTGTCGCTTCGCGCATCGCCGAGCTGGCCCGGGCCGGCATGCAGATCAAGTACATAGACCATGGCGAGTACGACTCGCATCCCGGCGCACTCTGAGGCCCCGGGGGTGGCCGCGCGCCCTCAGGCCAGCTCGAAATGCAGCAGCCGGATGGGATGAAGCTGCTCTTCGGCGAACTGGGTCTTGCCGATGGCGGCTTTTTCGAGGTCTTCCCGCTCCAGCTCAACCAGAACCAGCTCGTCTTCACGGGTGCGCAGGTAGATGCGCAGCTTGATGTCCTTGCTGGAAAGCAGCATGGGGCTTCCTTTGATGTCAGGGCTTGCGGGTGCGGCTGGGCCGGCCGCCGGCCGGCGCCCCAGGCGCCGCCGCTCTGTCGCGGGCGCTGGGCATGGTCACCGTGATCTTGCGGGTTTGCCGGAAAGCCAGGGTTCTTGCCGCGGGGTCGCGGTAGCGGGAGGGCCACAAGGCCTGGGGCGTGGTATCCAGGGCTTTGGCCACCAGCTGTTCGGCCGCCAGCCAGGGGCTGGTGAGCACGCGCTGGATGTGGCTGTAGCCGTTGTCGTGGGCGATCTTGCGGAGGCTGGTGCCGCGCTTGCGCAAGGCAGCAATGACGTCGGCGGGGTGCATATCTTCCTGTGAGATTGTTGTTTTATTTATGCTCATGTCCACTATTTTCAGCTTGCAAGGCCTGAAGTCAAGCGCGGGCTGGCCCATAGTTATGAGTATTGCTTATATTTTTATGCATATTGGGTAAATCAAGGGGGTTGAGGTTTGCATGTCTGTGTTCATTGACACAAAATAGTGTTCATGAGCACAAAAGACGCGGCGCCTTCCGACCAGGCGCCTACGGAAAAAGCGCCTGGCGCGCAGAACGCCAACCAGCCCTATCCCCTGGCCTCGGTGTCGCCCGTCAAGGCGGATGAGCCGGTGGCCTGGTACCGCTACCACGCCGCGGCGGCCGCCAGCAAGGAGGAGGTCAAAACCGTCAGGACCGAGGCGCGCAATGTTTTTATGCAGCAGTTCGGCCAGCGCTGCCGGGCCGCGCGCGGCGCCCGCGAGATCAACGACGTGGCGGCAGCGGTCGGTGTCCACCGCAACACCATCTGGAACGTCGAGCGCGGCGACAGCCTGCCCGATGCCTTCGAGCTGGAAGTGCTGGCCCGCGAATACAACACCACGCCGACGCAGCTGCTGGGCGGCCAGGCGCAGGACGCGGGCCGGTCCGCGGCTGTGCCCCACGGCGTGCGCGCGGTACAGCTCGATGAGCTGATCTACGTCCCGCTGTTCGACCTGCGCGAGCAGGCGGAGGGAGCCGCCTTCACCGACGCCGACTCGGTGCTGGCCATGCGGCCTTTCGATGCGCAGTTCATACGCTACGACCTGGGCATCGCGCACGACGACCTGGCGATGTTCGGCGTGGTGGGCGCGTCCATGGAGCCGTGGCTGCATGCCAGGGATGCGGTGCTGGCGGACCTGCGCGACCGCGATGCGCTGACCGAGGGCGTGCATCTGATACGGCTGGACGGCGCGCTGCTGATGAAAAGGCTGCAGCGCCTGCCCGGGAAAATCCTGCGGGTCAGCAGCTACAACCCGGCTTACGAACCTTTCGACATCCAGGGCCACGAGTCGGCCGACCGCGACTTCGCGGTGCTGGGCCGGGTGCGCTGGGCCGGCGTCACCTTCAACTGAGGGGTTGCGCCGCAGCGCGCGGTGTTGCGGTGTTGCGGTTTTGCCGCGCCGCGCGCCGGCAAATATTTCCATCGCGGCGCTTGCAGCGCCGCGGCCTAGGGTTGTTCCTATGCCCCGCCGGCGGGCAAGGCGGGACACTGTGGCGCCTCGCATCGCTATGCCGTGGTGCCGATGATTTTTGTCGCACAAACGTGCTACAGGTATATGGCTCGGCCCGGCTCATTTTGCCGCATGCTTTTCGCGGTCCACGCCCCCTGCTTTCCCCCCGTATTACGGCTGAAACATGGCTGTTTAAATCAAAGGATATCGAGTACTATCGTTTTCGACTTGTTACAGGTGTTTAACAGCTGTGACCTCCACTCAACCCTCACGAATCGAAGGAAACCACCATGGCAACCGATGGGTCAGTAGCACCAAAAGAGCGTGTCAATATTGTTTATCGTCCCGCCACGGGGGACGCCAAGGCCGAGGTTGAGCTGCCGCTCAAGCTGCTGGTCATGGGCGACTACACCCTGCGTGAAGACGAGACGCCGCTGGAGGAAATGAAGCCGATCAACATCGACAAGGACAACTTCAACGAAGTCCTGAAGGCGCAAAAGCTGTCGCTGAGCATGTCGGTGCCCAACAAGCTGGATCCCAAGGCCGACAAGGACGCGGTGCTGGCCATGAACATCGACTTCAGCTCGATCAACGACTTCTCGCCCGACGCCATCGTCGACAAGGTGCCCGAGCTCAAGCAGATGATCGAGTTGCGCGACGCCCTGAAGGCGCTCAAAGGGCCGCTGGGCAACATTCCGGACTTCCGCAAGAAGGTCCAGGAGCTGGTGCAGGACGAAGGCGTGCGCGCGCGGCTGATGTCCGAACTCGGCGTCAAAGACCAATAAAAGAACCGCACCGAAGGAACCATCATGGCTGAAACCAACAAGCAAACAGAAGCGGCGCCAGGCGCGGCCGAAGACGCGGGCGGCTCGCTGCTCGACCAGCTGGTCAACTCCGCGCGCATCAAGCAGGGCGACGACGCCTATTCCATCACCCGCCACGGCATCCAGGCCTTTGTCTCGCAGCTGCTGGAGCCCCAGCGTTCGGTCGAGCGCGTCACGCAGGCCACGGTCGACGACATGATCGCCGACCTGGACAAAAAGCTCTGCGCGCAGGTCGACTCCATCCTGCACCATCCCGACTACCAGAAGCTGGAGTCGGCCTGGCGCTCGCTGAAATTCCTGGTCGACCGCACCAACTTCCGCGAGAACGTGAAGATCCAGATGCTCAGCGTGAGCAAGAGCAAGCTGCTTGACGACTTCCAGGACGCGGCCGACATCACCAAGTCCGGCCTCTACAAAAACCTCTACACGGCCGAATACGGCCAGTTCGGCGGCCAGCCCTTCGGCGCCATGATCGGCAACTACGAGTTCGGCCCCGGCGGCCAGGACATCAAGCTGCTGCAGTACATGGCCAGCGTCGCGGCCATGGGCCATGCGCCCTTCATCGCCGCCACCGCGCCCGAGTTCTTCGGCGTCGAGTCCTATGAACAGCTGCCCAACCTCAAGGACCTGGCCTCGGTCTTCGAGGGCCCGCAGTTCGTCAAGTGGAACGCCTTCCGCGAGACCGAGGACGCGCGCTACGTGGGCCTGACGCTGCCGCACTTCCTGCTGCGCGTGCCCTACAGCGCCGACACGGTGCCGA
This sequence comes from Polaromonas sp. Polasp52, assembly GCF_059491565.1. Taxonomy (NCBI): domain Bacteria; kingdom Pseudomonadati; phylum Pseudomonadota; class Betaproteobacteria; order Burkholderiales; family Comamonadaceae; genus Polaromonas; species Polaromonas sp. Polasp52. The sequence goes on along the minus strand of NZ_CP168513.1, from coordinate 1,153,086 downwards.
CCAAGAAGTTCAACTACAAGGAAGACGTCTCCGGCGGCAACAACAGCTTCCTCTGGGGCAACGCGGCCTTCGCCTTCGCCTCGCGCCTGACCGGCAGCTTCGCCGACTACCGCTGGTGCGCCAACGTCATCGGCCCGCAGGGCGGCGGCGCGGTGGAAGACCTGCCGGTCTACACCTACGAGTCCATGGGCGAGCTGCAGAACAAGATCCCCGCCGAGGTGCTGATCTCCGAGCGCCGCGAGTTCGAGCTCGCCGAGCAGGGCTTCATCGCGCTCACCATGCGCAAGAACAGCGACAACGCGGCCTTCTTCTCGGCCAACTCGGCGCAAAAGCCCAAGTTCTTCGGCAACAGCAAGGAAGGCAAGGAAGCCGAGCTCAACTACAAGCTCAGCACCCAGCTGCCTTACATGTTCGTGGTGAGCCGCCTGGCCCACTACATCAAGGTGATCCAGCGCGAGAACATCGGCACCTGGAAAGAGCGTGCCGACCTCGAAAGCGAGTTGAACATGTGGATACGCCAGTACGTGGCCGACATGGACAACCCGGGCGAGGGCGTGCGCAGCCGCAGGCCCCTGCGCCAGGCGGAGATCACCGTGGCTGACGTCGAAGGCGATCCAGGCTGGTACCGCGTCGACCTCAAGGTTCGTCCGCACTTCAAGTACATGGGCGCGTCCTTCAGCCTGTCTCTCGTTGGGAAGCTCGAGAAAAAGTGACGCCGGGCGGGCGGTTTCCCGAGGGGGAAACGCCTGTATTTCGGTTGTAACTTTGCCGCCTGGCTTCTGACATGGACCCGAAACAGGGGCCTTCCAGAATACAGGTCATGCACAGAGCAGATGTTTAAGAGATGTGCAGATCACCCGGGTAGCCAAGGGGCGGGGTGGTAAAGAGGTTCAAGCCCCGCTGATTGTTGCGGGGGCCTTGAGCGAATCTGAAACAGTTTTACGACAGTACCAACTTAAAGGAAATCATCATGCCAATGCCATGCTACCTCATCCTCGAAGGCGAAAAACAAGGGAAGATCGAAGGCTCCGTCAAGGTCAAGGGCCACGAAGGCAAGATCCTCGTGCAAGCCGTGGACCACGTCATCGAGATCCCCAAGAGCCCGCAGACCGGCCTGCCCACCGGCAAGCGCGTGCACTGCCCCATGACGGTCACCAAGGAAATCGACAAGGCTTCGCCCAAGCTGTTCCAGGCCCTGACCTCGGGCGAGCAGCTCAAGAGCGTGAGCCTGGAGTTCTACCGTATCTCCCCCAAGGGCACGGAAGAAAAGTACTACACGGTCAAGCTGTCCTCGGCCATCCTGACCAACGCCAGGTCCTGGACGCCCAACTGCCTGAACCCCGACAACAAGCAGATGGGCCACATGGAAGACATCTCCTTCACCTACGAGAAGATCACCTGGACCTTCGAGCCGGACGGCATCGAGGCAGAAGATTCCTGGCTCGCTCCGAAGTAATGACGGGCAAGCGGCACGCCGACCCGGCTGAGTAGAGAGACAACAACGGTGAAGGAGCGGCGACTGCTGGAAAGAATAGCGGCCTGGGAAGATGGTGGACAACGCACCAACCAGACGCAGGTCGATATTCTTGTCCGGTCGGTCACCAACCACCTTCTTCGCCTGCTCAATACCCGGCAAGGCAGCGTGCAGCTCGATCCCCTCTTCGGCGTGCCCGACTTCACCAATATCGCCGGCGGGCTCACCGCGGGTTCCACCGGCGATATTGAAGAAGAGATCCGCCGCATGGTGCTGAAGTACGAACCCCGCATCAAGTCGCCCCGCGTGGTGATGAGCCGGGAGTCTACCGACGTGCTGTCCATCCGGTTCGCGCTGGAAGGCCGGCTTGAAGTGGATGACCGCGAGATTCCGCTTCAGCTCTCCACCACGGTTGGCGCAAACGGCAAGGTCAACATCAACTGATTTTTTAACGGCCCTTTCATTGTTCCCCTGAGCGAGAGAAGAACAACATGTTCAATCGGTATTACGAAGATGAATTGAACAAGCTCAAGGGACTGGCCGTCGAGTTCTCGCAGGCCAACCCCGCGCTGGCGCCCATGCTGGCCGGCTCCTCGGCCGACCCCGACGTGGAGCGCCTGCTCGAAGGCGTCGCTTTCCTCACGGGCCTGACGCGCCAGAAGCTGGACGACGAATTCCCCGAGTTCGTGCAGGAGCTGGCCAACCTGCTGTTCCCCCACTACCTGCGCCCGATTCCCGCCAGCACCCTGGTCAGCTTCGAGCCCAAGGGCATGCTGGCCGAAAGCGTGCGCGTCGCCGCCGGCACCAAGATCGATTCCGTGCCGGTGGACGGCACGCCCTGCCGCTTTCGCACCTGCACCGAGCTGCAGGTCCATCCGGTCGCGCTCGAAAGCGCGCGCCTGGCCAGCGGCGCCGGCCAGGCGCCGCGGCTGGTCCTGAAGTTCGCGCTGCAGGGCGGGCTGGACGTCGCGCAATGGACCACGCCCTCGCTGCGCCTTTTCCTGGGCGGCGGCTACACCGAGGCCTCCAAGCTGCTGCTGCTGCTGGCCAACCACGTCAAGGCGGTGAGCCTGACGCGCGGCGACGGCACGGTGGCCGAACTCGGCCCCAAGGCCCTGCGCCAGGCCGGCTTCGACAGCGAGCTGCTGCCTTATCCCAGCCATGCCTTCCAGGGCTACCGCAGCCTGCAGGAATTTTTTGTCCTGCCCGAGAAATTCCTCTTCATCGACATCGTGGGCCTGGACAGGGCGCTGGCCGGCGGCAGCGGCCCCTTGTTCGAAGTCTCCGTGCTGCTGGACCAGATCCCCGACTGGATGCCGGAGATACGCGGCGACAGCTTCATGCTCAACATCGTGCCCGTGGTCAACCTGTTCGAGCACGCGGCCGACCCGGTCAACCACGAGCACCGCGCCAGCGAATACCGCCTCATGCCCGAGGCCGCCAACCGCCAGCACTACCAGATCTACTCGGTGGACCAGGTCGTCGGCTACCAGCAGGGGGCTTCGCGCGAGCGCAGCTACGTGCCCTTCGGCATGCTGCGCCATGACGGCAGCAACACCCTGAGCTACCGCACCACGCTGCGCCAGGCCACGGTGGGGCGGGGCAGCGAGGTTTTCCTGTCGGTGGCCTACCCGCCGGGCGACCTGCCCCTGCCCGAGACCCTGTCGGTGCGCATCACCTGCACCAACCGCCAGCTGCCGGAAAGCCTCAAGCTCGGCGACCTGAGCCGGCCCACCAGCAGTTCCCCCGACCGCATGAGCTTTCGCAACATCCGGCCCATGACCGCGCCGCTGAACCCGCCCTCGGGCGAGGCCTTGCTCTGGCGCCTGATTTCGCATGTCTCGCTGAACTTCCTGTCCGTCGCCAGCGCCGAAAACCTGCGCGAGCTGCTGAACCTCTATGTGTTTTCCGAGCGCCAGGAGCAGGGCCCGGAAACCGCCAACCGCCGGCGCATCGACGGCATCCAGGAAGTCACCGCCACGCCCGAGACGCGGCTGGTCGGGCGCGGCAGCCTGCTGCGCGGCCAGCAGATCCGCATCAAGTGCCGGCTCGATTTTTTCGCCGGCATCGGCGACATGTATTTGTTCGGCTGCGTCCTGGACCGTTTCATCGGGGACTACGCCGGCATCAATTCCTACACCCGCGTCGAGCTTGAAGACGCTTTCACAGGAGCAGTCTTCAAATGGCCGCCAAGATTGGGTCAGCAGCCGCTGCTGTAGAGGAGCAACTCCTCGCCCACGGCGAGAGGTTCTCCTACTTCCAGGCCATACGCCTGCTGCGCCTGTTCGGCAAGGCGCGCGGCATGCCCACCGACAGCCTGCGCATACGGCCGCGGCTGAGCCTGGGCTTTCCCGAAAACGACATCGAGCGCATAGAGCCGCGCGACGCCGGCGGCTACCGCATCACGGCCAACTTCTTCGGCCTCTACGGCGTGGCCTCGCCGCTGCCCACGTATTACACCGAAGACCTGTTCGAGGAAGAACGCGAAGGCCGCCACGCCACGCGCGACTTCCTGGACGTCATCCACCATGCGATGTACCCGCTGCTGTTCGACGCCTGGCGCAAGCACCGGCTGCAGGACCGCGTGGTGGAAGACGGCGATGCCGGCGTGCTGGACCAGCTCTATGCCTTCATCGGCCTGCGCGACGGCGACTTGCGCGCGGGCCTGCCCGCCGCCGACGGGCTGCTGCGCTACGCCGGCCTCTTCAACATGCACCCGCGCTCGGCCTCGGGCCTGCACACCCTGCTGGCCGATGCCTTCAGGCCGGCCAAGGTCTGGGTCGAGTGCTGCACGCTGCAGCACGTGCCCATCCCGGCCGACCAGCGCCTGCGCCTGGGCCAGCAGGCCCATGAGCTCGGCGAGACGACTTACCTGGGCAGCCAGATCGACGACTACAGCGGCAGCATCACCATCACCCTGAGCGACCTCCCCGAGGACTCCTTCCACCAGCTGCTGCCCGGCACGCCCGGCCATGAGCGGCTGGAGTTCCTGGTGCGTTTTTACCTGATTGACCCGCTGGAGGTGCGCATCGTGCTCGAGCTGCGGCACGAGGACGCCCGCGCCGCGCGCACGCTGGACGTGCTTGATGCCGCGCCGGAATCGGCCGCCACCAACTGGACGCGCCTGGGGCTGGACACCTGGCTCACACCCGAGCGCGTGCGCCAGCCCACCCGCGTGCAGTTCACCCTTTAATTTTCGGCATCCCTTCTTCATACACCGCAAGAAAGAGAAACATCATGCTGCTGGTCGAATTAAAACCCCTGGTCGGACGCCTGAATGCCTTCACCAAGCAGGCGCTGGAAGACGGCGTGGGCCTGTGCGTCTCGCGCAGCCACTATGAGATCACCGTCGAACACCTGCTGGTCAAGTTGTTTGACAACGTGCAGGCCGACGTCGCGCTGCTGCTGCGCCAGAACGGCGTGGACGCGGCGCTGGTCAAGCGCGGCATAGACCGCGCCCTGGAGGACATGCGCACCGGCAATGCCGGCAAGCCGGCGTTTTCGCCGCTGCTGCTCGAGCTCATGCAGGACGCCTGGCTGATCGCCTCGGTCAACCTCGGCGAGGCCCGCATACGCTCCGGCGCCGTGCTGCTGGCCTTCCTGGCGCGCGCCAGCTACTACGCCACCGGCGACTACGCCGAGCCGCTGCGCGCGCTCAACCGCGAGAGCCTGCTGAGCGGCTTCGGCGCGACCTGCGGCGCCTCGATTGAGGAAACCCCGGGCGCCGCGGAAGGCGGCACGCCCGGCGGCCAGGCGGCGGCCGGCGGCGAAGGCAGCGCCATCGCGCGCTTTTGCGAAAACTTCACCGACAAGGCGCGCAACGGCAAGATAGACCCGGTGTTCGGGCGCGACAAGGAAATCCGCCAGATGGTGGACATCCTGGCGCGGCGCCGCAAGAACAACCCCATCTGCGTCGGCGACCCCGGCGTCGGCAAGACCGCGGTGGTCGAAGGCCTGGCGCTGCGCATCGTCGACGGCGACGTGCCCGATTCGCTCAAGGACGTGACCATCCTGGGCCTGGACATGGGCCTGCTGCAGGCCGGCGCCAGCGTCAAGGGCGAGTTCGAGAACCGACTCAAGGGCGTGATCACCGAGGTCAAGGGCTCGGCCAAACCCATCATCCTGTTCATCGACGAAGCCCACACGCTGATAGGCGCGGGCGGCCAGGCCGGCACCTCCGACGCGGCCAACCTGCTCAAACCGGCGCTGGCGCGCGGCGAGCTGCGCACCATCGCCGCCACCACCTGGGCCGAGTACAAAAAGTATTTCGAAAAAGACCCGGCGCTGGCCCGCCGCTTCCAGCCTGTCAAGCTCGACGAGCCCGACCTTGCCACCGCCGTCATCATCCTGCGCGGCCTGAAGGAAAAATACGAGGACGTGCACCGCGTCGTGATGCGCGACGACGCCATCGTCGCGGCGGCCGAGCTCTCCAGCCGCTACATCACCGGCCGCCAGCTGCCCGACAAGGCCGTGGACCTGCTGGACACCGCCTGCGCGCGCGTCAAGGTGCTGCAAAGCGCCAAGCCCGACGTGCTCGAGGACAAGGAACGCCAGATGCAGGCCCTGGCGCGCGAGCAGCGCGGCCTGGAGCGCGACCGCGACAACCACCAGCCGGTCGACAGCGAGCGCCTGGACGCCATCGCCGGCCTGGTGGCCACGCTGGCCGCCGAGGCCGAGGTGCTCAAGGCCGAGTGGGACAAACAAAAAGGCGCGGCCGACGCGCTGCTGGCCGCGCGCGCCGCCAGCCTGGCCGCCAAGGCCGCGAATGCCACGCCGGCCGAACTCGAGGCGCTGTCGCAAAAAGTCGCCGAGGCCGGCAAGGCCTTCGAGACGGCGCAGGGCACCAACCCGCTGGTGCGCGTCGACGTGGACCCGGACGTGGTCGCCAAGGTGGTGTCGGACTGGACCGGCATTCCGGTCGGCAAGATGCTGCGCGACCAGGCCGAGAGCGTCATGCGCATGGAGTCCGTGCTGTGCGGCCGCATACGCGGCCAGGACCACGCCATGCACCAGATCGCCGAAGTGCTCAAGACCGCCAAGTCCGGCCTGCGCGACCCGCAGCAGCCGCTGGGCGTGTTCCTGCTGGCCGGCCCCTCGGGCGTCGGCAAGACCGAGACCGCGCTGTCGGTGGCCGACATCCTGTTCGGCGACGAAAAGTCCACCGTCATCGTCAACATGAGCGAGTTCCAGGAAAAGCACAACGTCAGCCGACTGATAGGCTCGCCCCCCGGCTATGTGGGTTACGGCGAGGGCGGCGTGCTGACCGAGGCGGTGCGCCAGCGCCCCTATTCGGTGGTGCTGCTCGACGAGGTCGAAAAAGCCCACCTCGACGTGCTCAACCTGTTCTACCAGGTCTTCGACAAGGGCATGCTCTCCGACGGCGAAGGCAAGGACATCGATTTTTCCAACACGGTGATCTTCCTGACCTCCAACCTGGCCACCGACGTCATCACCGAAATGACGGCCGGCGAGGACAAGCCCGACGCCGCGACCTTGCTCTCGGCGATCCGGCCCATCCTGTCGGCGCACTTCAAGCCGGCGCTGCTGGCGCGCATGACGGTGATTCCTTACTTCACGCTGGCGCAGGACGCGCTGGCCGGCATCGTGCGGCTCAAGCTGGACAAGATCGTCAAGCGCCTGGCGCACAACAACAAGATGCGCTTTACCTACAGCGACGCGGTGGTCGCGCAGATCGCCGCGCGCTGCACCGAGGTCGAGACCGGTGCGCGCAACGTCGACTTCATCCTGCGCAGCACCATCATGCCCCTGATGTCCCAGGAAATCCTGGCGCGCATGAGCACGGGCGTGCAGGCCGGCGAGGTCGCGCTGGGCCTGGATGCCGACGCCGGCTTCACGGTCGTGTTTTCCGACGCGCCCCTTGCCGCCGCGGCCTGACTGACGCAGGGCAGAAAGAAAAAAGAGGGAATTTATGACTTCGCTTGATAAAAACCTGACAGCGGCGAACAAACGCTTCGCCTTCAAGTCCGGCGGATTTGCCGATGACACCTTCGCGGTCGTCAACATGAAGGGCTTCGAGGCGATCTCGCAGAACTTTTCGTTCGAGCTCACGCTGCTGTCCAACAACGCCGGCATCGAGTTCGACAAAATGCTGTCGAACCCGGCGACCTTCACGATTTTTTCGCGCGACCAGGACATGGCCACGCCCTACCACGGCGTCATCGCCGAATTCGACCAGCTGCACCAGGTGGGCGACCTGGTGTTCTACCGCGCCGTGCTGGCGCCGCGCCTGCACCGCCTGGGCCAGTTCCGCACCTCCGACGTTCACCTGGACGGCCAGCGCATTCCGGACATTCTCGAGACGGTGCTCAAGGACAGCGGGCTGTCTTCCGCCGACTACCAGAAGGGCCTGGCCGGGGAGTACCGCGAGCGCGACTTCGTTTGCCAGTACCAGGAAACCAACCTGGACTTCATCACGCGCTGGATGGAAAAGGAAGGCATCTATTACTGCTTCGACCACAGCGGCGACAAGGAAAAACTGCTGCTGGTCGATGCCTCGATCAAACAGCCCGCGGACGTGCGCGCGGTGACCTACCGGCCGGTCGAGAACCTCGCCAGCGGCGAAGCCAAGGACTCGGTGCAGGATTTCGCCTGCCGGCAAAGACCCCTGCCCAAACAGGTGGTGCTGCAGGGCTTTAACTACCTGAACGCCGCGGTCCCGCTCAAGCAGTCCGCGCCGGTGTCGGACGCCGGCATGGGCGACGTGATGCTGTACGGCGAAAACTTCCTCACGCAGGAAGAAGGCCTGCGTTACGCCAAGCTGCGGGCCCAGGAAATCCTCTGCGAGGGAAAAATCTTCACCGGCAGTGCCACCGCCACCGGCATACGCAGCGGTTATTTCATCCGCATGGCCGGGCACTACCGCAGCGACTTCAACGGCAAATACCTGGTCACCGAGATCGAGCACCAGGGCTCGCAGGCCGGTGTGCTGCTGGCCGGCATCAAGACGGCTTATGAGGACGCGGCGGGCGAAACCCGCTACAGCTCGAAGTTCCGCGCCATCCCGGCCGACGTGCAGTTCCGCCCCAAGCGTTCCATGATCCGGCCGCATGTGGCCGGCACGATCAGCGCGATCGTTGACGCCGAAGGCAGCGGCCAGTATGCCGAGATGGACGAACTCGGCCAGTACAAGGTGCAGCTGCCCTTCAGCCGCACCGGCAAGGGCCCGAACAAGGGATCGGCGCGCATACGCATGGCCACCCCGTACGCGGGCCACGGCCACGGTATCCACTTCCCCCTGCACAAGGGCGCGGAGGTCCTGCTCTCCTTTGTGGACGGCGACCCCGACCAGCCGGTGATCGTCAACGCGGTGCCCAACTCGGAAAACCCGAGCATGGTGAACAACAAGAACCCGGCGCAGAGCCTGGTCACGACCGCCGGCGGCAACCAGATCCTGATGGATGACACCCAGGGCAAGGAGGTGGTCTACATCACCTCGCCGTTCAACAACAGCGCGCTGGTGATCGGCAATCCGGAAGGCCGCCGCAGCACCGTGGGCAAGGACGGGAAAGACGGCAAGGATGGCGCCGCGGGCGCCAAGGGCGACACGGGTGCCGCCGGCGCGACGGGTGCCACCGGTGCCACCGGCGCTACTGGCGCCACTGGCGCTACTGGTGCGACCGGCGCCAAAGGTGATAAGGGCGATAAAGGTGACAAAGCGGATTCCGGCGGCACCAAGGAATATCCGGGTATTTTTGCGTCCACCGGCGGCAGCTCCGAGAGCATCACCGTGGGTACCAGCAATGCGATCAAGCTGGGCTTTAACAACTCCATCGGGCTGTCGGTGGACAACTCGGTGGCGGCCTCGATCGCCAACAAGATCACCGTGGGCACCAGCACGGCCATGTCCTATGGCGCCGACATGTCCTGGAAATTCGGCCGCAGCATCAGCCTGGACGACTCGGAAAGCATTTCCCTGAAGGACGTGGCGCGCCTGCAGGGCAACGAGGGCGTGGAAATTTCCGGCGGGCAGGCGGCCTTGCTGTCGGCGGCCGTGGCTTCGGCAAAGACCACCATCAAGACGGCCTTGGCCCTGACCGTGGGTTTTAACCTGGCCAGCGCTGTGGCCGCGGGTGTGGCCATGAACCGCGCCTCGAAAATGGACGACAAGGGCAAACTTGCCTTTAACGACACCAGCGGTGGTCATTGGGCGGCGCGGGGCCTGGGTATTGCGTCCGGTGTCGGCACCGCGGTCACGGTCAACCGGGTGCTGTCCAGCCTGGCGACTTCACTGGCTGAATTGACCAAGCCGAAAGCGGCTTACACCAGCCAAATGAAGCTCAACAACCAGGGCATCGAACTCACGGCGATACCGTTCACGCAAACCTCGCAGGGCCGGGTGTATCTGTCTACCGACAGTGTCACCATCAATGCAGGTCTTCCGAATCCCAATCCCGCGGGTGGGATTGGGCCTACCTTTCCCTCCAATACCGTTGGCGCGGCAATTGAAGTCAAGGGTTCCGGCATCAATCTGACGACCAACATCACAACACTTCCTACCTCGCTGGACCTGACATCGGCGGCAGGCACACTGGCCACCTTGAATCCGGCCGGCGAGATCAGCCTGACGCAGCCTGCTGGCGGCAGCGTCAAGCTTGCCGCTGCCGGGATGACCGCCACATCGGGCGCCGCAAAGCTGGAACTCAAGGTGGTCGGCGGCGCGACTTTGACAGGCTCTCCGGCCGTCACGATGGATTTGACCCCTACGCACCTGAAGGCCAATGCCAGCGGTTCCTCGCTCACCATGGGCGCCAATGGATGCGGGCTGTCCTCGCCTGGCGCCAGCCTGTTTGTCACCCCTGCGCGGGTGGCGGTGACCGGCACCTTGATCCAGCTGGGTTGAGCGCACAGCCATGAAAGTTTTCAAACCAGACTCGCTGGGCCTGCTGCATCGCGGCATCCGCTTTGCGCGCCAGAACCAGCTTTCAGTGGGCATGATGGCCTTCTTCGCGCTCGACGAAACGCCGGGCGCGGCGTTGCTGCCCGAAGCCCAGATGTGGCAAGTCGCGGCCGAGGCGATAGGCAGCGACGCCATCATGGACGAGGGCCTGCCCAAGCCGGCCGGCGAGTTCCTGGTGTTCGGCGCCGCGCATGCGCCTTCGGGCGTGGCCGCGCCCGAGGTGGCCGTCAGCGTGCAGCTCGGCAGCCTGTCCAAAACGCTGCGTGTCAGCGGCGACCGGCATTTCAACGCGCTGGGCATCGCCAGCACGCCGAAACCGTTCACGCAGATGGCGATCAGCCCGCAGACGGCTTTTGGCGGCCCGGCTTCCCTGGACAACCCTTTGGGCAAGGGTTTGGTCAAACTGAAGAACGCCGACGGCAGCGAGGGCCTGCCCTTGCCGAATGTGGAGCACATGGCCAAGCTCGTGCTGCGCCCCGGTGATGAAGCGCCCGCCGCCGGTTTCTGGTCGCTGCCGCCCGATTCGCCGCTGCGCAAGCGGCAGCTCGGCAGTTTCAACGACGCCTGGCTCGCAAAAACCTGGCCGCACCTGCCCGATGACACCCAGCCTGCCTATTTCAACGTGGCGCCACCCGACCAGCGCCTGGCCGGCTTCTTCCGCGGCGATGAAAAAATCGTGGTCCACAACATGCATCCGCAACGCGCCGTGCTCAGCTCGGCCCTGCCGCAGGTCCGTGCGCGCTGCTTCATCAACCGGCGCGCGGCCGGTGGTGAAGAGTTCGTCGAAGTCACGGCGCGCGCCGAAACCGTCTGGCTGTTTCCGGGGCAGGGCTGCGGCATCGTGCTGTTCCGCGCGCTGGCCACCGTGGCCGACGAAGACGCCGACGATGTGCTGCATTTGTTGGCCGATTGGGAAGACCTGCGCAGCGCGCCGCTGCCGCTGGCGCATTACCACGACATGTTCCTCAAGCAGCTGGCCCCCCAGGCCGCGGTCCCGGCGGAACTTGCGCCGCCTGCCGAAGTACCGCAAGCGGCCGCGCCTGCCGCGGCAGCGGCCGCCGCCATGCCGGCCCTTGGGGCCGTGGCCGTGCCTGCCGTGGCCATGCCCGCGATGGACCCGGCGCTGGTGCAGGTCAGGGAAGAGGCCGTGGCGCTGGAGCGCCAGGTGCGTGACCTGATGCGCCAGCACGGCATCACCGAAGCCGACATGGCTCCCCACCTGCAGCCGCCGGTCGAAGGGCCGGCCCCTTCGCTCGCCGAGGTCGAGAAAATGGCCCAGGACCTGCAAGGCGAGGTCCGCGAGCTGATGAAACAGCACAACATCAGCGACGCCGACATTGCCGCCGCGACACCGCCGCCTTCGACGCCTCCTTCGGGAGATATTGCGGAGCTGGAAGGTGCCGTCAAGGACCTTGAAGCGCAGACGCGGGACGCGATGCGCAAGAGCGGTATCACCGAGCAGGACGTGCAAAAGCAGCTCGATGCCCGGCCGGAGCTTGCCGCGCCAGGCGCCGGCAGCATCCATGGGCCTGCGAACACCGGCCCGGTGTTTGCGGCGCTCGCCGCCGCGGGTGCGGCGGTCAAGTCCGCGTCGGCGCCCGTGAAGCTGCCCTCCCTGCCCGAGATGCCAAAAATGCCCGAGACAGCGGCTGCCGTGGCGCAAAAACTGACGCGCGAGGAAGTGGTGGCGCGCCATGCGGCCGGCAAGGGCTTTGCCTCGTACGACCTTTCGGGGCTGGACCTTTCGGCGCTGGACCTCGCCGCCGCCGATTTTTCGGGCGCCTTGCTCGAAAGCACCAGTTTCGCGGGCAGCAAGCTGGCCGGCGCCGACTTCAGCCAGGCCCTGCTGCAAGGCGGCGATTTCAGCGAGGCGGACCTGCAGGGGGCCAAGCTGGCCGGTGCCGGCGCGGGCCAGGCGATGTTCAAGCAGGCGCGCCTGGACGGCAGCGACCTGTCGCAGGCCGACTTCACCGGCGCCGACTTTTCCGCGGCCAGCGTGGCAGGCGCCAAACTCAGCGATGCGGTCTTTGACGGCGCCAAAATGGCCGGCCTGAAAGCCGCGGGCTGCACGGCTTTGCGCACCAGTTTTGCCGACGGCGACCTGGCCGGCGCGGACTTTGCCCGCGCCACCCTGACGAGCGCCGCTTTCGCCGGCGCCAAGGTGGGCAAGGCGAGTTTTGCCGGCGCGAACGGCGACAACGCCGATTTTCAGCGGGCCGACGCGAGCGGCGCAAACTTCGCCGGCGCCAGCCTGCGCGCCTCGCGTGCCGATGGCGGCAGCCAGTTTGCCGGGGCGCAACTGCCGGGTGCCCAGCTTGAGCGTGCCGCCTGGGGCGGCGCCATGCTGGCCGGCGCGGCTTTCGGCGGCGCCGTGCTCGACAACGCCGACTTCAGCGGCACCCAGGCGGCGGGCGCCAACTTCGGCCGCGCATCGGCCAAGGGCGCTCGCTTTGACAAGGCCGACCTGAGCGGCGCCGACTTCACCGGCGTGAACCTGCACAAGGGCTCGCTGCGCAAGGCCACGACTGAACGCGCGCTGCTGCGCAAGGCCAATCTCTACGGCGTGGACTTTTATGACACCACGCCGACCATCGCCAGCCTGGAGGGCTCCAACATCGACCAGACCATTCTCCTGGTCAGAAAGCCGGTGGTTTGAATGGCCGCAGCAGGGGAAACACCATGGATGTAAAAGACGCGCTGGCCCGGCTGGCCCAAGGCCGCCACCTGGCCGGCGCCGACCTGTCGGGCGCCGATCTGTCGGGTGTGGATTTCACCGGCTGCCACCTGGAGAAGGTGCGGCTGGCCAACGCCGACCTGTCGGGAAGCAAGCTCGCCGGCAGTGTCTGGCAAGGCTGCGACCTCTCGGGGGCGAACCTCTCGGGCGCCGACTTGTCGGCCACCCAGATGCAGGACACGGCCCTGGCGGGCGCCAGGCTGGAGGCGGCCAATGCCTCGCACGCGAGCTGGGCGAAGGCCGACATGAGCGGCGCCAAGGCCAAGGGCGCCGATTTCAGCCACGCATCGCTGGATGCCGCCAACCTCAGCGCCGCGCAATTTGCTGGCGCGAAGTTTTTCAAGGCGGCGTGCGACGGCTGCACGCTGGCCGGCACCGACTTCACGGGCGCCGACCTCACACGCTGGGTGGCGATGGCTGCCGACCTGCGCAGCGTGCGTTTTGAACGGACACAACTGGTGCAGGCCTATTTGAAGGATTGCAACCTGGAGGGCCAGCGCTTCACCGGGTGCGACCTGACCATGGCCATCCTCAACGGCTGCAATCTCCAGGCCGCCGATTTTTCGGGACTGGCGCTGGACCGGACCAGCTTCATGGGCGCCCAGCTGCAAAAAGCCCGGCTCGCCGGTGTGCAGGGCACCTACACGGCCTTGATGGGGGCCAGCCTGGCGGGCGCCAACCTGGGTGCCGCGGTTTTTGAGATGGCCGACGCCAGCGACGCCGACTTCAGCGGCGCGCGCTGCGACGGCTCACGCTGGCACATGTCGGTGATGCAGCGCATCAAGGCCGCCGATGCCAGCTTTGCCGGCGCGGGCCTGGTGTACTGCGACCTGTCGCATGCCGACCTGTCCAACGCCGACTTCAGCCGCGCGGATATGAGCCACGCCAACCTGCACGCCATGCTCGACAAGGGCACGCGCTGGGACGGCGCCAACCGTAGCGGCGCACGTGAGACCGATGAGAAACTTTTGCGCGCCGAGCGCTGGCAAGCCGCCTGAACTTTTTTGAGAAAGAGAACGCCATGTCCAATGCTTCCCTGCCTTCCGCTTCCCCCCTGCCGCAAACCGTCCCCGGCCTGATGGCCGCCGTCGTGACCGGCCGGGCCGACAAATGGTTTTTTCTGGGTACGGCCCCCGGCACCGCCGGTGCCGACCGCGCGCTGCGCGCCGAGAGCTGCCTGGTCGAGCCCGAATGCGGCGACACCGTGCTGGTGTGCCAGGGCGTTGCCGTGGGCCTGACCTGCGTGCCCTACATCCTGGCCGTGCTCTCGCGTGCCGATGCGCAGCATGGCGTGCTGGCGCTGCCGGGCGGCGCGCGCATACGCGCCGATGCGGGCGCGCTGGCCTTTGTCGCCAGCGACATCGGCCTGGAAGGCTCGCGCAGCGTGTCCATGAAGGCGCCGCAGCTTGATGTGACGGCGGCGCAAGGGGAGCTGAAGTTCAACCGCCTCGTGTCGACGGTCGGCGAGCTCAGCGCCAGCCTGGGCAGCGTGCGCACGGTCGCGCAGGCCGTCACCTCCACCGTGGGCCGCCTGGTGCAGAAGGCGACCAACAGCTTTCGCTGGACGGAAAATCTCGACGAGTCCCGCGCCGGCCGCATGCGCCTGCAGGTGGCCGAGCGCTTTCACCTGAAGTCGCGCCACGCCAGCGTGGTCGCCGAAGGCCAGGTCAAGATAGACGCCGAAAAAATCGACCTCGGCTGAGCCGGCCGAAAAGGACAACAAACATGTTCGCAGTCACCAAACAGAACGGCCAGTGCATGGCCATGCCCGACGTCTGCAAGACGCCCGCGCCGCCCGCGCCGCCGGTTCCCATTCCCTACCCGAACATCGCCATGCCCATGATGGGCAATCCCTGCACCATGAAGGTCTTGATAGGCGGCATGCCGGCGCTGACCAAGGCGTCAAAGATCCCGATGAGCAACGGCGACCAGGGGGGCGTGGCCGGCGGTGTGGTGTCGGGAAAGATGATGGGGGAGACCGAGTTCATCATGGGCAGCATGAAGGTCAAGCTGGAGGGCAACCCGGCCGTCAAGCTTGGCGACCCCACCAAGCAGAATGCCGGCAATGGGGTGGGCGCGGTGCTGGCGCCCAGCCAGGCGATTGTCATGATCATGGGCTGACTGCCTGCAAGCAAAGGACAAGAGAATGAAAACCGTCTGGATCACCGCCCTCAAGGAAGACCAGCCCCGCGTGGCCGCCGTGACCGCGGTGCTCAAACGTTACGGCCTGCAATGCAAGGGCCATTTCTGGGTGGACCAGCCCGACAAGATGGCCTGGCGCGTCGCGCTGGAGGCCTTGCTCGAGGCCAAGGCCGACGCCTGGCTGGTGCTGGCCGACGCGGACGAGATCAAAAAACCCTCGGTGCGCTATGGCCTGTCGCTGATGGCCTCGGCGCTGCGCAGCGCGCGCGGCGGCTTTCCCATGCTCACGCTCTGGAATTCGCCCCCACCGGAGCAGGCCGCGCTGCCGCCGCTGATGGCGCAGGCCGAAGTGCTGCTCGAGTCGGGCGCAAGCTGGCCCGCCAAGATCGTGGCCAAGGCCAATGTGCCGCCCAAGCCAGCGCCGGCCGAATTCCGGCTCGACGTGCTGGGCAACGAGCGCCTGGGCCAGTGGTTCGAGATAGGCCCGGTGGCCGGCGCCTGGTCGGGCGTGGTCTTCGGCGTGACGGGCGGCGCCGCCGAGATCCAGTTCCAGGCCGTGGGCCCCAAGGCCATGCTGCCGGAAAAAACCACGCTGGAGTTTGCGCAGGAGGGCATGAAGCTGGAAGTCGGGGGGAATGAATACACCGCATGGGCGGTGCGCAACCAGGTCGATGACAACACGTCCTACTTCGTCAAGGTCAAGGGTTGCCCCGACTCGATTCTTTTTATGCCCTATGCCGAGGAAACGGATGCGGAAGCCACCCTCCTGAGGCTGGTGTGACCCAGCGGGTTCTTCCGGGTTCAGGAGAGCCGCTCTCAGTCGAGCCGCTTGCGCGCTGGGCCGGTGACCTCGCCGCTGGCACTGACCAGCAGGGCTTCGCCCGGGTCGTAGGGCAGTTCGGCGACGCGCTCCTCGTCGTTGAAGCGGTAGCCGACGCGGTAGACCGACTGGCTGTGCGCGGTCTGCAGCCGCGTGCCGCACTGCTGGTCGCGCAGAAAGACCTCCACCGGGATGTCGTCGTCGGGCCCGTTGCCGGGTTCGGGCGGCACGGCGGGCGGAAACACCATGTCCCACAGCGCCTTGCCGGCCAGCGCGCCGCCTATCATGCCGACGGCGATGGGGGCGGGTTTGTGCTTGCCGAGCTTGTCGCCGATGGCGCCGCCCACGACGGCGCCGGTCACGCCGCCCGGGCCCAGCACAAAGCCGGCGCCGGCGCTGCCGACGATGACCGGCACGGCCCAGCGTTTGTAGACGGCGGCCGAGGCATGGCGCTTGAGCAGGAAACCGCCCGTGAATCCGCCCATGGCCGCGCCTATCAGGGGCACGGCGTTGCGCAGCAGCCAGGGCTTGGCGTTTTCCTGGCGCACCAGGTATTGGCGTTCGGGAATCAGCACCTGCCAGCAGCTTTGCTCGACGCTGCGGGTGCTTGCCAGCGTGGCATAGGCGTACAGCACGGGCGCCACCACGGGCGGGGGCGGGGGTTCGAGATCGGCCACGGGAGCGGGTGCGCTGTCCTGGCCCAGGGCGGGCAAGGCCGGCAGCGCCAGCGCGATGCAGATAAGCCCCGGGTAAATTGCCGCTCCAATTTGCATGGCTTATTATCTTCATTCCCGAATGAATTCACCAAAATTACCTTTAATTACGAGCAGGCAAAACTTGGTTGAACAAAGGTTTCATGGGGGGTGGGCATGGCGGGTGGCCGGGGCCTGCCTGGCCGCGGCCGCGCTGGGGGCACTGGGCGGCTGCGCCACGGCCAACTCCATGATGGGCGGCAACACGCGCAAGGAAGCCGTGGCCGAAATCGCCTGGAGTTTCGCGCGCAACGCCATCCTGGTGGAAGTCGAGGCCGACAACCGGCTCAATGAATACAGTGGTGAAGCGCATACGCTGGTACTCGGTGTTTACCAGATGGAAGACTCCGCGGCCTTCTATAAATTGATCGCGGACGCGGCGCTGGTGGGAAAATCGCTGGAAACCGGCAAGGGCGGCGAGGGGTTTGTGCATTTCGCGCGCTATGTCGTGACGCCGGGCCAGCACAGCATCCTGCAGCTGGACCGGGCGCAGAAGGCCAAGTTCGTGGGCATCGCGGCCGGGTATTACCAGATGGATGCGGCCCGCAGCGCGCGCCTGTTCGAGGTGCCGCTGACGGTCGAGAGCGAGGGGATGGTCAGCAAAACCTACAAGGCCGCGCCCGCGACCCTGGCGCTGCGCCTGAACTTCGGCCCGGACGAGCTGCTCAATGCCGAGCGCCTGAACCGGGAGCTGGGGAAAAAAGCCGGCGAGGCGGTTCCGCTCGACGGCGGGGGCCGGGAGATCAAGCTGACGCCGGACACGCTCAAGGATGCGATGAACGCCAACAGCGCGGTGAAGAAACTGGACAAATAAGGACAGCAGGCAGCACATGGAAGAAAAACAAGGCATTTACTGGCACCAGGGCATGTTCCTGCAGTCCCAGCATTTCCAGATGGCTGACCTGCACAACCAGTTCCAGCACAAGCCCATGCAGGAGTCGGGCCTTCCGCATTTCTGGGGCGTGGGCGAACTCGAGCTGGTCGCCGCGGCGGCCGGCAACCGCACGGTGGAAGTGCAGGCCGCGCGCCTGCTGTTCCAGGACCGCACTTATATAGAGTACCCGGGCAATGCCGTCATCAAGGCCAGGCCCTTCGACGTGGACTGGGTGGAGGGCGACAAGCCCTTCACGGTCTACCTGGGCCTGAAAAAACTCAGCGCCACCGAAAACAATGTGACCATCGCGGCCGACCTGACGGCTGCCGGCGGCGCCGCCACGCGCTACGCCACGCTGGCCAACCCGCCCGAGGTCGCCGACCTGTATTCCGACGGCCCGGCGGCCCAGGTGCGCACGCTGCTGCATGTGGTCAAGGTGTTTTTCGAGGGCGAGATCGACAAGCTGCAGGACTACAGCCTGATTCCCATCGCGCGCCTGGTGCGCGACGGCGACGCCATCAAGCTGTCCGAAAGCTTCATCCCGCCCTGCTACGCGATCTCCGGCTCCAACGTGCTGCTGCGCCTGGTCAAGGACATCCGCGACGAACTGACCGGGCGCGCCCGCCAGCTGCAGGAATACAAAAGCCCGCGCGAGATGCAAAAGGCCGAGTTCGACGCGAGCTACATGGTGTTCCTGCTGGCCCTGCGCTCGCTGAACCGCGCCAGCCCCTACCTGTTCCACCTGACCGAGACGCGCCAGGTCCATCCCTGGCTGGCCTACGGCGCCATGCGCCAGCTGATCGGCGAACTGAGCTCGTTTTCCGAGCGCTTCAACATGCTGGGCGAGGCCGAGGACGGCACGCCGGGCCTGCCGCCCTACGACCACGCCGACCTCGGCAAGTGTTTCGACCGCGTGCGCACCATGGTCAGCCACCTGCTCAATGAAATCACCGTGGGGCCGGAGTTCCTGGCCATCCTGCAGCCCCAGGGCGACTACCACGTCGGCCAGCTGCCGCGCAACTTCTTCGGGCAGCGCAACCGCTTCTACCTGGTGATACGCACCGAAAAAGACATGGAGTGGGTGGTGGACGCGGTGCAGCGCGACGCGCGCCTGGCCGCCACCGACGAGATGCCGGGCCTGATCGCGCACGCGCTGCCGGGGCTGGAGCTGATCCACATGGCGGCCGCGCCGCAGGGCCTGCCGCGCCGCTCATACTCCTACTATTTCCGCATCGAGCAGATGAGCCAGCAGTGGGAGATGGTGGAGCGCGAAGGCTCCGTCGCGCTGTACTGGATGGATGCGCCGGCCGACCTCAAGGCCGAAATTGTTGTGTTGCGGAGATAACGCGTGCGCCTTGTTGACTGTTTCATCCCCTTCATGGCCTATGTGCGCCACTTCCAGGGCCAGCCCTCGGCAAGTGCGGCGTCGGTCAAGGACCAGCTCGACAGCCTGCTTTCCGACGCCCGCCGCAAGGCCCAGGAAGCCGGCATCGCCGAGTCCGACACCTTGGGCGCCATGTTCGCCGTGGCCGCCTGGGCCGATGAGCTCCTGCTGGCCACCGCCTGGCCGGGCGCCGAGGAATGGAAGCGCCACCTGCTGCAAAAACGCTATTTCAACGTGTCCAGCGCCGGGGTCGAGTTTTTCACCCGCCTGGAGGCCCTGGGCCCGCAGCAGCTGGCGGTGCGCGAGGTGTATTTCTTTTGCCTGGCCATGGGCTTTGCCGGTCGCTACGGCCATGACCGCAATCCCAAGACCCTGGAAGACATCAAGCAGGCCAGCCTGGCGCAGCTGGTGCAAGGCGACGGCCTCTACGGCGATTCGGGCAAGGTGCTGTTTCCGCAGGCCTATGCCAGCGTGGGGCGCAAGGGCGGCAAGCAGCCGGGCGAGGGCCGCTGGCGCTGGCGCGTTTCCTCGCTCACGCTCAGCGTGCTGCTGGCGCCGCTGGCCGTGCTGGCCGTGCTCTACGGCATCTACCACCTGATCATCTGGCAGACGGCCAGCTCCATCATGGCGCAGATCAAATGAAGGCGCTGGGTAGCATCGTCCTCTGGCTGCTGGCCCTCACGGTGCTGGCGCTGCTGAGCTGGGGCCTGGCCCTTTACATGGAGTGGCCGCTGTGGGCGGCCGTGGCGGTGTTCTTCGGGGTGCTGGGGCTGTACCTGCTGGTGCGCTTCATCATCCGCCTGGTGCAGGTCTACCGCTCGCGCAGCCGCATGGCGCAGCTGTCCTCGGCCGGCCAGGACAAGGCGGCCAAGCAGGCGTCGCCGCGCGCGGTGCTGATCCGCAAATGGAAGACCGCCGCCGCCACGCTGCGCGCCTCCAGCCTCAAGCGCTTCGGCAACCCGCTTTATGTGCTGCCCTGGTACATGGTGGTGGGCCGCTCCGGCACCGGCAAGACCACGGCGCTGACGCGCACGCGCCTGTCTTCGTCGATCCAGAAGGTCAGCCAGAGCGCGCGCATCGAGCAGACCTCGAACTACGACTGGTGGTATTTCGACCGCGCCGTGGTCATCGACTGCGCCGGTCGCTATGTGGAGGCGGCCGACCTCGAGCAGGACCGCAGCGAATGGGAGCTGGGCCTGGACCTGCTGGCCAAGTACCGTGGCAAGGAAGGGCTCAACGGCCTGGTGCTGGCCATCAGCACCGAGCGTCTGTCCCATCCCGACAAGGACGCGCTGCTGGAAGAAGGCCGCGTGGTGCGCGAGCGCATCGAGCAGCTGATACGCCTGTTCGGCAAGCGTTTCCCGGTCTACGTGATGGTCACGCAGTGCGACCGCATTTACGGCATGGAAGAGTGGGCCCGCCAGCTCAGCGAAAACTCGCTGGAGCAGGCCATGGGCTACCTGGCCGAGCCGGACACCGGCGAGCCCGGCGAGAACTCCTTTCTCGACAAGGCCTTCGGCAACATCCATGAGCGGCTGCAGGTGCTGCGCACCGTGCTGGTGGCGCGCGGCACCCCGGTCGCGCCCGAGCTGCTGATGTTTCCCAACGAGCTGGGCCAGCTCAAGCCCGGCCTGGAAGTGTTCCTGCGCGCCTGCTTCGGCGACAGCGCCTACCTTGAAACGCCTTTCCTGCGCGGCCTGTTCTTCAGCAGCGGCCTGCAGCAGGGCGGCGCCGTCTCCAGCCTGCTGGGCCAGGTGCTGCCGCCGGTGCCGCCGCATCCCAGCGCCAACGCCGGGCTGTTCCTGCATGATTTTTTCGGGCGGGTGCTGCCGCAGGACCGCAGCATTTCGCTGCCGGCCTCGCTGCGCAACCCCTGGCGCACCGCCACGCAGAACCTCGGCATGCTCGCCTGGGTGCTGCTCAGCGTCGCGGCGGCGATCTTCATCACCATCGGTTTCCTGGACAACATGCAGACGCTGTCGCTGCTGCAGGAAAAAGACCGCCTGAGCATACGTTTCACCGGCAACCTGGACGAGGACGCGACCACGCTGGAGCGCCTGAGCGACACCATCTCCCTGGTCGAGCGGCGCAACGACAGCTGGAAAAGCCAGTGGATGGTGGAAACCACCAACATGGACGACCTCGAGGATCGCCTCAAAAGCAGCTACACCGGCAATTTCCGCCGCTACATCCTGCCGACCACCGACGCCAACTACCAGGAAGACTCGGAGCGCATCCTCAAGGACGACCCGAACCACGAGTTCGCGCGCATGATGCGCAACCTGGTGCGCTACATCAACCTGCTGCAGGCGCACGAGCGCGGCGCCGACCGCCAGACGCTGCTGGCCATGCCGCAGCGCCAGCACATCTCGCGCTACACCCCCGAGCTCTACACGCGCCTGAACGACCTCTACATCTCCAACATAGCCTGGTCGGCGCCCACCGATCCCTATGTGCCGGTGCGCCTGCGTTATGAGCAGCAGCTGCTCAACCGCCTGGCCTTCCACGACCCCAACCTCAGCTGGCTGGCCGACCTGCCCGACACCAACCCGCTGCACAAGCCCGTCACGGTGCAGGATTTCTGGGTCGGCACCAGCCAGGCCCGCGCGCCCGCGGCCGGGCAGGCGCTGCCCGTGGTGTCCGCGGCCTTCACCAACCCGGGCAAGAAGGAAATCGACAGCTTCCTCGCGGAGATGGAAAAAAGCATAGACGACGGTCCCAAGTTCCTTGCGCAGCGCGGCGCCTTCGAAGCCTGGTACAAGGAAAACCGCATCCAGGCCTGGCAGAAATTCGCCACCGGTTTTTCAGGCACCGAACGCACGCTGTCGGGCGAGGCTGAGTGGCGCGCCGCCATGGGCCTGATCACCAGCGCGCGCAGCCCTTACTTCCGCGTGATGGACAGGCTCAATGAAGAGTTCGGCGACCTGCCCGCCGCCCAGCTGCCGAGCTGGCTGCGGTTGTCGCGCGAGCTGGCCGAGTTGCGCCGGCAGGCCGCGCGCTCCGGCACCGCGGGCGAGGCCCTCAATGTGGTGGGCGCCATCAACAACGTGGGCGGCAAGGCCATGAAGGAAGTCCTGGGCGGCGCGCCCAAGCTGGGCCAGGACACCATCAAGAACAACCTGGACGCGGCGGCCACGCTGCAGAAGTTCTTCAAGGACCTCAACGCCGTGGCCACCGACGTGGTGGTGGGGCCGGCCAAGGCCTACCAGGCGGCGGTGGAGTTCCACGGCTTTTCCACCGACCCGGCCGTCAAGGCCTCGGCCCTGCAGTCCACGGCCGACAGCCTGGTCCAGCTGCGCAGGCAGGTGGGCTACAACAGCCCCAGCGACGAAATCGTCTGGCAGCTCATGGGCGGGCCGCTGCGCTTCGTGCTGGCCTACACCGAAGAGCAGGCCTCCTGCAGCCTGCAGAGCGAATGGGCCTCCAAGGTCGACTGGCCGCTGCAGACCGCGCCCAACATGGCGGCCATGGTGGACCAGCTCTACGGCGCCAAGGGCACCGTCTGGGCCTTCGCCGACGGCCCGGCCAAGCCCTTTTTGCAGCGCGACGCCAACCGCTTCACCATCGTGCAGACCCTGGGCTACAGCGTGCCCTTCACGCGCCAGTTCCTGCCCATGCTCAACGACGCGGCGGGCAAGCGCGTCGAGCAGCTCGTGACGCAGCAGCGCGCCGAACTGCAGGACCAGACCGACAAGCTCGCGGTGCAGAAGGAGCAGCTGCAGGCCCAGCAGGCCATGGCCCAGATAGACCGCGCGCTGGCCGACATCAAGCAGAAGGTCGAGGCCATCAAGGCCCAGGCCCAGCAGCTCACCATCACCGCGCAGCCCACCGGCGTCAACCCCGGCGCCAAGGCCAAGCCCTTTGTGACGGTGCTGGCCATCCAGTGCGCTTCCGGCGCGCGCGTGCTCAACAACTACAACTTCCCGGTCAGCGACAGCTTCCCCCTGGGCGACCGCCAGTGCGGCGACGTCACGCTGCAGATCAAGATCGAGGACGTGGTGCTCACCAAGAAATACCCCGGCTCCAGCGGCGTTGTGCGTTTCCTGCAGGACTTCCGCGACGGCGCGCGCCAGTTCAACGTCGACGAGTTCCCGGCGGCGCGCGCGCGGCTGGACGCGCTGGGCGTGCGCCAGGTCGGCCTGCGCTACAACTTCGAGGGCCAGGACGCCATCCTCAAGGCGGCGCAGCAACTCGAGCAGCTTGAGCGCCAGGAAAAAGACAAGACGGCCGAAAAGCAGCGCCTGCAGGACGCCCAGTTCGCGCGCGAGGAGCGCGGCATCCAGGCCAAGCTCTCCAACGCCACCGCCGTGCCGGCCATAGAAGTCTCGCTGCCCAAACAGATCGGCGTGTGCTGGGATACCCGCATGACACCGCACAGGCCGCAGGACACCCAGGCCTTGTTCAAGGAACTGGCCGCGGCGCAGCTGCAGGCCGCGCCGGCGGCAACGACGCCGCCGGCCACCCCCGCCCGCTAAGAGGGTGGGGGCGACAGCCGGTTGGAGCCTGCCCGGTGTCGTTTTTTCCTCAATGCCAATTAGCCGCCAGTACAGGCGCGAGCGCGGTTTGCTGCGAAGCCGACAAACTTGTCTGGCCCATGGGCGGCGGTGTGAAAGCGGCCATGGCCTGCACCAGCGCTTCGACCTGGGTGTCCAGCAGCACCTTGCCGTCGCTGAGCTTGATCTGCTCGACGTGGTACTGATTGCCCAGGTACCAGTTCTGTACCGTCATCTTGTCCGACGTGCCGATGATGCTGATCGCCAGGTCGTTGCCCGTGTGGCTGAACCACAACTGGTTGGTGGCGATGCCTGAACTGAAAGACAGTACATCCACATTGCCTGGTTTGGCATCGCTTTCCTGCACGGTGTCTGTGCCATAGCCGCGACTCATCTGATAGGTATCGCTGCCGCTGCCGCCTATCATCAAATCGTCGCCGGCCTGCCCATCCAGCACATCATTGCCCGCGATGCCTTGCAGCGTATCGTTGCCGTCGCCCCCATACAGAACGTCGTTGCCATAAGCCATGCTGGAGAGCTTGGCGATGACTTCGGTGCTGCCAAATCCCACAAGGTCGGCCTGGCCGTCTCCATTGATGTCGGCGAGGCGGCGCGGAGACAAATCGTTGCTGGTCCAGCCCTGTGCCGCGGTGTAAAGCCCCAGCATGGACTGCGGCGTATCGAAGTAGCCATTGGCTTGGCCCAACGCCACCGAAAGCCCATTGCTGCCAAAGCCCACAATGTCGGCCCGCCCATCGCCATTGACGTCGGCCAGCTCCCGGGGCGCGGTGGTCTGGGATGCCCAGCCGCCCGCTGATGGGCCTGATCCAAATGCTCCCAGCGCTTTGTACATCGTGCCGAAAGTGCCGTTGCTGTTGGCCAGCGCCACGTAAGTGCCGTCGCCGGTGAATCCGACAATGTCGGCCCGGCCGTCGCCATTGACGTCGGCGAGCTTGCGAGGGGTCTGGTCGTTGTTGGTCCATCCGCCTGCGTCGCTGAAGCTGTAGGTCGCCGAGAAGAATTGCTGGAATGTCCCGTTGGCGTTGCCGAGGGAAGTGAACACCTGGTCGCCGCCGAAACCCACGATGTCCGCCCGTCCGTCGCCGTTCACATCTGCCAGTTCCCGCGCGTACCGCGTTTGGGTTTTCCAACTGCCGCCATCTTCCCCGGCTCCAAATCGGCTTAGCGCCAGGCGCGAAGCGCCAAAACCCCCGCTGCCATTCGCCAGAGCGACGTAGGTGCCGGAACCCCCGAATCCCACAATATCCGCCTTGCCGTCGCCATTGACATCGGCCAGCTTGCGCAAATAAACGTCGTTGTTCGTCCAGCCGCTGTTGAGGGCAAACTCGGTGCTCCCCCTGGATGCCACCGTATAAGTGCCGTTGGCCTGCGCCAGGCTCACGTACACCCCGTCGTTGGCAAAGCCCACGATATCCGCTCGCCCATCGCCATTCACGTCGGCTAGTTCGCGAACGTAGGACACGGAATTATTCCAGCCCGAACTGGCCGAATAGTTGGTGGACAGCGACAGTCCGGTATCAAAAATCACCCCGGCATCGTCGCCCTGCAGCAGGTCGCTGCCGGCACCGCCGTCAAGGCGGTCGTCACCGGCACCACCTTTGAGCATATTGTTGCCGCCGTTGCCCGTCACGGCGTTGCTCAGGGCATTGCCCGTGCCGTTCAGAGCCAGGCTGCCCGACAGGACAAGTTTCTCGACATTGGCCGTGAGGGCATAGTCCACCGAACTGGTGACGGTGTCGATGCCTTCATTGGCATTTTCCACCACCATATCGCCGGCGTGGTTCACGATGTAATTGTCTTCGCCAGCCAGGCCTTCGAGCCGGTCGGCACCGACGGTGCCGGCCAGCGTGTCGGCGCCGGCCGTGCCGAGCAGCCGGTTGATCGTCGCGGTGGGTGCGCTGGCCACACTTTCGGCCGCACCAAAGCCGTCGGTGTAGTTGGCGGTCACACGTACGCTTTGGCCGGCCATGGCAGAAGTCAACGCAAGGCTGCCGGCCGTCGCACCGGCGATGGCGCTCCAGTTGGTCCCGTCGGTGGAGATTTGCCATTGGTAGCTGAGGACGCCCAGGCCATCAAGATCTGCCAAGGTACTGCTGATGTTCAGCACGTCTCCTTGCTGAACAGTGGTCACCGGGCCAAGCACCGCCCCTGCGCGCAGCAAGCCGATAGCGCCGGTAGGGGCATCGTTGACGTTGGCTACCGCTGCTGTTGCCGCGCTGGCCACGCTTTCTGCCGTTCCCTGTGTATCTGTATAGCTCGCCCGGACGCTGATGGCCTTGCCGACCTGGGCATGGCCGAGCGTGAACGTGACACCCGTGGCGCCGGCAATCGCCGCACCGTTGGCGAGCCATTGGTAGCTGACCACACCCAAACCATCGGCATCGGCCAGGCTGTTGCTTGCGGTCAGGGTCTGGTTCTGCGTGGGCGTTCCACTGATGGACGCTGTGCCGGTAGGGGCGTCATTGATATTGGCTACCGCCGCCGTGGCGGAACTCGTGACGTTCTCCGCCGCACCAAAACCGTCCGCATAGCTGGCTTTGATGCTGATGGTCTTGCCGACCTGGGCTTGCGTCAGCACCAGCGCGGCGCTGGTGGCGCCGGCAATTGCCGCCCCATTGGCCAACCATTGGTAACTTACCGCACCCAAGCCATCCGCATCTGCCAAGGTATTGGTCGCTGTCAGGGTCTGGTTTTGCGCGGGTGTGCCATTGATCGTCACGGTCCCGCCAGGCGCGTCATTGACATTGGCGACCGCCGCAGTTGCCGCGCTGCTCACGCTTTCAGCCGTGCCCTGCAGGTCTGTGTAATTCGCCTTGACGCTGATGGCTTTGCCGACATGGGCCTGAGTCAAGGCCAGCGTGGAGCCGGTAGCACCCGCAATTGCCACGCCACCTGCCAGCCATTGGTAGCTGATCGTCCCCAGGCCATCCCAATCCGCCAAGATATTGCTTGCGGTCAGGGTCTGGTTTTGCGTGGGCGTTCCGCTGATGGTCACAGTCCCGGTAGGGGCGTCGTTGACATTGGCGACCGCTGCTGTGGCTGCGCTGGTGACGGTTTCCGCCACACCAAAGCCGTCCAAATAGCTGGCCTTGACGCTGAGGGTCTTGCCCACTTGGGCCTGGCCTAGCGTCAGCGTTGCGCCAGTGGCACCGGTTATCGCCGTGCCATTGGCCATCCATTGATAACTCACCGCGCCCAGGCCATCCGCGTCGGCTAGCGTATGCGTCGCGGTTAGTATTTGGTTCTGGATAGGCGTGCCGCTGATGGTCACCATTCCGGTGGGGGCGTCATTGACATTGGCAACCGCCGCCGTGGGAGCGCTTGCCACACCCTCCGCTGTTCCCTGCGGATCGGTATAACTGGCCCTGACGCTGATGGCCCTGCCGACCTGAGCTTGGCCCAAAGCCAGCGTGGAGCTGGTAGCGCCCGCAATCGCCACACCGCCTGCCAGCCACTGGTAGCTGATCACCCCCAGGCCATCCACATCGGCCAGGGTGTTGGCTGCGGTCAAGATCTGGTTCTGGGTGGCTATGCCGCTGACCGTTACCGTGCCCATGGGCGCGTCATTGACCGGCGTGACCGTCACCTTGGCCTGGACGGCCGCGGAGGATTCCGCGCCGCTGTTGTCCTTGGCCACAGCCATGAACGCATTGAGTGCGCCATTGGCGTTCGGCGCAGGCGTCCAGTAGGCGTTGCGCGTGCCGTCCACGGTATTGTTGGTGGCCGCATTCCAGGCGGTGGCCGTGGCGGCCGTAGCCCCTATGCGCAGGCTACCGCTGCTGACGGCCTTCACAACAAAGGCGGAAACAGCGCCGTCCACGTCGGCCTCATTGCCCTGGGTCAGCAGTTGCGCCAGGGTGATTTGCGCTTCACTGTCTTCATTGGCCGTCGTCACTGCCGCTGTAAAAGCCGTCAGCGTGGGCGCGTCGTTGACCGCCGCGAGCGCGAAGCTTTGGGTGGCAGGGGTGGCGACCGTGCCATCACTCACGCCGTAGCTCAGGTTCACGGTGCCGTTGTAGTTGGCCGCGGGTGTGAGGGTCCAGGTGCCGGTGGCCGCATTGAAAGCCGACAGCGTTCCATTGCTGGCGTTCAAGTTCACGACCGACAGCACACTGCCCTCGACGTCGCTGTAGCCGGCCAACAGGCTGGCCTGGGTGACGGTGTAGGCGGTATCTTCGGTGCCGCCTGCCAGCGAAGCCTTGGCCCCGGTCAGGACAGGTGCATCGTTGACCGCGACGAGCATAAAGCTCTGCGTGGCCGGCGTGACAACTGTCCCATCGCTGACACCGTAGCTGAGGTTCACCGTACCGTTGTAGTTGGCGCCCGGCGTGAAGGTCCAGCTGTCCGTCGCCGCGGTAAAGGCCGACAGCGTGCCGTTGCTGGCGCTGAGATTGACCACTGACAGCGCATTGCCGTCCACATCGCTGAAACCGGCCAGCAGGCTGGCCCGGGTGACGGCGTAGGCCGTGTCCTCGCTGCCGGCGCCCAGCGTGGCCTTGGCGCCCGTCAATACTGGCGCATCATTGACCGGCGTGACGCTGAAATTCAAGGTCTTGGGTGCGATATCAAAGGCGCCCAGCTGGTCTTTGACCGAGAACGTCAAGTTCGCATAGTTGCTGCCGTTGGCATTGGCTATCGGGCTGAACACCAGCCGGCCGGCGGCGAGATCTGCCGCGCTGACAATTTGTGCCGCCGTGACATTGGCGCCATTGAGCTTAAGTGCTCCAGCCACCGGCAGGCTGTCGATGCGTACCGCGCTCAAGGTATCACCGGCATTGGCGTCGCTAAAACCCAGGTCGGCTGCCGTAACCGTATAGCTGTTGTCTTCGTTGAGCGTCACAGTTTTGCTGGTCCCGACAGGCGCAACGTTCAGCAAGCCACTGAGCCAGGTGGCGTCCTTCAAGCCACCATCGGCGAACTCAAACTGTTCAAGGGCATAACTCCCCGGAGGCGGTGCGGCAAAACTCACGCTCTCGCCTGAGGTCAGGGACAGCGTGACTCGTCCGTTGACCAGGCTGGCACGGACCTGCGCGGCCGTGATTCCCGCGCCGAACACAATGCGGTCGTTGCCGGCGGCATCGGTGATGCTGTCCTGCCCACTGCCCAGGCTGAAACGGTAACGGTCATCACCGGCCCCGCCGTCCAGGGTGTCCGTGCCCGCGCCGCCGTCCAGCGTGTCGTCGCCATCGCCCCCAAACAGGGCATCATTGCCATAGGGTTTGCTTGAGAGGATGCCCACAACCTCGGTGTTGCCAAAGCCCACCAAGTCGGCACGCTTGTCTCCATCCATATCGGCCAGCCGGAGCGGCGTCAGATTTTTGTTGCCCCAGCCTTGGGCGGCGGTGTAGAGCCCAGGGATGGATTGCGGCATTTCAAAAGAGCCGTCTGCCTTGCCCAGCGCGACTGAAAGCCCGGTGCTGCCAAAGCCCACAATGTCGGCTCGACCATCCCCATTCACATCGGCCAGTTCCCTCGGGGTGGTGGTTTGCGAAGCCCAGCCGCCGCCTGCCGCCCCGGAGCCGAAAGCGGACAGCGCCTTGAATGCGGGGCCAAAAGTGCCGTTGCTGTTGGCCAGGGCTACATAAGTGCCATCGGCCGCGAAACCCACGATGTCGGCTCTATGGTCGCCATTGACATCGGCGAGTTTTCGAACGGACTGGTCGTTGTTGGTCCATCCATCGGCATCGCTGAATTTATAGGTTCCCGTGAAGAAGTCCTGGAATGTCCCGTTTGCATTGCCCAGGGAGACGACCACCTTGTCGCCGCCAAAGCCCACGATGTCGGCACGGCCGTCGCCATTGACATCGGCGACTTCGCGGGTATGCCGTATTTGGGACTTCCAGCTGCCACCGTCCTCTCCGGCCCCGAATCGGCGTACGCCAAGTTGGGAAGCGTAAAAGCCGCCACTGCCGTTGGCCAGAGCGACATAGGTAGCGGAATTTCCAAACCCCACAATATCCGCCCTGCCGTCTCCATTGACATCAGCCAGCTTGCGTGGATTGATATCGTTGCTGGTCCAACCGGTATTCAGGCTAAACTCATTGCTCACCCGGGTGGCCGCCGCGTAGCTGCCATTGGCCTGGGCCAAGCTGGTGTAAACACCGTCGCCCGCGAAACACACCATATCGGCCTGCCCATCACCATTGATATCGGCCATCTCCCTCGGATACTGCGTGGCGTTCATGAAGCCCGATCTCACCGTATATGCGGTGGACACCGACAAGCTGGAACCGAAGCTCAGCTTGCTTGAGTCGGCCATCGGGTCATCACCCAGCAGCACGTCATTCCCGCCATTCCCTTCAAGGCGGTCATCCCCGGCCCCGCCTGTGAGCAGGTTGCTGGCATCGTTGCCCGTCATCGTGTTGGCCAGCGCATTGCCGGTGCCGTTGATGGCCGTACCGCCCGTCAGAACCAGGCCTTCCACATTGGCGCCCAGGGTGTAACTGATGCTGGCCTTTACCACGTCCTTGCCCCACTGGGTTCCGGTAAAGCCTTCGTGGCCATAGGTGTTGAAATAATTGCTGTCCAGCAGGTTGTCGGCCGCAATGGCGCTGCCTATGGGTGCTGCCTGGCCGTCGGCCAGCTCGATCACCTGGTCGCCTATGTTGTCTACAACATATACATCGTCACCCGCGCCGCCCGCCATGGTGTCCGCGCCGGCACCACCGTCGAGGTAATTGTCCGCCTGGTTGCCATAGAGGGATTCGGCATTGGTGTCGCCGAAAGCCTCCAGGTCCTCATTACCGGCCAGCAGGATGTTTTCGACGTTGGGGATGGCGCGCGCGTCCACGTAGGAAATCACAGTATCGGTGCCGCCGTTAACAACCTCAATCACCTGATCCTCGGCGTTCCCCCTCACATAAACGTCGTTACCCGCATCGCCTTGCATGCGGTCGGCGCCGCTGCCGCCATACAGCCAGTCATGGCCGGCCCCGCCGTAAAGGACGTCGATGCCATCGCCACCCGAAAGCAGGTCGTTGCCGTCGCCGCCATTGAGCACGTCGTTGCCGACGTCGCCATAGACACGGTCCGCGCCCGCGTCGCCGTCGATACGGTCGTTGCCATCGTCGCCATGCAGCAGGTCATCGCCGACGCCTCCGCTGAGCGCATCATTGTCCTTGCCGCCAAATAGCTGGTCATTGCCCGCTTCGCCACTCACGATGTCGTCGCCGGAATCGGCATGCACCACGTCGTCGGCGGCTCCCGCCGTCACACGGTCATCGCCCGAGCCGGCATAGATGTTGCCCACACCAGTTCCGCCGCGCACCTTGTCATTACCGGAGCCGGTACTGATCAAACCGCCCGCAGAGCCGG
Organism: Polaromonas sp. Polasp52; assembly: GCF_059491565.1. NCBI lineage: Bacteria > Pseudomonadati > Pseudomonadota > Betaproteobacteria > Burkholderiales > Comamonadaceae > Polaromonas > Polaromonas sp. Polasp52. Next base: position 1,122,161 of record NZ_CP168513.1, on the reverse strand, counting down.
CCGTGACGTTGTCGGCCGCATTGGTCTCTTGCTGTTCGGAACTCACGTTGAATTTCACGTCGGCCAGCTTGGCCGTGCTGCCGTCCACCCGCGTATAGGTGCTCATGCCGTAGACCGTGTTGCCTTCTATGGTCTGCACCACGTTGTCGCTGACGAGGCTGATGGAGGTAATACCGCGCTGCGCCAGCGTGGTCAATTCGCCGACTGTTTGCAGGCCATTTTCATCGCGATCCTGCCAGACAAAGAACCCGTTCCACGGCGTGTCGGCCGCGGACAACTTATTGTCATGGTTGGTATCGAAGGCCGTCAGGCCTTCCAGGTCCGTGCGCGCGCCGGCCTTGTAGCCCTTGAAGCGGATCTCGTCGCGCAGGCCGATCACCCCATTGCCGTCGACGTCATAGGCCAGCAGGCCGTCTTGCCCGGAAATCCATCCCGTGCGCTCGCGCACACCATCCCCTGTGAAATCGTAGAAAGCCTGCGAATCCCGCGAGGAGATGAAATGAAAGCCTCCGCCGTTGAGATCCAGCACGATGGGGTCGCCGCCACCCCCGCTGCCACCACCATCTCCCCCACCGCTACTATCACCACCGCTGTCGCCGCCTGCTCCCGAGCCCTCAGCGTCTCCCCCGAAATCACCGCCACCTGGATCGGCACTTCCTGGATCGGGGCTTCCCGGGTCAGGGCTTCCCGGGTCAGGGCTTCCTGGGTCAGGGCTTCCCGGGTCAGGGCTTCCTGGGTCAGGGCTTCCCGGGTCAGGGCTTCCTGGGTCAGGGCTTCCTGGGTCAGGGCTTCCCGGGTCAGGGCTTCCCGGGTCAGGGCTTCCTGGGTCAGGGCTTCCTGGGTCAGGGCTTCCCAGGTCAGGGCTTCCTGGGTCGGTATTCCCCAGGGCTGAGTCGTCCGGATCATCCGACTGGCTCGGTGCGCCTGGGCCTGGCATGCTGGACTCATTACCCAACGAACTGTCATTCCCATCACCGCCCGTCGAGGCGTAATAAACCGGACTGGGCTCCGCGTTCTCAATCACCACCCTCAATTGCGAGGTCGCGCCCCCAGCATCGGTCACCTGCACGACAAAGGCGTCATCCAGGCCCGTGCCACCGGTATTGATATAGCTCCAGTTACCCGTCTGGTTATTCAAGTTCAAGACACCAAAGCGCGTGGTGTCGACCACCTCGTATCTCAAGCCGACTGGGGTTTCAATGTCCGTCGCACTCACGGTGCCTCGATGCCCATCCCGGAAATAGGCGGCCTGCCACTGGGCGGTCTGCACCGAGCTGCTGTTGCCGACATACATCTGGCCGTCCTTGAAGCCTACAAGCTGCGAGCTGCCTATGGTGCTGAACACCGCTAGCCCACGGGTGTCCGCCTGCGTAGCCCCCAATACCAGGCCCCGCGGCAGGCCGTATACCGTCACCTGGCCGGAACCATGGTCGCCGGTGTCGGCAGGTTTCATGGTGACCGACATGTCATCCCAAGTCGCCGCCCGCGTGTATTGGCTGTTGGAAATGACCGGGTTGTCATTGACGGCCGCCACGCCGACCTGTGCCGTGGCCATACTGCTGCGCCCCTGACCGTCGACCACGGTGTAGCCAAAGCTCGCCATGCCGTTGAAATTGACGCCGGGCCGGAAAGTGATCAAGCCCCGGGTCTGGTCCAGGCTCACGCTACCGCCCACCGCATTGCCCACCGCGCTGATGCCCAGCACTCCGCTCAGACCGGCCCGATCGTTGTCCAGCAACTGCGCCGTGCCGACCTGGATGGCCGTGTCCTCCACGCCGTCCATCAATTCATCGACGGCCACCAGCACGCCGTCGGCACTGCTGTGGGTGTGCGCCGCGCGCACGGCGGCATCGCTGCTCTGGCCGTAATCAGCCAGTGCCGTGGCCATCAGCCTGGTTTCGCCGGTTTCCTGAATTGTCAGCAAACTGTTGCCCAGGTCCTGCGTGATAAACCCGGCCGCGTCGGCTTGCAGGCTCATGGCCTGCATGGCCCGGCTCGCGCCGCCCATCACAAACTGGCCCGTTCCTACATTGAGCTGGGTAATGCCCTTGGCCGAGAGACTGGCCAGCTCATAGCTTTGTGCAATCCCGTCATGGTTGATGTCCTGCCAGACCTGCAGATGGCTGAAGGCCGCATCGTTGGCCGTGAGCCTGTTGTCGCCATCGGCATCCAGCGCCTGCAGCACATTGAGGCCACGTGCAGCCATATTGACCTGGGCATCGTTAAACATCTCGGCGCCGCCGCTGATCGCTCCGTCAGCGTTTTTGTCGATCACCAGGATGCCATCGCGCGGGTTGATCCAGTCGGTCTCTTCGGCAAAGCCGTCGTCATCGACGTCGGCCAGCACGCTGCCGCCCATGGCCCGGGTGGTGATGCTGATGCCGTTGTTGTCAAGGTCCAGGGCGATGGGGCGTATGGTTTGCCGGCTGACGGCGGTAATGCCGCCGGCATTGCCGGGTGCGGCATCGCCGAGGTTGGTGGCCAGCCATTGGCCCTGGGCGCGGGCGCGCTGTTCGGTGTTGAGGCCCGCCAGCAGATCTCCGCGCTGCGTTTGGGACAATGCCGTCTGGCTTTCCCAGGCCTGGACCAAGGCAGAGTCGCCCTGCAGCTTGCCATTGGCGATTTCCACAAACTGCTGGCTCATGTTTTTGAAGAAATCGGGCGAATTGGCGACTTCGGTAATCCCGGCATCCTGTGGGCTCAGCTGGGTGGGGGGCACATTCCCATATCCGGTAAAGGGCACGCCGACCCCGATAAAGTCGCCCTCCGAATTAAAGCGCCGGGCGTACGTTTCGCCGCTATGGCTGTCTTTCCAGTGCAGCGTGAATTCACCGCCACCGCCAGCCTCTCCCCTAAAGCTCAACCAGGGCAGGCGGGCCGCGATCAAGCCCATGTCGCTTTGCGGAAACTCGCTTTGGACCACGGTCCGCAGGCCGGCCAGCAAATTGGCCATGGTGCTCATCACCGGGGTGCCGCCCCCATCTCCGCCCTGGTCGGTGAGGACCGCATAGGCGTTCTTGCCGTCGCCGCTTTGCAGCCACTGCGCACTGCCGTGAATATCGGGTGTATCGTCATCCAGCAGGGAGCTGAAGATTTGGATGCCGGCGATGATCCAGCCGGCGGGGCCGGCCCAGCCCAGGGTGGTGAACTGGCTCGCGATGGCCAGGCTTGCGCTGGCCATGCCCAGCACGTCCCCTTTGGAGATCGCGTTGATGAGGTTTAAGTAGGGCAGGCCTTTGCCTATGCCGTCCATGACGGCGCCCACGCCATCAAACTGGCTCACCATTTCCTGAGCCAGCTGGTCGCCTTCATCAATCGCGACACGTGCGGCAAGCACGCTCCCGTACTGGTTGCTGATCTGCGCGCCCAGCAGGCCTTGCATACCCTGCAGGGCAGTCTTGATAAACACGGAGCCGCTGGCCAGGGCGCTGAGTTCGTCGCCTCGGGCCATGGAATCGCGAAAGCCTTTGAGGCTGGCCACAGCGCCCAAACCGCCGCCAATGGTTCCGAGTTCGGCGCTGTGGGTAAAGGTGGCAGCAATATTGAAGGCGGCAACGGCCACTGGCAACGGACTGCCGCCTTTGAGCGCGGCCACTAGGCTTTGAATGTCGGTCAGGGTTCGGCCAAACTCTTGGGCTTCTGCGGTTTGGTACCAGGCGGTGGGGTTGGTGGTGCTGGCGCCTTCGACGCTTTCCCAGCCATCGCTGTCGCCTGCGTCGCCTGCCGTAGCAAGCTGGGCGAGTTCACCGGTGCCTCTGCTAAAAAGAATGTCTTTGGCGTTGATGTCACTGTTTTGCAGGGCTGCATTGAGCAGCGTGCTGTTCGTAGGAATCTGACCGTTGATGGTCTCAATACTGCTGAAGGTCAGCGTATCAAGGTTGACCTCCGCATCGTCGGCCATCGGCACAGTGACCTGGCCTTTGAGCAATACAGACGAGCCACCGGCTTCCGACAAAACATAGCGGGTCGCGCTGCCCCAGGACGTATCCTGGACAATCAGGGTATCGTTGACGACATCGATACGGCCATAGCGGTCGCCCTTGCCTATCTCGATAACGCCATCAGAGATGATGAGGTATTCATCGCCCTTCTGCGCGAAGATGGCGTTGCCTGTTTGCTCTACGCTAAATCCGCGGGCACGCAAAACATCGATCATCTGACTGGTATCACCCTGAGGCAGGAAGCCAAGAGCCAACTGGGGAAGACTGGTGGTGTCGAAATCGTCGAAACCATAGTTACCATCTGCCAATGCGGTTTTGACTTTGGTTTCAGCGTCGCGTTTGGTGGGCGTACCGCTGGAGGGTGTTCTGACGGTTGCTGGGTTGATGTTGGCAGGCGGTGTTTGCCCTGGTTCGACAATGGGATGACCATCCTCTCCATAGCGCTGGCCACCGACGATAAATTCACCGACGAGGCTACCAACACCGGCGCCCGTGATTCGGGTGGTGTTCTGCTCAATTTTGTCCCCCTCCTTGTTCCATTTGGTGTAGGTCTGTTGTGTGCGGTCCCCGTTGACACGCCACCACTCCACCGTGCCATCGACGTGCCAGACGGTGCTGTCGATAGGTATGCCATCCGCGTTGTAGGTAAAAGATGTCAGGTCGCCTTTTTTGTAAGCACCATCGGGGGCATCCTCCGTGGCCTCGCCAACATAAGAGACAGACTTATCCTGATGATGAATGACGCTGGCGGAACCACGCGTTTCCACCGGTGCATTCGGCGAACGGCCCACCGAGGGTGACGAAGATGAAGAGGATGGGGCGGAAATGGTCACACCCGGAGCGATGCCATCCGCACCCGCATCGGTGGGGGGATTGGTGCCCCGGAAGTTATCCAGCCGGGCACCTGTCTCAACGCGTAACTTGCCGCCTGAGTTGTAGGCTGCGGCCAGTTCCCTGGTCGCGCCATCAGCACCCCAGCGCCAGGCAATGGCCATCAGGCCTTCCTTGGTGATCAACCTTCCGTCTATGACTTTGCCGACATAGTCCCAGGCTTTCAAGCTACTCAGTCGCGCCTCCAGCACATCGGCATAAAGCGAGGCGGCCTCGGTCTGCACAGTGGGGGTTTTAAGGAACTGCTCCAGGCTGCGCCCATCTTTCCAATTGCCTTTTTCGTCCATCCAGCCAATCGCCTGAAGCGCATTGCGCTGCATCTGGTATGACCCAAATGCGGTGCCGCTTTTGTTCACCAGGTTGTACTTATTCTCACCGCCAGCTTCCCACATCTGCATCTGGGTGAACCAGCTAACCTGGTAGGAGTCGCTTGCCAGTCCAGCGGCACTCAGAATGGGGGCGGGTTGCAGTGGTGGGAATTTAGTGGTGTCGGCGCCTTTCCAGATGTCCTGATCTGGATCGTATGCCTTGGTCACCCGGGTAAAGCCAAAGAAGGGTTTGGCGCCGCCACCCCAGAAGGTCTTCCCTTCTGCGCTTACTGAAAAATCCGCGTCCACAACGCCTTTGCCATCGGAATTGGCGCCCGCGGAGCTGCGAAATATTCCAGTGCCTTTGGTGGCATCAAAGCTGACGACGATGCCCACATGACCACTGAACCATACGAGATCACCAGATTTGACATTGGCATCTTCAACGGTTTTTTGCCATTGCTGACCTGCCGAAGAAAGTTCCCCTTTCTTCGCCATGATGGAACCAGTGGAAAAACCTTCACTTACACGATAACCACTCTTGTCCAGCAAGAAATTCACAAACCCACTGCAGTCAAAACCGAAGCGACCATCCTCCGTCAGCTGACCGCGATTACTACCTATTTCATCAATACGCGCGGAATTTGCGGCGCTGAAACGATAGCTGTTGTACAGAATGTCACTCATTGTTGAATCTCCTCGAACGGCCTAATGGCTTCTAGTTTTTTTAATGAGTTTCCCAAATGCTCAGAGGCCCATGTTTTGTTCTTGAGTTGCCATGTCATTCGCACCAAATCTGCCTCCAGCTCCTCGCCTTTGGCATTGGGATCGCGATCTGACTTTCCTTCAGACAACAGCTGGGTAGTTCTTGCGTTGGACACTTGCAAAATCTTCCATGAATGCGATGCCCGATAGTGCACAGGAAACTGCGGCCCCAGCTGATAAGGCAATTCCCTTGTCACATTCACCCGGGTTAGAAACCTCACATACCGTTTGTCGAGGTCTATCGCAACCCAACGGTCAATCTGATCATTGATAACACTTACTCCCCAACGAGGAAATTCTTCGTAGTGAACACGACTGCGAAAGCCTTCGACTTTTTCGAAACGCTTGCGCTCAAAGGACCATCGTTCGTATTCAAATGCGCACATCGATGGCTTCGATCCATCACTCGCCGCATCAGGACCTCCACTCTGGCTCGCCCGAACCAGCAGCAACTCCGCCCACACCGGCACAACCACCACACGCTCTGCCTTGTCCTCAAAATAGGGCTCTTTTGCCTGAATAGTGCGGACCATCATCTGGCTTGCACAGTCCAGATAAGCTTGATCTTTCCACATCGGAAACTTCACTTCTCGGCCATAGAAGCCCTGCTTGGGCCGGGCATCCTCGTCCAGAATGCTTTGAATATGCTGTTTTGCAGCCTGCAACTTCGACTCAGGGCTTGCTCGATAGTCGTTCTGCGCACCGGCGACAGAAGCCAGCCAGAAAATTACTGCCCCCAAGAAATAGCGTTTCATATGCACTTTCTCCTCTTATCGGTAATCAAACTCGGTCGTGGTTTATTGGACTGACACAGAAAAGTGAGCCGGGACACTCGACACCCCGCCACCAGCCTGAAGCTCCTCGAAAGGTTTAATGGTTTCTAATTTTTTTAATGAATCAGCCAGATGATCAAAAGCCCAACTGTCGTTGGTCAACTGCCGTTTCATTCTTGCCAGGTCAGCTTCCAGGTCTTCACCAACGGCACGCGAATCTCGATCAGATTTGCGTTTTGCAAGAAGAATTGCTTTGTGGAGGTTGTAAGTCCTTAACAATCGCACAGCATGATCAGCGCGGTAATGCACTGGAAACTGCGGGCCCAACTGGTACGGCAACTCCCTGACCACGCTCACCCGGGTTAGAAACCTCACATACCGTTTGTCGAGGTCTATCGTTACCCAACGATCGACCTGATCATTGACAATGCTTTCTCCCCAACGAGGAAATTCGTCGTAGTGAACACGACTGCGAAAGCCTTCGATTTTTTCGAAACGCTTACGCTCAAAGGACCACCGTTCATATTCAAATGCGCACATCGATGGCTTCGATCCATCACTCGCCGCATCGGGGCCGCCGCTCTGGCTCGCGCTAACCAATAGCAGCTCTGCCCACACCGGCACAACCACCACACGTTCTTGCTTGTCTTCAAAATAAGGCTCTTTGGGCTCGATGGCGCGCACCATCATTTGGCTCGCACAGTCCAGATAAGCTTGGTCCTTCCACATCGGAAACTTCACTTCTCTGCCGTAGAAGTCCTGCTTGGGCCGGGCATCCTCATCCAGAATTCCCTGAATGTGCTGCTTCGCAGCCTGCAACTTCGACTCGGGGCTTGCTCGATAGTCACCCTGCGCACTGGCGACAGAAGCTAGCCAGAAAATCGCTGCCTCCCAAAAATAGCGTTTCATATGCACGTTCTCCTCTTATCGGTAATCAAACTCGGCTGTGGTTTATTGGACTGACACAGAACAGTAAGTCGAGACACCCGACTCCCCACCGCCAGCCCTGGCAAACGGAAGAAAGAAGCCCCGGGGCGCTGTCGTCCAGCGAAAAGTCAAAAACATAGATCGGCAGCGGTGCCGACTCATCGAAGGCCAGGATCAGTGCGCTGCCCACCGCCAGGATGACGATCACGATAAAAACAATGGCGAAGCGGATCAGGCGGCGCCGGCATGCGGTTTTTGCGCTGAAGCGAGAAACGTCGCACAGGGATTTATTCATGGGTTTGCTCGTGCAGGTGAAGACTGTTCAAACAAAAGGATGGGTGAATTGGTGGCCAAGCTCCAAGCCCCGCAGGTCTTGGGATCTTCTGTCACCTCGGTGGCGCAACCTGCGCTCAGGCCTGACAACGCCAGCATCAAAATGCGGCCCAGATGGCGCAAGCTTGTGGTTGGCGTCTCGCAACGCATGGCGCTCACCGGCGATGACTCGCGGGCAGCACGCGACTGGGAGCTTGGGTGGGGAGAGAACTTGAAGATGCTTGGTTTTTCAGTCATCGCTAGGTTTTTATTTCGCGCTTTGCGTGGAGTTGGGTTGCAGTGGAATCAGGTTTGCGTGGCGAGGACGAATCTGGTTTGACGAGTTGCCCAGGCCGGGAATCTCGGGCCTGCCTTTAAAGTACGGGCCGATTATTCAGATGCCCCTGTGCGCAGGCGCGAGGTTTGTCCGCATGCGGACTTTTAAAGAGCGATTCATGGGTTTTGGTGAATATTCACGCCCACGCAAAGCATGTGAGCGGCCCAACAAATGAGTGTCAATGCGTACAGACTTGTCACCCAACCAGTGTCAATGTGCACACACCTTTCGCCGGACGCTTTCGGGGAGCCGGCTTATTCTTTTTTGTCTGCCGGAGCCTGAAGCGTCTTGGCCTCAGGTATGCGGATATCGGGATAGCCGTTAGCCTGCAAAAGACGCGATCACCCGACATGCCAGACTTCGGCACCTGGATGAACAGGCCATGCCCGTTCTCGCCATTGAGAGGAAACAGGACATACTCGCTGACGCCGCCTGCGACCTTGAAGGCGTCAACCCACTGCTTGGGAAACCTGGAGCCGAAAGACATGTCGTTTTCGGTGTAGACCCGCAAGGTGGAAACCCCCTGCGAGCTCTTGCTGATTCATGCCGTACGAACGCCCATCGACCGGACGGCAGCTAAGCCGTTGAAGTGCTAATTGCCACTAGACACCACACCGATCTCGCCCAGGTACTCCTTGAGCGCTGCGCGCCACAAAGCGGGCTTTTGATAGATAAAGTGCCCATCCCCCTCAATGGAGGGGTTGAGCAACAGGCGGGCTTTGCCGCCAGCCGCCTGATATGCCTCGTAGGAGGCGCGGATGGTGTTGGCGGTGTAGCGGCTGTCGTTTTCAGCGAAGACCCATAAACCGGGGACGCGGGTGGTCTTGCCGAATTCGGCAAAGCCGTCGACCATAACCTGATGCAGGTAGCCTGGTGCTTGGCTGGTGCTCATGTCAGTGCGTCCACCCGAGAAGTTCACTAGGCCCACCACACCGGGTAGATTCAAGCTGGCAACATGCATAGCCGCATACCCTCCTGCGGATTGGCCGGCGATCAAGATGCGGTTGGCATCGATCTCAGGGAGAGATTTCAAATATTCAAGTGCTGGCAATATGTCTTTGGCGTGCTCCCGGGCCTTGTAGGTCGTGTCAGCATCACCGCGCTGGAAGTTTTTGAACGGGTAGGTGCCTTCAGACATGCCCACCCCACGGCGAGCGGGCATCAAAACCGCCACACCCAGCTGCAGGAACTCACGGGCTATCACCATGTCACGGATGCGGCTCTTGTAGCGCATGAAAACGTGATCTGCCTCGACGTCGCCGTGGTTCCAGAGGATCGCAGGATAAGGGCCGGCGCCAAAGCGGCGCGCCTCGGGCCGCAACAAGGTAGCTTCCAGGCGGTTGCTGCCGAAGGTGCTTGGGACTTGATAGGTAATGATCTCTTCCCGCCACGCGATGGGCGGGCTGGCATAGCCAATCACTGGAGGAGGCTCCTGCCGCCCCTCAAGCCAGTCAATGACGGCGTTGGCTATAACAGCCTCTTGCCCTTGCAGTGCGAACTGGCTGGTACGTCCGCAGTCTTCTTTTTTGTCTTGCTGTTCGTAGCCGACCTGAACGAAGGTGAAACGGCTGCGCTGGGCCAAGGCTTGCGCCTCCAGGAAGGGCGCGCCATCGCACTGGGCACCAGGCGCTTGCAACATCAACACGGGCTTGCGCAAGGCGCTCCAGTCACTGGTTCGGCTGTCCCTCAATGCAGTGGAGGCCAGAACGATTTTGCTGAATCCCTCTATGTCACCGGCGACATCCAGCAAGGGCGCCACCAGGGAAAAACCAGCCAGATGGATTTGTGCTCCGGGAAACGACTGCTGCGCTTGCTTGAGCGCCGCAGCGAGGTCTTGCTGCACTTCACGCCGCGGCCTTTCGTTCAGGTTTCGGCGTTCGGCATCGCTGGGAGGGTCTACGTAGATCAATGCGACACCGCGTTCCCGGAAATGCATCGGAGCACGCATCCAGAGTCCGTTGAGGTCCAATGAAGTAGCGCCACTGGTAACTTTAAGTTGGGGAATGCCGCTGGATCGCGGGTAGACAAGCACATGCTTGACCGGCTGCGTACCACTGGAGGCGGGAGTGTGTATGGCGACCCCCACTGTGACCTTATGTCCACCTGGCGATACGCGGGTGGTTAAGGTCTGTACCATCCAGTCCTGGGCTCTTAGCGGCGAGACGCTGCAGAGGAGCAACGCGGCTAATGTTAAACGGATGCCAGCCGAGAAGCCGGGAGTCAGCCACGGAAAATGATCGATAGCCCAACCTGGTTGTTGATTCGAAATGTTATTCGCCATGTCTGCCTTAACCGAATGACTCCCCGCAGCCGGCGCAACGAAATGGGGCAGGGGGAATAGCAGGGGCCAGTTCCAGTTGGACAAATGATGTGGCCTCGGTGCAGACCGAGCACTCCTTGATCAAAACGGAGAAAGGCTTTGAGCAGCTCTCGCAATAAAAGACATGCGCCTCATCGGGGTCCAGAGGCTCCAGATCATCCTTGTACGGATGTTGGCAATGCGGGCAGCAAAAAGAGAGTGCTTCTGCCATGTCAGAACCGGTAGCCCAGAAACACCCCAAGGGCTTCGGGCGTTGCCTTGATGTCCACCTTGCGCTCGATGTTGCCAACACCGGGTGTCGCAGTGACGATAGTGGCCGTGGTCCTGACCCAGTACCTGGCGTAGGCGATGTCAAGGAGCCAGTTGTTGGACAGGGGAATCTCCAAGCCAAGCTTGGCCACGGCGCCCACGGAGCTTTTGAGTCCGCCAGTGCTGCTGCTTCCCCCGAATGCCGCGTTATAGCTGGGGCTGGCCTGCGCCTGGGTGAAGAAGGTGTAGTTGACGCCGGCTCCCACATAGGGCCTCAGCGTCTGTGGGCCGGCAAATGAATAGGTCACAAGGGCCGCGGGAAACCAGGCCTTGGCGGCGCCGATTTGACCCAGCGGGGCGGCGGTCCCTGCGCCTTTGAAGTGAAGGGTTGGCGGAACGCCTATCTGGGCCACGAAGGACCATGGCCCAGCGATTCTGTATTCATAGACCAGCGCTGCGGTTTGGCCGTTGTCGATTTCGGTCCTCGCGCCGGCCGGGGTTGTGCCGGGCGGGCCGGTCAGCTCGCCGGGCTTCGCATGAAAGTTGATCGCGGCATACCCGAGTTTGAGAGTATGGCTGCTGTCGTCAGATTGCGCGGTGGCAGTGGCGCAACAGGTAGCGAGAAGCGGGCCTAACAGCCACGCGCCGTCCGGGGGCGCCTTGTACATTCCCTTCGTCCTTTCTTGGTCTTTTTGATGAAAAAAACTTCGCTGGACCACTGTGACCCACTAACCCACGAACAATCGTTTGAGCAGTTACAGTCGAAAATTTTTCCGACTGCTCTAAGATATTCGAGTTCTATGCGCGCGAGCGGTGTGATTGTCTGGGTATGGGCTTTTCCTGTTTGATTTATCAAACTCGTGCCTGATGAGTTGAATTGGGAGTTTGAAGGCGAAGAGAAATAAAAGGCGTAGACCCGAGTTCGCTCTGCACTGCCCTTTGCTCGCTGATATCCGTTACTTGGATGGGCTGTTTAGGCGTTGGCGCCGGCTTTGGCGCAACAGGCGGATATATCCGCAACCGCATCAGGTGGTTGTTGGTCGGGTAGACATACTCAAACACGTCCACGCGCTTGTTCTGGAAAACCACCTGGATGCCGCCGGTGGGGTAGAGCCCGTTGAGCCTGGACTTGATGGGCACGCCCACTTCATACCGTCGGCCGCCCAGCACCCATTTCAGCGCCATACCTTCGGGCAGCACCTCCATCGTCGTGATCGCGTAGCCGCCCAGGCATCTTTCGTCGCCACCCTTGGCATGGGCGGGAAGCGGCGGAATTGTCCACAGGGCACCGCCGTAATTGATGCGGATCTCCGACACCATGGTGTCTTCCATGTTGCAGAAGTACACCTTGTACTGGGCCTGCGATTTTGTCGCGCAGCCCTGGAGCCACGCGGCGCAAGCGCCGGCCAGCAGCAAGAGAAAAGCAAGGCGTCGGCTCGACGCCTCCGGTCGTTTGCTCATGGCGTTTCCTCACAAGAGCTGGGTGCCGGTATGCGAGTGCACTGCCCAGGCACCACCCGCAGCCACCCGTTGGCATCCAGCGCCAGGCAGTCGTCTTGCGGGACCAGGGTGCTGACGTCTATGGAGAAGCGCTTGATGGGTTTCTCCGCCGGCGATGCCCGGGCGTGGCGCAGTTCGTAGCACAGGGTGAATTGCTCCAGGCGCTGGCCTGGGGGAATGGCTGGAGTACCGCTGGTGGCTTGTGGGTTGGGCTGGCCGTTGGAGGGGGCGTTTACCTGGATGGCGGCAGCGCAAGCGGCCAGGGTCACCGTGATGCCTGCTTGCGGAGCGCCCAGCATAGTGCGGCTCACCAAGGTCTTGCGCGTGGTCATCATCAGGCTCTCTCCCCAAAGCTACGTATCGGGCCGGGTACCGGGCAGCCGGCCAGGGTTAAATCCAGCTCGGTGGCCAGGGTGCTGGCGGGTGTGAAGCCCGGGTATCTGGCCTTCACATCACTCAGGACGCGGGCCAGTGCTTCGTCAGCGCTCTTTCCCGGCAGCCAGCCGTTGACCAGCAGGGTGTCCAGGTCCCTGGCGCCGCTATTGCTCATCGCAACGGAGACGATGTAGAGGGTGAGGCCGGGCTTTCTGGGGCTGCCCGGCTTGCCGGCGGTGCAGGTGCCCGGCGGCAGGATGATGTCGGTCACCGTGGTTTGTGCGACGGCATAGCCCGGGTATGCCTCCTGTACCAGACGCGTGAAGAAGCCAATGGCTTCGTCCACGCTGGTGGCTGATTGCACCGAGTGGACCAGCCTGAAGGTGAAGTCCCGCACGCCTTCGCGCAGGATGGCCGAGACCAGGTAGTGGGTTTTGGGTGCGGTTTTTGTGGCAGGCCTCTTTTTGTTGGGCTCTGCCGCCCAGCTTGCGCGAAGCTGCAGCATGCCGATACCAAAACAGCCGGCCTGCGCCAGCCAGGCCCGCCGGGAACTGGCGGCTGGCTTTCCGTTTGTGTGTGTCCTCATCGCTCCCCTTCGCTACAGAAACCTCCCGTCGCTTTGCCTGCTGAGCAAAGCTCTTGGCGATCACGCTGGATGGGGAGGTGTTTTGATGTGCCGCCGCCGGCTGCTTGCCATGGGCTGGCTGAGCTTTTTTGGGGCAAGGGTGAACGGTATGCGAGCCCGCGAGGAGGGGCGGGGCGGATTGTCCGTGCGCGGCCAATCTTTGTTGGATTTATCGACGCCGGATCGTTAAAACCGGGAAGTCCGGGCGTGGCTTACCGCAAGGGGTCTTCTATGTGCCCTGCGTGAAGCTCGCCGGGCGCCGCTCGCAAAAATCCGGCGAAGCGGTTTCGGCGCGGCAAGCAGGGTCGTGCGAGCGCCTTCCGCTCAGGTCACCAGCTTGACCGCGGTCGCCGCATCCAAGGCAACAATGCGCGCCAGCAGCGCATCGGCCGCGTCCCGGTCTTCCTCGTTGCGCGCCATCACGCCGTAGGCGACCTGCAGGCCGTCCAGTGCCATGGCCGGGTCCCAGGCGCCCAGCTGGTGGCGGTCTATGGCTTCCACCACGGCTTGCGCGAAGGCCTTGAGAGCCGCGCCGGGGCGGTGCTGCAGCAGCAGCTCGCACAGGCGGATCTGCAGCAGCAGCTGGTCGCGCGCCGTGGGCTGCAGCGCGAGCTGCTCCTGCAGGCAGGCCGCGGCGCTCGCGAGGTCGTCGTTGGCTGCCAGCGCGCGCGCATTGCCGATGGCGGCCGTGACCGCGTCGCTGGCGCGGCCGCCGGCCGCGGGCCCGCCGCCGGCCGCCACGCCGGGCAGCAGGGTGGCCAGCCAGTCCAGGGTGTCGCTCGCGGCAAAAGGCATGCCGCTGGAAAACGAGAGTTTTTCCAGGCCGGGCAGGCGCGCGAGCAGGCGTGCCGTTTCGTTGCAGACTTCCTGGCGCGCGGCCGCGTAGCCGCTGCCCATGCGCCCCAGCGCCGCGGCGCAGACGCCGTTGAGGTCCAGCCAGAAGGGGAAGGCCGCCAGCTGCGCTTCGGCAAAGGCCACGAGTTCGGCATCCGACTGGCTGTCCTTGAGCCGGGCCAGCGCGTCGCTGACCTGCGAAATCGGCGGCGCGATGCGGGTCTGGCCGCCGTCGGCCGGCGGCAGGGCCTCCAGGGTGGACCAGGCCGCCGTGCGGTTCAGGCGGTAAGACAGGGGGTTGCTGCTGTCATTGGCGAGAAACCATTCGGCCAGGCTGCCCAGGCGCGAGCAGGCCTCTTCGAGCGCGCGCTCGACGTTGTCGGCCGAGTCCAACAGCAGCGTGGCCGGCGGCGGGCCGGCGGCCGCCGCGGGCGAAGGCGAGGGCGCGGCGGCGGCCGCCTCCACGGGGGCTGGTTCTTCTACGGGTTTTTCTTCGATCACGGTCAGGCTGCCGACCAGGGTCAGCAGCGCGCGCATGGAGGGCGCCTCGCTGTCCTTGTCGGCCAGCAGCGTGTCCATGGCCTGCAGGCTGGCCGTCAGGCGCGCCACAAGCTCGGCCTCCTGCGGCGGCAGCGCGCCCCAGTCGGTTTCGGTGGCGCGCTGCTGCACGCGGTCTATCAGCCACTGCAGCGCGTTGCGCCGGCCGCGCATGCGCTTGAGCCCCGGGTACAGCGTGTCCCAGTAGCTTTGCAGCATGTCGGCCAGCACCTTGAGGCCGTCGGCCAGGCCGTAGAGGCCGCGCGTCTCGAGCAGGCCGCCGGCCAGGTAGCAGGCCACCAGCATGTCCTTGCCCTTGGTCGACAACAGCTCGACCGACCACTGGTTGACCTTGTTCCAGTCCATGGTCACGCTGTGCACCGGGCTGGCCAGCTTGGCGACCTCGGCCTCCAGCAGCTCGAAGGCGGGTTCTTCGCGCACTTCGTTGCCGGCGGGCTGCGGCCCGGCGATGGGCTGTGTGCCGAGTTCGGTGATCAGGTCAGTGCTCATAAAAATTCACAAGAGGTCACAAAAGATGCCATGGAGAAGAAAGGAGAAGGGACCGGCAGGCTTATTCCCACAGCGCTTCCACCTCGGCATTGAGGAAGTAGCCCACGCCGCGCTCGGTGCACAGCAGCTTGGGGTTTTTTGCGTCGGCCTCGAGCTTGCGGCGCAGCCGCAGTATCTGCACGTCGATGGCGCGGTCGTAGATGTCGTCGAAGGCACGCGTGCGCTCGAGCAGCTGCTCGCGCGAGATGATGCGCCCGGGCGTGCCGAGGAAGACCGCCAGCAGGTTGAACTCGGCATTGGTCAGCGACACCGGCTTGCCTTCGGGCGAGGTCAGGCGGCGCGTGTTGAGGTTCAGGCCCCAGGCCGCGAAGCGGTAGGCGCGCGGGTGTTTGCCGCGCGTGACGGGCACCTGCACGCCGCTGTGGCTGGGGCGCTCGCCGGCCGGCTCGCCCGCCGCGGCCGCGCCGCCGGCGCGCCGCGTCACCGCGCGTATGCGGGCCAGCACCTCGCGCAGCGAAAACGGCTTGGTGATGTAGTCGTCGGCGCCCAGCTCCAGGCCCATGACGCGGTCGGCTTCTTCAAGCCTGCCGGTCAGGCAGATGATGGCGATGTTGGCCTCGGCGCGCCATTTGCGCGCCAAGTCTATGCCGTCGCCGTCGGGCAGGTTCAGGTCCAGCAGCACCAGGCTGTAGTCCTGCCTGGCGACGGCCTGCACGGCTTCCGTTGCCGTGCCCACGCCGGTCACTGAAAGGCCGTGGCCCGTCAGGTAGTCGATCAGGAGCTTGCGCAGGGCGTCGTCATCGTCGACGACCAGGATGGACAGGGCTTGTTTGGGCTGCGTCATGGCTGGAGCTTGCCTTCTTTGTCTTCTTCTTCGTCAACATCGCCGTCACGCCGGGCAGGCGGGGCATCGGAGCGTCCGGTCGCCATTTTGACGGCCTGGCGCAGGGCCGCGCCATCAAAGGGCCCGCTTATGGTAACCACGCCGGCTTCCTGCGTGATGAGGGCTTGGCCGCCCGAGTCCTGCGCGCTGCTGCAGCGCAGCAGCGGCAGGCCGGTGGACTGGCGCAGCGCGGCCAGCAGGCTGTCGCTCGCGGCCGGCGAATCCAGCCATACCAGCAGCTCGGCATGTTCATCGAGGCCCTGCAGGCCTTGCGAGCCGTGCAGCCCACCGGCGAGGGCGGCCGGCTCGTAGCCGGCCGGTTCAAAACCCAGGGCGGCCAGCGCGTCCTCGGTGCGCTCGCGCGCCTGGGCATCCTGCGCGACGACCAGCACCGTCTCGCCCTGGCCCAGCGGCGGTGGCGGGGCGACCAGGGGCAGTTGCAGGACTTCCTGTTCGGCCAGCAGCGGCAGCATCAGGCAAAAACGCGTGCGTTCGCCGCGGCCGGTCCAGACCGCCACGCCGCCGGCGTGGTCGGCGGCCACGCCCGCGACGATGGCCAGGCCCAGCCCGGTGCCGTGGCCTTTGCCATGGCCCTTGCCGCCCTGCGAGGAGCGCGAGGAAAAGAAGGGGTCGAACAGCTGATGCACATGCGCCGGCGCGACGCCGCTGCCGTCGTCCAGCACGTCCAGCCAGGCGCAGTCCCGCTCCAGCGTGTCGCCGACGCCGGTGTCGGCCTCGCGCGCATAGCCGGCCGGCAACTCGCCGGCCGAGCTTGTCAGGCGCAGCTCGACCCGGCCCGCCGCGGCCTGCGAGGCGTTGCGCAGCAGGTTCAGGATGGCGCGGGTCAGCTGGCCGCGGTGCACGCGCACCGGCACGGGCGCCAGCGGCACGCGCACCGCCAGCCGCACGCCGGGCGGCAGCAAGGGGTGGCCAGCGCCACCGCTTCCGAGACCAGGTCGCGCAGGTCGCGGGCCTGGCGCGGGCGCGCGCCGCGCCGCCCGGCCAGCAGGATCTGCTCCGTCAGGTCCTTGCCGCGCGCCACGGCCGCCGCCACCTCGCCCAGCGGGGCGCGCACCGGCAGGCCGGCCTGTTCGCGTTCCATCGCGAGCTCGGCATAACCGCCGACCGCGCCCAGGATGTTGTTGAAATCGTGCGCGATGCCGCCGGTCAGAAAGCCCATGGTTTCAAAGCGCCGGGCGCGCTCCAGGCGCAGGTTGAGTTTTTGCCGCTCGTGGACCGCGATGCCCACGAAGAAGGACAGCACCGCCATGCCGGCCAGGTCCACCTGCAGCTCCCAGGTGCCCTCCTCGCCGCCGTGGGCGGCGCTATAGGGCCCGTAGCCCGCCACGGCCAGGCCTATACCCACGCTGGCCGCCGCCAGCACGCCCAGCGAGGCCGCGCGCAGGCCGCCGGCAATGGCCGCCCAGACCAGCACCAGCGACAGCAGGGCGCGCAGCACTTCCAGCGGAAAACGCGGCAGCAGGGCCGCGGCGGCCATCAAGGTGGCGGCCAGCACGGCGGCTGCCACGGCCACCGGCTTGTCGCGGGGCGAAGCGTCGGCGCCGGCCTGGCGCGAGCACCAGGCCAGCAGGGCCGGCAGCAGCACCAGCACGGCCAGGCCGTTGCCGACCAGCAGGACACGCCATTCCTCCACCCACTCGGTGTGTTTGGTCACCGCGCCTATGGTGGCACCCAGGGCCGCCACCACGCTGGTGGCCAGCAGCGGCAGCAGGAACATGAAGCGCGCGAGCTTGCGGGTGCTGTCGATGTCGCCTTTTTCGCAAACCAGGCGCCGCCCCAGGAAGGCAAACAGCGCCACCTCGAACACATTGAGCAGCGCGAAGGCCGCGTCGGCGCCCACGGACAGGGGGTCGGCGTCGCCGACCAGCATCATGGACAGGAAGACCGCGAGCAGGAACACCGGCCAGCGCCGGTAGGGCAGGTTCCACAGCAGGGCCGCGGCCACCGCCGGCGCGGGCCAGATGATGGCGGCCAGCGTGTCGGGGCGCGAGGTGTAGGCGGCCGGCGTGGACAGGATGGCGTAGACAAAGGCCAGCAGCACGGCCAGCAGCGCCAGCCGGAAGGGATTGGCCGGGTCGTCCAGGGCCGGCATGGCGAGCAAGCCGGCCGGGGTCCCTTTCGCCGGGCTCACGGGGGCGAGCTCGGCGTGCGCGTTGCGTTGCATCTGCGGGTCCTGCATTTTTTTGGTGCCTGTGCATGGATGCCGCCGCGGGTGTCCGGCGTCCAGGCACGGGTGTCGCCCTCCGGGGAAGCGTCCAGTGTACGCAATTGGCGCTAGGGCCTGTTAATGCTATTTATGCAAGATGCGTTGCGAGTCAAAAAGGCCTTGAGCAAGGCGCAAAACGCAGGCGGGGTAGACCCCGCCAAGGCTTTGCAACGCCGCGCAGGGCCTTTTTGATCGCAACCCGGAGGGAATGGGGTTAAAACGGCGCCACTCGGCGTTGCGTTCCTAGCCCAGACGCCCGGTCTGGGCGTCGTCGCGCGCCTTGATTGGCGCCGTTTTCACCCCATTCGCATTGGCATCAATAGCGTTAACAGGCCCTACCGGGCACCCGATTTCGTCAGCCCCGCGCAACATTCGCGCCATGGCCCCAGGGCGCGCGTGCGCGGCGGCCGCCTGGGCGTGTTAACTGGCCCTAAACTCGGCTGCATGGACTCCCCCCCAATGACACGGCCGGCCCAGAGCGTCGCCGACCTCTCGCGCGAGGAGTGGGTGGAGATGCGGCTGATCCACACCTTCATGCGTTATGCCCGCCCGGCATTGCATTCCGCGCTGGTGCTGATCGTGGTCATGGTGGCCATTCTTTACCACCGCGTCGACATGCTGTCCCTGGGCCTGTGGGCGGCGGCCGCGGCGGCCGTGACCGTGGTGCGCTACGGCGTCATCAGCATCTACCAGCGCAGCCTGGCGGGCGTCAGCGGCCCGCCCCTGCGGGCCTTCATGGCCAAATACGGCTGGACCTGGTCGGCCAGCGCCCTGGTCTGGGGGGCGTCCATGTTCGTCTACTTCCTGCGCGCGCCGGTGTACGACCAGTTCCTCTGCATGGTCGTGCTGGTGGGCATGGCCGGTTTCGCGGTGGGCACGTTTTCGTCCTGGCTGCCCTGCTTCAAGAATTATGTGAACGGCCTGGGGGTGTCGGTCGTGGCCGCGCTGCTCTACGAACTGGCCATGGAGCGCGGGCTGCCCTCCAGCTTCAACACCTACGGCATGCTGGCGCTGGTGCTTATTTACTGGGCCGTGATCCGCATCTCGGGCCAGCGCTTTCACGAGGTGCAGCGCATCAACCTCGAGCTGCAGTACGACAACTCCATGCTGATCAAGTCCCTGACCGAGCAGAGCCGGGCGGCCCTGGAGGCGGTGGAGATCAAGAACCGCTTTATCGCCAGCGCCGCCCACGACCTGCGCCAGCCGGTGCATGCCCTGGACCTGTACGCCGGCTGGCTGGCCGCCGAGCCCGAATTCGTCGAACAGATCACGCCCAAGATCGTGCGCTCCACCAAGGCCGTCAACGACTTGTTCAATTCGCTGTTCGACCTGGCCGGGCTGGAAACCGACCCGCTCAGGGTCAACCTGCAGGACGTGGAACTGGCCGGGCTGCTGCAGGACCTGGAGGCGCAGTACGCGCCCTTCGCGCGCGAGCGCGGCCTGCGGCTCAGGGTACGCGCGGCGCCCGGCAAGGTCAGGTCCGACCCGGTGCTGCTGCAGCGCCTGGTCGGCAACCTGCTGTCCAACGCGCTGCGCAACACCCACAGCGGCGGCGTGCTGATGGCCGTGCGCCACAGGGGCGGCGTGCCCCGCATCGAGATCTGGGACACCGGCGTGGGCATCGCCAGGGAACACCAGCAGGCGATCTTCCAGGAGTTCTACCGGATCCCGCTGCAAGGCACCGAGGAGGGCTTCGGCCTGGGGCTGGCCATCGTGTCCCGCCTCAGCGCGGCGCTGGGGCATCCGGTGGGGTTGGCGTCGCGGGCTGGCCGCGGTAGTGTGTTTTGGGTTGAGCTTCGGGGGTAGGGCTTGCTCTACCGGCGCGCCCTCCGCTAAGGGCTGCTGGCCGGGATCGCCCGGCATGCGACTCACTTTTTTTGCTTCGCCAAAAAAGTAAGCAAAAAAAGGCGACCCTGGTTCCTGCGTCCCCTGCGCTTCGCTCCGGGGCAACCTGCGGTGCTCGGTTCAGGCGGGGTCTGGCTAAACTCGCCTTCGGCTCAGACAACGCCAGCCCTTATCCGCCTGAACCTCCGCTCCTCGGCGCATCCACAAGGGGTGGGGAAGGAATACCGAACAGCCGGATACCAATACCCGATACCGGATGCATGAAGAAAAAAGGACACGCTTGCGTGTCCTTTTTGTTTTGTTTAGAGCAGGCCCTGGGTTCTGGCCAGGTGGCTCGCCTGGGAGCGGCTCTTGACGTTGAGGCGGCGGAACAGGCGCCACAGGTGCACTTTCACCGTGTGCTCGCTGATCTGCAGTTCTTCGGCGATGTCGCGGTTGCTCATGCCCTTGTCCAGCATCACCAGCAGCTGTTTTTGCCGCTTGGAGAGCTTTTCGGTCGGGGTGCTGGGTTCCGGGTCCAGGTCTTCGCTGAGGAAGACGCGCAGCACGTTGGAGATCTCGGTGGCGCCGGCGGACTTCTGGATGTAGGCATCCGCGCCCGCCTCGATGGAGAGGTCCTCGTAGTCCTGGGCCGGGGCGGCCGACAGCACCACCAGGGGGACGCTGGGGAATTGCTGCTTGAGCTCGCGCACGCCGGAGACACCGTTGGTGTCGGGCAGGCGCAGGTCCAGGCAGATGAGTTCGGGAATGCCCTGTTCCTGCACGGCGGGCATCACGGCGGCGAGCCGGTCCAGCTCGGTCACGGTGGCCTTGCTGCTCAGGCGGCGGATCAACATGACAACCGCTTCCCGCATGAGCGGATGGTCATCTATTACGAAAATACTCATTAAGTCAAATGTGAAGAATTGTTCCTATTAGCCAGTGAGCATAACTGCTGTATGTCAACTTTGGGGCATAAATAAACAGGCAGTTGCGGTATTTTTTCAGAACGCTGCTCCAAAAAAACAACAACAAGCTCAGTCGGCGAAAAACCGCAAAACCGCCGTCAGCTCGTCCTCGGTGACGCCCGGCAAGGCCTGGGCCTGCCCCGGCAGCGCCTCCAGGCCGTCTTTTTGCAGTGCGGCAATGGCCAGCGCGGCCTCGCGGGGCGACTCAAAACCCCGGCTTTGCAGCAGCAGCCGGGCGTCGGCATCCTGCAGCTTGAAATAAAAGAGGCCGTCCTTTTCGCGGTACTGCTTGAAGGCCGGGGTGGCGCTTTTGGCCGCCTTGGCCTTGCCGGCGGCGGCCGGGCGGCTGTCCAGCTTGCGCAGGCCCACGGCGCGCCGCAGCTCGGCCATGAAGGGCGTGGCCTCGGCGCGGGCCTTGCGGGCGCCGGCCTGCAGGATGGCCTCTATCCGGCCCGGGTCGGCCATCAGCGCGTGGTAGCGCTCGCGCATGGGGGCGATTTCGCGGTCTATGCGCTCGAACAGCGTCTGCTTGGCGTCGCCCCAGGCGATGCCCGCGGCGTAAGCCTTGCGTAACGCTTCGGTTTCCTCGGCGCTGGCAAAAGCCTGGTAGATCTGGAACAGGGCCGAGCCCTCGACCTCCTTGGGCTCGCCCGGCGCGCGCGAGTCGGTGACGATGCCGGCGATCAGCTTGCGCATCTGCTCGCGCGGCGTGAACAGCGGAATGGTGTTGTCGTAGCTCTTGCTCATCTTGCGCCCGTCCAGGCCGGGCAGCAGGGCGACCGATTCCTCGATCACCGCTTCGGGCAGCACCAGGTGCTCGCCGTACAGGTGGTTGTAGCGCTGGGCCATGTCGCGCGCCATCTCCAGGTGCTGGGCCTGGTCGCGCCCCACCGGCACTTTGTGGGTCTTGAACAGCAGGATGTCCGCGCCCATGAGTACCGGGTACATAAAGAGCCCGGCGGTCACGTCGGCGTCAGGGTCGCTGCCGGCCGCCTCGTTCTTGTCGACCGCGGCCTTGTAGGCATGGGCGCGGTTGAGCACGCCCTTGCCGGTCACGCAGGTCAGCAGCCAGGTCAGCTCGGGGATCTCGGGGATGTCGGACTGGCGGTAAAAGGTCACGCGCTCCGGGTCCAGCCCGGCGGCCAGCCAGCTCGCCGCGATCTCCAGCGTGGACTGCTGGATGCGGGCCGGCTCGTCGCACTTGATCAGCGCGTGGTAGTCGGCCAGGAAATAAAAGCTGCGCACGTCGTCGCGAAAGCTGGCCTGCACCGAGGGCCGGATGGAGCCGACAAAATTGCCCAGGTGGGGCGTGCCGGTGGTGGTGATGCCGGTCAGGAAGCGGGTGGGGGACGGGGAGGTCATAGCAGTCTTGGAGGCAGAGAAATGGAGAGATTGAACAGATCAAGCATGCCGTATCCCAGTACCACCAATGGTCTGAGCCAATAGGCACCGACGATGCCGGCGAAGAAGAGGCCCATGACGATGAAAAAGCCCCAGGGCTCAAGGCGTGCGACAAATTGCGCCTGTTTCCAGGGCAATAAGCCCATCAAAACCCGTCCGCCATCAAGCGGAGGAAACGGAAACAGGTTGAAGGCGAATACGACCAGGTTGATGAGCACGCCCGCCTGGCACATCACGAGGAAGAAGGGCTCCTGGATACCGGCCCCACCGAGCAGCGCGTAGACGACCGCCCACGCAATCGCCTGAATGAAATTGACAGCAGGCCCTGCCAGCGCCACCCAGATCATGTCGCGTTTGGGGTTACGCAGGTTGCTGAAATTCACGGGGACCGGTTTGGCGTAACCGAAGAAAAACGTCCCTGAGGTGACGAAATACAGCGCCAGCGGCATCAGGATAGTGCCTATCAGGTCGATATGCTTGACGGGGTTCAGCGTCACGCGGCCCATCATGTAAGCCGTGTTGTCGCCAAGGTGACGCGCGACATAGCCATGCGCGGCCTCATGCACCGTGATGGCGAACAGCACCGGCAGCGCGTAAATGGCGACGGTTTGAATCAGGTTGGCGATATCCATGCCGGGATTGTCTCATTGGACGGTTTGCCCCCACGCGTTTCACTTCGCCTGCGGCCCGGCAAAGCCGGTTCCGCGGCCCCTGCTTGAAGGGGGAGGCGAGGCACGTGACCGGATTCCCGTTTGGCCCGCTAAAGCCCCAGGGCCGCCAGCTCGCCGCGGCCCTGCCGCACCACCACCGGATCGCCGCCTTCGCCCATGGGCGTGAGGTCTATCACCGTGGTGGCTTCCTGGTGGCAGGCGCCGGCGTCTATGACGGCGGCCAGCTCATGCTCGAGCAGGCCGCGTATCTCGTGCGCGTCGTTGAGCGGCTCGCCGCCGCCGCGCGGGATCAGGGTGGTGGCCAACAGCGGCGTGCCGTGCAGCTCCAGCAGCGCCTGCAGCACCTTGTGCTCGGGCACGCGCAGGCCTATGGTCTTGCGCGAAGGATGGCTCACGCGGCGCGGCACTTCCTTGCTGGCTTCCAGGATGAAGGTGTAAGGCCCCGGCGTCGCGGCCTTGAGCAGGCGGAACTGCTTGTTGTCCACGCGCGCGTAGTTGGCCAGCTCGCTGAGGTCGCGGCACAGCAGGGTCAGGTGGTGCTTGTCGTCCACCCCGCGTATGCGGCGCAGGCTGTCGGCCGCGGCCTTGTCGTCGAGGTGGCAGACCAGCGCATAACTCGAATCGGTGGGCACGGCCGCGATGCCGCCGCGCTCCAGCAGGGCCACCGCCTGCTTGAGCAGCCGGGTATGCGGGTTCTCGGGGTGGACTTCAAAAAACTGGGCCATGGCGTGTCGCTCGGGTTCAGGATTCGACGGGTTCTATCAGCACGCGGCTCTGGCGCACCGCGAGCCAGGCCCCCGTCGCGCCGCAGACGGCGATCATCACCATGCCCAGCATGGACCAGCGGTCCGGCACATGCGAGAACGCGATCCAGCCGCCCAGCATCGCAAAACCGATCTGCGCATAGAGGAAGGGCGTGAGCGTGGACACCGGCGCGCGGCCGTAAGCCAGGATCATCATGAAATGGCCGACCGTGCCCATCAGGCCCATCAGCGCCAGGCCGGCCCACAGCGTCCAGGAGTCCAGCGCGGCCCAGACAAAGGGCAGGGCCAGCGAGGCGGCCAGCGTGCCGACCCAGCCGGTGTAGAAATGCATGGTGAGAGGGTCTTCGGTGCGCGCCAGCCGGCTGGTCAGGATCTGGAACCAGGCATTGCAGATCACCAGGCCCAGCGGCAGCAGCATGGCCCAGTTGAAGTCGTCGCCGTCGGGCCGGATGATGATCAGCGTGCCGGCAAAGCCGCCCACCACCAGCGCCCAGCGCAGCCAGGACACGCGCTCGCCCAGGGCCAGCGAGGCCAGCAGGGTGATGACCAGCGGCGTGATCATCACGATGGCGGTGAACTCGCCCACCGGCATGTGCCTCAGGCTGTAGAACGCAAAAAGGCTGGTGAGCAGCAGCAGCAGGCCGCGCAGCAGCTGGAATTTCGGGTGCGCGGTGCGCAGCACCGACAGCCCGCGCGAAGGCAGCACCGCCAGCGTGGTGGCCACGGCCTGGAAGGCATAACGGAACCACAGCGCCATCAGCAGCGGCACGCTGGTGGAAATAATCTTGGTGGTGGTGTCCAGCACCGCGAAACAGGCGACGGCGCCTACCAGGAGTGCGATGCCGGCCGGGGCGCGGGAGGTGTTGCTCGCGGGGCCGGCCATCACTGGATGCGGTCCGCCAGCAGCTCCCACACCGGCGTCAGCTCGCCCGGCAGAAAGGGCAGGGTGCCCAGGTCGGTGTGGCTTTCGTCGGGGCTGTGGAAGTCGCTGCCGCGCGAGGCGGCCAGGCCGAACTCTTTCGCTGTTTCGGCGTATTTGAGGTATTCCTGGGGCGTGTGGCTGCCGGTGACGACCTCCACGCCGCGCCCGCCGTGGGACTTGAACTCGGTGAACAAGGCGTATTCCTCGTTGGGGGTGAACTTGTAGCGGCCCGGGTGGGCGATCACCGCGATGCCCTGGGCCTGGGTGATCCAGGTCACGGCGTCGCGCAGCGTGGCCCAGCGGTGCGGCACATAGCCGGGCTTGCCTTCGGTCAGGTATTTGCGGAAGACTTCATTGGTTTCGCGGCACACGCCGCTTTCGACCAGAAAGCGCGCGAAGTGCGTGCGCGAGATCAGCTCGGGGTTGCCGACGAACTTCAGCGCACCCTCGTAAGCGCCCTTGATGCCGACCTTGGCCAGCGAGTCCGACATTTCCATGGCGCGCTGCTCGCGCCCGCCGCGCGTGTTGCGCAGGCCTTGCATGATGTCGGGGTTGCCGGCGTCGAAACCCAGGCCCACGATGTGCACCGTCTGCCCGGCGAAGGTGACGGAGACCTCGGTGCCCGTCAGGTAATGCATGCCCTGGGCCTTGGCGGCCGCCGCGGCGCGCTGCTGGCCGCCGATTTCGTCGTGGTCGGTCAGGGCCCAGAGTTCCACCCCGTTGGCCTTGGCCCGTTCCGCCAGCGCTTCCGGCGTGAGCGTGCCGTCCGACACCACAGAGTGGCAATGCAGGTCGGCATTCAGGATGTTTTGGGGACTCACCAAGCCATTTTAGGCTTTATGCCTGGCGGCTGCAGTGCGTACTCACATATCCTTGCCCGCCGGGCTACAAACCCAAAGCCGTCAGCTCCGGCGAAAGCTTGTCCCAGGGCACATCAAAGCCCGGCTTGCCGCGCTGCGGCGGCGGCGCGTGGCTGCGCAAGGCCCAGTGCGCGCCGGCCAGCACGCTGTCGATGAGGGGCACGCCCAGCCCGGGCTGCAGGGCCGCGGCCATGCCGGCCAGGCCCGCGCCGCCCAGGATCACCGCCTGCGCGCCCAGCTGGCGCACCGCGTCGCGGCAGGCCTGGGCCAGCAGGGTGCGCGCGGCGGCCGGGTCGGCGGCCAGCTGCGCGCCGGTGGGCGCGACGGTGTGGATGCCGGCCAGTGAAGGCGCGTGGCCCAGGGCCTGGGCCAGGCGCTGCAGCATGGGCCCCCAGCGCTCACCCCCGGTGACGATGGCAAAGCGGCCGTGGCGCGCCGCTTCGATAAAGGCCGCCTCGGCCAGGCCGGTGACCGGCACCGGGCTGCTCTCGCGCAGCGCCAGCAGGCCGGGGTCGCCGAAGCAGCCGATCAGCACCGCGTCGGGCGCCGCGCCGGGCACCGCGAGCGCAGCCGCCCAGGCGTCCAGCGCGGCATGCGCGGCCACCGCGTAGCTGGCCTCGTCCGAAATATAGGGCGCGCCGAAACGCGCGGTGACGGTGCTGACCTGCACATGCAGCCCGGCAGCCGCCTGCACATGGGTTTGCAGCAGCGCGCTGACCGAGGCTGATGTATTGGGATTGATGACCAAAAGCCTACGCATGGCACCCCCGCCCAGGCTCAGGAGAACAGCGCCGACAGGTCGGGCGCCTCGCCCGCCGGCGGCGTGAACTGCAGCTGCGACTCCAGGCGCGTCAGGTGCTCGCGCATGTGGCGCGCCGCTTCCCGCGCGTCGCGCAGGCGTATCGCGTCCAGCAGCACGCGGTGTTCGCGGCAGCGGCAGGCGGCCGCGCCATCACGGTCCTCGCGGATGTCGCCGAGAGCCGTGCCGTAGGTCATCAGGATCAGCGAGGTGCGCGAGGTGAGTTCGCGCAGGATGCGCCCCAGCGTCTGGTGGCCGGCGCGCTCGGCGATCTGCAGGTGGAAGTCGCCCGACAGCCGGATCGCGCGGTGCATGTCGCCGGCCAGCCGCGCGGCTTCCTCGTCGTCGATGCAGCGCTTGAGCTGCCGCATGTCGGCCTCGTCGGCCTTGGCGATGAACAGTTCCACCAGCGTGGGTTCTATCAGCCGGCGCACCTCGAAGACCTCGCGCGCCTCCTGCTCGGTGGGCTGGGCCACGGTGGCGCCGCGGTTGGGCACCAGGGTGACCACCTGCTCATTGGCCAGGCGCATCAGCACCGGGCGTATGCGCGTGCGCGACACGCCGAAGGCGCCGGCCAGCTTGTCTTCCCCGAGCTTGGTGCCCGGCGGCAGGCGGTGGTCCAGGATGGCCGAGACCACGCGTTCATACATCTCGGTGTCGGTCGGGGGCGCGGCGGGCGCCGCCGTGGTTGTCGGTGTCATCGCTGTCCTTTTTTCTGCCGCTTGCCCAGCCACCAGGCCAGGCCCATGGCCAGGGCCACCACCCCCAGCGACACCACGGTGGTGACCGTGCCCAGCGCGTAGATGGCCGGCGTGGTGACGGTGGTCGTCAGGCCCTGCAGTTCCAGCGGCAGTGTATTCACATCGCCTATGGCCTGGGATGTGCGGGCGATCTCGTCCCAGCTCAGGGTGAAACCGAACATGCCTATGCCCACCACCGAGGGCGCGATCAGCGGCAGCACCACGTGGCGAAAGCCCTGCCAGGGCGTGGCGCCCAGGTCGCGCGCGGCTTCCTCGTAAGCCGGGTTGAAGCGGTTGAACACCGCGAACATGATGAGCAGGCCGAAGGGCAGCGTCCAGGTCAGGTGCGCGCCCAGCGCCGAGGTAAACAGGCCCAGCGCCGTGCCGTAGTCCTCCAGCGCACCAGCCATGCCCAGCAGCTCCAGCAGCTTCTTGATGCCGCCGTCCAGCAGGCGGAACTCCAGGCCTATGCCCAGCGAGACGATGATGGAGGGCATGATCAGGCTGGCCACCACCACAAAGAACAGGGTGTTGCCGCCCGCGAGTTTTTTGCGAAAAGCCAGGCCCGCGAGCACCGAGAACAGCACCGTGAAGGCCGTCACCGCCAGGCCCAGGCCCAGCGAGCGCTTGAGCGCCGCGCCTATGTCGACCACGCCCAGCCCTTCGGCCAGCTTGTGGAACCAGTGCAGCGAGACGCCGCGCAGCGGAAAGGTGAGCCCGCCTTCCGGGCCCTGGAAGCTCAGCAGCACGATGATGAACATCGGCCCGTAGAGAAACAGCACGAACAGCGCGAAGAACGCGGCGAGGAGCCAGAAGCCGGCAGAGCGTTTATCGGACATGGCTTAGAACCTCCGCAGGAGGGGCCGCAGCGCCGGGCCGCCCCAAGCAAGGCCAGCCCCCTCGGGGGGCAGCGTAGTACACGAAGTGACAAGCGTGGGGGTCATAGTTCTTTGCGGATATCGACCAGCCGCGTCAGGGCCCAGATGATCATCAGCACCACGGCCAGCAGGATCACCGCATTGGCCGCCGCCAGCGGGAACTGCAGGTAGGAGGTCTGCACCTGGATGACCTTGCCGATGGAGGCGATCTGCTGCCCGCCCATCACGCCTATGGTCACGAAGTCGCCCATCACGATGGTGATCACGAAAATGGAGCCGATGATGATGCCGGTGCGCGACAGCGGCACGATGACGTTCCACAGCGTCTGCCAGGCCGAGGCGCCGCTGTCATTGGCCGCCTCGATCAGGCTGCGGTCTATGCGCATCATGGAGTTGAAGATGGGCACGATCATGAACATGGTGTAGAGGT
The DNA here is from genome assembly GCF_059491565.1 of Polaromonas sp. Polasp52. Classification (NCBI taxonomy): domain Bacteria; kingdom Pseudomonadati; phylum Pseudomonadota; class Betaproteobacteria; order Burkholderiales; family Comamonadaceae; genus Polaromonas; species Polaromonas sp. Polasp52. Next base: position 1,093,590 of record NZ_CP168513.1, on the reverse strand, counting down.
GCACAAAGGCCAGCACCACCGAAAAGTCCGAGAACAGCAGCCACTCCACAGGCTGGCTCACCACGCCCATGCCCAGCAGGCTCTGGTTGACCAGGCCGTTGCGGCCCAGCAGCGGCACCCAGGAGATCATGCGGATCACGTTCGACGTCCAGAACGGGATGGTGCACAGCACAAAAAGCAGCGTCTGCGCGCCCTGCGAACGAACGTGAAAGGCCAGGAAATAGGACACGGTGAAACCGGTCACCAGCGTGATCAGCCAGACCAGCAGGCTGAACTTGAAGGTCGACAGATAGGTCTTGAAGGTCACGCACAGGTCCGTACCGCTGCCGCAGCCCGCAAAAATGGCGGAGTAATTCTTCAGCGTGAAGCCGGGCAGCAGCTCGTATTCATTGAAGTCCCAGAAGCTCACCGTCAGCACCAGCGCCAAGGGAATCAGGAAGAACAGCACAAACACCGACGCCAGCGGCAGCGCCTGCCACCAGGCGGCAAGGCTGTGCCCCGGCGCCTTGGCCGGAGCGGAATGTGCAGTGATTGCCGGTGTACTCATGACGACCCGAAGTAAAAAAAGAACCACCCAAGGCAAGCGAAGCGAGCCGAATCAGCCCAGCGTCCGCGCGGAACCGGCTTCGCCGGGCCGCAGCGGGCGCCCCCTGCAAGGGGGGAGGACGCTACACGAAGTGAGCGTCAACGGGGGTGTGCCTAGGCCGCGACGAATTCATTCCATTTTTGAACCATATAGTTGTTCTCATCCATCACCGCATTCCAGCACGCGATGCCGCCCATGCGCGCCTCGTAGCTGCCGCCGTCGCGCACCGCGCCGGCCTTGGCCAGCACGTCGCCGTTGGGGCTCTTGATGTCCTGCGAGGCGGGCTTGCCTTCCATCCAGTAGGCCCATTCGTAGGCTTCCATCTTGGCCTTGGCGGTTTCCAGCACGGCGCTGTAATAGCCCTGGCGGTTCAGGTAGGCACCGGCCCAGCCGTCGAGGAACCAGTTGATGAACTCATAGGCGCCGTCCAGCTTCTTGCCCGAGAGCGTGGCGGGCAGGCCGAAACCGGCGGCCCAGGCGCGGTAGCCTTCCTTGAGCGGCTGGAAATTGCAGGCAATGCCCTTGGTGCGCACGGCCGTCACGGCGGGGCTCCACATGGACTGGATCACCACCTCGCCCGAGGCCATCAGGTTGACCGACTCGTTGAAGTCCTTCCACAGCGCGCGGAACTGGCCGGCTTTTTTGGCCTCGATCAGCGTGGCGATCGTGAGGTCGATCTCCTTCTTGGTCATGTTTCCCTTGTCCGGGTATTTGTAGATGCCCTCGGCTTCCACCACCATGGCCGCGTCCATGATGCCTATGGACGGGATGTTCAGGATCGCGGCCTTGCCCTTGAACTCGGGGTTCAGCAGCTCGGCCCAGGAGTTGATGGGGCGCTTGATCAGGTCGGGGCGTATGCCCAGCGTGTCGGCGTTGTACACCGTGGGGATCAGCGACATGAACTGCGTCGGGCTCTTGGCGAAGACCTTGCTCTTTTCGCCCTCGAGGTAAATCACCTTTTTGGGCGCCGTGCCCTGGTCGCCCACGGCCTTGCCGGCCACGGTGCCGGTGGTGAACAGCGTGGTGATCTTGTCGGCGTTCTTGATCTTCTTGGTGTCTATGCCCTTCAGGTTGCCGGTGGGCACGATCTTCTTGAGCGAGAAGTACTCGGTGTCTATCAGGTCAAAGCTGTTGGGCGCGGTCACCGCGCGTTTGGTCACGTCGTCGGTGGTGACGGCCACGTACTGGATGGTGATGCCGGTGTCGGCCTTGAACTTCTCGGCGATCGCCTTGTCCTGGTTCACCGCGGTGCCCAGGTAGCGCAGCACGATTTTTTCCTGCGCATGCACGGCCGGGAACATGCCCGTGGCCAGGATGCCCGCCGTGCCCTTGAGCAGGGCGCGGCGCGGCAGGCCGCCCGCAGGGGTGCCGTCGGCGATGGCTGGCGGGTTCTTTTGATCAGGAAAGGCGTCGGACATGGTGAAACTCCTGTGCTGGGGTGGAAATCTTCTTGCGAAGGGGCGGTTGGAAAACGGTGGGCAAAACAAAAGCGGTGTCAGGCCGGGGCCGCGGCGCGCAGCGTGTGCGCCGCCTCGGGCGCCCACGACAGCTGCACCGCGTCGCCGGGCGCATAGGGCCGGGCTGCGAAGGCCGACTCGGGCAGCATCACCGACAGCTCGGCCGTGCTGCTGGCGGTGTGCGACACGCCCGGGTTTTGCAGGCCCAGCAGCACATACGTGCCCTGGTATTCGACGTCGGTGACCACGGCGCGCCGGTTGTGCGGTGCGTCGGGCGCGGCCTCGCCGGCCGGCGTGATGCGCATCTGGTCGGTGCGCACGCCTATGCGGCCCGCCGGCGTGTCCAGCACGTTGTGCCCGCCCATGAAGCGCGCCACGAATTCGCTGGCCGGGCGGTTGTAGATCTCGTGGGGCGAGCCCTGCTGCTCGATGCGCCCGTGGTTCATCACCACCATGGTGTCGGCCAGCGCCATCGCTTCTTCCTGCGAATGGGTGACGTGGATAAAGGTCAGGCCCAGCTCCTTCTGCCAGCGGCGCAGCTCGGCGCGCATCTGGATGCGCAAAAACGGGTCCAGCGCCGACAGCGGTTCATCCAGCAGCAGCACGCGCGGCTGGGTGATCAGCGCGCGCGCCAGCGCCACGCGCTGCTGCTGCCCGCCCGAGAGCTCGGCCGGCTTGCGTTCGGCCAGGTGGCCCATGGCCACCCGCTCCAGCAGTTCCTGGGCCTGGCGCCGCCGCGCCGCCTTGTCCACCCCTTTCATCTTGAGGCTGAAGGCCACGTTGTCCAGCGCCGACAGGTGCGGGAACAGCGCGAAGCTCTGGAACATCATGGCCGTGCCCCGGCCGGCGGCCGGCAGGTCGGTGATGTTGCGGTTTTCCAGCAGGATGTCCCCGCTGGTGACCGACTCATGGCCCGCCATCATGCGCAGCGTCGTGCTTTTGCCGCAGCCCGAAGGCCCCAGCAGGCAGCAGTAGCTGCCGCCGGCAATGCGCAGGTTAATGCCGTCCACCGCCGGCTTGTCCTGCTGCGCATAACGTTTGGTCAGCGCGATGGCTTCAATGGCGGCGGGCGCGGGGCTGGCTGGGGCGTTCATGCCGGCCTTGTGTGCAAGGCCTGTGCCAGCTTTGTATGCGATTTTTCAGAAGATTGTGTACAAAATGCCTGTTTCTGGTGCCCGGCCGCCCCTGCGGGGTGCGGAAGCGGCCGGCGGCGGTGCGCGCCGTGGCGGCAGTGGCGGCGTCAAGGCGGTGCGGCATGGCCTACCATGCGTTCATCGCTTATGTCCGGAGCCACCTCTTGATCACCCTGCACCACCTGAACAACTCCCGCTCGCAACGCATACTCTGGCTCATGGAGGAACTGGGCCTGCCCTATGAGATCCAGCGCTACCAGCGCGACCCCAAGACCATGCTGGCCCCGCCCTCGCTGCGCGCGGTGCATCCGCTGGGCAAGTCGCCGGTGATCACCGACGGCGAACTCACCCTGGCCGAATCGGGCGCCATCATCGACTACCTGGTGGGCCGCTACGGCGCCGGGCGGCTCGCGCCCCCAGCCGGCACGCCCGAGCACCTGCGCTACACCTACTGGCTGCACTACGCCGAAGGCTCGGCCATGCCGCCGCTCTTGCTCAAGCTGGTCTTCGACAAGATCGAGAACTCGCCCATGCCGTTTTTTGTGAAGCCGATCGCGCGCGGCATCACCGGCAAGGTCAAAAAGACCTTTATCGAGCCGCAGCTCAGGCAGCACCTGGACTTTCTTGAAATGTCGCTGCCCCAGGGCGGCTGGTTTGCCGGCAAGGCGTTCAGCGGCGCCGACATCCAGATGAGCTTCCCGCTGGAAGCCGCCGCCGCGCGCGGCGGGCTCAACGAAAGCCGGCCGGGTTTGATGGACTTCCTCGCGCGCATACACGCCAGGCCCGCCTACCAGCGCGCGCTAGAGCGCGGCGGGGAGTTTGAACTGCAGTGAGGTCCCCCTTCCACCAGAGAAGAGGAGGGGCGGCTTTTTTCTTCCTCCTTCCCCCTTTGGGGGAGGGCAGGGATGGGGGCTCTCCGGCCTGCGATCCAGAGCCGGCCCTGCCATCCATCGCCGCGGGCCCCCATCCCAACCTTCCCCCAGAGGGGGAAGGAGTGTTTTGAAGGCGCGTTCGCCGGAAAACTCAGATCTCCGCGCCCTCGACCAGAAAGCGCACGCGCTTCACGCCCTGCCATTCGTCGGCGTCCAGCCGGAAGGCCAGCTTGACCCGGGCCGGCAGCGCTTCGGTGTGGCCGAACCAGATGCCGTCCACCGGCTGGCCCTGGTGCTTGAGTTTGAGCGCCAGGTGTTTTTCGCCGACCAGGCGTTGCGACACCACTTCCACCACCTCGCTAAAGGTGGGCGCGGCAAAACCCTGGCCCCAGACTTCCTTGTGCAAGGTGTCGACCAGGTCGGCGCGCCGGTATTCGGGCGCCAGCGGGCCGTCGGTGTCCATGCGGCGCGTCAGGGTGGCCGCGTCCAGCCATTCATGCGCCACCTGCTGCAGCGCCTGCTCGAAGAGTTCGAAATTTTCCTCGGCGATGGTGCAGCCGGCCGCCATCGCATGGCCGCCAAAACGCAGCAGCACGCCCGGGTGGCGTTTGGTCACCAGGTCCAGCGCGTCGCGCAGGTGGAAGCCGGGGATGGACCGGCCCGAGCCCTTGAGCTCGTGCTCCTTGCCCGGCGCCTGGCTGGCGGCAAACACAAAGGTCGGCCGGTGCAGCTTGTCCTTCACGCGCGAGGCCACGATGCCGACCACGCCCTCGTGGAACTCCGGGTCAAAGATCGCGATCGCCGGCGGCGGCTCCTCGTCTTCATCGATCATCGCGTCGGCCGCCAGCTGCGCCTGCTCGCGCATGCCGGCCTCGATGTCGCGGCGCTCGCGGTTGATGCCGTCCAGCGTCTTGGCGAGCTCTTCGCCGCGCGCCGCGTCGTCGGTCAGCAGGCATTCAATGCCCAAGGTCATGTCGCTGAGCCGGCCCGCCGCATTGATGCGCGGGCCCAGCGCAAAGGCAAAGTCAAAGGTGGTGGCCGCGCCTGCTTGCCTGCCCGCGGCGCTGAACAGGCCCGCCAGGCCGGCCGGCAAATGGCCCGCGCGTATGCGCTTCAAGCCTTGCGCCACCAGGCGGCGGTTATTGGCGTCCAGTTTCACCACGTCGGCGACGGTGCCCAAGGCCACCAGCGGCAGCAGCGTATCAAGCTTCGGTTGATTCGCCGCGTCAAAAGCGCCGCGCGCGCGCAGCTCGGCGCGCAGCGCCAGCAGCACATAAAACATCACGCCCACACCGGCAATCGACTTGCTTTCAAACGTGCAGCCCGGTTGATTCGGGTTCACGATCACATCGGCCTCGGGCAGCACCACCAGGCCGTCCTTGAGCGCCGGCAGGTGGTGGTCGGTCACCAGCACCTGCATGCCCAGCGCGCGGGCGCGCGCCACGCCTTCCATGCTGGCAATGCCGTTGTCCACCGTCACCAGCAGGTCGGCGCCGCTGGCTTTCACGCGCTCGGCAATCGGCGGCGTCAGGCCGTAGCCGTCGGTCACGCGGTCGGGCACCAGGTAGCCCACATCGCGCGCGCCCAGCAGCCTGAGGCCGCGCAGCGCCACGGCGCAGGCGGTCGCGCCGTCGCAGTCGTAATCGGCTACCACGCAGATCTTTTGGCCGGCGGCCATCACATCGGCCAGCAGTTTGGCCGCCTCCAGCGCGCCGCGCAGCGAGGAAGGCGGCAGCAGCCGGCCCAGGCCGTCGTCAAGCTCGTCGGCCGAATGCACGCCCCGCGCCGCATAAAGCTGCGCCAGCAGCGGGTGTATGCCGGCCTGCTGTAGCGCCCAGACGCTTCGCGGCGGGACTTCTCGTACCTGGATTTTCATGAGGGGTCTTCAAACTCTCTATATATATGAGGGGGTGCCGGGCGCGGGGCGTTTACAGCCGCTCCAGCAACGCCAGCAAAGGGGTGGGGGCCAGGCTGGCCGTGATCCTGGCAAAAAAGCCTTGGTTCGCTGTCTCAAACGTGGCCGCGCCGCGCTCGCCGCACAGCGTCAGCCGCACGGTTTCGCCCGCGCGCTGGCGCGCCAGCAGGGCGGCGATCTCGTTCGCATCGAGCGCGGCCCAGGCCTGGGCATAAGCCGCCCAGTCGTCGGCAAACACCGCCTGCGCCAGGCTGCGCGGCACCGCAGCCGACTCGCCGGGCGTATGGCCCGCGGCCAGCGCACCCGTGCCGCTGGGCCAGAAAGAATTCACCGGCAGCTGGCGCCGCGCCGCGCGCTCGTCATTGAGCGCATGGGTGTACAGCAGCATCTGCATCTCGTTCTGCAAAAGCTTGACCTTGCGTGCCGTGCTGTTGGTGTCGCTTTTGTCCTGCTTGGGCAGCCAGGGGTCTACATTGCGGCCCAGCACCCGGTCCAGCGAGGCGGTGGGCAGGCTGCGAAACAGCTCGCCCTCGGCCAGCCAGCGCGCCGGCCCCAGGGCCGGCACATAGTGCAGCGTGATGCCGTCGCCCTCGAAATAAGGCTGCATGGCCGCCAGCAGGGCGCGCGATTCGCCCTCCTGCAGGCCCAGCGCGGCCGGGTCCGTCAGGGTTGCATGCTCGCGGCCCATGGCCCAGTGGCAGGGCGTGATCCAGACCCAGGCCTTGCCCGTGCTGCCGGGCAGGTGCAGCGCCGCATCACGCGCCGCCCAGGGAATCAGGCCGTCGGGCGTGCCCGAATCCGCCATGCCCAGCGCCCGGGCCAAAGCCCGTTCATGCGGCGGCGACAGCGTGTGGGCATCGGCTTCATCAGTGTGCACTGACTTCATGCCCTTGAGCAGCTGGGCCAGATTGCGTGTGCTGTCGGCCGGCAGCGCCTTCATGGCCGGCAGCCAGGCCTCCGCGCCGCAGGCCGCGAAGGGCAGCAGCAGTTGCGGCCCGGTGAAAGGGGTGGGGGAATTGGCTGACATGGGGCTATTGTCCGGGATGCCACAATGGGTCCTCCAAAAAAACGCAGCCGCCGCCGCGCGGGCACCCGCTTGATGAGTATGCAAATCCCCTATGAGCTGATCCTGGGCTGGCGCTACACCCGCGCCGGCCGCGCCACCCGGCGCAACGGTTTTATCTCTTTTATCTCGGGTGTCTCCATGCTGGGCATCGCGCTCGGCGTCGCCGCCCTCATCATCGTGCTCAGTGTGATGAACGGCTTCCAGAAGGAAGTGCGCGACCGCATGCTGGGCGTGATCTCGCACATCGAGGTCTTCGCCCCCGGCGGCGTCGCGCTGCCCGACCCGGCCAAAACCCTCGCTGAAATCAAGGCCAATCCCCAGGTCACGGGCGCCGCCACCTTTGTCGCGGCCCAGGCCCTGCTGGCGCGCGGCGAAGACATGAAGGGCACCCTCGTGCGCGGCATAGACCCGGCGCTTGAAGGCCAGGTCACCGATCTCGCCGCGACCTCGGCGCCTACGCTGGCCAAACTGGTGCCCGGCAATTTCGGCGTGGTGCTGGGCGGTGAACTGGCCCGCGCCATGGGCGTGCGCGAGGGCGATACCGTCACCCTGATCGCGCCCAGCGGCCAGGTCACCCCGGCCGGCGTGGTGCCGCGCTTGAAGCAGATGACGGTGGTCGGCACTTTTGACTCCGGCCACTATGAATACGACTCGGCCCTGGTCATGATGCACCAGGACGATGCCGCGAAAATCTTCCGCCTCGAAGGCCCGACCGGCATACGCATACGCCTGAAGGACTTGCACCAGGCGCGTGAAGTGGCGCTGGAGCTGTCGCGCACGCTGAGCGGCGACCTGCTGATACGCGACTGGACGCGCCAGAACAAGACCTGGTTCGCCGCCGTGCAGCTCGAAAAACGCATGATGTTCATCATCCTCACGCTTATCGTCGCGGTGGCCGCCTTCAACCTGGTCAGCACCCTGGTCATGACGGTGACCGACAAGCGCGCCGACATCGCCATCCTGCGCACCCTGGGTTCCAGCCCGAAAAGCATCATGAAAATCTTCATGGTGCAGGGCGCGCTGGTCGGCGTGATAGGCACACTCTCGGGCCTGGTCCTGGGCCTGGGCATTGCCTTCAACATCGACGTCATCGTGCCTGCCATAGAGCGCGCGCTCAACGCCAGTTTTTTACCCAAAGACATCTACCTGATCAGCCGCATGCCCAGCGAACCGCAATACGCCGACATCATGCCCATCGTCGTCATCTCCCTGGTGCTCGCCTTCCTGGCCACCATCTACCCCAGCTGGCGCGCCAGCCGCGTGAACCCAGCGGAGGCCCTCCGCTATGAGTGATCAAACCATGAGCCCAGCTTCCGCTTCTTCACTCCCTCTCCCCCTGGGAGAGGGCAGGGGTGAGGGCCAGCGGCCTGAAACCCAAGGCGAAGTGGTCTTGAAAGCCACAGCCCTCACCAAACGCTTCCACGAAGGGTTAATAGACCTCACGGTGCTGCACGGCGTGGACCTGCAAGTCCACGCCGGCGAAACTTTAGCCATCGTCGGCGCCTCGGGTTCCGGCAAAAGCACGCTGCTGCATTTGATGGGCGGCCTGGACGCGCCCACCAGCGGCCAGGTGGAACTCAAGGGAAAAGTGCTGTCGGCCTTGTCGCCCCAGCAGCAGGGCGACTTGCGCAACCAGCACCTGGGTTTTGTCTACCAGTTCCACCACCTGCTGCCCGAATTCAGCGCCCTCGACAACGTCGCCATGCCGCTGTGGATACGCCGCCAGGCGCCCGCCGAGTCCTCACGCATCGCCACCGAGATGCTGGCGGCCGTCGGCCTCAAGGACCGCATCCACCACAGGCCTGCGGAACTCTCGGGCGGTGAACGCCAGCGCGTTGCGATTGCCCGCGCCCTGGTCACCCAGCCGGCCTGCGTGCTGGCCGACGAGCCCACCGGCAACCTGGACCGTTCCACGGCCGACGGCGTGTTTGAGCTGATGCTCAAACTCGCGCGCGATTTCGGCACGGCTTTTGTGCTGGTCACGCATGATGAAACGCTGGCCTCGCGTTGCGGGCGGCGGTTCAGGCTGGTGTCGGGGAGGTTATCGGAGTGGGGCTGAGCGCGTCTGAACGACGGGGACCCGTCGAGCGCAAGGATACCGATGTGTACGTCGGTGCTGCTGTGCTGGCGCTGGGCCTAGGGCTTCTTTTTGCGCTCTTTTTCTTCAAGATCACGATTGTGTTTGTCCTGATGGGCGCGATAGGCTGGATGGCTGTGGCATTGCGCTGTTGGTTCAGCAACGTGAGTTTCGCGCGGATTCTCGCCGTGTGTATCTTCCCGCCAGTCCTGTTGTTGCTGTTGGTCGGGCCTTCCATCAAAAGAGCCCAAAAGGTTCGCCCCAGCTAGAAGATTGGCTACCAACCATCGGGGCTGCGCTGTGCGTGTCGGAGTGGGCTCGAGCCCCGGCCAGGCTTAATCTTTTTTGCCGCCACGTGGCTTGGCCCGCGACCGTGTGCGGCTGTCCTCGCCGAGTGAATCCCGCCAGTGCTTGAGCTCGTCACTCGCGAGCGGCCGGCCGGGTTCTTCCGTGCCGTGCGGGGCCAGCTTTTCCTGCAAGTCCCTGACGCGCAAAAAATTCCTGAGCGACGCCCGAATCTGGTCGAGCGCGGTGCCGCCTTTTTCACGCTTGTCTTTGGGAGCCATGCGCCAGCATATTCGGCGCTATGTCAAAAGACATCCATGGATGTCATCTTTGGACGTAGGACGAGGCTTACACAGTAGGGCCGCGAGCGACCTGTACCACTCGATCATCTCCGCCACCGCAGGACGGTTTTGCAATAGCCACAAGACTTCGGATTGAAATTTCCAGGCGGAGTGCGGTTGCAGACGGGGCATCGGTACTTTGTTTCACCAATGGCTAAAAGCGTGAAGGCAATACCGAATATCGCAAGCTGCAGCCATGCAGAGGCGGCCATCACAACGGAAACAATTGCCGCAAGCAAGGCAGCCATGCCGGGCACAAGGTAGCAGGCAAGCAGCCTGGCACGCAATTTCTGAAAGCGGATGGCCCGCTTTTTGACGTAGTCGTTGCGTGAACGCGCCATAAGGTTTGATGCCGGGGGGTGTGTGAGTTTTCGAAAGGTTAGCTCAATGGAGGGGCTTGTATGCGGGGACTGTTCGTGACTCGAGCCTACAGTCAATCCTCAACATAAAAATACCGGTCCGCATTAAGTTTGTCGACTAACAGCACTTTCTCGCGAACATCTTTGCCTGATGCGCAATTGGGGCATTCGGTTGAGGGCATTGCTTTGTTGATAGATGATTATTCGATTAGGGCGCTACCCCATAAAGCACATCAGAACGCAGAACATACTTTGTTCCTTCCTCGACAGTTGCACCCTCGTGCCAGGTGTCATGGATAAAAAGCAGGGCACGGCCGGTTCGGGGCAGGATCTTGAAGTCGCGGAAATCGGTTTCCCCACCAACGAAGTTTTCGTTGAGGTAGACCAGGAAGGTCAGTCGACTCGTGAAGCCGCCCTCCGTCCACGGGCCGTCCTTGTGCATCTTGAAGCGCTGCCCCGGCGAATACCTGTAGAACCGAAGGTCCTTGGGCAGCCCCACAGCCTTTTGCCCTTGCAAGGCCGGTAGCGCGGCTCCCGCCAGGCCCTCCCATAGGCGCATCACCCAGCGAGGAGACTCAAACAAGGCACGCTCATTGTTGCGTACCGTGGGCATGGATCGCTGGCCCTCGGCAGTGCGCACGCCCGCCGCTTCGAATCCATGTTCATCGGCCAAACCCATCAGTTCAGCACAGTCCGCCGAAGCAAGAAAATGATCAATGCTGAAAACTCGTTCTGAATGGGCAGTCAGAGACGACGGTGTCATTCCGTTCATGCCCGAAGTATGCACTGTGGATTCAACAGTGATTTGGTTTGCTGTCTGGCGGGCGGCGGTTCAGCCATCCTTGCGCCTGAAGAAAAAGCCGATGGCTGTGCCAGCCAGCGCAAAAACCAAGGTGTTTACCGCTGCGCCAAGGTAGCCGGCCGGGTGCCCGGACCCTAGCAAGTGCACACCGAGTCCAAGAACCGAGATAGCCAGGTAGAGCGCGCCGGCCCGGGCGATGGGCTTGTGGTAGCGGCTTGAATAGCGCGCAAAGAACAGCGTCGTGAGAACAGGCACCAGCATGACGGGGGATGTAGCCATTCCCTCCGCCGCCGTCCGGAAGCCGCCGCGCAACAGCATATGCGCCACCAGGGTGGTGGCCATGCCCAGCAGCATCGCGCAAAGCAAGTAGCCGACCGCCCATTTAAGCAGCACGGCGAAATCGGACTCGGCGCGCTTCCCGGAACCTGGAGCGTCCGGTTCAGTGAAGATGCCGCAACCACAGGCGGAACAGGCCAGAAGCGCATCCGGCGCAGGCAACTTGCATTCGGCGCAAATTTTCATCTTGAGACCTAAGTTCGTGTATCCAGCAAGGGCTAGTTGTCGCTCACGGTGAGCGCCCGAATACATTTTTGATCCGGCGCGGTCAGCCTGACGACAACATCGCGATTTCCCTCCTTGGGGCACATCATCCCTTGCAGGCTCAAGGTCTGCGGAGATCCCGGCATGGTGATTCCAGGCGCCATATAGGGCTTCGCGAATGTGCACCGGGGCGATGAGACGGCTGCCTGCAGAGGGACACACGGTCCATTGCTGCTGAACATGACGTGCAGCACCCTTTGCGGCTTGTTGGAACCCGCTTGCGTCTGGATCATGCTTGTCCCGGCGATGTCCAGAAACTGCGGCACGGAAGCCGCGCCGGCCAAATTGATCGTTCCCTCGGGACCCTTGAGCTCCATGGCTTGCCGAAAAGTCACGTTGAGTTTGGACTCGAGAGACTTTGCAGGAAATCCATCCCGTATATCGCCTGCCGTCACCCACAAGATGCGATCTTGCAGGTATTTCACCGGGTCATTCACAGGCTCCACAGAATGCGCCGCGCAGGAGCAGGCAAGCAGCAGGCCTGCAAAGGTCGCACTCGACAGGTAATTCATGATTTGGTCCCTTGATTCATTGTTAGGGAGTCCACCGGAAGCCTGCACTGCGGCACGGCCGACGGTGTGTTTGAATTCATGCTGCAACTCGCAGGCAACCTCGGCGTGGCTGCTGGTCACCCATGATAAGGTGCTGGCTTTACGATATGGGTGTCGGTGAAGCACCGTTATGTCGTCGCCAAGCTTCCGATCAGCGTTAGTTCATCCAGTGCCGATCCAGATATTTTTTCTAGAAAATCATCTGCCTTTACCAGGTCGATCAATTTTTTAAGGTCCTTTGACCTGTACCCATCTGGCAAATAGTCCTCAAGCGTGCCCAGCTTAAGAATAAAAATCCCCTTGGAGCGCTGATCAGCTATGAATGCGTCAACTAGATTTCGATCTGAAGCGGTTAAAGGTTCGATCAACTCGGTGTGTCGCCTCGAAATGTAAGTCCACACACCATCTAACCAAGTTGCATCTCTGGTGGTGATGGATTTTTCAATCGCTTTGACCAGCGCATCTCCATCCAGATTTGTTCCAACGTTATCAATACATTTCTTAATACGGGCTGCTCTCAAACCAAAAACCTGCGTGATCTCAGGGGATCCGATTTCACGTAGGTAGTCCAGATCTGCGATCACGGCATAAGGTATGTTGCATGCTTCAAGTAGCTCTTGATAGGTTACAAAATTATGCTTTCCCCCAACACGAACAATTTCGATGTCTTTAGAGGATAGAAACTTAAGTCGATTAAACAACGCAGTGAAAAAAATCTCATCCGACGAGCCCTCAACGAGTATGACTTTGTCGGCGAAAAATATCTTCTCGTTATTGAATGCATTGATTAGATCAAAGGCCTTTTTCCCGTCAGGTATTCCTTTTGGATCTATTTGAGTAACAGAAGTCTTCCCGTTTAAAGACGCCACCCGTGCTACATGCTTGATCGAATCCGGAGTGACAAACAAAGGAGAGTGCGTCGCAAACACAAACTGATTGTTAGTGGCTGAGCTCAGTTTTTGAAACAGATTCAGGAGCTTTCGCTGCGACCGGGGATGGAGATGAATTTCCGGCTCATCGATGAAGACCAATGTGTCTCGAATATCCAGTAACGTGATGCTGACAGCGTAGTAGAGAATCTCAGCTTCTCCCGTTGATGCCATATCAAGTCTAAAGGGGTGGCCATTCTTTCGAAACTCTATTCCCCAACTATTATTTCTACGATGAGTACATTTGAGTTCCCATGTATACCCAAAATCGAGAAGCACCTCGGTAAGCAAGGCTGGACCACGTTCCTTTTTGATATGGAGTGTTGGATCACGATATTCATCGAAATGTAGTTGCAGCGCTCGCTCTGCCAGAATCTGAATAGCCAACTCAAACAGACCAGCGTTAGTGCTCTTTGAGTGTGAAGCCTCGCTCTGTCGTCTGACACTGCTCATTGAGGAGTTGGAAAGTTGAACATGAGGGCTGATACCCTGATGACGGACGACAGGAAAATAAACAACTGGCGGCCCTAGGAGCGACAGGCCATAGGCCTGTCTAAGTTGTCGATGCGTATCGAAAGCTTGCAAATAGGCTGCGAATTCTTTTGCGTCAGCAGTCATTCCTAATATTGTTCCGTCCGCTATTTCGTAGTGAAAAATCGTTCCTGCTTTCACTTCCTCAGAATTCCATCCGCTAGGGGCGGTGAGTGGGATTGCCAATTCTCCGTGAGGAGATCGCCTCTTTATTTCTGGAAGATCGCGCTTGATGGCTTGAATATTCAGTAGGTCGGATTCGGTTAGTTCTAGATCTAATTCAATCTTTTGAGGAGAGCGTTCGTTATCGAAGTGCTTACTGAAGCCCATACGCTCCACTTCATCAATCGTCAGCCAGCTACCAAAAGTTGGAGCGATTGCGTCACCTCCGGATACTTCACTAAGCCTCGCAATCAGAAAGTACTTCCTCAGGGCTCTAACTGCGGTATCAAGCAGCGTGGTTTTTCCTCCTCCATTCGGTCCAATTAAGATGGACATGTCTCCATCCAACACCAACTCCTGGCGCTCAAAAAAGCAACCAACATTTGTTAATGCAATTTTTCTGAGCTTCATCAGTGACCTCCGAGGAAATTCGCAGCATTTTTTGGCATGAGTGACTGCAAAGTGAAATCTCGCTGTTCGTACCAATCATGAGCCGACGTCCGGGCCTTTCGGAGAGGCCCGCTTCGCCCCTTTAGTTCAGCATATAGATTCTCCGACGGAACACTGTGGGGTTCTGCCGGAGAAGAAGGTCTACGTGCAACCTGAATCAGCCGACTTTCATCACGCTTTAAAGGCTGCATCTACTCTCGTTCATAGTGATTAAATTCGGCGGGCGAAAGTGGATAGGGGTTCTTATAGACGCCTTTTTGGGAAAAGTAGTCCGATTTATCCCTCGTGATGCTTTGAGTTTCAGTGTCCATGCAATTTTTCCTTCTTAGGAATTTCTGGAATGCGAAAGACGGCGCTTAGGCGCTCACTACGGGCTTCACGCGGCTACGAGAATTCTGAGCCGGAATCCGAGGAAAGTCACACCTGATTTCCCTCCCTCTAGTTGGGGGAGGCGTTTCGCATGCGATCCAGAAAGGATCAGGGCTCGGCGTACTCGCTTGGAATGAAGTTGCCGGGCACGAGCAGCAGAGCGAGGATGAGCAGCGGATTCAGCGGCGGCACAAACCATAACAAGGCTATGCCTATGCAAAACGGACCATACAGGCCTATATCGCGCAATCTGGGAAGAATGGCGCGCGAGAAGAAAAAATAGATCGTTGGCAAGAACAGTATGAACACCATAAGCATAATGAACAAAGCCAGAGGGCCGCTGCCTCGAGCGGCCAAGAGTTGACTCACTTTTGCCGTGAACAATAACGCCGACAGCACGGCGCATGCAAGCACAAAGCGAAGCAGAAAAGCCAGCCGCGAAATTTTGACTTGTTGCCTGTGGTGGATGGATTCATCGCCGGCTATTCCCAAGGTAATTACCGAAGGCCTGGCGCCGGCTTTGCAGCCAGGACACGAACAGCCACCACAAACCCAAGGCGATGACCAGATTGAGCCCCATGCAGACGGCGAATCCTATAGGCGAGGCTTGGTAGGAAAGGGCAAGAGGGCCGCTCTTTTGCTTGAAGCTCAAGAAGAACAAAACCTCGCCGGATACAAGGCCCAGGAAAAAACTGGCTGTGGAAAAAACGGCGAGGAAGAGCACACCCCAGCCCGTCAATGACAGGACCCGCCACCAGGGTGGCTGTTCCCAGGCGACTGCGAACTCCGGTTTTCGGCTGCCAAACATGGTCAATGGCCAGAGGGCCCTGGAAGCCACTCAATGATCCACCGAGACTCGGTGAAGTATTCGGCAAGTGCAGCCGCGTCTGCCACCCAGCTGTCGTGCACGGAGCCCATGTCCACGGATTTTGACGTCAGGATCAGCAAGCCGCCGGTCGTCGCGGAATCGTCAATCACTTTGACATAACTCCCAGCCTGTTCACCTTCGATGATTTTGCCGGTTTGCCCTATTTGCAGCGGCCGACTCTTTGACTTGGAGGATGTTTTCACCGGCGTTCCCTATGTAAAACCCCGCTCTGAAGAATCAAGCCGGAGTCCCCCTCCGGCTCTCCCGCCTTGATTTCCTCACTCACCTGCCAATGCAGGGAATCGCCGCGGACCTTTGCCGATCCGAGCACGATCTGGCCGTTTCTTGCGCTTGTCACCGTGAGCACGGCGGTCCCGCCAAGCACAAGGCCTTTGACGCTGGCTTCGCCTCCCTCGTTCATGCGCCCGCAGCCAGGCGTTGCCATGGCGTGATCACCAACGATCTTGGCGCCTGTTTGCGACAGCTTAAAAACCGCCGTGCCGCACTCGACCTTGTCTTTCTTTTCAGCCGGTGTCCTGAGGTCTATGGACCATGTTCCGGTAAAGGGTGCGGAGCGGCCCTGTGCTTTGGCCGGCGCGCAAAGCGCGAGCCCGAGGCAGGCCAGGATTTGAAGGAAGTGAATCCGCATGGGCAGTTTTTGGGGATAGGGGCTTAGACCGGTCCTGCAACTTTCTTCTTCCGGCGCAACCACCCCAGGGGCCAGGCAATGCCAAAGGCAATGGGCAAGGCAAGGCCCAGCGAAAGAACCCCCGACAGGAACAAGGCACTGCCAACACTTTCCCGCTTGTCCCGCAAGTCGTAATAGCGCCGCATGGTGGCGACCGATGGCTTTCGTGTGTCGTAGGCCACCTCCACAACAGGCTCGGCGATGTACCAGCGGGCACCGGCTTCGTCTGTGGAGGTGGTTGTGGTGCGATAGGCCACGCCATCGACCACATACCTGAAGTGGACCCGGTACGAGTCCCCGTGCTTGCCTGATACCTTGGTCATGCCGTCCGGTGTGGCGCGGACAAAGCCCGGTGACCTGGCGACCGAAGCCATGGTTTCAGCGCGCTCCTTCTCTTCGGAGCCAAAGAGATAAAACAAGCCGGAGAAGATCACTAAAAGCAGCGCGAGGAATTTCATGACGGATCTGCCGCCTTCTCCTGGTCGCCGCCAAAAAAGACCAGCAGCAAGGAAAGCACCGGAAGCAGGAAAAGATTGAGATACCCGGGAATCCACGCAGTGAAGCCCGTATTGGTGGGAACAAAGGCCGACAGCAGGAACAGCGGAGCCAAAAAATCGGACTGGATACGCGCCGCAAAAAGCAGAAAAGTGAAAATGTTCAGCAGGTGCAGCGACGCAAGCAGCACGATGGGGATGGCGAGGGCTCTGGGAAGCTTTCCGCCGGAGAACAGGCAATAAGCCGCCGCTAAACAAAGGGCGGCCATCGCGATGTTCAATGCGGCCGGAATGGTGCGCCCGGTGTGGGCTATCCACTGCACGCCGCCTATGGTTGATCCCAAAAAGAAGAAGGCCGCCAGCCAGCCCAGGCCTGCTGCGGTCCAGGCCATCGCGCGTATATGTTTCATGTGTTTTCCAGTGGTTTGCCGGAACCATACCGCACCCGGCACGCAAAGCCCGGGATATTTTTATCCCATGCGCTCATGCGGCGGACCGCCGGCACTCAAGCCTCAATGTAGAAGTAACGGTCCGCGTGTTCGCAAAGATGCCTGACCAGGCGCGGAATCCGTTCCCAATCGTCCTGGTAGGGGTTATCCACGGCCTCGTACGCAGCCTCGATGCTGTCGTAATCCAGCGGTGTTTGAACATACTGCGCCAGCATGCGCTCCAGCGCCGCGGCTTCTTCCGGCATGCCCGCTTCGGCATAGGCTTTTGCCGCGGCCTGCACCAGTGCCAGCCCCGAGTTGTCGGTGCCCGTCTTGAATCCCTCGCCGGCGCGGCTGGCTTCCCACAGAAAGATCGAATACACCATCCGGTAGCCGGGCGGGAGCTGGGCCAGAAGCTGATCGGTATTTTCAACGTCCAGTTCAGACGCCAACTGGTACATGCCTTCCTCCGGCGTGCCCTCGCTGTCGGATTCCCAGAAGGGGGAAATGTCTGAGCCGGCGGAGCTGGAGGCCTCGTTCACCATCTCGACGACCAGCGGGGGAATCATGCGTGCCATGTGTAGAGTGCCTTTGCGTGTCGCTTATGCCCCAAGCATCCGGCTCAATGAACCGAAGCGGTAGAAGGCAAAGCTGGCCATCAACAGCAGGAACAGCACAAAGACAATAAAGGTTTTCCGGTTCTCACGGCGGGCGTATTGCAAGGCTTCCGCATTCGATGCCTGCAACTCGCTGGCCTGGTCCATGGCCAGCAGGGTCCGGCCCGCGGCTTCGGCATTCATGGCCTTGATGTCCGTGATGAGCGCGTTTTGCTCTTTCAGCAGGTCACGGATCTCGGATAGCAGCGCGGTCTGGTTGTTGTCCATCTTTCCCCTCCATTCGGCTTTTGCTGGCTCAGCGTGAGTCGTTCACACGAACTGCGAATATTCTTGCATGGCGCAGCTACCCTTACTTCCAGAACTGCCAGCGTTTTTTCGGCGGGCTCACGCCTTTGGCCTTTGTCTGGAGGAAGTGAAGGTACTTGGGATCCTGGCCTTCAAACACTGTGCCGCCGTCACCCATGTAGGCCCGCATGAGTTCATCTGCTGCGCGGTCCAGCACGCCAAGTTCAAACTGGCATTGGCCCAGCCTCAGATGCAAAAAGGGATTGCCAACAGCGTCGGGGCAATGCATGGCCTGGCTCAGGTTGTCCCGCCCGGCCTCGTAGTCGCCGGAAAGAAAGTTCGCGTCGCCAACGGCCGCGAGGATCCAGGTGGCGGCTTCCCATTGTGTTTTTGGTTCGGGCAGGAGATCCCACGCGGCCCAATAGAGTTGCAATGCCTCCGCAAATTGAGAGGCTTCGGCCCGCTGGTCCCCGGCGGCGGACAGGCGCTGTATTTCCGTGTGGGTCTCTTCGGGTAGTTCGGGCATGGGTAGACCTCTCTTAAACCTCTCTTTATAGCGACGAGCCTGACAGAGGACAGGCCCCAACGAACGGGGCTTAGGCATGGGCTTGGCCCTGAATGCGCTTTTGCATAAACACACTGAGCGGATCGTCCGTGTAGTCTCCGAAAGGCCCCCGGCGCTTATAGCCGCAGCTGGCGTACAGGCGCAGCGCTTCGGGCTGGCGGGGCCCGGTTTCGAGTTTGACCAGTTTGCAGCCGCGCGACTTTGCCGTGGATTCGAGCAAGGCCAGGATTTTCCTGGCGGCACCGGCGCCCCGGCTTTGCGGGTCTACATACATGCGCTTGAGCTCGCCGTACTCTGCATTGATAACGACGGCGCCGCAGCCAATGGCCTGGCCCTCGGCATTTCGGGCGACGGCGAACAGCACGTTGGGCTGTTTCAGCGACGCGAGGTCCAGCGAGTGCCGGCTCTCGGGCGGGTACAGCGTGTCCTGGTAGGCGTCCAGCTCGGCAATCAGGCGGATGATTTCCGGCTGGTCTGGTGATTCGAGGGCGATGTGCATGGGGCGGGCAGGGGCTCAGCTAATCTATTCCGCAGTATCCGCGATAAGCAGCCCCCGGCACGGCCCCTACCAGCGCGCTGTCACGCCCAGCGAAGCACTCACATCACTGCGCACCGCCACGTCACCACCGTTGTTGAACAGCCGGCCGACTTCGCCGTACACGCTCCAGGTCTTGTCGATGACCAGGGTCGCGCCCAAGGCTGTTTCCGTCCAGCTGCCGCCGCTGCGGGTACTGACGTCCGTGGTCGCACCGGCGCTGCCGAAGCGCGCGGTGTCCAGGCCGCTGGAGGCGCGGTAGAAGTTCAGCCGGCCATAGGGCTTGAGGACGCCCATGGCGGTGCCCATCTCGGTCTTCACGCGCACGCCTATCCGTGTGGTCAGGCTGTCGGGGTTGTCCTGCTGCACGCCGGCGCCCGAGAGTGCCAGGTCGTCCAGCTTGATGTGCTGGTGGACCAGTTGCAGCTGCGGCTCCACACTCCAGCCATTGCCCATCGCAAAGGACTGGCCGATTTCCAGCGAGGTCAACAAACTGCTGCTCCGGGCTGAAGACCAGGCGTTGCCGCTGGGCCGCAGCGTGTAGTCCTGGTAGCCGGCCTGCAGCACCGCGTCGGCGTAAAAGCCGCCGCCTGTCTCCCAGCTCGCGTAGCCGCCCAGGTAGCGGGCGCGCAGCTTGTTGTTGCCGATGGGGCCTTGCACGCCGCGGGCAAAACCGCTGACCTGCACGCTGCCGTCCAGCGCGCCCACATACACACCGGCACGCCAGCTCGTGTTGGCGACGAGATCCGTGCCGCTCTGGAAACCGTTAAGCCGGCCCGCGCTGTTGGGGCTGGCCAGGCCGGGCTGCGTCACGTCGATGTCGGTGGACACCAGGCGGCCCCAGGCATTGTGTCCAATCACAGTTTTGTCGGTGGCGCCCACGGACGCATCCCCGCCGCGCAGGGTGCGGTTGCCCAGCATCGCGGTGTCGGCCAGGCGCACATGGGTGGGCAGGGCCGACAGCAGCGGCACTTCGGCGCGGTAGGTGGGCACGGTGGCGGGTGGCACGCCGGCTTCCGAGCGCAGGTACCAGTTCTGGTCGGCCGTGCCCCGGTAGAGCTGGTACTCATAAATGCCGGCGTCCACATGGCCATTGGCCAGCGTGAAGGCGGTGGCCGTGGTGGTCGCGCCGCCCTGTGCCGTCACGACGGCGATGCCGTTGCCGCTGGTCTGCGCGCCCAGGCCGCCGAAGTTGACGAGCTGGATGTTGGTGTTGCCGCTGGCGCTTGCGCCCGCGCCGTTCAAAATCAATCGGTCAGTCGGGCTGTTGCTCGCGCCCAGCGTGGTGCCCAGGCGCAAGGTGCCGCCATTGCCCACATAGGCGCCGGTCACGGTCAGGTTGGTGCCGGGCGCGGCGCCTGCCGTCGACACCATGCCGCTGTTGTTCAGTGACGGCAGTGTGTGGCTGAAACCCGCCAGGTCCAGCGTGCCGGCGGCGCCCACGGTATGGGCCGAGGCCGCGGCCAGTCGGTTCAGGCCGCTGGCGCGCAAGGTGCCTGCGTTGATGGTGGTGCTGCCGGTATAAGTGTTGGCGGCGCCAAACAGTGTCGTGCCCGGGCCGTTCAGCACCACCGAGCCATTGCCGGCAATGACGGGGTTGAAGGTATAGCTGGCGTCGGTGTGGTTGAAGTTCACAATACCGGTGCCCGCGCCGAACTGCACGGTGGCCACATTCAGCGTGCCCGCCGCCGTGGCGGCCTGGCCGCTGGCGCCGCCTATGCTGAGCGTGCCCCTGCCGGCCGCATTCAGCGCGACGTTGAGGGTTCCGGCGCCGCCGTTGCTGGTGACCTGGCCGCCGTTGGCAATCGTCAGCGTGCCGTTGCCGGAGCTGCCGAGCCCGATGTTGTTCGTGGAGATCGCTTGCGAGCCCGCACCCGACACCAGTGTGCTGGAGGCGGAGTTGGCCGCCGTCGCGAGATTCAGGGTGCTGACACTGACAACCCCGCCATCCAGAACGGACAAGCTGCCGCCGTGCAAGACGAAGAGGCCTATGCTGTCCCAGCGCGAACCCGTACCCGAGACCAGTACCGTGGCTGTGCCGCCCTGCGAAGCCGCGGGGGTGCCGCCCAGGGTCGCGCTATCGCTTTGTATCCTGCCGCCGTTGGTGACGTTGATAAAGGCGGCCCCCCTGGCGACGTTAATGGGATTGCTGATCGTCAGCCGTGAATTGGCGCCCGTCACGTTGAGCGTGCCTGTGGTGCCAGCCACCCCCGCTATGACGAAGGTGCCGACGCTGTTGAAAAAACCGCCGTTCTCGATATTCAGCGTGCTGCCCGCCACTGAGCCAATCGTGGTTTGGCCTGCGACGACGTTCATCCGGGAGCCGGCACCGGTAATGGTCGCACTGGTGTTGTTGCCGCTCAGGGTCAGCCCGCCGCTGCCGGCGCTGCCGAAGGCGATCTGGCCGCCGCCTTCCACACGCAAGGCCCCCGCCGTGACGTTGAGGTTGTTGACAAGGGTGCTGCCGGTGCCGGTCAGCACGACGGTGCCCGCGCCGTCCTTGGTGAATGCTCCGGTGCTGGTCACCCTGCCGCTGATCGTCAGCGGCGCCGAGGCATTGAAGTTGCCGGTGCCGGTGGTCGACAGCGTGAAGGCGCCGGGCGCAATGGTCAGCGCCTTGGTCACCGCGGGGATCAGCGCGGGCGTGGTGATCGCGAGGTTGGCCGTCAGGTTGATGGTGGAAGAGGCATCGCCGTCCGCATTGGCCTGGTTGATGGCCGTGATCAGTTCGGCCTGCGTGGCGGCGGTGTAAGTGGCCGCTTGCGCTTCATGCAGCGCGCCGCCGGCAAAAACAACCAGCAGCGCCGCGGCCAGGGGCGAGAGGCGGGTTGCCAGTAGCGAAGCGGGTGCTTGCCTGCCGGGTAGCTTGACCGAGGTCTTGCCTTTGCCTGTCGCCGTTTCCGGCACCGCCACCCATGATTGATGTGCCAGGCTCCAGATCACCCGGTAAGAACTGTTCATGCTGACCCCCTGTGTTGTTGAAACCCGACGCAAACAACTACGTCTACATATGATTCAAGGTTTTCAGCGCGCGGATCATCGCATGGGAGGCGAGGATTTATAAGAACAAAGTTCGGTCAAGTCGGCAATTTCCAACACTGCAAAAACCATCAAAAAAGCGGCTTGCCTTGATGCCGGGGTGGCTGTAGGGATGCGGTATCTGATTCGCCGCGTCAGGCCGCGCTGGTGATGCGCCAAACGACGAGGCCGAAGTCGAATGGGAGCCAGGACATGTGTACGCCCGATTTCTGGATCGCAGGGCCGCCCATAAGCCACCAGGCAGCCAGGCATGTGACCAGGCCGGCCACGATGCATGTGAGCCACAGCCGCGGTCTTGGCGGCCCGGCTCGCATGGACATGATGCCGGCGGCAAACAGGATGACGAAGCCCAGTGCAAGCGCGGAGAGCAGGAAAGCGGGGACGATACCCAATGGCCTCGACGAAAACGACCGAAGCTCGGCAACAAACTCGCCGCCGAAAAGAAGCAGGAAGAGGACCCAGACAAGCCCCGCGGCCAGTGAGACAAGGCCGCACACAATGCGAAAAATGTCACTTCGCATAAGACGCCTGGTTTTGGCAAATGAAGGCAAAGGCATGGGCATGCAGCGGCATAGCGGGCTACTCTACTGCATCTCAAGGGACTGTGCGCTCCGGCTGGCGTAGCACCGACGGGATGGCGCGTGGTGCCGCGACCTGCGACCCGCGTGCGAAATGACGCCGCCCCGGATCGGACTCGGTCCTCAGCGATACGGCATTTCGTCCTACACCCGCGAACAGGCAGCGGCCTAGCATGAATAAACCAGCAATGAAAAGCCCATCACCTCGCTTGCTGCAAGCATGAACGACGGGCCCTTCATTTCCGGTGAAGGCGGATTGATGGCGTGATCAGTCAAGCGGCATTTATCGCTCTTCTAACTTTCATCCACTTTCTGAAGGAGACCGAAAATGAACAGCATCAAATACAGCGCGGTTTGCGCAGTGGCAGTCGCCAGCCTGATGGGCTGCAGCGGCATGACGACGCAGGACAGGAACACCGCCATAGGCGCCGGCGTCGGCGGTGTGGCCGGTGCGGCCCTGACCGGCGGCAGTGCCCTGGGCACTGTGGGCGGCGCCGCGGTCGGCGGCGTGATCGGCCACGAAGTCACCAAGCCGAAACGGTAAACCAGAGAATTTCAAGCCGGCAGGCCCGCTCGCGTATGAAGCGCGAAGCGGGCCTTTTCGCTGTCTCATTTCGCTTTCCCGGGCCGGCACCGGAACCCGTTGGCTGCCAGCTGCCGGCCGGCGATCCAGCGCCGCGTTCAGGCCGCCTGCGGCAGGTAGCTGGGCCGCGCGGCCGTCATCCCCTGCTTGACCTGTTGGGTCACCTCATCGGCCAGCACTTCATCGGCGCCGGCTTCAAGCCCGTCGAGCGCGCGCTTCACGATGTCTTCAGGGCTGGTCTTGGGCACTTCGAAGCCGCGCGTCAGGTCGGTATCCACATAGGCCATATGCAGGCCCAGCACCTGGGTTTTCTGCGCCAGCAGTTCGCTGCGCAGCGCATTGGTGAGCGACCAGGCCGCCGACTTGCTGGCGGAATAGGCTGCGAGTTCACCGCCGTTGACCCATGAGGCCACCGACAGCACATTGAGCAGCGCGCCGCCGCCGTTGCCCTTGAGCACGGGCGCAAAAGCCTTGCTCAAGCGCAGTACGCCAAAGAAGTTGGTCTCAAAAATACGCCGTGCGACCTCCTCGCTGTCGGCCGCCAGAAAGCCGCCAACCTGGGCAATACCGGCATTGTTGATCACCAGCGTCACATCCGAGACCAGCGCCGCGGCGGCCGCCACCTCTTCGGGCTTGTTGACGTCCAGCTTTAGGGCCTGCACACCGGGCAGGGTGATGGTGGCCGGGTCGCGCGCCGCCGCATACACCTTGCGCGCGCCGCGCGCCAGCAGCTCGCGCGCAAACGCCAGGCCTATGCCGCGATTGGCACCGGTAACGAGGACGACGGAATCTTTGATCTTCATAAACTTCTCCAGAAAAATACAAGTGGGGAACACACAATCCGGCTGCCGGCTTCCACCCGAACCGGCACGAACACAAACTCAGCGCAGCTTGATGACCACCTTGCCTTTGGCGCGGCCGGTTTCCACATAGGCCATGGCCTCGTTGGTCGCTTCAAAGGGAAAGACCCGGTCCACCACGGGGCGTATCGCGCCGGCGTCGATGAGGCGGGTGATCTCGCGCAGCTGGCTGCCATTGGCCCGCATAAAGAGGAAGGAATAGCCCACACCGCGGCCCCTGGCCTTGCGCCGTATGCCGGCGCTCAGCAGCCGCATCACCAGCTTCACAAAACCCGAAGCCTTGATCTCTTGGCCAAACTCGGGATCAGGCGGCCCCGAGATCGACACCAGCTTGCCGCCGGGCTTGAGCACACGCAGTGACTTGGCCAGCGTCTTGCCGTCCTGGCTGTTGAGCACCACGTCGTAGCCCTGCAGCACATCTTCAAAGTCCTGCGTCCGGTAGTCGATGACCACGTCGGCGCCCAGGCGCTTCACCAGCTGGGCATTGGCTGCGCTGGTGGTTGTGGCAACGGTCGCGCCCAGGTGCTTGGCCAGCTGGATCGCAATAGTGCCCACGCCGCCCGAGCCGGCCTGGATAAACACCTTCTGTCCTTTCTTCAGGCCGGCCTTCTCAACCAGCGCCTGCCAGGCCGTCAAGGCCACCAGCGGAATCGAGGCGGCTTCCTCCATGGTGAGGCTCGCTGGCTTGTGCGCCAGCGAAGCCTCCTTCACGGGGACAAACTCCGCAAACGTACCGATGCGGAAATCATCAGGCCGCGCATAGACCTCATCACCAGGCTTGAACTGCCGCACGCGCGAACCGACCTTGACGACCACACCCGCCACGTCATGGCCCAGCACCAGCGGCAGGCGATAAGGCAGGATGAGCTTGAACTCGCCGCCACGGATCTTGGAGTCCAGCAGGTTCACACCCGCGGCATGGACTTGCACCAGAACTTCGTCCTCGCGCAGCGCCGGCTCGGGCAGTTCCGCCAGGCGTAATGCGGCTTGTTTGCCGTATCGGTCCAGGACAAAGGCTTTCATGTGTTTTCCTTGGAAGGTTTATTTGCCGAGAGCCGGCGTGCGCGGCAGCGGCGCCACGGCCGCGTCCAGCTGCAGGTTTTTGCGAATCCCGGCATCGACCAGAGCGGCAGGTGCAAAGCGGCGCAGCCATTGCAGGCCGCTCGCGCGGGTGCCTGCCGTGTAGCGCAGCTTGGGGTTCGGCGCAAGGGCGGCTTTTAAGACGGTGTCGGCCACCACCGCCGGGCTGTCGCCCTGTTCAACGAGTTCGTTCATTTTTTGCGTCACGGCCGCGCGGGCCTCGCGGTAGGCCTCGAGTTTTTCGTCGGGCTCCAGCAGGTTGGCGTCGAACTGCGTGTTGGTGTTCGCCGGCTCTATGACAGAGACACGTATGCCGCGTGTGCGCAGCTCATGGTCCAGCGACTCGGAATAGCCTTCCACCGCATGTTTGGTCGCGGCATACAGCGCCATATAGGGCATGGGCAAAAAGCCGAATACCGAGCTCATGTTGAGAATGCGCCCGCTGCCCTGGCGCCGCATATGCGGCAGCACGGCCCGGGTCATGCGTACCAGCCCGAAAAAGTTGGTGTCAAAAATCGCCTGAGCCTGCGCGATGGAGCTTTCTTCGGCGCCGGCCGGTGCGACGCCGAAGCCCGCGTTGTTGACCAGCAGGTCTATGCGGCCTTCGCGCGCGATCAGTGTCCGCACTGCGGCCTCAGCCGATTCATCCTGGGTCACGTCCAGGGCCAGCATCTCAAACGGTTTGGCCTGGCCCGCCTGCGCGCCGCGCCGGCTGGTGCCGTAGACCTTGTAGCCGGCTTTCACCAGCCGCAGCGCGGTCGCTTCGCCTATGCCTGAGGAGGCCCCTGTCACCAGGGCAATCTTGTTGTGGGTGTTCATGGTGTTTCTCTTTCGGTGTGAAGCAAGTTTGGCATGATGACTGTCATATATAAAGGCGAAGAAAAAAAGCAGGCGTACTTCAGGGGGAGTCAAACGGAGGCGGGCGTCAGCTGCTTGATCGCAGCCTCGCACAGGCTGCCCGCCAGCGCGGGTTCATCCACCGCGCGCGCCAGCAACAGGGTACCGACCATGGTGGACACGGTTACCAGCGCGCGTTCATGGGCGCCGGGCTGGCCCCAGTCGGGCGACTGGCGCGCGACCAGGTCAATCATTTCCTTGATGTGGCGTGTGGTGGCGCGGCGCACCTCGGGCGCCTGGCGCGGCGTCTCCGAGCCCAAAGCGGCCAGCGGGCAGCCCATTTCCACCTGGGCCACATGTTCGGGCGAAAGGTAAGCACTCACCATGGTCGCCAAAGCCTCATCGGGCGGCGTGGCGGCCACCACACCCGCCACCAGGGCGGCAGACTCGGCACAGGCCCGGGTCGCGGCTTCGGCCAGCATGGCCTCGCGCGAGGCAAAGTGGGCGTAAAACCCGCCATGGGTCAGGCCGGCCTCTTTCATGATGTCGGCCACGCCCGTGCCGCCATAACCGCTACGGCGTATCGCCCGCGCGGCCACGGAGACGATGCGTTCGTGCGAGGCCTCCTTGGCGGCGGTTCTGGCGTTGATTTTGGGGTGTTTTGCGTTTCGCATGATGTGCATCATACATGAATTGAGGATTATCCGCAGATGACGCAGATTTCCGCAGATTGAAGAGACGAAATTGGTATTTGGGACTTCATCCTGCCGCCATGCCAGATATGTTCGCCATGCCCCAGTACAGCAGGGTAGGCTAGACTTCCCTCGCGGTGAGCAGCCGTACAGGGGGCCGGCCCAAGAGGCTGCGGTCGTGAGCTGCGGTCAAGGCCGTTGCTCTGCAGGAGTCATTTGCATGCGCCACCTCGCTATCGCCGCCGTTTTGGTCCTCCATGCGCTTGCCGCGTCCGCCGCGCAGGTGGGTGTACTTCCACAGCTGGACGAAGCAGCCGAGCGCCTGCAAGGCCAAACACCGACGCTGATGGCCAGCGCCGGGGTGCCGGGGCTGTCCATGGCACTCGTGACCGACAAAGGATTGGTCTGGCACGGTACCTTCGGCCTGGCCAATGCGCGCACGCGGGAGCCGGTGGTGGAAGACACCGTGTTTGAGGCCGCTTCACTGAGTAAAGCGGTTTTCGCCTATGCGGTGCTGCAACTTGTGGACGCCGGCCTGCTTGAGCTGGACACTCCGCTCGTGCGCTACCTCCCGGGTGGCTATGACGTGGGAGAAGATCCGCGCCTTGCGCAGATGACAGCCCGCCATGTGCTGAGCCATCGCACGGGCTTTCCGAATTGGAGGCCGGCGGGCGCACCCTTGACGATTCATTTCACGCCGGGTGATCGCTTCAGCTATTCAGGAGAAGGCTTTGTCTACCTGGCTCGTGTGGTGGAGCGCATCACCGGGGAAAGCACCGAGCGCACGGTCAAACGGCTGGTTTTCGAACCCCTGGGCATGCTGCACAGCAGCTTCCTCTGGCAAGACAGCCATGCGCAACACAAGGTTTTCGGCCATGACGCGCGCGGCGAACCGCAAGGGCAGCGGCGCTGGGCATTTGCGAACCCGGCCTCCAGCTTGAGCACCACGGCGCCTGATTTCGGGCGTTTCCTGGTCGCAGTGTTAAACGGCGAACGATTGAAGCCGGACACCGCCGCGGAGATGCTGCGCAGTCAGGTTCGCGTGGGGCCATTTACGAGCAGCATTGGCCGGCCGGCAACACCGCTTTCGGACGAAGTCAGCTGGGGACTCGGTTGGGGGCTGCAACAACGAAACGGGGACGAAGCGTTCTGGCACTGGGGCGATAACGGAAACACCAAGGCCTTCGCGGTGGTATCGCGCGCGCATAGCCGTGGCCTCGTGTTCTTTGCAAACAGCGTGAACGGCCTGTCCATCGCAGCAGACCTGGTGGCCTTGGCCATGGGGGAAGGAGGGCAGCCGGGCTTGGAGTGGCTAGCCTACCGGCGCTGGCAGAACCTGCCGCCCGGCAGCCGCCGCGATGCAGGTGTTGCGGGGCCTTGAGTGCCTTGGCAGGGGCGCGCTGAAATCTGCCGGCGATGCGGGACAAGTTGATCGACGCGACTGGCCAAGGACGTCGTTGAGATGCCCGACCACCAGGCCGACCGGCTTTTGCGGTCCATGGAACAGAACCAGGACCAGCTGAGCAAGGTACTGGCCAAAGAAATGCCGGTGCTGGCCCAGGCGGGTGTGTGGGACGCCATTGTGGGCGCCGTGAGGCAGGCCTTTAACGCCGATGGGGTCTTGAATAATGATGTGGTTGAGCGGTATCGGCCGAGCTAGAGTTTGACGTGGTGCTGTTCTGGTCGTGTTCCGCAGAGCACCTGTTACCTGCATGCGGGGCGGCTACGTTGCCGACACATCCCTGTGTTGACGCGAGCAAACTTTGGAAGAGCGCTCAATCATAGGACTACCAAAGCTCGAGCTTGATCGCATGGTCGCCAAGAGCGACTTTGTCATGGCGGTTGACAAGATCACTTTGAAAGGCGAAGCGGCAAGGCCGCTCGCCATGCCTGCTGCGATCTCCGATGTTTTCGAGATGGGAGGATGGCTGGGTTGCAGGCTTTTGTTGTTGAAGCTGGGTGGCGGGGGCTGAAAGGTCATGAACCACCAAGCAGGCCCCAGCACGACTTCGTTTGACGAGCTGGCGAGTCTTGCTTTGCGTCAAATGCTCGCCGGTTGAGTCGATACTTCCCTTCCCATGCTACGGACTGCTTGTCGTTGACGGAAACGATCACATCGATATCGCTTTTTCTTGGCCGGCATTCAACAACTCGCGCGGATTGGCCGGCCGGCACAACGCCAACGTACTTAACTGCCCCACCAACAACTGAGCTGGGCTCAACCAATCGAACATCTTCGGAGGCCACCAATACGATGACTTCTGACGTCGAGTTTGAGTCGGAGCAGCCATAAAGCATTGCAATCGATACGAGTAGGTAAATGATGCGCATATTAATCTCCGCCTCCAACGCCACGGCGAATGCCGTCAACAACCGGCCAGGCGGGCGATATATCGAATGACTTGTTACCGATATTGGAATGGTTCGTCTGTCCGATGGCACGCGGAGACTTTCCAATAATGTTTAGAACATCTACAGGAAGGACGGTCGCCTTGTTGTTGGTGTTCACAACATTAAGCTCCTTCAAACACTGCAGCCAGGGATTCCCGCAGTTGTTGGACACTCCGCTGTATGAACCCCGGCTTCGAATCAAACATGACGCAAGCTTCTGCTCTTCTGTCGGGCTTAATTGAAGAATTATTCCTTTGCCGTCACGGCGAATTACATCCGTTTGACGTTTGATGTAATCCGTCGCAGATGCTCGCGAGTCCCATCCACCTGGGCCCCATGAATAGTTCATGCCGTTGATATTGCCAGAGATATGCCCCCAAGCTCCACTGGCGCTTCCGTCCGTAGCCCATTGAATGACTTCGGTGTAGAGACCAAATGGGTCTGTCGCCCCAAGCGGATCGCCACCCACATAGGCAAAGCTATTAATTCCACCCTCAAGCCCAATAGGATCGGCCTGCATATATCTTGCCGACGCGTTGCCTGCATAGCTTGCAAAAATCAAAGCCAGCGCACCAGCTTTCAAAAAATTGAAAATCATCACTCCACCCCGCTTATTTATTAATTGATTCTGCACGACTGACGCTCTCTTTGTAAGAAATTTCTGCCGCTTTATCGGGCTCACGCCAGCCGAGGGCTTCCGCCCTGTTGCGCCAGTACACCATGCCGTGTTCGAGCTGCTCAAAATATGGCAGCTGTTCTGCAGGGATGTCTGTTTTGCGCGCGTACTTGCTCACAAAGTGCTGTCGCCGCAGTCGGGAGTAAGACGTACTGGCATTCAACATGGCGGCCACATTCTTGGGATAGTGCTGCAGTGCTATTTTTGCCAACGCAACAACCAATTCATCTTTACCCTGATCGCTATATAGCTCCAGCAACGTCCCTGCCATCAACGCCACGGTTTCTTTTTTTGTGAGAGGTTGCATGTAGATGCCACTTGCCAGCGCCTGGGCCGTCATTGGCAACTGCTTTTGCATCCACGCATCCCGGGTAAAACCCGCGCCGCTTGTGGTTTCGAGGTTGTAGAAGGCACCTGTATCGTCGCGGTACTTCACGAACACGTGCAATGGTGCCGTCGAAGCGGTGACGTCAATGCCGAGTTTCTGCCCCAGGATGATGAAGAGAAATGGCATGGAGATGCAATTGCCCTTTCGGGTGCTCAGGTACGTTGAGAGCAGCTTGTTCCGGATGTTGGTCCCATATGGGTCGGCGAGATCGTATTGAAATGGTCGGTCGCTGTTCCATGGGCCCGCTTTGTAGATATACGCGCGCAGTATTTCGAGTTTGTCACGGCTGGAGGCGGTAGCCGGAATTCTGGCCCTGATGTCAGCTGCCATGGTGTCAAGCTGCCGGAGGGTGCCGCCGGCATCGATAGATGGATCGATCATGCGGTCGATGGAAACCTTGGCGCTGGCTAGGTCGATTTTCTCCGCAGGGAGTTCCAGAATTTTCCGGATTACTCGAAGATTGGTTTCTGACGATTGGGCTTCTGCCTTGAGCGGCGTTGAAGCCAGCACCAGTGATATGAGGACGACTGTTGAAAAAAATTTCCGATGCATTGTTTGGCAATTCATACACGAGCCAATCGCCTTAGGGTGCCGCGGTACTTTGCAACGAAGTAATCTGTAGGTCGTGCCTTAGCATAGAACGCGTGAGAGTCAATGCCATCTCGATCAGTCAGCTCGCAGCGTTCACGTATATCCCTTAGTAGATTTCGGCCAACGACTTGACCGTCAGCTGGATAGCCCATCCGCATGATCCGCGTTCGATGAGTTCTTCGGCCGAGGCCTAACCAAACACTTTTTTCTTCATATCGAACGAGGTCGCAAGAGTTGTCTCGAAGATCCTCGAGGATAAATCCATATGTTGTCAAAATTGACTTGAGTTCACGGAAGGTAACGACGCGTTCTCCCCGCTCAACCTTCCGAATTCGCTTGCGGATCCAACGCCCCATCTCCTCGACTTCTTGATCTGACTGATCATTTCCTCGCCCTTTCTCGCTAAATCCGTGTCGAGCGACTTTAAGCATGAACTCATAGAGTTCATCATGCGATACCTTCTCTGAAAAAGTTTGGTCATTCTTGTCTAAGTGGCATAGCATTGCCACCAAGCTAGTTCGCTTGTTTCCATTGTGGAAAGGGTGATTGCTGCAGATGCCGTAAGTCAATGACGCGGCGTTCAGGACAGGGGTGTTGTATTTCGCTTTCCCACCGTAACCCGTGTATTGTCGAGAGACAGCGGATTCCAGCAAGTGGTGCGATCTGATGCCTGGCGGACTGATGGGATCGTCGGCGGCGGCAAAATCCGCGGTCAGAGAGTCATGGATGGACAGAACCTCGCTTGCGCTGAGCGTACTGAGTAATGTCTTTGGTGCGTTCACGCCTTAGGCCGACTAGATTGGAAGTAAACCACTACCTTCCGCCCGATTCTAGGAGCCAAGATACAAGGGCGCATCCTCCAAATGGACTAGCGCATAAGACTAATCGGGTGTTCTTGGTTCTAACCTAAGCCTTCGCTATAGGTGCCACACTCTCAAAGAATCCGGTTAAACCAAAGCAGCGACAAACCAGCCGACACCAGCGCCAACGTAGCCGCCAGCAGCGCCAGCAGCCCGGAAATCTCGGTCTCTTTTTTCTCAATCGCGAGCCGCGAACTCAGCGTCTCGTAAACCTTCTTCAAGTCCGCCGCGGTGCCCGCATAAAAGTACTCAGCCTGCGTGGTGCGGGCAATGCCCTTCAAGGTTTCTTCATCGAGCTTGACGCGCATGGACCAGCCTTCAAAACCAATGGTTTCGCCGTCCACCGTGCCCACGCCCACGGTGTAGACGCGCACACCGCGGTCGGCGGCGGCTTTGGCTGCGTCCAGGGAGTCCACGCCTGTGGTGCGCTGGCCGTCGGTCAAGAGGATGATGGCGCCCGAGGTGTAGGAGCCGGGGGCGACGGGGACAAACTCTTTTTTTGCTGCGGCGTTTTTGTCGGGATTCAGGGCCTGGTCGATCGAGGTGCCGCGCGGTTTTTCGCGGCCGTATTGCATGGAGGCTAAATCAATGCCGGCATCGGGGAACAGTTCGGCCAGCGAGACCACGATGCCGTTGCCAATCGCGGTGCCGCGCTGTAATTGAAATTTGTCGATTGCGACGACCAGGTCTTCGCGGCTTAGCGTGGGTTGCTGCACGACGGAGGCCGTGCCCGCAAAGGCGACTATGCCTACGCGTACGTTGCGCGGCAAATCAGCGAGGAAGGCCTTGGCGGCGTTTTGCGCGGCGACCAGGCGATTCGGTAACACGTCGGCGGCGCGCATGCTGCCGGAGACGTCCATGGCCAGAATGATGGTTTCGCGCTGCGAGGGCAGGCTGATGACGGCAAAGGGCCGCGATGCGGCCACCAGCATGGCGGCGATGGACAGCAAAAACAGCAGCGGCGGCACATGGCGCCTGAAGCCCTGGCCGCGGCCCATGGCTTCGCGCACGATGGAGAGGCTGGCATAGCGCAATGCCATTTTTTTCTTGCGGCGTAGCAGCCAGATGTAGACCAGCACCAGCAGCGGAATGACGAGCAGCAGCCACAAAAATTCCGGCCACAAAAAGGTCGGCCAAGGCAGTTTGGCCAAAAAGGAAGTGAACCCGCTGAAGTTCATGATGGGATGTCCTTGGATCGGCTTCAGGCAGCGCGCTTGAGGTGGGCGGGCAACGCATTGCCCCCCGCGCCGGTAGTGCGGCTGCGGCGCTTGCGCAGTTCGGTGAAGCGCATGATGGCGTCGACCAGGTTGTCGTCGGTGGACAGCTCCAGCGCGTGGACGCCGGCGCGCGCCAGGGCTTGCCTTAACTCGGCCTCGCGCTGGGCCGCGATGCGCGCAAAGCGTTTGCGGAAACCCGCGTCATGGGTGTCGACCAGCAACTGCTCGCCGGTTTCGGCGTCGCGTATCGGGATCAGGCCCAGGTCGGGCAGGTCCAGCTCCAGCGGGTCCAGCAGGCGGACGGCCACGACCTCGTGGCGGCGGGCCAACTGGCCCAAAGGTTTTTCCCAGCCGGGTTCGCTGATGAAGTCGGACACGACGAACACGGTGGAGCGCCGGCGCAGCAGGTTGGCGGCGGATTCAAGCAGCTCATGCAGGCGGGTGGTGCCCAACTGGGTGATTTCAGGTCGGGTCTGCAGGGTGTGCAGCAAATGCAGCACATGGTGGCGGCCGCCGCGCGCAGGAATCACGGCGTCGACGCCGGAGCCGTAGAGCATGGCACCCACGCGGTTGCCGTGGCGGGTCAGCATGCGGGCCAGCACGGCGACAAATTCGGCAGACACATTGCGCTTGCGCTGCTCGCTGGAGCCGAAGTCCATCGACGGGCTCAAGTCCAGCAAAAACCAGGCGCTCATCTCGCGGTCTTCGGTGAAGACGCGCACATGGGGCTGCTCCAGCCGCGCGGTGACGTTCCAGTCAATGTGGCGCACGTCGTCATGGTGCTGGTATTCACGCAGGTCGGCTAAATCCATGCCGGTGCCGCGCAGCAGGGTGCGGTAGTCGCCCTGCAGCAGGCCGTCCAGGCGGCGCAGCACCGTCCACTCGAGCCGGCGCAGCAGTTGCTCCGCGCCTGCTCCCGACGAAGCGAGCTTGGTTGTGGATTCAGGCGGCGAGGTTTTCATGGCAGGGTCGCTTCATCCAAGTCGGGGCCGCGGAACCGGCTTTGCCGGGCCGCAGGCGCAGCGGCCCCCTCGGGGGGCAGCGACCCGCGAAGCGGCGGAGCGTGGGGGCTCACATTTCTAGGCGGCGAGTTTTTCATGCTCGAGGGGTTTTGCGGGCGGGGGGATCTTGGCCATGATCTTGGCGATGAGACCGTCGGCCGAGAGGCCTTCCGACAAGGCCTCATACGACAGCACCAGCCGGTGCCGGAACACATCGGGCACCAGGTCCGTCATGTCTTCGGGCAGGGCATAGCTGCGGCCGCGCAGCAGGGCCAGGGCGCGCGCGCCTTCGGTCAAATTGATGGTGGCGCGCGGGCTGGCGCCGAAGGTGATAAAGCGCTGCAAATCTTTGAGCCCATGCTTGACGGGCGTGCGTGTGGCCGAGACCAGGCGCACCGCGTACTGCACCAGCGAAGGGTCGACGTAAATGCGCCGGCATTCGGCCTGCAGGGCGGCGAGCTGCTCGGTGGTGGCGACGGCGCTCACGGCCACGGCCGGGCCGGTGACGCGCTGGACGATGACAAACTCTTCCTCGTCGGTGGGGTAGTCGACCAGCACCTTCATCATGAAGCGGTCCACCTGGGCCTCGGGCAGCGGGTAGGTGCCTTCGGTTTCTATCGGGTTTTGCGTGGCCATGACCAGGAAGGGCTCGGGCACCTTGTGGGTGGTGCCGGCAATCGTGACCTGGCGCTCCTGCATGACTTCGAGCAGCGCGCTTTGCACCTTGGCGGGCGCGCGGTTGATTTCATCGGCCAGCAGCAGGTTGGTGAAGACCGGGCCCAGCGAGGTGCTGAACTCGCCGGTTTTCTGGTTGTAGATGCGGGTGCCCACCAGGTCGGCCGGCACCAGGTCGGGCGTGAACTGGATGCGCTTGAACTGGCCCTGCACGGTGTTGGCCAGGGTCTTGATGGTCAGGGTCTTGGCCAGGCCCGGCACGCCCTCGACCAGCAGATGGCCCTGGGCCAGGATGGCGACCATGACACGCTCGAGGAAGCGGTCCTGGCCGACGACCACACGCTTGACCTCGTAAAGAATCTGCTCCATGAGCTGGGCGGTGTCGTGGTTGGCGTTTTCTGGGGTCTGGTGGTCCATGCGTCAGTCCTTGGGCGGGGTGAGGTCAGGTCGGTGAAGCTGTCGTCAGAAGGGCGGCATGCCGGCGGCCGAGGCGGCGTTTTCAATCGGCACCGCAAAACCTATGCCGACAAAGGTGCGCTGCTGGTTGGGGTTGAAGATGGCGGTGACGATGCCGACCACCTCGCCGTCCATGGTGACCAGCGGGCCGCCCGAGTTGCCGGGATTGGCCGCGGCGTCGAACTGGATCAGGTTGCTCATCATCTGCTTGCCTTCGGGCGAGCGGAAGTTGCGTTTGAGGCCGGAGATCACGCCCTGGGAGGCCGAGGGCCCTATGCCGAAGGGGTAGCCCACGGCCATGACCTGGTCGCCGGGGGCCAGGTCGGCGGTGGAGCGCATGGTGGCGGCAATCAGGTCGTCGGGGATTTTGTGGGCCTGCAGCACGGCCAGGTCGTTCTCGGGCTGCACGCCGGTGATGCTGGCGGTGGACTCCAGCCCGTCGGCAAAGGTGACCTTGATGATCTGGGCGTTCTGCACCACGTGCAGGTTGGTCAGGATGATGCCCTTGTCGACAATCACCACGCCGGTGCCCACGCTGCGCTGCTCGCTGTCTTCCTTGCCGTCCTTGTCCTTGCCCAGGCCGGTGATGCGCACCACCGAGGGGATGATGGTCTCGTAAGCCTTGGTGCCGGGCGAGGGCAGCACCGTGGTCTCCAGGGTCTTGAGCACGGCTGCGTTGATGTCTTCCTGGGTCAGCTTGCGCGCCGGGTGGCGCAACGGCGAGGAAAAGCTGATCGCCAGCAGCAGGGCCAGCAGGCCGACCACGGACCACAGCAGGTAGAGCTGGTGGCGCGCCAGGTAGCCGGCCAGGCGGGCGGCGCGGGGGAAGCGGGAGGGGGAAGGGGTGCGGGGGAGAGGGTGGGGTCACCGGCGGCCTCGTCGGCCGGCTGCGCCTGGGCCTCAGCCGCGCCTTGCGCCGGGCGGTTTGAGCTGCTGTAAAGGGCTGGCCTGCGCATCCGTTCACCTCTGGGGTCAAAGTGTCAAAACCGGGCTGGTACGGGAGCGAACGCCCCGTATTCACAGCTGCACCGTATCACGATTTGTGCATTCATGCACGGGATTTGGCTATAGGCGTGGAGGGGTTTGTAAAGCGCCGTTGCGGCGGCCGGCTCCGTGGTGATCCCGGCGAAGCGGTCTTGGTTTTAACCC
Organism: Polaromonas sp. Polasp52; assembly: GCF_059491565.1. Classification (NCBI taxonomy): domain Bacteria; kingdom Pseudomonadati; phylum Pseudomonadota; class Betaproteobacteria; order Burkholderiales; family Comamonadaceae; genus Polaromonas; species Polaromonas sp. Polasp52. The sequence goes on along the minus strand of NZ_CP168513.1, from coordinate 1,057,552 downwards.
CCTCTCCCCCTGGGAGAGGGTTGGGGTGAGGGCCAGCGGCGGTCAATACGCCACCTTTCATGCACAGGCCGCGGCCCTCACCCCCGCCCTCTCCCAGAGGGAGAGGGAGCAAGACCAGGAAGTTTTGTGAGTGGCTGTTAACGCCCGGAGGAGTCTGGGGGGCTGCGCAGCAGCGTCAGCGCCAGCGCGGCCGAAGCCAGCATCAGGAACAGGCTGACCGCATTGAGCGCCGGCGTCGCGCCTTCGCGCATGCGGCCGTACATCATGACGGTCAGGGGCGCGTCGGAGCCGACCAGCATCAGCGTGGTGTTGAAGTTCTCAAATGACATCAGGAAAGAGATAGCCGCAGCGCCGACCAGCGCGGGTTTTAAGTAAGGCAGGGTGATGGTGGTGAAGACCGCCGCGCGCGAGGCGCCCAGGTTGTAGGCGGCTTCTTCCAGGGTGATGTCAAAACGTTTCAGGCGCGCGGTGATGATCAGGGTGGCGATGGAGACGATGTAGGAAAACTGGCCTATCACCACCAGCGGCAGGCCGGGGCGCAAAAAGTCCAGCTCCAGGCCCCACCAGCTGTCGGCCAGCTGCGCCAGGCGGCTGGCAAAGGCCAGGATGGAGATGCCCAAAATCACGCCCGGGATCACCAGCGGCGCCAGCATCAGGAAGGACAAAGCCTGTTTGCCCGGGAAGCGGGCGCGTTCTATCAAAAAGGCATTGGTGGTGCCGACCAGCACGGCCAGCACGGTGACCCAGGCGGCCACCACCACGCTGGTCCAGAGGCTGGCCAGCAGCGGGCCGTCGGCAAACAGGCCGGTGCGGCCGGGCTTGCCGCCGAAAAACCAGTCCAGGGTGAAACCGCGCCAGGGCGGCGCCGGGTAGGGCGCGTCGTTAAAGGCAAACACCGCCACCACCAGCAGCGGCAAAAACAAAAAGGCGAAAAACACCAGGGCATAGGCCACGGTACCGGCGCGCAGCCAGGCGGGGCGGGGCAGGGAGGCGATCATGCGGTGTGCTCCATGGTCATGAGCGCCGCATCACTTCGCCGAACTTTTGGCCCGTCAGCTTTAAGCCCAGCCAGACGATGGCGGTCGACAGCCCCAGCAGCAAAAAGCCAAAGGCCGCGCCCTGTTCCCAGTTAAAGCGCGTGATGAACTGGGTGTAGATCTGCTCGGTGAACCACAGCGAATTTTTGCCACCCAGCAGGGTGGGCGTGAGGTAGTTGCCCAGGGTCAGCATAAAGACCACGATGCAGCCGGCCAGTATGCCGGGCGCGGCATGCGGGATGACGATTTGCCACAGGATGGAGGGGCCGTTGCCGCCCAGGTCGTAAGCGGCTTCCACCAGCGAGTCGTCCAGGCTTTCGAGCGCGCTGATCAGCGGCACCACCATAAAGAGCATGGAGGTGTAGACCAGGCCGACCAGGATGGTGGCGTCGCGGTAGAGCAGTTCCACCGGCGCATCGGTGAGGCCCAGCTGCACCAGCACGGCCGGCAGCACGCCGGATTCGCGCAGCAGGATCATCCAGCCCAGGGTGCGCACGGTCTCGCTGACCCAGAAGGGGATCAAACACATCACCAGCAGCAACGACTTGGCGCGCCCGCGCACCAGCTTGGCAATGGTCCAGGCGATCGGGAAGGCCAGCAGCAGCGTGATGCCGGTGGCCAGGATGGACATCAGCGCCGTGCGCACAAAGGTGTGCCAGTACAGCGGCTCCTCGACAAAGGTGCGGTATTGCGCCAGGCTGGGCGCGTATTCGCGCGGGGCCACGCGTACGCGCAGCGAAAGCACGGCCAGGTCGATGTGCGGCAGCACGATCAGGCCCAGCAGCCAGACCAGGGCCGGCGCCAGCAGCAGGAACAGCACCAGCCTGGCCTGGGCCCGGCCGCCTGAACCGGGCGCGGAGGGCAGGACGGCCGCGGCTGGCATGGCGGCCTTAAGCGTTGCCGAAGCAGACGGCCTGCTCGGGGTCGAAGCTGAAGGCGACGGTCTCGCCTATGCGCAGGTCGGCGAAGCGCCCGGTCTGCGGCAGCGCGATGCGGAACTCGGTGCGGCTGGCGGTTTCGCGCAGCAGCACGGCCGAGTTGGCGCCGTCGAACAGCAGGCTTTCCACCTGGCCGGCATACACCGTGTGGTTGGACGGCAGCTCGGTGGCGTCGCGCGCCAGGCTGATGGCCTCGGGCCGCACAAAGGCCTGCACCGCCTGGTTGGGCTGCAGCCGGCCGGCGGCGCGCGCGCGCAGGGCCAGGCCTTCGCCGCTGGTGAGCTTGACCACGCTGCCGGCCTCGGCGCCCGCGGCGCCGGTGCTGCCCGCGAGCTTGTTGTTGGCGCCCACAAAACCCGCGACAAACGGGGTTTGCGGCTGGTAATAGAGCTGCTGCGGCGTGCCCAGCTGCTCAAAGCTGCCGGCGTTCATCACGGCCACATGGTCGGACAGCACCAGGGCCTCGGACTGGTCATGCGTGATGTAGACAAAGGTGGTGCCGAAGGCGGCCTGCAGCTGCTTGAGCTCGACCTTCATGTGCTCGCGCAGCTTCAGGTCCAGCGCGCCCAGCGGTTCGTCGAGCAGCAGCAGCGTGGGCTCCAGCACCAGGCTGCGCGCGATGGCCACGCGCTGGCGCTGCCCGCCCGAGAGCTGGTCCACACGTTTGTCCTGCATGCCGGGCAGGCTCACGCGCTCGAGCATGGCGCCCACCTTGGCCGCGATGTCGATGCGCGACAGGCCGCGCCGCGCCAGGCCGTAGCCGACGTTCTCGCCGACCGACATCATGGGAAACAGCGCCAGGTGCTGGAACACCATGTTGACCGGCCGCTGGTTGGGCGGCACGCCGTTCATGGGCTTGCCGCCTATGTGGATCTGGCCCGCATCGGGCGAGAGAAAGCCGGCGATCATGCGCAGCAGCGTGGTCTTGCCGCAGCCCGAGGGGCCGAGGATGGAGAAAAAGCTGCCGCGCTCCACCGTGAAGGACAGGTCCTTCACGGCGGGCTGACCGGCGTAGGTTTTACCGACGTGCTCGGCTTGCAAATCCGCGTGCATGGGTGGACGTGCCTGCTTTAGTTATCTACCGCGCGCGCCAGCGGACGGGTGCTTGCACACAAAGAGCGAAAGGCCAGTGAAAGCGCGGAACCGGCTTTGCCGGGCCGCTGGTTTCGTCCCCCTGGGGGGAAGGCGCGAAGCGACTCAGGGGGGAAGGCACTTACTGCGCTGCCTTGATGCGGTCCAGCACGCGGCCTTCTATGTCTTCTATGCCGGCGGGCACAGCGGGATACCACTTGACGTTTTTCAGCGCGGCTTCGGGGAAGCTGGCGGCGAACTGGGCCTTGAGCTTGGGGTCGGCCAGCTGGTCGGCGCCCTTGGAGGCGGTGAAGTTGCCGGCCGAGCCCGCGACCTTGGCGGCGATTTCAGGGCGCATGTTGAAGTTGATCCAGGCGTAGGCGGCGGCATCGTTGCGGCCCTTGGCGGGGATGGCGAAGGTGTCTATCCAGCCCAGCGCGCCGGACTTGGGCGCGATGTACTGGATCTCGGGTTTTTCGGCATTGAGCTTCCAGCCGCCGGTGTCCCACATCATGGCGCCCACGACCTCGCCGGCGCGCATGCCGTTGAGCAGCTGGTCCTTGTTGTCCCAGTAGAACTTGATGTTGCTTTTGCAGGCGACCATGGTCTTGCCGACTTCGTCCATCAGCGCGCCGTAGGCTTTCGGGTCTTTGTAGAGCGCAAACGGGTCCTTGCCCGAAGCGAAGGCAAAGGCCAGCAGGGTGGGGCGTTTGAGGCGCACGGCGGTCTTGCCCTTGACGTCGGCCTTGCAGAGGTCGGGGTAGTCCGTCATCTTGGCCAGCTTGGTGTTGACGACCAGGCCGTCGGTGCCCCAGATGTGCGGCAGGCCGTAGACCTTGCCGTCCAGCGTGGTGTTCTTTTTGGTGGCCTCCAGCATGGAGGGGATGAAAAGCTCGGACTTGATCTTGCTGAGGTCCATGGGCTTGTAGATGCCGAACTCCTGCTGCGGGCCGGTGATGCGGTCCTGCGAGGGCTGGGCCAGGTCAAAGCCGGCGCCGCCGGTGGCGCGCAGCTTGGAGATCATCTCTTCGTTGTTCGAGAGGGTCAGCTCGACGTCGATGCCGGTTTCCTTCTTGAACTGCGCCACGACGTCGGCCGGCACATAGTCGGCCCAGGTGATCAAGCGCAGCTTCTGGTCTTGCGCCCAGGCGGCGCCGCTGAGGCTGGCGGCGAGCAGGCCGGTGCCGAGAATCTGGCTCATCAGGCGGGATAATTTCATTTGGCTTTCCTTTGTTATGTCGAGTGGGACGGGTTGACGAAAGAATGAAACCGGGGCGAAAACCGGGCCCCGTGAAGGGCTGTTCCGCCTGAAAAAAGCATAGGGTGTCCCGATTTCATTTCTGTGTCAACATCTTCATCAGGGGCTTTGCTCTTTTTCCCCTAGCTTCCCTCTCTTGACCGCACCCCCTTTGCACCCCTTTAGCGCATGACTTTCTGGATAGACACGCATTGCCACCTGGATGCCGGGGAACTGGCCGCCGACGTGGACGCGGTGCGCGCGCGTGCCGCCGCGAACGGGGTGGCGCACTGCGTGATCCCGGCCGTGGGCGTCTTCAACTTCGAGGCGGTGCGGCTGCTGGCGCACCGGTTTTCCGACAGCTATGCGCTGGGCATACATCCGCTGTGCGTGCCGCAGGCGCGTGACGAAGACTTGCGGGCGCTGGACGCGGAACTGGCCCTCAGGCGCGGCGACCCGCGGCTGGTGGCGGTCGGGGAAATCGGCCTCGATTATTTTGTGCCGGCGCTGACGGAAAGCCCGATGCGCGAGCGCCAGGAGTTTTTTTACCGCGAGCAGCTCAAGCTGGCGCGCAAGCACGGCCTGCCGGTGATCCTGCATGTGCGGCGCTCGGCCGACAAGCTGCTCAAACATTTGCGCGAGCTGGCGCCCGAGGGCGGCTGGCAGGGCATAGGCCATGCCTTTAACGGCAGCGACCAGCAGGCCGGCGAGTTCCTCAAGCTGGGTTTCAAGCTCGGCTTTGGCGGCGCCGTGACCTTTGAGCCGGCGCGGCAGCTCAGGCGCCTGGCGGTGGAGCTGCCGCTGGATTCGCTGGTGATGGAGACCGATTCGCCCGACATCCCGCCGCACTGGGTGTACACCACGGCAGCCGAGCGCGAGGCCGGCAAGCCGCAGGGCCGCAACGAGCCGGGCGAACTGCCGCGCATCGCGCAGCAGGTGGCCGAACTGCGCGGCATCCCCGAGGAGGCACTGGCGGCCGCCACCACGGCCAATGCCCTGCAGGCCTTGCCGGGCCTCAAGGCGCTGCTCGCATGAAGGCAACACCGGTATCGACAGCATTGACCGGCCTGGCGCCGCTGGTGTCGGACCGCACGCGGCTGCTGGTGCTGGGCAGCTTTCCGGGCGCGGCCTCGCTGGCGGCGCAGCAGTATTACGGCCACCCGCAAAACCATTTCTGGAAAATCCTCAAGGCGCTGTGGCCGCCCGGCCCGGCGGACACGGGCCCGGATGCCTACCGGATACGCGGCGAGTGGCTGCTGTCCAGGGGCCTGGGCCTGTGGGATGTGTACGCGGCCTGCGAGCGCGAAGGCAGCCTGGACAGCGCGATCCGCAATGCCGAGGTCAACGACCTGGCCGGCCTGCGCCGCCTGTGCCCGGCGCTGGAAGCGATTGCCCACAACGGGGGGGAAAGTTTCAAGCATTCCAGGCACACCCTGGCGCTGGGCCTGCCGGTCTACAAGTTACCCTCGACCAGCCCGGCGAATGCCTCCTGGAGTTTTGAGCGCAAACTCGCGGCCTGGCGGGAAGTTTTTGAAAAACACGGACTGGTTTGATGCAAAGAAAAGAAGCGGCCAAAAACATGACCAAAGACATGGCCAAAGAAGCGATGGAATTGCCCGAAGTCAATTTTTCGGATTACGGCGATGTGCGTTTTCTGCACCTGGGCACCGAATGGGTGCAGGGCTCCATGCTGCGCGACGCGCCCTATGACATCGAGCTGGAGTATGTGCAGCGCATGATGGCGGGCCTGCTGTTCATGGACGCGGCAACCATGCCCAAAAAGCACGCCATGCAGCTGGGCCTGGGCTCGGCCGCGCTGACCAAGTTCTGCTACAAAAAATTGCGCATGAAGACCACGGCGATTGAAATCAACCCGCAGGTGGTCACGGCCTGCCGCGTCTGGTTCAAGCTGCCGCGCGACGACCTGCGGCTGCATGTGATCGAGGCCGATGCCGCGGCCGAGATCAAAAAACCGGCGCACCAGGGCACGGTGGATTTGCTGCACGTGGACCTCTATGACCATGAGGCGGCCGCGCCGGTGCTGGACAGCGCCGATTTTTATGAAGACTGCCGCGGCCTGCTGGCTGAGAACGGCGTGATGACGGTGAACCTCTTCGGCCGCGATTCCAGCTATGTGCAGTCGCTGACGAAGATCGCCGAGGCCTTCGGCCCCGAGGCGGTGTGGGCCTTCACGCCGACGCGCGAAGGCAACACCGTGGTGCTGGCCCAGCAGGAGCCCACGCGGCCCGAGCGCGCCGCGCTCTTGTTGCAGGCCGGCGTGATCGAATCGCGCTGGGACCTGCCGGCCAAGAAGTGGCTGCGGCTGTTCAAGCCGGTGGCTTGAGGCGGGTAGCAAAAGCCATGATGGATGGGGTACAGTGCCACCCATGAGCGCCGTGACCCATCCCAAGCCCCATCGTGAAGCGCATGCGAAAAAAGGCCACGCCGGCCCGCTGGACTGGCGCATCCTGGTGGAGTGGCTGGGCGAGGACGGCGTGATCAGCGCCACCGAGGCGCAGCGCACCATCGCCCGCTGCTCGCAGGTGCAGAGCGCGCAGCCGCCGCTGATGCGGCTGGCCAGCGTGGGCATGACGCGGCTGGCCGACGGCAAGCCGCTGGACATCGAAACCATGTCGCAGTGGCTGGCGGGCCGGGCGGGCCTGGGCTACCTGCGCATAGACCCGCTCAAGGTCGACGTGGGCAAGGTGGCCGAGACCATGTCGGCCATGTATGCCGAGCGCCACAAGGTGCTGCCGGTGCAGGTCACGCCCAGCGAGGTGGTGATCGCCACCTCCGAGCCCTTCATCACCGACTGGGTGCAGGAAGTCGAGCGCCAGGCCAAGCGCAGCGTGCGCCTGGTGGTCTCCAGCCCGCTGGACATCACCAAGTTCACGGCCGAGTTTTTCGCACTGGCCAAATCGGTCAAGGCCGCGGTCAAGTCGGGCAGCGCCTCGGGTTCGGCGAGTTTTGAACAACTGGTGGAGCTCAACAAGAGCAACAAGCAGCTGGACGCCAACGACCAGGGCGTGGTGCAGGTGGTGGACTGGCTCTGGCAATACGCTTTCGACCAGCGCGCCAGCGACATCCACCTGGAGCCGCGCCGCGAACAGGGCGTGATCCGTTTTCGCATCGACGGTGTGCTGCACCCGGTGTACCAGCTGCCCATGGGCGTGCACAACGCGATGACGGCGCGCATCAAGCTGCTGGGCCGCATGGACGTGGTGGAAAAACGCCGCCCGCAGGACGGCCGCATCAAGACGCGCAACCCGCGCGGCGACGAGATCGAAATGCGCCTGTCGACGCTGCCCACGGCCTTCGGCGAAAAAATGGTGATGCGGATTTTCGACCCGGACACCACGGTCAAGAACCTGGACGCGCTGGGCTTTTCGCAGCACGACGGCGACCGCTGGGAGGCCCTGGTCAAGCGGCCCCACGGCATCATCCTGGTCACCGGGCCGACCGGCTCCGGCAAGACCACCACCCTGTATTCCACGCTCAAGCGCCTGGCCACCGAGGAGGTCAACGTCAGCACCATCGAGGACCCGATCGAAATGATCGAGGCCTCTTTCAACCAGACGCAGGTGCAGGCGCACCTGGACTTTGATTTCCCCGAAGGCCTGCGCGCGCTGATGCGGCAGGACCCGGACATCATCATGGTGGGCGAAATCCGCGACCTGCAGACCGCCGAGATGGCGGTGCAGGCGGCGCTCACGGGCCACCTGGTCTTCAGCACGCTGCACACCAACGACGCGCCCTCGGCGGTCTCGCGCATGATGGAGCTGGGTGTGCCGTCCTACCTGATCAATGCCACCATGCTGGGCGTGCTGGCCCAGCGGCTGGTGCGCACCCTGTGCCCCAGCTGCCGCGAACCCGACGAGGACGCCGCGCGCGAGACCCTGGCCGAGCTGGTCAAACCCTGGCAGATCAGCGGCGGCTACCGGCCCTACAAACCGGTGGGCTGCGTGGACTGCCGCATGACGGGTTTCTGCGGGCGCATGGGGCTGTATGAATTGCTCACGGTCACCGAGGGCTTCAAGGAAAAGGTATCCAAGGAGCCGAATATCGACGCGCTGCGGCGCCAGGCGGTCAGCGAAGGTATGCGCCCGCTTCGGCTGGCCGGCGCGCTGAAAGTGGCCGAGGGCCTGACGACCATCGAGGAAATCCTGGCCTCCACGCCGCCCCTGTCTTGAGGGCGCGCCCGCGGCCTTAACAAGGCCCCTGTTCCGGCCGTAAACACATGTTGGAGAGGGCGATACCGAGGGTTTTCACGGCTTTTCACGGCGCCCGGCCTTCCTGTAAGTGAGGGGTAAGCCAAAGATAAACGAAAGGTAAGTGAAAGCCACATGTCGGGGCAGGGGGATTGAATGCACAATCCAGCGATTCTTTCTTTTACTTTTATGTATGTATTGAGGAGACAGCCGTGAATATCAAGAGTCAAAAAGACTTTTTCTCCGGCCTCATGTTCATGGGCGTCGGCGTGGCGTTCGCATGGGGGGCTACGACCTACAACGTGGGCGAGGGCGCCCGCATGGGCCCGGGCTACTTTCCGCTGATGCTGGGCGTGCTGATGGCCATCCTGGGCGCGGCCATCACCTTCAAGGCGCTGGTGGTGGAAGCCGTGGGCGGCGACAAGATAGGCAAGTGGGCCTGGAAGCCGCTGGCCTTCATCATCCTGGCCAACCTGGTCTTCGGCGTGTTGCTGGGCGGCCTGCCCAGCATCAAGCTGCCTCCCATGGGCATGATCGTGGCCATCTACGCGCTGACCTTTATTTCCAGCATGGCCGAAGACGGCTGGAAAGTGAAAAACACCTTCATCCTTGCGACCGTGTTGGCCGTCGGCAGCTACCTCGCCTTTGTTGTCCTGCTCAAGCTGCAGTTCCCGGTGTGGCCTTTCTTCATCGGCTAAGGAGATATCAAAAATGGATCTGATTGCAAATCTCTCGCTGGGTTTTGGCGTGGCGTTCACGCCCATCAACCTGGTGTATGCCTTTATCGGCTGCCTGCTGGGCACCCTGATCGGCGTGCTGCCCGGCATCGGCCCTGTGGCCACCATCGCCATGCTGCTGCCGGCGACCTACGCCCTGCCGCCCGTTTCGGCGCTGATCATGCTGGCCGGTATTTACTACGGCGCCCAGTACGGCGGCTCCACCACCGCCATCCTGGTGAACCTGCCGGGCGAGTCCTCGTCCGTGGTGACCTGTATTGACGGCTACCAGATGGCGCGAAAAGGGCGGGCCGGGCCCGCGCTGGCCGCGGCCGGGCTGGGGTCCTTCTTCGCCGGCTGCGTGGGCACGCTGATCCTGGCGGCTTTCGCGCCGCCGCTGACCGAGCTGGCCTTCAAGTTCGGCCCCGCCGAATACTTCGCGCTGATGGTGCTGGGCCTGATCGGCGCCGTGGTGCTGGCCTCGGGCTCGCTGCTCAAGGCGATCGCGATGATCGTGATGGGCCTGCTGCTGGGCCTGGTGGGCACCGACGTGAACTCCGGCGTCGCGCGTTTCAGCTTCGACGTTCCCGAACTGACCGACGGCATCGGCTTTGTGACCATTGCCATGGGCGTGTTCGGCTACGGTGAAATCATCAGCAACCTGGCACAGCCCGAGCATGAGCGCGAGGTGTTCACCGCCAAGGTGTCCGGCCTCTTCCCGACCAAGCAGGATTTCAAGGACATGACGCCGGCCGTGCTGCGCGGCACCTTCCTGGGCTCGGCGCTGGGTATCCTGCCCGGCGGCGGCGCCTTGCTGGCGGCCTTCGCGGCCTACGCGCTGGAAAAGAAGATCCGCATGAAAAAGGGCGAAGTGCCTTTCGGCCAGGGCAATATCCGCGGCGTGGCCGCGCCCGAGTCGGCCAACAACGCCGGCGCGCAGACCTCCTTCATTCCGCTGCTGACGCTGGGCATTCCGCCCAACGCCGTGATGGCCCTGATGGTGGGCGCGATGACGATCCACAACATCCAGCCCGGCCCGCAGGTCATGACCAGCAACCCCGAACTGTTCTGGGGCCTGATCGCCTCGATGTGGATCGGCAATGCCATGCTGATCATCCTGAACCTGCCGCTGATCGGCATGTGGATCAAGCTGCTGACCGTGCCTTACCGCTACCTGTTCCCGGCCATTGTGCTGTTCTGCGCGATCGGCGTGTACTCGACCAACAACAACACCTTCGACGTCTGGATGGTCGGCATCTTCGGTGTGATCGGCTACCTTTTCGTCAAGCTGGGCTGCGAACCCGCGCCGCTGCTGCTGGGCTTCATCCTGGGCCCCATGATGGAGGAAAACCTGCGCCGGGCCCTGCTGCTGTCGCGCGGCGACTGGAGCGTGTTCGTCACGCGTCCGCTGTCGGCCGGCCTGCTGGGCGCCGCCTTGCTGCTCCTGATCATCGTGCTGCTGCCCTCGGTCAAGAACAAGCGCGAAGAGGCCTTCGTCGAGGACTGATCGCGAACCCCGGGGCCTCGGCCCCATTCGGTACAAAAGGCACCTTGGGTGCCTTTTGTTTTGCCCTTTTGGAACGTAGTCGGCCCGAAAAAACGTTGCACAATGGTGAAATGAAACGTAAACATATCATTCACCTGGCGGCGGTTTTTTCGGCAGCTTTTTCCGTGATTTTGACGGGCCCCGCCCTGGCCCAGAGCTATCCCTCCAAGCCGATCCGCATGATCGTGCCTTTCCCGGCGGGCGGCGCGACCGACATCCTGGCGCGCGCGCTGTCGCAAAAGCTGGGCGAAAAAATCGGCCAGTCGGTGATCGTCGACAACCGGCCGGGCGCGGGCGGCACCATAGGCGCGGACACCGCCTCGAAGTCGCCGGCGGACGGCTACACCTTGCTGCTGGCCACCTCGAGCACGCACAGCATAGGCCCGGCCATCAACCCGAAAATTCCCTACAACGCCGAGACCGATTTCACACCCATCGCCTATGTGGCGAGCTCGCCCAACGTGGTGCTGGTGCCCAATTCCTCGCCGTCGAAAAACATGCGGGAGTTCATAGACCATGCGCGCAAGAACCCGGGGCGGCTGAACTATGCCTCCAGCGGCAACGGCACCATCGTTCACCTGACCAGCGAGTACTTCAAGGCCCAGTCGGGCACCTTCATCCTGCACATTCCCTACCGCGGCACGGCGCTGGCCATGCCGGATCTGATCAGCGGCAAGGTCGACGTGCTCTTCGACTCCTTCGTGACCGGCATGCCCCATGTGCGGGACGGCAAGCTGCGCGTGCTCGCGGTCACCACGCTCAAGCGCACGTCGCTCGCGCCCGAGCTGCCGACGGTGGCGGAAACCCTGCCGGGCTTCGAGTCGGTCACCTGGTTCGGCCTGTACGGCCCCAAGGGCATGCCCTCAGACCTGGTGGGCAAGGTCAACCAGGCCGTCAACGCCGCGCTGGCCGATGCCGACGTGAAAGACCGTTTCGCCCGGCTGGGCGCGGAGCCCACGGGCGGCAGCCCGGCGGCTTTCGCGGCCATGGTCAGGGCCGATACCGCGAAGTGGAAAAAAATCATTGCCGAGCGGAAAATCACGGCTGATTGATTTATCCCCAGAGATTGGTTCATCCGCAGATTTACGCAGATGAACGCAGATGAAAAACCAGGCCGCGCGCCGCGTTTGTCTTTATCTGTGTTCATCTGCGTCATCTGCGGATATGAATTTCTCACCTTGAACAGCCAGCCCAATCATGAACTTCAATTTCAGCAACCCCTATACCTCCACCCGCCTGCCGCTGTTCGCGCGCAACGTCGTCTCGACTTCGCACCCGCTGGGCGCGCAGGCCGGGCTGCGCATGATGCTCAAGGGCGGCAATGCGGTGGACGCCGCGATCGCGGCCGCGGCCGCCATGGCCATCGTCGAGCCCGTGAGCAACGGCCTGGGCAGCGACGCCTTCTGCATCCTGTGGGACGGCAAGGAGCTGCACGGCCTCAACGGTTCAGGCCGTGCGCCGCAAAGCTGGACGCCGGACTACTTCAAGCGCAAATACGGCGCGGACGCGGCCGCGCCGCCCAAGCGCGGCCTGGATGCCGTGACCGTGCCGGGCGCGGTCGCGAGCTGGGTGGCGATGAGCGAGCGTTTCGGCAAGCAGCCTTTCGCCGACCTCATGGAGCCGGCCATCGAGATCGCGGAGCGCGGCTACCTGCTGCCCACCGTGGTGCAGCAGAAGTGGGCGGCCGCGACCGCCGAGCTGAAGTCGCAGCCCGGCTTTGCGCAGTCCTTCCTGCCCTGGGGCCGCGCGCCGAATGTCGGCGAGCTGTTCCAGTTCAAGGCCGCGGCAAAGGCCTTGCGCGCCATCGCCGAGACCAGGGGCGCGGCCTACTACGGCGGCGCCATTGCCGGCGCGATTGAAAAGTTCTCCGCGCAAAACGGCGGCAGCATCACGGCGAAAGATTTCGAAAGCTACCAGCCCGAATGGGTCAAGCCCATCGCCAAGGACTACCGGGGCTACACCCTGCACGAGATCCCGCCCAACGGCCAGGGCATTGCCGCGCTGATCGCGCTGGGCATCCTGGACAAGTTCGATGTGGCGGGCCTGGCGGTGGACGGCGTGGATTCCCAGCATTTGCAGATCGAGGCCATGAAGCTGGCCTTCGCCGACGTCTACAAGTATGTGGCCGAGCCTTCGTCAATGGCGGTGACGGCCGAGCAAATGCTCGATGACGCCTACCTCGCATCCCGTGCCAAACTCATAGACATGAAAAAAGCACAGGACTTTGGCGCGGGCAACCCGGTCAAGGGCGGCACGATTTACCTCACGGCGGCCGACGAGGACGGCATGATGGTGAGCTTCATCCAGAGCAACTACATGGGCTTCGGCTCGGGCTGCGTGGAGCCGGAGTTCGGCATCAGCCTGCAAAACCGCGGCCACGGCTTCAGCCTGCAGCCGGGCGCCAACCAGGTCGCGCCGGGCAAGAGGCCTTTCCACACCATCATCCCGGCCTTCCTGAGCAAGGACGGCCAGCCGGTGATGAGTTACGGCGTGATGGGCGCCAACATGCAGCCGCAGGGCCATATGCAGACGCTGGTGCGCATGCTGGATTACGGCCAGAACCCGCAGGCCGCCTGCGACGCGCCGCGCTGGCGCTACAACGCGGGCATGGAGATCAATGTCGAGGCTGCGATGGACGTGCGTACCGTGCAGGGCCTGACGGAACGCGGCCACCGCGTGGAAGTCATCAACGACTCCTACCAGGACTTCGGCGCCGGCCAGTTCATCTGGCGCGCCGGCAACCCCAAGACCGAAGGTTATGTGGCGGCCAGCGATGCGCGGCGCGACGGCCAGGCCGTGGGTTTTTAAGCGACCGTTTTGAGCAGCCCACCCCACACCGCCGCCAAAAGCCTCGCGCCCGGCCTGCTGCTGGCCACCTTCGGCGCCATCGCCTTCAGCGGCAAGGCCATCATCGTCAAGCTGGCCTACCGCTACGGCGTGGACGCGGTCACGCTGATCATGTACCGCATGCTGTTTGCGCTGCCCATCTTCGCCGTGATGGCCTGGTGGGCCAGCCGCGGCAAGGCGCCGCTCACGCGCAAGGACTGGCTGGGCGTGCTGTGGCTGGGTTTCACGGGCTATTACCTCGCGAGCTTCCTGGACTTTGCTGGCCTGGCCTATATCAGCGCCTCGCTGGAGCGGCTGATCCTGTACCTCAACCCGACCCTGGTGCTGTTGCTGGGCCTGGTCATGTACAAACGCCGCGTCAGCGCGCCGCAGCTGATAGGCATGGCCATCAGCTACTGCGGCGTGGTGCTGGTGTTCGGCCACGAGATCACCTTGCAGGGCGCGGACGCGGCCTGGGGCGCGCTGCTGGTGTTCCTGAGCGCGGTCAGTTATGCGCTCTACCTGGTCTACAGCGGCGAGATGGTCAGGCGCCTGGGCTCGCTGCGCCTGGTGGGACTGGCCACGACGGTGGCGTGCCTGTGCTGCCTGCTGCAGTTCGTGCTGCTGCGGCCTTTGAGCGCCGCCGCCGTGGCGCCCGAGGTGATCTGGCTGTCGGTGCTCAACGCCACGCTGTGCACCGCGGCGCCCGTGCTCATGGTGATGATGGCGATTGAGCGCATAGGCGCGGGCATGGCCGCGCAGACCGGCATGGTGGGCCCCATGTCCACCATCCTGATGGGCGTGCTGATCCTGGGCGAGCCGTTTACCGCCTGGGTGGCGGCGGGGACGGTGCTGGTGATCGCCGGCATCTTTGTTTTCACAAGAGGGCGTTAGCCGCGCCGTCCTGCCTTCAATCCGTAGGAATCCGATCAAGTTTTAGGCGCACGGACTATCTTCGCCGGGTAGCTCGCCAGCACGACGGCCGTCGACACAGCGCCAAGCTTCGCGAGCGCGTCAATCGTATGCTCCAGATCCGGCATTTCCGAGGCCACCACGCGCACGACGAAGCAGTCTTCCCCGGTGATCCGGTGTGCATCAATGACCTCCGGCATGGCCGCAAAAGCCTGCAGGCAGAGTGGAATTTGAGCGTGCGTGGTGCGTATGCGGATAACGGCCGAGGTCGGGTAGCCTGCCTGGCGAAGGTTGATCTTCGCCCCATATCCTTCGATCACGCCCGCTTCTTCAAGGCGCCGGATGCGTGCGGTGACGGCCGGCTGTGACAAGCCGACCTGCATTCCGAGATCGGTGTTCGTGATGCGCGCATTGAGCTGCAATGCCTCGAGAATTTTCCAGTCGAGCTTGTCAAGATCGGCCTGCTTTGATTTCATTTGCATGGGATTGAAAATTCAAATGATTTAAAGAATGGACGCACCCAATTCCTCGAACTCTCCATGGTGCGGATTCTCATTCATTTTTAGACTGGACCTCTTTTTTATAGGTGGTCAAGAAATGATGTCTCCTGTTCTGATCGTGCCCGGCATTGGGAATTCAGGTCCTTCACACTGGCAGAGCCTTTGGCAGGCGCGGGGTCCTGAGTGGCATCGACTGCAAGTCAAGAATTGGGATTACGTTGTCTGCGATGACTGGGTATCGGCCATCAGCCGGCATATCGCGTCGCTTGGGCCTGACACCCTCATCGTGGCGCACAGCCTGGGTTGCCTGGCGGTCATTCACTGGGCGGCCCGGGAAGGAAAGAAAATCAGGGGCGCCATGTTGGTCGCCGTACCTGACCCTGCCTCGGCGGCCTTTCCAGCTTCTTCAGCGATCGCCTTCTCACCCGTGCCACTCAAAAAGCTGGAGTTCCCCTGCACTGTCGTCGCCAGCACGGACGATCCCTACGGGAGTGCGTCGTATGCCCGCTCCTGTTCGAAGGCTTGGGGAGGCCGCTATGTCGAGGTCGGGCCGCGCGGGCACCTCAATTCGCAAAGCGGTCTTGGGGATTGGCCCTTCGGAATCGAATTGCTCAAGCAATTTTCAGCGAGTTGATCTCTGCCGTGGATCCTTCGCGCATTTGAGTCAATGCTTCCCTGACCCTGGCCAGGGGCGCGCTCCAGTCATCGGCTTTTTCCTGCCTGAACAGGCGCGCGCTGGGGTACCAGGGGCTGTCCTCGCGCTGGAGCAGCCAGCGCCAGTCCGGCGCATGCGGCAGCAGAATCCAGACCGGTTTGCCCATGGCTCCGGCCAGGTGCGCGGTGCTGGTGTCCACGGCGATGACCAGGTCCAGCGTGGAGATGAGCGCGGCGGTGTCCGCGAAATTTGCCAATTCCCGGCCCAGGAAGCTGACGCGGCCGTCGGCCTCGAGCGCCGCCGCGTCGGCTTCGCGCAGGTCGGGCTGCAGGCACACCGCCCGCATGCCGTCCGGCAGGGCGCGCAAAAACTGGCCCAGCGCGATGGAGCGCTGCTGGTCGCGCCGGTGCGCGGGGTTGCCGGAGCAGACGATGCCTATGCGCGGGGCCGGCATGCCCAAGCCATCCATGCGTTTGCGCCAATGCTCGATGCGCCCGGGGTCGGCCCGCAGGTAGGGTGTGGGCAGGGTCACGATTTCCCGGGTATGCAGGCCCAGCGCCAGAGGAAGGCTCATCAAGGGGCAGTGAAGGTCGAAGGGCGGCAGCGGCTGGCCGTCTTCCACAATGCGCGCGTCGGCGGCCAGGCCGGACAGTACATCACCCAGGCCGCGCTGCACCTGCAGCACCACATGCGCGCCCCGCGAGGCAACGTCGGCCGCGTAGCGGCAGAACTGCAAGGTGTCGCCGTAGCCGTATTCCGCGTGGAGCAGCACGGTTTTTCCCGCGACCGGTTCTGCTCCCAGCCACAGCGGCTGGGCAAAATGGCGGTCGTGGCTGCCGTGGCTCACTTTGGCGCGCCACTCCCATTCGGTCCAGCCCCGTTCGTAGTCGCCCAGCAGCAGGCTGGCGAAACCCAGGCCCCAGTGCGCCGGGGCATTGCCGGGGTCTATGTCCAGGATGGCCCGGTAGCGCGCGATCGTTTTGTCGTACTGGCCCTCATAGGACACATGGGTCATGAAGTCGAAGCCCGGCTGCAGCCGCAGCACCTCCCGAAGGTGAGCGCTCGCCCGGCCCATGTCGCCCTGGTCCTGCGCCAGTGTCGCCAGCATGAAATGGGCGTCGAACTGGGAGGGGTCTACTTTCAGCGCCTGTTCCAGCGCCTGCTGCGCTTGCCGGCCCTGGCCTTGTTCGCACAGCACGTAACCGAGGTTGACGAAGGCGGCGGCGTCTTGCGGGTCGGCCATGGTCGCGGCGCGGTAACACAAACCGGCTTCATGCAGCTGGCCCCTGGCCAGCAGCGCGTTGCCCTGCTTTTTCAAGTCGGTGGAGCTAGGCTTGCCGGCGGGGGACGGTGCCTGTACAGCCGTGGCGGGCCCTTCCTTGTCCTTTTTTCGTGCTTGACCCAGCCAGCTCCAGAATCCCATACCGCCCTTCAGCCCGTCCCTGAACCAGGGCCGGAGTTGTGTACTACTTCTTGGCCGGGGCTTTTCCCGCGGCGGGTGCCTGGGCACTGGGCCGGCGATTCGCGGCGCCCAGGCGCTGCGCCACCGTGACGGCCGGCTGGCCGGCATAGGCGTCGAGGCGCGTGCCCATGGCCAGCTCGAGCTGGTTCAGGCGGGTCTGTGCCGGCGGGTGCGTGCTCAGCGAGAGCGCGAACAGCGCGTCGTCGGGCGCGGCGGTGCGCAATTGCTGCAGCACCGCGACCAGGCCGTAGGGATCGAAACCGGCGCGTGTGGCCAGGGCCACACCGCTGCGGTCGGCGTCGAACTCATCCTGCTGGTCCAGGCCCTTGGTGTACATATTGCGGCCCAGCGCCAGCAGCTGCTGGGACACCATGCCGCCCAGGTCGTTCTTGAGCTGCGAGCCTATGACCTGGGTCAGCAGGCCGGCGCGCGCGCTTTTGTTCAAGGCAATCAGGTGGTGCTTGGCGGTGACGTGGGTGATCTCGTGGGCCAGGATGCCGGCCAGCTCGCCCTCGTCGGCCACGCGGTCTATCAGGCCCTTGGTGACGAAGACATAACCGCCCGGCGTGGCGAAGGCATTGAAGCCGGGGTCGTCGAGGATGGCGAAGGTCCAGGGCAGGTCGGGGCGCGAGGACTGCAGGCTGATCCAGCGGCCCAGCTGGTTGATGTAACGCTGCAGGGCCACGTCGGGATAAAGCGGCTTGCTGCCCAGCAGCACGGCGGCCAGCTGCTGGCCGATCTGGATTTCGCGCGGCTCGTCGATCTGGTCCAGCGACTGCGACAACAGCTTGAACAGGTCGCCGCCCTGGGCGGCCTGCTGGCCGCCCGGCGTGAGGCCGGCGCCCAGCAGCGCGCCGGCCAGGCCCGAGGCGGTGTTGGGTTGCGCCGGCGCCGGCTGCGCGGGCTGGTTGGGGCGTATCAGCGACTGGAACAGGCCGCCCAGCGCCTTGCCGGCGTCCTGGGCCTGGGCGCCCAAGGGCAGCAGGCCAGCCAGCAGGGCCAGGGCACAGGCCGCCTGGCGCGCCGGCTTGGGAAAGTGGTGAAGATTCATGGCGATGCCTCTTGTCTCTTGTGTGTTTTATGTCTCAGCGGCTGAACTGTTCGGTTGCTGCGCCGCTGGGCGAGGCGGCCGGTGGTGGGGCCGGCGTGGGCAGCGGGTCGACCTGGCGGCTGTTCAATGAGGCACTGCCGGCGAACTGGCGGGCCTGCGCGGCATTCACGCGGTTGGCGTCGGCCTGCGCCACGGCCGCGAGGTTGGGCTGCGCATTGGCCAGGTCTTCGGCGCCCAGGCCGCGTATGCCGACGGTGGAGGTGGACACCGTGCTGGAGGGCGCTTGCGCGCTGCCCTTGTTGAAAAAGCTCGAGAGGCTGCGCAGCGCGCCGCCGGCAGCGCCGCCCGAGGGGGCGCTGGCCGAGGTGATGTCGAACATATGGACCCAGCCGCTGGTGCCGTCGGCCATGCGTACCTTGATCCAGGCGCCCTGGCGTTCGCTGAGCCGTGTGACCGAGGTCTGGACGGGAAGCGGTGCCAGGCTGCGGGCCGAGTCGCCGGGCGCGTCGCGCAGCTGTGATTCGCGTTTGATGAGGACCGCTTCGCCCTGGGGCTGGGCTTGCGCCGGGGCGCTGAAGGCCAGCAGCCCTATGAGCAGGGGAGCGATAACCATCCCCGCCTGTGTTTTGTATTTACTCAGTATCATGAGCCGCTCTCCCCCGTGGTTGTAATGAGGAATTATTATGGATTTGGGTATTGCAGGCAAATGGGCGCTGGTCTGCGGCGCCAGCAAAGGTTTGGGCCTGGGTTGTGCGCAGGCGCTGGTGCGCGAGGGCGTGCATGTGCTGATCGTGGCGCGCGGCGAGGACACGCTGAAGGCCGCCGCTGAAAAACTCACGGCGGACAAGGCCAAACCCGCCGGCACCAGCGTTCAATATGTTGCCGCCGACATCACCACCGTGCAAGGCCGCGCGGCCGTGTTCGCGGTGCGCAAGGACTTCGACATCGTGGTGACCAATGCCGGCGGCCCGCCGCCCGGCGACTTCCGCGACTGGGACCGCGATGCCTGGATCAAGGCGGTGGATGCCAACATGCTGACCCCCATCGAACTGATCAAGGCCACGGTCGACGGCATGGCCGCGCGCGGCTTCGGCCGCATCGTCAATATCACCTCGAGCTCGGTCAAGTCACCCATCGACGTGCTGGGCCTGTCCAACGGCGCGCGCAGCGGCCTGACCGGCTTTGTGGCCGGCGTGGCGCGCAGCAAGCTCGCGGCCCAGGGCGTGACCATCAACAACCTGCTGCCCGGCGCTTTTGACACCGACCGCCTGCGCGGCACCATGAGCGGCGCCGCGCAAAAAAGCGGCCAGCCGCTGGAAGCCGTCATGGATGCGCGCCGCAAGAACATCCCGGCCCAGCGCTTCGGCACGCCCGAGGAGTTCGGCGGCATCTGCGCCTTCCTCTGCAGCACGCATGCCGCCTATATGACGGGGCAGAACGTGCTGGCCGACGGCGGGGCCTATCCAGGTACCTACTGAGCTCCGTGTTGAGCCTGGACTACCTCCACTTCGATTACGCGGAAGGCGATGAGGGCGCGGGCACGCTGGAGGCCATGGCCTCCACCTGGCCCGAGCAGGTGCCCTCCGTGCATGCCGAGGTCGTGCGGGTGCTGGCCTGGGCCCATGCGGAATTCCCGGGCCGGCGCGGCCCGCTCGAGGAAGGTTTTGACTGGGACTACAACCTGCACGGCATGCGCGAACTGACGGCGCCCGAGGCGCTGCTGTATGACGAGGCGGCGGGGCGACTGGCGGTGCAGCCTGGCGCGCCCGGCAAGGCCCGGCACACCCTGACCCTGACGCTGAGCGGCAGCGCCGGCTTTTGCGAGGCCTTCCGGCAACAGTTCGGCCTGGATTGAGTACGATGGGTGCCAAGTTAGCGTTAACATCCGGGCATGAAATCACCCTCTGAGACGCTGCGCAAGGCCAAGCGCGCCCCGCGCCCCGGAACCGGCGGCATCACCCTGAGCGACGTGGCCAGCCTGGCCGGCGTGTCGGCCATCACGGTGTCGCGCGCGCTCAACACGCCGGCGGCGGTCTCGCCCGAAACCCTGGAGCGCGTGCGCGGCGCGATTTCGCGCAGCGGCTATGTGCCCAACCTGGTCGCCGGCGGCCTGGCCTCCAACCGCAGCCGGCTGGTCGCGGCCCTGGTGCCCACCATCGCCGGCCCGGTGTTCCTGGAAACCATACAGGCGCTGACCGATGCGCTGGCCGAGGCCGGCTGCCAGCTGATCCTGGGGCAAAGCGGCTACAGCGGCGCGCGCGAGGACGCGCTGATAGACGCCATCGTGGGCCGGCGGCCCGACGGCATCGTGCTGACCGGCATCATGCATTCACCCGAAGGGCGCAAGCGCCTGCTGGCCTCGGGCATTCCCATCGTCGAGACCTGGGACATCACGCCCACGCCCATCGACATGATCGTGGGGTTTTCCCACGAGAAAGTCGGTGCGGCGGTAGCCGACTACCTGTACGGCCAGGGCTTTCGCCGGCCCGGCGTGGTCATCGCGGAAGACCAGCGCGCCTTGCGCCGCCGCGCCGGGTTTGAGGCGCGGCTGGCCGAGCTGGGCGTGCATGGCATCCCGGTCTGCACCGTGCCTGCGCCTTCATCGCTGGCCAACGGCAGAGCCGGTTTCGCCGACCTGCGCGCGCGTCATCCTGATATTGATGTGGTTTTTTGTGGCTCCGATGTCATTGCCCACGGCGTCATCACCGAGGCCCAGGCGTTGGGCCTGTCCATTCCGGGTGATGTGGCGGTCATGGGTTTTGGCGACCTCCCGTTTGCTGCTTTTACCCATCCGTCCCTGAGCACGGTGCGTATCGACGGCACATCCATAGGCCGTCAGGCGGCCCGGTTCATCCTCGACGTCGCTGAAAATCGCGACGTCGGCGCACGGGTGCGAGACCTAGGGTTTCTCATAGTAAAAAGAGCCAGTGCCTGACTTGACGCAAGGCTGGCCCTTACTCTACCATTAATTTGTTAGCGCTAACAAATTGGTTGAGACCGCAGTAGATTTGATTTCCTGTTGTCACACGGCCCCAGCCCTTGTTTTTCGAATTCAATGCAGGCCGCCGACCTCGCCGTCGGCAAATAAAAAAGGAGACAAGCATGAGTCAAGTCACTATGCGCGCGCCGGAGCTTTCTCAAAACCATTGCCGGTACCGGGGCCGCGATGGCCTGACCCGGGCTGGAAAAGAAACAACCAGGAAAGTGCTTTGCGCCGCGCTTGTGTGCGTGGCTGCAGCCGCCGGCCTGCTGGCCCTTCCGGTTCAGGCCCAGACCGACTACCCGACGAGGGCGATCAAGCTCATTGTTCCGTTTCCCGCGGGCGGCACCAGCGACGTAATGGGACGCATGATTGCGGATGAATTGACCAAAGCCCTGAAGCAGCCCGTGGTCGTTGAGAACCTCGGGGGCGCCGGCGGGGTCATCGGCACGGAGAAGGGCGCCAGAGCGGCGCCCGATGGCTATACGCTGATACAAACAGGTGTCGGCCAGAATGCGGTGGCGCACGGCCTCAACCCCAAGCTCGGCTACGACTCCCTCAAGGACTTCGTCCACATCACGCAAGTCCACTCGGGGCCCAACGTGCTGGTGGTCCATCCCTCTACGCCTTTCACCACCTTCCAGGAGCTCATCACCTACGGGAAAGCGAATCCCGGAAAACTGAGCTATGGCTATGTCCCTGCGGCCTCCGGTCACATGGCCATGGAGCTGCTCAAGCAAACCGTTGGCACCTGCTCGGGCGTGAAAAAAGAAAACTGCAAGCCCCTGTTCATGGTGGGCATTCCCTACCGGGGCGGCGGCCCCATGATGACGGACCTTCTCGGCGGACAGATTCCCTTCATGTTCATCAACCAGGACGTGGCGCTGCCGCATATCAAGGCGGGCAAGCTCCGGGCCCTGGCTGTGACCAGCCTGGCGCGCAATCCCCTGTATCCGGACGTGCCCACCATTCACGAATCGGGCTACCCCGGTTTCTCCGCCTTGTCATGGTCAGGCCTGTCGCTCCCCAAAGGCACGCCCAAGCCCATTGTGGACAAAATAGAAGCCGCCGCCGTCCAGGCGATGCAGTCCCCCGCCATCCGCGCGCGGATGGAGGCCAACGGTTTTGTGGTGCCGGCCCAGGGCAGTGCGGAATACACGCGGTTCGTGGCACGGGAGCTGGACCGCTGGACGCGGGTCATCAAGATTGCCGGAATCAAGGCTGAATAGTGGTGGGACGGATGAAAGATATCAAAATCAGCGCAGTTCGAATCACGCCCATCGCGTTTCGCGATGCGCCGCTGCTCAATGCCAGCGGTATCCACGAGCCCTGGGCCCTGCGCAGCATTGTCGAGCTGGAAACTTCGGACGGACGCCTTGGCATCTCTGAAACCTACGGCGACGAGCCCATGGTGAAAGTGCTGGAGCAGGCCCGTACCTTGATCCTCGGCCTGTCCCCGTTTGAGCTGAACGCCATGGAAGAGCGCGTACGCGCAGCCATCAAGCCCGGACACGCCGCCGACGGCAGCGTGCAGTTCGAGCTTGCGCCGGGCTCGCACACCGCCAAAAATGCCGACAAGGTCATCAGTGCGATGGAAGTCGCCATGCTCGACCTGCAAGGGCAGATCCTGGGCATGCCCGTGTGCGACTTGCTGGGCGGTGCCGTGCGCGCGGAAGTGCCTTACAGCGCCTATCTGTTCTACAAATACGCGGAGCACGCTGACAGGCCTTATGCACCTGACGCCTGGGGCGAAGCCGTCACGCCCGAGCAGGTTGTGAAGCAAGCGCAGCGCATGGTGAGCCTTTACGGCTTCAAGAGCATCAAGCTCAAGGGCGGCGTGTTCCCGCCGGCTGAAGAAATCGCGGCCATGAAGGCGCTGTCCAAAGCCTTCCCCGGTGTGCCCTTGCGGCTGGACCCGAATGCCAACTGGACGCTGGAGACCAGCATCGCCGCCGCAAAAGAACTCGACGACTTGCTGGAATATTACGAAGACCCGGCACCCGGCCAAGAGGCCATGGCCGAGCTGGCCCGGCACTGCCGCATGCCGCTGGCGACCAATATGTGCGTCACCACGATGGAGGAGTTCAAGCGCAATGCCTCCACGCATGCGGTGAAAATTTTGCTGTCCGATCACCATTACTGGGGCGGCTTACGTGCCACGGCCTCGCTGGCGCGCATGTGCGAAGTCTTCGGCATGGGCATGTCCATGCACTCGAACTCGCACCTGGGCATCAGCCTGATGGCCATGACGCATGCGGCCGCCGCCATTCCCAACCTGACCTATGCCTGCGACACGCACTACCCCTGGCAGGAGGAGGAAGTCATCAAGGGCGGCCGCATCAAATTTGAGCAGGGGGCCGTCAGGGTACCGACAGCCCCGGGCCTTGGCGTGGAACTCGACCCGGCCAAACTGGTCGAACTGCACCAGCAGTACCTGGATTGCGGCATACGCAACCGCAACGACCTGGCGCAGATGCGCAAGTACCAGCCGGGGTTTTCCGGCGCCAGCCCGCGTTTTTAAGAGGCCGCCACGAGCCTCGTGTTTTCAGTCCACAGCAACAACGAAGGAGACAAGACCATGACGAAGTTCAAACATTTGATGTCCCGCCTGGGAGGGGGCCTGCGGGCCGCCGGTATCCTGGCAGCGCTTGCGGGCGCGGCCCATGCGGAGCCCGTGACGCTCAACGTCGTTGACGTGGCCGGCAACCTGGCGCTCACGCAGGAGGCGCTGGAGAGTTTCGCGGCGAAAAACCCCAACCTGGTCTCGCGCATCACCTTCACCAAGGCGCCCGCGCCCGAGCTGCCCGGAAAAATCCGCGCCATGCAGGCGGCAGGCCGCACCGACATCGACCTGGTGCTGACCGGCACCGATGCGCTGGCCGCCGGCATGGCGCTGAACCTCTGGGAGCCCATGCTGCCCGCGCATGCCGCCAAGTTTCCCAACCTGATGGACAACTACCTGCCCAGCGCCCGCAAGATGCAGGACCTGGCCAACGGCCAGGCCGTCATGGTGACTTATATGCCCGCGGGCCCGCTGCTTGAGTACAACCCCGACAAGGTCAAGGCGCCGCCCAAGACGCCGGCCGAACTGCTGGCCTGGTGCAAGGCCAACCCCAACAAGCTGATTTACGCGCGCCCCGCCAACTCGGGCCCGGGCCGCACCTTTTTGATGGGCCTGCCCTACCTGCTGGGCGACAAGGACCCCAAGGAACCGCTGGCCGGCTGGGACAAAACCTGGGCTTACCTGAAGGAACTCAACAGCTGCATCGAGTACTACCCCACGGGCACCGGCGCTGTCATGAAGGAACTCGGCGAAGGCTCGCGCGATATGACGGTCACCGTGACCGGCTGGGACATCAACCCGCGCGCGCTGGGCGTGGTGCCCAAGCAGTTCAAGGTGGCGGCGCTCAATGGCTTCACCTGGATCAACGACGCCCACTACATGGCCGTGCCCAAGGGCTTGCCGCCCGCCCGCCAGGCGGCCGTGATGGAGCTGATGGCCTATCTGCTCAAGCCCGAACAGCAGGCGCTGACTTATGACTCCGGTTATTTTTATCCCGGCCCGGCCGTGAAAAACGTGCCGCTGAGCGCGGCGCCGCAAAAGAGCCAGGACATCATCAAGGAATACGGCCGCCCCGAGTACGCCGACTGGATCGCCAAGCAGCCGCACACCCAGCCGCTGGACGACAAGGCCATGGTTGCCGCTTTCAAGAAGTGGGATCAGGAAATCGGCTCCGGTAAAGGCAAATAAAAGGATATTGCTCCCTCTCCCTCTGGGAGAGGGCGGGGGTGAGGGCCGCGGCCTGTGCACGAAAGCGTGGTGTTATTGCCGCCGCTGGCCCTCACCCCAACCCTCTCCCAGGGGGAGAGGGAGTAGATATAACAAAAGGTTTTCGACATGGTGATGCCAAACACCACGGGACGGCCCGTGGAAAAAAACGAGTTCAAGCAGCTGCGCCTGGAGGGGGTGAGCCGCCAGTTCGGCGGGGCCAACGCGCTGGACCAGCTGTCGCTGACCATAGAGCGCGGTGAATTCATCGCGCTGCTGGGCCCTTCTGGCTGCGGCAAGTCCACCGCGCTTAACTGCATGGCGGGCCTGCTGCCGCTGTCGGGCGGCAGCATCTGGCTGGACCAGCAGCGCATAGACACGCTGCCGCCGGAAAAACGCGGCTTCGGCATGGTGTTCCAGAACTACGCGCTGTTCCCCCACCTCACTGTCAGCCGCAATGTGGGCTTCGGCCTGAAGATGCGCGGCGTGCCGGCGGCCGAGATCGACAAACGTGTGGCCGCGGCGCTGGACACCGTGCAGCTGCAAGGCCATGCCGACAAGCTGCCCGGCCAGCTCTCGGGCGGCCAGCAGCAGCGCGTGGCGATCGCGCGCGCCATCGTCATCGAGCCGCCGCTGATCCTGATGGACGAGCCGCTGTCCAACCTGGATGCCAAGCTGCGCATTGAAATGCGTTCGGAGATACGCCGCATACACCGCGCTCAGGGTTGCTCCACCGTCTATGTGACGCATGACCAGGACGAGGCGCTGGCCATGGCCGACCGCGTGGTGGTGATGAAGCTCGGTGTGGTGCAGCAGGTCGGCACGCCCCAGGAGGTGTTCGCGCGGCCGGCCACATTGGACGTGGCGCGCTTCATGGGTTACCGCAATGTGCTGCCGGCCCGGGTGCTGCGTTCCGACGGCGCCAGCGTCACGGTTGAAGGCGCGGGCGGCGTGCGCCTGGCGGGCACGGCCATGCAGGCCCTGGCCGCGGGCGCCAACGTGATGGTGGCTGTGCGGCCCGACGAGATCGCGATTGCCGAAGGCGAACATGCTTTCCCCGGCACGGTGGAAACCGCGGAATACGGCGGCCGTGAATGGCTGCTGCAGGTCAGGACGGCTTTTGAGGACCTGCTCTATGTGCGTTCGTCGCGCGCCGTCACGCCGGGTGACAGCGTGATGCTGGCCGCGGCGCCCGATCGGGTGCTGGTCTATGCGGGAGAGTCCTGATGGCCGGGCTCGCCACGCCAACCCCCGCCGCCCAGCATGCGCGGCCGCCGCTGGACCCGGCCGTGATGCTGGTCGCGCCGGCGGCCGCGGTGATGGGCATGTTTTTTGTCTACCCCTTTGCCTACGGCCTGCTGCTGTCCTTCCAGCCGGCGCAGGGCGGGGTGCTGCAGAACTACATCCATTTTTTCCAGACACGCGACCTGTGGCAGACCATAGGCAACACCATGCAGCTGGCGTTGCCGGCCACGCTGATCAACGTCGGCTTTGCGCTGGCGATTGCTTACGCCACCCGCGTCAAAAGCCCTTACCAGCGCCTGCTGTCCACCCTGCTGGTGGTGCCGCTGACCCTGGGCACGGTGCTGATCGCCGAGGGCATGCTGACCTACTTCGGCCCGCGCGGCTGGCTGGCGCAGGCGCTGCACTGGCTGAACCTCTATGAAGGCTCGATACGCCTGACGCACAACTACTGGGGTGTGCTGATCTCGCTGGTCATCACCGGTTTCCCGTTTGCCTACCTGCTGATCCTCTCCTACATCACCGGCATAGATCCGGCGCTGCCGCGCGCCGCGGCCACGCTGGGCGCTGACGGCTGGAACCGCTTTCGCTACATTTATTTGCCGCTGCTCACGCCGGGCCTGGTCATGGCCTTCTGCCTGAGTTTTGTGCAGGCCTTCTCGGTCTTTCCCTCGGCGGTGCTGCTGGGCTCGCCCGCCGGCACCACGCGCGTGATTGCGATTGCGGCCTACGAAGCGGCTTTTGAACAGTACGACTACTCGCTGGCCTCGGCCGTCGCCATGATCATGGGCCTGGCCCAGCTGGCCATCGTTGCCGCCGCGCTGGGCCTGCGCCGGCTGTTCTACCGCGGCCCGGTCACCGGAGGCAAGGGATGAGCGCCGCGGCACAACACCATCCCCACCCGCTGCGCGACCGTGCCTGGCGCGCGCTGGTCTGGGGGGTCATTGCTTTTTTCCTGGTCAATGTCGGCCTGCTGATCCTCGCGGTCGCGACCAACTCGGTGGCCACACGCTGGCTGGGCACCTGGCTGCCCGAGGCCTACACCACGGCCTGGTATGTGTCGGCCTGGAAGGAATTCCAGCTCAGCCATGTGCTGGTGGTCACCGTGGTGGTGGTGTTCTCGGTGGTGTTTCTGTCGCTGCTGATCGGCGTGCCGGCCGCCTACACGCTGGCGCGCAAGGACTTTCGCGGCAAGAAGCTGCTCACGCTGCTGTTTTTGCTGCCGCTCATGGTGCCGCCCATCACCTACGGCATTCCGCTGGCCACGGTGATGTACCAGCTGCACCTGGCCGGCACTTTGCCGGGCGTGATCATCGCCAACATGATTCCGGCCCTGCCGTTCGTGATCCTGGTGATGACGCCGTTTGTCGAGCAGGTGGACACCAACATCGAATCGGCCGCGCGCGTCTTCGGCGCCAATACGCGGCAGATGTTTCTCTATACCCTGGTGCCGCTGCTGGCGCCCGGCGTGCTGGCGGCCGGCCTGCTGGTGCTGGTGCGCACGGTGGCCATGTTCGAGCTGACCTTTCTGGTGGCCGGCCCCGACACCCAGACCCTGGTGGTTGCGCTGTATTACGCGGTCTTCGCCGCGGGCGTGCGCGCCGGGCAGTCGGTGGATGCCATGGCCATGATTTACATGGCGATCACGGTGCTGTGGCTGCTGATCGCGCTGCGTTTTGTGAACCCGACGCAGCTGGTCAGCCGCGTCAAGGAGCATCCGGTCAAGGCTTGAGTACGGCAGTCAAAAATTTCCGTTGGTGGAAATTGGGCACGGAAAGCAGCACGGGCTGTTCTCCGTGCTTTTTTTTGCCGCAACCGCTTAGCGCCGCGATGACACCACGATGCCGCCCACGATCAGCACAAAGGCCAGCGCGTGGTAGAGATGCGGCAGCTCGCCGAGGAAGGCGGCCGAGAGCAGGGCGGCGAACAGCGGCGTGAGGTTGGAGAAAAAACCCGCGATGGCCGGCCCGACGCGCTGCACGCCCATGCCCCAGCAGCGGTAGGCGATCACCGCGGGCCCGACGGCCACATACAGCAGGGCCGCGGCCAGCGGCCAGCCCCAGGCGATGTGCGCGTCGGTCAGCGCCCATTCGCCGGCGGCGAACGCGCCCGACCAGCCCAGGCCGAACACGATTTGCGCCATCAGGAACGCGGCCCAGTCGCCGCGAATCTCTTTGGGCTCCCTGGGTTGCGACAGCAGCCAGCTGTAAAACGCCCAGGCCAGCGTGGCCAGCAGCACATAGAGGTCGCCGGGCACCAGTTGCACCTGCATCAACAATTCCCATTGGCCGCGCGAGAGCACCACCAGCACGCCGGCAATCGACAGCACGGCGCCGGCGAGCTGGCGCCGCGACACGGGCTGGCCGAAGCACAGCGCGCCCACCACCAGCATCCAGATGGGCACGCTGGAGGCCACCAGCGTGACGTTGAGCGGTGTCGAGGTCTTGAGCGCCAGGTATTGCAGCGCGTTGTAGCAGCCCACGCCCAGCAGGCCCAGCACGGCGAAGCGCTTCCAGTGGGGCCAGAGGCTGCTGCCGGGCTTGAGCAGGCGCCAGGCCAGCGGCAGCAGGATCACGAAGGCCAGGGCCCAGCGCAGGAAGTTGAGCGTCATGGGCGGCACCAGGCCGGTGACCAGGCGGCCCACCACGGCATTACCTGCCCAGAGCATGGGGGGAAGCACCAGCAGCGAGGCGGTGGCGGGAGTCAGGCGCTGAGTCATGGCGGCGACTTTAACAAGCGCCGTCCTTGCCCGTGGGCCTGCCGGGATTCAACCCTCGGCCCGAGCGGCCCATTTCGATTCATGGCACCATGGCAGCCACGCTTTTTTGTCTTTATTTTGCTTTTACTTTCCCCCTCTGCAAGGAACACGCCCATGGCCTTTTACCCCTCCAAAGCCGTCCACATCAACCAGCACGGCGGCCCCGAAGAACTCAGGCTGGTGGACGTCACGGTGGGCGAGCCCGGCCCGGGGGAGATACGCATACGCCACAAGGCCGTGGGCCTCAATTACATCGACGTCTACCAGCGCAGCGGCGTCTACCCCTTTGCCATGCCGCTGCAACTGGGCATGGAGGCCTCGGGTGTCATCGAGGCCGTGGGCGAGGGCGTCAGCCACCTCAAGGTGGGCGACCGCGCGGCCTATGCCAGCCAGCCGCCCGGCAGCTATTGCGAGCTGCGCGTGATGCCGGCCAAGTGTGTGTGCAAGCTGCCCGACGCGATCTCCTTCGAGACCGGCGCGGCCATGATGCTCAAGGGCCTGACCACGCAGTACCTGCTGCGCCGCACCCAGCCGCAGGGCGGCCTGCAGGCGGGCGACTATGTGCTGTTCCACGCGGCGGCCGGCGGCGTGGGCCTGATCGCCTGCCAGTGGGCCAAGGCCATGGGCCTGCAGCTTATAGGCACGGCGGGCTCCGACGAAAAATGCGCGCTGGCCTTGTCGCAGGGCGCGGCCTTCGCGATCAACTATACGAAGGAGGACTTTGCGGCCCGCGTCAAGGACATCACCGGCGGCAAGGGCGTGAAGGTGGTGTATGACTCGGTGGGCAAGGACACCTTCATGAAGTCGCTGGACTGCCTGCGCCCCTTCGGCCTGCTGGCCAACTTCGGCAATGCCTCGGGCAAGACGCCGCCGCTGGACATAGGTGTGCTGGCGGCCAAGGGTTCGCTCTATGTGTCAAGGCCCACGCTGTTCACCCACATCGCCACACGTGAAGTCACGCAGGAAATGGCCGACGAGCTGTTTGCCATGGTGACCAGCGGCAAGGTCCATATCCCTATTGACCAGCGGTTTGCCCTGGCCGATGTGGCCGAGGCGCACCGCGCGCTGGAAGCCCGCAAGACCACGGGCTGCACCATTCTGACTTTGTAAACCGGGGCGAAATGGCCGGCCTCTGGGCCTAGGCTGTGTAAAGCTGCGGGAGGGGATTCAACGCAAGCCGGGGGGTGTGCGTTAGAAGGGATCGCAGGAGAAAAACATGCCCACAGCGAAACCCGTGGCCGCACTGCTGGCGGCCTTGCTGGCCGGCCCCGCGGCGCAGGCCGAAGGACAAACCGAAGCCATACCCCCCACGGCCAATCTTTCGGCCACCTGGCGCGCGGCCTCGCGCCTGGGTTATGCACCCACGCCGGCCTGGCCCCAGGCCGCCGCCTCGCCCCGCGCCTGGGCGCTGCAGCAGCTTGACGCGGCCTATGCCGCGAGCAAGCGCCCGCCCAACCTCCCGGCCGAACTTGCGGGCATCAACGCGCCGCTGGGTGACATCGCGCGCAGCTTCCAGGCCGAGCGCGAGACGCGCCGCAACGCGCGCCAGACGCCCAAGCCCGGCATGGCAGCCGCCGCCGATGCGGCAGCGGGCAATGAAAAATTCAGCCGCGAGATGGCCCAGGGCGCGGCCGCCTGGCGGCTGATGTCCTGCAGCGACCCCGCACTCGAAAACCCGCTGCTCGCGCGCATGACCGAGTTCTGGTTCAACCACCTCAATGTGTTTGTCGGCAAGGGCCCGGTGCGCCCCTTTGTCGGCCACTATGAGATCAACGTGATACGCGCCAACGCCCTGGGCCGTTTTGAAGACCTGCTGCTGGCCAGCGCCAAACACCCGGCCATGCTGTTTTACCTGGACCAGGCGCAAAGCAACAGCCGCGGCCTCAATGAAAACTACGCGCGCGAGCTCATGGAACTGCACACCCTGGGCGTGAACAGCGGCTACACGCAAAAAGACGTGCGCGAGCTGGCCCGCATCCTGACCGGCTGGACGGTCAACCTCAAGGACGGCGAAGGCTTTCGTTTTGCCGAGCGCCTGCACGACAAGGACGGCAAGGTCCTGCTGGGCCGCACCTTCGGCAACGGGAGCGTGGCCGAGGGCGAGGAAGCCATACGCTACCTGGCGCGCCGGCCCGAGACGGCGCGTCGCGTCGCCACCCGGCTGGCAACTTTTTTTGTGGCCGACAAACCACCGCCCGCGCTGGTGGCCCGGCTGGCCGCTGTGTTTACCGATACCCAGGGCGACCTGCGCGCGGTGATGCGCAGCCTGATCGAATCGCCCGAGTTCTGGGCCAAGGACAACCAGCTGTTCAAGACCCCGCTGGACTTTGCCTGCTCGGCGCTCGCCGCAGCCGGCGGCGTCAGGGACAGGCGTGACATAGGCCAGACCCTGGGCTTTCTCGCGCAGGCCGGCCAGCCCATGCACGGCTGGCAGACGCCCGACGGCTACAAGACCGACGCCAACACCTGGCTCGCGCCCGAGGCGCTGACGCGGCGCGCCGACTACGCCATGGGCCTGGCCCAGCGCACGGCCGAGCCGGCCTACTTCAATGCTTTTTTCAGCGTCGCGACGCGCGAGCGCATCGCCCAGGAGCCCGCGCAGATGCGCACCGGCCTGATGCTGGCGAGTCCTGATTTCATGCGTAAATAAAAACGGCAGCGGGGATTTCATGAGCTCAAACAATTCTTCATCGCCACATTCACTGCAGCGCCGAAGCTTGCTTGGTATGGGCGCCTTGTCCGCCCTGTCGCTGGCCGCGCCCGGCGTGTGGGCGCAAGCCGCACCCGGCCTGGACAAGGGGCGCCTGGTCGTGGTTTTTTTGCGCGGCGCTTATGACGGTCTGTCGGCCTTTGTGCCTTATGCGGACAAGGACTACTACGCGCTGCGCCCCAGCATCGCGATCGCCGCGCCCGACGGCACGGCGCAAACCGCGATCAAGCTCGACAAAACCTTTGCCCTGCATCCGGCCCTCGCTCCGCTGCTGCCGCTGTGGCAGCAGGGCGTGCTCGGCTTTGTGCCCGCGGCCGGCCTGCCGGCGCCGAATCGTTCGCACTTTGATGCGCAGTACCAGATGGAAATCGCGCAAAGCGGCAAGACCAGCAGCGCGCCCGGCTGGCTCAACACCACGGCGGGCATAGGCCGGGCCGGGGCGGGCGGCGCGGTTGCGCTCGGTGTGGGCGAGGCCAACCCCGCCATCCTGGCCGGCCAGGCCGCCGCCGTGCGTTTGATTCCGCGCGGCCAGTCGGCCGAGCGCACCGGCGTGCTGGCCAACGACAAGACCCGCCAGGCGCTGATGGATTTGTATGGCGGCGACGACAAACTCAGCGAAGCCTTTCGCCAGGGCGCGGGCAGCCGCATGCAGAGCGCGCAGGAATTGACTGAACAAAAAAGCGCCAGGGCCGAAAAGATGGCGCAGGACAGCAGGCGCATGGCCGACAGAACGCTGGACCGCGACGGCACGCCCGCCAACCTGCAGGCCCTGAACGCACAAATGCTGGCCGCCAGCAACGGTGCGGCCGACCCGGTGGGCTTGCAGCTGGATGCGCAGCACCTGGGCACGCTGATGCGCAACGACCGCAAGCTGCGCCTGGGCTTTTTATCGGCCGGCGGCTGGGACACCCATGCCAACCAGGGTGCGGCCACCGGCCAATTGGCCAACAACTTAGGCAACCTTGCGCGCGGCATCGCGCAGCTGCGCCAGGATTTTGCGGAGCCCGGCGATGTGGTCGTGGTGATGAGCGAGTTCGGCCGCACCAGCGCGGAGAACGGGACCCGTGGTACCGACCACGGTTTCGGTAATGCGATGTGGCTGATGGGGAGCCGGGTTGCCGGTGGGCGCTGGCATGGGGCGTGGACGGGGCTTTCGCGGCTTAATGAAGGCCGCGACCTGCCTGCGCACCACGACTATCGCGCCGTGCTGGCGCAGGTGCTTCGTGGCGCCTTTGCGTTTGGGGATTCGCAGTTGGCGGAGGTGTTGCCTGGGGTTAAGTGGGATAAGAGGTTGGATGGGGTTTTTAATAAGGCCTGAATGAGGTCGGGTCTTGCTCCGGCCTTACGCGCTCTTCCTCCTCATCCTCCTCCTTCCTCTTCTTAGTTCAGCTGGCCGGGTCTCGCCCCGGCGGGCGACTTACTTTCTTTTGCTTCGCCAAAAGAACGTAAGCAAAGAAAAGGCGACCCGCAGTCTGGGTCCCTCCGCTGCGCTACGGGCAACCTGCGGTGCTCGAGCCAAGCGGGGTCTGGCTAAACTCGCTACGTTTCACTTCGCTCAGACAACGCCAGCCCTTATCCGCTTGTCTCTGCGCTCCTCGGCCCAGCCAGGACGGGGAAGTCCGAAATACCAAACAGCCGGACTCCAAATACAAACAAGACACGCCACGGCGTGTCCTTGTTTCTTCAGGTATTCGGTATTGGTTTTCGGCTGTTTGGTATTTCTGTCCCCACCCCCTTGTAGATGCGCCGAGGAGCGCAGGGCCAGACGGATAAGGGCAAAAACTTGTTTGAGCGAAGCGAGTTGTTTTTGACCCCGGCTGGACCGAGCACCGCAGGTTGCCCGTAGCGAAGCGAAGGGACGCAGGAACCAGGGTCGCCTTTCTTTTGGGTACTTTTCTTTGGCGAAGCAAAGAAAAGTGCCTCGCCCGCCGGGGCGAGACCCGGCCAGCTGAACTAAGAAAAACACACCTCAAAACAAAACCCAAGAAGTAAACTGACAGCCTCAAAAACCATGACCAACCCGAACCACAATCCAGACTGGTTGCGCGACCTGCGAGCAGGCGCAATCGTCCCACCCTTGCACCCGCGCGTGCCGCTATGGGCCGGCGAATCCGTGATCGGTTCGGTGGAACCGGGTTTCTTCCACAAGCTCGCCCTGCACACCATGACCGATGGCGACCATCCCCTCCTCAAGGAAGAGCGCCCCGGAACCCTGGGCTGGCGCGTGATGGGTGACGTCACGACCAGCCTCAACAAGATCGCGGTCGCGCTGCACGAAGCCGGCCTGGCCGGCGCCTGGCGCGATGAGCAGCTTGCGGTGCCCGACCAGTTCGGCCACCGCAAGGGCACGGTGGAGCGCGCGGCCGTGCGGCCGCTGGGCATCACCACGCTGGCGGTGCATTTGGTGGGGCAGTCGTCCGACGGGCGCTTCTGGGTGCAGCAGCGCGCCTTCAACAAGTCCAACGACCCGGGCCTGTGGGACACGCTGATGGGGGGCATGGTGTCGGCTGCCGACACGGTGGAAACCGCGCTCACGCGCGAGACCTGGGAAGAGGCCGGCCTGCATGTGAAGCAGTTGCTGGCCATGCGCTACGGCGGGCGGCTCGCGACGCGGCGACCGGCCACCGATGGAGACGGCGCGGGTTATGTGGTGGAAGACATAGACTGGTATGTCTGCACCGTGCCCGAGGGCATGGTGCCGGACAACCAGGATGGCGAGGTCGAGCAGTTCCGCCTGATGGATGCCGCGCAGCTGCTGGACGCGATGCAGCGCGGCGAGTTCACGCCTGAGGCGGCCTTGATCCTCTCGGACGCCATGGGCCTGGCCTGAGGCCTTCCCTGCAGGTTCAGCCTTGGTCGGTCAGCGCGGAAGCGCGCAGCCGGTTGGGTGCCAGCGCGCCGGCCGAATCGAGAATCGGGTAGGCGATAGAGCAGATGTGCGAATTGATGCGCTTGAGTTCGCTGATCAAATCGATGTGCAGCGAGCTGGTTTCCAGGCTTTGCACCGTGTTGGCCGAGAGCCGGCCCAGGTGGGTGGTGGCGTAGGCGCGTTCCAGGTCGCGGAAACGCGCTTTTTCTTCCAGCAGTTTTTGCGCGTCGCGCACCGTGCCGTTCAGGAACACGCTCATGCCCAGGCGCAGGTTGTCGACCAGGCGCTCGTGCAGCTCGACGATTTCGGCCATGCCGGCTTCCGAGAAATTGCGGCCCGGCTTGATTTTTTTGTCCTCGATGTCGATCAGCACGCGCTCGATGATGTCGCCTATCTGCTCCATGTTGATGGTGAAGCTGATGATGTCGGTCCAGCGGCGGCTTTCTTCCTCGGCCAGGGCTTCGCGCGAGATCTTGGTCAGGTAGTACTTGATCGAGGAATACAGCTCGTCGACGATGTCGTCCATCTTGCGCAGGTCCTCGGCCAGCTTGAGGTCGTTGTTGCGTATGACCTGCAGCACGCCCAGAAGCATGCTCTCCACCACGTCGGCCTGGTGCAGTGCTTCGCGCGCGGCACAGGAGATCGCCAGCGAGGGTGTGGCCAGAGCCGACGGATCCAGGTGGTGCGGCCGCCCGCCGGCCTTGCTCTTGTCGGGCTTGGGCAGCAGTTTTTCCACCCAGCGCGCGATCACCTGCGTCCAGCCTATGAAGACCGCGCCCACCAGCATGTTGAAGGCCAGGTGGAACAGCACGACCACGGTGGCGGCCTCGCCGAGGTAGGGCCGCACGTGGCGTATCCACAAGCCCACAAAAGGCGCGGCGACCACAATGCCCAGCAGCTTGAACACCAGGTTGCCCAACGGCACCTGCCGCACTTGCACGGGCGAGCGCAGGGTGGTCAGCACGGCCAGCAGGCCGCTGCCCAGGTTGGCGCCCAGCACCAGGCCCAGCGCCACGTCGAGAGGGATCACGCCTGAGGCGGCCAGCGTGGCCGTGAGCAGCACGATGGCCAGGCTGGAATACGAGACCACGGCCAGGAAGGCGCCGGCGGTGATTTCAAGCAGCAGGTCGCTGCTCAGCGAGGCCAGCAAGGCCTTGACGGCCGGCGCCTGGGTCAGCACCTCGGTGGAGGCCGTGACCAGGCGCAGCGCCAGCAGCATCAGGCCCAGGCCTATCAACACGCGGCCCACGCGGCCGACATTGGTGTCCTGGCGCGAGATGAACAGCACCACGCCGGCGAAGATAAAAAGCGGCGACAGCCAGGACAGGTCGAAGGAGAACACCACGGCCATCAGGCTGGTGCCTATGTCCGCGCCCAGCATCACGGCCAGCGCCAGCGGCAAGGTGACCAGGCCCTGGCCGACAAAGGAAGAGACGATGAGCGAGGTGGCGGTGCTGGACTGCACCAGTGCCGTGACGCCTATGCCCGAGACCGCGGCGGCCAGCCGGTTGCTGATGCTGACGGCCAGCACATGGCGCAGGTTGGCGCCGAAGACGCGCAGGATGCCGGTGCGTACCAGGTGGGTGCCCCAGACCAGCAGCGCGATCGCCGCCAGGAGATTCAACAAATGCTTCATGCGGTGATTGTCCGTTCAACAATGCCCGCGCGGTGTGCCGCGGGCGTCAGGGGAGCAAAGGCCGACAGGCCTTCGAGGCCGGTCATCAGATGGTAAAGCGAGGAGGCCGGCGAGGGCGCGAGATCAAAACCGCCGTCCTCGCGCTGCCACTCATGCCACAAGCCTGGCACGCCAGTGGCCAGGAAACGCATCAGGCCCGAGAAACTGCCGGCCACGGCGGCCTGGAAAGCCGGGGTGCTGGCCGCATCGCCCAGGCCCTGGGTGGCGAACAGCAGCGAGGTCCTGAGCCTTTCGGTCTGCGCCCACAGCCGCGCCCTGCGGTCGGTGGGCTTGCCCGCCTCATCGACGGCAAACAGCGCGACCTGGCGCTCGCTGTCTATGCCGAAGGAGCGGCCGAAGTTTTCGAGCGCAATGGCTTCGCTGCGTGCCTTGATGCCCAGCAGGCCCTCGGCCTGCAGCAACAGGTAAGCCCATTCAAACTGGTGGCCGGGTTCATACAGGCGCTCCTGGGGCTGGCCCAGCGGCGCCCAGCCGGTGGTGAAGAGTTCGCCGATGGCACCGTTGGCCGGGTTGATCAGGCGCGTGGCCGCCAGTTCGCACAGCGCCAGGGCCGCCGCGCGGAAGCGGCCTTCCACCCCCATGGCCACCCAGGCCAGCAGGGCTTCGAGCAAATGCATGAGCGGGTTGGACTTGAGGATGGGCTGCCGCGGCAGGCCGTCGTAATAGCCGCCCTCGCTCAGCGCCAGCGCGGCTTCAATCTGCCGCAGCAGGACCTGCGCGGTGTCCAGTAATTCTGGCGGCCGGCCCTCGGCTTCATAGGCATGCGCCAGCGCGAACAGCACAAAGGCCTGGTCGTAGAGGTCTATGCTTTCGTCGTGGGTGTCCAGCGTGCTGCGGAACAGGCCGTCGAGCCGGGGGTAACGCGAGAGCATGAAGGACAGCCCATGCCGCATGGCCGCCTGCCAGGGGCCGCTCCAGCCCAGGGCGCCGGCCCGGGCATACACATAGGTCTGCCGCGCCTGCACCCGCACGCGCACCGGCTTGCCGATGGGCTGGCCGTCCTGGCCCAGCTTTTCATGGAAACCGCCGCCTGCGTGGTCCGCGCCGCGCTCCCACCACAGGGGCAGGGCCGACTCGAACAGCCAGTGCCTGGCATGCCGGCCTGTGTCGGCAAGAAAAGCAGGGAAGGACTCTGGGGGCATCAAGCGTGGCAAAAGCGGGTTGGGCGTGAGTTGTTATTCGTCAGGCGGCCGCTACGCGGCCAGAACCTGATTTTGCACCCCAAATCGCTGTTTTTCCCGGAATCGGGCGATGCCTTGCCCGAAGCTGTGGAAACCCTGGCACAGGCCCTAACTGGTTTTGCGCACCCGCAACAGCTCGTCCAGGATCAGGCAGATCGCGCCTACGGTGATGGCGCTGTCGGCGATGTTGAAGGACGGGAAATACCAGCCGGCCCAGTGGAACTGCAGGAAGTCCACGACATAGCCGTGCATGGCGCGGTCAATCACGTTGCCCAGGGCGCCGCCCAGGATGCAGGCCAGCGCGAAGCAGAACAGCTTTTGCCCCGCATGCGAGCGCAGCATCCACAGGATGAACAGCGCCGCCGCGACGCCGATGGCGGTGAAGAACCAGCGCTGCCAGCCCGAGGCTTCGGCCAGGAAGGAAAAGGCCGCGCCGGTGTTGTGCACCCGCACCACGTTGAAGAAGCTGGTCACGTAGGTGGAGTCGCCCAGGTGGTAATAACCCAGGATCAGCACCTTGGTGAACTGGTCGGCGATCAGGATGATCAGCGCCAGGCCCAGCCAGGGAAGCAGCGAACTGGGGGAGCGCGTGAAGGTGGTTTTTGCCATTACGCGAACTTCCGCGCTTCACCGGCGCCGAACAAATTGCTGGTGCAGCGGCCGCAAATCGTCGGGTGAGCCGGGTCATGGCCCACGTCGGCGCGGTAGTGCCAGCAGCGTTCGCATTTGGCGTCGGTGCTGGGCGTCACCTGGGTGGCAACCACGCTGGCGGCGGCCACTTCGATGGCGGAGGTGATAAAGACGAACTTCAGGTCTTCACCCAGGCCGGCCAGCAGCGCGTGGTCCTCGGCCGGCACTTCGAGCATCACATTGGCCTGCAGCGAGGAACCCACCTTGCCGTCGGCGCGCAGGGTTTCGATGTCCTTGTTGACCGCGTCGCGCAGCTCGCGGATGCGCGACCACTTGGCCAGCAGCGCGGCGTCGGGCGCGGGGAACTCGGCATAGGTTTCCATGAAGATGGATTCGGACGAGCCGAACACCTTCCAGGCCTCCTCGGCCGTGAAGCTCAGGAAGGGCGCCATCCAGCGCAGCATGGCGTGCGTGATCTGCCAGAGCGCGGTCTGCGCGCTGCGGCGGGCCAGCGATTTGGGGCCGGTGGTGTAGAGCCGGTCTTTCAGGATGTCGAGGTAGAAGGAGCCCAGGTCTTCGCTGCAATAGATCTGCAGCTTGGAGACCACCGGGTGGAATTCATAGACCTCGTAATGCGCCAGGATGTCGGCCTGCAGCTGCGAAGCGCGGCTCAGCGCGTAGCGGTCGATTTCCAGCATCTGGTCAAACGGCACGGCGTCCTTGGCCGGGTCGAAGTCGCTGACGTTGGCCATCAGGAAGCGCAGCGTGTTGCGGATGCGGCGGTAGGCATCGACCACGCGGGCCAGGATCTTGTCGTCTATGCCCAGGTCGCCCGAATAGTCGGTCGAGGCGCACCAGAGGCGGATGATCTCGGCGCCCAGCTTGTCGCTGACCTCCTGCGGCACCACGACGTTGCCTTCGCTCTTGCTCATCTTGCGGCCCTTGCCGTCGACGGTGAAGCCGTGCGTGAGCAGGCCCTTGTAGGGCGCGCGGTCGTACATCGCGCAGGCGGTGAGCAGCGATGAATGGAACCAGCCGCGGTGCTGGTCGTGGCCTTCGAGGTAGAGGTCGGCCGGCCAGGTCGACTGCGCGGCGTGGCTGTGGCGCAGCACATGGTCGTGCGTGGTGCCCGAGTCGAACCAGACGTCGAGGATGTCGGTGCTCTTGATGTAGTCGGCGGCTTCGGCGCCCAGGATGGATTCGGCGCTGGCCTTGCTCCAGGCCTCGATGCCGCCGGCCTCCACCATGCGGGCGGCCTGGTCCATGATCTCCATGGTGCGCGGGTGCAGCTCGCCGGTGGCGGTGTGGATGAAAAAGGGCAGGGGCACGCCCCAGTTGCGCTGGCGGCTGATGCACCAGTCGGGGCGGCCGGCGATCATGTCGCGCAGGCGGGCCTTGCCGTTTTCGGGGTAGAAGCTGGTTTCCTCGATGGCGGCCAGGGCCAGCTCGCGCAGGGTCTTGCCGGCCTTGTCGCTGGCGAACACGCCCTGGGTGCCGGCGGTCTCGCCGTCCATGCGGATGAACCACTGGGCCGCCGCGCGGTAGATCACCGGCGTCTTGTGGCGCCAGCAGTGCGGGTAGCTGTGCTGGATGTCCTGCGTGGCGAAGAGGCGGCCGTGCTCGCGCAGCTTGTCGATGACCAGCGGCGCGGCCTTCCAGATGTTGAGGCCGCCGAAAAACGGCAGCTCGTCGACGTAGCGGCCGTTGCCCTGCACCGGGTTGAGGATGTCCTCATGGGCGATGCCGTTGGAGACGCAGGAGTTAAAGTCTTCCACGCCGTAGGCGGGCGAGGAATGCACGATACCGGTGCCGTCGTCGGCGGTGGCGTAGTCGGCCAGGAACACCGGGCTGAAGCGGCGATAGCCCGGATCGGCGTCGTAGAACGGGTGCTCAAAGTTGATCTTGCCGAGGTTTTCACCCTTGGTGACGGCGATGACGCGCCCTTCCAGCTGGAAGCGTTCCAGGCATTTTTCGACCAGCACCGAGGCCAGCACCAGCAGGCCGCGCTCGGTGTCCACCAGCGAATACTCGAGGTCGGGGTTCAGGTTCAGCGCCTGGTTGGCGGGGATGGTCCAGGCGGTCGTGGTCCAGATGACGGCGAAGGCATCCTTGCTGAGCGTGGCCTGGCCGAAGGCCAGCGCCAGCTTTTGCGGCTCGGCGCACTTGAAGCCGACGTCCAGCGTGCTGGACTTTTTGTCGGCGTATTCGATCTCAAACTCGGCCAGCGAGGAGCCGCAGTCAAAACACCAGTACACGGGCTTCAGGCCGCGGTAGACAAAACCGCGCTCCATGATGCGTTTGAGCGCGCGGATCTCATTGGCCTCGTTGCCGAAGTCCATGGTGCGGTAGGGGTTGTCCCACTCGCCGAGCACGCCCAGGCGCTTGAAGTCGGCCCGCTGGCCCTCGATCTGCTCGGTGGCGAAGGCGCGGCTCTTGGCCTGCACCTCGTCGCGCGGCAGGTTGCGGCCGTGCAGCTTTTCGATGGCGTTTTCGATCGGCAGGCCGTGGCAGTCCCAGCCGGGCACATAGATCGCGTCCAGGCCTTTGAGCTGGCGCGCCTTGACGATCATGTCCTTGAGGACC
The DNA here is from genome assembly GCF_059491565.1 of Polaromonas sp. Polasp52. Classification (NCBI taxonomy): domain Bacteria; kingdom Pseudomonadati; phylum Pseudomonadota; class Betaproteobacteria; order Burkholderiales; family Comamonadaceae; genus Polaromonas; species Polaromonas sp. Polasp52. Next base: position 1,016,975 of record NZ_CP168513.1, on the reverse strand, counting down.
TTGTTGACGGCGTGGCCGATGTGGATCTTGCCGTTGGCATAGGGCGGGCCGTCGTGCAGCACGAATTTGGGCTTGCCGGCGCGCACGTCGCGCAGCTTTTTGTAAATGCCTTTGTCGTCCCATTCCTTGGCCCAGCCCGCTTCGCGCTTGGGCAGGTCGCCGCGCATGGGAAACGGGGTGTCTGGCAGGTTCAGGGTGCTGCGGTAATCGGTTTTGGTCTCGGACATGGGATGCTCTTGTTAGGGCGGCCCGGGAAAGCGGGGCGCCGGCCATACGGTGGGGAGGAAAGCCATCCGCCGTGAAAGCAGGGCGGGGCCAGAGGCGACGAGATCGTCTAAATTCGGTCGCGCGTGGTCTGGCGGCTGGTTTCCGTGTGCATGGCGGCTGAAAACGACTGGGGCAGGGCAAAAAACGCCCGCGCCTCGTCGCAGTCCTTGGCGATGCCTGTTTTCAGGCTCTCCAGGCTGTCGTATTTCAGTTCGTCGTGCAGTTTGTGCAGCAGTTCCACGCGGATGATTTTACCGTATGCTCCCTCGGGGCCTAGGCCGGCGGGCCATTCGAGGCAATGGGTCTCCAGCAGCACCCGCCCGCCGTTGACGTCGGCCGGGTCCAGCGAGGGCCGTATGCCCAGGTTGGCCACGCCCGGGATGGCTTTGTCGGCCAGGCCGTGCACCTGCACCGCAAAAATCCCGCCGGCGGCCGGTTTCCAGTGGGAAAAACGCAGGTTGAGGGTGCGAAAACCGAGGTCGCGCCCCAGTTTTCGGCCGTGCACCACGTGGCCCGAGACGCTGTAGGGCCGGCCCAGCAGGCCGGCGACGCGGTCCATGCGGCCCTGGGCCAGGGCCTCGCGCACGGCGGAGCTGGAGACCCGGGTGCCGTGCACCTCGTAGCTGTTCATGCGGGCCACGTCAAAACCCAGGCCTTCGCCGGCGGCGTCCAGCATGGCGTAGTCGCCCACGCGTTTGGCGCCGAAGCGGAAGTCGTCGCCCACCAGCACGTATTTCACCCCCAGGCCGCGCACCAGCACGTCCTGGATAAAGGCCTCAGCCGGCTGGGAGGCCAGCGCGGCGTTAAAGGGCAGCACCACGCACTGGTCTATGCCGCAGCGCGCCAGTTCGGTGAGCTTGTCGCGCAGGGTGGCGATGCGCGCCGGCGCAAGTTCGGGCTTGCGCGCCACGGCCGCGAAATAGTCGCGTGGATGGGGTTCAAAGCTCATCACGCAGCTGGGCACCCCGCGGTGCTGGGCCTCGTTTTTCAGCAGCGCCAGCATGGCCTGGTGGCCGCGGTGCACGCCGTCGAAGTTGCCTATGGTCAGGGCGCAGTGTTCGGCCAGCTGGGGATGGTGGTAGCCACGGAAAACTTTCATGGGGGCAATTATCGTTTTTGTAGCGCCGGAGCCCTGTTGAACGGGGCTTGAACGTGGTTAATGGGGGATTTGGGGGCGTTTTTCACAATTTCACTGTATATTGATACACAGTACCGTGTCTCATGCGTCGTCCACCTTGATGGAGGTCCGTTTTGAAGGTCTTGAAGCTCTCAGCCCAGGGATTGCCACAGTCGTGGATCAGCCTTGAACAAGCCGTGCTGCATTACGCGGCCGACGAGGTGCGCTGGGAGATGGGCGCGCGGGTGGTGGTCTTCCACGGCGGCCACAACGCGATCACGGGCCAGCAGTCCATCATCACGGTCAACAGCATCATAGGCACCAAGGGCGTGCCCAACATCAACCCCTTCGACCTCAAGCCGGGCCTGACCAACGGCAAACTGTTTGCCCGCGACCGCAATGTGTGCGCCTACTGCGGCGGGCATTTCCACGAGGAAGACCTGACGCGCGAGCACATCATCCCCTTTGCCCAGAACGGGGTGGACACCTGGATGAACGTGGTGACGGCCTGCCGCGCCTGCAACCACCGCAAGAGCAGCCGCACGCCCGAGCAGGCCCACATGCCGCTGCTGTACACGCCTTATGTGCCCAGCCTCTGGGAAGACTTCATCCTGCGCAACCGCCGCATCCTGGCGGACCAGATGGAGTTTTTGATGGCGCACATTCCCAAAACCTCACGCCTGCACGCCTAGCGCCCGGGGCATGGGGAGGCGCCTCGGCATCCTGGCCTGCATCGTGGCAATGGCGGCTTCCGCCGTAGCCGCGGCGCCCGACGAGGACGCACTGGGCAAGCCGCGCGGCTACCCGGTCCCGTCTTTCGGCCCCAACTTCAGCCTGTTCGACGAAACCCACAAGGTAGGCACTTTCAGCCACATGGACGAGATCCTGTGGCCGCGCCGCGTGAAGTCGGGCGCCGCCTCGCCCTTGCCGCCCCTGCCGTCAGCGGCGGCGCAGGCCCTGGCGATCAGCTATCCCTTTGAGGGCAAGACCTACACCCTGGAGGACTTCCTGGCGCGTCAGCGCATCACGGGGCTGCTGGTGATCAAGGATGGCGCCGTCGTCATCGAGCGCTACCAGTACGAGCGCACCGCGCAGATGAAGCTGGCCTCGTTTTCCATGGCCAAGACCGTGACGGCCTTGCTCACGGGCATTGCGCTGCGCGACGGGCTGATCGCCTCGCTCGACGACCCCGCGGAAAAGTACGCGCCCGGCCTCAAGGGCTCGGCCTGGGGGCCGGTCTCCATCCGCAACCTCCTGCGCATGTCCTCGGGGGTGAAGTGGAACGACAAGGTCATGCCCGGCGTGACGACGGACGGCGCGCGGCTGGCGGCGGAATCGTTCTACCAGCGCGGGCAGGGCGGCGCGGCCGCCGTCGCGTGGGTCAAGGACAGCGATTACGCGCAGGGCACACGTTTTAACTACAACTCCGCGGAAACCTTCGCCCTCGGCGTGGCCTTGCGCGGCGCCGTCCAGCGGGACTTGAGCGGCTACCTCGCGGAAAAGATCTGGCAGCCCATGGGGGCGGAGGCGGATGCCTCCTGGCTGGTCGACCGCTCAGGCCTGGAGGCCGCCAACTGCTGCCTGAACGCCCGCCTGCGCGACTATGGGCGGCTGGGTGTTTTGCTCGCCAACGACGGCATGGTGGACGGCCGCGAGCTCATCCCCCGCGAGTTTTTGCTGGACGCGACCGACGCCGGCCGCCAGCCCGACCACCTCAAGCCGCGCAAGGCCACCCCGTTCTTCGGCTATGGCTACCAGACCTGGCTGTATCCGTACCACACGCGCACCTTCCAGGCGCGCGGCCTGTTCGGCCAGGAATTGATCGTGCAGCCGGAAGCCAAGGTGGTGATCGTGATGACTTCGGTGCTCAAGTCGGCCGATGTCCCCGGTGACATCTTTGTCGAGCGCAACTACTTCACCGGCGCCCTTCTCAAGGCGCTGGGGGGAAAGACCGACCTCTACCAGCGCTGAGGGCCGCGGGGCTTCAGGCAAAAACCCCGGCGGTGTCCTGCATGCGGCTGGACACCTCGCCCAGGTGGTGCAGCGTGTCGCCAAAGCTCATTTCGAGCTGGGTCAGCTTCTTGAAGTAATGGCTCACGATGTATTCGTCGGTCACGCCTATGCCGCCGTGCAGCTGCACGGCCTGCTGGCCGACAAAACGCATGGACACGCCGAGCTGGTATTTGGCGCGGGCCAGGGCCCGGCGGCGCTCGTCGGCCGGGGCATTGAGCTTGAGCGAGGCGTAATAACTCATGGAGCGGGCCAGCTCCAGCTGCATCTTCATGTCGGCCACGCGGTGGCGCAGGGCCTGGAAGCTGCTGATGGCCACGCCGAACTGCTTGCGGGTGTTCATGTACTCGACGGTGATGGCCAGGGTCTTGTCCATCACACCCACGGCTTCGGCGCAGGTGGCGGCAATGCCGATGTCGACGGCATGGGCCAGGGCCGTGAGGCCGTCCAGCGTGAGCAGCGCGGCGGATGCGTTCTTCAGCGTGAGTTCGGCGGCGCGGCCGCCGTCCTGCGTGCCGTAGCCGCGCGTCGCCACGCCGGCTGCCGTGCGTTCGACCAGGAACAGCGCGAGCTTGCCTTTGGCCATGGCGGGCACGATCAAGGCCTCGGCCTGGTCGCCGGCCGGGACTATGCTTTTGCTACCGTCCAGCGTCCAGGCGTCGCCGGCCGCCGTTGCCGTGGCCTGGCATTTTTCAAAGTCGTAGCGTGCCGCACGCTCCTGGTGGGCCAGCACCACCAGGGCCTCGCCTGAGGCGATTTTCGGCAGCCAGGTGGCCTTGAGCGCGGCGGGCGCATAACCGGAGAGCAGCGCGCCGGCGATCAGGGCCTGGGCAAAAGGCTCCAGCACAATGCCGCGGCCCAGTTCCTCCATCACCACCATGCCCTCGACCGGGCCCATGCCCAGGCCGCCATCGGCCTCGGGGATGTAAAGGCCGGTCAGGCCCAGTTCGGCGATCTGGCCGTAGGCCTCGCGCGAGAAGCCGCCTGCTTTGGCAATGCCGCGGCGGCGCTCGAAGCCGTAGCCCTTGTCCACCCATTTGCGCACGGCGTCGCGCAGCTGTTCCTGGTCGTCGGTGAAATCGAAATCCATGATGCTTTCCTTTAAACCGGTTTAGCCGAGAACGACTTGCGAGACGATGTTTCGTTGCACTTCGTTGGAGCCGCCGTAAATCGTGGTCTTGCGCAGATTGAAATAGGTGGACGCCAGTGGCGCGTCGCCAGCCAGGCCGCCGGGGAAGTCGCCCTGCCAGCCGGCCTCCATGGCTTCCTCGATCAGGGGCAGGCTGAAGGGGCCGGCGGCCAGCATCATGAGTTCGCTGTAGCGCTGCTGGATCTCGCTGCCGCGTATCTTGAGCAGGCCGGCGATGTCCAGCGAGTTCTTGCCCGATTTTTCGGCCGAGAGCACGCGCAGCACCAGCATTTCGAGTGCCACCACGTCGACTTCCAGCTTGGCGATCTCGTCGCGAAAACGCGGGTCGTCGTACACGCCTTCGGCCTTGGCAATGCGCTTCAAGCGCTCGAGTTCGCGCTTGGCGCGGTTGACGTCGGCGATGTTGGTGCGCTCATGGCTCAGCAGGTGCTTGGCGTAGGTCCAGCCCTTGTTCTCTTCGCCGATCAGGTTCTCGGCCGGCACCTCGACGTTGTCGAACCAGACTTCATTGACCTCGGCCTCGCCGTCCAGCAGCACGATGGGGCGCACCGTGACGCCGGGCGACTTCATGTCGACCAGCAAAAAGGAAATGCCGGTCTGCGGCTTGCCTTCGTTGCTGGTGCGCACCAGGCAGAAAATCCACTCGCCGTATTGGCCCAGCGTGGTCCAGGTCTTCTGGCCGTTGACGATGTATTTGTTGCCCTGGCGTTCGGCCCGGCACTTGACCGAGGCGAGGTCGGAGCCCGAACCGGGTTCGCTATAACCCTGGCTCCACCAGACTTCGCCGCTGGCGATGCCGGGCAGGAAGCGCTTTTGCTGTTCGGGCGTGCCGAAGGCCATGATCACGGGCGCCACCATCACCGGGCCGAAGGGCACGACGCGCGGCGCGCCGGCCAGGGCGCACTCTTCTTCAAACAGGTGCTTTTGCACCGCGTTCCAGCCCGGGCCGCCGAACTCCTTGGGCCAGCCGTGGCCCAGCCAGCCTTTTTTGCCGAGTATCTTGGCCCAGCGCTGCATATCGTCACGCGTCAGCCGCAGGGCGTTGTGCACCTTGTGCGAAATGTCGGCCGGCAGGTTGGCGCGGACCCAGGCGCGAATCTCTTCGCGGAAGGCCTGTTCTTCAGGGGTGAAAGCTAAATCCATGGCGGGATGTCTCCGGGGTTGTCGGGCTGCCGCAGCGGTTTGCCTGCGGTGGATTTCTTATTTTTAGCACGGTCGTTCGCAATTTTATGTCTCAGGTGGGACATGGGGCAGGGGGCGGGCCGGCCAGCGGTCTGCGCCCCTCTAAACTAGGGGGTTATGTCCAGCGCGAACAAAAACATCGTCATCCTGATTTCCGGCAGCGGCTCCAACATGGCCGCCATCGCCCGCGCCGCGGACAAGGAAGGCTGGCGCGGGCTTTTCGGCGCCCAGGTAGCGGCCGTCATCAGCAACCGGGCCGACGCCGCGGGGCTGGAAGTGGCCCGCGGCCTGGGCATCGCCACCGCCGTGGTGCCGCACAAGGAGTTTGCGTCGCGCGAGGCCTTTGATGCGGAGTTGATGGCGCGCATAGACGGCTACGCGCCGGCGCTGGTGGTGCTGGCCGGTTTCATGCGCATCCTGACACCCGGCTTTGTGCAGCACTACGCGGGGCGGCTCATCAATATCCACCCTTCGCTGCTGCCGGCATTCACCGGACTCAACACCCACCAGCGCGCCATAGACGCCGGCTGCACGGTGGCCGGCGCCACGGTGCATCAGGTGACGGCCGAACTCGACCACGGCGCCACCCTGGCCCAGGCCGTGGTGCCGGTGTTGCCGGGCGACACGGCGCAGAGCCTGGCCGCGCGCGTGCTGACTCAGGAGCATTTGATTTATCCGCGGGCCGTGCGCGGGTTTTTCGAGCGCGGCGGCTGAAGCCTGCGGGCTTCTTGCGGCCGTGATGGCCTTGAAAGTGTTGAAACCGAAGCTGTTTTGAATCCAGCGGGCCGCGCGCCCCGTATTCATCACAGCCGCTTGAATCATGGTGATTTCGGCTTCTGGTTCAACTTCTTTCATCAAAGGACTTCCTATGCAGACTCAACACAAACTCGCTTCCCTGGGTGTCGCGCTGGCCCTGTCGTTTGCGGCCCTTCCCTCGTTCGCGCAGGTCATGGTGGGCGGCGCGCCCATGCTGGCCAGCAAGGACATCATCGACAACGCGGTCAACTCCAAGGACCACACCACGCTGGTCGCGGCGGTCAAGGCCGCCGGCCTGGTCGATACGCTCAAGGGCCCGGGTCCGTTCACGGTGTTCGCGCCCACCAACGCGGCCTTCGCAATGCTGCCCGCCGGCACGGTGGACACCCTGCTCAAGCCCGAGAACAAGGGCATGCTGACCGGCGTGCTGACCTACCACGTGGTGCCCGGCAAATGGGACGCCGCGGCCATCAGCAAGATGATTGCCGACGGCAAGGGCATGGCCTCCATCAAGACGGTGGCCGGCGGCACGCTGGTGGCCAAGTCGGCCGGCGGCAAGGTCACGGTGACCGATGAGAAAGGTGGCGTCGCCACCGTGAGCATCGCCGACGTCTACCAGTCCAACGGCGTGATCCACGTGGTGGACAAGGTGCTGCTGCCCAAGTAACAAAGCAGCGCTTTGAGGCCCGCGCGTGGCATGGCTGTGCGCGGGCCTTGTTGCGCCCGCTGCCGGCCGGTATCAGCTTGCCGGATGCAATGCCTCTGTTGGCGCCAGCCGGGCTGCTTGCACCACCGACACATAAGCCGCTTCCATGCCGCCAGTCCCATGCCGGGTCAGCCACTCGTCCACGGTACCGATAAAACGCAGGCTGCCCGCGTGCAGGATGGCGACGCGGTCGGCCAGGTCTTCCACATCCGCGAGCGAATGGGTGCTCATCAGCACCGCGCAGCCGGCGCCGCGCTGCAGGCGCAGTTGCTCGCGCACGCGTATGCGCGAGAGCGGGTCCAGGCCGCTCATGGGTTCGTCCAGCACCAGCAGGCGGCGCCGCGCCAGGAAGGCTGCCGCCAGGCCGATTTTTTGCGCCATGCCTTTGGAGCATTCGCGGATAGGCCTATCGAGCACGCTTTCCTCCAGGTCAAGCTCGGCCAACATGCCGGACAGCCCCAGTTGCGGAAACGGCAGGCCATGCAAACGGGCCGCGAGCCGGAAATAGTCGCGCGCATGCAGCCAGCCCGGCGGCGAGAAACGCTCGGGTACGTAAGCGAGCTGCTCGCGTGAAAGCGGCCGGCTATGGTCCTGCCCGAAGAGGGTCAGCGTGCCCGAGGTCGGCGCGGCCAGGTCCAGCAGGCATTTGATCAAGGTGGTCTTGCCCGCGCCGTTCATGCCCAGCAAGGCCAGGCATTCGCCGGGATGGACTTGCAGCGACACGCCGGCCAGCGCCGCGCGCGCCCTGGATGTGCCATAACGTTTGTGCACCTCGCCGGCCTGCAGCGCCGGATGTGGTTGTTGCGGGGCCTTCATTTCTGCTCCAGCTCCTTCAAGGTTTGCGTCAGAAAGCGCAGCTCGTTGTCGTCGTGGATCTGCCCGCTGGCCAGCAGCGCGCCCAGCAGCGCCCTGGCGGTTTCGAGGTCGTTCTGGCCCATGCGCAGAAAGATTTCCATCTGCCGCGCCCAGGCCGGCACCTGCGGCAAACCCTCGGCGTACTGCCGCAGCTCGGCGGCATAGCGCACGGCCAGCTCCGGGTCTTTCATCTGCACCTTGGCCACATAGGCCACATGCGCCATCCAGCGCCAGCGATGCAAAGGGTCTTGCGGGTACTGGCCGGCGACGAAGTCGGTCATCAGGCGCTGGCGCTGCGTATCGGACACCTGGGTGTAGAGCCGCGCGGCGGCCAGCAGCGGGTACTGCCCCTGCGGGTCGAGCTGCAGGATGTGCTCCAGCCAGGCGACGACTTCGCCGTAGTCGAGCTCGCGCCAGGGCAGGCTCAGGCCCGGCTGCACGTCGTGGGCTTGCAGGTACAAGTCCAGCATCTTGGCCAGCGGCACGGGATCGTCAAGCGAGGCGAGGCGCGATGCGGTGAGGCTGGGCGGGCGGCCCAGCGGCTGCGCGCCGGCCTCGGGCACGCCGCGCCACAACGCCAGCGCCACCTGGCCCGCCAGCAGCAGCGAGAACACGGCCACCACGCGCGTGGGCGCGCGGCGCGTAGTGCCGGTGCGGCGTAATTCAAACTTCACGGCGGTACAGGTCTATCAAGGAGGCGCCCGCGCACAGTGCCGCATACCAGAGCGCCCAGCCGAGCTGCAGCGCGAGCAGTGCGCCCTGCACAGGCCCGCCCAGCGCCCAGGGCGAGGGCGCAAAACCCGCCAGCGGCGGCAGCAGCCAGCCCAGCAGGTCAAAGACGGCCCGGCCCGCCAGCACGTCCCATGACCCGGCATCCTGCCCGATCGGGTGCGCGGCCATAAAGCGCGCCACGTCCAGCAGCCGCGCCCACAGGTAAAAAGCGCAGCAGCCCGCATAAGCGGGCAGCACACGGCGCAGGCCCAATGAAAAGAACAAGGCGGCCGCTACGACGATGCTGAGCTCCAGCGCCAGCGAGGCACCCCAGGCCAGCACCCCGGCGCGGCCGCCCGGCACGGCCATGCCCAGCATCACCATCGTGGCCCCCGCCGCCGCGAGCCAGGCCAACAGCATGTAGCCGGCCTGGCGCCCCATCACAAACTGCGCGCGCGACAAGGGAAAAGCCAGCAGCACCTGGAAGAAGCCGCCCTCCATGTCGCGCACCGTGCTGGAGACCACAATGAGCGCGAGCGCCAGCACGAGGCCCAGGCGGTAAAGATGCGCGGCCAGTGCGAGCCGGGTTTCCTGGCCCTCGGTGACCGCCATGGACGCCGCAAAGGCGCCCAGCGCATACACCGCCGCGAGGAAAAGCAGCAACAGCCGCGCGCTGCGGCCGCGCCAGGCTTCGATGAGGGTGAGGCGGGTGAGGGCGGAGAGGGGGGAGAGCTGGCGCGGAAGCCTGGAGAGCGTGAATGTCGTCATGAGGGGGACCACCTTCCGGCGGCGAACAGTTTGGCGGTCAGTAGGGCGGAAGGCATCCAGACCATGAGGTCGTCGAATTCACCGGCGGTGCTGTTGGTGTCGGTTTGGGATCGGGAGATGAAGATGCCCCCGGTACCGGATTGGTTCTGTACTTCATCCACGGTGCTCGGAGGGGTGGCGCTGCTGGCTGTTCCATCCGGTCGAATTGCGCCCAAGCCGTTCTTGCCATGCGAATAGACAACAAAGCTTGTTGACGTCGAGGGTTTGACCACGGCGCCTCCTGTTGTGAGGCAAGCTGGAATGCCCCCAGGAATCCCCGTCAACGTCATTTTTGTGCACCAGATTTCCAGATTGCTTGCCGTCACCGTGGAGACGTCCTTACCCAGAGGTGCATAGACGGCATAATCCAGCCGGTTACCCCAACCATCAACGCCTTGGACACCCAGCGTGGCCCAGGGCAGGCGACCGACGCTTGCGGTGGTGCATCCACTTGCGTCGGCGGCCGAGGCTAATCCTTGAGTACCCGTATCGGGGCATGGCAGGCGCCCATTGATGAGCGCGTATCCCAGCAAGGCCTGCTGGGCCGCTTCAAGGGATGCCTGCGTGTTGGCCACCGCTTTTTGCTCGATGGAGCGGCTCAGTGGAACCAGCAAGCCTCCGAGCAATATCGCCACGATGCCGACCACCAAGGCTAGCTCCACCAGGGTAAATCCGCGCTGGCGTGGGCTGCTGCATCGCCTGAGGGGGGTCATGGAAAATCCTTCAAGATGTCATTGGAGGTAGGCCACTTGTCGGGTGCGACAAAGGTTCTTGCCTGTGAAGCCGAGTCGAGCAGCGCGTCCCGATTGGCCTGGTTCTCAATGCAAGGCAACCATTTGTTGAGATCGGTGATGGTTTCTGTGGCTGAGGTCAATGGACAGGCCTGATTCACTTGCGGCCTGCCGCGTATGAGCAGCACCGCCTTGGCTGTGCGGTTGCCGGGCAAATTCAATGCAGCAACGCAGCCAGGGGAGTTGCAACCCGGCGAGAGCGCGTAGAAGGTCAGTTTTCGCCAATCATCGGAATCGGCCAAGGTGAATGTGCGTGTCACCTCCATGCTGCTCGTGGTGTCGAAATAGGTATAGGAGCAGCTCCCCGGCAGGAAGCCGCTATATTGGTCCTGCTTGCACGGGCCACCGGGCGTGTCAGAGGCAAAAGGCAATCGTCCATCGGCGGCAGAAGCCGCGACGGCCGATGAAAATGCTTTTATCAGTGCCTTGGCGTTGCGCTGGGTGGCGGGGGCCGCGTAGTCGTCCGCTGTAATCCAGGCGAGCTGGTCATTGAGCAGCGATTGCTTGTCAACGGTCCCTGTCATTTGAGTAAAAGTGACGGGATCCCCGGCTGCAGTCGAAGGCCGTTCGTTGCCGCGCTCCAGGTAGCCGTCAGCATTGGTGACCGCGCTGCCGGTAAGCGTGGCGCACGGTTTGTCCGCGCTGAGCATCGCGGGGTCGGCGCGCACCTGGGATCCCAGCTTCGCGCCTGGCGCGAAAACCACCGCGACAAGTTTTGTTGCCAGGCTGCTTCCGGCTTCATCGGCCACCGTGATCACCCCGTCGGTATCGGCATTGACGGCTGTTGTCGCCGCCGGGTCCGCGGCATCCTTGAAGTCACCACTGACCGCATACCAGAGGCATTCGCCATCGGCATCACGCAGCGGTGGCAAGCCAAGCGTTTTCCACGGCAGAAGTCCGAGTGCGGTTTGCCGCGCGACGCCGCAATTGCTGGTGTCCGCGGCCGTATTGGCTGCACCATCGCCGTCCATGTCTGGGCAGGGGAGCCGTGTTTTTAGCGTTAGCGCATTGGTGGCGTCACTGCTTAACGCAACATACGCCAGCAGCGCCTCCCTCGCCTGCATCAAGACCTTCTGGTTGATCGCTTGTTTTGATGGCGGCGGCTCACTCGCCACCCAGGCCGCCATCGCGCCAAAAACACCGACCGCGATCAGCACGATCATCAGCAGCGCCACAAAGCCCCGCTGCCGCTTCATTTCACCGTCTCCGGTCTCGCCTTGCCCGCCGACGGCGCCGAAGCCGCGGCGGCCGCGCTGCTGAGCGGCCGCATCAGGGTCTCGCCAATCGCCGCGCGCTCAAGGTCGCCGTCCTGCAGCGGCATTTCGACGCCCAGCACGCGGCCCTTCGAATCACGGCGCACGCGCAGGCCGTAGGGCAGGTCGCGCTCCAGGTAGGGTGTGCCGTTGATCCAGACAGTGGTTTTGTCCTGCGGGCGGACCGCGATGCCGTCTATGCGCAACATGGAGGCCAGCGCGCGCGCGGCCGCTTCCTGCGGCGCGGGCTGGCCGTGGCGCCTGGCTTCCATCTCGGCGCGCTCGGCCGCGGTGTAGAACAGCCGCCCCAAGCCGTCCGGCGCGGCGGCGGCAAACAGCGGGAGCATGCAGCCGCCCAGCATGAGGGCCTTGGTGAGCGCCTTCATGTCCGGGCCCCTGTTGCGCGTGCCGGCGGATCGTAAGCGCGCAGCGTGTTCCAGAGCAGGCTGCATTCGGCCTTGATGGCCGCGCCGTTGGCGCGGTTCATCTCGCAGCGCTCCACGCTGACACGGCCCAGCTGCGCGCCGGCCAGGTCGTCCAGCACACGCAGCATGTCTTCCTCGTGCACCAGGGTCATGGTCAGGCGCATGCGGGTGGCGAACAGCTCTATGCGCCGGCCGCCTCCCGCCGCACCAAGCGGGGACAGGGCGGCGGGGCCGGCCGCGCCGGCTTTTTCGGTGGGCTGCACGGCCTGGGCTTCAATCGTGTATTGCAGCTTGAGGCCGGGCCAGCGCCTTTCCATGCCGCGCAGGCGTTCTATCCATTCAAGCCGCTTCTCTTCGCCGTAAAGGCCTTGCGACTGCAGGTTTCGCAGCAGCGGCAGCAGCCGCTCGATGTCGTTCCTTTCGCGTCCGCTGTTTTGAAAACGCTGGCGGCTGGCCTGTTCCAGTTTGAGCTGGCGCTCCAGCTGACCGGACAGGTCGCCGCGCCACCAGTGGAAAACGCCCGCCAGCAGCAGACCCAGCACCACCAGGGCGCTGGCCTGCTGCGCGGCGCGGCGCAAAGGCCGCGGCCATGTGCTGGGGCGCCAGGCCTGGCGCAGGCCTACTTGCTCCATACCTTGACCTCGAAACCCAGTTCGGCCTTGTCCTGCTGGCCCGAGCCGTTGATGCTGGCGCTGCTTTGCAGGTCCAGCGGCACCTTGATGGCCTCCGCCGCCAGGCCCGCGGAAACCAGGCTGGCGGTGAAGCGCGCCATGGCATCGCGCGCGCCGCGCAGGTCGTCGGGCTGCAGGCCTTGCACCGCGCCGCGTATCTGCAGTGTGGGTGGGCCCGCGCGTCCCGCGTTGTCGCGCTCCCAGCGCAACTGGTCCAGTTGCAGCTCGGTATGTTTTGCCAGCACGCCGCCCGCCGCGGCGAGCAGCGCGCGCGGGCCCGGCGGTGAGATTTCCAGGGCCTTGGCTTTTTGCTCCAGCGCGAGCAGTTCGTCCGCCTTCAGCGGGGACTCGGGAAAGGTGGCCGCTTCGCGCTGGTAGCGGGCATCGAATTTTCGGGTGCTGGCGGCGGCTTCATTGAGCTGGCCGGCCAGCGGCCACAGCGAGGCGGCCACACCGGCCGCATAAAGCAGGCAGGCGCCGCAAATGCCATAAGCCGCGCGCCGGGTGTTTTGCGCCATGCGCGCCACCCAGTCGATGCGCAGCAGCGCGGGCGGCGCCAACTGGTCGGGCGGTGTGCCGCGGGCGAGGGCCAGCACGAACAGCAGCCGGGACAGCTCGGGCGAATCGGCCCAGGCCGGCGGCAGCTTGAGCGCCCGGGCGACGGCGTCGGCCCGCAGCAGGTGATGGATGTTGTGCGCGCCATCAGGGCCGGACGCGGCCTGGCTGTCCATGCCGGGAGGGCCGACACTCACCACGTGCAGCGGGGTCTTGTCGCGCATGAGGATGCCGTTTTCGAACAGGTATTCCTTCAGGCGCTCGGTCTCCTCGCGCACGGCGGGCAGCCAGCCCGCGCCGGCGGCGTCGGCGCGCAGCGCCAGGCGCGAGAAGCAGGGCCGGCCGTCTATCACCACACATTGCCGCAGCCCGGACGGATGGGCCGTGACCAGCACCACCGGCCCGCGGCGGGGCAGCTTGAGCCGGCGCAGCAGCGGAGCCGCCAGCATGATGGGGGTGTAGACGCCGCCCAGCCGGGCCTGCGCGCCTTCCAGCGCCTCCAGCCAGGGCATCACGCGGCCGGCATTGCCCAGGCTGTAGCCCAGCACCCGCAGCTTGCCGGGGCGGGAGCGGCTTGCGCCTTGCAGGGATATCCAGCGAAACGGCGACTCCATCGCAAAACGCTGCTGCATGCGCACCAGCCAGGCCTTGCGCGCCGCGCCGCGCAGGGGCGGCATCACGTCGCCCCAGAATTCTTCTTCGGCGTAGTCGGCCAGCACCAGCCAGCGGCAGGCAGGGGCGCTTCGCGCATGGTCGGCCAGCGCTTCGGGCTGCGACCATCCCTGTTGCGGGCCTGTTTCTTCCTCCAGGCCGTGGCGTGCCACGGCATAGACGCGCGGCTGCTCGCCCTCGAGGTGCAGGATGCGCAGCGGCGCGGGGACGGCTTCAGAACTTCGCATTGGTGATCACCGAGTCGTACAAGGGGCCCAGCGTGCAGAAGATCACGGCGCCCAGCATCAGCCCCAGCACGACGGTGAGCACGGGCTGCAGCGTGGCTTGCAGGTTTTCGACGGATTCGCGGGCCTGCCGGGTGTAGAAATAGCTGACGTTTTCAAGCGCCGCGTCGAGTGAGCCGGTGGCTTCGCCCACGCGCAGCATGCTGACCACCATGGGCGGAAACATGGTCATCCCGGAAAACGCGGCGCTCAGGCCCCGGCCCTGCACGATGCTGCCGTGCGCCACGGCCACGGCCTGCGCCACGGCGCGGTTGCCGACGGCGATCTCCACCACCTTGAGCGCTTCCACCACCGTGATGCCGGCCGCGTACAGCAGCGCCAGCACATAGGCAAAGCGCGCCAGCGCGATCTGGCGCAGCACCGGCCCCACGACGGGCAGCTTGAGCTTGATGCCGTCGACCACGCCGCGCAGGGGGCCGGGTATGCGTGCGAGCGTGGGCAGCAACACGACCGACAACACCAGCCCCGCCACGATCTTGCCCACATGGGCTTCGACGACCTCCGAGATCTTGATCATGAGCACCGTCTGCCAGGGCAGCTCTATGCGCATGACCTTGAGCAGGCTGGCGACCTGGGGCACCAGGTAGCTCATGAGGAACAGCGTGACGGCGGTGATGATGACCAGCGCGGCGCAGGGGTAGATCAGTGCCTTGCGCGTCTGCGAGGCGATTTCATGCTGCCACTTGAGCGTCTCGGTGAGTTTGGCGAAGACCTCGGGCAACTGGCCGCTGCTCTCGCCGGCGCGCACCAGGCTCACATACACCTCGTCGAAGGCCAGCGGATGATCGGCCATGGCCTGCGACAGCGTCTTGCCCGAACTCAGGCCCTCGGCCAGCCCGCTGATCACCTGGCGCAGCGCCGGGTTGCCTTCGGCGCTTTCCATGTCATGCAGGGCTTCCATGAGCGGCACGCCGGCGCGCAGCATCATGGTCGCCTGGAAGCTGAAGTTGACGAGGTCCAGCAGGCGGATGCGGGCGCGCATCAGGCGCAGCGAGCCGCCCTGCGCGCGCGCCTTGACCAGCAGCAGGCCTGATTGCTCCAGCTGCGCGGCCAGCGCGCCTTCGTCCGTCGCGGCGGTCTGGCCGCTGACGCGCGCGCCGTCGGCGGCCAGGGCGGTCCATTTGTATCGCGGCATGACGGTCCCTGTCCTCTTCCTTCTTTGTCGCTGTCCGTCAATGCGCCGCGAGGTTGACCACGCGGCTGACCTCTTCGACCGTGGTGTGGCCCGCCAGCACGTAGCGGATCGCGTCGTCGCGCAGCGAGGTGAAGCCCTCGGCGCGCGCATGGCGCGCCAGTTCGATGTGGCTGGCATGCTTGGCCACCAGGTGGTCCAGGGCTTCGTCGAAGCACAGCACTTCCATGAGCAGCACCCGGCCCAGAAAGCCGCGCTGGCTGCAGTGCGCGCAGCCCACGGCCTGGTACAGCGGGTGTTCGTCGTCGGGCAGCTCGAGCAGGATTTTTTCGTGCGCGGTGGGCGGGCGGCGCACCTTGCAGTGCGGGCACAGGCGCCGCGCCAGGCGCTGGCCTATCACGCCTATCATGTTGCCCGCCAGGATTTCGGCCGACACACCGATGTCACGCAAGCGCTGCACCGCGCCCAGGGCCGAGTTGGTATGCAAGGTGGCGAACACCTGGTGCCCCGTCATGGCGGCGCGAAAAGCCATTTCGGCGGTTTCGGAGTCGCGGATCTCGCCGACCAGGATCACGTCCGGGTCTTGCCGCATCAGGGCGCGCACGCCTTCAGCGAAACCGATCTTGTCGGTCACCTGGGTCTGGCGTATCAGCGGCAGTGGATATTCGATGGGGTCTTCCAGCGTCATGACGTTCACCGCTTCGGTGCTGATCTCGGCCAGCATGGAATACAGCGTGGTGGTCTTGCCGCTGCCGGTGGGGCCGGTGACCAGCACAATGCCCTCGGGCCGGCTCATCAGCGCGTGCAGCCTGTCCATGATGGTCTGGGTGAGCTGCAGGCGTTCCAGCGGGACTATGCTGCGGCGCCGGTCCAGCAGGCGCAGCACGATGTTTTCGCCATGGGCCGTCGGCAGGCAGGCGGCGCGGAAGTCGATCTGGCTCGCGCCCAGTTCCATGGCAAAACGCCCGTCCTGGGCGGCGCGGCTTTCGGCGATGTTCATGCCGGCCATAACCTTGAGCTTGACCGCCAGGGCCGGCCACATCGAGGCGTGCAGCAGGTGCGCCTGGATCAGCACACCGTCGACGCGTATGCGCACGCGCAGCAAATGCTCTTCGGGTTCGAAGTGGATGTCCGATGCAAGGCTGTCGTAGGCATTGTGGACGATGGCCTCGATCAGCTTGTCCACGGGCGGCTCCTTGCCGCTGGCGGCGAGCAGGGCGTCCACGCTGGGGCGCTCGCCGTAGACCCGGTCGATCTCGCGTATCAGTTCGTCCGGCGTCGCCAGTGCCAGGCGCACACGGGGAATGCCCTTGGCGCGCAGGTGGGCGCTGATCTGGTCCAGCGCCACCAGGTTGTCGGTCTCGTCGACGGCCAGCAGCAGCTCGCCCTGGGCCGTCATCTCCACGGGCAGGACGCCGTGCTTGCGCGCCAGGGGCGCGGCCAGCAGTTGCAGCAGGGTCGGGTCGGGCCGGCGGGTCAGCAGGTCGACTTCGGGCAGCTGGTGCAGCTGCGCGCGCAAGGCGCGCAGCTCGAGCTCGCCCACAAAACCCAAACCGGCCAGCTGCGCATGCAGGCTGCCGCCGCGCAGCCGCTTTTCGGCCAGGGCGATGGCCAGCTGGGAGGAGGTGAGCCGCCGCTGCTGGAGCAGGGCTTCGGCCAGTTCGCGCTCCGCCTTGCGCATGGCCACCGGCGGGTCCTGCAGATGGGGAGGTGGTGCCAGGGACATGGGCGGCTATCGTCCTGAGGTCAAGAGGCCGGCGCGGCCAGCGCGCGCAGGCGGTTGCGCACGGCTTCCTGGTTGAAGGCCGCAGGCTGGCGGAAAGAGAGGTTCAAGGCCTTGACGTACTGGCGCATGGCTTCGGGCCCCTGGCCCAGGCGGTCCAGCGACAGCGCGAAGTTGTAGAGGTAGTCGGGTTGGCCGGGCTCCAGCGCCGCCGCGCGCTCAAAGGCCAGCCGCGCCTCGGCCCAGCGGCCTTGTTCGGCATGGATCACGCCCAGCGTGTAATGCAAGGGCGCGTTGCGCTCGCTGCGCTCTGCCAGCTGCTTGAAGCGGGCCGCGGCATCGCCGGGGATGCCGCCGCCTACCAGGTACTGCGCGGCCAGCGCCTCGGCGTCACGCGGATAAAGCTCCAGCAGGCGGCGCAGCGCTGCCTGCGCGCCTTGGTGGTCTTCCAGCCCTTCCAGGCACCAGGCCAGGCCTATCAGCGCGTCGCGCAGGGCACCGTCGCGCTTCAAGGCCTGCTCATAAGCGCTGCGCGCCTCGCCGTAGCGCCCGGCCTGCAGGGCTTCGTAGCCGCGCTTGACGTCCACGTCCACCACGGGCGCGGGCTTGCGGCGGGTGATGCGGATGTCCGGTTCGCGCGACGCGGCCGCGGCCTGGGCCGGCGCGGCGGCGCCTGGCTTGGCCTGGCCCCATGCCAGGGTGGCGGCGCAGAGCAGCAAGGGTAGAACGCTAAGGAGGGGTTTCATGGGTTTCCGTCGGATTAGCGGGTTGGCGAGGCATCAAGCGGTTTTCGGCCCAGGGCCTCCGGTGCCGCATCCTTGAAGAAGCTGGATGTAGGCAGCAGCGGCTTGTAGGCCTTGTAGTCGCCGTTGAGCGAGGCATCGCCCACCACCACAGGCCGCAAAAACACCACCAGCTCGGTTTTGCTGCGGGTTTGCTGTTTCTGCTTGAAGGCTTCGCCCAGCAGCGGGATGCGGCTGACACCCGGCACCGCGTCTTCGCCGTCGTTGCTGGCGTCCTGCATCAGGCCGCCCAGCACGGCGATTTCGCCGCTTTGCACGCGCAGCACGGACTCGAGTTCGCGCGACTGCACCACGGGAATGCGGTTGATGATGGGCGGCGTCGCGCCCAGCAACTGCGGGTTGGGGTCTATGATTTCGCGCACCACGCGGCTGATCGTTGGCCGCACATTGAGCGTCACTTCGCCGCTCTCGGCCACCTGCGGCGTCACGGTCATCACAAAACCCACGGGCACTGAATTGAGGTTGGTTGTGTAGCTGTCGAGCGAGGCCCGCGCCAACTGACCAGCGGCATTGGGTGCGAATGTGCCTGGCGTGAAAGTAATGGTGGCATACACATAGTTGTCCACTACCTTGAGGGCCGCCGTCTGGTTGTTGAGCACCGAGACCTTGGGGCTGGAGAGCACGCGCGCCTGGCCAAAGGATTCGAGCAAGGTGAGGATACCGCTCCAGTCGCCGCTGCCGCTGGTGTAGCTCATGCGCAGCAGCGCGGCGTCCTGAGTTCCCGAAAACGCGCCCGTGCCCGAGGGCAGCATCTGGAAGCTCAAGCCGCGCAGCAGCCCGCCCTGCACCACTTTTTGCCAGTTGACGCCCTGCTGGGAGGCGTTGGACAGCGTCACTTCGACAATCGTGGCCTCTATCAGCACCTGGCGCCGCGCGCTGGCGCTGATGCGGTCCAGGAACTGCCTGAACTGCTCATGGCCGCGTGAGGTGGTGTAGACAGCCAGCTGGCCGGTTTCGCGGTTCACCACGATGTTATTGGCGCTGGAACCAGAGCTGGATGTAGAGGAACTTGTGGCCGAGCCCGATGAAGCGCTGCCGCATTCAACCTTGTCCACGGCATCCTTGGTGGCCAGGACCTGTTTCAGCAGGTCCGGGGTCCCGGCATTGGTCATAAAGGGTGTTGAAGCCGCCGTGCCGGTGGCGCTGGCCGGTGCCGCGCGGGACAGCTCCATGGCGATGCGCAGCCTGTCATCGCGCTCGCGCTCGCGGTCCTGCTTTTGGGCCACGTCGTCTTTTTGCTTGAACTCAAGATTCGCCGCACCGACGATCAGGCAGGCGTTATTGATCAGCGTGTCCCAGAACTGGTTGTCGGTGGCATTGCTGATATTGGCATTCGAGGAGCCTGCCGTGTTGCCGGTGCCGAGCTGCGAGGACACGGAAGTCTGGCTGGACGATTGCCGTTTCAGGTTGACATAGTCCACCGCGTAGTGGGCCAGATAGGGCGTGTCGCGCTGCAGGCGAACCGTGTTGCCCATCATTTCATAACGCAGGTCGGCCTGCTGCGCAATGCGCTCAAGCAGCTGCGGAAGGGTCTGGTCGGTCGCATTGAGCGTGACCTGGCCTGCGATGGAGGGATGGACGTCCACATTGAGCCGGTTGTCGCGCGCCAGCGCGAACAGCAGGGTTTTGACAGGCACATCGCTGACCACCACGCTGAACAATTCCTGCTGCGTTTGTGGCTGCGGCGCCGCCGGCAGGGCCGGCAGCCGCACCACTCGTAGGGCCGCAGGGGCCGGCGCTCGCGCCGGTTCGGCCATGCCTATGTGTTGTGTGCTGGGGGCCGGCGGTGCCACGGTGCAGCCGGCCAGCAGCGCAGCGGCCAAACTGGCAGTTTTGATGCGGGCGGCTGTCATGGCGAATCTGTCCCGATGCTCAGAACAGCCAGGTGCCCTGGCAATTGGCCTGGCTTGGGTTGGCCCAGCCTGTTGTGGTCGGGGTTCCGACCATTCCGGGCGCGCAAGTTGCATCTGTGCCTGCATTAACGGCTCCGCCAGCGCCCATGCCAAAACGAAGTTGGCCGGTGCCGGGAAGTCCATCGTCGGCCTTGCGGTCCAGTTCCGCCAGCACCTGCGAAGGAATGGTTCCTCCGGTGTGTATCACCATGCGGGTGATGCCGGGGGCGGGGGCTGGATCAAACCAGCGTGCAGCTGCGGTTGGGTCGCTGTTCACATGGCCGGCCGTGAGAAAGTCGCCATAGACGTTGCTCGGGCTGTTGCCGATATTTGCCCCTGCGGGCGCTACCACGGTCATGCAAGCACCACATGAAATAAAGCCCGCGGCCGTGAGGTTCTGAAAGAACACCGTGGAGTCGGTACCGATCGCAATCAGTCCGTTACCTCCAACCGTAGCCGCCACCACATTGTTTCCGACGACGATGGCTTGGGCCGCTGTCAAGTCACCCGGTAGCATGCGGTAACGGTCCAGGAAGCCGATGTGGGCGGTCTGAATAGCCGATTTTTGGTCGACAAGGTTGCGTACACGCGCTGACTGGATCAATTCTTGGCCGCGCAGGATGCCGCCAATGAGCAGGCCGACAATCATCAGCACAATGGCGATTTCGACGAGGGTGAAGCCGCGCTGGCGGTGGATATTTGAATTGGATTTCATGATTCTGGGCTCCTTGTTGATTGATATATCCATGACGAAGGCGGTCAATGGGGCGGCAGGGCCATTCCGACGCCCACATCTCCCGAATGTTCAGTGCGGATCTTCTGAGGATCAGAACAGCCAGGAGCCCTGGCAATTGCTCTGGCTAGGATTGGCCCAGGTATTGACGGTGCCACCCGTAGGAATAGGGGCGCAGGTGGCAAGGTTCGCTGTTTGATTAGCTGAAACAGAAAACCGGAGCTGGCCAGTTCCAGGCGATCCATCGTCGGCCTTGCGATCAACTTCAGCCAAAACCTGCGAAGGAACGGTGCCTCCTGTGGTCATCACCAATCGGTTAAGGCCGCCAGTTGTTGGGTCGAACCAGGAAGTACCGTTGCCTGCGATGGTGCTAGCCTGAAACCCAATATTGAGAAAGTCACCATATACGTTGGTAGGACTGTTGGTGACGTTTGCGGCGCCGTTTCCTGTCGCAGCCGTCACCGTCATGCAAGCACCACAGGAAAGAAACCCTGCTGCCGTGAGATTCTGAAAAAACAATATTCCCTCGCTGTCCCAGGTGATGATTCCATCACCTACAGGGTTCAGGGTCGTGGGCACCGCATTGTTTCCGACGACCGCAGCTTGATTCGCCGATAAATCTCCTGGCTGCATGCGATAGCGGTCTAAAAAGCCGATATAAGCCGTCTGGACGGCCGACTTCTGGTCAACGATGTTGCGCACGCGCGCCGACTGGATCAACTCCTGCCCGCGCAGTATCCCGCCTATCAGCAGGCCGACAATCATCAGCACAATGGCGATTTCGACGAGGGTAAAGCCGCGTTGGTGGCGGGTATTGGCTTGATGTCTCATGATGCTTGGCTCCTATAAATATTTGCCTAGAAAGGGGCTGACGGGAAAACCAGAGACTGGAAAATGCTCAGGCGGCGGCAAGCCGGGCCGCGCGCCCGATGTGGACAGGGAGGAGGGGCGCGGTTCATGCCGGGCGTGCTCCATAAGCCGTGGCCATGCGCAGTGCGTCGTCGACGGCGCTGCTGGCGGTGGATGGCGTGGGCGGTTTGTGAATGCCTGGTGGCGACGGCTGCGTTGCGGGTGCCGCGGGATGTTCTGGCGCTTGCTGGAGCAGGGCCGCCTGGTAGAGCGGATTGCCGGGGTCGAGTTCGTGGCCGAGCACCAGCACGCGCTCCCACAGCTCGCCGGTTGCGCCGGTCAGTTCCCGCAGCTGGGGCATGCGCCGCGCAAGGCCGGTGCTGTCGCCCTGGGCGCACAGCACGCGTGCCAGCAGGAACCAGGCTTCATGGCTGCGGGGGTTCTCGTTGAGTAATGTGCCCAGCAGCTGCTGCGCATCGGCGAATTGGCCGAGGGTAAACAGGGCGCGGGCATCTTCCACATTCGGCGCATCCGACCGCGCCGGCACCTGCCGATGTTGCATATAGCTGGTGTAGGCCTGCTCGGCCTCCGCCGGGCTGAGTTCAAAGACCGATGCCGCTGCGCCCATGCTGTCGGTGAACTCAGGGCGGCGGCGGGCCAGCCAAAATCGCAGGGCCCAGACGATAAACAGCGGCACGGTGATCCCTGCAAGCAGCCAGAGCCAGACGGAGCTTCGCTTGTCATGGGGCGTGGGGATTTTGGGTGGCGGGCTTGCGGTTTTGGGTGCAGTCGTCACGGCCGATGGGCTTGCTGCGACTGATGCGGGTGGGGTTGGTGCGGGTTCCGCGGCGGATGCCGTGGCTTTCGGCGCTGCGGCCGTGACCTGGTCGGCCAGTTCGCGCATTTGCCGCGCGTTGAGTTCCAGCTCCCGCAAGCGCGCTTGCTGGTCGGCCTCACGGCGCTCCTGCGCGATGCGGTCGGCCTGGGCGGATTTGGCTTTTTCGAGCCGCAGCCGGTCTTGTTTTGGCCGGGAAGAGGATGGTTTGCCGTTGCGCGCCGAGACTACGCCGGCATGCTCGCGATTTTTGAAAGGAAAGCGCAGCGCCGTTTCGAACGTCATGCCTTTGGGCAGGCCGGGCGGCCTTGCATCGGCAGCCGGGGTGGATTCAGCGCTGTCGGGAACAGGTCCGGCGGTGTTGTCCGCCAGTGCGGCGGTGACTGCGGTGACCGGTACGTCGGCAACTTCTTTTTTGTCCCTCGACTGGGCCGGGGCGTCCAGCATCAGCACGTAAAGTTGCTGGCTGCTGCCGGCAGGCCAGGAAAATTCCAGCACCAGTTCGACCAGTTGCGCTTGCACTGCCTGTGGGGCTTGCAGCAGCAGCGCGGCGCGCCGGCGCAAGCCCTGCGCCTGCAGCAGGGAGACTTGCGCATTGCCTAGCCAGGCCGGGTAGGCGATGCCGTTTTCACGAAAGGCCTGCTCGGAGGCCAGCCTGACCTGAAAGCCGGACTGGATGTCGGACGCCAGTTCAATTTCCACGCGCAGCGGCTGGGCCGGGCCGGACAGCAGCGTGGCGTCGCCGAGGCTGACCGCGCCGCAAGGCAGCGAGCAACCCATCAGCGCGACAAGCATCATGCGGATGATCTGGCGGGAGCGATGGGCGAGGCGGGCCTGGCTGGGGTTGTCGAACCCTGAACGGCAGGGCCAGCGCCGGGACACCATCAGGACGGTCATCATGGCGGCGGAGCATTCAAACCCGATGGCGGCGCCGTGGCTGTAGCTGATGTTGCCAGCGATCATGGTTCAGGCCCTGTTGCCAGCCGCCGTCAGCGTGATGGTGTGGGAAAGTGCCATCTTGGGTGGCGTGGCTCGGGGGCAATTCATGTTGCGGTGATGAGGGAGATCAGCAGCCAGTAGTAGTTCGCGATACAGAATGTTTTGAAGCTTACTGAGCACCTCCTTCGAAGAGGGGAGAGATAGTCTTTGTGCGGACAATCTTTGTGTGATGTTCTTACTTCTTTTGTTTGTATCCATGAACCCTATGCGAGGCGCAAGCATTCGTTGCGGGCAGGCTTAAGCCCGCGCGAAGTCGCGAAGAAGGGTGGATGCGTGAAAGCGTGCCCGCAAGCACGCGGGGGCGGCCGCTATGGCCCGGCCGCCCGGCTGTCCGGCGAAGAGCCTCAGGCCGGCTTGAGCAGGTGCAGCGCGGCCTTGGCGATGCTTTGCGCATCGACGCTGAAAAACGCGCGCAGCGCGGCGCGCGTGTCGCTGCGGCCGAAGCCGTCGGTGCCCAGGGTCAGGTAGCGCCGGCCTTCGGGCAGGAAGGCGCGGATGCTTTCGGGCACGGCGCGCACATAGTCGGTGGCGGCGATGATGGGGCCGGTGCTGGCCTTCAGCTGCTGCGCGACGAAGGCTTCAGCATGCGCTTCAGCGTTGAGCGCCGCTTGCTGGCAGGCCGCGCCGTCGCGCGCGAGTTCGCTCCAGCTGGTCACGCTGTAGACAGTGGCGGCGATGCCCTGCTGGGCGAGCTGCCGCGCGGCCTTGATGACTTCGGTGAGGATGGCGCCCGAGCCCATCAGGGTCACTTCGCCCTCGGCCTTCCTGCCGTCGGGCAGGAAACTGTCAAAGCGGTAGCAGCCGCGGATGATGTCGGCCTCGGCGCCGGGCCGCAGGTCGGGCTGGGCGTAGTTTTCGTTCATCAGCGTGACGTAATAGAAGACGTCTTTCTGCTCGACCATCATTTCCCGCATGCCATGGTCCAGGATCACGGCGAGTTCGCCGGCGAAGGCCGGGTCATAGGCCTTGCAGTTGGGAATGGTGGCGGCGACCAGGTGGCTGGTTCCGTCCTGGTGCTGCAGGCCCTCGCCGCCCAGGGTGGTGCGGCCGGAGGTGGCGCCCAGCAAGAATCCGCGTGCGCGCTGGTCGGCGGCGGCCCAGATCTGGTCGCCCACGCGCTGGAAGCCGAACATGGAGTAATAGATATAGAAGGGCAGCATGGCCAGGCCGTGCACGCTGTAGCTGGTGGCGGCGGCCGTCCAGCTGGCCAGGGCGCCGGCCTCGCTGATGCCTTCCTCGAGGATCTGGCCGTCCAGCGCCTCGCGGTAGCTCAGCACCGAGCCTATGTCTTCGGGCGCGTAGCGCTGGCCCACGCTGGAATAAATGCCGACCTGCTTGAAAAGGTTGGCCATGCCGAAGGTGCGCGCCTCGTCGGCGACGATGGGCACGATCTTCGGGCCCAGCGCAGTGTCCTTGAGCAGCCCGCCCAGCATGCGCACAAAAGCCATGGTGGTGCTCATCTCCTTGCCGTCGGCCGCCAGCGCGAACTGGGCGTAGGAGGGCAGGGCGGGGATGGCCACGGCATCGGCCGCGGTTTCGCGGCGCGGCAAATAGCCGCCCAGCGCCGCGCGCCTGGCGTGCATGTACTGCATCTCGGCGCTGTCGGCGGCGGGTTTGTAGAAGGCCAGGTTTTTGGCCTGCTCGTCGGACAGTGGCAGGTTGAAGCGGTTGCGGAATTCGATGAGGTCCTCGCCGTCGAACTTCTTTTGCGAGTGCGTGGTCATGCGGCCCTGGCCGGCGCTGCCCATGCCATAGCCTTTTTTGGTGTGCGCCAGGATCACGGTGGGCTGGCCCTGGTGGTTCGCCGCCGCGGCGTAGGCGGCATGGATTTTCACGAGGTCGTGGCCGCCGCGTTTGAGGCGGTCTATCTGCTCGTCGGTCATGCCCTGGGCCAGGCGCGCGAGTTCGGCGTTCTGGCCGAAGAAGTTGTCGCGGTTAAAGCGCCCGTCCTTGGCGGCAAAGGTCTGCATCTGGCCGTCCACCGTCTGGGCAAAGGCCTGTGTCAGCGCGCCGGTGAGGTCGCGCGCGAACAGGCCGTCCCAGTCGCTGCCCCAGACCAGCTTGATGACATTCCAGCCGGCGCCGGCGAACAGCTTTTCGAGCTCGTCGATGATGCGGCCGTTGCCGCGCACCGGGCCGTCCAGGCGCTGCAGGTTGCAGTTGACGACCCAGACCAGGTTGTCCAGGCCTTCGCGTGCGGCCAGGGTCAGCGCGCTCATGGATTCGGGCTCGTCCATCTCGCCGTCGCCGAACACCCCCCAGACCTTGCGTCCCGCGCAGTCGAGCAAGCGCCGGTGCGTGAGGTAGCGCATGAAGCGTGCGTGGTAGATGGAGCTGATGGGGCCTATGCCCATGGAGCCGGTCGGGAACTGCCAGAAATCCGGCATCAAATAGGGATGCGGGTAGCTGCACAGGCCTTGCGCGCCCTGGCCGGGCGCGCTGAGTTCCTGGCGGTAAAAGCCCAGGTCTTTTTCGCTGAGCCGGCCTTCGAGGTAGGCGCGCGCATAGACGCCGGGCGCGCTGTGCGGCTGGAAGAACACCAGGTCGCCGCGGTGCTGGCCTTCAGCCACACCTTCGCGCGCGTGAAAGAAATGGTTGAAGCCGGTCTCAAACAGGTCGGCCGCGCTGGCGTAGCTGGCGATATGGCCGCCGAGTTCGGCCGAGCCGCCGGTTTCGGCCTGGTTGGCGCGCACCACCATGGCCAGCGCGTTCCAGCGCATCAGCGAGGCCAGGCGCTCTTCCAGCGCGAGGTCGCCGGGGAACACGGGCTGCTCGTCCACCGCGATGGTATTCATATAGGGCGTGGCCAGCTCGGGCTGCCAGCCTATGCGCTGCTTGCGCGCAACGCGGCTCAATTCGCCCAGCATGTGGCGTGCGCGGGCCGGGCCGTGGGTCAGGGCCAGGGCTTCGAACGCTTCACGCCATTCAGCGGTTTCCTGCGGATCGGTATCGGCGGGCATGTCGGCCTGCGCCAGCAAATGATGGGGGGTGGAATGGTTCATGGCAAAAATGACTGTACGCAGGTTTGCCCAGAAGTTGTAGCCTCAATATCGTGGTATTTGGCCGTTAAGAGGCATAAAATTCTGTGAAAACCGGTTTTTACAGATGATGCAGCTTGATGCCCTCGATTTAAAGATCCTCGACGAACTGCAGCGCGACGGCTCGCTGTCCAATGTGGAGCTGTCGCGGCGTGTGCACCTGAGCCCTTCGCCCTGCCTGGCCCGCGTCAAGGCGCTGGAGGCCGGCGGCGTGATTGACCGTTATGTGGCGATTGCCAATGCCGCGGCCCTGGGCCTGGGCCTCAATGTGTTTATCTCCATCAGCCTGCGTACGCAAAGCAAGGAGTCGCTGGCCGATTTTGAGCGGCGCATCGCCGAGCACGACCAGGTGATGGAGTGTTATTTGATGTCGGGCGACAGCGACTACCTGATACGCGTGGCGGTGGCCGACATAGGCGCGCTGGAAAAATTCATCCTCGAGCAGCTGTCACCGATATCGGGGATCGAAAAAATCCGCTCGAGTTTTGCGCTCAAGCAGGTCCGGTACAAGACAGCCTTGCCCTTGCCTTTGCCCGGCCGCTGACCGGCGCGGCGCCTCAACGAGGGCTGCCGTCACCCCAGCGTGGGATGCGAGGTCTCGATCGCGTTGATCTTGGCCAGCAGGTCTTCGCGCCGGCTGGCTTCTTCGGCCGCGGCGCTGCCCGGCTCCAGCGGCGAGTCGACAAACTGCACGGGCCGTTTGGTGCCGGAGGCCATGTGGTGCAGGCGTATCTTGAGCAGGTCGGTCACCTCCGCGGCGGTTTGCGCGCGGGGCGTGTCGTGCCATATGGCGATGTGCAGGGTGAAAGCGTCGCCCTCGCCCTGCTTTTCGGAGGCGCGTATGCAGTCCGCCAGGATCTTGGTGGAAATTTCGGAAAGCACGGCGCGGCTGACGGGGCCTTCGACCAGCACCATGAAATGGTTTTCGTCGCAGCGTGCCACGGTGTCCACGTCGCGCGCGGCGCGGCGCAGGATCTCGCCGATGCGCGACAGTGCGGCGCCGCGTTTCAGGTCGCCCACCTCGTCATGGCTGGGCGCCTGGTTGAGCCAGTGCAGCATCATCGCGCCGCAGGCCAGCTTTTGCCGGCGGCCACGCAGCAGCATTGCCGGCAGCCTGGCCTCAATGATGCGCGGCAGCATCAGGCCGCTGGCCGCATCGTAGGTCGAGAGGGCCGCGCCGCGGTGGTTGGAAAACAGCGCCGCCCGGCTGCGCCAGGCGAGCACCCCGAAAATCCACAGCAGGCCGACCATGGCCGACAGCACGCCCGCGGCCTGCGCCGATTCCACATTGAGCACCCAGCCGGCGTTATAGGAAAGCCGGGCCAGCGCGGCCCCGCCTATGGGCGCGGCGCCTATCAATAAAAGAAAGTTCCAGGCCTGGCCGCGCAGCGATATCCAGACCAGGCTCGCGAGTATCGCCACGGTGGCCAGCGCCAGCCACAGGTTGCGCAGGTCGCGCGGCACAAAGTCCAGGCGGACCATGAACGCGCAGGCCATGAGCAGGCTGCCCGCCGTGACGCCGGCCAGCAGCCGGTACACGCGCGGATGGCCGTCGCGCGCATAGCTGGCCTGGGCGCAGAACCAGGCGGCCGCGGCCATGGTCACCGTGGCCGACACCCAGCCCATGACCTGGTTCAGGTGCACGCTGTAGGGCCAGATGCGCCAGCCGCCGTAGCCGATCAGCACCAGTTGCGTGAACATCAGCGTGACCACCACGGCGCCGAACCAGAGGAAGACTTTGCTGCGCGACATGCTGAAAGCGGCCAGGCACAGCACGGCCAGCACGCTGAACATGCCCCACATCAGGCCTATCACCACGCCGACCCGCGAGGCGCCGTCGATGTACTCGACGGGCGTGAGCAGCATGGGCCGCTCGGTGATGGGCCGGCGGTGTTCGAAGCGCAGGTAGTAGGTCTGCGGCTGGTCGGTGTGCGATTGCAGCTCAAAGCTCGGGACGCGGGTGCGCAGCGCCCAGTAGGCGGGGGCGATCGCCTCGCCGGCGGAATGGACCTGCCAGCCGCCTTGCGCGTCGCGCGAGTAAAGGCTTACCTTGTAGACCGCCTGGCCCGCCAGCCGGATGTACCAGGTCTGCAGGGTTTCCGTGGTGGGCAGGGCGAAGCTGGCCCAGACTTCCTGCGTATCGGAAGTGGGAAG
Organism: Polaromonas sp. Polasp52; assembly: GCF_059491565.1. Taxonomy (NCBI): domain Bacteria; kingdom Pseudomonadati; phylum Pseudomonadota; class Betaproteobacteria; order Burkholderiales; family Comamonadaceae; genus Polaromonas; species Polaromonas sp. Polasp52. The sequence goes on along the minus strand of NZ_CP168513.1, from coordinate 988,605 downwards.
AATGGTGTCGTCGGTGTAAGGCTGGAAGGCGCGTTTTGCGGTGGCCGCGAATTCGCCCGTGGCGAAAGCATCGGGCGATGCGATGGAATCCCTGGGCACCGCGATCCATTGCAGCGGCTGGGCCAGGGTGATCTGGGCGCTGCTTTCATACAGGCGATCAAACACCTGTGCGTGGCCTGCGCCGCAGAAGGCGCACAGCAGCATCAGGAAGAAACGGCGACACAGGCTGGCTTTGGGCGACATGCGCATAGCTTATTGCAAAAGCCCGGCCTAAACCGGAATCACCGTGGTCTCGAACACCTCCTTGAGGCAGACAAAGGTGCGGATCTGCCGCACCCCGGGCAGGCCTATGAGCTGCGCCGCATGTAGTTCGTTGAAGGAGTCGATGCTCTGGATGCGCAGCTTCACGAAGTAGTCGAACTCGCCGGTCACCAGCTGCACTTCCAGGCAGCCGCTGAGGCCGGCCGCGGCTTTTTCAAACGCCGCGAAGGAGTCGGTGGTGGAGCGGTCCAGCACCACGCCGATGATGACCAGCCCGTTGTAGCCCAGCGCGCGCGGGTTCACCAGCGCCACCGTCTTGCGGATCAGGCCGGCCTCTTTGAGCCTGGCTACCCGCCGCGAGCAGGCGGGCGGGCTCAGGCTGGTCTTTTCGGCCAGCTCGATATTGGGCAGGGAGGCGTCCTGCTGCAGCAGCTTCAGGAGCTTGCGGTCAATGCGGTCCAGCGTGTGTTCCATGGGAGGATTCTACAAATATTGCTTAGAAAGGCGAATTTATGGAATTAATTACATAAATTCATGAAAGGAAGATTATTGAGTCCGTTTGATGGGGTGTTTAAGCAACTCATTGCAGGAGGGCCTGGCTACGATTTGATTCATCGTCGCTTCAAGCTTCAGTTTCACTTTCAACCGGGAACCCCCTTCATGTCCACTTCGCTCAAGCATCCTCTTCAACACCCGCTGCAGCTCCAGAAGTTCGCCAGGCATTCGCTGACCTTCGGCCCCACGCCCATCCAGCCGCTCAAACGCCTGAGCGCCCACCTGGGCGGCAAGGTCGAACTCTTTGCCAAACGCGAAGACTGCAACAGCGGCCTGGCCTTCGGCGGCAACAAGACCCGCAAGATGGAATACCTGATTCCCGAGGCCCTGGCCCAGGGCTGCGACACGCTGGTGTCCATAGGCGGCATCCAGTCCAACCAGACGCGCCAGGTGGCGGCGGTGGCCGCGCACCTGGGCATGAAGTGCGTGCTGGTGCAGGAGAACTGGGTCAATTATTCCGACGCGGTGTATGACCGTGTGGGCAATATCGAGATGTCGCGCATCATGGGCGCCGATGTGCGCCTGGACGCGGCCGGTTTTGACATCGGCATACGCCCCAGCTGGGAACAGGCCATGGACGACGTGCGCAAGGCCGGCGGCAAGCCCTTCCCGATTCCGGCGGGCTGCTCGGAGCATCCCTATGGCGGCCTGGGCTTTGTCGGTTTTGCCGAAGAGGTGCGCGCGCAGGAGGCCGAACTCGGCTTCCAGTTCGACTACATCGTGGTCTGCTCGGTCACGGGCAGCACGCAGGCCGGCATGGTGGTGGGCTTTGCCGCCGACGGCCGGGCCGACCGCGTGATCGGCATCGATGCGTCGGCCAAGCCCGAGAAAACCCATGCGCAGATTTTGCGCATCGCGCAGAACACCGCCAAGCTGGTGGAGCTGGGCCGCCCCATCACCGCAAAAGACGTGGTGCTGGACACCGGCTACGGCGGCCCCGAGTACGGCCTGCCGAATGAAGGCACGCTGGAGGCGATCCGCCTGTGCGCGCGGCAGGAGGGCATGCTGACCGACCCGGTGTACGAGGGCAAGTCCATGCACGGAATGATTGAAAAGGTCAGGCGCGGCGAGTTTCCGGCCGGCTCGCGCGTGCTGTACGCGCACCTGGGTGGCGTGCCGGCGCTCAATGCCTACAGCTTCCTGTTTCGCAACGGTTGATCAACGCGGCTCGCGCTGCAACAAAGAGGGAACTACGATGATGAAACCAAGGTATGAGAAGCGCTTCTTCCTGGCCATGGCGCTGGCCTTGTTGGCGCCCTGGACCGGCGTCCATGCGCAGGGCTATCCGTCCAAGCCGGTCCAGCTGGTCATCCCGTTTCCGCCGGGTGGCGCCACCGACATCGCCGGGCGGCTGGTCGCCAAGAAACTGGCCGAGCGCCTGGGGCAGCCGATCGTCATCGACAATCGCCCGGGCGCCGGCACCGTCGTCGGTGCGGCCTTTGTCGCCAAGGCCGCGCCGGACGGCTACACGCTGCTGATCAGCTCTGGTTCCACCTTCACGGTGAATCCAGCGCTCATGCCCAAACTGCCCTACGACCCGATCAAGAGTTTTGAGCCTGTCGGGATGGTGGCACGCGTTCCCCTTGTTTTGCTGGCCAACGTCGATGTCCCGATCAACGACCTGAAGCAACTCATCACGGCAGTGCGCGCCGCACCGGACAAATACATGTATGGCTCGTTCGGTAACGGCACCACAGGGCACTTCGCAGGCGAAATGCTGTGGAGCACCACGGGCATCAAGCTGCAGCACATCGCCTACAAGGGCAGCGCGCCGGCGATGAACGACTTGATGGCCGGGCAAATCCCTTTCACCATTGACACCGTCGCGGCGGCGCTACCGCAGCTGAAGGCGGCCAAGCCGAGGATCAAGGCCATCGCCGTCACCGGCGAGAGCCGCGCGACGCAAATGCCCACGGTGGCGACCGTGGCGGAGAGCGGCTTCAAAGGTTTCTCGGCCGATTCCTGGCTGGCCATTGCCACGCCCAAGGGGGTGCCGGCGGATGTCAAAGCCAAGCTGCAGAAGGCGCTGGCTGACACCATGAAGGACCCGGAAATTCGCGAAAAACTCGTCGCGAACGGACTCGAGTCCGCCTGGGAGCCCGCTGCCGCGGTCGCCGCGCGCATCGAAAACGAGCTGCCCCGCATGCGCGTGATCGCCCTGCGTTCCAACATCCGGATTGATTGACGGTGGCGAGCCGCAAGGAACTGGTAGCTCTCTCGGCGGTGGAGCTGCGGCGCCTGATAGAGGCCAGGCAGGTATCGCCCGTCGAACTGCTGGAAGCCTGCATCGAGCGCATCGAGGCGGTCAACCCTTTCGTCAACGCCGTGACGGCTACCTGCTTTGAACGCGCGCGCGCCGAGGCCAAGGACGCCGAGCGCGCGGTGATGCAGGGCCGCCCGCTGGGCTTGCTGCACGGCCTGCCCATGGGCGTGAAAGACCTGGAGGCCACCGAGGGCCTGCTGACCACCCTGGGCTCGGCGCTGTACCGCGACCATGTGCCCGCGGCCGATAACGTGCTCGTGGCGAGGCTGCGCGCCGCCGGTGCCATCGTGGTCGGCAAGACCAATGTGCCCGAGCTGGGGGCCGGCGCAAACACTCGCAATGCGGTCTGGGGTGCCACCGGCAACCCCTTTGACCCCCGGCTCAATGCCGGCGGCTCGTCGGGCGGCTCGGCGGCGGCGCTGGCTTGCGACATGCTTCCGGTATGTACCGGTTCGGACACCGGTGGGTCGCTGCGCATACCGGCGGCCCTGTGCGGCGTGGTGGGTTTTCGGCCCTCGCCGGGCCTGGTGCCCAGTTCGCGCAAGCCGCTGGGCTGGACGCCGATCTCCGTGGTGGGCCCCATGGGCCGCACCGTCGCCGACACCTGCCAGCAACTGGCCGCCTCGGCCGGCGCCGCCGTGGGCGACCCGCTCAGCTATCCAGTGGATGCGGCCGGTTTTCTGAATCCGCCGCCGCTGGACCTCGGTAGCCTGCGCGTAGGCTGGACCGAGGACTTCGGCGCCTGCGATGTCGATCCCCTGATACGGGAGACCTTCGGCCGCAAGGTCCGCGCCATGTCCCACCTGTTTCGCAGTTGTGAAAAGGTGGAGTTCGACCTGGGTGAAGTGCACCGCTGCTTTGACGTGCTGCGCGCGGAGGCCTTTGTGGCCGCGACCCGCGACGCCTACGCACGCGACCCCGCCAGCCTGGGGCCCAACACGCGCGCCAACTACGAGATAGGCGCGGCGATGAGTCTGCTGGACAGCGCCTGGGCCCAGGCCGAGCAGACACGCATCCTGGCCCGCTTCAACGCCACGATGGCGGGTTATGACGTGATCCTGGCGCCGACCACGCCGCTGTCGCCCTTCCCTTGGACGACGCTGCACGCGGACACCATCGCCGGCAAGCCGCAAGCCAACTACTACCGCTGGCTGGCCCTGACCTATGTCGTGACGCTGGCCACCTTGCCGGCGCTCAGCCTGCCTTGCGGAGTCGACTACGCGGGCATGCCCTTCGGCCTGCAAATCGTCGGCCACTTCCGCGCGGACCAGCATGTGCTTGGCGTGGCGGCGGCCCTGGAGCAGGCTTTTGCCGGCTCTGATGAATTGCGGCGGCCGCGTCCCGCGCTGGACCGCCTGCGGGCCGTCGAGCCGGCGCTGACATCGATCGTCTCGGCCCCGCCGCACCCCGTCGGCTCGCCGACGACGGCAGGCGGCGCCGGACATCGCATCAGTGCCGGTGCGTGAACAAAGAAAAATCAATGGCCGGTCCAGGCGATTTGGATGTCGTTGAGGACCGAGGATAACAACGAAGATAAGAACGAGGATGAGGGCGAAGATGAGAAAAAATCAATGGATCGGCCGCCTGGCCGGCCTGGCTATCGCAAGCGGTATCACGTCATCCGTACTGGCCGCGCAGCTTGTGGTCGGCCAGGTGGCGCCCTTGACCGGTATCGACGCGAGCCAGGGCCGCGCCTACGCGGCGGGGATGCAGTTGCATTTCAACGCCGTGAACAAGGCGGGCGGCGTGAATGGAAACACCTTCATCCTGGCGCGCCGCGACGACGCCGGGCGACCCGATGAAACACTCACCCAAACGCGCGCGCTTCTGGCCGAGGACAAACCCGTGGTGCTTGCCGGCTACTTTGGAGGCCGCAATATCTCCCAGCTGGTCAGTGCGGGCGTATTGGAACGCGAGCGCATCGCACTGGTCGGCTTCCGCGCGACCGAACTGAATCTGGAAGCCCCGCAGCTTTACGGCGTACGCGCCACGCTGCGGGACGAGCTGGCGAGAATCACGGCGCACCTGGCGACGGTCGGAATCACCAGGCTCGGCTTGTTTTACGAAAATGGCCCCGGCGCCGCGCCGCTCATCGCCGCGGCACAGGAAGCGGCGGCGAACGCCAAGGCCAGGATCATCCAAACGGCGGGTTATGACGCTGGAACCAGCCGCGTGAGCGCCGCCGCCGACGCCATGCTGCAGGCATCACCGCAGGCGATCATCATGATTGCGAGCGGGGGCGCTGCTTCCAGCTTTATTGAGAAATACCGTTCAGGCGGAGGAACGGCCCAACTGTTTGCGCATTCAGGCGCGGACATCGAGCAGATGGCGAAACGGCTTTCTGAAGAGCAGATGCAAGGCATCGCGATCGCCCAGGTCACGCCCAGCCCCTACAAACTGACAAACCGGCTTTCCAAGGAGTTCAACGACATCGCGGCAGCGGCCGGAGCGCAGGACGTTCCGATCAGCTACGCCATGATGGAAGGCTTCATCGCGGCAAAGGTGATTGTTGAAGCCGCCCGGCGGCAGGGCCCGCGTGTGACCCGTGAAGGTTTTGCCACGGCTTTGGATGGACTGGACAGTTTTGACCTGGGAGGATATGTCGTCGGATTTCGCCCGGGGATGCGCAATGGTTCGCGCTTCGTGGAGATGACCATCGTCAGCGGGAACGGAAGAATCCGGCAATAGGGCAAAGCAGGGGCGATTTCCCGCTTGCCGAGGCCGGGGGGCGAGCACCCTGTGTCATCGCGACGTCACACCGGTTGGCGACCATGCGTCTTCCTTTAACCACGGATGACACATGTTCTTATCTGATTCTGGCGCCACTGCCTGTTCCTTGCCAAAGCGCCCGACCGGCCTTCTTTCCTCCCTGATGCTGGTGCTGCTGGCCTCCCCCTTGTGCGCGCTGGCACAGTCGCCCGCGGCATTTCCGGCCACGCTGGCAGGCCACGCGGTGCTGCCCGCCCAATCCTTTATCCCCGCGCCCAAGGATGCGCCGCAGGACTTGCAGGTCAGCGGCAAGTTCACCAACGGCCAGCGCACCGAGGCACTGGGCACGGTGCCGGGCCTGTCGGCGGGCCGCCCCACTGGCATGTCGCTGCCTTTCAAGGGCCAGCCGCTGCAAGGCCATTCCGGCATCAAAAAAATGGCAGACGGCACGTTCTGGATCATCACGGACAACGGCTTTGGCGCCAAGGCAAACTCGCCCGACGCCATGCTCTACCTGAACCGCTACAAGGTCGACTTCAAGGGCGGCAGCATGAAGCGGCTGGAAACGGTTTTCCTGCACGACCCGGACCGCAAAGTGCCGTTTCGCATCGTCCATGAAGGCAGCAAGAAGCGCTACCTGACCGGCAGCGACTTCGACACCGAGAGCTTTCAGTTCGCCGGCGGTGCGCTGTGGATTGGCGACGAGTTCGGCCCCTTCCTGATCAAGGCCGACCTCAAGGGCAAGGTGCTGGCGGTGTTTGAAACCCTGGTGGACGGCAAGGTCGTGCGTTCACCCGACCACCCCGCCGTCACCACGCCAGCCGCGCCCGGCGGCACGGTCGACTTCCAGGTCAAACGCTCCAAGGGTTTTGAAGGCATGGCCTCGTCGAAAGACGGCAGCAAGCTCTACGCGCTGCTCGAAGGCCCGGTGTGGAATGCCGAGGCCAAAGACTATGAGCGTGTGGCCGGCAAGGAGGCCTTGCGCGTGCTGGAGTTCGACGTGCAGGCAGGCAAGTGGAGCGGCCGCTCATGGATGTACCCGCTGGAAGCCAACGGCAATGCCATCGGCGACTTCAACATGATCGACGCCACCACGGGCCTGGTCATCGAGCGCGACAACGGCGAAGGCACGGCCGACAAGGCCTGCCCCGAGGGCCAAAAGCGCACAGACTGCTTCCACGACATTGCCAAATTCAAGCGTGTCTACAAGATTGAAATGACGGACGCCAATGTGGGCGGGCCGGTGCGCAAGATTGGCTACATCGACCTGCTCAACATTGCCGACCCCCACAAACTGGCGCGCAAACCGCTGAACGACGGCGTGCTCAAGTTCCCTTTCTTCACGATTGAGAACGTGGACGTGGTGGATGCGACTCACATCGTGGTCGGCAACGACAACAACTTGCCGTTTTCGAGCAGCCGCGAGCCTAACAAGGCCGACGACAACGAACTGGTCCTGCTCGAAGTCGGCGAGCTTTTGAACGCCAAATAAAGCAGCGCAAAAAGCCACGGGCGCCAGAAGCTATCCACCGGATAGCTTCTGGCGCCCGTTTTGCGTCTGGGGCAGGTGAGCGGAAAAGCGCTTACATCTTGGACTGGAACACCAGCCCGGCGTGCTCGCGCAGCGCATGGAACTTGATCTTGGGCCATTGCTGCTCCACGGCGCGCAGGGTGGCGCTGTGGTCCACCAGCAGGGTGGGCGCATCAACGGCGTCCAGTGCCACGCGGTGGGCATTGGCGTCCATGAATTTTTTGAGTTCGTTGGCGTCGTCGCTGGTGACCCAGCGCGCCAGGTTGAAGTTGCTGCCCATGATGCGGGCCTTGACGCCGTATTCGTGCTCCAGGCGGTGGGCGACCACTTCAAACTGCAGCTGGCCGACCGCGCCCAGCAGCAGCAATGAGCCGGCAATCGGCCGGAACACCTGGATCGCGCCTTCCTCGCCGAGCTGGGTGAGGCCGGCGCGCAGCTGCTTGCTGCGCAGCGGGTCGGCCACCTCGACGGCGCGGAACATTTCGGGCGCGAAGAAGGGCAGGCCGGTGAACTGCAGGGCCTCGCCTTCGGTCAGCGTGTCGCCCAGCTGCAGCACGCCGTGGTTGGGGATGCCGATGATGTCGCCGGCGAAGGCGGTGTCCAGCAGCTCGCGGCGCTGGCTCATGAAGCTCACCACGGTGTTGGGCCGCAGCTCCTTGCCGCTGCGCACCACCTTCAGGCGCATGCCGCGCGTGAACTCGCCGCTGGCCACGCGCAGGAAGGCGATGCGGTCGCGGTGGGCCGGGTCCATATTGGCCTGGATCTTGAACACCACGCCGGAGAATTTTTTCTCCTCGGGGTGCACCACGCGCTGGATGGCTCCGCGCTCGGCGGGCGCGGGCGCCAGGTCGACCAGCGCGTCCAGCACTTCCTGCACGCCGAAGTTGTTGATGGCCGAGCCGAAAAACATGGGCGTCTGCCTGCCGGCCAGGAATTCGGCGCGGTCGAACTCGGGCGTGGCGCCGGCCACCAGTTCGATCTCGCCCTGGGCCTGGGCGTATTCGGCGCCGAAGCGTTTGGCGGCCTCGGCGTTGTCCAGGCCGGCCAGGATTTCGTCGTCGCCGCCGGCTTTTTCCTCGCCGGGGCTGAAGACGCGCATGCGGTCCTCGCGCCTGTCATAGACGCCGTGAAACAGCTTGCCCATGCCGACGGGCCAGGTGAAGGGGATGACCGTCATGCCGAGTTCGCGCTCGATCTCGTCCATCACGCTCATCGGGTCCTGCACCTCGCGGTCCATCTTGTTGACGAAGGTCAGGATGGGCGTGTTGCGCGCGCGGCAGACCTGCAGCAGGCGGCGCGTCTGCGGCTCGACGCCGTTGGCCGCGTCGATCACCATCAGCGCCGCGTCCACGGCGGTCAGCACGCGGTAGGTGTCTTCCGAGAAGTCCTGGTGGCCCGGGGTGTCCAGCAGGTTGATGACACAGTCGCGGTATTCCATCTGCATGACCGAGCTGGCCACGGAGATGCCGCGCTGCTTTTCGATTTCCATCCAGTCGGAAGTGGCGTGGCGCGCGGCCTTGCGGGCCTTGACGCTGCCGGCGATCTGGATCGCGCCCGAGAACAGCAGCAGCTTTTCGGTCAGCGTGGTTTTACCCGCGTCGGGGTGGGAGATGATGGCAAACGTGCGGCGGCGTTTGACCTGTTTTTCGATTTCGGTGGATTCGGACATAACCCACGATTATCGGTGACGGCGCTTATTCGGGCGCCGGGCCGGGTTGAAGCGCGAAACGCGGCTGCCTGACGCCGTCTATCACCACCTCTTCATTGAACATGGCGGCGGGCCGCACCCACAGGCCTTTTTCGCCGTAAAGCGCGCGGTACAACGTCATGGGCTCCAGGCTTTCGCTGTGGCGTACGGTGCCGACCACCTCGTAAAGCATGCCTTTGTAGTGGCGGTAGAGGCCCGGCGGGGTTTCAATCAGGGGCGGCAGGTTGGGGTCTGGGTTCATGGGTAAGATTGTCGCCAACAAAAACGGGAGGGCTGATGGAGCGGGCAGATTTCATCCATTTGGTGCGCCTGAGCGAGCATGCCAGCGCCGACGACAGCAAAGCCTACCGCCGCAGCGTGGCGGCTTTCGCGGCGCTCGGTTATGCCTGGGTCGTCGCTTGCCTGCTGCTGTCCGCCGGCATCCTGGCCTGGGTCGCCAGCGCCATGATGCATGGGCGCATCAAGGGCTTTTATGTCGCCCTGGTCGTCGCGGCCGGGGGATTGCTCTGGACCTGCCTGCGGGCGCTGTGGTGCCGTTTTGACGAGCCGGAAGGCGTGGTGCTGCAGCCGGCCGACGCGCCGGCCCTGTTCGAGGCGCTGGAGCGTATCCGCAAGAAGATCAAGGGCCCGCCCATACACCGCGTGCGGCTGGACGCGGACTTCAACGCCAGCATCCGGCAGCACCCGCGCTTTGGCCTGTTCGGCGGCGGCGTCAACTACCTCAATATCGGCCTGCCGCTGCTGATGGCGCTGGACCGTCCGCGCTTTCTGGCCGTGCTGGCCCATGAGTACGGCCATTTGCGCGGCGACCACGGCCGCTTCGCCGCCTGGATTTACCGCACGCGCCTGAGCTGGGCCATGCTCAACCACGGCCTGCGCAACGACGAAGGCCCGGTGGCGGCGGCTACGCAGGCCTTTTTGCGCTGGTACTTTCCACGGTTTTCGGCCAAGACCTTTGCACTGGCCCGCCAGGACGAATACGAGGCCGACCGCATCTCCGGAAAGCTGCTGGGCAAGGATGTGGCCGCCGCGGCGCTGACCGAACTGGCCGTCAAGGGCGACTGGGTCGCCAGGGAGTTCTGGCCTGAGCACTGGAGCGCCGCCGCGGCCCAGCCCTTGCCGGTGGGGCCGTACGCGGCCATGCGGCCCCTGTTGGGACTGGCGCCGCCCGGGGATTTCGCCCGCGAGTCGCTGCGTCAGGCCCTGCGCCGCATCAGCGATGTGGACGACACCCACCCGGGCCTGCGCGACCGGCTGGAGGCGCTGAAAGCCGGCAAAAACCTGCCGGCGTGGTCTGCTTCTTCGCGCTCCGCGCTGGCGCTGCTGGGCGACGGCGGTGCCAAATGGATCGCGCATTTCGACAAGCAATGGTGCAGGGACAACGCCAGCGACTGGAAGCAGCACCACGCCTACCTGGGGCGGGTGCGGGCCCGAGCCGAAGCCCTGGCTTCCAGCGAAAAGCGCAACAACGCCGAGGAAATGGTCGAGCTGGGCAACCTGCGGCGCCGCCTGGACGCGCGGGCCGATGTGCGCGGCCACTATGAGCGCGCGCTGCAGATGACGCCCGGCCATGCCGGGGCCTTGCGCGGCCTGGCGCAATGCCTGCCGGCCGCCGAACGCGCGCTGCGCATGGATTGCCTGGGGCAGCTGTTCGAGCACAGCGCGGCCAACCGCTGGTGGGCTTGCCGGGTGGCGGTGGCCGAGATGGAGCAGCCCGCGGTCGACGGCAGTTTTGACGAAAAGGCCCTGGCCTTGTGGCGCGAGCGGCTCAAGCAGGCGGAAGAAGCCGAGGGGCGTGCCTGGGAGGAACTGACCGAAACGCCGTTTTTCCAGGCCATAGGGCGCCATGACCTCAGCAACTTTGAACAGGGCGAGCTGCAGGCGCAGCTTGCGCGTTGCAAGCCGGTGGCGCGGGCCTGGCTGGTGCGCAAAAACCTCAAGGAGTTTGCGCACAGGCGCTGCTACCTGCTGTTCCTGGAACTGCCGGGTCTGGACGATGAATCGCGCTACGTGCTGTGCCGTGACCTGGAGCGCTCGCTGGACCTGCCGGGCCCTGTGCTGGTCCTGTGGGCCGGCTATTCGCCCACGCTGGGGGACATCGAACGCAACGCTTTTGAGGCCGTCTACCTGCGCACCATGGACTGAACCGGATTGAGCCGTGCGGCAAGGATGGGACAATGGGGCCATGCACCCCAAAGCCTTACTCGACAGTTGTTCCGAGCTTCTCAAGCAGGTTCTCAAATTTGATCATCCCGCCGACATGGTGGTTTCGCGCTACTTCCGCGACTACCGGCTCGGCCCGCGCGAGCGTGCCACCGTGGCGGAAACCATCTACGGCGTGCTGCGCAAAAAAAACCTCTATACCTACCTGGCCCAGCACGGCAGCGGCCCGCTGGAGCGGCGCCTGGCGATCCTGGGTTTTGCCGCCGAGCGCGACTTTTTGCTGGGCGCGCTGACCGAGCAGGAAAAAGACTGGCTGTCCCGCTGCGACCAGGTGAAGCCGGGCGACCTGATGGAATTGCATCGCCACAACCTGCCCCAGTGGCTGGTCGAGCCGCTCAAGGAGCAATTGGGTGACGATTTCTGGCCGCTGGTCGAAAGCCTCAATGCGCCGGCCGGACTGGATTTGCGCGTCAATACGCTGAAGGACAAGCGCGCCGAAACCCAGAAAGAGCTCTCCAAGGCGGGCATCAAGACCGTTGCCACGCCGTATTCGCCCTGGGGCCTGCGCATAGACGGCAAGCCCCAGCTGGCCAAGCTGGACGCCTTCACGCGCGGTGCCATCGAGGTGCAGGACGAGGGCTCGCAGCTGCTGGCCCTGCTGGTGGATGCCAAACGCGGCGAGATGGTGGTCGATTTTTGCGCCGGCGCCGGCGGCAAGACGCTGGCCCTGGGTGCATCCATGCGCAACACCGGGCGCCTGTACGCCTTTGACACCTCCGGCCACCGGCTGGATGCGCTCAAGCCCCGGCTGGCGCGCAGCGGGCTGTCGAATGTGCACCCCGTGGCCATCGCCCATGAGCGCGACGACCGCATCAAGCGCCTGGCCGGCAAGATAGACCGGGTGCTGGTCGACGCGCCATGCTCGGGCCTGGGTACTTTGCGGCGCAACCCCGACCTCAAATGGCGGCAGACACCCAAGGCCATCGAAGAGCTCCAGGCCAAACAAACCGCGATTTTGCAGAGCGCCGCGCGGCTTTTAAAGCCCGGCGGCCGGCTGGTTTATGCCACCTGCAGCGTTCTGCGCGAAGAAAACGAGGCGATTGCCGAAGCCTTCAGCGCGGCCAATACAGGGTTTAACGTCCTTGAAACCGGGCCCTTGTTGACCCATTTGGGGGTGGAACATGCCGAAAAACTCTGCCGCGGCCCCTACCTTCGCCTCTGGCCCTACTTGCACCAGACTGACGGGTTTTTCGCCGCAGTATGGCAAAAGTCCTGATATTTTTGCCAGCAAAAGACGACAGATAGGCTGATGTTACATATTTATTCGTGATTTTTCGCACTGATTTGCCCCTTCGCCTGTACCTCTGGTGACTTGGTGTTTGCAGGGCTTCGCCTTACAATAAGACCTTGTCTGGTGCAGCGCCTGGAGACAAATTTGGATGGGCGGCTGGTGCAGGTTGTTTAAAGGATTTTTATGATTTTGTTTGATGCCGCCCTCGACTGGCTGGCAAATGGCCTGCTCGCCGCCAGCTGGTGGCAAATCGTGTTGTACGCCCTGGTGACCACCCACATCACCATCGCCAGCGTGACGATTTACCTGCACCGCCACCAGGCGCACCGCGCCATGGACTTGCACGCGATCCCCTCGCATTTTTTCCGCTTCTGGCTCTGGTTGGGTACCGGCCAGGTGACCAAGGAATGGGTGTCCATTCACCGCAAGCACCACGCCAAGTGCGAAACCCTGGAAGATCCGCATAGCCCGCAAGCCCACGGCATCAAGAAGGTGTTCTGGGAAGGCGCCGAGCTGTACCGCGCCGAAAGCAAGAACAAGGAAACCATGACCAAGTACGGCCATGGCACGCCCAACGACTGGCTGGAACGCAATGTCTACACCCGCTACAGCTGGCAGGGCGTGGGCCTGATGATGATCATCGACCTGGCCTTCTTCGGCGCGGCCGGCCTGGCGGTCTGGGCGGTTCAGATGGCCTGGATTCCCGTGACGGCGGCCGGCATCATCAATGGTATCGGCCACTACTGGGGCTACCGCAACTTTGAGGCGCCCGACGCCAGCACCAATATCTCGCCCTGGGGCATCATGATCGGCGGCGAGGAACTGCACAACAACCACCACACCTACCCGACCTCGGCCAAGTTCTCGGTCAAGCCCTATGAGTTCGACATCGGCTGGATTTACATCCGCGCCCTCGAAAAAATGGGCCTGGCCGCCGTGAAGAAGGTTCCGCCCAAGCTCCAGCTGGGTTCCATCCAGCCCGTGGCTGACGAGAAAACGCTGGAAGCCCTGATCGCCCACCGCTACGAAGTGATGGCCGGTTTTGCGCGCGAACTGCGCCGTGCCGGCAAGGCCGAAATCGAAGTGCTGAAGGCCAAAAAAGCCGACGTGTCCGTGCTGCGCGCGGCCAACCGCTGGCTGCACCGCGACGACGACAAGGTGCCTGCGGCCGCCAAGCCGCAACTGGCCCAGGCCCGCGCCGAGCATCCCGTGCTCGACAAGATGGTCACCATGCGTGAAGAACTGCGCCAGATGTGGATGAGCACCTCGGCCTCCCGCGAACAGCTCGCGACCGACCTGCAGGCCTGGTGCCACCGCGCGGAAGAAAGCGGCATTGCCGCGCTGCGCGAGTTCTCGCTGAAGCTGCGCGCCGCCCGCGCCTGATCTGGCGTTACATGTCGGCCTGATCTCAGGCCGATACCTCTTCAAAACACCGCTCCGGAGAAATCCGAGAGCGGTTTTTTATTGTTCGGCGCAAAGTACGAGCTCCGCCCGCAACTCAAAACGGGCTATCGGGTCGATGTTCCGCAACGTAAATGGTCGTCCAGCAGGCGACTTCACGCCAACTTCATATAGCTCATCAAGACCTCACAGGCGCGTATCAGACTGCACCTATCGAAATCCGGGTGCATCAATCCGATGTTTTCATTTCGAAGAAAGGTCGGTCTGTGAGTTCAATCCGTAGCGTCGCTACTCTTCCGCCATACACGCGAATTTTCGGTCCGGTAACGACAAGAAAGACTGTCCGACTTTTAACGCTGTACATGCTGCTCGTTGCGGGCGGCTCGGTTTTGCTGCTTTTCGCGCATCAGGATGCCTTGCAGATTTTCGGTTTGGGGTTGATGGTGCCGGGCGGCGGATTTCTGGCGCATGCTGATATCTGCACAGGCAGTGGCATAGGACATGTAGCCGCCTGGCTGTGTTCGGTGGGTGCCTTGGCATTTGCGCTGTTGGTCTGGTTTGGCACGGGCAATGTGTTGCTGCCTCCGTTTGTATGGCTTGGTTCGGCGTTTTGGGCCGCGAGCATGAACCATGGTGCAATTCAGCCAGGCGTGGTACTCAATGTGTACTGCGTGCTCGCGCTGTTTGCTGCAGTGGGCTGCCTGTCGATGCTGGCCTGGTTCATGTTTTCAGGCCGGCAAAGGCGCATCGATAACGATTACTTGGTCCGACAAACGGCTCGATTGGGCACTATCTTCACAGCCCAACCGTCAAGGCAAAAACCAGAGATGTCGTTGGCGCATCTGCATCGTGTGAGGTTCGCACTCGATCGAGCTCTACAACCTTTCGATGAATTTTCGGGCTTCGAGCAACGCGACCAGTTTCAGACGGCGGCACTTCGGTATCAAATCAACTTTCTGGCTTATGGCATCGCCTTGACGCAGGCACGCTTCACGCCCGCGTTAGGCGGATACATGAGTGATGCGCAAAGCAGGTTACTGAACAAGCAGGCACAGCACCGCGCGTGGGCCTACTGGTCGCTGGAAAATCTGTGGGGAAATTTCCGGTGGAGCCCCGACCCTACGGCCCGTGAAAACATCATGTACACGGGCTTCGTGGCGCTGCAGATAGCCCTGTTCCAGGCCAGCACGGGAAGTCAGGAATTTTCGAAAAAAGGTGCCTTCACGCTGGTGCATCCGAACGGGAAACGCTACGAACACAGTTTCCAGTCCTTGCTGTCCAGGTTGGAAAAAGAATACGAACGCTCACCCTTCTATTTGATGGCCTGCGAGCCCAACTGGGTCTACCCCCTGTGCAACACAATGGGAGCTGCGGCGCTGCGTGCCCACGATGCGCAGTACGGTCAGATGAAATGGGCCGGTCACGCGCCGGAGTTTCGCCGGCATCTGGACGCGGAGTTTCTGGATGGTATGGGTCGCTATGTGCCATGCCGTTCTACGTATACGGGATTGGCCTTACCCGCCATTGGTGGCGCAATGCCCCTGGCGATGCCGTGCTACTTTTTGAATGCGTTGGAACCTGACTTGGCGCGTCGCCAATGGCTGTTGTTGAGACGTCAGCTGTTCGATAGCCGTGAGCGACTTCGACGCAGTGAATTCTGGCCCATCGACACAGGAAACTATGGTTTCTCAAGAGGCAGTGCCTACGCGGCGACGGCCTTGGCGGCGGCAGAGTTAGGCGATGAGTGTGTGTATCAAAACTGCATGGATGCCCTGGAGCACGAGTGTCCAACTACGCTCAGTCATGGGGTCGCCCACAGGAGCAAGGCCTCGGTATGGGCGCATGGTGTCGAGCTGATGGCGCGCTCCGGAGGGCGCGACAGTTTTCGAAACTTGACCAGTCACCCGCTTTCATCACAAGGTCCCAGGTTGGAACTCCATTCCTACCCCGATGTGCTGGTTGCAGCCGCGCACTCCGATGCTGTAAGCAGTTCTTTGCAAGCGGTGCTGTACGGCGGAGCCGGCGACGGCATCAAGAGCTTGAGCGTGTCGGGCTTGCGCCCGTTAGCACGCTATCGGGTCACAGGTGCATGTCTGACGCAGGTCCTGGCTGACGATTTGGGAAAGGTGTGCTTGCAGGTTCCGCTTGCTGGACGCGCCTGTTTGACGCTAGAGCCGGCCGGTGCACTGTGATGGGCTGCTGTATTTTGATGGCCACGGTATGGGGCTGCTTGTATGGGTTGCAGGCTATGCAGGTGTGCACTGCTCGACGTTCATGTCTTGCCCAGGCTTGGCGGTTGGTAAATAAGAAGGATGGGAAATGAAACAAGCCCCTCGTGCCTGCGCTCCGCGGCGATTCACTTTGGCCGCACGCCTTAAGAGCTTTGGTTATGCCTTCGAGGGGATGGCTTTGATGCTTAAAACCCAGCACAACGCATGGCTGCATCTAATCGCCACAACGCTGGTGACGGGATTGGCCGGCTGGTGCCGGGTGGACGCCGGCGATTGGCGCTGGTTGATCGGCGCGATGGCCATGGTTTGGATGGCAGAGGCCATGAACACAGCAGTGGAGTCGCTCTGCGATGTTGTGTCGCCACAACATTCATTGGCGGTCAAATGCGCAAAGGATCTTGCCGCCGGCGGCGTGTTAATTGCGGCTTGTGCGGCAGCGGCAACCGGTGTCATAACCTTCTGGCCCTATTTATTCAGGCAAGCCGCGTAGCAACCTGCTTGTTTTGCGGGAGTTCTGCTTTCTAAGCCCTCAAAAAATAAAGGACACCGAGGTGTCCTTTTTCTGGATGTACTGACCGAGCTGGTAGTTTTTGGCTACGCACGGATTCGTAGCCATTACTTCAGTTTGATTTCCTTGTATTCCACGTGCTTGCGTGCCTTGGGATCAAACTTCATGATCAGCATCTTGTCGGGCGTGGTCTTCTTGTTCTTGGTGGTCGTGTAGAAGTGACCGGTGCCGGCGGTGGATTCCAGCTTGATTTTTTCGCGTGCGCCTTTTGCCATGATGGTGCTCCTTAAGCTTGGCCGCGTGCGCGCAGGTCTGCGAGCACGGTATCAATGCCCTTCTTGTCGATCAGGCGCAGTGCAGCGCTCGAAACGCGCAGGCGGACCCAGCGGTTTTCGCTCTCGACCCAGAAGCGACGGTATTGCAGGTTCACGAGGAACCGGCGCTTGGTTTTGTTGTTGGCGTGGGAAACGTTGTTTCCGACCATTGGGCCTTTGCCCGTTACTTCACATACGCGTGCCATATGCACTCCAGTACTTTTCAACAGCAGTCATGTCGCAAGGCACTTGCTGCCTGTCGTCATTCCTGCCTCACCTCGCCAGAATAGGGTGGCGGTAACCCGAGACTGCCAAACCGGCCCTTTTGGGGTCAAATTTAGCAAAGCCTTGAATTATAAGGGATTTTTTGCTTACTCTGCTTGTTCGAGGAAACGCTGGGCGTCCAGGGCCGCCATGCAGCCGGTTCCGGCGCTGGTGATAGCCTGGCGGTAGACATGGTCCTGCACGTCGCCGGCGGCGAAAACGCCGGGCACGCTGGTCATGGTGGCAAAGCCCTGCAGCCCGGTTTTGGTGATGATGTAGCCGTCCTTCATCTCCAGCTGGCCGGCAAAGATGTCGGTATTGGGCTGGTGGCCGATCGCGATAAAGCAACCCTTGAGCGTGAGATCCTGCGTGGCGTCGCTTTGGGTGCTTTTGAGGCGCACGCCGGTCACGCCCGAGGCGTCGCCCAGCACCTGGTCCAGCGTGTGGTGCAGCTTGAGCTCGATCTTGCCGGCCTTGACCTTCTCGTGCAGCTTGTCGATCAGGATGGCTTCGGCCTTGAATTTGTCGCGGCGGTGCACCAGCGTGACCTTGCTGGCGATGTTGGACAGGTACAGCGCCTCTTCCACGGCGGTATTGCCGCCGCCCACCACGCAGACTTCCTGGCCGCGGTAGAAGAAGCCGTCGCAGGTGGCGCAGCCGGAAACGCCGCGGCCCATGAAGGCGCTTTCCGACTCCAGCCCCAGGTATTTGGCGGAGGCGCCGGTGGCGATGATCAGCGTGTCGCAGGTGTAGGTCCCGCTGTCCCCGGTGAGGGTGAAGGGGCGCTTGCTGAAATCGACCTTGTTGATGTGGTCAAAAATAATCTCGGTCTTGAAGCGTTCCGCGTGCTCGAGAAAGCGCTGCATCAGATCCGGCCCCTGCACGCCATGCACGTCGGCCGGCCAGTTGTCGACCTCGGTGGTCGTCATGAGCTGGCCGCCCTGCGCGATGCCGGTGATCAGCACCGGGTTGAGGTTGGCGCGTGCCGCGTAGACGGCCGCGGTGTAGCCGGCAGGCCCCGAACCGAGGATTAAGACGCTTGAATGTTTCATGTTGAAAAACTGATTGGGAAAGTGTAAGAACTCGGGTAGAGTCGTGCCGCATAAGCGCAGCGCAAGGTAAAACCGTCGAGGTAGTACTTTTGCGGCATTTGGTTTTATAAATTACGTGCCATTGTAAGAACTCACGCGACGTCCCGTTGTTTGTGAGGTTGGGAGATATCAGATATGACGACGATGGTGTCCAACCTGGAATTGATTCGCCGGGTACCCCTTTTCTCCGTTTTGACGGCCGCCCAGGCCGCCTCCGTCGCCGATACGGTGGTCAAGCGCCGCTTCAAGCGCGGCGAGCCCATCGTCGAGCAGGGCAAGAAGTCCAACGCGCTGTCCATCATCCTGACGGGCCGGGCCCGCGTCGTCACCACCGATGCCCGCGGGCGCGAGGTCATCCTGGCCACCATGCACCCCGGCGACTACGTCGGCGAGATGAGCCTGATCGACAACGAACCGCATTCGGCCACGGTGCGCGCCGAGATCCAGACCGACGCCCTGATCCTGGGCCGCCTCGAATTCGCGCGTTGCCTGCCCGAGAACAGCTCCATGGCCTATGCCGTGCTCAAGGGCCTGGTGCAGCGCCTGCGCCACGCCGACCGGCAGATCGAATCGCTGGCCCTGATGGACGTGTACGGCCGTGTGGCCAGGGCCTTGCTGGAGTTCGCCAGCGACGACGGCACCGGCAACACCGTGATCCGCGACAAGGTCTCGCGCCAGGACCTGGCCAAGATGGTCGGCGCCTCGCGCGAGATGGTCAGCCGGGTCATGAAAGACCTGGAAGAGCGCGGCTTCATCGAAACCCGGGACGACGGCTCCGTCCTCGTGAAAGAGCGCCTGCATACCCTGGGTTAACACGCCCGGCCGATCGCCCGCCACCCATTTGGCGCCCGTGGCGCTCCTTCAAGGCTTGCACTCAACTGCGGTAAGCTTCAAGTGAGCCATGACTTACTCACTCGATACTCTGAACTCCAGAAACTCCCCCGCCACGGGCGCGCCCGGCGGCATCAAACGCTTTGCCCATGAAGTCAGCCTGATCCTGGGCCTGCTCGGCCTGGTTTTCTGGCTGGCCGCCTTGCTCAGCTATTCGCCGCAGGATGCGGCCTGGTCGACCTCCGGCACCGCGCAAGCCGTGGCCGGCGGCCATGCCGCGACCCTCAACTGGGGCGGGCGCGTGGGCGCCTGGCTGGCCGACGCCAGTTATTACCTGCTGGGCTTTTCGGTCTGGTGGGCGCTGGCCGCGGGCGGCCAGGCCTGGCTGAGGTCGCTGGCGCGCTGGCTGCGCGGCGAACCCCTGGCGGCCGGGGAGTCCCACCGCATCCGCTTCTGGCTCAGCCTGCTGCTGCTGCTGCTGGCCAGCGCGGCGCTGGAGTGGTCGCGGCTTTACCGCTTTGAATTCAAGCTGCCCGGCCATGCCGGCGGGGTGCTGGGCTACCTGGCCGGTGCCCAGGGCGAGAAGTGGCTGGGATTTGCCGGCTCCGGCCTGGTGTTTATCGCGCTGGGTGTCATTGCCGTGTCGGCGGTCTTCGGTTTTTCGTGGGCCCATGTGGCGCTTCGTGTAGGCGCCTGGATAGACAACCTGATCGATTCGCGCCGCGAAAAGCGCGAAATCGCCCAGGACCTGGCCTTCGGCAAGCTGGCCGCCCGCGAGCGCGAGGAGACCCTGATCGACGAACGCATCGAAATCGAGGAACACCACCCGGTGCCGGTGCTGATCGAGCCCGTGCTGGTCGACATTCCCAAAAGCGAGCGCGTGGCCAAGGAGCGGCAAAAGCCGCTTTTCAGCGAAATGCCCGACTCCAAGCTGCCGCAGGTCGACCTGCTCGACGGCGCGCTGAGCCGCCAGGAGACCGTGGCTCCCGAAACCCTGGAGATGACCTCGCGCCTGATCGAGAAAAAACTCAAGGACTTCGGCGTCGAGGTGCGTGTGGTTGCCGCCGCGCCAGGCCCGGTCATCACGCGCTACGAGATTGAGCCCGCCACCGGCGTCAAGGGCTCGCAGGTCGTCAACCTGGCCAAGGACCTGGCGCGCGCATTGAGTTTGGTGTCGATCCGCGTGATCGAAACCATTCCGGGCAAGAACTACATGGCACTGGAGCTGCCCAACGCCAAGCGCCAGTCCATCAAGCTCAGCGAAATCCTGGGCTCGCAGGTGTACAACGAGGCCAAGTCCCTGCTCACCATAGGCCTGGGCAAGGACATCAGCGGCGCCGCCGTGGTGGCAGACCTGGCCAAGATGCCGCACTGCCTGGTGGCCGGCACCACCGGCTCGGGCAAATCGGTCGGCATTAACGCCATGATCCTGAGCCTGCTTTACAAGGCTGATGCGCGCGACGTGCGCCTGCTGCTGATAGACCCCAAGATGCTGGAAATGAGCGTCTACGAGGGCATTCCGCACCTGCTGGCCCCGGTGGTCACCGACATGCGACAGGCCGCCCACGGCCTGAACTGGTGTGTGGCCGAGATGGAAAAGCGCTACAAGCTCATGAGCAAGCTGGGCGTGCGCAACCTGGCCGGTTTCAACGCCAAGATCGACGAAGCCAAGGCCAAGGGCGAATTCATCTACAACCCCTTCAGCCTCACGCCCGAACAGCCCGAACCCCTGGAACGCCTGCCTTACATCGTGGTGGTGATCGACGAGCTGGCCGACCTGATGATGGTGGTCGGCAAGAAGATCGAAGAACTGATCGCCCGCCTGGCGCAAAAAGCCCGGGCCGCCGGCATCCACCTGGTGCTGGCCACGCAGCGCCCCAGCGTGGATGTGATCACCGGCCTGATCAAGGCCAACATCCCGACCCGGCTGTCCTTCCAGGTCAGCAGCAAGATCGACAGCCGCACCATCCTGGACCAGATGGGCGCCGAGGCTTTGTTAGGAATGGGTGACATGCTTTACATGCCGAGTGGTACAGGCTTTCCAATCCGGGTGCATGGTGCGTTTGTGAGTGATGACGAAGTGCACCGCGTGGTGGCCTACCTCAAGCAGCAGGGCGAACCCAATTACATCGACGGCGTGCTCGAAGGCGGCACGGTCGACGGGGAAGACGGCGACCTGCTGGGCGAGGGCGGCAACGGCGGCAGCGGCGAGAAAGACCCGATGTACGACCAGGCCGTGGAGGTCGTGCTGAAGAACCGCAAGGCCAGCATTTCGCTGGTGCAGCGTCACCTCAAGATCGGCTACAACCGCGCCGCGCGGCTGGTCGAGGACATGGAAAAAGCCGGGCTGGTCAGCGCCATGAGCGGCAGCGGCCAGCGCGACATCCTGGTGCCCGCGAGGGCGGAGTGACGATCATGAAGAAATACCTTGCAATGATGCTGGTGGCGGCTTGCGCCCACCCCGCCTGGGCCGACGGCCTGGACAGCCTGGAGGCTTTCGTGAAGACCGTCAGCAGCGGCCGCGCTGAATTCACCCAGGTCGTCACCGCGCCGGCCAGGGACGGGCAGGCCGCGCGCAGCAAGACCTCCACCGGCACGTTCGAGTTTGCCCGGCCCAACCGCTTTCGCTTCATTTACAAGAAGCCCTTTGAGCAAAGCATCGTGGCCGACGGCCAGACCTTGTGGCTGCACGACGTGGACCTGAACCAGGTCACCTCGCGCAAGCAGTCCAGCGTGCTGGGCTCCACCCCCGCAGCGCTGATTGCCGCGGCGCCCGACCTGCGCGCCCTGCAGGCCGATTTCACGCTGGCCGCCGCGCCCGATGCCGACGGCCTGCAATGGGTGGTGGCCACGCCCAAGAGCAAGGACGGCCAGCTGCAGTCCGTGCGCGTGGGCTTTCGCCCCGGTGAAAAATCCTCCGGCCTGGCCGCGCTCGAGATCACCGACAGCTTCGGCCAGCGCTCGGTGCTGAGTTTCAGCAAGGTCGAGGTCAACCCCAGCCTGCCCGCGGACACCTTCCGCTTCACGCCGCCCAAGGGCGCGGACGTGATCCGGCAGTAAACCAGGCCGGGGCTCAGGCCACCGGGGGTTTGGGAAGGCGCTGCGCGGGATCGTAGAAAAACGTTTCCTCCGCGATGCGCTCGCCCTCCCAACGCTGCCAGGCGAGTTCTTCCATATCGGTGCGGCTGCCGTCCTGCCATTCAAAGCGGAAGATCCAGCGGATCACCACATGGTCGCCGTTGAGCAGGGCAGGGCGCACGCAGGTCGAGGTCAACGACTTCGCCCTTTCCATGACCTTCTGCTCGCCCAAAACCAGGTTGGCGCGCCCCACGCGCGGCGCGGCCTGGTTTTCCTGCATGGACGCGTTCTCGGTGTAGAACTCTTCAATGGCCTGGGCATGGGCGTTTTCTTCAACGCGGGCGATAAATCGTTCCAGGGTTTCGCGGCTTGGCATGGGGTTTCCTTTGAAAGGGTGTGATGGGGTTGTACACGAGTTACCCCAAGCCTGCAGCCGGTCCCGCGCGTGGCTTAGACTCATGGCATCCCAGTTCCCCACCCCCTGATCTCCCGTTTCCCACCTGCCCGTGAAAGCCGCGTCCTCCACCCACCAGCCCCTGGCCGAGCGCCTGCGCCCGCAAAACCTGGGCGAAGTCATAGGCCAGCAGCATCTGCTGGGCGAAGGCATGCCGCTGCGCATCGCGTTCGAGTCCGGCCAGCCGCACAGCTGCATCCTCTGGGGCCCGCCCGGCGTGGGCAAGACCACCATCGCGCGCCTGATGGCCAGCAGCTTTGACGCGCACTTCATCACCATTTCGGCCGTGCTGGGCGGCGTCAAGGACATCCGCGAGGCGGTGGAGCAGGCCAGCATCTGGCAGGCCCAGGGCGGGCGGCGCACCATCGTGTTTGTCGACGAGGTGCACCGCTTCAACAAAAGCCAGCAGGATGCCTTCCTGCCGCATGTGGAGAGCGGCCTTTTCACCTTCATAGGCGCGACCACCGAAAACCCCTCGTTCGAGGTCAACTCGGCCCTGCTGTCGCGCGCCGTGGTCTACGTGCTGCAGCCGCTGGGGGAGGCCGACCTGAAGCAGATCGTGGACAAGGTGCTGGCCGAAAACGCGCTGCCGGCCATCACCGCCATCGATGCGCAGGCCGTGGACCGCCTCGTGGCCTATGCCGACGGCGATGCGCGCCGCCTGCTCAATACGCTGGAGTCGCTCAGCGTGGCGGCCGAGGCCGAGAAGGTCACCGAAGTCACCGACGCCTGGCTGCTCAAGGTGCTGGGCGAGCGCCTGCGCCGCTACGACAAGGGCGGCGAGCAGTTCTACGACACCATCTCGGCCCTGCACAAGTCGGTGCGCGGCTCAGACCCCGACGCCGCGCTCTACTGGTTCATGCGCATGCTCGACGGCGGCGCCGAGCCGCGCTACATGGCGCGCCGGCTGGTGCGCATGGCCAGCGAGGACATAGGCCTGGCCGACCCGCGCGCGCTGCGCCTGGCACTGGACGCGGCCGAGGTCTATGAGCGCCTGGGCTCCCCCGAAGGCGAGCTGGCCCTGGCCCAGTGCGTGATCTACCTGGCGGTGGCGCCCAAGTCCAACGCGGTCTACAAGGCCTTCAACGAAGCCAAGGCGTTTATCAGCAAGGACGGCACCCGCCCGGTGCCCCTGCATTTGCGCAATGCACCAACAAAGCTCATGAAGCAGCTCGACTACGGCAAAAACTACCGTTACGCCCACGACGAGGAAGACGGCTTCGCCGCCGGCGAAAACTACTTTCCCGAAGGCATGCAGGCCCCGGGCTTTTACCGGCCGGTCAACAGGGGGCTGGAAATGAAAATCGCTGAAAAGCTCGAGCAGCTGCGGGCAAGGAACGACGCTAAGAAATAAGCCGCGCGCGGCGGGTTGAGGTGGAGGATTGCCGGCGGGCAGCGAGGTGCGGCTCAGCCGATGCGGATCAGCGCTCCCCAAAACAGCGCATACGCTTTCTGCATGGCGTGCCCCGTCTGCGCATGCGTGAGGAGAAATCCCCGTTTGATACTACCAACTCATCAATTCATCAGGAGTCGGTATGTCGTCAGGTTCTTGCATAAAAAGCATTCTTTCGGTGCTGGCAGTTGTTTCGGCAACTTCGGCCTTCGCCCAGGAAAAAATCAAAATTGCCATCGTCGGACCCTTGTCCGGCCAGGCGGCGAACTACGGAAAAGACAACGAGCGTGGCGCGCAGCTGGCCATTGACGACCTCAACGCCAGCCAGTTCAAGATCGGCGGCAAGGCCGTAAAGTTTGAACTGGTGTCCGAAGACGACCAGGCCGACCCGAAGCAGGGAACCGCCGTTGCACAAAAACTGGTGGACAGCGGCGTCAACGGTGTTGTGGGGCACAACAACAGCGGCACCACGATTCCCGCCGCCCGCATCTACAGCGAAGCGGGCCTTCCGCATATCACCCCGGCGGCCTCCAACCCGAAGCTCACCCAGCTGGGCTACAAAACCACCTTCCGCACCATTGCCCATGACGGGATGATCGGTAGCGCCCTGGCTGTGTTTGCGTCGACCAAACTCAAGCTTCAAAAAGTCGCGTTGATTGACGACCGCACGGCATATGGCCAGGGCCTGGCGGATGAGTTTGAAAAAACCTTCAAATCGCTGGGCGGTGAAGTCGTCGCGCGTGAATTTACCAATGACAAGGCAAGCGATTTCTCGCCCATCCTGACGACGATCAAAGGCAAGAAAGCCCAGGCTGTGTTTTTTGGCGGGCTTGATGGGCAGGCTGGGTCCATGCTTCGCCAGATGGCCCAGTTGGGAATGGGGCAACTTCCTTTCATGGGCGGTGACGGCGTCTGCACCGGCGATCTGCCCAAGCTGGGTGCGCAGGCTGTCGGGAAGAACGTTATTTGCGGCGACGGCGGCGAGGCCTTGATGGATATGAAAGGCGGCCCCGGTTTTGCAAAACGCTACAAGGCTGCTTACGGTGCCGAGGTCGTGGTGTATGCGCCTTATGCCTATGACAACGTCATGATATTGGCCAATGCCATGCGTGCGGCCGGTTCGGCGGAGCCCGCGAAATACCTGGCGTATGTCGGCAAGACAAAGCACGAGGGCATCACCGGGCATATCGAGTTTGACGGAACCGGCCAGCGCAAGAATGCCGCCGTCACCTTGTCCACCTACCCCCAGGGCATCAAGACCACGCTTGTCACGATGAAGTGACGCGCCTGTGCCCGGAAAGTCCCCGCACCCCTGAAAGACTGCGGCGCCGATTTCGCCGCCGTCTTCCTGGTGCGCTTAACGCAATTGCTGAACATTGATGCCAAAAATAAAAATTGCCGTTCTGGGAACTGGGGGCACCATCGCGGGCGAAGCCGATTCCGCGGCGGACGTACTCAATTACCAGGATTCACAGCTCTCCGCGGCCGACACGCTGGCGCCTTTGAGGCCTTATTTGCCCGGGAACGTCGAGCTGCTCGTGATCCAGATCAGCCAGCTGGGCAGCGAAAACTTCTCCACCGATACATGGCTCGGCCTGGCTGACGCGATGACCCGGCTGGAGGAAACCGAAGCTCCCGATGGCTTTGTGCTGACGCAAGGGACCGATACGCTGGAGGAGACCGCCTACTTTCTGCACCTGGCGATCAAGACGCCCAAGCCGGTCGTGGTGGTGGGGGCCATGCGGCCGGCAACGGCCCTCAGTGCGGATGGTCCTCTGAATCTCTTGCGAGCGGTGCAACTGGCCGCCAACCCTCTTGCGCGAGGCCTGGGTGTGATGGTGGTTGCAAACGAGCGGATCTTTTCGGCCCGTGAAGTGACCAAGTCCCACACCTCCTCGATTGACAGTTTTGGGAGCCCGGAATTTGGTTGCGTCGGCTATATGCAAAACGGCGAGGTCAAGCTGCACCGGATGCCGTCGCGTCAGCACACGGTGGATTCGCCTTTCAGCGTGGCCGGCCTGCGCAGCCTGCCGAAGGTGGATATTGTTTATGCCTACGCCGGCGCCGGCTGTGAAAGTATTCGCGCATTCCTGAACCACGGCGCGCGCGGCCTGGTGCATGCGGGCACTGGAAATGGTTCCATCTCCAGTGTTCACCAGGCGGCTTATCGCGAGGCGATTCTCCGGGGCATACCTGTGGTACGGAGCTCCCGCACCGGGAGCGGCCTTGTCTCGCGCAATGGCGCGATGAACGATGATGCCTTTGGCAGCGTTGGCGCCGACACGCTCAGCCCGCAAAAAGCCCGCGTGCTGCTCTGCCTGGCATTGACCTTGACGCAGGATGCGGTGCAGCTGCAGCGCTATTTCGACAGCTACTGACCCGCCCCGATGTCGGCAACCATCTCAGCTCATTCAGCCACCGTGAATCAGACTCGCCTGGGCCTTGAAGTGTTCCATAAACTTTCTTTCATGGAGGCCAGCCTGGTGTGTGACCAGTCGCATCGCGGCGACCCTGATGGGTACTTCAGGCGCAAAGGGCAAAACCTGCGCTCCGAGCACCTTGCCCAGCGCACCGGTCAGGGAGTCGACCAATGCCACCCCCAGGCCTTGCATGGCCAGGTGCATGGCGACCACGCTGGTTTCGACCGAAACATTGCGGGTGAGCGCAATGTCGGCCATCCCGTCCGTCTGGGCAATCAGCGAGGCCACGAGGTCATCCTTGCTCAATCCAATGATGTTGCAGGAGCCGAGGTCCTGGATGGAGATGGATTTTTTGGATTTGGAAAAATAACCCGATGTGGAGACTGAACAAAAGTGGGCCTGGAGCAGGTCCGTGGTGTCGAGCGCCGCGTGCGCGACCGGTTCATAAACAAACCCGATATCGACCTGGCCGGCCAGAAGCGCCTCGACAAGAGAGTCGTAGTGGTAGGTTTCCAGCGTCAGCTTGCATTTGGGATATTGCTCGATGAAGGACCTCACGGCGCTGGGCAAGACGGCTGTGGCCAGCGAGGGCACGGCTGCGATCCTCAACTGCTTGATGCCTCCGTTGCGCAGCCCGGCTGCCAGCGAGGAGGCATGGCTCATGCATTCCATGATTTTCAGGATCGCCGGGCGCAGCTGCTGGGCTTCGTCGGTCGGCGCCATGCGTCCTTGCTGGCGGTGAAATAGAAGAAAGCCGAGTTCAGTTTCCGCGCTGGAAATCAGGCGGGATACGGCCGGCTGGGAGAGATTGAGCATCTTTGCCGCGCCGGTGACGGTGCCGCAAAGAAATACCGCGTTGATGGCCTCGTATTTATGGAATCGCATGTCGGATTTTAAAAATGGACGGCTTGCGGGGCATCAGGGGTTTGCCGCAATGGGGCGCGGCTCGATGTCGCATTAGGTGGGATTTTCAAAGAGTAACCAACATAAGACTGACTAATGAAAAGTTAAAAATCGATGTTTCACCAAATGTTAAGGGTAAACCCCGCGAAAACCGCCTGCTTGGCCCGATTCTCGCTTAACACCGATGGCTACAATTTGCGGATTAGCTCGCCATTCAGCAGCCAACCGGCTTTGATGGGCGGGCTTTTTGTTAACTCGCGCCAGCCACCGGTGATCCCGGCGGCAGGTGCCGCCAGACTGAGTTGGCATTTCATTTACATGGGAGAGTGAGTTATGGAAGTATTGCTACAGCAGATCATCAACGGTCTGGTCCTGGGCAGCATGTATGCCCTGATCGCGCTGGGCTACACGATGGTGTACGGCATCATCAACCTGATCAATTTCGCGCACGGCGAGGTTTTGATGGTGGGGGCGCTGACCAGCTGGACCATCATCCGCTGGATGCAGGAGGCCATGCCGGGCGCGCCGGGCTGGCTGATTTTGCTGATATCGCTGCTGATCGCCTTTGTCGTCTGCGGAGCCCTGAACTTCGCGATTGAAAAAATCGCCTACCGGCCGCTGCGAAACTCCCCCAAACTGGCCCCGCTGATCACCGCCATCGGCATGTCGCTGCTGCTGCAGACGCTGGCCATGATCATCTGGAAACCCA
Organism: Polaromonas sp. Polasp52; assembly: GCF_059491565.1. NCBI lineage: Bacteria > Pseudomonadati > Pseudomonadota > Betaproteobacteria > Burkholderiales > Comamonadaceae > Polaromonas > Polaromonas sp. Polasp52. The sequence continues at coordinate 960,527 of NZ_CP168513.1, read as the reverse complement.
ACTACAAACCCTATCCCACCCTGCTGCCCACCGAGCCCTTCCAGGTCGGCGGCGCCGTCATCACGGTGACCCAGCTCTTCATCCTGGGCGCCACCGCCGTCTCCCTCTCCGTGCTGATGTGGCTGGTGCACTACACCAAGCTGGGCCGTGCCATGCGGGCCACCGCCGAGAACCCGCGCGTGGCGGCGCTCATGGGCGTCAAGCCCGACACCGTCATCTCCGCCACCTTCATCATCGGCGCCGTCCTGGCGGCGCTGGCCGGTGTGATGTACGCCTCCAACTATGGCACGGTGCAGCACACCATGGGTTTCTTGCCCGGCCTCAAGGCCTTCACGGCCGCCGTGTTCGGCGGCATCGGCAACCTCGGCGGCGCGGTGCTGGGCGGCATCCTGCTGGGCCTGATCGAGTCGATTGGCGCGGGTTATATCGGGCCGCTGACCGGCGGCGTGCTGGGCAGCCAGTACTCCGACATCTTCGCTTTTATCGTGCTGATTTTTGTCCTCACGCTGCGGCCTTCGGGCTTGCTCGGTGAGCGTGTGGCGGACCGGGCCTGAAGGCCCTGCCATCCGGTACACAAGGAGAATATTGATGAATTCCACACAATCGAAAAAACTGGTGACCTTCCTGGTCGTCGCGGCGGCGCTGCTGGTGCTGCCCCTGATCCTGCAGCAGGGCGGCAATGCCTGGGTGCGCATTGTCGACATGGCACTGCTCTATGTACTGCTGGCGCTGGGCCTGAACATCGTGGTCGGCTACGCCGGCCTGCTGGACCTGGGCTATGTCGCCTTCTTCGCCGTCGGCGCCTATCTGTTCGCGCTGCTCGGTTCACCCCACCTGGCCGATGCCTTCCCCTGGATCGCGGCGCAGTTCCCGAACGGGCTGCATTTGCCGATCTGGGCCATCATCCCGGCCGCCGCGGCGCTTGCCGGTTTCTTTGGCGTGGTGCTGGGCGCCCCGACCCTCAAGCTGCGCGGCGACTACCTGGCCATCGTGACGCTGGGCTTTGGTGAAATCATCCGGGTGTTCCTGAACAACCTGGACCGCCCCATCAACCTGACCAACGGTCCCAAGGGCATCAACCAGATCGACTCGATGAAGTTCTTCGGCTTCGACCTGGGCAAGCCGCATGAGTTCTTCGGCATCGAGGTCAACTCGGTATCCATGTACTACTACCTGTTCCTGGTGCTGGTGATCGTCTCGGTCGTCATCTGCCACCGCCTGGAAAACTCCCGCATAGGCCGCGCCTGGATGGCCATCCGCGAAGACGAGATCGCCGCCAAGGCCATGGGCATCAACACCCGCAACATGAAGCTGCTGGCTTTCGGCATGGGCGCCACCTTCGGCGGCGTGTCCGGCTCGATGTTCGCGGCCTTCCAGGGCTTTGTGTCGCCCGAATCCTTCAGCCTGATGGAATCCGTCATGATCGTCGCCATGGTGGTGCTGGGCGGCATAGGCCACCTGCCCGGCGTCATTCTGGGCGCCTTGCTGCTGGCCGCCCTGCCCGAAGTGCTGCGCCATGTGGCCGGCCCGCTGCAGGCCATGACCGACGGCCGCCTCGACTCCGCCATCCTGCGCCAGCTGCTGATCGCGCTGGCCATGATCACCATCATGCTGATGCGTCCGCGCGGCCTCTGGCCCTCCGCCGAACACGGCAAGTCGCTGAACAAGGTCGTCGGCAAAGACCCCATCCAGTCAATCAACCCCTAAGGAGAATGGACATGAGCGAAACCATTCTTAAAGTCACCGGTGTCTCCAAGCGCTTCGGCGGCTTGCAAGCCCTGAGCGATGTCGGTATCCACATCCAGCGCGGCCAGGTTTACGGCCTGATCGGTCCCAACGGCGCCGGCAAGACCACTTTCTTCAACGTGCTGACCGGCCTTTACACGCCCGACAGCGGCACTTTTGAACTTGCCGGCAAGGCCTACAAGCCCACGGCCGTGCATGAAGTCGCCAAGGCCGGCATCGCCCGCACCTTCCAGAACATCCGGCTCTTCGCCGACATGACGGCCCTGGAAAACGTGATGGTTGGCCGGCATATCCGCACGCAGTCCGGCCTCATGGGCGCGGTGTTCCGCACGCCCGGCTTCAAGCACGAGGAAGCCGCCATCGCCAAGCGCTCGCAGGAACTGCTCGACTACGTGGGCATCGGCAAATATGCCGACTTCAAGGCCCGCACGCTGAGCTACGGCGACCAGCGCCGCCTGGAAATCGCCCGGGCGCTGGCCACCGACCCGCAACTGATCGCGCTCGACGAGCCGGCCGCCGGCATGAACGCCACCGAAAAAGTGCAGCTGCGCGAACTGATAGACCGTATCCGCAAGGACAACCGCACCATCCTGCTGATCGAGCATGACGTCAAGCTGGTCATGGGCCTGTGCGACCGCGTCACCGTGCTCGACTACGGCAAGCAGATTGCCGAAGGCGCGCCCGCCGAAGTGCAAAAAGACGAAAAAGTGATCACCGCCTATCTGGGCACCGGTCATTGAAGGAAAACAACAACATGGCAGCTAACACACTCCTCAAAGTGACCGGCCTGAAAGTCGCCTACGGCGGCATCCAGGCGGTCAAGGGCGTGGACTTCGAAGTCCACGACGGCGAACTGGTCACGCTGATCGGCTCCAACGGCGCCGGCAAGACGACCACCATGAAGGCCATCACCGGCACCCTGCCGATGCTGGACGGTGACATCGAATACCTGGGCAAAAGCATCAAGGGCCGCGGCGCCTGGGACCTGGTCAAGGAAGGCCTGGCCATGGTGCCGGAGGGCCGCGGCGTGTTCACCCGCATGACCATCACCGAAAACCTGCAGATGGGCGCCTACATCCGCAGCGACAAGGCCGGCATCGCCGAAGACATCGAAAAGATGTTCGTGCTGTTCCCGCGCCTGCGTGAGCGCAAGGACCAGCTGGCCGGCACCATGTCCGGCGGCGAACAGCAGATGCTGGCCATGGGCCGCGCGCTGATGAGCCGGCCCAAGGTGCTGCTGCTCGATGAGCCCTCCATGGGTCTGTCGCCCATCATGGTCGACAAGATCTTCGAGGTCGTGAAGGATGTCTCTTCGCGCGGCGTGACGGTGCTGCTGGTCGAGCAGAATGCCAGCCGCGCGCTGGGCATCGCCAACCGCGGTTACGTCATGGAGTCCGGCAACGTCACCATGAACGGCGACGCCAAGCAGCTGCTCAGCGACCCGCGCGTGCGCGCCGCCTACCTCGGCGAGTAAGCCGTTGTTTTGCGCCAGCCCGCGCGCCGCAAGGCGCCGCGGGACGCGCATTACAGCCGTAACACCGGCAGGCCGGCCCGGGGCCACAAATGCCTTGCGGCGCCAAATCTTTGCGCATAAAGTTCAAAGGGTGCGCCGCACGCGCATCTTTACTGAACCCTGGGAAACAAAAAATGAATCCAATCATTGTCCGCGCCGCCGCCTTCACCCTGGCTTTCCTGGCTTCGTCCGCATTCACCGGCGTCTCTGCCCAATCGCTGCGCTGCAAGGGCGACCTTGCGCAGATCGGCAACTCCAAGGGCACCATTTTGCAAAAATGCGGTGAGCCCGTCATGAAAGACAGCTTCTGCAAGCCCGTGCAGGAAACCGTCTCCAGCGCACCCGTCACCACGCCGACGGTGCCCAGCACCTCCGGCAGCGCAACGGCCAGCGCCACCGCCAACGTCACGGTCAACACCTGCCAGCAGGTTGAGGAATGGACTTACAACCCCGGTTATGGGCAGTTCATGACCATGCTGTTGTTTGAGGGCGGCTCCCTCAAAAGCATCCGTTACGGTGATCGTGTGACCCGATAACGTGGCCCCCACGGTCGCTCACTGCGTGTAGCTTCCGAGGCCTTGCAGGCCGCGGCTCGCGAGACGCTTCACCTCTGTCGCCCGTCCAGGCCTGCGCGGGCAGGCTTGGAGCCGCGGGCTCCAGCCCCTCGGGGGCCGCTGCGCCTACGGCCCGGCAAAGCCGGTTCCGTGGCCCCTGCTGGTTTAAGAGTCCGTAGCGAAGGCAATTAAAAAAGGCCGGCTCCCTTTCTGGGAGCTGGCCTTTTTCATAGGCGGTGGATTGCTCAACGCCTCGGATCAATCCACCTTGGCGCCGGAGGCCTTCACCACTTTTTCATACTTGGCCAGCTCGCTTTTCATGAAGGCGCCGAACTGCTCGGGCGTGCTGCCCACGGGTTCGGCCATCAGCGTGGCGAAGCGAGACTTGGCTTCGGGGGAGTTCAGCGCGGCGACAAAGGCATGGTTGAGTTTGGTCACCACGTCCTTGGGTGTGCCCGCGGGCGCCACCAGGCCCCACCAGGTGTCGATCTCAAAACCCTTGAGCGTCTCGGCCACCGCCGGCACTTCGGGCAGCATGGCGCTGCGCTTGGCCGTGGTCACGGCCAGGGCCTTGAGCTTGCCGGCCTTGATGTTGGCCGAGGCGGTGGCAAGGTTGTCGAAGTTGTAGTCGACCTGGCCGCTGAGCAGCGCCAGCTGGGCCGGGTTGCCGCCGTTGTAGGGGATGTGCAGCGCGAAGATGCCGGCCTGGGCCTTGAACATCTCGCCGGCCAGGTGGCCCGCGCTGCCGTTGCCGCCGCTGGCGTAGTTGAGCTTGGCCGGGTTGGCCTTGGCGTATTTGATCAGGTCGGCCAGCGTATTGATATTGAGGCGCCGCGCGGTGTCGGCGTTCATCACCAGCACATTGGGCACACGCACCATCTGCGTGATGGGCGCGAAATCGGTGGCCGCGTTGTACGGCATCTTGCTGTAAAGCCAGGGGTTGATGGCATGCGTGGCTACCGCCGAGATGCCGACCGTGAGGCCGTCGGGCTGGGCCTTGGCGATCGCGTCGACGCCGATGTTGCCGCCGCCGCCCGGCTTGTTTTCAATGATCACGGTGCCCAGCGAGTCTTTCACGCGCTCGGCCATCAGGCGGGCGGTTGCGTCGATGGGGCCGCCGGCCGCATAGGGCACGATGATGCGCATGATCTTGGCCTGGGCCAGTGCCGCGGCGGGCGACAGGGCCGCGCCGGCCATGAAAACAACGGCCAGGCTTTTGGCCAGCAAGGAGGGGAGGGTGAGGGGGCGAATATTCATTGCCCTATTGTTGCAAAAAAGTTTGACGCGCCACGCCCCCGGTCTGGAACATCACGGTTACAGCATCTTTACCTGCGAGACATGGACGCCCGGCGGCCGCGCCGCGTTGGGGGGTCATGAGGCGCCCGCTTCATGTTTTCTCAACCTCAAACTCAAGGAAACCCCATGAAGATTCACACCCTTGTCGCCGCCCTTGCAATGGCTACCGGTGGCCTTGCCTTTGCCCAGGCGCCCGCCGCCCCCGCGGCGCCCAAAGACCCGCTGGCCACGCCCCGCATCGACCAGCGCCAGGCCAACCAGGAAAAGCGCATTGACCAGGGCGTCAGCTCGGGCGCGCTGACTGCCAAGGAAACGGCCAAGCTCGACAAGCGCGAGACCAAAATCGAAGCCGACAAGCTGGCCGCCAAATCCGACGGCAAGGTCACCAAGGCCGAACGCCGCAAACTCAAACACGAAGAAAACCGCGCCAGCGCCGCCATCCGCCGCCAGAAGCATGACCGGCAGGTCGCACCAGCACCCGCCAAAGCCGGCTGAACTTCGCCGCCCTTGGCCCGCGCATTAAAAAAGCCCCGGCTGATGCATCAGCCGGGGCGTTTCTTTTTCTTCTTCTTTTATTCTTCTTGTTTGTTGGGGGGCAAGAACCTGTTTAGGCCATAAACAGGTTCTTAGGCTTGCGCGGGAACGGTCGCCTGGGATTTTTCCTTTTCGGTCACAAAAGAGTCGGCATAAAACTCGTCTTCCGGCAGGCCGGCTGCGGTGTAGGCGGCCTGGGCCGAGTCCACCACGATGGGCGCGCCGCAGGCATACACCTGGTGGCCCGACAGGTCGGCGAAATCCTCCAGCACGGCCTGGTGGACAAAGCCGGTGCGGCCGGTCCAGTTGTCCTCGGGCAGGGCATTGGACACCACCGGCACGTAACGCAAATTCGGCATTTCCGCGGTCTTGGTTTTCACCCATTCGTCCATGTACAGGTCGGCCGGGCGGCGGCCGCCCCAGTAGAGCACGGCCGGGCGCGTGATGCCCTTGAACTGCAGGTGCTCGATCAGCGCCTTGATGGGCGCAAAACCGGTGCCCGAAGCCAGCAGCACCATGGGCTTGTCGCTGTCCTCGCGCAGGTAGAAGCTGCCGAAAGGGCCTTCGATGCGCAGGATTTCCTTTTCCTTCATGGGGCCGAACACATGCTCGGTGAACTTGCCGCCCGGCATGTGGCGGATGTGCAGTTCCACGCCCGGGTTGTCGGCCTGGGTGTGCGGCGCATTGCCCATGGAATAGGCACGGCGGTCGCCGTCGCGCAGCAAAAACTCCACATACTGGCCGGCGTGGTACTTGAACACGTCGCTGGCCGGCAGTTGCAGGCGCACCACCATCACGTCGTGCGAGGCCTTGGCCAGGCTGTTGATGCGCACCGGCATCTTCTTGACGGGGAAGGCGCTTTCGTCGGTCACATGGCGCGACTCGATGACCACGTCGGAATGGGCCGTGGCGCAGCAGGTGAGGATGAACCCGGCGGCTTCTTCCTCGGGCGACAGGGCCTTGGCCTGGTGCGCGCCGTGGGTCACCGTGCCTTCGAGTTTTTTGGATTTGCAGGAACCGCAAGCGCCGTCCTTGCAGCCGTAGGGCAGGCCTATGCCCTGGCGTATGGCGGCGGCCAGCAGGGCTTCGTCCACCTGGGCGATGAAAGTCCGGCCGCTGGGCTGCACGGTCACGTTAAAGCTCATATTCGGTATCCTTGCGGTAACTGTTCTCGACTTGGCCGGTTTTCCCGGCAACCCCCAATTTTGCCCTCAAACTTAAGTCCTTTAGGTGCACTGCCTTCCCGCTTCCGCCGGGAGCGCATTTTGATCATCGGCTGCGGCGACGTGGGCCTGCGCGCGGCCCGGCAACTGCCGCGCAACGCCAGGCTCGTGGCGCTCACTTCTTCGGCCGTGCGCGTGCCCGAACTCCGGTCCCGGGGCATCACGCCGCTGCGGGGCAACCTGGACGACGGCGCCTCGCTGCGCCGCCTGGCGGGCCTGGCCACCCGGGTGCTGCACCTGGCGCCGCCCCCGAACGACAAAGCCGAGCTGCGCAGCGACCCGCGCACACTGGCCCTGCTGCGCGCCCTGCGGCTGCGCGGCCTGCCGCGCTCCCTGGTCTATGCCTCCACCAGCGGGGTTTACGGTGACTGCGGCGGCGAATGGGTGCGTGAAACCCGGCCGCTGAACGCCCTCACGCCGCGCGCCGAGCGCCGCGTGCATGCCGAGGCGCATGTGCGGCTGTTCGGCCGGGCCACCGGCACCCGGGTGCACCTGCTGCGCATTCCGGGCATTTACGCACCCGACCGCGAAGGCGGCACGCCGCGCGGCCGGCTGCTCAAGGGCACGCCGGTGCTGCGCGCCGAGGACGACGTCTACACCAACCACATCCACGCCGACGACCTGGCCCGCGCCTGCCTCGCGGCGCTGTGGCGCGGCAAGCCGCAACGCGCCAGCAATGCCAGCGATGACACCCAGCTCAAGATGGGCGACTACTTTGACCTGGCCGCCGGCCTTTACGGCCTGCCGCGGCCGCCGCGCCTGGCACGCGGCAGCGCCCAGCAAGAGCTGCCCGGGGTGCTCCTGAGTTTCATGAGTGAATCGCGCCGGCTGGACAACAGCCGCCTCAAGCGCGAATTGCGGCTTCGCCTGCGCTACCCGACGGTGGAAATCGGCCTGCGCGATCGCTGAAAAACGCCGGGTTGAAGCAATGTGGCCCGCTTTCGCGCCACTTCGCCTTTTGTAACTGTATGTTTTTTGCAACGACGTGGCGGTCAAATGTTACAACCAAAGAGGTAACCATTTGAAACAAAAGGCTCCGACCCGGAACCGTTTCTATTAACCGTAAAAAGATCTTTTTTTGAGCTGATCTGCTGCGATTCCTTTCTGCATACCATCACTTCGACCGACCCTTCTCTTTCAATCGACTGACAAAGGGGGTCTTGCGGAGTGTGAAAAATGCACAAAAAAAATTCGAGGGGCAGCGCAAAAGCTGCAGGAGTTGTAACAAAAATTGGCCAGCAGGCCCTCGCGGCTCCGCCATTTCTTGACGCGCTGAGCCGGGCCGCCGGCCGCACGGCAGGCCGATGGGCGCTGCGCAAACCCGCAACGGCGGTTTTGCTGCTCGGGGCGGCCACCGCCCAGGCCGGGCCGTTGGACGGCCAGGTCACCTCGGGCGCGGCCAGCATCTCCCAGAGCGGGGCCAACACCACCATCACCCAGTCCAGCCAAAACGCCTCCCTGAACTGGAAGAGCTTTAACGTCGGCGCGCAGGAAAGCGTCAAGTTCGTGCAGCCCTCGGCCAGCGCGATCGCGGTGAACCGCATCCTGGACACCCAGGGCAGCCAGATCATGGGCCAGCTCAATGCCAACGGGCAGGTCTACCTGATCAATCCCAACGGCGTGCTCTTCGGTGCCGGCGCCCAGGTCAATGTGGGCGGGCTGGTCGCCTCCACGCTGGACGTCAAGGATGCGGACCTGGGCAGTGCCCAGCGCACTTTCAGCGGCAGCGGCCCGGGCAGCGTGGTCAACCTGGGCACCCTCAATGCGGCCCCGGGCGGCTATATCGCCCTGATCGGCAACACGGTGCGCAACCAGGGCAGCATCAACGCCCCCAAGGGCAGCGTGGCGCTGGCGGCCGGCAGCGCGGCCACCCTGACCCTGCAGGACAACCAGTTGCTCAAGGTCGTCGTCGACCAGAGCGTGCTCAACAGCCTGGCCGAAAACGGCGGGCTGATCCGGGCCGACGGCGGGCAGGTGTTCCTGAGCGCCGGCGCGCGGGATTCGCTGCTGGCCAGCGTGGTCAACAACAGCGGCGTGATCCAGGCGCGCACGGTGGAAAACCGCAACGGCACCATCATCCTGCTGGGCGGTATGGCCGCCGGCACCGCCAAGGTTGCGGGCACGCTGGACGCCTCGGCGCCCAATGGCGGCAACGGCGGTTTCATCGAGACCTCGGGCGCGCAGGTGAAGATTGCGGATGACGCCAGAATCACCACGGCAGCACCCGCCGGCAGCAGCGGCACCTGGTTGATCGACCCGGTGAACTTCACCGTCGCCGCCTCGGGCGGGGACATCACGGGCGCGGCGCTGGGCACCAACCTTGGCGCGGGCAACGTCGTCATCCAGAGCAGCAGCGGCGCCGCGGGCACGGCGGGCGATGTCAACGTCAACGACGCGGTGGGCTGGAGCGCCAATCAGCTGACGCTCAACGCGCAGAACAACATCAACATCAACGCCAACCTCAACGCCTCGGGCACGGGCAAGCTGGCGCTTGAATACGGCCAGGGCACCACCAGCGGCGCCGGCAGCTCTTACAACGTCAACAACGGCGCGAAGGTCAACCTGCCGGCGGGTAACAACTTCAGCACCAAACGAGGCAGCACCGGCGCCACCCTCGCGTATACCGTCATCACCGACCTGGGCGCCGCGGGCAGCACCACCACCACCGATCTGCAGGGCATTAGCGGCAATCTCGGCGGGCGCTATGTGTTGGGGGCCGACATCGATGCCGCGCCCACCAGCGCCTGGAACGGCGGTGCGGGCTTCGCGCCTATCGGAACAGGCAACAGCGGCTGCACCCCCAATTGTTTTTACGGTACCTTTGACGGCCTGGGCCACACCATCACCGGCCTCACCATAGACCGGACGACGCGGTTCACCGGCCTGTTCGGTTCCACCTCTTCGGCCAGCGTTATCCGCAATGTCGGCCTGGTGGGCGGTTCAGTCAGGAGTACCAACAACGATACCGGTGCACTGGCGGGATGGAACGACGGCATCATCAGCAACAGCTACGCCAGCACCACCGTGACCGGAGGCGCCGATTCCGGTGGGCTGGTGGGGGGGACCAGCGGCAACTCAAAAATCGACCACAGTTACGCGACAGGCAATGTGAATGGATCGGTTTTCACCGGTGGGCTGGCGGGCTACAACCAAGGTGACATCAGCAACAGCTATTCCACCGGTACCGTAACCAGCGGTCAGGCTGCCGGTGGACTCGTTGGCTACATGCTCCATGTCGGCACCATCAGCAGCAGTTATTCCAGTGCCACCGTCAACAGCTCAGGCGATACCAACGGCGGCCTGGTTGGCTTGTGGAGCGGCAGCGGCGGAAGCATCAGCAACAGCTATGCCACGGGCGCCGTCACCGGCACCACCAAGACAGGCGGGCTGGTGGGAGACATGAGCAATAGCGGCGGCACGATCACCAACAGCTATGCCGCCGGACAGGTGACGGGCACCGCCGGCAGCGTGGGCGGCTTGGTAGGCAGCCAGACGGCCGGAACGATCAGCGGCAGTTTTTGGGACACCACGACGACCGGGCAGGCCACCAGCGCGGGCGGCGGCACTGGCATGACCACGGCCCAGATGCAGCAACAGGCCAATTTCAACTCAGCCACGGCCGCCAACGGCAACGTCAACCCGAACTGGGATTTGGCCAACGTCTGGCGGATTTATGACGGGCACAGCCGTCCGCTCCTCAAATCATTGATGACGCCGGTCACGGTCACCGTCGGCAATACCAGCAAGACCTACGACAAGCTGGCCTGGAATGGCGGGACCGGCATCAGTTGCTCCAACGTGGCCTGCGGCAGTCTGTCGGGGAGCGTCAGCTTCGGCGGAAACGCCCAGGGAGCGGTCAATGCCGGCAGCTATGCGGTGACAGGGTCGGGCCTGTATTCCAACCAGCAGGGCTACGACATCAGTTACGCCAATGGCACTCTGACCGTGAATCCCGCCAACCTGGTGGTCACGGGCGTCAGCGCAGCCAACAAGGTGTACGACGCCGGCGTGGGCGCCACCTTGAACGGAACAGCAAGCGTTACGGCCATTGCCGGTGACACGGTGAGCGTGACCGGTGTGGGCAGCGGCACCTTCGCCGACAAGAACGCGGGCAATGGCAAGGCCGTGACTGTCACCGGCTACACGTTGAGCGGAGCCGACGCCGGCAACTATGCCGTGGTGCAGCCCACGGGGCTGACGGCAAATATCACACCGGCCAGCCTCGCTGTCACCGGCGTGAGCGCGGCCGGCAAGGTGTATGACGGCACCCGTGCCACCACGTTCAATGGCACCGCGACCGTTACGCCCCTGGGCACTGATGTGGTGCTTGTGGGCGGCGGCAACGTCGGCATGTTCATCGACAAGAACGTGGGCAACGGCAAGACCGTCACCGGCACCAACTACTTCCTCGGCGGCGCCGACGCCAACAACTATGTCATCGTCCAGCCAACGGGGACGGCGAACATCACACCAGCCAGCTTGACAGTCACCGGTGTGGGCGCGGACAGCAAGGTATACAACGCCAGCGACGCAGCCACACTCAATGGCGTAGCCAGCGTCACGGCAATCGCCGGTGACACGGTGACAGTGGGCGGCGGCAGCGGCCGGTTTGTCGACAAAAACGTGGGCAACAACAAGGTGGTCAATGTCACTGGCTTTACGCTGGGCGGTGCCGATGCCGGCAACTACACCGTGGTGCAGCCCACCGGTGTCAGGGCCAACATCACACCGGCCAGCCTGACGGTCACGGGCGTTGGTGCGGATAACAAGGTGTACAACGCGAGCGCCGCAGCCACACTCAATGGCACGGCCAGCGTTGCAGCCTTGGGCGGCGATGTTGTGACCGTGGGCGGGACGGGCAGCGGCACTTTCGCCAACAAGAATGTGGGCAATGGCAAGGCTGTGACCGTCACGGGCTATACGCTGGGCGGCGCCGACGCGGGCAACTACACAGTCGTGCAGCCCACGGGTGTGACCGCCAACATCACGCCTGCCAGCCTGACGGTCACGGGCGTGAGCGCAAACAACAAGGTCTACGACACCACGGTCGCTGCCACGCTTGGCGGTACGGCCGCCGTCGCGGCCCTGGGCGGCGACGTGGTGACTGTTGGCGGCGGTAGCGCCACTTTCGCCGACAAAAATGTGGGCAACGGCAAGGCGGTCACTGTTACCGGCTACACGCTGGGTGGTGCCGACGCCGGCAACTACACCGTGGTGCAACCCACCGGGCTGGCGGCGAACATCACGCCCGCCAGCCTCACGGTCACGGGTGTGGGCGCGAACAACAAGGTGTACGACACCACGACCACAGCCACGCTCAATGGCACGGCCAGCGTTGCAGCCTTGGGCGGCGATGTCGTCACCTTGGGCGGGACTGGCAGCGGGACGTTCGCCAACAAGAACGTGGGCAACGGCAAGGCTGTGACCGTCACGGGCTACACGCTGGGCGGCGCCGATGCGGGCAACTACACCGTGGTGCAACCCACGGCAGTGACCGCCAACATCACGCCAGCCAGCTTGACGGTCACGGGTGTGAGCGCCAACAACAAGGTCTACGACGCCACGACCGCCGCCACGCTGGGCGGAACCGCGGCCGTCACGGCCCTGGCCGGTGATGTGGTGACCGTTGGCGGCGGCACCGGCACCTTCGCCAACAAGAATGTGGGCAACGGCAAATCCGTGACCGCCACGGGCTACACGCTGGGCGGGGCCGACGCAGGCAACTACACCGTGGTCCTGCCCACGGGGCTGACCGCCAACATCACGCCCGCCAGCCTCACGGTCACGGGTGTGGGCGCGAACAACAAGGTGTACGACACCACGACCGCCGCCACGCTCACTGGCACGGCCAGCGTTGCCGCTCTGGGTGGCGATACCGTCACTGTAGGCGGCACCGGCAACGGAACTTTTGCCAACAAGAATGTGGGCAATGGCAAGACCGTGACCGTGACCGGCTATACGCTGGGCGGGGCCGACGCCGGCAACTACACCATAGCTCAGCCCACGGGGGTCACAGCCAACATCACGCCGGCGAGCCTGACGGTCACGGGTGTGGGCGCCAACAACAAGGTCTATGACGCCACCACCACGGCCACGCTGAACGGCGCGGCCAGCGTCACGGCCTTGGGCGGCGACAGTGTGACGGTGGGTGGAACGGGCAGCGGCAACTTCGCCAACAAGAATGTGGGCAATGGCAAGGCTGTCACCGTCACCGGTTACACGCTGAGTGGCGCCGATGCCGGCAACTACACCGTGGTGCAACCCACGGCAGTGACCGCGAATATCACGCCCGCCAGCCTCACGGTCACAGGTGTGAGCGCCAATAACAAGGTCTATGACACGACCACGACCGCCACCCTCAACGGCACGGCCAGCGTTGCGGCCCTGGGCACCGATGTGGTGACGGTTGGCGGCGGCAGCGGTGCTTTCGCCAACAAGAATGTGGGCAATGGCAAGGCCGTGACTGTTACCGGGTACACGCTGGGCGGCGCCGACGCCGGCAACTACACCGTCGTGCAACCCACGGGGCTGACGGCAAACATCACGCCGGCCAGCATCACCGTCACAGGCGTGAGCGCCAACAACAAGGTCTATGACACCACCACCACCGCCACGCTGAGCGGCACGGCGGCGGTCACGGCTTTGGGCGGCGACGTGGTGGCCGTGGGCGGCACCGGCAGCGGCAATTTCGCCAACAAGAATGTGGGCAATGGCAAGGCTGTGACCGTCACCGGCTATACGCTGAGCGGTGCCGACGCCGGCAACTACACCATAGCTCAGCCCACGGGCGTCACGGCCAACATCACACCGGCCAGCCTGGCCGTCACGGGTGTGGGTGCCAACAACAAGGTGTATGACGCCACCACCACGGCCACGCTCAATGGCACGGCCAGCGTTGCGGCCCTGGGCGGTGACGTGGTGACGGTTGGCGGCGGCAGCGGCACGTTCGCCAACAAGAATGTCGGCAATGGCAAGACTGTGACCGTCACCGGCTACACCCTGGGCGGTGCCGACGCCGGCAATTACACCGTCGTGCAGCCGACCGGCGTCACGGCCAACATCACGCCTGCCGCTCTGGCCGTCACCGGCGTAGGCGCCAACAACAAGGTCTACGACACCACCACCACCGCGACCCTGAACGGCACGGCCAGCATCACCGCCCTGGGCGCCGATGTTGTGGCCTTGGGCGGAACGGGCAGCGGCACCTTCTCCAACAAGAATGTGGGCAACGGCAAGGCCGTCACCGTCACCGGCTATACCCTGAGCGGTGCCGATGCCGGCAACTACGTCATTGCGCAGCCCAGCGGTGTCACCGCCAACATCACGCCCGCCACCCTGGCCATCACCGGGGTGAATGCCCAGAACAAGGTGTTTGACGGCACGACCGCCGCCACCTTGGGCGGCACCGCCGCCGTCACGGCCCTGGCCGGCGATGTGGTCAGCGTCGGCGGCGGCCACGGGGCTTTTGCCGACCCGAACGTGGGTAACGGCAAGGCCGTGACCGTGACCGGTTTTACCCTGAGCGGCGCCGATGCCGGCAATTACGCGGTGGTGCAGCCCACCGGGCTGACTGCGGCCATCACGCCTTTGCCGGCGGCGCCTGCGCCCGCGACGCCGACGCCGACACCGACACCGACACCGACGACGACTACGACTACGACTACGACGACGTCCGGGCGGGGATTGGGAGCGGATGGTGAAGGCATTCGTTCCGCCACGCAAGAGGCCCTGGATACGGAGCGCTCTCTATTCAACTCCAGCGCCAGCTCGAGTTCCAATGCCAAATCCAATCCCAACGCCAACTCGACCGAGGCATCGTCAACCCTGCGCGTGACGCACAGTGCAAGCGCCGATGCATCATCGGGCGGCGAAGCGCCGGAGCCTTCCAGCCAGTTCGCCGAGGGGGTGGCGGACGCGCCCCTTGCCATGGCAAGAAAAGACCCACGCCTGCATATCGTTGACGGTGGCGTGCAGTTGCTGAACGCCGTGCCGGCAGGCCGGAAATGACCCGGCCGTCCCAGGGAAGCTATTTCATGAAATGCTACGTATCCGCGAAGCACGCAGCACTGCTGCTGGCCGCCGCGCCCCTGTTCACGGCTCACGCGGCTGATCCGCTGCCGGTCGATATCGGCACCATCCTGCAGCAGGTCCAGCCGTCCCAGCCTTTCGCGCCGCCGCCCCGCGGGGAAGCGCCGACCCTCAACAACCAGGAAAATGCCCCGGCACCGCCCGTACGTCCACCGGTTTCAGTGGACGTCAAATCGATCCAGATCCTCGGCAACACCCTGGTCGAGACGGACACCCTGCATGGACTGGTGGCCGACGCGGAAGGCAAAACCCTCACGCTCGACCAACTCGATGAAATGGCGACACGCATCAGCAGGTACTACCGCGGCCGGGGCCAAAGCTTCGCGCGAGCCGTGGTGCCCGCGCAGGTGATCTCGTCGGGCGTTGTGCGCTTTCTGGTGATAGAGGCGCGCTACGGCAAGGTCGGCATAGACAACCAGACGCGCGTGAACGACCTCCTGCTGCAGGCGACGGCCGCGCCGCTGCAGGGCGGACAGCCGGTCGAGCAGGCCTTGCTCGACAGGTCACTGCTGTTGATGTCGGACATACCCGGCGTGATGGTGCAGGCCACCTTAAGGCCCGGCGAAGGGCTGGGCAGCTCCGATCTGGTGATCCAGGCCACGCCCGGCCCGGGGACTTCCGGAAGCCTGGTACTGGACGACTACGGCAACAGCTATACCGGCAGGGGCCGGCTCGGCGGCACGGTGTTCTTCAACAATCCCTTGCGGCGTGGCGATGTCCTGGGTGTGAGTGGCCTGAGTTCAGGCGCCGGGGTCAACTACGGCCGCGTGAGCTACGAATCCCTGTTGAACGGGCAGGGCACGCGCGGCGGGGCCGCCTATTCCATGCTGAACTACAAAATCGGCGGATCGCTGCAGGAGCTGGGCGCGCATGGCTCGGCCGAAACCGAAAGCCTTTGGGGCAGGCACCCGCTGCTGCGCAGCCAGGCGGCCAATGTTTACGGCCAGGTCCAGTACGACAACCTGCAGCTGCGCGAGCGCATCGACATGGCGGGCATGAAGACGGACCGGCACCTGGGCAGCTGGACTTCGAGCCTGAGCGGAGACTGGCGCGACACCCTGCTGTCCGGCGGCATCAACATCTGGAGCCTGGCATGGACCCGCGGCCGGCTGGGCTTCGACGTCGCGGAAGCCCGGCTGAGCGATGCGGCCAGCGCCAGAACAGAAGGCTGGTTCTCCAAGACCAACCTGAATTTCTCCCGCCTGCAGCGCTGGGGCGACAGGGGCTCGCTGTATGTGTCCTGGGCCGGCCAGTGGGCCAACACCAACCTCGACTCCTCGCAAAAAATGTCGGTGGGCGGGCCTTATTCCGTGCGTGCCTACGACGTCAGCGCGCTGTCGGGCGATGCGGGTTACCGCGGCAGCATAGAGCTGCGCTACGACCTGGGCGCGGTCGGCGGCGGAAGGCTGCAGGCACTGGCCTTCTGGGACGGGGCCTACCTCAAGGTCAACCAGCGCCCCTGGACCCCCGGCACCAACACCGCGACCTTCAGCGGCGCCGGCGTCGGCCTCGACTGGAGCGGCTACAACCAGTGGCGGGCCCGGGCCTACCTGGCTTCACCGTTGGGCACCGCGCCCGAGTTGGTCAAGGCGCCCGACGCTATGCGGATGTGGACGGAGCTGGCTTACCGGTTCTGAGGTTCTTGCGGCCGGGTCTTGCTCCGGCCTTGCGCGCTCTCCCTCTTCACCCTCTTCTTTCCTCTTCTTGGTTCTGCTGGCCGGGTCTCGCCCCGGCGGGCGACTTACTTTTCTTTGCTTCGCCAAAGAAAAGTAAGCAAAAGAAAGGCGACCCGCAGTCTGGGTCCCCTCCGCTGCGCTGCGGGGCAACCTGCGGTGCTCGACTACGGCGGGGTCTCGCGCAAACTCGCCTTCGGCTCAGACAAGCGCGATCCCTGATCCGCCTACGTCTGCGCTCCTCGGCCCAGCCAGGACGGGGCAATCGGGAGCGGGAACCAAATACCGAAAGACAAAGAAAACAAATACAAACAAGGACACGCCAAGGCGTGTCCTTGTGGGTTTAGGTATTTGGCTGTTTGGTATTCCTGTCCCCACCCCTTGTGGATGCGCCGAGGAGCGCAGGGCCAGACGGATCAGGGCAAAAACTTGTTTGAGCCGAAGGCGAGTTGTTTTTGACCCCGGCTGGACCGAGCACCGCAGGTTGCCCGTAGCGAAGCGGAGGGACGCAGGAACCAGGGTCGCCTTTTCTTTTGCTTACTTTTCTTTTGGCGAAGCAAAAGAAAAGTGAGTAGCTGCCGGGCTACCCCCGGCCAGCAAGCCTCAGCAGAGTAAGCAGAAAGACGAAGAGAGGAGAAGGAGAGAAGGGGGGAGAGCGCGCCCGCCGGCGCAAGACCCGGTCAGCACCCCGACCAATCAATTCAATAAACAAAGCCCTGTTTCGCGCCCTGTTCGGCCGCAAGCAGGGCAGCCTTTCTTGATACCGTCCATGAGCAAGCCCTCTCCCGCCGCTTCAGGCGGAAGCGGCTTGCAGGAGACACACCATGCAACTGGACAATCTGAAAATCAGCACGCGGCTGGGCGCGGGCTTTGGGCTGGTATTGCTGCTGGCGGGCGGCTTGATGGCGGTGGGGCTGGGCCAGCTGGCTGCCGCCGGCGCCTTCAGCCGCGACCTGAGCGGCGATGCCTGGTCGCGCGCCGGCGCCGCGGCAGCGCTGGGCAGCTGGTCGCAATCCAATGCGCGCGCCACCCTGGAGCTGTCCCTCGCGGCGGATCCCGCGTTGGCGGGCGCCGCGCGCCGGCAAATTGCGATTGGCGACAAGAACATGACGGATGCCCTGGCGGTGCTGGAAGCCGGCACCCCGCCAGCGGAAGAAAAGGCCTTGCTGGCAAGCGTGCGCGGCGTGCAGGCCTCTTATGCGCAGGCGCTGGCCAAGGTGGCAAGACAGATCGAAACCGGCGACCGCGAGGGTGCTGTCCGCGCCTGGGCCGGCGAGGCCGCGCCGTCGCTGGGCAAGCTGCAGCAGGAACTGGCCGCGCTGGCCGAAACGCAGGCACGGCAGGCCAGAGCCGGCGGCCAGGCGGTCGAGGCCGGCATCGCATCGGCGCAGCGCTGGATGCTGGGCCTGGGGTTGGCTGCGTTGCTGGTGGGCGTGGCCGTGGCCTGGCGCCTGGGCCGCGGCATCGCGCAGCCGCTCAATGAAGCGATTTACATCGCCGAAACCGTGGCCGCCGGCGACTTGAGCCAGGAGTTCTCCACCGAGCGCGGCGGCGATTTCGGCCGCCTGCTGGGCGCCCTGGGCGACATGGAAGACACGCTGACCGACCTGGTCAGCCGCATCAAGGCCTCCACCGATTCCATCACCCTGGCCTCCGGCGACATCGCGGCCGGCAACGCCGACCTGTCGCGCCGCACCGAAGAGCAGGCGGCCTCGCTGGAAGAAACCGTCTCCAGCATGGAAGAGCTGACCTCCACCGTCAGGCTCAACGCCGAGCATGCGCGTTCGGCCAGCGGCCTGGCGGCCACCGCATCGGGCACGGCCGAGCGCGGCGGCGCGGTGGTGGCCCAGGTGGTGGACACCATGGCGGCCATCAGCGGCAGCTCGCGAAAAATCGTGGACATCATCGCCGTCATCGAAGGCATCGCCTTCCAGACCAACATCCTGGCGCTCAACGCCGCCGTGGAAGCCGCGCGCGCCGGCGAGCAGGGCCGCGGTTTTGCCGTGGTGGCCAGCGAGGTGCGCGGCCTGGCGCAGCGCAGCGCCGGGGCGGCGCGCGAAATCAAGGCGCTGATCGCGGACTCCGTCGCGCATGTCGAGAGCGGCTCCGAACTGGTCGGCCAGGCCGGCCGCACCATGCAGGACATCGTGCAGGCCGTCAAGCGCGTGAGCAGCCTGCTCGAGCAGATCTCCGCCGCCTCGGTCGAGCAGAGCAACGGCATCGCGCATGTGAACCAGGCCATGGTGCTGATGGACAAGGCGACGCAGCAAAACGCCGCGCTGGTCGAGCAGGCCTCCACCGCGGCCGCCTCGCTGGCCGAGCAGACCTTGCAGCTGCAGGCGGCGGTCGATGAATTTAAATTGGACGCAGAGCCTGAAGCCGCGCCGTCGGCTGCGCTGCACTTCCAGGCGATAGGCCGGGACTTGCACCGTACAGCGCCGCTCCCAGCCTAGCCTGATTCAGATGCCCGGTGGCTTTTTGAGCGTCAGCATGCGGTCCTGGGCGCGCAGCACGATGGTCTTGACCTCGGCGCCCTGCAGCACCGTGAGCCGGATTTCCGCGTCGGGCGCGGCATGGTCCCAGAGTTTTTTGTAAAAGGCCTCCAGCGTCGCGACCTTCGCGTCGTCCACCGCCAGCACCACATCGCCCGCCGACAGCCCGGCCAGCTCCGCCGGGCTTTCCTTGCTCACGCGCAATATCTGTATGCGCCCGCCCTGGTCGTTGGAGGTGATGCCCAGCCAGGGCCTGCGGCTCTTGGCGCTGTAACCCGAACGCTGCAGCTCCGCGAGTATGGGGCGCAGCAAATCCACCGGCACAAACATATTGCCCGGCAGGCGGCGGTTTTCATTGGTTGCATCCGACACGAACAGCGAGCCTATGCCTATCAGTTCGCCGCGCTGGTTGAAGAGCGGCGCGCCACTGTGGTTGCCGCCGCTGGCCAGCACCGGCGGGCTGGTGAAGAGGGCCGATTCGATGTGGTATTCCCAGCTGCCCGAGAACGCGCGCCGGCTGACCAGCCGCGTCATGCTCACGTCGCCGTCGTCATCGGGCTGCGGGCCGGTCACGGCCATCAGCGGCTCGCCCGGCTGCAGGTCCCTGCCGCTGCCCAGCGTCGCCACCGCCACATTGCGCAGCGGCAGTAGCGGGCGCAGCAGGCCGAAACCCGTGGCCAGGTCGTAGGCCACGGCGCGGGCCGGCAGTGTCCGGTTGTCCTGGGTCACGACCTCGATCTGCTCGGCCTCCAGCATCAGGTAGCCAATCGTCAGGATCAGCCCGTCCTGGCTGATCAGCACACCCGAGCCCGCGCGCCGCAGGCCCAGGGTTTCGGCGGAGCGCGCGTCCTCCATCGCCGTGACCTTGACGCCCACCACCGCCGCCGTGGCCCGGTTCAGCGCATCGATCATGGCCTGCGCCGCAGGTGGCGGTGCCGTGGCCGCGTGGGCCGTGCCCAGCAGCAAAGTGCTGGAGAGAAGGAGACAGAGCCAATGACGCAAGCTGCACATGATGGACTCCAGACGCGGCGAGAGGGCTGGGGGCACACGAAAAAAAGGGGCCGACCGCGTTTGAAGAATGCGCCTTATTAAATGGCGTTGCAAGCGGCAGGGTCAAAAATCCGGCTGCGGAAAATGACAACGTGGTGTTGCCCGCCGCCGTGGATGAAAAAACAAAAAAGCCGTCCATGAACGAGGGTCATGAGACGGCTTTCGGGATGTGGTGCCCGGGGCCGGAATCGAACCGGCACGCCTTGCGGCGGGGGATTTTGAGTCCCCTGCGTCTACCAATTTCACCACCCGGGCTGGAATGAGCGAAGCCTCAAATTATGGCACAGTGTGGTCATGAACTATCCCACCATTGAAGACGCGATTGGCAAGACGCCTCTGGTCGCGCTGCAACGTATTTACGCCGCCGAGAACGCCGCACGCGGCAATGTGATCCTCGGCAAGCTTGAAGGCAACAATCCCGCCGGTTCGGTCAAGGACAGGCCGGCGCTCTCGATGATCAAGCGCGCCGAGGAGCGCGGCGACATCAAGCCGGGCGACACGCTGATCGAAGCCACTTCGGGCAATACGGGTATTGCCCTGGCCATGGCGGCTGCGATCAAGGGCTACAAGATGGTCCTGATCATGCCCGAGGACCTGAGCATCGAGCGGGCCCAGACCATGAAGGCTTTTGGCGCCGAACTGATCCTCACGCCCAAAAGCGCGGGCATCGAATACTCGCGCGACCTGGCCGACCAGATGCAGAAAGAAGGCAAGGGAAGGGTGCTGGACCAGTTCGCGAATGCCGACAACCCGCGCATCCATTACGAGACCACGGGCCCCGAAATATGGACAGATACGTCAGGCAAGGTGACACATTTTGTCAGTGCCATGGGTACGACGGGCACGATTACCGGGGTTTCGCGCTACCTGAAAGAGAAAAATCCGGCCATCAAGGTGATTGGCGCCCAACCCAGCGAGGGTTCGCGCATCCCCGGCATCCGCAAGTGGCCGCAGGAGTACCTGCCCAAGATTTACGACCCGCGCCAGGTCGATGAACTGGTGCTGGTCAGCCAGGCCGACGCCGAAGACATGTGCCGGCGCCTGGCGCGCGAGGAAGGCATATTTGCCGGAATCTCGGCCGCCGGCGCTCTCTGGGTGGCGCAGGAAATCGCCAAAACCGTGAAAAACGCGGTGATCGTGTTTGTGGTCTGCGACCGCGGCGACCGTTACCTGTCTACCGGCGTGTTTCCGGCTTGACGCCCAACTGACGAGGGCCTGCCGCTATTGAAAAAATAGCGGTGGCCGCGTTTTCTTTCTTTTATTTTCCCTTCTGATCGCCTGCCATGACCCATGAATTCCGGTTTTGCCCGAACTGCGCGACGCCTCTGGCCATGATGTCGCAGATGGAGGACGGCGGTGAAAAGGCGCGCCTGCGCTGCCCGGCCTGCGGGTTCACCCACTGGAACAACCCCACGCCGGTGCTGGCCGCAGTGATCGAATACCACGGCCAGGTGCTGCTGGCGCGCAATGCGGCCTGGCCGGGCAAGATGTATGCGCTGATCACGGGGTTTATGGAGGCGGGCGAGACGCCGCAGGGCGGCATCGAGCGCGAAATCAAGGAAGAAACCAACCTGGAAACCAGCTCGCTGGACCTGATAGGCGTTTACGACTTCCAGCGCATGAACCAGGTCATCATCGCCTACCACGCGGTTTGCACCGGGGAGGTCAGCCTGTCGCCCGAGCTGGTGGATTACCGGCTGTACGACCTGGACAAGCTCAAATGCTGGCCCGCCGGCACCGGCTATGCGCTGGCTGACTGGCTGCGCACGCGGGGCCATGAGCCGGAGTTTGTGGATTGGGCCACCGTGCTGAGCAAGGTCGAGCCGGAGGCGGGTAGGGGTGAATGAAGCCGAATGAGGCCGGGTATAACCGGGCAAAAGGGCCTTTACGCTTTGCTTAAAATCGCGGCAACCCAAGGATTTTCATGAACATCGACAAAGAACTCGACACCCGCGGCCTGAACTGCCCGCTGCCCATCCTGAAAGCCAAAAAAGCGCTGACGGAAATGCTGAGCGGCCAGCTGCTGCGGGTGGTGTCCACCGATGCCGGCTCGACCCGCGATTTCCAGGCCTTTGCCAAGCAGACCGGCAACGAGCTGGTCGAGCAGCAGGTCGCCGGCAGCGACTTTATCCACGTCCTGAAACGGCGTTAAGTACCGTTGAGGCGCCGCCGGGCGCCCAGGTTTTCAGGCCTGTTTGCGGCGTTCCCGGCCCGACCAGCCTATCTGCAGGTTGTCCAGGTAATTGCGGAAGTGCACGCCCACCTCGGGGTGCTGCAGCGCCAGCTCGACGGTGGCTTCCAGAAAGCCTTCCTTGCTGCCGCAGTCATAACGTTTGCCCTCGTACTGCAGGGCGTAAACGGTTTCCTTGTCGAGCAGGCTGGAGATCCCGTCGGTCAGCTGCAGTTCACCGCCCACGCCGGCCTTCTGGCTGCGGATGTGCTCAAAAATCGCCGGCGTCAGGATGTAACGGCCGGCCACGCCCATGCGTGAGGGGGCCACTTCGGGCGCCGGTTTTTCGACGATTTTTTTCACTTTCATGAGGCCGGCGCTGGCGCCGCCGTCGGTCTCGACGATGCCGTAGCGGCGGGTCTGGTCCTGGGGCACTTCCTGCACCGCCAGAATGGACTGCTGCAGCTCTTTGAACTGCTCGGCCATCTGGGCCAGTACCGGTTTGCCGCCCTTGGGGCCGACCATCAGGTCGTCGGCCAGCAGCACGGCGAAAGCCTCCTGGCCGACCAGGTGTTCGGCGCACAGCACGGCATGGCCCAGGCCCAGGGAGCGGGGCTGGCGCACATAGGAAAAGTTCATGTCTTCGGGCTGGACGGAGCGCACCAAATCCAGCAAAGCGAGCTTTTGAGCTACCTCCAGCTCGTTTTCGAGCTCGTAAGCAGTATCAAAGTGGTCCTCTATGGCCCGTTTATTGCGTCCTGTCACAAAAATCATGTGACGGATGCCTGCCGCGTAAGCCTCTTCCACCGCGTATTGGATCAGCGGCTTGTCGACAACGGGGAGCATTTCCTTGGGCTGGGCCTTGGTGGCCGGGAGAAACCGGGTGCCAAGGCCGGCAACCGGGAATACAGCTTTGTGTAATGTAAATTTTTGCATCGACTTTGATCGGGGAAAAGACTAGAGTGTTGCGTTGTTGATACATGACTCAGGTCGGACAAAGGCTCGACTTGACGTGGTCAAACCGCGCGAATTGCGGTCTGCGGGAAAAAAGGACTCACTGGGTGGACATCTTACTTCTTGACGCGCTGGTGCCCGAGGCAATGGCTTGGCTGGAAACCCGCCACAGCGTGGGTTACCACCCCGAGCTCGCCGACGACCTGACTTCGCTGCGCAAGATCGCCTACAAGACCAAGGGCATTGTGTTCCCGCGGCAGACCGTGGTGACACGCGAGTTCCTCGACTTCCTGCCCAAGATCAAGGCCGTGGGCCGCCTGCATGTGGGCACGGACAACACCGACCTCGAGGCCTGCAAGGAGCGCGACATCAAGGTCGTGCACGCCAGCAGCGCCAACGTGCGCTCCAATGCCGAATACCTGCTGAGCAGCCTGCTGCTGCTGTATCGCCGCGGCCTGGTCTCGGCCCTGATGGGGCGGCGCCACCCGACGACGCAGATGGGGCGCGAACTGCACGGCAGCACCGTGGGCATCCTGGGCCTGGCACCGACGGCGCACACCCTGGCCGGCATGCTCAACGGCCTGGGCGTGCGCCTCATAGGCTACGACCCGGCGGTGCACCACACGGCGCCCATCTGGGAGCGCCTGCGCATACAGCCGGTGTCCCTGTCTGAGCTTGTCAGCCAGGCCGACGCGGTCTCGGTGCAGATGCTGTACGCCACGCGTTTTCGCGGTTTTGTGAATGAAAAACTGCTGGCCGCCTGCAGGCGCAACCAGCTGTGGGTGGGCATCAGCCGCAGCGAGCTGTTTGACGAAGCCGCGCTGGCCGCGGCGCTGTGCGACGGCCGCATCGAGGCCTGCATCCTGGACGGCGCCGAAGCCAGCTTCCTGGGCGACACTTCGCCGCTCAAGGGCCTGAAGAACCTGTTCGTCACGCCGCGCCTGGGCTCGCACACACGCGAGGCGCGCCTGCGCTCGAGCTGGTATGTGGCGCACCGCATGCATGAAGCCATCAGCACGCAGCACAGCGGGATGGACCAGTTGCCGAGTGCGCCCATGGACCTGGAGATGCCGGGGAGCGTTCCGCCCTCGCAATGGTCAGAGCCCGAAACCGTCCGCTGATGACGGGACACCCGCTGATAAAAAAGCCCCGGTAAGCGGGGCTTTTTTGTGGGCGGCGTTCGCGCTTATTTAAGCCGTGCCAGCTGCTCGCGGATTTTGGCCAGTGCCGCCTGGTTGTCGGCCAGGCGTTTGCGTTCCTGCTCCAGCACGGCCGGCGGCACTTTGTTGACGAAGGCTTCGTTGGCGAGCTTGGTCTCGGACTTGGCGATCTCGCCCACCAGGCGGGTCTCTTCCTTTTGCAGGCGAATTTTTTCGGCGGCGAGGTCGACCTCCATGTAGAGGCAAAGACGCGCTTCACCGACGATGGCGACGGGCGCTGACTGTGCCGCGGCGACCCAGCTGGCTTCGTCTTCAAACACCTTCACTTCGCTGAGCTTGGCCAGCGACTTGAGCACCGGCGCCACGCTGTTCATGAAGGCTGCATCGCCCAGCACGAACAGCGGCAGGCGCGTGGCCGGCGAGACCTTCATCTCGCCGCGCAGGTTGCGGCAGGCGTCCACCAGGGTCTTGAGCTTGGCGACATGGGCTTCGGCCTTTTCGTCGATCTTCTCGGGCTGGCTTTGCGGGTAGGGCGCGGTGCCTATGAACTTGCCGCTCTTGCCGGCGATGGGCGCCACGGTTTGCCACAGCTCTTCGGTGATGAAAGGAATCACCGGGTGCGCCAGGCGCAGTATGGCCTCGAGCAGGCGTATCAGCGTGCGGCGCGTGGCGCGTTTTTGCGCGTCGTTGCCGGTCTGTATCTGCACCTTGGCGATTTCCAGGTACCAGTCGCAGAACTCGTCCCAGACAAACTGGTAGATGCTGCCGGCCACGTTGTCCAGGCGGTAGTCGGCAAAGCCCTTGGCCACGTCGGCTTCCACGCGCTGCATGGTCGACGAGATCCAGCGGTCGGCCTGCGAGAAGCTCAGGTAGTTGTGGAACTCGCCGCCGGGCGCGCATTGTTCCTTGGTGTGTTCTTCGAGCCCGCAGTCCTGGCCTTCGCAGTTCATCAGCGTGAAGCGCGTGGCGTTCCAGAGCTTGTTGCAGAAGTTGCGGTAGCCCTCGCAGCGCTTGCTGTCGAAGTTGATGCTGCGGCCCAGGCTGGCCAGCGAGGCGAAGGTAAAACGCAGCGCGTCGGCGCCGTAGCCCGGAATGCCCGCGGGGAACTCCTTTTCGGTGTTCTTGCGCACCTGCGGCGCGGTCTCGGGCTTGCGCAGGCCTTGCGAGCGCTTTTCGAGCAGGGGCGCGAGCTCGATGCCGTCGATCAAATCGACCGGGTCCAGCACATTGCCTTCGGACTTGCTCATCTTCTTGCCCTGCGCATCCTTCACCAGGCCGTGGATGTACA
This sequence comes from Polaromonas sp. Polasp52, assembly GCF_059491565.1. Lineage (NCBI taxonomy): Bacteria > Pseudomonadati > Pseudomonadota > Betaproteobacteria > Burkholderiales > Comamonadaceae > Polaromonas > Polaromonas sp. Polasp52. Next base: position 934,786 of record NZ_CP168513.1, on the reverse strand, counting down.
CGTCCCTGAAAGGCACCTGGCCGGTGAAATGGGTGGTCATCATGATCATGCGGGCGACCCAGAAGAAGATGATGTCGTAGCCGGTGACCAGCACGCTGGAGGGCAGGAAGAGGTCCAGTTCCTTGGTCTTATCGGGCCAGCCCAAGGAAGAGAAGGGCACCAGGGCCGACGAGTACCAGGTGTCCAGCACATCTTCGTCGCGCGTGAGTTTTTTGCCGGGCGCCTGTTTCTGAGCTTCTTCCTCGCTGGTGGCGACATAGACCTTGCCGTCCTCGTCGTACCAGGCCGGGATCTGGTGGCCCCACCAGAGCTGGCGCGAGATGCACCAGTCCTGGATGTTGTTCATCCACTGGTTGTAGGTGTTGACCCACTGCTCGGGCACAAACTTGACCTGTCCACTGCTCACGGCGTCGCGCGCCTTTTGCGCGATCGATTTGCCGGTCGGGTCCTGCTCGCTGACCTTGCTGAGCGCGACAAACCACTGGTCGGTCAGCATGGGCTCGACCACCGCGCCGGTGCGAGCGCAGACCGGCACCATGTTTTTGTGCGGCACGGCTTTTTCGAGGAAGCCCTGTTCCTCGAGGTCCTTGAGCACGGCCTTGCGGCAGTCGTAGCGGTCCAGGCCCTGGTACTGCTTAGGCCCGTTTTCGTTGATCTTCGCGTCCAGCGTGAAGATGGTGATCAGCGGCAGGTCGTGGCGCAGGGCCACCTGGTAGTCGTTGAAGTCGTGCGCGCCGGTGATCTTCACCACGCCGCTGCCGAAAGCCGGGTCCACGTAGTCGTCGGTGATCACCGGGATCTGGCGGTCGCACAGCGGCAGGTCGACCATCTTGCCGACCAGGTGCCTGTAGCGCTCGTCGTCCGGGTGCACCGCCAGCGCACCGTCGGCCAGCATGGTTTCGGGCCTCGTGGTGGCGATGTGCATGCCGCGCAGCGGCGTGCCGTCGGCGGCTTTTTGCGGGCCGTCGCTGAAGGGGTACTCGATGTGCCACATGAAGCTGTCGCGCTCTTCATTCTCGACTTCCAGGTCGGACACGGCGGACTTGAGGATCGGGTCCCAGTTCACCAGGCGCTTGCCGCGGTAGATCAGGCCCTGCTCATAGAGCTTCACAAAGGTCGAGGTGACCACCGTGGACATCTTCGGGTCCATGGTGAAGTATTCGTGCTTCCAGGCCACCGAGTCGCCCATGCGGCGCATCTGGCGCGTGATGGTGGTGCCGGATTCTTCCTTCCACTCCCAGACCTTGGCGACGAAGTTCTTGCGGCCCAGGTCGTGGCGGCTCTTGCCTTCGCCCTGCAGCTTGCGCTCCACCACGATCTGCGTGGCGATGCCGGCGTGGTCGGTGCCGGGCACCCACAGCGTGTTGTGGCCGCGCATGCGGTGGTAGCGCGTGAGCGAATCCATGATGGTCTGGTTGAAGGCGTGGCCCATGTGCAGCGTGCCCGTCACGTTGGGCGGCGGCAGCTGGATGGAGAACGAAGGCTTGGCCGCGTCCAGCGTGGGTTCGTACTGGCCGCTTTGCTCCCATTCGGGGCCCCAGCGGCTTTCAATGGCGGCCGGCTCGAAGGATTTGGCCAGGCTGTCCAGCCCCGGTGTGGGGACTTTGACGGCCTCCGCGGCGGGAGTGGCGGTATCGGCAGGGGCGGGGGCGGCAGCGTTGGTCATGGGGGCAATGAAAAACGGCATCGAGGGGATGCCGCCTTGGGGTTGGGGGAAACTGCCCCGATTTTATTCGACTGGGCGGCCCGCGGCCGCTGGGCCTCGCCTATCCCGGCGCGGGCGCGGTCTTTGCGGCTGCCGCCACGCAGGCCCGCAGCACGGCGGTGTCGCCCAGCTGGTTGGCCATCAGCAGGATCAGCCGGGCATTGAGCAGCTCGGATTCCTCGCGGCTCAGGCCCCGGTGGGCGTCCAGCAGGCACTCGTAAAAGGCATCGGCGTCCTGAAAATGCAGGCGGGTGCTCAGGGGGCTGTCGGTTTTCATGGGGTTTCCTTTCCGCTGGTGCCGGCGCCCAGCGCGGCGGCCACCGCATGGACCAGCGAGGCGTCCACGCTCTCGCCGGTGGCGGCCACATGGCCGTCGGGCCGCAGCAGCGCCCAAGCATGGCCGAAGACATGGCAGGTCGCCTGCAGGTGGCCGTGCTCGTCGATGACATGCTCCACGGCCGCGGCTTTCTCGCCGGGGCTGACCACTTGCACGCAGCGCAGGCCGGCCTCCACCGACAGCGCCGCCAGGCGCGCCAGCGCGGCGGCGGAGACATCGCCAAAGCTCAGCAGCAGCAAACGGCCGTGGGCCCAGCCCAGCAGGTCCAGCAGTTCGCCGGGGCGGCCGTCGGCCCAGGCAAAACCCACGTTCTGTGTCGCGCGCCCGCCGGCCGGCCCGCAGGCGCTGGAGTGCGTGTAGTGGCTGGGCGTGGACATGCGGCCGGTGTTGACGAGCTGTCTGGCAAACACATGCTCGCGCGCCAGGCCCAGCGCCGCGCTGCGAAACAGCCGCTCAGCGCCGTCGGCCGGCCGCAAAAAGCGCGCCGTGCGGTTGGTGACCCGTACGTTGTGCGTGGCCGCCTCATGGCGTTCGTGGTGGTAGCTGTCCAGCAGGGCGGGCGCGGCGCGGCCCTGCAGCACGGCGGCCAGCTTCCAGGCCAGGTTGTCGGCGTCCTGCACGCCCGAATTGCCGCCGCGCGCGCCGAAGGGGCTCATCACATGGGCGGCATCGCCGGCGAAAAACACGCGGCCGTGGCGCAGGCTGTCCAGGCATTCGCTGCGGTAGGCATAGGGGCCGACCCAGACGATCTCGTAGTCGCTGTCGTCCAAAGCCTGGCCCGACTGGCTCTTGAACTGCGCTTTGAGGCGGGCGCGCACCACGTCCTCTCGGCTGACCTCCTCGGGCTTGGCCTGCGGCGGCATCTGGTAGTCGATGCGCCAGACGCCGTCGGCCATCAGGTGCTGCCAGACGGCGCGGCCCTCGTTGAAGGGCGCTTCTATCCATGTGTGGCGCTCCGCCGGCGGCGGATTCTTGAAGCGCACGTCGGCAATGCACCAGCGGTCGTCACCCTGCTGCGCCGTCACCGTGGCGCCGCACCAGGCACGAAACGGGCTGCGCGAGCCGCTGCAGTCGATCACATGTTCGGCTTCCAGGACGTAGGCGCCGGCCGGCGTTTCGAGTTGCAGCGTCGCGAAGTCCGCGTTCTGCTCAAAGCCGGTGACACGGTGGCTCCAGCGGATGTCGACCGGGCGGTCTTCGGGCGCGGGGCTGTAGAGCTGCTCGACCAGAAAGCCCTCGACATAAAACTGCTGGATATTGATAAAGGGCGGCTGCCGGCTCAGCGAATGGCTTTGCTGCTGGCGCAGGTCGAAGGCGTAGACCTCGTCCTTGCCCGCGAAGGTGCGGCCCACGCTCCACTGCACGCCCCTGGCCGCGATACGCTCGTAAATACCCAGGCGCTTGAAGATTTCCAGGCTTTTTTGCGCATAGCAGATGCCGCGCGAGGACGCCCCCTTCACACCCACGGTGTTGTCCTCGTCCAGCAGCACGGCGCGCACGCCGTACTGCGCCAGCGCGCAGGCCAGCGTCAGCCCGGTGATGCCGCCACCCACGATGGCGACGGCGTGGCGTTTGATTTCGCCCGTGCGCAGCTCCGGCGGCTCCACAAAAGGGTATTCGGGCAGGGCATAACCCGCGCCCTGGGCGAATTCATAGCCGTTGGTGAAGGTGGCGGCCAGCGCGGCGGGCATCTTGTCGGGCATTTGCATTGTCTCCGGCATGGGTCTGCGCCTCTTGTTCTGTTTACCTATTCGTAATCAATCTACCATAACGTAATTAATGCGCGGGCCTGGCCGCTCTCGGGGAGCGGGTGCCATGGCGGCATGTTTTGTAATTAAAAATAATTATTAATGACTTTATGCAGATAGTTTTTATCAATTCCATGCATTGATTCCGGCAATTAGACGAAGCGGCTGAACGGGTCTAAGGTGTCCTGGTCTTCGGTCTTCGCACCTGGACTTTGGCGACGGGGGCTTGAAGCATTGGCGATTTGTTCATCCATCAACCCACGAAGGAGATTTCCATGGCTGCTCTCAAAGGCTCCAGGACGGAAGAGAACCTGAAAGCCGCATTTGCCGGCGAATCGCAGGCCAACCGCCGCTACCTGTATTTCGCGAACAAGGCCGACGTTGAAGGCCAGCCCGATGTGGCCGCGCTGTTCCGTTCCACCGCGGAAGGTGAAACCGGCCATGCCCACGGCCACCTCGAATGGCTGGAGCAGTGCGGCGACCCCGCCACCGGCCTGCCCTTCGGCGGCACGCGCGACAACCTCAAATCCGCCGTCGCCGGCGAAACCCACGAGTACACCGACATGTACCCCGGCATGGCCAAGACCGCGCGCGACGAAGGCCATGATGAGGTGGCTGACTGGTTTGAGACCCTGGCCAAGGCCGAGCGCTCACACGCCAATCGCTATTCAAAAGCGCTGGCCGAACTGGTCGATTAAGCCGTCCCTCGCTGCGCCGCAAGGCGTGGCGGGTTTTGGAAAAGGCTACGCGCGAGAGCCTTTCCCCAAACCCCACGAGAAACCGAAAAGAAGAGGCAAGCATGGCCACAGAAGGCAACCTCCAGGCGCCCACGCGCCACGCGATCGACTGGAAAAACCCGGACTTCTATCACGAAGAAGCGGCCCTGCACGAGATGGAGCGCATCTTCGATATCTGCCATGGCTGCCGCCGTTGCGTGAGCCTGTGCGGCGCTTTCCCCACCTTGTTTGACCTGGTCGACGAAAGCAAGACCGGCGAGGTCGACGGCGTGGACAAGAAGGACTACATGAAAGTGGTCGACCAGTGCTATATGTGCGACCTCTGCTACATGACCAAGTGCCCTTATGTGCCGCCGCACGAGTTCAACCTCGACTTTCCCCACACCATGCTGCGCGCCAAGGCCATCAAGTTCAAGAAGGGCGAGGTCGGCGCCGGTGAAAGGTTTTTGTCGTCCACCGACGTGCACGGCCAGTTCGCCGGCATTCCCATCGTGGTCCAGGTGGCCAATGCGGTCAACAAGACCAAACCGGCGCGCGCCGTGATGGAAAAAGTGCTGGGCGTGGACAAAAACGCCTGGCTGCCGGACCTGGCGACGAAGAAATTCCGCTCGGGCGCGCCCGAATCGCCGCCGCATGCCGTCAAGGACGGGGCCAAGACGCCCGGCAAGGTGGTCATTTATTCAACCTGCTACATCAACTACAACGAGCCCGGCATAGGCCACGACCTGCTCAAGGTGCTGGACCACAACGAAGTGCCCTATGTGCTGGTGGAAAAGGAAAAATGCTGCGGTATGCCCAAGCTGGAGCTCGGCGACCTGGCCTCGGTCAACGCCAGCAAGGAGGCCAACATCCCCGTGCTGGTGAAATACGCAAAAGAGGGCTACGCCATCCTGAGCGCCGTGCCCAGCTGCACCCTGATGTTCAAGCAGGAGCTGCCGCTGATGTACCCCGACGATGCCGAGGTGCAGCTCGTCAAGGAACATATGTGGGACCCGTTCGAATACCTGATGGCGCGCAGGCGCGACGGCCTGCTCAAGACGGAATTTCCCACGCCGCTGGGCAAAATCAGCTACCAGATCCCCTGCCACGGCCGCGTGCAGAACATCGGCAAGAAGACCGAGGAGATGCTCAAGATGGTGCCCGGCACCAGCGTGCACACGCATGAGCGCTGCTCCGGCCATGCCGGCACCTTTGGCGTGAAAGTGCCCTACCACCAGCAGGCCATGAAAATCGGCAAGCCGCTGTTCAAGGCCATGGCCAGCCACAAGGACGGCGGCCTGCCCGACGTCATCAGCAGCGACTGCCCGCTGGGCGGCCACCACATCGCTCAGGGCTTTGAGGTCAACAGCCTGGGCGCGCCGCAGCAAAAACACCCGCTCACCTTGATACGCACGGCCTACGGCCTGAAATAAGCCCCGACCAGCAGGACGCCGCCATGAAGACCATCGGAAAAATCACCCGCGAATCCCTGATGACGCTGGAGGCCTACAGCAAATACCGCAAGGAGAACAAGCCCGCCATCATCGCCCACCGCAAGCTGCGCAGCGTGCGTCTGGGCGAGCATGTCAACCTGCAGTTTGAAAGCGAGACCAGCATCCGCTACCAGATCCAGGAGATGCTGCGCATAGAGAAAATCTTTGAAGAGGAAGGCATAGAGCAGGAGATAGAGGCCTACGCCCCCCTGATGCCCGACGGGACCAACTGGAAGGGCACGCTGATGCTGGAGTACCCCGACGTCAGCGAGCGAAAACGTGAATTGGCCCGGCTGATCGGTGTGGAAGACCGCATGTTCATCGAGGTCGAAGGCCATGCCCGTGTCTATGCCATCGCCGACGAAGACATGGACCGCGAGAACGACGAAAAAACCTCGGCCGTGCACTTTGTGCGCTTCGAGCTGGACCCGGCCATGCGCGCGGCGGTCAAAGCCGGCGCCGGCGTCAAGCTCGGCTGCGACCATACACATTACCCGGCGCATGTGAGCATTCCCGCGGAGACCTTGGCTTCATTGGCCAGCGATCTGCATTAGCCGGGGACTTTGCCGTTCGCGGCCGGAAGTGCAACCCGGCTGTCGTAAAGTGGGGGTTTCGCCTTAATAACTCAAAGCATGCTGTTTCTTATTTCGCCGGCCAAGTCGCTGGACTACGACACGCCGCCGCACGTAGACACCCACACCCAAGCCCTGTTCACGCGCCAGTCGGCGCAATTGATTGAAGTGCTCAAGACCAAGACCCCGCAGCAGATCAGCAGCCTGATGAAGCTGTCGGACGCGCTCGCGGGCCTGAACGTGGCGCGCTACCAGGCCTGGTCGCCCAGATTCACCGCAAAAAACTCCAAACAGGCCGCGCTGGCCTTTGACGGCGATGTGTATGGCGGCCTCGCCGCCAGGACCTTGAGCGCCGCGCAACTCGACTGGGCGCAGGACCACGTCTGCATCCTGAGCGGCCTTTACGGCGTGCTGCGGCCGCTGGACCGCATGCAGCCCTACCGGCTCGAGATGGGCACGGCGCTGGCCACGCCCCAGGGCAAAAATCTCTACCAGTTCTGGGGCTCGTTAATCTCCGACTACCTCAATGAACGCGCCGCCGCCGACACCACGCCCGTGGTCATCAACCTGGCCAGCGAGGAATACTTCAAGGCTGTGGACCGCAAGGTGCTCAAAGCGCGCGTGGTGAGCTGCGTGTTCGAGGAGTTCAAGGGCGGCAAGTACAAAATCATCAGCTTTAACGCCAAACGCGCGCGCGGCCTGATGCTGCGTTATGCGATCGAGAAAAAAATCGCCACGGTCAAAAAGCTTGAGAGCTTTGACGCCGAGGGTTACCGCTTCGACCCCAAGGCCTCGGAACCCGACCGGCTGGTGTTCCGGCGCAAACAGGCCGCCTGAGGCCACGCCCCCCAGCCCGCCACCATGCAAACCCAGGCCATCACGCGCGAGATGCAGGACTGGGTGGCGCAGCAGCTCGCGGCCGGGCATGGGCAGCACGAGGTTTTCCAGGCGCTGCTGGACGCCGGCTGGCATGCCGCCGCCGCCAACCGGGCCTTGGGCTTGCAGGCCGCCGGCGAAGCAGCGCTGCCGCAGCCCGCGCAGGCCGTGCCCCGTGTCCGGGCCGACGCCGCAGGCGCCATGGTGGACGCGGGCGACAAGTGGGTGACGGTGCGCGAACACCGCAGCGCGCCCGAACTCTGGGTGTTCGACAACCTGCTCAGCGCCGCAGAATGCGAGGCACTCATCGCGGCGGCCGAATCGCGCCTGGCACGCTCGCTGACCGTGGACATACGCACCGGCGGCGAAGAGCTCAACCACGACCGCACCAGCCACGGCATGTTTTACACGCGCGGCGAGAACGAGGCGATTCGCCGCATCGAGGCCCGCGTCGCCAGGCTGTTGAACTGGCCGGTGCGAAACGGCGAAGGGCTGCAGGTGCTGCGTTACCGGCGCGGCGCCGAGTACAAGCCGCATTACGACTACTTCGACCCCGGCGAGCCCGGCACCGCGGCCATACTGCGGCGCGGCGGCCAGCGCGTGGCCAGCCTCATCATGTATTTGCGCGAGCCCGAGGAGGGCGGCGCCACGGTATTCCCCGACATAGGCCTGCGTGTGCGGCCGCAGCAGGGCAGTGCGGTGTTTTTCAGTTATGCCTTGGCCCATCCCACCAGCTTGACACTGCATGGCGGCGAACCGGTGAAATCAGGCGAAAAATGGATTGCCACCAAGTGGCTCCGCGAAAGAGAGTTTGTTTGACAGACCACCTTGCCTCATGAATGTCTTATCTGCGCAAATCTGCGTAATCTGCGGATGAATTCTCTTGTCCACAGATGACGCAGATTGAAAGCGGATATCGAGACACGTAGGCGACGCGAGATTGATGCGTTTTGAGGGGCGAAGACCATAATGCCTCATGAAGATCAAAGCGAACAACATCGATATCGAAATCGAAGACACCCACCCCGGCGACTCCACCGGCCGGCCCGTGGTGCTGCTCATCATGGGCCTGGGCATGCAGCTGATCGCCTGGCCGCCGGCCATGGTGCAGGCGATTGCCGATGCGGGTTTTCGGGTGCTGCGCTTTGACAACCGCGACATAGGCCTGTCGCAGCACTTCGATCACCTGGGCTCGCCCAGCCTGCTCTGGGAAGGGCTCAAGTTCCGCCTGGGCTGGCGCATACGCCCGCCCTATGGCGTGCAGGACATGGCCGCCGACACCGTGGGTGTGCTCGATGCGCTGCACATCGCCAAGGCCCATGTGGTGGGCGTCAGCATGGGCGGCATGGTCGCGCAGCGCGTGGCGGTGCTGGCGCCCTCGCGCCTGCTCAGCCTGACCAGCATCATGAGCTCCAGCGGCGCGCGCGGCCTGCCCGAAGCCAGCCCGGCCGTCACGCGTGTGTTGCTCAGCCGCCCGGGCAAGGGCGTGCAGGCTGCGGTGGACCACACCGCGCGGCTGCTCAAGGCCATAAGCAGCCCCGGCTTTCCCACGCCCGACGCCGAGCTGCGCGAAAAAGTCGCCGCCGCGGCGCGGCGCAGCTTCCACCCGCAGGGCGTTGTGCGCCAGATGGTGGCGATTGCCGCCGACAGCAGCCGCGCGGCGGCGCTGGCCCAGGTGAGGGCGCCCACGCTGGTGGTGCACGGCTGCGCCGACCCGCTGGTGCCCATGGCCTGCGGCCAGGACACGGCCAGGCGCATTCCCGGCGCGCGCTTTGAAAGCATTGAAGGCATGGGCCATGATTTGCCGCCCGGGGTGGTGGAGCGTTTATTGGCCCTCTTGATTCCCCACTTCAGGGCCACAACTGCGGGTTAGAAGACAATCGAGTCCACATGAACACCCCTGAACAATCCCAGCTGGGCAAGACCTCGGCCTATATCGACCAGTACGACGCTTCGCTGCTCTTCCCTATCCCGCGCGAAGGCAAGCGCGCCGAAATCGGCGTCACCGGCACGCCGCCGTTTTTCGGCGCCGACCTGTGGACGGCGTTTGAGCTGAGCTGGCTCAACCTGCGCGGCAAGCCGCAAGTGGCGCTGGCCCACATCACCGTGCCCTGCGAGTCGCCCAACATCGTCGAGAGCAAGTCCTTCAAGCTCTACCTCAACAGCTTTAACAACACGCGTTTTGCCGACGCGCGCGAGGTGCGCGAACGCATACGCGCCGACCTCAATGCCGTGGTCGGCACCGGCGTAGGCATCACCACCCTGGGCCCCGAGCTGTTCGACCGCGAACCCGTGCATGAACTCGACGGCCTGAACCTGGATCGCCTCGACGTGGAGTGCATCCATTACCAGCCCGCGCCCGAACTGCTGTTCGCCGAGTTCGACGAGCCGCCCGTCGAGGAAACCCTGACCAGCAACCTGCTCAAAAGCAACTGCCTGGTCACCGGCCAGCCCGACTGGGGCAGCGTGCAGATACGCTACGCGGGACCGCAGATCAACCAGGAAGGCCTGCTGCAGTACCTGGTGAGCTTTCGCAACCACAACGAATTCCATGAGCAGTGCGTGGAGCGCATCTTCATGGACATCTGGACGCGCTGCAAACCGCTCAAGCTCTCGGTCTATGCGCGCTACACGCGCCGCGGCGGGCTGGACATCAATCCCTTCCGCACCAGCCACCCGCAGGCGCTGCCGTCCAGCGTGCGCACCGCGCGCCAATAGGCGGCTTGCGTTTACTGCCCGAACTCGCTGAAGTTTTTCAGCGGCGTCAGCCCCGGGAACTGCCCCGCGCGCTTTTCCTTCATGGCCGTCACGGATTCGCGCACATGCGCGTTGCTCCAGATCGCGCCCTGCAGCCAGCCCATCTGTTTGAGCGCGTCGTCCACCGAGTGGTCGCGCGCATAGTGCACGGCCTGCTTGGTGCCCCAGACAGCCACCGGCGGCTTGGCGGCGATTTCGTTCGCGCACTGCATGGCGGCGGCCAGCATGGCTTCGCTGGACTCAAACACCTCGTTGACCAGGCCATAGCCCTGCGCCCTGGCGGCGGGCAGTCGGCGCCCGGTGTAGGCCAGCTCCTTGACGACGGCCAGCGGCAGCAGCTTGGGCAGGCGCTGCAAGGTGCCCACGTCGGCCACCATGCCGATGTTGATTTCCTGGATGCAGAAAAACGCGTCGGCCGTGGCGTAGCGCAGGCAGCAGGCCGTCACCATGTCGACCGCGCCGCCTATGCAGCCGCCCTGGATGGCCGCGATCACCGGGATGCGCAGGCTCTCGAGCTTGCTGAAGGTGGCTTGCATGCCGGCAAGCAGGTCGAAGATGGCGGCACGGCCTTCGGGGCTGCTGTCGTCCAAGGCGATCTCGCTGCCAAAGGTCTCCAGCGCCATGCCCGCGCTGAAATGTTTGCCGGTGCTCGAGATCACCAATACACGCGCCTCGCCGCTTTGGTGGATATGCGTGAGCGCCGCGTCCAGCTCGCGCCAGAACATCGGGTGCATGGTGTTCATCGCCTCGGGGCGGTTGAGCACCAGGTGGGCGATGTGATGGCTGGTGTTGAGGGTGAAGCAGGTCAGGGAGGGTGGGGTAGGAGCATTCATCCCACCACTCTAGTTCAGACGACCAATTCCAGCCAGTCACACCTGAGACGCCGCGCAAGGTGCGCGCGCGCCCTGGCATACACATACAGGCGCGGCGCCAGTATGCCCAGCACGCACAGCGGGTAAGCCCAGGCCGCCTCAAAAGCGTAGGCCGGCAGCCAGCCCGTCCAGCCCATGAGCCAGGCGGTCAGCACCGCTTCCCAGATCTGGCATTCAAGGGGGTGCGCCCCCCGCTGCGCCTCGCGCCAGTCTTTGACACGCTGCAGCTGGGCCAGCGTGATGTGGTGCCAGTACAGCGACCGGACTGGTGTTGAAGAAGGGTTGGAAGGATCAGAGGGATCAAACATAAAGCCTCCGTGCGAGGCTTCAATGTAAGTTTCGTGAAAGCTTCTGTCAACGGCCGAACTCCGGCGAGTTAGTCCAAACGCCGGACTTCGGCATCAAGAACGACTATCCGGCCCGCGATGAATACGCCGGGATTCTGCCGATCTGCAATTGACGAATTAGGATGACCGTCCTAGAATTCCGCGAAATTCAGATTCATTGCCTTATTCATGGCCACACCGACCCGCGACAGCATCGTCCAAGCTGCAGACACCTTGTTCTATGAGCAAGGGTTCGAACACACATCCTTCTCGAACATTGCGGATGCCGTGAAGATTTCGCGGGGCAACTTCTACCATCACTTCAAGACCAAGGATGAAATCCTGGCGGCAGTTATTGCCGAGCGGCTCAAGCGCACGCGCGCGATGCTGGCGCAATGGGAGGCCGATGGCCAAAGCGCGCAGGGTCGCATCCAGCTCTTCGTTACCCTGCTGATACGCAATCAGTCCAAGATCATGCGCCACGGCTGTCCGGTCGGCACCCTGTGCATGGAACTGGCAAAGCTCGGGCATCCGGGGCAGGGTGACGCCGATGCCATCCTGGATATCTTCCGGGTGTGGCTGCGAGGCCAGTTCCAGGAAATGGGCCGCGGCAAAGACGCGGATGCCCTTGCCCTGCATCTCCTGGCGCGCAGCCAGGGTGTGGCTGTGCTGGCGCAGTCTCTGCACGACGAAGACTTCGTGCGGCATGAGGTGGACCTCATGACAGCCTGGGTCCGGTCTTGTGCCACCGCAAAAAAGGCCGTCTCAAGCGGTTCGCGCTAGTCATCACTTCAAGAGGGTTGTTCATGTTCTGTATTTTTCTCAGGTTTTCAAGCAACAAGGGCCAGGCGGCGCAGCACATGGCGGAGCACAAGCGCTGGATAGGCCAAGGGTTCGACGATGAGGTCTTTCTTGCGACGGGTAGCCTCGCAGGTAATCAGGGCGGTATGGTTCTGGCGCACAACACCACACGCGAAGCGCTGCAAGCGCGTGTGGCGCTCGATCCCTTTGTGGCGGAAAACGTGGTCGAGGCCGAAATTGCGGAAATAGCCCTCAACAGGACCGACGAACGTCTGCAGTTCCTGCTGGGTCACGCTTGACATGGATGCGATCTTTCCAGGGCCCGATGGACAGCCACGTTGCCGTTGGTGTGCCGCCGCCCCGGAGTTCCTCCATTACCACGATACTGAATGGGGCTTTCCGGTCACCGATGACCTGCGCCTGTTCGAGAAGCTGTGCCTGGAGGGCTTCCAGTCAGGCCTGAGCTGGCGCACCATTCTCGCCAAGCGCGAGAATTTCCGAGCGGCCTTCCTGAACTTTGACTACCGGCGTGTTGCCCGCTTTGATGAACGTGATGTCAAGCGATTGCTCGCCGACAGCGGAATCGTGCGTCATCGCGGGAAGATCGAGGCAGTGATTCATAACGCCCGCATGGCCGAGGCGTTGGTGGATCGCGAAGGCTCGCTGGCATCCTTTTTCTGGAGCCGCGAGCCGAAGGCCACGCAGCTTGCGGAGCCGCAAACCATTTCGACTTCGGCGGCGTCACAGGCGTTGTCCAAGGAGTTGAAAAAACTGGGCTGGAAGTTCGTGGGGCCGACTACCGTATACGCCTTCATGCAAGCCGTGGGGCTGATCAATGACCACGCGAAGGAATGTGTCACGCGAACCCAGGTAAAGCGAGCGCGCCGGGCGCTCCTATTGCCCACTCCATGAATTGAGCGCACACCGGCATCTCGCAATTCAAGGGGGGCAAATCCCGGCAAGCCGGCTCAGGCCGTGCCCAAGGCCTTCAAGGCCGAGACCAGGCGGTCCAGGTCGGCCTCGGTGGTGTAGAGCGCCGGCGACACGCGTATGCAAGGCCCCCTGGCCACGCCGGTGCGGCGCACCGTCAGCACGCCGTAGCTGTCGCGCAGCTGCGCCACCAGCGCCTTGTAGTCGTCCGGAGTGCTCCTGCCGGCCAGGCGGAAGGAGGTGATGCCCGCGGCCATGCCGGGCTGGTCCGGCGTCAGGATGTCCACGCCCTTGAATTCACGGGCGCGGCTGACCCAGTAGTCGCGCAGGTAGCGCAGGCGCAGCTCCTTGGCCTTGGGGCCGATTTCCGCATGCAGGGCCAGCGCCCTGGGCAGGGTCAGCAGGGCCGCGAAATTGGAGGTGCCGCTGTGCACGCGCGAGCGGATGTCGTCGGCCGGCCAGTCCTCGTCGGCCATCGCGCGGTCTATGTCGGCCAGGCGCCCTTTGGCGATGTACATAAAACCCAGGCCGACGGGCGCGCCTATCCATTTGTGCAGGTTGAAGCCGACAAAGTCCACGCCGAGGTCCGCCACCTTGAAGTCGATCTGCCCCCAGGAATGCGCGGCGTCCAGCACCACGTCCACGCCGCGCGCCCTGGCCATGGCGGCGATCTCGGCCACCGGCATCACCAGCCCGGTGCGGTGGCTCACATGCGTGAGCAGCAACAGCTTGGTTTTGGGGTTGTTCGCCAGGGCGTCCCGATAGGCCTGCAGCACGGCTTCGCGCGTGGCGGGTTCGGGGATGTTGAACTTCACCACATTCACGCCGCGCCTGTCCTTGAGCCAGTTCATTGCGTACTGCATGGAGTCGTAGTCCAGGTCGCTAAACAGCACGCTGTCGCCGGGGCTGAGCTTGTTGTAGCCGCCTATCAGCAGCTGCAGGGCTTCGGTGGCGCCGCGTGTGAAGGCGATTTCGCCGGGGGCGGCGCCCACGGCGGCGGCCAGCAGCTTGCGGGCCTCGCCCGCGTCGCCGTCGAACTGCGAACGCGCGTAGTAGGAGTTCTCGCGGTTCACCATGTCGGTCTTGGCCTGGTACTCGCTGCGCACCGGGTCGGCCATGATGCCCCAGTAGCCGTTTTCCAGGTTCACTGTTTTGGGTGTCACGGTGTAGAGCGAACGCACGGCCGCCCAGTAGCCACGGTCGGTGGCGATGGCCTGCGCTTCGCCCGCGGGCAGGGGCGGCAGGCTGCGGGCGGCGGCTGGGGTTTGGGTTTGGGCCTTGACGGCAGTGATCGAGGCGGTGGCCATGAGGCCCATGACAAAACCGCGGCGATTGGCATGCAGCATGAGACGAATCCTTGCGAGTGACTGGTGCCAGCGGTTGTATCCGCCGGACATGTCAGGCATGTGTCGCCATGGCTGCGGCCTGTTGGCCGGCAGGGGGCGGGTGTGCGCCCGCTTCCCTCAGATCCGGCGGCGGCGCGGCACCACGCTGAGCTGCAGCGTGAGCTTGCCCGGCGAGGCCGTCACGGTATGGGCTTGCGGCGCGATGTCTATCAGCTGGTCGGCGTGCCAGACCTTGATCTGCGCTGCGCCTTCGGGCAATTGCTCGATCTGTGCCACGCCCTCGGCATTCGTCAGCACGGCCCAGGGCGAATCGCTCACATACACATGGCCGCGCATGGAGCCGTGGATGTGGCAGCCCAGCAGCACGGCGCCGGCCTTGGTGAAAGTGGCATCGGCGGTTTTGGCCGGCTTGCCTTCGGGCTTGCCGTCCAGGCGCAGCTCAAAGCCTTCGCCCGCTGCCGTATTAAATTGCGCCGCGCCGGCGGCCGAGGCGCGCACATGGTGTTCCCAGGGGTCGTTGTTGACGAACTGGGCCTTGGCGCCCACGCCCACCACGCTGACGGCCGGCACAAAACGCATTTTCTCCTGGTAAATCGTCACCTGGTCGGGCAGGGGCTTGGGCGGTGCACCGGTTTTGGCCGAGGGCACGACCACCACAACCGCATCGGGCGCCGGTTTGCCCTCCTTGTCGAGCACCAGGACGGAAAGGCTTGCGGCGCCGGCCCCCGCGGAAAAGGCCAGGCCGGCCAGCAACCAGAGGGTGGATGCCAGCATCCGCGATGAAAAAGCGTGTGTCATGGAATTTCTTTCGTCTCAGGCTTGGCGAGGTGTCAATACGGCCAGCACGGCCGCCACCACAAACAGCGCCAGCACATCGCCCCAGAGGTGGCCCATGGTGTGCTGGCCGCTGAAGGACTGCACCGCCATGATCCCGCCGTGCACGATGCTGGACCAGACGGTGAACCAGATCAGGCTGAGGTGGGCCAGGGGATTGCGCGACGCCAGCAGCAGGAAGACGCCCAGCGTCGCGTAGAGGCCGAGGATCATCTCCAGGTAGTAGGAGCGCCCCTCGGCATGCCAGGACCAGCCCGAAGGCCAGACCATGGTGAGCGGCCACAGCGCGAAGATAAAGGTCAGCCCCATCAGCAGCAGCGCGATGCGCAGGTATTTGAGGCGGTTGGTGTCGGTCATGGTTTTTCTCTTTCGAATCGGCTCAGGCCGCGCATGTCAAACCGCTGGCAAAACCCTCCCGGCGGCACGGCGGCGCCGGGAGGGTTTTGGGTGCTTCTTTATTTGGCGGCCGGCTTGTAGTCAGCCACGGCCTTGGCCAGGTCGCGGGTTTCTTCGCAGTTGGCGCAAATGGCTTGCAGCTTGGCCAGTTGGGCGTCGGCCTGGGCCTTCTGGTTGGTCTTGAGGTAGGCGATGCCCGAGTATTCGAGCGCGCCCTTGTGGTTGGGGTCCAGCGCCAGGGCCTTGCCGTAGGCGGCAAAAGCCTCGTCGTACTTGCCCAGCCAGCGGTTGGAATAACCGAGGTAGTTGTAGGCGTCGGCATTCTTCGGGTTCTTGGCCACAACCTTGTTGAAGCTGCTCACGGCTTCGGACCAGTTCTTGGCGTCTATGGCTTTTTTGCCGGCCGCGAAGTCGTCGATCTGCGCGTTCTGCACCGGCGTGGTCTGGATATCGGCTGCGACGGCAGCACCGGCCAGGGCCAGGGCGACAACGGGCAGGGCAATGAAGTTGCGGATGGAAAAAGCGTTCATGTCGGGCTCCTTGAAATGTGGGTCAATGGGATGCGCTGCAAATCAGCACCTTATACAAACGACGTGAAAAGGAAATCGGATGCGGGGGAATTCGTATTTATTTGTAATGGGCTTAAGCCAGCTCGTGCATGATGCGCGCCGTCCCGGAAACCTTGATCGAGGCTCCCGGGGCAGGCGGAATCTGGGCATGCAAGCGCGAACGCATACCCATGTCCTCACCCTGCACGATGTTGATCGCGCCTCCGTGCGGCCAATCCAGGTCACGCAGGTAACCCGCAAAAGCGGCGGTGGCCGCGCCTGTCGCCGGGTCTTCGTACACACCGCCCGACGCAAAGGGGTTGCGCGTGTGAAAAAGCCGGGGCGTTTCCGCGTAAGCCAGGAGGATGGTCACCAAACCCGCCTTGTTCATCAGTTCGCGTCCCGCATCCAGGTCGTATTGCATGGCCGCCAGCTTTTCGCGGCTGTTCAGGGCCAACACCAGGTGATCCGCGCCACCATGGGCCAATGCCGGCGCAATGCGCGGGTCCAGGTCGGGCGGCCCGTAGCCGAACAGCTCCAGGGTGGCCTGCACCAGCGTTTCCGGCGCAGCCTGGCTGCGCGTGGGCGGCGATTGCAGCGCGGCGGCAATGGTGTCTCCGTTGCGCCGGCCTTCAACCGTGATGTCGGCCTTGTTCAGGCTCAGGGCAAACACGCCATCGCCGTGTTGAAGAGCCAGCGCCGCGCCCAGGGCAATCGTTGCGTGGCCGCAGAAGGGTACTTCGGATTCCGGCGAGAAATAGCGCGCCCGCCAGATGGCGCCCGCCGGGACGGCAAAAACCGTCTCCGAAAAACCCACTTCCGCGGCGATGCGCTGCATTTCCGCGTCGGCGGGAAAGGAGCCGGTGATCATCACGCCGGCCGGGTTGCCGCCTGTGCTTCCGTCAGAAAACGCTGCGATCTTCAAGACATTCATTTTTTCTTTCCCTTTTCTCTTCCATTTGATAGACGGAGGTGGCCCCCTCCCTTGAACGCCGGCTCAAAGCGCCTGTTGCCAATGAAGGCCACATGGCAGTATGCGCGGACCAAATAAAAAGTGCAGCATCCTTGGCCGGCTGGACGCGGCGCTCACAGCATCGATTGAAACAAGGGCAGGTACTGCGGGTGCTGCGAAATCGTGTTGTGCGAGGTTCCGGGCAGCACCTTGAGCGCGGCCGTCCCCTTCTTGAACTGCGCATACAGCTTTTCGGTGCTGGCCGCCGGGATGAGCTCGTCCTGCCCGGCCGCAATCAGCAGCGTGGGCGCCGTGACCTGGGGCGCGTACTTCCAGGACTCAAACTTGTCGACCAGCAGCCAGGAGATGGGAAACCAGGGAAAACGTTGCGCGGCCAGTTCCTGGATGCTGTTGTAAGGCGTCACCAGGATCAGGCGCGACACTGGCCGCTGGCTGGCCACCCAGACAGCCACACCCGAACCCAGGCTTCTTCCGACCACGGTGACCTCCGCATGGGCTTTGCCGACGTGGTCGAACAAGGCCAGGGCATCGCTTTGCAATGCCGCCTCGCTGGGGCTTCCGCTGCTGCCGACGTAGCCGCGGTAATGGAGCAGGTAAATGGAATGGCCCGGAAAGGCCTGCGCGAAAGACGGCAGATTGGCCGAAACATCTTCGGCATTGCCGCCGAAGTAGACGATGGCCTTGGGCCCGGTGGTTTGCCGCGTGGTGAGCACCAGTTCAGCATCCTTGACCTGGAACTGCTGTGTCGTGGCCGGGCCGCCCCAGGATTTGGGCTGGGGAAAATAAATCAGCGAGCGTTGGTACACAAACAGCGCCGCGCAAAGGGCCAGGTAAGCCAGCAGCAGGACCGCTACAAAAATCGTCACCGCGCGCGCCATGGGTGGGGGTGTTGGCCGTGGGGGCTCACCACAGCTTGGCGCAATTGCCGCTGAAGACCACGGTCTCGCCGGGCTTGGCCGGGTTGGCGTCCGCCTCCAGCGTCACCACCAGCTTGCCGACCTTGGACAGCAGTTTCTCCGAGGTGTCGGGCAGTATGGACACCGCCGAACCGCTGGTCGGGACCGTACCCAGCGAGAAGGCCGGGCCGTTGGCCGGCACGGCCCAGAGCACCAGCTTGCCGGCAGCGGGCGGTGTGATGGAGCCTATGACCTTGACCGTCATGGTCTTGCCGTGGCGCAGCGAGCTGACCAGCAGCTTGCCGTTGCCCTGGGCGTCGGTCAGCAGGCCCACATAGCTCTGCGGCAGCTTCTCGCCCGAGCGCATGGCGAGCTGGTCGCTGGACATGAACAGGGTGGGCATGGCCATAAAAAATACGCTGGCCGCGACCACACCGGCCGCCAGGCCGCCAACACCAAAACCCGCAGGCTTGAGCCAACCCAGCCAGGAGCTTTTGCCCCTCGGCGCCTGCCGCGTACCCGCGGGCTGCGTGCGCGCCGCGATCGCGGCCCACACCCGGGGTGAAGGCTTGTGCGCCGGCACCGACAGGGCCAGCTGGCCCAGGCGCGCCTCCCACTGCGTGACGCGCACACGCACGTCGATGCGGTCGCGCTGCAGGCGTTCAAAGCGGCGTCGCGCGCCGCCGGCCAGCGTGCCCAGCACATAGGCCGATGCAAGATGCTCCAGCAGTTCGGGGTTGGTATATCTCATGACGCCACCACCCCTTGCGCGGCCAGGCAGCCCTTGAGTTTTTCCAGGCCGCGCCGTATCCAGGCCTTCACCGAGCCCAGCGGCGCGCCCATTTGCGCGGCGACCTCGGTGTGCGACAGGCCCTGGTAATAGGCCAGCGCCAGGCTTTGCCGGTGGCTGCCCTCGAGCGCGTTCATGCAGCCTTCTATATGCAGGGCCTCGGTGGCCTGCTCCAGCAGCTGCATGGCGCTGGGGGCGGGCGCGGCGCTGCTTTCGATGGCGTCCTCGTCCAGCTCATCCGATTCGGGCAGCTCGCTTTCCTTGCGGCGCGCGCGTGCCCGGAAGGCGTCCAGCGCCTTGTTGCGAACGATGGCGATCAGCCACGTCATGGGTTGAATGGCTTGGCCGTCCACCTCCCTTCGGTAGCCGGCCGCGCTTTTCCAGATACTCACATACGCCTCTTGCAGCACATCCTCGGCCGCCTGTCCTTGTCCCAATATACGAACGGCGACGCCAAACAGATGCGTGTGGGTGCGTTCATAAATATCGGCAAAGCAGGCGTGGTCGCCTTGCGCCGCGCCGGCGATCAGGGCTTGCAGGCTGCGGGTGTCCGTGTCGGCCAATTTCATGCGGCTGAGTATAGGGAGTTCCGCCTGGGCGGCAAAAGCCGGCGGGAATGGGCATTTTTTGCGGAAAAACGCATCCGATTTGCGCCGGCCGGCGTTTGTCCCCGGTAGGCCGGGCGCCGCGCCGGCCCACACCCCTTCCGCCCGTGGGGTTGTTGGGGCATTTTTACCCGTCATTTTTCTTTTCTTTAACCCGGAGACCTGTCAATATGGGCAGGACTCCTTCCAGGAGATCGCCATGACATCGATTGCAACTGCTGTCGCCCAACCCAGGCTCAACGCGGGCCTTGTGGCCGCCGCCCTGTGCGCGGGCCTCTTGAGCGCCTGCGCCGGCGGCCCGGCCGCACAGGCCTACGCCGGCAAGCCGGCGCCCGCCGCGCTCAAGCCGGCCGACAACGAGCACGCGGCCTTCACCTGGCATGCGGTGGGCTCGCAAATCTATGAATGCCGCGCCAGCGACAAGGGCGGCTGGGCCTGGGTGTTTGTCGCGCCCGAGGCGGACCTGTTCAACCAGAAGGATGAAAAAGTCGGCACGCATGGCGCCGGCCCGCACTGGACCGCGCTGGACGGCAGCAAGACCGTGGGCACGGTGAAGGCCAGGGCCGACGGCGAACGCCCCGCCGACATCCCGCTGCTTTTGCTGACGGCCAAATCCGCCGGCATGCCCGGCAAGATGGCTGCCGTCACCAGCGTGCAGCGCCTGAACACCGAGGGCGGCAATGCACCGGCCAGGGGCTGCGCCACGCAGGCCGACGCCGGCAAACGCGTCAAGGAAGGCTATACCGCCGACTACGTGTTCTTTGCCGCCAAAAACACCTGAAGCGAGTGCAGCATGTCCGTGCTCAAGAACCTCTTTAGCGCCAGCAAAAGCCCCAAGCCCGGGGCCACGGGGCCTGAGACAGGCCCGGTCAAGATGAACCTTGACGAGCGCATGGAGTTCAGGCGCGAGCTGCTGTATGAAGCGATACGGGTGACCATGCAGGCCCACGGGATCCTGTCGGCCAGCTACAAATTCCGCGTGGTGCGCAACGACAAGCGGGGCCACCAGTACCTGGTGCTGGTGGACCTTTCCACCGACTTTCTGGACAGCCGGGAGGGCGCGCCCGCCCGGCTGGCCGAGGTCGGTGCGGCTATCGCCAAAAATGCCGTCGCGCGCTACAACCTGCTGGTCAGCGGCGTGTATTGGCAGGTCAATGAGCAGATCCAGGGCTTCTCGGCCAGCCGTCCCGCCGTGCTCCGCGCGGGCCAGGACGCGGGCGATTCGCGGCCGCCGGTGCGGCGCCATGAGCGCGCCACCGCGGAAGAGCTCGCGGCCTTTGAGGCTGCCTGGGAGAAGGGCCGGGCCATGCAAATTGGCGACCGGGTTTATTCATCCGACCTGGCGCCGCTGGAGCCGGACTCCCAGAAGGACGACAGCCAGCGTTAAGGGGGACTCAGGGCCTGCGCCGCCGCGGCACCACCGTGAGCTGCATGACGTTTTTGGCCTGCACCGTGCCCACCGTCACCTGCTGCGGCGCGATGTCTATCAGCTGGTCGGCCTGCCAGACCTTCACCTGGGCCGTGCCCTCGGGCAGGTCCTCGAAGGTGGCAATGCCTTCCGCGCTGGTCTTGCCGGCCCAGGGCGATTCGCTGGCATAGATGTAGCCGCGCATGGAGCCGTGGATAAAACAGCCCAGCAGGGTCGCGCCCAGCGCGCCGGCCTTGTCCAGTGTGACTTCGCCGGACTTGGCGGGCTTGCCCTCGGTTTTGCCTTCCAGGCGCAGCTCGAAGCCGGCATTCGCCGCGTTGAACTGGCCCATGCCCGCGGGTGAGCTGCGCACATGGTGGTCCCAGGGGTCGTTGTTGACGAACTGCAGCTTCGCGCCCACGGGCAGCACCGTCACCGCCGGGATGAACTGCATTTTTTCCTGGCTGATGGTGGCTTGCGGCGGCAGCGGGTTTTTGGGTTTGGCGTTTTTGTTGGCCGGCGTCACCACCACCACCGCGTCCTGCACCGGCTTGCCCTCCTTGTCGAGCACCGACACCACCAGGGTGCCGGCCTGCGCCGCCGCACTGAGCGCCAGCAATGCAGCAAAGCTGATGGCGTGTAGACGCGCGTTCATGGTTTGGCCGCGCTTTCCGCCGGCGTGATGATGGCGCGGTTCATGGGCGCCAGCAGCGCCAGCATTTCATTTTGTTTGCGAAACGGAATGCCTTTGGCGTCCATGCTTTGCTGCAGCACCTCCACCAGCGCGTGGAAGTCGGATTTTTTGATGTCCAGGTTGGCATGCGCGCTTTTCATGTCCGCGCCCTTGTAGACGCAGGGGCCGCCGCTCAGGGCGCAAAGCTGCTCCACCAGCTGCTCCTTCACGCGCTGCTGGTTGGCCGGCTGGAAGTGCGGCCCGGTGCGCGGGTCGGCCAGCAGCCGCACCATGAAGTCGTCCATCAGCGCGACCAGGCCGGGCTTTTCACCAAAGGCTTTGTAGAGCTGGTCGCCAGGGGCGGCGGTTTGCGCCAGCGAGGCGCCGGATGACAGCAGGCTGCCGGCCGCAAGCGCCAGGCAGATCAGGGTTTTGTTCATGGCGTGTCCTTCAATGGTGGGCAGGGATTTAGAAAGCGACCTGGGCCGAGAGGTAATAACCGGTCTGCTTGCGATTGCCGGTGGTGGCGGGCACGATCACGCCCAGGTCCACATAGGCCAGCGTCAGCGAGAGGTTTTTGCTGGGCGCCCAGGCAATAAAGATGTCCTTCCAGTCTTCCGAGCGCAAGCCATTGCCCAGGCCCGCGGCGCGGCCCGCGCCCTCGAGCTTGTTGCGCATGAAGCGGTATTCGGCGCCGATGGCGACGTTTTTGCTGAGCAGGTAAGCGACGGAAAACTCCGGCTGCAGGGTGTAGCGGTTTTCATTGCCGCCCAGCGTCGCGCCATAGCCCAGCAGCCCGTTCTGGTTGGCCTTGGTCGCGCGCAGCGTGCCGTTGACCAACAAGCTCTGGCCCAGGAAAAGTTTGGTGGCGCTCACATACACATCCACCCCCGAACGTTTGGCGCCCAGCGCGGCCAAGGTGCCGTCCAGCCCGGTCGAGCCCAGCTTCTTGTATTGCACGCCGACTGCCACCTGCGGCATCAGCGTGTCGCTGTCGAGCACGGCATCGCCCAGCACACGCCACTTGGCGCCCACGATGGTTTGTTTCAGGTGCAAACCGGGCAGGCCCAGCGCCACACCGGTGTCCCGCGTGTTGAAGTCCTGCCGCGCGATGGACAGCTCATAACGGTCATCAATGCCCAGCGCCGCACCATAGATATTCAGGCCGTAGTCGCGCGTACCAACATGGGTCAGGTAGGCCGAGCCGCCCGTCTCCCCCGCCGTGGCATTGCTGCCGATGACAGCCCAGGGCGTCAACCCGCCGCCGGCCGCACCTTCAATGCTGCTGACACCGCCGGTCAGGAGGAGTTTGCCCGTGTCGGCGTGGGCGGCCGCGGCCATGAGCAGACCGGTGAGGAGGGGGTAAAAGGTTTTTTGCATGGTGGGGGCTTGGGTTTGTTGGGTTTTGTTGAATACGGGCGGGGAGGTGGGGTGGATTCAGCTTTTTTTCTTTGTTTTTCCAACGGGGTGATATCTGCTGGCTTCTGCTGGCCGGGGTTGCCCGGCGGCAAGTAACTTTCTTTTGCTTCGCCAAAAGAAAGTCACCAAAGAAAAGGCGACCCGCAGTCTGGGTCCCCTACGCTTCGCTACGGGGCAACCTGCGGTGCTCGAGCCAAGCGGGGTCTGGCTAAACTCGCTGCGTTTCACTCCGCTCAGACAACGCCAGCCCTGATCCGCTTGTCTCTGCGCTCCTCGGCCCAGCCAGGACGGGGCAATCGGGAGCGGGAACCAAATACCGAAAGACAAAGAAGACAAATACAAACAAGGACACGCCATGGCGTGTCCTTGTGGTTTTCGGTATTGGTATTTTTGTCCCCACCCCTTGTGGATGCGCCGAGGAGCACAGGGCCAGACGGATCAGGGCAAAAACTTGTTTGAGCCGCAGGCGAGTTGTTTTTGACCCCGTCTGGACCGAGCACCGCAGGCTGCCCGCAGCGAAGCGGAGGGACGCAGGAACCAGGGTCGCCTTTTCTTTTGCTTACTTTGCTTTTGGCGAAGCAAAAGAAAAGTGAGTTGCCGCCGGGCAACCCCGGCCAGCCGCTCTAAGCAAGAGCACAGAGGAGATTAAAGAGAGGGAAAGAGCGCACCCGACGGAGCAAGACCCGGCAACCAGTCACCTGGGGAACACGCAGTCGCCCCCTCGACTGCTAGCATTCCACCAATGAACCGCCGCCACTTCCTAGCCGCCGCAACGGCAACCTTGACCGGAGATTTCGCCATGGCCGACCTGCCCAAAGTAGGCTCACTCGATGACGCCCTGCGCTGGCTGGACAGCCTGGACAAGGCGGCCGGCGTCAAAACCACGGGCCAGTGGCCCATGGTCTCGGTGCTGGAGCATATGGCGCAAAGCGTGGAGATGAGCCTGGACGGCTTTCCGCAGCCCAAAAGCGCTTTTTTCCAGAACACCGCCGGCGCGGCCGCGTTTGCTTTTTTCAAATGGCGCGGGCAGATGAGCCATAGCCTCAGCGAACCCATTCCCGGCGCGGCGGCCTTGCGGCGTGAAGGTGACTGGCGGCCCGCATCGGCCCGCTTGCGTGCCGCGATTGAGCGCTTCACGCGCCATCAAGGCCCGCTCAAGCCGCACTTTGCCTATGGCGCGCTCGGCAAGGCCGACTTCGCGCTGGCCCATGCCTTCCACATCGCCAACCACCAGGACGAAATCGTCGTACAGACCCGTTAGGGCCTGTTAACGCTATTTATGCAAGATGCGTTGCGAGTCAAAAAGGCCTTGAGCAAGGCGCAAAACGCAGGCGGGGTAGACCCCGTCAAGGCTTTGCAACGCCGCGCAAGACCTTTTTGATCGCAACCCGGAGGGAATGGGGTGAAAACGGCGCCACTCGGCGTTGCACTCCTAGCCCAGACACCCGGTCTGGGCGTCGTCGCGCGCCTTGATTGGCACCGTTTTCACCCCATTCGCATTTGCATAAATAGCGTTAACAGGCCCTAAAACAACTGGTCGGTGGTGTTTGATTCGGCGCGTTCCGGATCTCTTTTCTCGTCAGCAAGCGGCACCTCGCCGGCGCGCGCCAGGGTAGATGCGCGCACGCCCAGCAGGCGCAGCTTTTTCTCCAGCGGCACACGCTTGAGGCACTGGCCGGCCAGGCGCCGGATTGCGGCGCCGTCGGCTGTGTAGCTGTCAGCGGTCTGGTCGCGCGTGGCGATCTTGAAGTCGTCGTAGCGCAGCTTGATGCCTATGGTCTTGGCGACGTAGCCCTTGCGCTGCAGGTCCTCGCCCAGGCGCAGGCACAGGTCGGTGAAGATGGCGCCCAGCTCGGCCTTGTTGCGCACCGCGTGCAGGTCGCGGTCGAAGGTGGTCTCGCGGCTCATGCTGACCGGCTCGCTCTCGGTCACCACCGGGCGGTCGTCGCGGCCCCAGGCGGCCTCGTGCATCCAGGCGCCCGTGGCCTTGCCGAAGTTGTCGACCAGCCAGCCCGGGTCCTGCGCGGCGAGCTCGCCAATCGTGTGGACGTGCAGCTTCGCGAGCTTTTCGCCGGCCTTGGGGCCTATGCCGTTGATCTTGCGCACATGCAGCGGCCAGATCTTTTCCTGCAGGTCGGATTCGTAAATGACGGAAATCCCGTTGGGCTTGTTGAACTCGCTGGCCATCTTGGCCAGCAGCTTGTTGGGCGCCACGCCCACCGAGCAGGTCAGACCCGTCTTTTCAAAAATCGCCTTCTGGATCAGCCGCGCCAGCACGCGCCCGCCTTCGCGCTGGCCGCCGGGCACGTCGGTGAAGTCGATGTACACCTCGTCCACGCCGCGGTCCTGCATCAGCGGCGCGATGTCGGTAATGGTGCTCTTGAAGAGCTGCGAATACTTGCGGATTTCCGAAAAATCCACCGGCAGCACAATCGCCTGCGGGCAGAGTTTGGCAGCCTTCATCATGCCCATGGCTGAACCCACGCCGAACTGCCGCGCCGCATAGGTGGCCGTGGTGATGACGCCGCGGCCCACATAGTCCTTGAGCAGTGGAAAACTTTCGACCGGGATAAAACGCAGCGGGCGCTCGCCCTGCGCGGCACGCAGTTCCTCATCGACCTTGCGCCAGCCGCCGCCTATGACCACCGGCAAGCCCTTGAGCTGCGGGTAGCGCAGCAGCTCGACGGACGCAAAAAACGCGTCCATGTCGAGGTGGGCAATGCGGCGAATCTTGGCGGCGGGGGAAGGGGACGGGTCGCTCACCCGGCAAGCATAGCAATTCGGGCTAGCCGGCACCGCCGGTTCGACACGATTCGGCCCTATTTGGTCCGTGCCGCCGCGGGCCGAACGGGTATCCGGCTGCGGCATGCCAGCGCGCGCAAGCCCAGCGCAGGCAAATATTTCCGCTGTTATTTCCTTAGGCGACTTCTAAAATCCCGCCTTTGCCCAAAACAGCACAAGTAGCTAATGAAGCGACCCAGCCTGCACCCCACAACAAGACCCGGAAAAGACACGATGAAACGATGGATCAAATGGAGCGCCGGCATCACCGGCGCCGTGGTGCTGTTGCTGGCCGGCACGGCCGTGGTCGGAAGCCAGATGGCCGACAGCAAAAGCCAGCGCCAGGTCAAGGTGGCTGTGCAGCCCGTGGCCATCCCGGCCGCAGCCCAGGCGCTGGAACGCGGCGCTTACCTGTACAACTCGCGCGGCTGCGCGGATTGCCACGGCGCCAACGGCGCGGGCCGCGAATTCATGAACGACGGCAAGGGCATGCGCCTGGCCGGCCCCAACATCACGCCCGGCGAAGGCAATGTGGTGGCGCGCTACACGCCCGAAGACTGGGTGCGCACCGTGCGCCACGGCGTCAAGCCCGACGGCCGGCCGGTGTTTGTCATGCCCAGCGAAGACTACAACCGCCTGACCGACGAAGACCTGGGCGCGCTGGTCGCCTACGTCAAGGCCATGCCGCCCAAGGTGGGTGGCGCCGCCGTGCTGGACCTGCCCCTGCCGGTGCGTGTGCTCTATGCCTTTGATGTCATCAAGGATGCCGCGCAAAAAATCGACCACACGCTGCCGCCCGCCAAACCGATTGCCGAAGGCGTGACCGCGGCCCACGGCGCTTACGTTGCCAATATGTGCATAGGCTGCCACGGCGCGGGCCTGGCCGGCGGCAAGATCCCCGGCGGTCCGCCCGACTGGGCACCCGCCGCCAACCTGACACCGGGCGAGGGCAGCGCCATGCCGCGTTACAAGGATGCCAGCACCTTTGTCGCCATGCTGCGCAGCGGCAAGCGCCCCGACGGCTCGGCCATCAGCGTCATGCCCTTCGAGTCGCTGCGCGCGCTCAACGACGTTGACGCGCAGGCGCTGTACGCCTATCTGCAGACGGTGCCGGCCAGGCCTTTTGGGCAGCGGTAAAGCCAAGGGCGCTCTGGCATCATGGCCGGTATTGCCACCCCCCTCTGAAAGCCACGCCATGCCCCAAGCCACCGGAACCTTTGAAGTCAAGCTAGCTCCGCAAACGCTCGCGAATGCGGACGCCGGACCGCTGATGGGACGCCTCTCCATCAACAAGACCTTTAGCGGCGACCTGCAGGCCACCAGCCAGGGCGAGATGCTGAGCGCCGGCACGGCCGTGAAAGGCTCGGCCGGTTACGTCGCGATCGAGCGCGTGACGGGCACGCTGCACGGCAAAAGCGGCAGCTTCGTGTTGCAGCACAGCGGCACCATGAACCGAGGTGCGCCGCAACTGAGCGTCAGCGTGGTGCCCGATTCAGGGACTGATGAACTCACGGGCCTGAGCGGCACACTGGGCATACAGATTGCCGACGGCAGGCATTCGTATGTGATGGACTATGAGATTGCGGCGCAGGCTTGAGCGCACCCGATACACGCGAACAAAAAAATATTTTTTAGCCAACCTGGGTTGCCTTGATGCGCACGTTGATGCGCAAATTATTTCTTCGTAACTTCGCGCACTCAACTACTGAGAAGGTACTCAATTCAGATTGAGATCGAATTGAAATCGCCTCGGCATCGCATAAGCCGGCGGGATTCTGCCAGAAGCCTGTGAAATTGATAAGCGCGAAATTTTCCAGGCGCAAGATTTCGTTGCCTCATACGCACACTCACGATTTACCTCATGCAGATGGAGGGTGACAGGTGCAATGCCCGTCACTAGACTGCGGGCTCACCGCGTGCTCGCGCGCGATAAGAGCGACAAGAACAAATCAACGAGGGATTCCATGGGAGTGTTTCAAGGGCTTGCGCCGGGTGGGGTGCGGGTGAGTCGGCTGTGGCGGGCTCCCTGCCCGGACGGGCAATCAGCGGCACGGCAAGCCATCTCTGCCGGCAGCACCGGTTTCAGCAACCGGATTGCACGCTGTGGCGGTTTTTTCTTGGTGCTTGGATTGGGTGTTTGTCTGGGCTTCAACTCACCCGCGAACGCCTCAATCTCGGCCACCTATGGCCCCGAATCTTCCTACTCGTCCGTGTTTACGCCTGAGCACCTTGCCAATTGCCAGGCGGGCAACTATGCATGGACTTCTCCGTCTTGGGGCCAGATCGGCCCCCCTAACGTGATCTGCGAAGCGAAGCTGGACCCGTATCCTTTGTCTGTGTGTCCCAGCGTGGGCGGGGTGGAGCCAACCTACTGCCTCGAAATGCGTGTCATCAATACCCCGGCGTCCGGGCCCGGTGCTTTTGTGAAATATGCCGTGGCTGTTCAACCCAATACCTGCCCGGACCACTCCACACAGTCCGGCAACAATTGCAACTGCGACACCAACTTCAGGGAAGATGTCTCCCATAAAACCTGTACCCCCGGTGGCGTGGGCGGTACGGTCGTGGATATTTTTCGCTCTACCAAGGTTTCCAGTTGCCCCTGGTGTGACGCCAACCCCATCTATCCCCTGATAGGCGGCAAGGTCGAGCCGGTTGCCACCGGCGTGAGCGTGGGCGGGCAAGCGCTGGTCTTCACGTATGGCAGCGCCAGGCAGGCCGCGGCGATTGCCGCGGGCAAGACCGCCAAGACCTTTGGCCAAATGCCCGCGCTCGGCGGCTTGTGGGGCAGCAGCCTGCACCGCAACCTGGTCATGGGCACCGGCGGTTTTGGTGCCACCCTGTACCGCGGCGACGGCCAGACCGTGAGCTTCCGGTACTCAGCGGGCGCCTATATCGCCGATGCCGATGTGAACGGCAGTTTTGCGGCCATCACCGGCGGTTACCGCTATGTCGATGCCAAGTCGCGCACCATAGAGACCTACAACACCGCGGGCCAACTCACCGGCTGGGCCGACACGGCGGGCAACACGCTCAGCTTCAGCTACAGCACCGCGGCCGGTGCCGCAGCGCCAGCGGCCGGTTACCTGCAAAAAATCACCGACAACAATGGCCGATTCCTGAGCTTTGCCTATACCCTGCCGGCCGGTGGGGTAGCGGCCACTGACGGACTGATCTCCAACGTGAGCGATTCCACGGGACGCACCATGAGCGTCGGCTTTGATACCAATGGCAACCTGACGCAGCTGACCTGGCCCGACACCAAAGTCCGGCAATTCGTTTACGAGAATGCGTCCTTGCCCTGGGCCCTCACAGGCGTGGTTGACGAGCGGGGTATCCGCTATTCGACATTTGCCTACGATGCGGGCGGCCGCGTGGTGTCGAGCGAGCATGCCGGCGGAGTCTATAAATTCTCGGTGAGCTACACCACCCCGCCCCAGGTCGCGGTGACGCAGGCCTATGACCCGGCCACCCAGCTCACCACCCGCACGCATGACTGGCAGGCCCCGACTGGCGTGCAGCTCACCCGGCCCAATGGGGAAACCACCAACGCCAGCATCAGCACCGTGCTGGGCTACCCGTTGCCGGCGGGTTTCTCGCAGCCGGCCGGTTCCGGCGCCGCGGCAGCGAACAGCGCCACCACTTTTGACGCCAGCGGCAACGTGGCGTCCGCCGACGATTTCAGCGGCCTGCGTACCTGTTATGCCTATGACGGCAGCAACCGCGAGACCGTGCGCGTCGAGGGTCTGGCCAACACCGTGGCCTGCGCCAGTGTGATTCCCGCCGGTTCAGCGCTGCCTGCCGAGAGCCGCAAGATTGAAACGAGCTGGCACCCCGATTGGCGCCTGCCCGTCAAGATGGGCCAGCCCTTGCTGATCACTACCACGGTTTACCACGGCCAGCCCGATCCCTTCAACAGCAACATTGCGGCAAACTGCACCAGCGCGCCAGCTTTGCCCGACGGCAAAGCCATGCCCCTGGTATGCAAGCAGGTCGTGCAGGCCACCACGGATGCCGATGGCCATCTGGGCCTGGCGGCCGTGATTGACACTGGCGTGGCGCAGCGCGTCTCGCGCTTCACCTATGACGGCCAGGGGCGAGTGCTCACCAGCACAGACCCGATGAATCGCGTGAGTACCTACGCCTACTACAGCAATTCAGGCTTCTCGGATGAGGCCAACACCGACGCCTTCTTCGGCTCGGTGAGCCTTCTGCTGCACAACGACGGGGCGAACAACTCCAGCGTCGTCACGGACGGCAGCGCTTCCGCCAAGCCCGTAACGGTGGTAGGCAACACCGTGGTCAGCACGGCCCAAAGCAAATTCGGCGGCGCGTCCCTGCGCCTGGACGGTGTGCGCGACTATGTGTCCGTGCCGTCCGGCCCGTCGCTGGCCCTGCAGGCTGCCGACTTCACCATTGAAATGTGGGTTTACAAGCTCGCAAACAATGCGAATTACTCACGCCTGTGGGACCCAGACGGTGATTTCTACACGGATGTCAATCTGCAGATCGACCCCAACGGCAACCTGGTGACCTATGGTTCGTCGACCGGTACGGGTTGGGATGCCTGGGCTTTTGCGACGGGTGTTGCCATTCCCAACGGCGTCTGGAAGCACGTGGCACTTGTACGGGCCGGCGGGACTTTGACCCTGTATGTGGACGGCGTCGGCACGGTCATTACCACGGCTTTGGGTACCACTACCCTGTATGACGCGGGGCAGCCGTATGCGGTCGGCGGGCAGGGCGTGCACGCTGATCGCTCCCTGAACGGTTACATCGATGAGGTGCGCGTCACCAAGGGCGTGGCTCGGTACACGGCCAACTTCACGCCGCCCACGCAGGCGTTTCCCAACACCGGGCCGCTATTGGACCCGAGCGCCACAGGCCACCGTGCGGGCGATCTGCAGAGCATAACGAACGCTGCGGGCCATGTCACTCAATTCACGCTGTACGACAGGGCAGGGCGTGTGAGGCAGATGGTGGACCCTAAAGGCATCGCGACCGACATCACTTACACGCCCAGAGGCTGGACCAGCAGCGTGACAGTCACGCCTCCGGATGGCACGGCCAGAACGACCACTTACGCCTACGACGACGCAGGCCAGCTGACAGGTGCGACCCTGCCTGACGGAGGCACCCTGGGCTACAGCTACGACGCCGCGCATCGCCTGACCGGTGTGACCGACGCCAAAGGCAACACCATCACCTACACCCTGGACAACGCCGGCAACAAGACAGGCGAGCAAGTCAAAGACCCTTCGGGCAATCTGCAAAGAAACATTACGCGCGTTTACGACGCATTGAACCGCGTGCAACAAGTCACGGGAGCGAGCCATTGAAAACCGGTATCCGCACAGACTGCAGAAATCTCGGGTTTGCCGTTTTGTCGGCATGGGTGCTGTCGGCTTCGGCGCAAGCCGCCCAAACCTACAGGTTCCCGCCCAATGCCTGCGGGGCTTCGGGGTATTACCCGGCGGCGGCGGGTGCTTGCACTGCCGGCGCGAACGCCATCGTCGCCTGCGGGAACAAGTTGGTGCCGGCGGCCGTGCGCAACTTGACGAGCGCGACCCTTACGGGGATGACTTGCAACGCGACTTACCACGGTGTGCAGGTTTCGAACAACAGCAACTTCGATGACAGCTTCTCCTTCACGGTTGTAGAGGAGTTGCCCCGCCCCGAAGCGGATTCCTGCAATTGCGGGAAAGATGGAATGGAAACCGCCAGGCCCATCAATCCGGCAACCGGGGAAAAGGCGCTCGACGATCAAGGCTACGCTGGCAGCGGGCCGGACGCCTTAAGCCTGCAGCTCAGCTATCGAAGCGGCCGTGTGGTGGGCGCTGTCACGGGAGCGGCCGGTGCGGGCCTGGGCCAGGCCTGGTCCCACAACCACCGTGTCTACCTCAGGTTGGAGGGTGAAGCGGGAACGCCCGGCCACACCGTCAATCTTTATTTCGGCGACGATACCGTGCGCATCTTCGGCTGGGACACCGGCAGCAGTGCGTGGATCCCGGCCAACAGCGTGGACACCCTGACGGCCAACAGCGCGGGTTTGCTGTACAAGCGGCGGGAGGATGACAGCGAGTGGCAATTCGACACCATAGGCAAGCTGCTCACGATGACCCGGCGCAACGGCTGGACGACCACCTACACCTACAGCAGCAGCGGCACCCCCAGCGCCATTGCCCCGGCGCCCGGCCTGTTGATCGCGGTTGGCAACCGTTTTGGCCGCAGCCTTGGTGTTGCTTACAACGCCGCCAGCCAGCTGGTGAGCGTCACAGCCAATGGCGAGCAGGTTGCCAGCTACACCTACAACGGGACGGCGGACACTTCACGCCTGACCACCGTGAGCTACCCAGGCAATGCCGGCGGCACCGTCAGCAAGATTTACCTGTACGAAAACACCGCTTTCCCGCAGCTGCTCACCGGCATCATCGACGAAACCGGCAACCGCCTGGCCACCATCGCCTACGACAGCCAGGGCCGGGCCACCAGCAGCGGCTATGCGCTCGGCGCGGACCTGTACAGCGTGAGCTACGCCAGCGCAGGCGATGCGGTGGTAACCGACCCGCAGGGCACGCCACGTACTTACCACTACGGCACCAATGCCGGCCGGCTCGCTGTTACCGGCGCCGACAAACCCAGTGGCACAGGCGCAAATTCGGCCGCCAGCCGGGTGCAGGACTCCAACGGCTTTGTGACACAGGAGACCGACTTCCTGGGTGTGACCACGGTGCACACCTGGGATACCAACCGGCGCCTGCCCTTGACGACCACCCAGGCCGCCACACGGCCCGAAGCGCGGACCACAAGTACCCAATGGCATGCCAGCTTCAGGCTGCCCGTTCTCGTGACGGAAGCTGGAAGAAGCACTGCCTATACCTACGACACACAAGGCAACAAGCTCAGCCAGACCGAGACCGACACAGCCACCAATGCGACCCGCGCCACCAGCTGGACCTACAACCCCCAAGGCCAGGTAGCCACGCAGACTACCAATGGCGTCATCTCACAGACCTATGCCTATTACGGCGCCACCAGCTTCAGCGGCACAGCACCCAATGAGATGGGCCACACGGCCGGAGACCTGCAGAGCATCACCAACGCGGTGGGGCATGTCACGCAGTTCGCCTTGTACGACAGGGCAGGGCGCGTCAAGCAGATGGTGGACCCCAAAGGCGTGGTCACCGACATGGTCTACACCCCACGCGGCTGGACCAGCAGCGTGACGGTGACGCCTCCGGGCGGAGTCGCCCGAATCACCACCTACACCTATGACAACGCAGGCCAACTCACGGGCGTAGCCATGCCGGATGCCACAACGCTGAGCTACAGCTACGACGCCGCCCACCGCTTGACGGGCGTCACCGACGCCAAAGGCAACACCGTCACCTACACGCTCGACGCCATGGGCAACAAGACCGGCGAGCAGGTCAAAGACCCCTCGGGCAATCTGCAAAGAAACATCACGCGCGTTTACGACGCATTGAACCGAGTCCAGCAAGTCACGGGAGCGAACAATTGAAATTTCTACTGCGATTCATCTCCAAGAGTTTCCCGAGTTTGGGGAGCATGCTGCTTGTACTTTGCCAGACGGCAGCGATGGCGGCGTTTCCCGCGACAACTCCCTTGATAAAGTGGAATCCCGCGGATGACAGTGGCGTCGCCGGCTACACCACCACGCCGGAAGCGGCCTGCGTCAAGTCCGTTCCCTATTGGGTGGGCCAAGGTTATGGCCCCGCCGGCTCTGTCTATCATCATGTCGACCCCAGGCCGGGCTATGAGACCGTCCAGCAAAGATGCTGGGCGATAGGCCCTTCGGGCGGGGAACCCTACTGGCTATCTGTGCTGCAATTGATGGGTTCATGCGACGGCGGCTTGACTTATACAGCCGGCATATTGTCCTGCCCCGCGCCTTGCCCTCCAGACTCGAAACAAATAGGCGACTCATGCGTCTGCAAGGATGGTTTTGGCGACGCACCGGACAATAAATCCTGCGCTATTCTTGAGGAAAGCAATGCCGCGCAGGAACCTGCGCCTGCGCTGTCATGCCCCAAACCGGTGGATCCCAATCCGGGGTTTGGCAACCCGATCTATCCGTTGACAGGCAGCAAGGTGGAGCCGGTCGCGACGGGAATTGAAATAGGCGGTATGGCCTTGACCCTGAGCTACGACAGCACATCCAAGGCGCCCGGCTCCATCTCCTCGGCATACAACCATCCGGCCTCATTCGGGGAATTGTGGTTCACCAACCTTCATCGCAAGTTGGTGCTGGCGCCTACCCTCAAGACGGCGATGCTTTCAAGGGGCAACGGCCGCATCCTCAGTTTTACGGGGACTGGGACTGGTGTCTTCAGTGCTGCGGCCAACCGAAGCGAGACTTTGACCGCTATCGCCGGAGGTTACCGCTTGACGGACCCTGGCAGCGGCACACAGGAGATTTATGACAGCACCGGCAAACTCACCAGCCTGGTCACAGCCCGTGGGAAAGTCCTGAGTTTCTCCTATATCGCGCAGGACCTGGCCTCTATCCAGGACAGCGACGGCAGGGTCATACGCTTTGCTTATGCCAGCGCCGGCGTCGTCAGGCGCGTTACCAAGATCACCGATACCATCGGCCAGACCATCAATGCCAGCTACGGCTCAACCGGCAATCTTGTGTCGCTGACCTGGCAGGACGGAAAGGTCCGCCAGTTCCTCTACGAGAACACCGGCTTCCCTTGGGCCTTGACGGGCGTGGTGGACGAGAACGACACCCGCTATGCGACTTTCGGCTACGACAGCCAGGGCCGAGCCGTCTCGACCGAGCATGCGGGTGGCGTGGACCATTTCAGTGTCAGTTACACCCAGGCGCCTTCGGTCTCGGTGGCCAGCAGCTACAACGCCGGCACCAATGTGCTCAGCCGCACCAGGTCCTGGCAACTGCCGGTCAGTCCGGTGCTCACCACTCCCAATGGGGCTAGCGCGGCCATGGGCGTGCAAAACCGTTTTGGCATGCCGGCGCTGACCAGCATGAGCCAGCCTGCGGGCTCGGGTTGCGCGGCGGCCAGCAATGCGATGAGCTACGACGCGAACGGCAACCTGGCCAGCCTGGACGACTTCAACGGCCAGCGCAGCTGCTATGCCTACGACAGCAAAAACCGGCCCGTCACCGTGGTGGAGGGATTGACCAATACGGCCAGTTGCGCCGCCGTGCTTATCGCCAACGCCAGCTTGCCCGCTGGCAGTCGAAAGCTCAGCACGCAGTGGCACCCGGACTGGCGGCTGGCGAGCAGGCAAGCGCGGCCCTTGCAGCTCATCACCAGCGTCTACAACGGCCAGCCCGATCCTTTTAACGGCAACGCGATTGCGAGTTGCGCCCCGACCGCCGCCAAAACACCGGATGGCAAACCGATTGCCGTGCTGTGCAAGCAGGTCGAGCAGGCCACCACCGACGCCGACGGCAGCCTGGGCTTGTCCGCCACAGTGGATGCGGGTATTCCGTCGCGGATTTCAAGTTACACCTACGACGCTGCCGGCCGCACGCTCACCAGTACCGACCCGATGAGCCGGGTGGCGACTTATGCCTATTACGGCAACTCAACGGACTTCACCGATCCTTCAGCCAGCCCGGACGCGTCCTTTTCTTCGGTGAGCCTCCTGTTGCATGGAGACGACGCGGATGCGTCGACAGTAATGTCTGACAGCAGCCCGATTCCCAAGACCATCGTAACCGGCGGCGATGCCAAGGTCAGCACGGCGCAGAGCAAGTTCGGCGGCTCGTCGATCTATTTCGATGGTTCACGTGACTATCTTTCCCCTCCCTCCGATGCTTCCCTCTCGATGGGGGCTTCCGATTTCACGATTGAAATGTGGATTTACAAGCTTTCCAACAATCCCAAGACATCACGTATATGGAACACCGATGGCGTGGTGGACATCAACATTGGCATCGATACCGTCGGAAATCTTGTGACTTACGGTTCGACCACGGGCACAAGCTGGAGCGCCTGGACGTTTCCGACAGGCGTTTTTATTCCCAACGGCGTCTGGAAGCATATGGCGCTGGTAAGGTCGGGCGGTACTGTGACCTTTTATGTGGACGGTATCGGCAATGTCGTTACGACCACGTTGGGCACGGCATCTCTTGCCGCCGCTGGAACCCACGTGATCGGTGGTCAGGGGATGGGCGCTGACCGGGCATTTAATGGGTACATTGATGAGGTGCGCGTTACCAAGGGTGTTGCGCGCTATCTGGCCAACTTTACGCCGGCCACGCAGGCTTTTCTCAACGGTGACCCAGTTCTGAAGCCGAGCGCCACAGGCCATCGCATTGGTGACCTTCTGTCGATCACCAACGCTGCAGGCCATGTCACGCAATTCACCCTGTATGACGGCGCCGGGCGGGTGCGCCAGATGGTCGACCCCAAAGGCGTGGTCACCGACATGGTTTACACCCCGCGCGGCTGGATCAGCAGCGTGTCGGTAACACCCCCGGGCGGAGTTGCCCGAATCACCGCCTACACCTACGACAACGCAGGCCAGATGACGGGCGCCACCCTGCCTGACGGCACAACGCTGGGCTATAGCTACGACGCGGCGCATCGCCTCACAGCTGTGACGGACGCCAAAGGCAACACCGTCACCTACACCCTGGACGCCATGGGCAACAAGACCGGCGAGCAGGTCAAAGACCCCTCGGGCAACCTGCAAAGAAATATCACGCGCGTCTATGACGCCCTGAACCGCGTGCAACAGGTCACGGGAGCGAGCAATTGAAAACCACCACCACCACCATCACTCAAGCAGGAGGATTCAGCATGAGCAGCCTTAGCCTTACCCGAGCTTTTACCGCGTGGCTAAGCCGCCTGGTGCTGCTCATCCTCATGGCCCCGGGCATGGCCTTTGCCGGCCCGACGACCACGGCGCTTTCAAGCAGTGCCGGTACCGCGCCGGTTGGGCAAAACATCACGCTGACTGCGACTGTTACGGGCGCGAGTCCTACGGGTAACGTCACCTTTAAAGATGGCGGCACCACCGTGGGTAGCAGCGCCTTGAGCGGTGGCGTGGCCACCTTGAGTACAAACTCTTTTGCCCTGGGCAGCCATACCCTGAGCGCTGAATACGCGGGCGACAGCAACAACGATCCCTCGACTTCTGGCGCGGTCGTTGTGGCCATCAACACCGGCACCCTGACCTGGCAATACGGCTACGACGCCATGGGCAGGCCCACCACGGTGCTGGACCCCAACGGCCTGGCCAGCTACACCTACTACGACAGCCTGGGCCGTCCCATCCAGACCCAGCAGCCGGCCAATATCGGAAGCGCCACCCCGACCACCACCGGCTTTGCCTACAACGCCGCCGACGGCCTGACCCAGGTCACCGATCCGCGCAACCTGGCGACCACCTACAGCCCCAACGGCCTGGGTGACGTTACTGCGCAAACCAGCCCGGATACCGGAGCGAGCCAGTACACCTACGACGCCAAAGGCAATGTGCTGAGCAAGACCGACGCCCGCGGCAAGCTGACCCAGTACACCTATGACAGCATTGACCGCCTCAAAACTGTCAACTACGCCACGGGAACGGGAACGGTTTTTGAATACGACGGCGGAGCCACCCCCACGCCAGCTGTGATGGGCGAGCTCACCAAAATCACCGACGCCAGCGGCCAGGTGACTTACAGCTACGACAGCATGGGCCGCAAGACCGGCAAGACCCAGGTCACGGGGGCTAAAACCTTCACTGTTGGCTATACCTGGGGTGATAGTGGAAGCGCGCTCGACAAGCTGACTGCGATTACCTATCCGAGTGGAACCCGGGTGAATTACATCTATGACGCGCAGGGTGTGGTTTCGGGTATTACCGTCAATCCACCGAACAGCAATGGTGTGGGCACCAATACCGGTAGCACGCTGCCAATGTTGAATGCCGTCACCACCAATGCAGAAGGAAAGATGACCGGCTGGACCTGGGCCAGTACCAAGACCCAGGCCATCAGCTATGACGCCAATGGCCAGATCAGCGCTTACAACCTCGGCGACCCGACAACCACCGGCATCCGCCGCACCATCGTTCGTGACGCCGCGGGGCGCATCACGGGGTACACCCATGTCAGCAATGGAAGCCCTGTTCCCGCACTGGACCAGAGTTTTGGGTATGACAACCTGAACCGCCTGATCAGCGCTACGCTGGGTGCTACGGCGATCCAGTACAGCTATGACGCCACAGGAAACCGCACAGCCAAGATGATCAGCGGCACGAGTTACCCCAACGCCATCTCGGCCACCAGCAACAAGCTGACCCAGACCCAGGATGTGGGTGGTACGGCCACCGTGGTGCATGACGCGGCCGGCAATATTACGAGTGATGGGACCAATACCTATACCTATAGCGATCGGGGACGGCTGGCGACCATGACGAATACCGGCGGCGTGGTCACTTACAGCTACAACGCTTTAGAGATGCGGGTTGGCAAGACTGGGCCGACGGCATTGGTTCCGACCGGTGCTACCTACTATGTCTACGACGAGTCAGGCAAGCTGATCGGCGAATACGATGCCAACGGAGTTCCGCTCTACGAAACCATCTACTTGGGACGCCCGGTCGGCGTGGTGAAGCAAACGGGGACGGCTGGCGCTAGCAATATTGCGATCAGTCTATACAACGTCTCGACAGACCAGCTCGGTGCGCCGCGCATCATTACGCGGCAATCAGATGACGCGATTGTCTGGCGCTGGGACTCAGCAGAGCCATTTGGTGCGACGACACCGGATCAGAATCCGAGCGGGCTAGGAGTATTTAGCTTTGATCAACGTTTGCCTGGTCAAGTGTTTGATGCCGAGAGCGGCTTGTTCCAGAACTGGAATCGGGAATACAACCCGCGTATTGGGCGGTATATGCAGTCGGATCCGATTGGACTGGCAGGAGGTATAAATACGTTTGCTTATGTAGAAGGGGATCCTCTCTCAAGGTTTGATACCTTAGGATTGAAACCGCAGATCGACTTGTCAAAAGTCAATGATCCAGACCCCTACTCTCAGATTTCAAAGAACACTACTGCATTGGCAGTGTCGAAAGACGCTTCCTGCGAGCAAGGTGGCGAAACTTCCTCTTCCTTCAATCCAGCAAGAACCTCAATAACGCTTGTTGATTTGGGTATTGGCAATAATGTGAGTGAAAATAAAAAGAATATGTGCATCGAAAGATGCATCGGAACACTGCCTACGCGGGATTTCGGCTTTAAATTCTGGAATTGCGTGAACAGATGTATGGCTGAGTGAGCTACAGGAGAAAATCATGATCAATGATGAAATTGTTGCTAAAGAGATAAGTCAGCTTATGCTGACTTATGCCCAGACGCTTGATCAGAGCGTTGAGCAAGTGGAGGCGAAATGCAGTGCGAGAGAATTTGAGGCGTATCGAACCGCCGTTGGGAAAATCATGGGTTATATGTTGTTGGACATCATGAATCCTCTATACGAACTGCATCCAAATTTGAAACCGAAAGAATTGGATTAATTTGGGCCGAATGAGGATGGAACTGGTATTTATGAAAACTCCGGTGTTCGTCGTAATGCTCTTTCGAATTTAATCGTCGATGGCCTCCATCATTTCAAGCCAATTCGCCAGTCGCATATCCTTGCTGCGTGAAAAAATTACGTCGTTTGATGATTTCCCATTTAACTTGCCCGCAATTCGGTCACTTGAAAGCCTTGATCTCCATTCGAAGATGACGTTCTTTGTCGGGGAAAACGGCTCGGGAAAATCGACTTTACTTGAGGCTATCGCGGTCTCACTTGGTTTTAACCCAGAGGGCGGTACAAAAAACTTCAACTTTGAATCGCGTGCTTCGCATTCAAATCTCGATCGATATTTACGTATTGCCAAGGGTTTCAAACGTCCAAGGAACGGGTTTTTTCTTCGAGCGGAAAGTTTCTTTAACGTCGCCACGGAAATTGAACACCTAGATGCTGAACCGTCCTTTGGTCCACCCGTGATCAACTCCTACGGATTCCGTTCGTTGCATGAGCAGTCTCATGGGGAGTCTTTTTTGGCGCTGATTAACCATCGCTTTGGTCCCCATGGCTTGTATGTCCTTGATGAGCCAGAGGCGGCGCTCTCACCACAGCGACAGCTGACGGTTTTGTCCAGAATGCATGATCTTGTGCTGGAAAATTCTCAATTTATCATTGCAACGCATTCGCCGATATTGATGGCGTACCCGGATGCATGGATTTACGCATGCACGAAAGATGGGGTGCACCGTATTGAATACACCGAGACAGAACATTATCAGGTTACTCGCGATTTTTTATCCGATCCACAGCGCATGCTGCAGATACTTCTTGAAAAACGCGATTAGCTGGTCAAATCTGGAGTCAATGATTCATCTGCATTGCTAACGCGGATAGCTACTGTCTCGACTGGTCGACGTGCCGGCTCATCCCCTATTACCCGAAAAGGCGCGCAGCATGCGACGGCAGGAAACACAGTCGGCGATAGTGGCTACCGCCCCTCAATTCACCGCAGCCACAAACACCCACTCCGCATAAGTCTCCTTGTCCTGGAAATCCCGGTACTGGATCGGGAAATCCCGCCTCTTGAACGCGCTTTGTGTGGAGCGGCTGTGCACACCCAGGATGCCGCCCGCACCTTGAACCAGCACCCAGTCGGCCTCACCCGTCATGGGGTCGGGATACAGGCGGCGCAAATGGCGCACCGGCATGGGAAAACGTTTGTCTTCCAGCAGGTCCTCAAGGGACCGCGGCGGGGACTGGCTTTTGCCTGCGGGCACGCTGCTGTAATAAGATTTGATCGCGCGGCGGTACTGGTCGCCGACAAACAGCAGCTCGGCTTCCTTGGCGCGCTGGGTGTGGGTGCGTTGCAGCTCCACCATGGCCGATGCGCCCAGGGTGGTAAGCAGCAGAAAAATCAAGACCGCGAGCAGAACCAAGCCGGACTGGCCGGCCAAAGGCTTGCTCGAACGGATGGCTTTCACGGCTCGCCCTCACCAGCTGCGGTAAGCCGTACCGTCCAGCCCTTGCCTGGAGGATTTCGACGAAACATCAAACACATCCGCACCCGGCTGCGGCGCTTCGGCGCTGCTGCTGTAGGCGCGGGTGTTCCAGGTCTGCGCGTCGCTGAGCGCCGGGTCTTCGGCAAACGGGTCGCGCGGGACTCGGCGCAGCAGCACAAAGGGTTGGGCCGAAAATCCAAAGGCCGCGGAACGCGGCACGCCGGTGACCAGCACTTCCAGCGAGGGCGGGTAGCCCGAGGCGCCCACGCCTTTGTCGATCACGCCGGCGTCGGAGGCCGCCTTGTAGCTGTCCAGCGCCTGGCGTATCACGCGCAAGCCCTGCTTGAGTTCGGCCTCCTTGGCGCGTGTCTGCACCACCTGGGTCAGCGGCACGGCCACCATGGCCAGCAGGCCCACAATGGCCAGCGAGACCAGCAGCTCTATCAGCGTAAAGCCGTGCTGCGCGGGCTGCCTCATGGCGCGGTGCTTTCCGCTGTTACCGGCGGCAAGGGGCCGGGCATATTGGGTGCGCGCACGTCGTAAATGCCGGGCTCGCTGCTGTTCGGTACCGGCAGGGTCTCCCAGGCGCGTGAGCCCGAGACCGGGTCCAGCGGTATCTCACGCAAATAGCGTTTGTCCACAATCTCCTGCAGCTGCGCCGGGTACTTGCCCTGGTCGGCGCGGAATTTGTCGATCGCATCGCGCAGCGTGGCGAGGTTTTGCGCCTGGACTTTTTCCTTGCCGCCGTCCAGCGCCTTGAAGTAGCGCGGCGTGGCCAGTGTCAGCAGCAGCGCCAGGATGGAGAACACCACCAGCAGCTCTATCAGCGTGAAGCCGGCTTCAGGGCGATGGCCCGTGCGCGGGCGGCTGGGACGGAAAACCACGACGCCTCTTGTCAACGCTGGATCATGGGCGGAGGCGGCGGCAGGCCGCCACCGCCCAGCGGCATGGCGGGCGCCTGCTGCGGAACGGATGGTGCGGACGATGGCGCCCCCGGCACCCCAGGCGCACCGGGTGGCTGCGGCGCCGGCGAGATGCCGCTGACAGGTGTGGGTGCGGGCGCGGGGCGGGCGCCTGTCGAGTTGGGCAGGCTCAGGCCGCCCACGGGGTCGGCCAGGATCTGCCGGTCGCGCAATGTCAGCGCCGTGCCCGAGAACACGCTGGACCTGTCGCTGCCCAGGTTGGCATAGCTGCGCAGCACGCGCGGCGTGATGGCCAGCACGATTTCGGAGCGGGACTTGTTGGTGCTCGAGTTGCCGAACAGGCGCCCGACCACGGGCAGGTGCCCCAGGCCCGGGATCTTGTCGGCGGTGTTGCGTTCCTCGTCGGTGATCAGGCCGCCCAGCACCTGCGTCTCGCCGTCGGCCAGGCGCAAAAAGGTGCTCGCATTGCGTGTGCCTATCTGGTACGAGCGGCTGCCCTGCGTGTCGGTGAACTCACGCGCGATATTGCTGACCTCAAGGTTGATCTTGATGCCCACGTCGTTGCTGGCGTACACCTGGGGCTCGAACTCGAGCTTGAGGCCGACATCCTGGTAGGTGATGGTGCCGGTGACGACCGAGGAGCCGCCGTTGACCGGCGTGACGTTGTTGATGATGGTGGGCACGCGATCGCCAATCATGATCTTGGCTTTCTCGCGGTTGCGCGCGCGTATGCGCGGGCTGGCCAGGATGCGGGTTTCGGTGTCTTGCAGCTTGAAGTTGAGGGTGCCGGCAATTGGCGTCACGGTCAGGCCGCCCACGCCCAGCTGCCGCAGCTGGCTGATGGTGAGGTTGCTGACGGTGCCGCCCGGCGTAGTCGCGCCGCCCGTGGGCGTGCTGATGGTGATGGCGTTGGGCGGCTGGACACCCAGGTTGCTGTTGCGCCCCTCGGAGATTTCCAGCACTTCCACTTCCAGCATGACTTCCGGGTCGGGCTCATCGTGCAGGGCGATCAGTTTTTCGGCGATGCGCAGGGTCTCGGGCGTGTCGCGTATCACCAGCAGGCCGCTGCGCTCGTCGGCCGACACGTCCTTGAGCTTGAGCATGGTCTTGAGCATGCCGGAGAGGTATTTGAGGTCGCTGTTGGTGACGCGGAAGGAGCGCACCGTCAGCTCCTGGTACTCGGACTGCTTGGCCGCCGTGGCCGCGTAGACCATCATGGTGTTGCTGTTGATGATGCGTTTTTCGAGCTGGTTCTGCATCAGGATCAGGTCGATCGCGTCCTCGACCGCCACGTCCTTCACAAAAATCGTGACCCTGCCGTCGGCCTTGACCTCGCGGTCCAGCAGGATGTTGAGGCCCGTGGATTTCGACAGCGCCTCAAACACCGTGCGCATGGTGGCATCGCGGAACTGCAGCGTCACCGGCGAGCTCATGACCGACTTCGCCTCCCGGAAACGTTCGCGCTCCAGCTCGGCGGCGGCCCTGGCGTCCAGCACGGCTTTGCGCAGCTGCGCCGCCTGCTTGTGGGTGGGCTGGTCGGCCAGCACGCGCGCCGCGCGCTCGCCGGCCGCGTCGAGCTTGCCCTCCTTGAGGTAACGCTCGCCCTCGGCCAGCAGCTGGTCGTTGCGCGCGTCCTGGTCCAGCGCCTTGAGCGCGGTCGCGGCCCGGATGTTGCTGGGATTCAGTGCCAGCGCCCGGCCGTAGAGGTCGCG
Source organism: Polaromonas sp. Polasp52 (assembly GCF_059491565.1). Classification (NCBI taxonomy): domain Bacteria; kingdom Pseudomonadati; phylum Pseudomonadota; class Betaproteobacteria; order Burkholderiales; family Comamonadaceae; genus Polaromonas; species Polaromonas sp. Polasp52. Next base: position 891,351 of record NZ_CP168513.1, on the reverse strand, counting down.
CGCGCCGGCGATGTCGCCGCTGGCCCGCAGCTGGTCGGCCTGCTTGACGAAGGCGTCGGCATGCCTGTCGCGCTGCACCAGGTAGTCGATCTTGTAAGACTGGCTACCGTCGAGTTCGGTCGCTTTTTTGAGCGAGGCGATGCCGGAGTCTATGTTCCCGTCGCCGATCTGGCTCATGCCGTCCTGGTGGTAGCGCGCGCCGGCGCAGGCCGTCAGCAACAGGCAGGCCAGCACGCTGGAAGCCACCGGTGTCCTGCGGCCGCGTAGCTCGCCCAAGCCCCTTGTTGTGGCAGCCCTCCCGGAAAGCCCGGCATTGTGTTCAATGGTTGTCATCGTGGGTTGTCCAGAAGTTGAAGCGATTGTTTTTGGCCCAGGGGGAGGTAGGTGAACACCACGCGGTCGGACGTGATCTCGTCCACCCGGTAGCTGCCGGCGACGGTGTCGCCTTTTTGGATGACGCTGAGGTTGTCGCCATGCTGGATAAAGGCTTGCAGCTGGCCGTTGGCGATCTTCTTGCCCTGGATGGCGCCCACCGCGGTAAAGGGCAGCGGCGGTGCCATGGGTGGTGGTGGCGGCGCGGGCTCTACGGCCACGGGCGGCGCTGGCGGCTTGTGGGCCTTGACGGGGGCGGGCGGCGGCGGGGGCGGTGCCACCACCTGAGGCGGGGGCACAAACTCGGGCGCCAGCGGGCCGAAAGGATCGCGCACCACCATTTTGTTCATGCGCAGGCTGGGGCTGTTCATCGCGACGTCCACGCGCTGCGATGCGTCCTCTACCGGGAATGCAGGCGCGGTGCCGGCCTGCGGCGGGGCGGCCAGCGCCGGGCGCTGGCGTGGCGCCGCCGCCAGGTCCAGGTCGTCGTCACCCGCCTGCAATTTGCCCTGCATGGCGGCAGCCAGCACAAAGCTACCCAGGCCGGCCGCCACCAGCATGGCGGCTTTTTTCCAGCCGGTTTTGGGTTTGCTAGCGCTCACGGCATGCCTTTCGTGCCGCCCGCTTCGGGGGCGCTGGCCGGCGTCTTCCTGGCGGCGGCTTGCGTGCCCTGGGCGGGGGCCGTGCGCGGTGAATACACCAGTGCCAGCTTGAGGAAGACCTGGTGCTTCACGGTGGTGCCGTCCTTGCGTTCTATGCGCAGCTCCTGCACCGCCGCGTGGGGCATGGCATTGAGCACGCTCGCGAGAAACTCCTTGAGCGTGCTGTAGTTTTCATTGATGCGCAGGTCCACCAGGCGGGTGTCCAGGCCCAGGGCCGTCGGGTCCGCATCGCGGTAGTCGCCGCTGGCCAGCACAATGCCCTGGCTTTTGGCGATGTCAAAAATCTGCGCCAGGTCGGCCGTGTAGTCGCTGGCCGGCGGAAAGATCACGGGCACACCGCGCACAGCGCTGGCCATGGGTTTGGTGCCCGGCTTCTGGGCCTGGCGCAGCTCCAGCTGCAGCGTGTTTTTTTTCAGGCGCAACTGCTGCGAAAGCCCCAGCAGCAGCGCGCCCACCAGCAGCAGCCCAAGGCCGCAGAGCACGGGCCAGCCCAGGGCGCGCAGCGGCGCCAGGCCCGCGCCGCCGCCAAGGCGGCCAAAGCGGCCGAGCGCCGTGGTGATCAAAGCAGGGCCGCGCGTCATGGCGTGGGCGCCTTGCTGATGCCGGGCTTCAGAACGGGAGCCGAGACCTGCGCCGGCACCAGCGGTGTCAGCGGCGTCTGTGGGAGGAGTGCCCCGGGGGGCGGCTCCTTGGCCAGGAACACACCTTCGTTCAAGCGGTTCCAGCCCGCCGTCAGCCGGAAGCGAAAAGTGGCCGGGCTGCTGCGCTCGTCGAGCTGGTGGCTCACGATGCGCACATCGGAGAAACCGCTGACCGTGCCGAGCGCCTCGGTATAGGCCAGCATGGACGGGTAGTTGGACGCCATCAAGGTGAGCTCTATCTTGCGGCTGGCCGGGTTGGCGGTGTTGGGCACCATGGACAGCAGCGTGACCCGGCCTTCGACGGTGTCGGCCGCGGCCTCCAGGGCTTCAAACATCAGCGACCACGGCGTTTGCAGCAAGGCTTCGAGCTGGCGCCTGGCCTTGATCTTCTCGAGCATGGCGGGGTTGTTCTCGGCCCGCCGCATCTGCTCGCTGAGCGCATTTTGCTGTTTCGAAATTTTTGCCTGCTGCGAGCGAACGCCTTCAAGCTGCGCGCCGGTGCGCAAGCTGATATAGAGCCCGGCCAGCGCGATGCAAACGCCCGCGGCCAGGATCAGCCAGCTCAGCGGGCGGTAGCGCGGCGCGTCTGGCGCAAACTCAAAAGGGCTTTCGACCAGGCGCCGGCTCATGCTGCAAGCTCCGTGGTGGTGGTGGCGGCGGCAGGCCAGGCGCAGGAGACGACCTGTTCCTCCAGGCCCGCGCCCGAGGCGATCAGGAAACGCTGCAGCGCGGGCTGCAGCCAGGGGTCGCTGTCGGCCGGCGGCGCCTGCGTGACGGTGCGCCAGGCATTCACGGCGCTGCCCTCCACCACGCGGATAAAACCCAGCGCCGCATGGCGACGGCCCGAGGGATCGAGCTCCGTCCACACCAGCGTGCGCGCATCGCGCCGGCGACGGCTGGCTTTGAGTTCGCTGTCCAGCCGTTCCACAATCGCCGGCTGGCAGCTTGCCAGTGCCATGCGCTGGGCCTGGGCCAGTGCCTGCAGGCCGGCGACCAGGGCTGATTCGAGCGTGATCACGCACAGGTGCGCCTGGCTGGCCTCCATGCGCCAGCGCACGTCGTGCGCCGCCGCCTCCGCGCCTATGGCCTCTTGCGTCACCGCTTTCGCCACGGCCCGCAGCTGTGGCTCCGAGCGCGCCGAGGGCGAGGACAGATCCATGGGCGCGACGCCGACATAAGAAGCGCTCACGCCCGTGCGCACCACCAGGCGGCTGCCGTCGAGTGATGTCGGGTGGCGCGCGCGCAGCGCCTGCAGGGCTTGCGCGCCGGCTTCGAGCAGGTCGGCCAGGGTGTCGGCGCGCGTGGCGCCAAGCGTCCAGCTGGCTGTTTCGGTCAGCGCGGCGGCCGGTGTTGGTTCAACCGGCTTTCGTTGAAGTTTGCGCACCACGCGGCTGCCCCAGCCGGCCACGGCCGGGCTGAGCGTCGCCCGCAGGTGGGAGGCGCTGATGTCGAGCTCGATCACCGGTTTCATGAAGAGACGGCCTCCGCGGGCGCCGCGGCCTGCAGGTTTTCACGCGGGGTGACGCGGTTGATTTCTTCCACCGTGGTCTGCCCGCCCATGGCCAGCGCCACGGCAGAGTCGCGCAGGCTCATAAAGCCTTTGCCGCGCGCGACCTGCTTGATTTGCGAGATGGGCGCCTGCCGCACCAGCAGGTCGCGTATGTCGTCGTCCATCTCGAGCGTCTCGGCAATCGCCAGCCGTCCCTTGTAGCCGGTGCCCCGGCAATGCGCGCAGCCCACGGCCTGCATGAACTTGGCCTGTCCCAGGTCCAGGCGCTCCGCGGGAATGCCCAGACGCGTGAGCTGCTCGGGTGCCAGGCCGGCGGGCAGCGCGCAATGCACGCACACGGCGCGCAACAGGCGCTGGGCGACGATGCCGGTCAGCGCCGACACCAGGCTGTAGCTGTCGACGTTCATGTTCTTGAAGCGGCCTATGACGTCGAACACATTGTTGGCGTGCACCGTGGTGAACACCTGGTGGCCGGTGAGCGCGGCCTGCACCGCGATCTGGGCGGTCTCGGCGTCGCGGATTTCGCCCACCATGATCTTGTCCGGGTCGTGGCGCAGCACCGAGCGCAGCCCGCGCGCGAAGGTCAGGCCTTTTTTTTCATTGACGGGAATCTGCAGCACGCCCTTGAGCTGGTACTCGATGGGGTCCTCGATCGTGATGATCTTGTCCAGGCCGGTGTTGATCTCGGAGATCGCCGCGTACAGCGTGGTGGTCTTGCCGCTGCCGGTGGGCCCGGTCACCAGCAGCAGGCCATAGGGCAGGCCCGAGGCCTGGCGGATAAAGTCCTTGGCGCTTTGCGCGAAGCTCAGCGTGTCCAGGCTCAGGGTCTGGAACTGGCCGGTCAGGTGCTTGCGGTCCAGCACGCGCAGCACGGCATCCTCGCCGAACAGGTTGGGCATGATGGAGACGCGGAAGTCGATCTCGCGCCGCTCCACACGCACCTTGAAGCGGCCGTCCTGCGGCGTGCGCCGCTCCGAGATGTCGAGCTCGGACAGCACCTTGATGCGCGAAATCGCCTGCTGCCCCATCTCGGCGTTGTCGATGCGCTTGACGTTTTCCAGCACGCCGTCGATGCGGTACTTGACGTGCAGGCCGACCGGCTGGGTCTCAAAGTGGATGTCGGACGCACCCATCTTGAGCGCGTCGTACAGAATCGAATCGACCAGGCGCACCAGCGGGTTGGCCGTGGTCTCTATGCCCGCGATGGACAGGACCACCACGGAGGCATCGACGGATTCCGCCTGCACCAGGCCGGCAGGGTCTTCCTCTTGCGCGCTGCCCATGGCCATCAGGTTGCGTTCGGCATGGGCCAGCCAGGCCTGCACGTCTTCGATGAGCGCCAGGCCGCGCACAACTTCATCCGCGCCCGTGCCGCCCAGTTGCAGGTCTATCCACTCCTGGCCCTTGAGGTCCAGCGGGTCGCTGACGACCACGGTGCGCAGCTTGTCGCCGGAGGGGGCTGTGGACCAGCCGGCCAGGCAGCCGCGCGCCTGGCAGTCTGCAAACGCGATCAGCTCGAAGTCTGGCGTTATGCCCTGCAGCTCTTGCGTGGCCATGGCGCGCAGGCCCAGCGCGGCCGCGACATCGGCCAGCACCTGCGTGGCCTCCAGCCCGCTTTGTTGCACCATCCACTGCAGGCGCGAACCCACTGCCGCCGCCTGCACCGCTTGCTGCATCAGCGTGCGCCCGACCTGGCCGGCGGCCGCTTCGGCCGGCGGCGCAAGAGAAACAAGGGGGAGGGGGGCGTTCATGGGGGAAGGCGCTTCAGGTATCAGGACAGGGTGGAAGCCAGGTCAAAGATGGGCAAATACATGAGCACCACGATGGCGCCAATGACGGTGCCAATCACGATCATCAGCGCGGGCTCGATAACCCGCGTGGCCACGTCGATGGAGCGCTGCAGCCGCCGCTCGTAAAACTGCGCGATGCGCTCCAGCATTTCCGACATGGAGCCGGTGCGCTCCGCCACCTTGAGCATGCTGGTGGCCACGGCATCGGACAGGCCCGCGCCCGACAGCGCCGCGCTCATGCTCAGGCCTTCGCGCATCAGCACGATGGCGCGCTCCAGCCGTTCGCGGTCCGCGTCGCCCAGCAGCTTGGCGCCATGCGCCATTGCGCGGTGGATCACAATGCCGCGCGAAACCAGAATCGACATGGTGCGGTAGAGCTGCAGGTGCTGGAACTCGCGGATCACGCCCGCGATATAGGGAATGCGCTGCAGCCAGCGCGAACGCACACCGTGCGCGCGAAAGTGCGCGACCACCCAAGTGCCCAGCGCGAAGACACCGCCGAAGAACAGCGCCAGCACCCAGGGCCGGTCGGCCACCAGCCGGCCCCAGGCCATCAGGCCCGAGGACAGCATGGGCAGCTGCGTGCGCGTTCCGTCCAGGAGGCCCGCGAAGCGCGGTATCACCACACCCATGAGGAACATCACCACCAGCCCGCCCACCACCAGCAGCACCAGGGGGTAGACCGAAGCGCCTATGAGCTTGTCCTTGAGCGCCTGCATTTCACGCTGGTGGGCGGCGTAACGCGCCAGGCCCTTGCCGAGGTCGCCGGTGCGCTCGCTGGCCTCCACCGTGGCGACCAGCAGTTCGGGGAACGCGCCCGTCAGCTGCATGGCCGCGGAAAGGGTGCGGCCTTCCGACACCGCGCGCGTCACCTGCTCCATGAGTTCGCGCCGCGCGCCGGCGGTCTCCTTGATGCTCAGGGTCTGCAGCGCTTCGGTGACGCTGAGGCCCGCGTCTATCAGCGCCGCGAAGTCCTGCGAGAAAGAAGCGGTGTCCAGTCCCGCGCGCGAGGGCGCCGCGGATTTGCCGCGCACCAGACTGCCAAGGCCGCCGAGGCCGGCACCGGATTCTTGGGCGGCCTCGCAGCTCAGCACCGTGAAGCCGCCGCGCGCGGTCTGCGCCAGCGCTTCGGCCGCCGTGGCCGCGCGCACCTGGCGCGACGCGATGCGCCCCGCGCTGTCGCGGGTGACGACCTCATAGGTGGCGTGAGCCGCGGCCATGTGAAAGCTTCCGGCGCTTGGGGTAGCGCTGTCAGTTGGCCGAATGCAGCGAGACGTCCTGCGCCTCGCCGGTGCCGCCGGGCTTGCCGTCGGCGCCGTAGGAAATGATGTCGATGCCGGCCGCGCCCGGCTGCAGCACATAGGCGTAGTCGTTGCCCCAGGGGTCGGCCGGCAGGGCTTTCTTGAGGTAAGGCCCCTGCCACTTGCTGACGCCCGAAGGTTGGGTGTTCAGCGCATTGAGCCCCTGCTCGGCCGTCGGGTAGCTGCCGACATCGAGGCGGTATTGGTCCAGCGCCTTGTCCAGCGATTCGATCTGCGCCTTGGCGATCTTGGACTTGGATTTGCTGACCGAGTCAAAGTAGCGCGGCGCGACCAGCCCGGCCAGCAGGCCGATGATGACCACCACCACCAGCAGCTCCAGCAGCGTGAAACCGCGCGCGCGTTGGTGACCCGCGGGCACGGAACGGGTTTGCATCGGGTGCATGAAGAGATTCAAAAAGTTTCCCCTCCCAGGGAAATGCTTGGACGCATGTTGCCAATGCGATAAATATTTATTTTTGCCTGGGCGGCCGTGCCGCTGGCGTGGCCTGCGTTCTTCTTAATTTTGCGCAGCTTGATACTGAAAAGGTACTCAATTCAAATTGAAATTGAATTGAAGCCTCGCATACCAACGCCAAGGCCGGTCGGATTCTGCCAGAAGAGCATGGCATTGATAAGGGCGAAATATTTACAACGGAAGATTTCGTTGTCTCATATGCACACTCACGAATTGCCTCATCCAGATGAAGGGTGACACGCACCATGCCCCTCACTAGACTTCGGGCTCATTTGCGTGCTCGCGCGCGAAAAGCGATAAGAGCGACAAGAAAAATCAACGAGGGATTCCATGGGATTGTTTCAAGGGCTTGCGCCGGGTGGGGTGCGGGTGGGTCGTCTGCGTTCGGAGGCGGCGGATCTTCACCTGCCAGCTTTTATGGATGACAGCGCAAAGCTGTCTGTCCAATGCCTCCCAAGCGAGGTATCAAAAAATATAGAGGCAATCATGAAATCCATGGCGCTGTTATCACTGGCCGTTGCTCGCGCCATTGTGCTGTTTGGCTGCCTGTCCGTTACAAATGCCTTTGCCTCGTTTTCTGCAACGCCTGATCCGACGGCCTGTACGGTCGGGCCTTGCTATAACTACCAATATCACGGCAGCACTTCAAGCATCGTTGCACCCACCGCTATCGCTGCTTGCCGGGACCTGGTCACCAAGCTGGACAACCCCTCCGGCTACCGCTACAGCAATGCCTCGGTGGATGCCGTCTCTCCATACACCTGCTATGCCACGATCATTTACCCCAACGGCACCCTGCTCGGCGAGCGGACTCCACTGGTCAATGCCACGTTGACGGTACGCAACCCTGATCCCCCGGCCTATGTCTGTCCCGACCCCGCCCACACAACACTGTCGGGTTCCAGTTGCACTTGCCACGCCGATTACCTGCAAAACACCTATGGCAATGGATGCACTCCAGGAGGGATGGGTGGCACGACCGTTGATATTCTTCATGCCACCAAATCGCCCTCAAGCTGCCCGCTGCGCGAAGGGAACCCCATCTATCCCCTGCTAGGCGGCAAAGTAGAGTCGGTTTCCACCGGCATGAGCGTGGGCGGGCAGCCGCTGGTATTCACCTACACCAGCGCCAGGCAGGCCGCCGCGATCGCCGCGGGAAAAACAGCCAGAACTTTCGGCAATATGCCCGCGCTGGGCGGCCTGTGGGAAAGCAGCCTGCATCGCAATCTTTCCTTCGGGACCGGTGGCCACGGGGCCACCTTGTACCGCGGTGACGGCCAGACGGTGAGCTTTCGCTACTCTGGCGGCGCCTACATCGCCGATGCCGATGTGGCCGGCACCTTCACGGCCATCTCTGGCGGATATCGGTATGCTGATGCCAGGGCGCGCACCATCGAGACCTACAACAGTGCAGGCCAACTCACCAGTTGGGCTGATGCGGTCGGGAACAAGCTCACTTTCAGCTACAGCACCGCGGCAGATGCCACCACGCCGGCGGCCGGCTACCTGCAAAAAGTCACGGACAACACTGGGCGCAGCCTGAAATTTGCCTACAGCTTGCCGGCCGGCGGAGCTGCCGCCACCGATGGCCTGATTTCCAGCGTGACCAACTCCATGGGGCGCACGGTCAGCGCGGGCTTTGATACCAACGGCAATCTCACCCAGCTGACCTGGCCGGACACCAAGGTTCGGCAGTTTGTCTATGAGAACACCTCCCTGCCATGGGCACTCACCGGAGTTGTTGATGAGCGGGGCATTCGTTATTCGACCTTTACTTACGACACGGCCGGCCGCGCGCTGTCCACCGAGCATGCCGGCGGCGTGAACAAATTCTCGGTGAGCTACGGCACACCACCGCAGATCGTGGTGACGCAAACCTATGATCCGGCCACCTTGCTCACGACTCGTACGCATGACTGGCAAGCCCCGGCCGGCGTGCAGCTCACCCGGCCCAATGGAGAAACCGCCAACGCCAGCACCAGCACCGTGCTGGGCTATCCGCAGACGACCGGCCAGTCGCAGCCGGCCGGTTCCGGCTGTGCCGCCGCCAACAACGCTTCGACCTTTGATGCCAGCGGCAACCTGACGTCCACGGACGACTTCAGCGGCCAGCGCAGCTGCTATGCCTATGACAGCAGCAACCGAGAGACCGTGCGTGTCGAGGGTCTGGCCACCACCGTGGCCTGCTCCAGTGTTCTTCCCGGCGGCTCTACCGTGCCGGCCGGTAGTCGCAGGATTGAAACCAGCTGGCATCCGGATTGGCGGCTGCCCGTTAAAGTGAGCGAGCCTTTGCGGCTTACCACCACGGTCTACCATGGCCAGCCTGATCCGTCTAACGGCAACGTCGTGGCCAACTGCACCACGGCGACGGCATGGCCCGACGGCAAAGCCCTGCCCCTGGTGTGCAAGCAGCTTGAGCGAGCCACCACGGATACCGATGGGGCGCTGGGCTTTACCGCTGCCATCGATGCCGGCGTGGCCGCGCGCATCGCCAGCTTTACCTATGACGCCATGGGCCGGATGCTCACCAGCACCGACTCTTTGAACCGCGCGACCACCTATGCTTACTACAGCACATCGACGGGATTTTCCGATCCCAATGCCAGCGTGGACCCGTCTTTTGCTTCGGTGAGCGTTCTTCTGCATGGCGACGGCGTCAATAATTCGACCGCTATCACGGACAGCGCCTCGGTCGCCAAGACCGTGATGCGCAATGGTGCGGTCAAGATCAGCACGGCGCAGAACAAATTTGGTGGCTCGGCAATGCTTTTCGACGGCGATGACGACTATCTGACGCTGCCTGCAAGCCCAGGCAGCAACTTCAGCTTTGGAACCGGCGACTTCACCATCGAGGCATGGTTCTACATGACCTCGGCGGGTTCGGGCTACCGCAATCTTGTCGTTATCCCCTGGGGTTCGACCTATATGAGCATTCGCTTCGGGGACGGCGGATTTGGCGGAAGGCTGCAGTTCGCCTCTGAGTCCACTTCATTCGCGCCGCTCTACAGCTCGGAGCATACGCAGGCAAGCCTTGCGGGCGCCTGGCACCATGTGGCCTTTACGCGCAGCGGCGGTCTCGCCCGGGCCTTTCTGGACGGCAATCTGTTGACCTTGCGCAACAACAACTTCTCGGGCAGCGCCGTGACGTCCTGGGTCGACGGCAGCAGCATCACGTCCGTCACGCAGGCTTACGTTTCACACACAGGCGGTGCGGCATGGCTGGGCTATATCGACGATGTCCGCATCACAAAAGGTGTGGCCCGTTACACCGCCAGTTTCATACCGCCCGCGCAAGCCTTTCCCAACGCCGCTTCCGTCGTCGTCGACCCCAACGAAGTGGGCCACAGCGCGGGCGACCTGCAGACCATCACCAATGCGGCGGGCCACGTGACACAGTTCACGCTGTACGACAGGGCGGGGCGCGTGCGCCAGATGGTGGATACCAAAGGCATCGTGACCGACATCGTCTACACCCCACGCGGCTGGACCAGCAGCGTAACGGTAACGCCACCCGGCGGCACCGCGCGCATCACGACTTACACCTACGACAACGCAGGCCAGATGACAGGCGCCACCTTGCCCGACGGCACCACCCTGGGCTACAGCTACGACGCCGCGCATCGCCTGACCGGCGTGACCGATGCCAAAGGCAACACCGTCACCTACACCCTCGACAACGCCGGCAACAAGACCGGCGAGCAGGTCAAGGACCCCTCGGGCAACCTGCAAAGAAACATCACGCGTGTCTACGACGCCTTGAACCGGGTGCAGCAAGTCACGGGAGCGGGTAATTGAGAACAGCGCAGACGCACCGTACCCAAGATCATTCCAGCAGTTTTTAAGGCTTCTTATGTTGAAAAACCTTATGCGTCGCGTTCTCGCGGTTTTCGTCCTGGCATTTGCGATTTCCCCCGCAGTCCAGGCAGCTTTCCCGATGATCCCGGCCCATCAGGGCGTCTATGCAGGGAATGGGCCATGCTCCACGGATCTGGCGACATCTTGCCAAGCGCACGGATCGTTTGAGGGGGTCCCGTTTATGTTGCTTAAGGACTCTGTCAACTATGACGTATTGGTTCCTCAACCCTATTACACGACTCCAGAGCAGGTAATTTGCGGTGTTTCGCACAAAGGGGTTTACATGTACAACTCAGGCTACTGCACCATACCGGTGAGCTGTCCGGCCCACTCGACGCAGTCTGGCACCAGCTGTGTCTGCGACGCCAATTACGCAGAAAATGCCGCCCACGACGGATGCACCCCGGGTGGTGTGGGCGGCACGGTCGTCGATATCTTTCGGTCCACCAAAGCGTCAAGCTGCCCCTGGTGTGAAGGCAACCCCATCTACCCCCTGATAGGCGGCAAGGTGGAGCCCGTTGCCACCGGCATGAGCGTGGGAGGGCAGCCGCTGGTCTTCACCTACAACAGCGCGAAGCAAGCTGCGGCCATAGCCGCAGGCAAGACCGCCAGGACCTTCGGCAACATGCCCGCGCTGGGTGGTTTGTGGGAAAGCAGCCTGCACCGAAACCTGGTGCTGGGAACCGGTAGCATGGGAGCAACCTTGTACCGCGGCAACGGCCACACGGTCAGCTTTCGTTACTCGGGTAGCGCCTATATCGCCGATGCGGATGTGAATGGAACTTTCACGGCCGTCTCCGGCGGCTATCGTTATGTCGATGCGAAGTCGCGCACCGTCGAAACCTACAACGTGGCAGGTCAGCTCATCAGCTGGGCGGACACCAGCGGCAACACACTCGCCTTCAGCTACAGCACAGCCGCAAGCGTCACAGCACCTGCGGCCGGCTACCTGCAAAAAATCACGGACAACAACGGACGCAGCCTGAGCTTTACCTATAGCCTGCTGGCCGGCGGGGCCGCCACCGATGGGCTGATCGCCAGCGTGAGCGATTCCATAGGGCGCATCATTACCACCGGCTTTGACGCTAACGGCAACCTGAAGCAGTTGACCTGGCCGGACGCCAAGACCCGCCAGTTCGTTTATGAGAACACCTCCTTGCCCTGGGCCCTGACGGGTGTGGTCGATGAGCTGGGCGTACGCTACTCGACCTTTGCCTATGACACGGCCGGCCGTGCGCTGTCGACCGAGCACGCCGGCGGCGTGGACAAATTTTCGGTGAGTTACACGACGCCACCGCAGGTCACCGTGACGCAGACTTACGACACCGGAACACAGCTCACCACCCGTACGCATGAATGGCAAGCCCCGGCCGGCGTGCAACTCACCCGGCCTAACGGGGGGACTGCCAATGCCAGTAACAGCAATGTGCTGGGTTATCCGTTGCCGACGGGTTTTTCACAGCCTGCGGGCTCTGGCTATGGGCCCTCCAGCAATGCCTCTACCTTTGACGCCAGCGGCAACCTGACATCCGCCGACGACTTCAGCGGCCAGCGCAGCTGCTATGCCTATGACAGCAGCAACCGCGAGACCGTGCGAGTCGAAGGCCTGTCCACCACGGTGGCCTGCACCAGTGTCCTGCCTAGCGGCTCCATCTTGCCCGCTGGAAGCCGCAAGACTGAAACCAGTTGGCATCCTGATTGGCGACTGCCCGCCAAAGTAAGCCAGCCTTTGCTGCTCACCAGCACGGTTTACCACGGCCAGCCCGATCCGTTTAAGGGTAGCATCCCCGCCAACTGCAGCAGCGTGCCGGCTTTGCCCAACGGCAAGTCCATGCCTTTGGTGTGCAAGCAGGTCGTACAGGCGACCCTGGGCAACGGCACGCCCGATCCAGCCGTTCCCGGCCGGGCCACGGTATTTAGCTATGACGCAAGCGGCCGTCTCCTTAGCCGCACCGATGCGAGCAGCTATTACTCCGACACCGGTGCCGGCGTCAATGGGGACTCTAACTTTGACAACGTCAGCTTGCTGCTGCACGGCGACGGCGCCAATGGGTCGACCACCATTGTCGACAGCAGCCCGAATCCCAAAACCGTGACGGTGGTGGGCGGCGCGAGCATAGGGACCGCGCAGAGCAAATTCGGCGGCTCTTCGCTGTACTTTGACGGGGTTGATGCATCTAATACCTCGCTCACGGTGGCTGACAGTCCCGACTTCCATTTGCCCGGCGCCTATACGATTGAATTTTGGATCCGGCCGTCAAGTCTCAAGGCGATTGGTACGTGGTTGTTGATGCAAACCGATCACATCGGATACGCGCCAATCAGGATTGATATGACTGCATCGACCGGTCTCATCAACATCCTTGGTTCGTCAGATAACGTGTCCTGGCTGTTTACAACCGGGCTCTCGAGCACAACGGCATTGCAGGTTGGCACCTGGAGCCATGTGGCGCTGGCAGACGATGGCGCCAACGCCAGACTGTTCATCAACGGCGTTCTGCAGGCTACGCGTGCAACTTGGCTCAAGATGGATTCACCCAACCCGCTTCGCATTGGCGGAGGCTACACCGGAGGTGATCGTGAGTTCAATGGCTATCTGGACGATATTCGCATCACCAAGGGCGTGGCCCGTTACACGGCCAATTTCACGCCTCCCGCCCAGGCATTTTTAAACACCAATCAGACCGCTGGGCCGAGCACGGTATATAGCTACCATGCCGACACTAATTTCAGCGTCGGTGGAGATCTAAGCTTTAACAAGGTCAGCTTGCTGTTGCATGGCGACGGCGCCAATGGGTCGACCACCATTGTCGACAGCAGTCCGAATCCCAAAACCGTGACGGTGGTGGGCGGCGCGAGCATAGGGGCCGCGCAGAGCAAATTCGGCGGCTCTTCGCTGTACTTTGACGGGGTTGATGCATCCAATACCTCGCTCACGGTGGCTGACAGTCCCGACTTCCATTTGCCCGGCGCTTATACGATTGAATTTTGGATCCGGCCGTCAAGCCTCAAGGCGATTGGTACGTGGTTGTTGATGCAAACCGATCACATCGGATACGCGCCAATCAGGATTGATATGACTGCATCGACCGGTCTCATCAACATCCTTGGTTCGTCAGATAACGTGTCCTGGCTGTTTACAACCGGGCTCTCGAGCACAACGGCATTGCAGGTTGGCACCTGGAGCCATGTGGCGCTGGCAGACGATGGCGCCAACGCCAGACTGTTCATCAACGGCGTTCTGCAGGCTACGCGTGCAACTTGGCTCAAGATGGATTCACCCAACCCGCTTCGCATTGGCGGAGGCTACACCGGAGGTGATCGTGAGTTCAATGGCTATCTGGACGATATTCGCATCACCAAGGGCGTGGCCCGTTACACGGCCAATTTCACGCCTCCCGCGCAAGCGTTTGCAAGTACCGGCCTTGTTATTGACCCTAACGCCACAGGCCACACGGCAGGCGACCTTCAGTCGATCACCAACCCGGCCGGCCATGTCACGCAATTCCCCCTGTACGACGGAATGGGACGTGTGCGCCAGATGGTGGACCCCAAAGGCGTGGTCACTGACATGGTTTACACCCCACGCGGCTGGACCAGCAGCGTAACGGTAACGCCACCCGGCGGCACCGCGCGCATCACGACTTACACCTACGACAACGCAGGCCAGCTGACAGGTGCCACGCTGCCCGACGGCACCACCCTGGGCTACAGCTACGACGCCGCGCATCGCCTGACCGGCGTGACCGATGCCAAAGGCAACTCGGTGACCTACACCCTGGACAACGCAGGCAACAAGACAGGCGAGCAGGTCAAGGATGCTTCGAACAACCTGCAAAGAAACATCACGCGTGTCTACGACGCCTTGAACCGCGTGCAACAAGTTACGGGAGCGAGCAATTGACATCAGCACCACAGATTCATCGTCTGGGGAAAACTCTTTCGGCCTGGCTGTGCGGCCTGGTCTTGCTGGCTTGCATGGCGCCGGCCTTGGCCGCGACGACAACGCCCAGCCCGCGCCTGGACTATTGCTGGACCAACGGCGGTGCGCAGAGTGGCACCAATGCCAACACCTATGGCGATGCGTATTTGGCCGGCAACTGCTTCGAAACGGCCAACGACTTATATGACGCGATGGTGTCGACGGTCCAGGTGAACTACAACGCGGCCTGGCCCCAGGGGAAAACCTCGCGGTGCGATTTCGGCGCTTGTAATGGCGTCACGTACATCACCTTCTCAAGCTTTGCCAAAGCCCCTTACCCCGGCGCAGCTGATTGCGTGGAACCTGCAAGACCGGCTGTGGTGAATTCCCACGGTTATTGCGGCCTGAGGAGGACCGACACCGTGACGGGGTCTGATGGCAGCGTGCAGGTGGTAGACAACCTTGATGCTGTGATGCAGGCCTACGTCAAATTTTCCTGCCAGGATTCGCGCCTGATAAAGACGGGTGCCAACACCACCGGAGGGGCTTGCGCCAATATCGTCGATCACTACCCGGGATTGCAGGAATGCCCGGCCTGTATGGGCAGGCTCAGCGGCAGCGGGTCTATCTATCCCATGACGGGTGCCAAGACGGAAGTTGTACCGACCGAACTCAGCATAGGCGGGCAGTCGCTGTACCTGAGCTATGACACCCTGCGCCAGATGACGGCCAAGGCCGACGGCTTGACCTCGGCGGCCCAGTTGAAGGACTTGCCCTCGTTGGGCCCTTTGTGGAGCAGCAGCTTCCATAAACGGCTGAACATCAAGGCGGGAAGCGCGGGCCTGGAGGCCTACCGCGGTAGCGGCCGCATCACCAGCTTCGGCCTGAACGCGCCCAGCAGCAGCTATGTGGCCGCTGCGGGCATCAATGACACCGTGACCGTCGCTGGTGGCGGTTACCGCTTTTTTGACTCGGCTTCAGGTGTGCTGGAAATCTATAACAGCGCGGGGCAGCTCACGTCCTCCGCCGACAAGAAAGGCAACACCCTTACCTACAGCTACAGCACGGCTGCGGGTACCGGTGTGCCAGCGGCCGGCTACCTGACGCAGGTGACCGACAACATGGGCCGCGCCATCAGCTTTAGCTACACGCTGCCCGTAGGCGGAAGCGCCACTTCGGACGGTCTGATCTCCACCATCACCGCCCCCGACGGCCGCATCATCACGGCCAGTTATGACGCCGCGAAGAACCTCAGCAGCCTGACCTGGCAGGACGGCAAGGTCCGTAGCTTCCAGTATGAGAACACGGGCCTACCCTGGGCCCTGACCGGCAAGACCGACGAGAACAATGTGCGCCTGGCCACCTGGGCCTACGACAGCGAAGGCCGCGCAGTTTCAAGCGACGGCGCCCTGGGCACGGACCACTACAGCGCGACCTACACCACGCCGCCACAGGCAATCGTCACTGAAACCCTGGTCGGCAACACTTATTACCGCACCCACACCTGGCAGGCCCCCACGGGACTGCAGGTGACGGATGCGACCGGAACAACATCAACGACCAATGTCGTGATGCCCAACGGCTATCCCGTGCTGGCCGGCATCAGCCAGCCTGCGGGTTCGGGCTCCCCGGCAGTCAGCAACGCCTCCACCTACGACACGCGTGGCAACCTGCTGTCGCATGACAACTTCCAGGGCGAGCGGACCTGCTATGCCTATGACGCCAAGAACCAGCAGGTGGCGCGCGTTGAAGGCCTGGCCACTACGGTGGATTGCGCTACGGTGCTGCCAGCCACGGCGGCCCTGCCAGCGGGAGCGCGTAAATACACCACAACCTGGGACTCGAATTGGAGGACGCCCAAATCGATCATCCAGCCCGGCTCGGTCACCACCCTGGTCTACCAGGGCCAGCCCGATCCCAAGAATGGCAGTGCCATCGCTAGCTGCTCGCCCGCCGCCGCGCTTGCCAACGGCACCCCTTTGAACCTGCTGTGCAAATCGGTGGTGGAAATGGTGAGTGGCCCCTACTTTGACAATCCCTCGGCCGCCAGCACCGACAGCCTGATCGACAAGGTGGTTTTGTTGCTTCACGGTGAAGACGGCGCAGGCTCGCCCGTGTTTGCGGACAGCAGCTCGTACATGAAAAGTTATTCGGGAAAAGCAGCCAATCCGGTGATCACGGCGGCGCATAGCAAATTCGGCGCCTCGTCCATCAGCCTGGACAGCACCACCGGCGGCGGCGCTTTCGGCTATGGCCCCGACAACACGCTCAAAATGACCGGTGATCTCACCATTGAAATGTTTGTCAAGCTCAACGCGCAGGCAAGCGCGGACCGGGTCATCTTCGGTTGGGGGGGATCAGACAATTCGGTAAGTATTGGTCGTGTGGGCGTCGATTCAGTAGGCAAACTCAACGCGTACTTGACCACGAGTGATTTGTCGGAAAGCCGTTCCATCGTCGGCCCCGTCATATCGACAGGCGTGTGGCACCACGTTGCGCTGAGCCGAAGCAACGGAAACTGGATCATGCACCTGGATGGGGTGCAGGCGGGCGCTGTCGTGAGCCAAATCAACACGGATTCGTTTTCTTTGGGGCGCTTCCAGTTGGGCCGCCAGCAATTCAATGTGGGGGGCAGTTTGAATGGTTACCTGGACGAAGTGCGAATCACCAATGGTGTGGCTCGTTACTGGGGCGCCTTCACGCCGCCGACCCAGCAGTTTGGCGATCCTTTGAACCTCAATCCGGCGCAGCCCAAGGTGGCGGACCCGCACTACGCGAAGAACATACTGCTGTTGCACGGCGACGCAGCGAATGGCTCCAAGGCCATTGTCGACAGCAGTCCGCGGGCGGCCACCGGAACGCTCAAGCGGAATGCGCAGGTCGGTACCGCTGAGAGCAAGTTTGGCGGCTCGTCGATCTACATTCCCGCCTCGACCGACTACGGCGACTATGGCAACCTGAGTGGCGACTTTACGCTTCCCGGGGACTTCACGGTCGAATACTGGATGAAACCCACCAGCACCATGGCCGGCACGATTGCCGTACGGCTTGGCGGTGGTGGCGCGACATATCACGATTTCACTTTTTCAGGCAACCGCCTCTGGATTTTCGGTAGCGACGGGGTCAACTGCTTGACGGGTGGCGGCCTGGGCAATCTGGCCAATACCTGGATTCACGTGGCGTACGTCAGGATCGGCGGAAAGATTTATACCTATGTCAATGGCCAGGCCAACGGAGACTGCGATTGGAACGCCCCCGTCGGTAACGCGAACGGCATGGCCTTCGGCTACAACAACAACTCCAATGTCGTCTACTACGACGACATCCGTGTCACCAAGGGGCAGGCCCGCTACACCGCCGCGTTTACTCCCTCGGCCTACCCCGCACCCAATGTCGCAGCACTGTCGGCCGACGCATCCACCGTCACCACCCAGTACACCTATGACGCCGCCGGCCGCGTGCTGACCGTCAAGGACACGCTGAACCGCACCACGACCTACGCCTATTACACGGCAGCCGCCTTTAGCGGCACGGCACCCAATGAAACCGGCCACGCGGCCGGCGATCTGCAGGCCATCACCAATGCCGCCGGCCATGTCACCCAGTTCACGCTGTACGACAGGGCAGGGCGCGTCAAGCAAATAGTCGACCCCAAGGGCGTGGTCACCGACGTGGTCTACACCCCGCGCGGCTGGACCAGCAGTGTGACGGTCACGCCTCCCGGTGGAGCGGCTCGCACGACCACCTACACCTACGACAACGCAGGCCAGATGACAGGCGCCACCTTGCCCGACGGCACCACCCTGGGCTACAGCTACGACGCCGCGCACCGCCTGACCGGCGTGACCGATGCCAAAGGCAACTCGGTGACCTACACCCTGGACAACGCAGGCAACAAGACAGGCGAGCAGGTCAAGGATGCTTCGAACAACCTGCAAAGAAATATCACGCGCGTCTACGACGCCCTGAACCGAGTCCAGCAAATCACAGGAGCCAGCAATTGAAGAATCCAGCTCACTACCTCCGCCGCCAAGGCACCACTTTTGCGAGCTGGCTGTGCGGCCTGGTCTTGCTGGCCTGCATGGCGCCGGCCCTGGCCGCGACGACAACGGCGAGTCCGCGCCTGGACTATTGCTGGAACAACGGAACATCGGTGACCAACACCAATGCCGAAATTTATGGCGACCGCAAGCTGCAGGAAAACTGCTTTGCGACGGCCAATGAATTTTTTGATGCGATGGTGGCGACCATCCAGGTCAATTACACAGCGGCCAACCCCGCGGGCAAGACCGGTCGGTGTGACGTGGGCTCCTGTTCTGACGCGACCTATGTGGTCACCTCGACCTTTGCCAAGCAGGCCTATGGCCAGGTGGCCGGCGTAGGCGGAAAACTCAACAATTGCGAAGAGCCGACCGTCCCCATCACTGCCGGCATCAGCACTTACTGCGGCCTCAAAAGAACCGACACCATGACCTGGTCTTGCGCCAGCGCTTCCTGCACGGGATGGGATGGGGTTGTGCAGGTGAGCGACCATGCTGATTCCAACATGCTGGCTTATGTCGGCTATACATGCCAGGATGAGCGCCTGATCAAAACCGGCGTCAACAAGACGGTAGGTGCCTGCGCCAACGTCATCGATATCTATTCGGGGCTGCAGGACTGCCCCGCTTGCGTCGGCAGGCTTAGCGGAGGTAACCCGATCTATCCCATGACAGGCGCCAAGGCGGAAGTCGTGCCCACCGGGCTGAGCATAGGCGGCCAGCCGCTGTACCTCACCTATGACACGATGCGCCAGATGGTGGCCAAGGCCGACGGATTGACCTCGGCCGCCCAGCTGAAGGACTTGCCCTCGTTTGGCGCCTTGTGGAGCAGCAGCTTCCATAAACGCCTGAACGTCAAGGCCGGAAACGTGGGCATGGAAGCCTACCGCGGCACCGGCCGCATTACCAGCTTTGGCCTGAGCGCACCCGGCGGCAGCTATGTGGCCAATGCCGGCATCAATGACACCGTGACCGTGGTTTCCGGCGGCTACCGGTTCTTCGATTCAGCCTCCGGTGTGCTCGAGACTTACAACAGCGCGGGCCGCCTTACGTCGTCCGCCGACAAGAAGGGCAATACCCTCACCTACAGCTATAGCACGGCGGCGGGTACCGGTGTGCCGGCCGCGGGCTATTTGACGCAGGTGACCGACAACATGGGCCGCGCTATCAGCTTTACTTACACGCTGCCCGTGGGCGGAAGCGCCACTTCGGATGGCATGATCTCCACCATCACCGCGCCCGACGGCCGCACCATCACGGCCGGCTACGATGGCGCGAAGAACCTGAGCAGCTTGACCTGGCAGGACGGCAAAGTTAGTACTTTCCAGTATGAGAACACCGGCCTGCCCTGGGCCCTGACCGGCAAGACCGACGAGAACAATGTGCGCCTGGCGACCTGGGCCTATGACACGGCAGGCCGCGCGATCTCCAGCGACGGTGCCCTGGGCACCGACCACTACAGCGCGACTTACACCACACCGCCCCAGGCTGTGGTGACCGAAACCCTGGTGGTCGGCAACTGGCTCAACAATGCCAACACCTATTACCGCACCCACACCTGGCAGGCGCCGACGGGGCTGCAGGTCACGGACGCCACCGGAACAACATCAACGACCAACGTCGTGATGCCCAATGGCTACCCCGTGCTGGCCGGCATCAGCCAGCCCGCGGGCTCCGGTTCACCGGCGACCAGCAATGCATCCACCTATGACGCGAGCGGCAACCTGCTGTCGCACGACAACTTCCAGGGCGTGCGCACTTGCTACGCCTATGACGGCAAGAACCAGGAGGTCACGCGTGTCGAGGGCCTGGCCAACACGGTAGCGTGTGCCACGGTGCTGCCGACCACGGCTGCCTTGCCCGCAGGCGCGCGCAAGTACACCACAAGCTGGGACAGCAACTGGCGCGTGCCCAAACAGACCACCCAGCCTGGCTCCGTCACTACCCTGGTCTACCAGGGCCAGTCTGATCCCAAGAATGGCGGTGCGGCTGCCAATTGCTCGCCCGCCGCCGTATTGGCCACCGGCGCGCCCCTGAGCCTGCTGTGCAAATCGGTGGTCGAGATGGCGAGCGGCGCCTACTTTGACAATCCCGCGGCCGCCAGCAGCGATGCGCTGATCGACAAGGTGGTGCTGCTGCTCCATGGTGAAGACGGCAATGGCTCGGTCGCGATTGCGGACAGCAGCACCTACCGGAGGACCTATTCCAGCCGGTGGGGCACTGCCTCCGCCACCAGTGCGCACAGCAAATTCGGCACTGGTTCCCTCAATCTGGACAGCACGACCAGTGGGGGGGCTTTTGGCTTTGGCCCCGACAACAACTTCAAGATTACCGGTGACTTCACCATTGAGACCTTTGTGAAGCTCAACGCGCAGGCCAACCCGGCCCGGACCATCATTGGCTGGGGCGGAGACCCCTGGTCGTCCGAAGCCACCGGTGCTATTGCTGTGGATGGGTCAGGAAACCTTTATGCGACCTGGTCGGGTGGCGGCATCATCAACGGCCCCGCCATCTCGGCCGGCGTGTGGCACCACGTGGCGCTGAGCCGCAGCAACGGCACTTGGGTCTTGCACCTGAACGGTGTGCAGGCCGGCGCCCCCGTGGTTTCCAACAATTCGAATGCATTTAACTATGGACGCTTTGAATTGGGACGCGGCACCTATATGACCTACGGAAGCATGAATGGCTACCTGGATGAGGTCAGGATCACCAACGGCGTTGCGCGCTATAGCGCCGCCTTCACGCCACCCGTTCAGCAGTTTGGCGATCCCCTGGACCTCAACCCCACGCAGCCCAAAGTGGCGGACGCCCATTACGCCAAAAATATCTTGCTGCTGCACGCGGACGGTGCCCATGGCTCCCAGGTCATTGTGGACAGCAGTCCGCTGGCGGCTACCGGCGTGCTCAACGGGAGCGCGCAGGTTAGCACCACGGAAAGCAAGTTTGGTGGATCGTCCTTTTACGTTCCCGGCGCGACCAATTTCAGCAATTTCGGAAGAGTGAATGGTGACTTCTCGCTGACCGGGGACTTTACGGTGGAGTTCTGGATGAAGCCCGCCAGCACAACCCCCGCCACAATTGCACTTCGATTGGGCGGCAGCGGCATTCCCTACCAGGAGTTTGTTTTTGTCAATGAGCGCTTCGTACTCCAAACCAGCACTGGTGCTCCATCCTGCGTATTCAGCGAGAGTCTTACCGGTTTGGCCAATGCGTGGACCCATGTGGCCTTTGTGAGGATTTCAGGGACCGTTTATTCCTACGTGAACGGCAAAAGCTACGGAAACTGCGCCTGGACTACCGGCTTCAGCGGTTCCAACGGCTTTATGGTTTTCGGTTTCAACAATACATCCAATGCCGTCTACTACGACGACATCCGTATCACCAAGGGGCAGGCCCGATACACGGGCACGTTTATTCCCTCGGCCTATGCTGCGCCTAATGTGGCAACACTGTCAGCCGATGCATCGACCGTCACCACCCAGTACACCTATGACGCCGCCGGCCGCGTGCTGACCGCCAAGGACACGCTGAACCGCACCACGACCTACGCCTATTACACGGCAGCCGCTTTCAGCGGCACGGCACCCAACGAAACCGGTCATGCCGCCGGCGACCTGCAGACCGTCACCAACGCCGCCGGCCATGTCACGCAGTTCACGCTGTATGACAGAGCAGGGCGCGTCAAACAGATGGTGGACCCCAAAGGCGTGGTGACCGACATGGTTTACACCCCACGCGGCTGGACCAGCAGCGTAACGGTAACGCCACCCGGCGGCACCGCGCGCATCACGACTTACACCTACGACAACGCAGGCCAGATGACGGGTGCCACGCTGCCTGACGGCACAACGCTGGGCTACAGCTACGACGCGGCACACAGGCTGACCGGTGTGACGGACGCCAAAGGCAACACCATCACCTACACCCTGGACAACGCCGGCAACAAGACCGGCGAGCAGGTCAAAGACCCCTCGGGCAACCTGCAGAGAAATATCACGCGCGTCTACGACGCCCTGAACCGCGTGCAACAAGTCACGGGAGCGAGCAATTGAACACTACAACCATCACCACCCAAGCAGGAGTTCGCATGAGCAGCTTTAGCCTAACCAGAACCTTTACCGCGTGGCTAAGCCGCGTAATTCTGCTGCTCCTTGTGGCCCCGGCCATGGCCTTTGCCGGCCCGACGACCACGGCGCTTTCAAGCAGCGCCGGCACCGCCCCGGTCGGGCAAAACATCACGCTGACTGCGACCGTTACGGGCGCGAGCCCGACAGGCACCGTCACCTTTAAGGATGGTGGCACCACCGTGGGCAGCAGCGCCTTGAGCGGTGGCGTGGCAAGCTTTGCCACCAATTCGCTCGCCCTCGGGAGCCACACCCTGAGTGCTGAATACGCCGGCGACACCAACAACGACCCGTCGACTTCTGGCGCTGTCGTGGTTGCCATCAACACCGGCACCCTGACCTGGCAATACGGCTACGACGCCATGGGCCGGCCCACCACCGTGCTGGACCCCAACGGCCTGGCGACCTATACCTATTACGACAGCCTGGGCCGGCCCATCCAGACCCAGCAACCGGCCAATATCGGCAGCGCCACGCCCACGACCACCGGCTTTGCCTATAACGCCGCCGACGGCCTGACCCAGGTCACCGACCCGCGCAACCTGGCGACCACTTACAGCCCCAATGGCCTCGGTGATGTTACGGCCCAGACCAGCCCCGATACGGGAGCGAGCCAGTACACCTATGACGCGCTGGGCAAGATGCTCACGAAGACAGACGCCAGAGGCAAGCTCACCCAGTACACCTATGACAACCTGGATCGCATCAAAACCATCAGCTATGCCACGGGCACGGGGACGACGTTTGAATACGACGGCGGAGCCACCCCCACACCCGCCGTCATAGGCGAACTGACCAAGATCACCGATGCCTCAGGCCAAGTGACTTACAGCTACGACAGCATGGGCCGCAAGACGGGCAAGACTCAGACCACGGGGGCTAAAACATTTACGGTGGGCTATACCTGGGGTGACACAGGCAGCGCTTTGGACAAGCTGACCGCGATTACCTATCCCAGCGGAACCCGGGTCAATTACAGCTATGACGCGCAGGGCGTGGTCTCGGGTATCACCGTGAATCCGCCGAACAGCAATGGTGTCGGCACCAATACCGGATCCACTCTCCCGCTGCTGAGTGCTATCACCACCAATGCCGAAAACAAGCTGACCGGCTGGACCTGGGCCAGCACCAAAATCCAGGCCATCAGCTACGATGCCAACGGCCAGATCAGCGCCTATAACCTCGGTGACCCGACAACCACCGGTGTTCGTCGGACCGTCGTTCGTGATACTGCGGGTCGCATCACGGGCTATACGCATGTCAGCAATGGAAGCCCTGTTCCGGCTCTGGACCAAAGCTTTGGCTATGACAACCTGAATCGCCTGATCAGCGCCACGCTTGGCAGCACGGCAATTCAATACAGCTACGACGCCACGGGCAACCGTACGGCCAAGGTTATTAGCGGCACGAGCTATCCCAACACCATTTCCGCCACCAGCAACAAACTGACTCAGACTCAGGATGTGGGGGGCACGGCGACTGTGGTGCATGACGCGGCGGGCAATATCACGAGTGATGGCACTAACACTTACACCTATAGCGATCGTGGCCGTCTGGCGACCATGACCAATGCGGGTGGTACGGTCACCTATAGCTACAATGCTTTGGAATTGCGGGTTGGCAAGACTGGCCCGACGGCGCTCGTTCCAACCGGCGCGACTTACTACGTTTATGACGAAGAAGGTCAGCTGCTGGGCGAATACGACGCCAATGGCACTCCGATTTACGAAACCATCTATTTCGGCACTCCGGTTGGTGTGATCAAGCAAACGGGCACTGCAGGCGCAAGCAACATTGCGATCAGCCTGTACAACGTCTCGACAGACCAGGTCGGTACGCCAAGAACCATCACGCGTCAAAGCGATGAGGCGCTCGCCTGGCGTTGGGATTCGACTGAGGTATTTGGGGCTACCGCGCCGGACCAGAATCCAAGCAGCCTAGGGACTTTCAGCTTTAACCAGAGGCTACCGGGTCAGGTGCTTGATGCCGAGAGTGGCTTGTTCCAGAACTGGAACCGGGAGTACAACCCGCGCGTCGGGCGGTATATGCAGTCTGATCCTATTGGACTTCAGGGCGGCATAAATACCTTTGCGTATGTGGGGGGAAATGCCCTGCAATTTACGGATCCCCGTGGCTTGAATCCTGTCGGAGAGGCAATTGGAGGTGTAGTCGGTAGTTGGGGCGGAAGAGCAGGCGGCGCAGCAATTGGCACTTTGATAGAACCTGGTGGAGGTACTGTTGCAGGTGCAATTGGAGGTGGAATTCTCGGGCGCAACTTTGGTAAAGTGGTCGGAGGTGCAGTTGGTGATTTTTGCGCGGTTGAGAAGATGGATTATTGCGCCACGCTTCAAGCGAAAATTAAAGAAGTAGCCCAAGAAATTCGAGATCGATACTACAAGGCGCTCAATGATCCACGGGATCTTTTCAATAAAGCTAACATTGAGAAGATATCTAACCGCGGAGGATCTTGGATAGGGCATCAACAGCAAATTAGAAATAAGCAAGTGGAGCTCCGTAATCTAATTGTCGAGGCGGACTTAGTTCCATGTCCTGTTGACCCGTTTGATCGAATTCTTGCAACAATGATTGTTCCACCAGAGCGACCTGCAGCGCGATAGCCATGACAAACGACAATCAGAGTCAGTCGGATGCCCTCTTAGAGGCATGGATTCGTTACAGCAGTGCTGTCAGACTTAATCCAGAGATTGAGCCGGACTTCTGGGCGTGGCAAAAACTGAATGTGTTGGGTCGAGAGTCTCCAGATATTGCATGGAAGTTGATTCTGAGAATTTTGAATAGCACAGACCACGAATTGACATTGGAAAACCTAGCTGCGGGGCCGTTAGAAGATTTATTGGCAAGACATGGTCACAAATTTATAGATCTTATTGAGGCGCGCGCGGAGGCAGATTTACGGTTCCGTTGGCTTCTTGCCGGAGTATGGAAGAACTCGATACCAAATGACATTTGGGAGCGCCTTGTGGCAGCAGCTAGTGATGCTCCGGAGACTTTGCCTACGGAGCCGAAATATACGCAACCAAATCATGAATAGCTAACTTGTTGAATTGCAGTTCAGTTTGACCCGGGCTTTTCATCAACGCCGGTCCCACACTTCTTATGATCAAATGGCGCTCGGGGTGTACGAGCATCATTCTCATTTCGCCGTTTTCAAACCAGCAGAGCAGGGCTTACGTGGATCGAGGCTGAATGGAAATTACTGCTCTAACCGGGTGAAATCTCGGTGGAATTCAACAGTAGTGGCTGTGTTTGACGCCAGCCACGATGCCGGGGCCGGAATCGAACCAGCACGCCTCTCAGCAGGGGATTTTTGCGTCCCCCGCACTCCACCCTCAATAAGTCCCAGGCACAAAAATCCCGCTATCCACCGCCTTGATATCCGTGCGCCCGCAAAACGCCATGGTCAGGTCCAGCTCCTTGTGGATGATCTCCAGCGCCTTGTTCGCCCATGGCGCCGAGGCCGTAGAGAAAAGCGCGGCCTATGTAAGTGCCCTTGGCGCCCAGGGCAATCGCCTTGAGCACGTCCTAGCCTGAGCGTATGCTGCCGCTCACCGCCTAACCGGCGCCATAGACGCCAAAGGCAGTTAGTTGCCATCAACACCGGCACCCTGACCTGGCAGTACGGCTATGACGCCATGGGCCGGCCCACCACCGTGCTGGACCCCAACGGCCTCGCGACCTACACCTACTACGACAGCCTGGGCCGTCCCATCCAGACCCAGCAGCCGGCCAATATCGGTAGCGCCACGCCCACGACTACCGGTTTTGCCTATAACGCCGCCGACGGCCTGACCCAGGTCACCGACCCGCGCAACCTGGCGACCACTTACAGCCCCAATGGCCTTGGCGACGTGACCGCGCAAACCAGCCCGGACACCGGAGCCAGCCAGTACACCTATGACGCGCTGGGCAAGATGCTCACGAAGACAGACGCCAGAGGCAAGCTGACCCAGTACACCTATGACAACCTGGACCGCCTTAAAACCATCAGCTATGCCACGGGTACGGGAACGACATTTGAATACGACGGCGGAGCGACCCCCACACCGGCGACCGTGGGCGAACTCACCAAGATCACTGACGCCAGCGGCCAGGTGACCTACAGCTACGACAGCATGGGCCGCAAGACTGGAAAAACCCAGGTTACGGGGTCCAGGACGTTCACCGTGGGCTATACCTGGGGCGATAGTGGCAGTGCGCTCGACAAGCTGACCGCGATTACTTACCCGAGCGGCACACGTGTTAACTACAGCTATGACGCGCAGGGTGTGGTTTCGGGCATTACCGTCAACCCACCGAACAGCAACGGTGTCGGAACCAATACCGGATCGACATTGCCGCTGCTATCAGGCATCACCACCAATGCGGAAAGCAAGATGACCGGTTGGACCTGGGCCAGCACCAAAACGCAAGCCATCAGCTATGACGCCAATGGGCAGATCAGTGCTTACAACCTGGGTGATCCGACAACAACCGGCATTCGCCGCACCATCGTTCGTGATACTGCGGGGCGCATCACGGGTTACACGCATGTGAGTAATGGAAGCCCGGTTCCGGCTCTGGACCAAAGCTTTGGGTATGACAACCTGAACCGACTGATCAGTGCGACGCTGGGCAGCACGGCGATCCAGTACAGCTACGACGCTACGGGCAACCGTACGGCCAAGGTGATCAGCGGCACAAGCTACCCCAATACCATCTCGGCCACAAGCAACAAGCTGACTCAGACCCAGGATATGGGTGGCACGGCCATTGTGGCGCATGACGCTGCTGGCAATATCACGAGCGACGGTATCAATACCTTCACTTACAGCGACCGGGGTCGTATGGCGACCATGACGAATGCTGGTGGCATGGTCACTTACAGCTACAACGCGCTGGAGCTGCGGGTTGGCAAGACCGGGCCGGCGGCGCTGGTGCCTACCGGTGCCGCCTACTACGTTTATGACGAAGAAGGAAAGCTGCTTGGTGAATACGATGTCAATGGCGTCCCGCTCTATGAAACCATTTATTTGAACAGCTCTGTGGGCGTGATCAAGCAGACAGGCACAGCAGGCGCAAGCAACATTGCGATCGGCCTGTACAACGTTTCGACAGACCAGCTTGGTACGCCACGCATCATTACCCGCCAGAGCGATGACGCAGTTGCCTGGCGTTGGGATTCGGCTGAGGTATTTGGCGCGACAACTCCGGACCAGAATCCTAGTGGCTTGGGAGTTTTCAGCTTTAACCAGCGTTTGCCTGGGCAGGTGTTCGACGCAGAGAGTGGCTTGTTCCAAAACTGGAATCGCGAATACAACCCACGGATCGGTCGGTATATGCAGTCCGATCCGATTGGACTTCAGGGTGGTATAAATACTTTCCTGTATGTGGAGGGCAATCCCTTAATGTTCACAGACCCGTCGGGGCTAGCATCCCCAGGAGCTTGGGAAACAATTTTTCGCGCGAGCGGCTCCCCGGTTTCAAGGCCCCCTGAACCCAAAGATTTCAATACTGATCCGTGTGTGCAGGAGTATCTGCGTAGCAAATACGGCGAGACAGTGGCAGATTTCTGGGTGCCAAACTTCAGCGGCTTGAGCTACATCCCCGGCAGCGGAACGGCTAGCCAGGCGTGGACAAGTGCAGGGATCTCACTTGTGGTTAAGGGGGTGGGGGTTGCTGTCCCGGCAGCCGGCGCGCTGGCAGTTTCCGCAATGGGCGTTGCAGGGGCTGGCGTCGCAGGTGGTAGCTCGAGTCGCGTCCTTGTGAGCGCAGGTGGCCTCGCTGAAAAGGCTGCCACCCGTACCAGTCAGGGGCTCCTTCTGTTTGGAACGGGCTCGTTCACTTTTGCGACCACCGCGAACGCCGATGCGTTGCTGCATTGCTCATGCCGGAAATAGGATATGTCATGACCTTCTTTCACAACTATCCGATCCTGGCCAGTCTTGTGGTGCTAGTGGCTTCGCTTGTGATCGGAGCGCTTGAACTTGAAATGATCAACGTGAAGCCGGCGGCGTGGTTCACTTGGTTCATCGGCGGGCTGGCGCTGATAGCCCCGCTTGGGGCGTCGTCCTATCCCACTCTGGTCAAGTGCTTATTAATCGTGGTCTTTCTAGGCGCGTATGGCTACGGCATCAGGTTCGTTCTAAAGAATCAGTCGCCAGGCTGAACTCCGGCGAGAACTGTGCTCATGGCTGAAGAGCCATGATGCCCGACGCCGGAATCGAACCGGCACGCCTTGCAGCGGGGGATTTTGAGTCCCCCGCACCTAGCCCTCAATAAGTCCCAGGCACAAAAATCCCGCTATCCACCGCCTTGATATCCGTCCGCCCGCAAAACGCCATGGTCAGGTCCAGCTCCTTGTGGATGATCTCCAGCGCCTTGGTCACGCCTTGTTCGCCCATGGCGCCCAGGCCGTAGAGGAAGGCGCGGCCTATGTAAGTGCCCTTGGCGCCCAGGGCAACAGCCTTGAGCACGTCCTGGCCGGAGCGTATGCCGCCGTCCATGTGCACTTCGATCTGGTTGCCGACGGCCGCGATGATCTCGGGCAGGCAGGAAATGGACGACATCGCGCCGTCAAGCTGGCGGCCGCCGTGGTTGGAGACGATCAGCGCATCGGCGCCCGAGTTGACAGCGAGTTTTGCGTCCTCGACGTCCTGGATGCCTTTGAGGATCAGCTTGCCGCCCCAGCGTTTTTTGATCCACTCCACGTCGCCCCAGTTGAGGGCCGGGTCAAACTGCTTGGCCGTCCATTCCGAGAGCGAGCCCATGTTCTCCACGCCTTTGACGTGGCCCACGATGTTGCCGAAGCCGTGGCGTTTGGTGCCCAGCATGCCCAGGCCCCAGCGCGGCTTGGTCATGAGGTTGAGGATGGTGGAGAGTGTGGGCTTGGGCGGTGCGCTCAGGCCGTTCTTGAGGTCTTTGTGGCGCTGGCCGAGAATTTGCAAATCCAGCGTGAGCACCAGCGCCGAGCAATTGGCTGCCTTGGCGCGGTCTATCAGGCTTTCGATAAAGGCGCGGTCCTTCATCACATAGAGTTGGAACCAGAAGGGGTGGCGGTCGGTGCCGGCCGCCACGTCCTCGATGGAGCAGATGCTCATGGTCGAGAGCGTGAAGGGGATGCCGAATTTTTTGGCGGCGCGGGCGCCCAGGATTTCACCGTCGGCGTGCTGCATGCCGGTGAGGCCCGTGGGCGCGATGGCGACCGGCATGGCGACCGGCTGGCCTATCATGGTGGTGGCCGTGCTGCGGTTTTCCATGTTGACGGCGACGCGCTGGCGCAGCTTGATCTTCTGGAAGTCGCTCTCGTTGGCGCGGTAGGTGCTTTCGGTCCACGAGCCGGAATCGGCGTAGTCGTAGAACATGCGGGGCACGCGTTTTTGGGCCAAGACGCGCAAGTCTTCAATGTTGGTGATCACGGGCACGGTGATAGTCTCCTCAGTGGCTAGAACCTGTTCACGGTCTAAACGGAGCCGCGCAAGCCCCTTCTCGGGATGGGATGCAAGGCGCGGTGCGCTGCCCATAGCACCGCTATGGGTTAGCGCCGCAACGCCGCAGACCGCCCGAGAAGGGGCTTGCCCTCCGGGTTGGGGTGAAATCGGGCGATTGAGCCACCCGAGCCCTTGCATGGGCATTAGCCCATGCGGCGTTCCCGGTCGGCCCACTCATCCCGATTGCACCCCAACGCGGCCCCGTTTAGACCGTGAACAGGTTCTGATGCTAAAGCTTTGGGCCCGGGCGGGATTGAATAAATTTTGCCGGCTTCCAAATTATTTCAATACGGGTGCCGGCTGGGGCTAAAGCCCTCTTCCTACCAGCTGCCGGAGGCCCCGCCGCCGCTGCTAGAGCCGCCCGACGAGCTCCGGCTGCTGGAACTTGAGCTGGAGCTCGAACCGCTGCTCGATGAGCTGCCGCCCCCGCTGCTGGTGCTGACGCTGCCCGGGAAAAACCCGAAGAGCATCGCCAGGCCGGCCGCGAGCCCCGTGGGAAGCCAGGATTCCCAATCCATAAAAAGCAGGTCCGGTGGATTCTGGAAGGCCACATAGCCCACGATGCCGGCCACTAGCGCGCAGCGCACGCCGAACTCCAGCAGGCTGCGCTTGAAGGCCATGTAAGCACCCGCACCGATGCTGCCCAGCAGCAGGCAGGCAACAGCGCCCCCTGCGACGTAGAGCAAGCCCAGGCCGAAGCTGTTGGCGCCCACCGCATAGGCCATGCCCGCCATCAGGCAGATCACCAATGCGATACCGCCCACCACCCTGCGCAGGGTGCGCGAGCGGCCACAGCCGAAACCCAGCGCAAACGCCAGTGGCACCGGGAAGGTCAGCAGGATGACCGCCAGGCCGGGCGCCTTCAGGGCGGCTGCCGCCATCAGCGGAAGGGCGGCGGCCACGCCCATCGTCACCGGCCACTTCCATTTCCACTTGCGGTGCGCACGAGCCGCACCTACGGCGAAACCCCACAGCAAGGAGGCCAAAAAAGCCCAGCCAAAGGGCGTGATACCGCGGCCCGTGTCTTCCACGGGCTGCGCGTCGCCGCGGACCGCTGCGCCTATGTGGTCGATGGCCGCTTGCAGCCCGCCCGCGTAGTCCCTGGCCTGAAAACGCGGCTTCATCTGCTCGTCGATGATGCGGCCCGCCAGCACGTCGGGCACGCTGCCCTCCAGGCCCTGGCCGACCTCGATGCGCATGCGCCTGTCCTCTGTGGCGACCAGGATCAGGATGCCGTCATCGCGCTCCTTGTCACCGAGTTTCCATTTCTCGAACACGCGCATGGCGTATTCCTCTATGGCTTCTACGCCCGTGGTCGGCAGCATGAACACGACCACGGCCGCCCGGGTGTCGGCCTCCAGCGCCAGGATTTGTTCGTTCAAGGCCGCGACCTGCGCGGTGTTCAGCGTGCCGCTGGTGTCGAGTACGCGCGCGCTGTAGGGCGGAACGGGCACCTGCACGGCATCGGTCGGCGCGGCCATCTGCGCGGCGTCAGCCGACACGGCTGTCTGCGCGGCATCGACCGGCGGGGCTGTCTGCCCGGCACCGGCCGTCAGCACACACAGCGCCGCCCAGAGCACCAGCAGGGTTTGAAAGAGGCGCCGTGTGGTCGGCAGAGGTAGGGAGGGCAGGGCGGTTTGGAGTTGGGGCATGCGGATGGGTGAAGGTCAACGTTTGGCGGCCGCGCCGCCACGTGCGCTGGCCTCGCGCACGCCGGCGCCGCGCACTTCGAATTTGATCTCGTCGGCGACCTTGCCGCCGGCATCGAGCAGCTGCACCACATGGCGGCCCGGCCAGGGCAGCCACTGGGCTTGCGGGCCGCGCGCGAACTCCTTGCCGTCCATCAGCCAGCGTGTGCCGCGGCCTTCGGCGCTGAAGCTGATGCGCTGGTGTTTGGGCGGGATGTCCGGGTCCAGCGCGATGATGGTGCCCGAGGCCGGGGCGGTGATGCGGGGCGGGGCGTCGGGCTCGGCCGCGGGTTTTTTACCAGGCCTGGAGGCCTTGGCCGGGCCGAAATCGCCGGTGCTGGAATTCGCGGCAAACATCGCCTGTTCCGTGCCCTGGATAAACCACTCGCTGCGCGCGGCCTCCAGCGGCGTTCCGCCCTGATTGCCGAACTGCGTGCGGCTTTGCACCAGGCCGGCGGGCGGCGTGGGGACGCGGCTGCGTTCTGTCCTGTGCAGGTAATTCATCAGCGCCGCCCAGATGGGTGCCGCGCCGCTGGTGCCGCTCACGTCCCACATGGGGGCGCCGCTGGCATTGCCCACCCACACGCCCACGGTGTAGCGCTGCGAAAAGCCCATGGCCCAGTTGTCGCGCATGTCCTTGCTGGTGCCGGTTTTGACGGCCGTCCAGAAACGCGTGGCCAGCACGCTGTCGGTGCCGAAGGTGCGCGCGCGCGCCAGCGGGTCGGCCATGATGTCGGTCGCGATAAAGGCGGCGCGCGCGTCCAGCGCCGGTTTGAAGACGGGTTTGGGATTCTTCGCGAGCGAAGGCGCGCTGTAGCGCCCGCCGTTGGCCAGCGTGCGGTAGGCATTGGTGAGCGACAGCAGCGAAACCTCGCTGCTGCCCAGCGCCAGGCTGTAGCCGTAGTAGTCGCCCGATTCTTTCAGCGGCAGGCCGACTGCCCTGAGCTGCTTGTGGAAGGCGTCGGGCGAGACCATCACCAGCGTGCGCACGGCCGGCACATTGAGCGAGGCGCCCAGCGCGGTGCGCGCCGACACCAGGCCCTTGAACTGCCGGTCGTAGTTTTGCGGGATGTAAAGGCCGCCCGAGGTCTGTATCTGCGAGGACGAGTCTTCGAGCAGCGAGGCCGCGGTGATGCGGCGTTCGGCCATCGCCTGCGCGTACAAAAAGGGCTTGAGCGTGGAGCCCGGCTGGCGTAGCGCCAACACGCCGTCGACTTCGGCCGCGTCGCTCAGCTCGCCCGAGGAGCCCACCCAGGCCAGCACCTCGCCCGTGGCATTGTCCAGCACCACGATGGCGCCGTCTTCCACATGGCGGCCGCGCAGCTCGCGCAGCTGCTGGGTGAGAGTTTGCACGGCGAAGCGTTGCAGCGGGGCGCGAACGGTGGAGGCCAATGCCCGGGGCGCGTTAGCCCGGCCCTGGGTGTTGCCGGCCTGGGCGGCTACCAGCCTGCGCGCCAGATGCGGCGCCACGCCCTCACTCGCGTCAAACGCCTTGCGCTGCAGCGCGGCGCTGGCAAACAAATCCAGGCCCGTGCAATCCACCTTGGCGGGTGCTTGCATGACCTTAAGCACGCCGCAGGCGCGCTGTGAGACCTGCGCGGCCTTGGCATTGGGCGCGCGCACCAGCGCGGCTGCGATCGCCGCCTCGCGTTCGTCCAGGCCGTGCGCGGCCTTGCCGAACAGCGTGCGGCTCAGCGCGTCTATGCCCACCATCTCGCCGCGAAAGGGCACGAGATTCAGGTAAGCCTCCAGGATCTGGTCCTTGCGCCAACGTGCTTCCAGCATTTGCGCCGAGACAGTCTGGCCGACTTTTTGCGTGATGCTGCGCCCGCCCGCGCCGGCGCGCCAGTCTTCGTCGAGCAGCCCGGCCAGCTGCATGCTGATGGTGGAGGCGCCGCGGGTCTTGGTGTTCCACAAATTGCCCCATGCCGCGGCCGAGACCGCGCGCCAGTCCACGCCGCTGTGTTCATAAAACCGCTTGTCCTCGCTGAGCACCAGCGCTGTGCGCAGGGCCGGCGATACATCGGGCAAGGCAACCCACTGGCCGCGCCGCACAGCTTTGTCGGTGCGCAGGCGCTGCAGCAGTTCACCGTTGCGGTCCAGCACCAGGGTCTCTGAGGGTTTGAAGCCGCGTTTGACTTCGTCGAAGGTGGCGATGGCGTGGGCGGGGCAGGCACAACTCATCATGAACGAAAAGACAAGCAAACCTGCCTTGAACCTATTCTTCACCTGTATCTCCATACGCTTAACCTGCAACTTCGCATCCGGATTTCTTAATCTGTGTAAATCTGCGTCATCTGCGGATAAAAAAATCTTCCACAGATTGAAGACCAGACATCTGTACTCTGATTGAGGTTTATCTTTATTGCTACCTATGCAATCTGTGGATAAAAGATTCATCCGCAGATTACGCAGATGAACGCAGATTGAAAACAAGACGTTTGTATTCGAGACGCGGAGTACCGAAATTAATGAGGAGTGCTCTCTGAAGCTTTGCGGCCTTCAGGTAGTTGATGACTTGTGCCTCTTCAATCCCTGATAGCCCGCTGAGCGCTTTGAGCTCGACGATCAGTTCGCCGAAGCAAACGAAATCTGCACGATAAACAGCGGTCAGTGTGACATTGCGGTAATGAATGGGCAGAGCAGCTTCCCGTTCAAATGCAATTCCCCGCTGTTGAAACTCCCAGGCAAGTGCTTCCTGGTAGACAGGCTCCAAGAATCCATTACCAAGTTCACTTTGAACAGCCATGGCTGCGCCGATAACCGCAAAAGTCTGCGCATCACGTTTGTCTGTATCTGTGTTCATCTGCGTCATCTGCGGATTCAGTTTTCGGAAGGACTGCTCATACCGCCAACCCCACCTTGGTCGCCGCACTAAAAAGCTGCAGCAGCTGCGCCTGCCAGGGCCCCTCGGCCTCCACGGCGGTTTGCACCAGCACGGTCTGGGTCACGCGGTCCACCAGCACGCGCTGGCCGTGGTGGCCGTTCATCATCATCCAGCTGCCGTCGGCTTTGGGGTGCCAGAAGAAATTCTTGTAGCCGAAATAGCGCATGGCCGTTCCGTGCCGGCCCTGGGCATCGGCGGCCGACCAGGAGGAACATTCGTCTATCCATTTTTTGCTGACGACCTGGCGGCCTTCAATGGCGCCGTTCTGCGCGATCAACTGGCCCAGCCGGGCCCAGTCGCGCAGCCTGGCGCCAAAGCCTATGCAGTTGAACTCCTTGCCCTTGCTGTCGCACAGCCAGCTGGCGCCGCCCTCGGCGCCCAGGGGCTGCCACAGGGCCTGCTCACAAAAGGAGGCCAGAGGCTGGCCGGTGACCTGGCGAATCACCATGCCTATGGTCAGCGGGCACAGCTCGTTGTAGTTGTAGCGCGTGCCGGGCGGCTCCTGCACGGTATTCCAGCCGCGCACCACGGCCTCCAGGTCGGTGTTGCCGCCGGAGAATGCGCGCGGGTAGATCGTGGGGTTGTCGCGGTCGTGCAGTATGGCCGCGCCGCTGGACATATTCGCCAGGTGGCGCAGCGCGATGCCGCCGTGCAGCGTGCCCTTGAGGTCATCGACATACATTTGCGGCGTGTCGTCCATGGAGCGGATCAGGCCGCGGTCCAGGCAGATGCCCAGCAACAGGGAGGTCACGCTCTTGGCCATGGACCAGCTGGTCAAACGCATCTCGGGCTTGCGATCGAACTGGTAGGACTCCAGCAGCACCTGGCCCTTGCGCGCCACCAGCAGGCCGGTCACCGGCCAGGCCTTGAGGTAGTCCGCCGCCGATTCCGCAACCGGCGTAAAGGCCTTGAGGCTTTCAGCCGAAGCGGCCACCAGTGGGGAGGCCTGTGCCGGCGCGGCGATGGGCCGCGCGCGGAACATGGCCTCGTAGCCGCCCGAATAATTGCCGATGCGGTAGTCCTTGTCGGTCCAACTGCGGTTGGGCCCCCAGCCCGTGGGGTAGCCCAGGCTGCGCTGCCAGTCAGCCGCGGCCGCGGCCGCCACGCGCGGCAGGGCCATGCCCGCGGCGAGTGAGGCTGCGAGCGAAGCGGCTACGGCGCGGCGCTGGATCATTTCGCGGCTTCCACCTTGACCCGCGCATTCGGGAATTCACCGAACATCTCGGGCGCATACATGGCCTCCACGCGGCTGGGCGGCAGCGCGAAGTCGCCGACGTTGTTCAGGCGCACGGTGTATTCCATCTTGACCACGCCCTTGGGCAGGTATTCGTAATAGCTGCGGAAGGCCTCGAAGCTGCGTTCTTCAAACGCGGGCCAGCCGGTGCCGGTCTTTTTCTCGCCGCTGGTCGCGATTTCCGAATCACGGCCCAGGCCGCCGCCCAGGATGGTCGCGCCGCCGGGCACCGGGTCGCTGATCACCACCCAGGTCATGTCGGCGCTCGCGTTGACTTCCAGCGAGATGCGGATCACGTCGCCGCGGGTGTAGACACCCTTGACGGCCTGCTCCACCGGCGTGATGGTCTTCTTGATCTGGTAACCGGCGTTAAACGGTTCCTTGAGCTGGATGGCCGCGATGGACTGCAGCGTGAGCCAGGGCTTGCCCGGGCCCTGGTGGGTCACCGTCAGCGTGTCTTTCGCGGCGCTGCCCCAGGGCAGGAACATGCTGTTGTTGCGCAGGTTGCCGGGCGAAGCAGGTGCGCCGAAGAAGGTGGTCTGGTTGGGCGCGCCGGCCGCGTCGGTGGTCTTGACGCGGTCGACCTTGGCCCATTCCACACTGGCCGCACTCGCGGCGGCCGCGGCCAGCGTGGCCTTGGTCACACCGGCCACCGGCGTGGCTTCAAACTTGGCCGAGAACTTGTCGAGCGCCAGGCCGCCCCAGAGGTTGGCCGTGGTGGTGTGCCAGGCGCCTTTTTGCTGGCGCGCGATAAAGCCGTTGGCCAGGCGCCCCATGTCGTCCTTCCAGGCCGGGTCGTCCATCACGGCCAGCATCAGGCGCGCGGTGTTGACGTCGCCGTTGGTCATCAGCCACCACCAGTAGTCGTCCTTCTCGGTGCTGAAGATGAGTTTGGTGCCCTGGAAGGACAGGCGTGAGCGCAGCACCTGGTTGGCCTCGGCAATGCGCTGCTCGCGCTGCGGCGCGTCGGCCACACGTTTCAAGATGTTGAGCCAGTCGATCACCGCATGCGTGGGCCACTGGTTGGGCGCGACGGTGATGCTGCCCAGCATGCGGCCCTGGGCCTTGCCGTAGCGCGACAGCGCCTCCAGCGCGGCCAGCTTGCGCGCGTCCAGGTCCTTGCGCGGGCTCCAGAAATCGCGCTGGATGCGGCCTTCGACAAACGCGATCAGGCCGCGCTCCATGGGCGCCCGGGCCTCGTCGGGCAGGGCAAAGGCCGGGTTGATGCCGGAGGCCTCATGCGTGGCGGCCAGCAGGTAGGCCGTCAGCGCATCGCTGCCGCGGTTGGCTTCGCCGTCGCGCGGCGGGAAGTAGTTGGCCAGGCCATCGCTGTCGAGGTAGGTGGGCAGTTGCGCCAGCACGGTCTGCCAGAGCTTGCCATCGCGCAGGCCCACGGCCTTGCTGGTTTTCTGCTCCAGGCAGATAAAGGGGTACATCGCAAAATAATCGCGCACGCCGTCCATGCCTTCAGCCAATTTGGGCTGCAGCGACATCTTCAGGCCGCCACGGCCGGGCAGGGCGTCGGCCGGTGGGTTCACGTCCAGCGTGAAGCTTCCGTCGACCTGCACCAGCGTGGCCTGCTGCACCGTCAGCGGCACGGCCGGGATGATGCGCTGGCGCGCCTTGAGGCCGTCGCGCGCGCCGCTGATGGTGTCTTTCGCCTCGATTTCCCACAGGATGGCTTCGGCGCGTGTGAGCGCCAGCTGCGCGGGCGCGGTGACCATCCAGGCCACCTCGCGCGCCTCGCCGGCGGGGATGTCCACGGTCTGCGGCTTCAGGTCGAGCAGCGTGGCGCGCGGGCTCACTTCGACCTTCATCGCGGCTTTGGTGGTGTTGCGCAAGGTCAGCTGCGCGCGGAACTGGTCGTCCTCGCGCACCAGCGGCGGCAGGCCGCTGATGATCTGCAGGTCCTGCGTGGCGCGTATGGAGGTCTGGCCGGTGCCGAAGAGGCCGGTGCCGGCATCGGCCACCGCGACGATCTTGAAGGTGGTCAGCGCGTCATTGAGGGGCACCGTCACCACGGCCTGGCCCTTGGCGTCCAGCACCACATTCGGGTTCCACAGCAGCAGGGTTTCCAGCAGCTCGCGCGTGTTGCTGCGCCCGCCACCGCCGCCGGCCGCCACGGCTTTGCGCCCGTAGTGCCTGCGGCCTATGATTTCCATTTGCGCGGTCGAGGTCTCCACGCCCCAGGAGCGGCGCTGCAGCATGGCGCCCAGCAGGTCCCAGCTGTCGTTGGGCATCAGTTCCAGCAGCGCCTGGTCCACCGCGGCCAGCGCCACTTCGGCATTGGCGGCCGGCTGGCCGTTGGGCAGTTTGGCGCTGATGGTGACCTTGGCCTGGCCGCGCACCGCGTAGCTTTCCTTGTCGGCCTTCACGCTCACCTCAAGCTGGTGGGCCTTGGTGCCCACGCGAATCTCGGCCACGCCCAGGCGGAAGGCCGGCTTGCTCAAATCAACCAGCGCGGTGGGCGCCACGTATTCGCGGCCTTCGTACCAGAAGGAGGTCCACCATTCGCGAGGCGCCTTGTAGCCCCAGGTGAAGAAGCTGTACCAGGGCACCTCGCGCAGCCGGCCGCGCAGGGCCAGCACGCTGACATACACATTCGGGCCCCAGCCGTCCTTGATCTGCAGGTTGACGGTCGGGTCCTGGCCGTTGAGCTGCACCACCTGGGTTTCGATCACGCCTTCGCGCTCAATCGCGACCAGGGCCGTGGCAAAGCGGAAAGGCATGCGCACCTGGAACTTGGCGGTCTCGCCGGGCTGGTAGCTTTTCTTTTCGGGCAGCACGTCCATGCGGTCGTGGTCCTCGCCGCCGAACCAGAGCTCGCCCTGGCGCGTGACGTAGACATTGCTGGCGGCCTGGATGCTGTTGCCGTCCTTGTCTTTCGCCGTCACGATGAGTTCGACCTCGCCCGGCTCGCCGAGCTTGGTCTCACACAGCAGCAGGCCGCGCGAGTCGCTCTTGCCGCTGCAGACGCTGCCGAGGTCTTTGGTCTCGGTCTTGTTGTCATAGGTGTAGAAGCCGCCCACCATGCGCTTGCGGCTGGTGGTGGTGATGCGCGCCACGGCTTTCACCTCGAGCGATACGCCCGGGGCGACCTTGCCTGTGAGGTCCAGCGCCAGCGCCTGGAATTTGATTTTCTGGCTGGAGGAAACCCAGCCTTCGGTTTTGATACCGGCCACCACGGCGGCGGGCCAGACGGTGGAGACGCTGCGAATGGTCTGCACCTCGCCGTTGGGGTCGGCATAGCTGGCTTCCAGCAGCAGCTCCTGCGGCTGCCTGTGCGCGGGGATGTCG
The DNA here is from genome assembly GCF_059491565.1 of Polaromonas sp. Polasp52. Lineage (NCBI taxonomy): Bacteria > Pseudomonadati > Pseudomonadota > Betaproteobacteria > Burkholderiales > Comamonadaceae > Polaromonas > Polaromonas sp. Polasp52. Next base: position 852,066 of record NZ_CP168513.1, on the reverse strand, counting down.
TTGATCGTGAGCTTGCCCGCGCCGTTGCGGTCCAGCGTGAGCGGCAGCTTGTCGGCGATCACGCGCTGGTCCTGCGAGGCCGTGCGTTCCTCGTTGTCCTGGTTGCCGCCGCTGTCGCGGTTGTTGCGCGGCGGCATGAAGTTGAATTCCTCATAGTCGCCGTAGCTCAGACTCTTGGCGCGCACCAGCGCCGACACGCGCACCGGCAGGTTGACGGCGCCGCCGCCCGAGACGTAGTTGATCTGCACGTCGGTGGGCACGGACTTCACGTTGATGAGCGCCTTCTTCTCGGAAGGGTTGATGCGGCCTTCGAGCACCGGCAGGCGGAACTCTTCGACGCGGAACTGGCCGCTGGTGAAGCTGCGGGCGCGGTTGCCGCGGCCCTTGCCGCTGTCGTTCGGGGCCTTGAGCTGGACTTCGTAAATACCCAGCTTGGCGGCCGGCGGGATCGCGAAGGTGTTCTCGGCGCTCAGGCCGCCTGTGGCCGTCTTGCGCCAGCTGATGGGCTGGGTGAATTGCTGGCCGCTGCCCACATGGGTGACGACCAGGGTGGCCGGCGTGCCCTCGGGCAGGCCGAAGCCCTTGCTGGTTTCGGTGCGCAGCACATGCTTCATGGACACGGTCTCGCCGGCGCGCAGCAAGGTGCGGTCAAAAATCGTGTGGGCCCGCTCGTCGGGCATGGGGTCGCGGCTGGTCGGCACGTTGAAGCGCCAGGGCTCTATGCCCTTGTGCCAGTCGCTCCAGGTAAAGGCCAGGTCTTCGACACCCGCTACTGTGCTGCGCGCGCTGACGAAATAGGCGTTGCGGTAGTCGTCGTTGTTGCTGCCCGAGCAACGCGGCGGCTCGGACGACAGCTCGCTGAAATTCGCGATGCCTTGCGCGTTGGTGACGGCTTTCGCGATCTCGGTGCCGTTGCAGCCCGAGACGCGCACTGTGGCGCCCGCCACCGGCGTGCCCTTGTCCAGCGTGGTGACCCAGGCCAGCGAGTTCTCGCGGCCCAGCTTGAAATGCACGCCCAGGTTGGTCACCAGGGCCGAGGTGCGCACATACATGGTCCGGCTCGCGCCGTGGCGCTCGTCCAGCAGCGAGGTACCGAGTTTCTGCGAGGCGATCTCGACCACGTGGAAACCAGGCGCCAGCGGGATGCCGACGACTTCAAAGGGGCGTGGGTCGCCGCCCACGGGTTTGGGCAGGTCCAGCGTCTTCACGCCGGCCTGGCCGCCCAGCAAAGACAGCATGCGCGACTGCACATAGTCCTTGTCGCGCGTTTCCAGCGGCTTGGGCAGCGGGCCCTTGACGTCGGCGGCGGCGGCCTTGCGCGGGACTTCGTATTCGTCATAGCGCTGCACCTTGCGGAACCAGGCAATGATGTCGGCATCGGTGCGCGGCTGCAGGTCGCTGACCTTGCCGGCGCCCGGGGCCAGGCCCTTGACCTGCAGGGCCGCTTCCACATTGCGCAGCGTGACCGGCAGCAGGGCCGGGTCGCCGGGTTTGGTATTGGGTTCGGCAAAACGCTCGACGATGCCGAAGGGCGAGGCGGCGAATTTTGCCAGCGGCGGCATCGCGCCCGTGGCCACCTTCAGCGGAAAGCTGTCGGCATTGCGCAGCGTGCGGCCCGAGGCGTCCTTGAAGTTGCTGGGCAGTTCCAGCGAGAACTGGGCCTGCTCAGGAAACAGCGGCTTGAAGGTGATGTTGGTGACCACGTTGTCGCCGTCGCTGTTGCCTTCTTCAAAAGAGGGCTTGAGCGTGTCCTTATCGCCTTTGAGGCGTATGCCCTCGGCCAGCTTGCGCGGCACAGGCGCGTTGAAAGACAGGCTCATGGGCCGCATGGGCAGGCAGGCCGACTGGGCGTTCTCGCGCTCGCAGCTGAAGGACGCCGAGAAGGGCTCGCGCACCTGGAAGTTGTAGCGTTTTTCGACCGAGTTGGGCACGCCGCTGGGCGTGCTCACGCCCTTGCCGTAAACCAGCTGGACCTTGCTGGCAGAGCTCAGGCGCCGGTTGCAGGCCAGCGTGACGAAGCGCAGCGGCTCGCCGGCCGCGGCCTTGTCCAGGCCCTGGGACTTGAGCAGCTCCTCGCGCTCCTTGCCCTCGATCAGCTTGACAGGCACGCGTTCGCCCAGGCCTTCGACGGCGCACCAGACGTTCTCGCGAACGCTTTGCAAGGTGGCCGGGCCGTTGAGCTGCAGCAGGAAGTACTGCTCTTCGTCGATTCGCTGGTAGGTGCCGGGGCGCAGGTTCTGGATAAACGGGCCGCCGGTGTTGAACTTGTAGGAAGAGGGGCCGGCCACCGGCAGGCCCTTGGGTGACTTGAAGGTGCCGACCAGGTTCACCGTGCAGCTGACGCCGGGCGGCAGGTCGTTCTCGAATTCAAACGCCCATTCGCGCTCGTTGATCCAGCGGCCCGAGCCCTTGGTGGCCTGGGCGTCGCTGCAGCTCAGCGACAGCGGGGCGGGCGCTTTCGGGTCGCCGAAATTGACGGCGCCTTCATCGAACTTGGCGACGATCTGCCGCACACGCGCGACCTCGCCCTGGGGCGAGAGGCTGGTGACTTGCAGGGCATGGGCATGCAGCGAAGCCGCCGCGATCAGTGCCAGGGCGGCTTTTTTTATGGTTGGGCTCACGTTTCCTCCTCTTTCGGAAGGGCAAGCGTAGCCGATTTATATGTAACAAGGTATGTACGGTGAGGGGAAAATTGCCGGGGCATTCACCGCGGGTCACCGCGGCGTACCCGATGGCAAAACCGCTGTCGTCGGTGCGGCCCAAAGCGGATATGTAAGCTGTCGACATCGAATGGAAGCATCCAAATGCCAAACACAAACCCCTCACCAGGCCTTTCATCCCCCAAGTCCCTGTCCGCCTGCAAGGCCTGGGCCAACCTGGCATGTCTGCTGATGCCCATGCTCTCCTGGGCCGGCGGTGCGGAATTCGCGCTGCGCTGGAGCAGCGGCGGGCCGGTGTCCGCGGAGGAGGCCGTGGCGGTGATGGGCCTGGAGGGCAGCCGCAAGGTCACGGAATACGAGGTGGAGTACTTCACGGTGTCGGCGCCGCCGGTGGCCACCGACCCGCCGGCGATAGGCCGCAGGCGCATCCGGTCCGACGGCAAGGTCGAGCTGACGCTGAAATACCGCAGCCCGCAGCCCTTCGGCAGCGGCTTTGACACCGAGACGGCCTGCGCCCTCGGGAAAAACACCAGCGTCAAGCAGGAGACCGACATATCGGTGCTGCAGACGCTGCAGCCCGGCCGGGCCTATTCGATTTCCTGCGAGCGTGAAGCGAAGAAGACGCTTGATTTTCCCGAAGCCATGCGTGCGAAGGCCATGGGCTGCAAGAACCGCATGAAACGCGTTGCCGTCGGCGCGTTCAAGGTGGAGGAGTGGCAGCTTCCCCAGGGCCGGCTTCTGGAAGTCTCCATGCCGGGGAGTGACACGCCGCAGGACCTCGCGCTCTTTATGGCCAGGGTCAAGCCCTTGCTCGACAAGGGCGTGGTGCTTGTGGATCGCAGCAAGACCCAGGCGGGAAGCGGCTGCGGCTAGGATTTACGCGGATTTAAAACAGGACTGCCGGGCAATCGCGACCGCGTCGGCACCCGCCGGGTAGTGCAGCGTGCCGTCCGCATCGTTCACGGCGCGCCACACCGCCTGCGCCACGTCCGCCGCGGTGGTCACGGCCGTCATCGTTCCCAGCGAGGCAAAAATGCTTTGCGCGAATGGCGCATACGCCTCGGGAATCAGGCCCTGCATGCGTTCGGCCCCGTTCGCGGTGAAGCGCGTGCCCGGCCCGTAACCCGGCTCGACCAGCTTCACGCCGATATTGAAGGGCGCCAGCTCCAATGCGAGCGATTCGGTAAAACCGGTGATCGCCGTCTTGCTCGCGGTATAGGCGGCCACCAGCGGCATGGGCGCCAGCGTCACGGTGGATGTCACGTTGACCACCAGGCCGGCCTGGCGCGCGCGGAACTGCGGCAGCACGGCCTGGGCCATGGCCATCATGCCGAAAGTGTTGGTTTCGAAGATCTCGCGCACCGTGGCCATGGGCGTCGCCTCGAAGGCACCGAAGAGGCCCAGGCCGGCGTTGTTCACGAGAACGTCGATGGGCCCGGCGGCCTCGATCGCCGCGGCGATGCTCTCGGGCCGGGTCACGTCCAGCGGCAGCACGCGCAAGTGTTCCGAAGGCGGCAGCACCTCCGTTCGCGGCGTTCGCATGGTGGCAATGACCCTCCAGCCCTGGGCGTGGAAGTGGCGCGCGGTTTCCAGGCCGTAGCCGGAAGAACAACCGGTGATCAGAATGGTTTTCATGCTGTGTTTCCTTGGGTGTGGGTTTGAGGTGGCGTAACGATATCGCTCGCAGGCAGGACTTACTACAATTCAGAGTCCGTAATTAATTGGCGAAAGTCCGGATATGGTCGACCCCCTCGCTGAAGTCATCGCGCTGCTCAGGCCGCGCGCCGTGTATTCCAAGGTGATCAGCGGCGCTGGCACCTGGGCCGTGCGCTATGCGGAATTCGGCCAGCCGAGCTTCTGCACCATGCTGGAGGGCGAATGCGTCCTGGCCGTGGACGGGCAGCAGCCCATCACGCTGGTGGCCGGCGATTTTTTGCTGATGCCGGCCACTCCCGGGTTCACGATGTCCGCGGTGGCGCCGGCCGCTCCCGTGTGGATCGATCCCAAGGCAGGGCCCGCGCCCGAGGGTGAAATTCGCCATGGCAATCCTGAAGGCCCGCCCGACGTGCGCATGCTGGGCGGCTATTTCGCTTTTGATTCACCCGATGCGGCCCTGATGGTCTCGCTGCTGCCGGCCGTGCTGCACGTGCGCGGCATAGGGCGGCTGCCGCTGCTGGTGCAGCTTGTGAGGGAGGAGTCCACGGCGCAGCGGCCCGGCCGTGAGCTGGTGCTCGGGCGGCTCATCGAAGTACTGCTCATCGAAGCGCTGCGTGGCGCGCCCACCGAAGGCGCTCCGCCGGGACTGCTGCGCGCCTTGGCCGACACCCGGCTGGCCGCCGCGATGCGGCACATGCACGGCGAGCCCGCGCGCGCATGGACAGTGGTGGAGCTCGCGAAGACGGCGGCGCTGTCGCGGTCGGCTTTCTTTGAACGCTTCTCGCGCGCCGTAGGCCTGCCGCCCATGGAGTACCTGCTGGCCTGGCGCATGGCCATCGCGAAAGACCTGCTCAGCCGCGGGGACGTCGCGCTGGTCGAGGTGGCTGAGCGCGTGGGTTACAGCTCGGCCAGTACCTTCAGCACCGCGTTCAGCCGCCATGTGGGACAGGCACCGGGTCGCTATGCGCGGCGGTCCCCGGCGTGATGGCGCCCGCTCCGGATCCTGCGGCGCGTCTATCAACATTCGCAGGACGGTGTAGCCTACGCCCATGGATTCCCTGATCACCGCCTCCTCGCGCGCGCTGGCCGCCGGCGACGCGCTGGGCGCGCTCAAACGGGTGGCGCTGCGCGACGACCCGCCGGCGCTGGCCTTGCGCGGCATTGCCATGGCCCAGCTCGGTGAGCACCCACGCGCGCGTGAATTGCTGCGGCGCGCGGCGCGTGGTTTTGGCGCGCATGAAGCCTTGTCGCATGCCCGCTGTGTGGTGGCCGAGGCCGAGGTGGCGCTGGCCATGCGCGACTTCACGGGCTCGCCGCGCGCGCTGGCGGCGGCCTCCGCCACGCTGGACGCGCTTGCCGACCATGCCAATGCGCTGCAGGCCTGGCTGGTCACGGCGCGCCGGTATTTGCTGCTGGGCCGGCTCGAGGAGGCCAGGGCCGCGCTGGCGCGGCTCGATGCGCGGGGCCTGCGGCCTTCGCTGAGGGCGGTGGCTGAAATGACCGCGGCCGAGCTGGCGCTGCGTTCGCTGCAGGTCGGCGAGGCGCGCCTGGCATTGGCGCGCGCGCAGGCGGCGGCCGAGCGCGCGCAGGTGCCTGCGCTGCAGGCCGAAGTGGCCGAGGCACGGGCCGCGCTCGACAGGCCCGCGGCCCGGCGGCTCACACCGGGTGGCGAGCAGGCGCTGCGCCTGGACGAGGTGTCGGCGCTGCTGGCCTCGGACGCGCTGGTGGTCGATGCCTGCCGGCATGGGGTTGGCGCCGGCGGGCAGTGGCGGCCGCTGGCGCGCCGGCCCGTGCTGTTTGCGCTGGCCCGGGCGCTGGCCGAAGCCTGGCCCGGCGATGTGGAGCGCGAGGCCTTGATTGCGAAGGTGTTTCGCACCAGGCACCCTGACGAGACACACAGGGCGCGCCTCAGGGTTGAAATAGGCCGGCTGCGCGCGCTGGTCAAGCCGCTCGCGGCGATTGAGGCGACCGGCCGGGGTTTTATCCTGAGGCCGCTGGGCGGGCGCGACGTGGCCGTGCTGGCGCCGCCGCTGGACGGCGACCAGGCCTCGCTGCTGGCACTGCTGTCGGATGGCGCGGCCTGGTCCACCTCGGCCCTGGCGCTGGCCCTGGGCGCCAGCCAGCGCACGGTGCAGCGCGCGCTGGCCGAGCTCGAAGGCGAGGGGCGGGTGCGCTCCCTGGGGCGGGCAAGGGCCCAGCGCTGGCTGGCGCCGCCGCTCGCCGGATTCACGACGATCTTGTTACTCCCCGCTGCGCTGCCGATTGGATAGAGTTGTCTCCATGGCGTCGATGGACGGCGCGACAAGGAAGCACGATGACAAGCAAGACCCTCAAGCAAGCCCCCGAGCCCAAGGCGCGCCCCGCCGAGATCGTGCGCGAATACGGCTTCCCCGGCATCGATGACATCGCCGGTGTCACCCACGACGGCCAGCGCGTCTGGGCCGCCGCGGGCAGCCAGCTGATCGCTTTCGACCCGGCCAGCGGCGAGCAGACCCGCACGCTGGACTGCGCGGGCGATGCCGGCACCGCCTTTGACGGCAAGTACCTGTACCAGATCGCCGAGTCGCGCATCGCCAAGATAGACCCGGCCAGCGGCAAGGTGCTGGCCACCATCCCGGCGCCCGGCGGCGGTGGCGACTCGGGCCTGACCTGGGCCGAAGGCAGCCTGTGGGTGGGCCAGTACCGCGACCGCAAAATCCACCAGATCGATCCCAAGACGGGCGCCATCCAGCGCACGATTGAATCGAACCGCTTCGTCACCGGCGTGACCTGGGTGGACGGCGAACTCTGGCACGGCACCTGGGAGGGCGACGAGAGCGAGATACGCCGCATAGACCCCCAGAGCGGCGCCGTGATCACGCGGCTCGAAATGCCGCAGGGCGTGGGCGTCAGCGGGCTGGAGTCCGATGGCGCCGGCCTGTTTTACGCGGGCGGCGGCAAGAGCGGCAAGGTCCGCGCCGTGCGGCGGCCCAAGGCTGCGTAAAGCCGCATAGAACGCAGCGCGCAAGGCAGCTAGAGCCCTTGCGCCGAGAGTTTCCCCGGCCTTAGGGCCACAACGAGCGCACCCGGAACCAGCACGGGTCGGGCAGCGCATTGACTGACGCAAACCGCATCGCACACCCAGGAGATCACCATGAAGTTGTATTACAGCCCCTCAGCCTGCTCGCTTTCACCGCACATCGTGGCCCATGAGCTGGGCCTGCCCATCGAGCTTGTGAAGGTCGACGTGGTCGCCAAACGCACCGAGCACGGTGAAGACTACCTCGCCATCAACCCCAAGGGCCTGGTGCCCGCGCTGCGCCTGGATGACGGCAGCGTGCTCACGGAAGGCCCGGCCGTCGTGCAATACCTGGCCGACCTCAAGCCTGAGGCGCAGCTGGTGCCCGCCCACGGCAGCATGGCGCGCTATCGCCTGCAGGAGATGCTGGGCTACCTCAATTCCGAGCTGCACCAGGGCTATATGCCGCTGTTCAACCCGGCCTGCAGCGAGGAGGTGCGCGGCGCGCGCATGGCCCACCTGCATAAACACTACGGCCTGCTGGAAGCCGCGCTGGGCCGCGCGCCCTTCCTGCTGGGCGAGCGCTTCACCGTGGCCGATGCCTACCTGTTTGTGATGACCCGCTGGGCGGAGTTCGTCAAGCTGGACCTGTCGGCCTTCCCCAGGCTGCTGGCCTTCCAGGCGCGCATCGCCGACCGGCCCGCCGTGCAGGCAGCGATGCGCCGTGAACAGGCCGCCAGCGCCTGAGCAAAACCTTTCCGTCACCACCCCCACTCATCATCAAGGAGCACAGCATGAACAGCACCATGACCGAAACATCCACCACCCAGCACAGCATCGTGCCCAGGGACCAATGGCTGGCCGAGCGCAAAACCCTGCTCGCGCAGGAGAAGGAACTGACGCGCCTGCGCGACCAGGTCGCCCGCGAGCGCCGCGCGCTGCCCTGGGTCCAGATCGAGAAGAACTACGTCTTCGACACGCCCCAAGGCAAACGTTCGCTGGCCGAGCTGTTTGAAGGCCGGCGCCAACTCATGGTGCAGCACTTTATGTTCGGCCCGGGCTGGGAGCAGGGCTGCCCGAGCTGCTCCTACATGGCCGACCACACGGCCGGCATGCAGGTCCACCTGGAACACCGCGACGTGACGTTTGTGGCCGTCTCGCGCGCAACCCTGCCCGAGATTGAGCGTTTTCGCCGGCGCATGGGCTGGCAATTCACCTGGGTGTCGTCCAACGGCAGCGACTTCAACTACGACTTCCATGTGAGCTTCAGGCCGCAGGACCGCGTCGACGGCACCGTCAACTACAACTACGGCATGACGGAATTCCCGGCCGAAGAGGCGCCCGGCATCAGCCTGTTTTACAAGGACGGCGAGGGCCGGGTCTTTCACACCTATTCGACCTACGGCCGCGGCGTGGAAGTGATGATGGGCACCTACAACATGCTGGACCTCACGCCCAAGGGCCGCGATGAGCATGATGGCTTTTACAAGATGGACTGGGTGCGCCACCATGACCGCTACGAGTCCCAGGCCGTGTTTACGCCCGCGCCCGAAGCCGCTTCGTGCTGCGGCGCAAAAGCCTGAGCGGGCCGGGCGGGCGAAAACATCATGGCAAGCCTTTGGCCCTGGCTGGTGGTGGCGGGTGTTGGCGCCCTGCATGGGCTGAACCCGGCCAATGGCTGGGCTTGCGCCGCCGCCTGGGGCCTGCGCTCGCGCGACCGCGCGCAGGCCTTGCGGGCGCTATGGCCTGTTGCCGTGGGGCATGCCGCCTCGATTGCGCTGGTGGCGGGCACTGTGGTGTGGGGCTTGGCCATGGACCGCTTTGTGTTGCAAGTCCTGGTGGGTAGCTTGTTGCTTGCCTGCCTTGTGCTTCACCTGTGGGGCCGCGCGCCCAGGGCGGCACGCGCGCCCGCGGGCCATGCCGGCCTGGCGCTGTGGTCTTTCATGATGGCCAGCGCGCAGGGCGCGGGCCTGATGCTGGTGCCTGCGCTGGTGCCGCTGTGCGCGGGAGAGGCATCGCTGGCCGGGATGGACGGCTTGGGCCCGTTGGCTCTGGCGTTTGCGGCCTTGGTGCTTCACACCGCGGCCATGCTGGCCGTCACCGGCCTGGTGGCCAGCGGGGTGTGCCGGGGTGTGAAGGCCGGCGCCCCTTGGCTGGGCCGCCTCAGGGATTTAACCGAGCAGGCGAAACAGGCCGTAAAGCGACAGCAGGGCCGTCAACACCAGCATGCCGGTCTTGACGCCGCGGCCACCGACCAAAGTTCCGATCACGCTGCAGGCCAGGATGGCGCCGAGGATGTAAGTTGTTTTCATGCGGCAATGGTAAAGCCTTGTGCGCCGTAATTCGGCCCGAAAACAACGGCTGTGGCTGGAAACCTACGCGCGTGAAAGCCGCCGTGTGGCCTGCGAGCCGCCGCGCGGCAGGCTGGCGCTGAGCAGCGCGGCGGCCAGCGTGACCAGCCACGAGTAATACACCCACAGCAGGAAAGCCAGCAGCGGCGCGAAGGCGCCGTAAATCGTGCGGTAGGTCGGCACATTGGCAAGGTAGATCGCAAAACCCTGTTTGCCCAGCTCGAAGGCGACACCGGCCAGCAGGCCGCCCGCGATCGCATCGCGCCAGCGCACCACGGTGTGCGGCACAAAGCGGAACAAACAGGCAAAACCCGCGGCGCTGAGCACCATGGGCCCGATGTTCAGCGCATGCGGCAGCCAGCCGGGCCGCGCCACCGGCAGCCCGCTGGAGGCGGTCGCCAGATAGGACGCGGCCCACAGGCTGGCGCCTATGAGCACGGGGCCGGTCAGCAGCATGCCGAGGTACAGGCCCAGCCGGCGCAGCAGCGGGCGCGGTTTTTTGACCTGCCAGATCCGGTTCAGCGTGGTCTCCACACTCATAAGCAGCGCCAGCGCCGACACCAGCAGCAATGCAAAGCCGAGCTGCGTCAGGCCGCCGGCATTGCCCGCGAACTGCGCGAGATACTTGAGCACCGTACGCGCGATGCCGTCCGGCAGCAGCCCGCGCAGCAAGTGCTCACGTATCGCATCCCCGGCCGCATGCAGGGCCGGTATGCGCGCGAACAAGGCAAAGCTCAGCGCCAGCAAGGGCACCATGGACATCACCATGGTGAAGGTCAAGCCGCCCGCCGCCTGCGGCAGCCGCTCCTCCCGGCCACGCCGCAGCAGCCGGCTGATCAGGCCGCCCTGGTTTCGGCTGCTGCTTGTGCTTGTCGTCGTTGCCATGCGGGGAATATAGCGGGGGCTGTGGGGTTTTAAGGCGGTGGCTTGGGAAATGCGGGGATTTGGGGGCGGGAGCGCGGCGTTTGCGCGACAAAGTACGGTTGAGGATGGCGTTGTATCAAAATGCGGGTTCGATACACAGATTTAAAGAACGTCCTGACGGGCGCCGACTACTTTCAACAATAGGCTTTAGTGTGACAGTCACGCCTGCTCAGCTGCATGCATTGGTCCAAAAAGAGCTTGAGGGCATTCGCGACGCGCGTGTCGTCAAACATATTCGAAACCTGTTGGTGGAACCGCAGGTTTTTTTGCGCTCATGGGACTACGGGGCGGATGGCGAGGCGTATCCGTGCTGGTCTGTGCTGGATCATGTCAAGTCATCAACAGGTATCGGTTACTGTGAGTTCGGATTTGGACCTGAATGCCCATGGGGGCTAGTGGGGCTGGCCGGCTCTGCCCATCAGTCGTTAGGAATGGATTCTGGCTGGTTTTCCACGTTCGTCGAAGCATTCTTTGAATCCGCAGCCGTCACCGATCTTCCGATATGGCGCGTCTTCAAACAAGGAGCGGGGCCTTATCCGGGCGTGGCTCTTACGACGGAGGCTGATTGGGATTCCACATGGGAGAGGGTCTACGCACTGAGAGCCTCTGATCCTGATGATCGCTACCATTGCGCTCAAGACATTTGGTTTCGATCGGATGCATGACGCAGTATCCGCATCTCGATATGAATGCTCCTGAGAGACCACCTGACACGCTGCCTGACCAGGAAGAGCAGGAGTCTGCGCGACGAAAACGCTCTCACGCTTAATTCGCCTGACCAGAAATGAACCTCATGGTTTGCCCTCGCGACCGACACGGATGATCTGCTCAATTCGTACCCTAGGCCGTGCAAGGAAATAAATTGGCGACAAAATCGGAAAAACTCATTGCGGCGTATGCAGGATTCGCGCGGGCAATTTCCGCCATCCCGGATGAAAAGGCGTGGGAACTCGCACTGGTCGCCACCGGGGTTCCAACCTTTGTTGCCGAGGCCCGTCCACAGGGCGCCAAGCCCACAAGTTCGCAGGTCGTCTCCGGCCTGGAGCAGGGCTTGATGGACATGCCCAACCTTATTGGCGAAGTGGATAGCCAGTGGCGTGGGGCGGTGTCAAAGGCGCTGCACGATGCGCTGGCGGCGGAGTACCCCGAATTTCTGCTGCTTGAAGCTGCGCGTCTCGAGAAGGTGATGGCGCGGGGGGAAATCAGGACCGAGGCCGAGTTCCATCTTGTGAGGTACAGGATAGATGTTCTGGAGGCAGAGCCGGAGTTGCCTCAGGCTTTGGGGCGGCTTTATGCTTTGGTCGAGGCGTTTAAATCCCGTGGTGTGACCGGCCTTGCCCCAACTGCCGCTCACCTTAAACCTTAGCTCAGATGACCGCCACGCCAATCTACCCGTTTGCACCGAAGTCCGCGATGGCGCTCAAGCCAGGGCAATACTGGGGCGTGCCGCTGAAAGATGGGTCTTTTGCATGCGGTCGTGTGCTGCAACCGGCGGCAAGCTATGCGGGCGCATCCCGGATGATGTTCTATGGGGCGCTGCTGGATTGGCATGGTCCGCAGCCGCCGACTGGAGATTCCATTGCCGGGGCGAAATGCATCGCGCAAGGCAAAATCCACGTGAAATCACTGAGTAGCTTTGGTACCCAGATCCTGGGCTTGCGCCCTTTGGAGCTCGACGGCATTTCTCCCACGCGTGTGCTTTCGGGGCTCGGTGACCCAGACGGGATGGTGATGTTGGGTATTGAACCGCTTCGTGTACGGGGAACAGCGGACGCGGAACTTCCCTCTCAATCGCTTTGGGGCGTCGGCTACATCCGAGCGCTGGCAGAACATGTATTGCTTTCTGAGAACCCAAGAGGCCGGAATTAGTCGATTGGCATCTCCCGTTTTTGCCGGGGAGCCGTATTGTTTGCTGCTTTCTTCCGAACGGCGATGGATGCGGTTACGGCCTGTGTTTGATGTGCGCCGGCCGCTTCTTCGATACTGGATAGAGGGTCAAGGCACCTGAGATGACCGCACCTGCTGCAATCGACGAAAATTTGGACCTTAAGAAGAACGATGCCAGACAACTCCAAACCCCCAAGCACCCAAGGCTACGCCGAGCAAGCCGAGGCGCTGATTCCGCAGTACGAGTCCATTCCCTTTGCCAAACGCCACGAGGTCGCGCTGCATCTGTTGCCAAAGACGCCAAGCCGCATCCTGGACATAGGGGCGGGGACCGGGGTCGATGCGGCCTGGTTCGCGGAGCAGGGGCATAGTGTCCTGGCCGTGGAGCCGACGGCGGAGTTCCGCACGGCGGCCATGCATCTCCACCCCTCGCCCTTGATCGAATGGCTGGACGATGTCTTGCCCGGGCTGGAGGCTGTGCTGTCGCGTGGGCAGCGCTTTGATGTTGTGATGCTGAGCGCGGTGTGGATGCATCTTGACGAGGCGGAGCGCCGCGCCGGCATGCCCAGGCTGGTGTCGCTGCTGGCGCCGGGCGGGCTGATCCTGCTGTCGCTCAGGCACGGGCCCGTTCCCGCCGGGCGGCGCATGTTTGAGGTGTCGGGCGAGGAGACGATGGCGCTTGCGCGCCGGCACGGGCTCAGGGCCGTGCTGAATACCCGGACCGGGTCATTGCTGCCGGGCAATGTTGCCGCCGACGTCACCTGGACCCGGCTCGCCTTCAGGCAGGAAGGCTAGCGGCCCCGGGCAACACGCCAGGAGCCGCAGTTTCATTTAGCCCAGGTTGACCGGCACAAAAATCTTGCTGTCCCCGCGCTGTATCAGCAGGGCCACGGATTTTTCGGACTTGGCCACGGTGGCGCGGACCTGGTCTATGTTTTTCACGGGCACGCCGTTGATGGACAGCAGCACGTCGCCGGGCTGCACGCCGGCCAGGGCCGAGGGGCCGCTGGCTTGTTCGACGACCAGGCCGTTGTCGATGCCGGTTTCTTTCTTTTCATCGGGCTGCAGCGGGCGCAGGGCCAGGCCCAGCTTGCCGTGGTTGGGGCTGTCCTTCTTCGCTACGACCTGGCCGGTTTTGTCGTCGGCGCTGCCGAGTTTGGCGCTGATTTCCTTGGCCGAGCCCTGGCGCCAGACGTCGAGCTTGAGGCTGTCGCCGGGCGCCGCCAGGCTGATGAGGGCGGGCAGGTCGCCGGAGGAGACGATGGGCTGGCCGTTGACGCGGCGGATCACGTCGCCGCTTTGCAGGCCGGCCTTGTCGGCGGGGCCGCCTTTTTCAACGCTGGAAACCAGCGCGCCTTCGGGCTTGTCGAGCTTGAAGGAGTCGGCAAAAGCCTGGTTGACCTCCTGCACCGCCACGCCCAGGCGCGCATGCTCGACCTTGCCGGTGGCCACGAGCTGGTTCTTGATCTTGGCCGCCACGTCGATGGGGATCGCGAAGGACACGCCCTGGTAGCCGCCGCTGCGGGTGTAGATCTGCGAGTTGATGCCCACCACTTCGCCGCGCGTGTTGAAGAGCGGCCCGCCGGAGTTGCCGGGGTTGACGGCGACGTCGGTCTGGATAAAGGGCACGGCGCTGTCGTCGGGCAGGGATCGGCCCTTGGCGCTCACGACGCCGGCGGTGACGGTGTTCTCAAAACCGAAAGGCGAGCCTATGGCCAGCACCCATTCGCCGACTTTCAGGTCGCTGACCTTGCCCAGGGTGACCACGGGCAGGTTTTTGGCTTCGATGCGCAGCACGGCGACATCGGTCTTGGGGTCGGCGCCCAGCACCTTGGCGCGGTATTCACGGCGGTCGGTGAGCTTGACGGTGACTTCCTTCGCATCGCGCACGACGTGGGCGTTGGTCAGGATGATGCCATCGGCGCTGACGATAAAACCCGAGCCCTGGCCGCGTGTGGGCATTTCCTGTTGCGGCGTGCCGTTGCGTCCGCCGGGGCGGCCCTGGCCTTGCTGGAAGCGCTTGAAGAACTCGAAGAAGGGGTCGCCGGAGAAAGGCGAATCGTCATCATCGTCACCCTGGGCGACTTCATTGCGGACCTTGGTGGTGCCGGTCACGCTGATGTTGACCACGGCCGGGCCGTAGCGCTCGGTGATCTGCGAGAAGTCGGGCAGGGCCATGGGGACGGGGGCCGCGCCGGTCGTGGCGGCGGGCGCCGTGATGGCGGGCGGCGTGGCGGCCGTTGCGGCGGAATGCAGGATGTTGATCGCGCCGACGCCGGCGCCGCCAATGGCGCCCGCGGCCAGCAATGCGGCGACAAGCCGGGTGTTCTTCAATGCAGTGGATGACATGGCGTGCTTCCTTGGGTTGGGTTACGGCACTCCGCGGTGCCGATGGACCTAACTATGGGGACGCAGCCTTAGACGGGGCTTAAGCGGAGCCAGTATCCGGCACAACCGGAAACCGCACCTCAACCCTGAGCCCACCCAGGCGTTCGGAGCGGACCAACTCCAGCGTGGCGCCGTGCCGTCCGGCAATCGCCTTGACGATGGCCAGGCCCAGGCCGCTGCCGGTGGGCGGGGCGGCATCGGCGCCGTCCCCCTCCTGGGCCGCGCGGAAGAAGCGGTCGAACACACGTTCGCGGTCCTGCTCGTCTATGCCGGGGCCGCTGTCTTCCACCGCGAGCACGGTCTCACCGTCCCGCGGGGCCAGCGACACGTCGACCCGGCCGCCGGCCGGTGTGTACTTGACGGCGTTGTCCAGCAGGTTGCGCAGCAGCACGCGCAGGGCCTCGGCCTGGCCCGTGACTTGCGGCGGCCGCGGCAAGGCGGTGCCCGCCACCATGCCCAGGTCTATCTGCTTGTGCAGGGCGTGCGGCAGCACGTCGGCCACGGCAAGCTTGATGACGTCCTGCAGGTCCACGAGCACGGCGGCCGCGGCCTGGCCTGAGCCGCTTGCCCCGGCGGTTTCGCCGGCTTCTTCGCGGGCCAGCACCAGCAGCTGCTCGACCAGGCGTATCGCCCGGTCTATGCCCTGGTTGAGCCGGGCGATGCCGGCTTCGTGTTCGGCGGGCGTGCCGCCATTGCGGCGCAGGGCCTGGGCCTGCAGCTTGAGCGCGGTCAGCGGCGAGCGCAGCTCGTGCGCCGCGTCGGCCACAAAATGTTTTTGCGCCTCGAAAGCGCCGCGCACCCGGCCGAACAGCAGGTTGAGTTCGTCCACCAGGGGGCGCACCTCGTCGGGCAGGCCTTCGGCGGCCAGCGGCGACAAGTCGTCGGCGCGCCGGCCCGCCACCTGGCGCCGGGCGCGTTCTATGGGCGCCAGCGAGCGGCTGATGACCCACCAGACGGCCAGCATCAGCAGCGGCGTCAGGAACACAAAAGGCAGCACGGCGCGCACCGCCAGTGCGCGCGCGCGGGCCGAGCGCGCATCCAGGTCCTGGGCGATCTGCACCGTCTGCAGCGCGGTCTGCAGGGTGTAGACGCGGTAGCGGTTGCCGTGGGCCTCCACGTCGGAAAAGCCCAGCACCGCGCGCGGCGGCAGCGCCGAGCGCGTGGAGCGAAAGATCTGTGTGCCGTCCTGGCCCCAGATCTGCACATAGACCTCGAAGCGGTCATCGGCGTCGGCCTCGTCAAGCGGCAGGTTGAAGGGCACGCCGCTGCGCAGCGAGCGCGCCATCTGCCGCAGGTGCTCGTCGAACATCGAATCGGCCTGCTGCAGTGCGCCGCGGTAGGCGGTGGCCGCCTGCAGCAGGGCGGCCAGGAAGATCGCGGCGAGCACAAACCAGAGCAAGCGCTTCCTCAAGGAATGGGTCACCGGCCTGTTCATTGTTTGGGCACCAGGTAGCCCAGGCCGCGCACCGTCTGGATGATGTCGTTGCCCAGCTTTTTACGCACGCCGTGGATATAGACCTCGACGGCATTGCTGCTGACGTCGTCTTTCCAGCTGAAGAGTTTTTCCTCGAGCTGGGCGCGCGAGAGCACCACGCCGGGGCGGGCCAGCAGGGGTTCGAGCACCGCCCACTCGCGCGCCGACAGGGTCACGGGCTGGCCGTTGAGGCTGGCTTCGCGCGTGGCCGGGTTCAGGCTCACGCCCTTGTGTTCAAAGGCCGGCTCGGCGCGGCCGGCGCTGCGGCGCAGCAGCGCGCGTATGCGCGCCAGCATTTCATCGGTGTCATAGGGTTTGACGACGTAGTCGTCGGCGCCGGCGTCCAGCCCGGCGATGCGGTCGCCGACCGCGTCGCGCGCGGTGGCCACCAGCACCGGCGTGGTGTCGCGGCGCGCGCGCAGGGCGCGCAGCACCTCCAGGCCGTCGCGCTGGGGCAGGCCCAGGTCCAGCAGCACCAGGTCGTAGTGTTCGCTGCGCAGGACCTCATCGGCCATGCGGCCGTCGCGCACCCAGTCGACCGCGTAATGCTCGGCGCGCAGCACCTGCAAAACGGTTTCGCCGATCATGGCGTCGTCCTCGACGAGCAATAAACGCATTGTTGTGTCCTTTGCAGCCGTTCAGTCTACAAAGGACAGCTTAGCCGGGGCTTAGGCCAGCCGCGCACGGTGGCGCGCGATCTGCGCCTTGACCTGGGCCGGTGCCGTGCCGCCCAGGATGTTGCGGGCGTTGAGCGAGCCGCGCAAGCTCAGGCAGTCGTAGACGTCTTTTTCGATCTTGGGGTTGAATTCCTGCAGCACGGCCAGCGGCAGCTCGGACAGGTCTACCGCATGGGTGGTGGCGGCCTTCACGGCATGGGCCACGGTTTCGTGGGCGTCGCGGAAGGGAATGCCTTTTTTCACCAGGTAGTCGGCCAGGTCGGTGGCGGTGGCGTAGCCGCGCAGCGCGGCCTGCTCCATGGCTTCGGGTTTGACAGTGATGCCGGCCACCATCTCGGCGAAGATGCGCAGCGTGTCCTTGAGTGTGTCGACGGTGTCGAACAGCGGCTCCTTGTCTTCCTGGTTGTCCTTGTTGTAGGCCAGGGGCTGGCCTTTCATCAGGGTGATCAGGCCCATCAGGTGGCCGACCACGCGGCCGGTCTTGCCGCGCGCGAGTTCGGGCACGTCGGGGTTTTTCTTCTGCGGCATGATGGACGAGCCGGTCGTGAAGCGGTCGGGGATGTGGATAAAGCCGAAGTTCTGGCTCATCCACAAAATCAGCTCCTCGCTCATGCGGCTGATGTGCACCATGGCCAGCGAGGCGGCGGCCGTGAACTCGATGGCGAAGTCGCGGTCGCTCACCGCGTCCAGGCTGTTCTGGCAGACCTGGGGCTTGCCGTCCTCGTCGACCATGCCCAGGGTCTTGGCGGCGCGCTCGCGGTCCAGCGGGTAGCTGGTGCCGGCCAGCGCGGCGGCGCCCAGCGGCAGGCGGTTCACGCGCTTCCTGATCTCGCGCATGCGCTCGGCATCGCGGCTGAACATTTCGACATAAGCCAGCATGTGGTGGCCGAAGCTCACGGGCTGGGCCACCTGCAGGTGGGTGAAGCCGGGCAGTATGACCTCGGCGTTTTTCTCGGCGATGTCGACCAGGGCTTTTTGCAGGTCGGTCAGCAGTCCGCCTATCAGGTCGATCTCGCCGCGCAGCCACAGGCGCACGTCGGTGGCGACCTGGTCGTTGCGGCTGCGGCCGGTGTGCAGGCGCTTGCCGGCATCGCCGACCAGCTGGGTCAGGCGCGCCTCGATGTTGAAGTGCACGTCCTCCAGGTCCAGCTTCCACTCAAAGGCGCCGGACTCGATTTCCGACGTGATCTGCGCCATGCCCTTCTGGATGTCGGCATAGTCGGCCGCGGGGATGATTTTTTGCGCGGCCAGCATCTCGGCGTGGGCCAGCGAGCCGGCGATGTCGGCCTGCCACAGGCGCTTGTCGAAGAACACGCTGGACGTGTAGCGCTTGACCAGGTCGCTCATGGGCTCGGAAAAGAGGGCAGACCAGGCTTGGGACTTTTTGTCGAATTGGTTCACGTCAGGCTTTCTTTGGGTGGCGGTCAGGGTGCCGGCCGTCCCGGGCCGTGGATTCAGGGCGCCGGATGCGCTATTCTGGGCAGCCACGGGCCGGCGACGGCCTTAATTGTCTTCCAGGCCGCCGCCGCGGGGGCGCGACCGGTGCAATACTCGGCATCACGGTGATTTTATCCATGTGCCTAAGAACCTGTTTGCGGCCTCGTTTAGGCCGCAAACAGGTTCTAATCCTCGATATCCATGCATGCACGCCATGAAGCCTTCGCTTGATCCGCAGACCTTCGGGGAATCCACCTTGCTGGGCAGCGTCATCTCTGTTGACGAGGAGCCGGCGCGGCGAAGCAGCGCGCGCGCCGGCATGTTTGACGCCTGCCAGGTCGGGGTGGTGCTGCGCGCCGTGCTGTTCGCGGAGGCCATGGTGGGCGTCACCGCCATGTTCGACGCCGACACCGCCGTCCAGTGGCTGCTGCGTTTTGCCTTGCTGACCGGCGGGGTGCTGCCGGCCACGCTGGCCTGGCTGATCGTGGCTTGCGCCCTCAAGTCACGGCTGAACCGGCTCAGGTCCTGGCTGCAGTGGACGGCCGGCGTGCTGCTGGGCGCGGGCGCGGGCCTCTACGGCTGCGGCCTGCTGTCGGTGATGGGGCTGCTGGTGCGGCCGCCCTGGTGGGCCAGCGCGGCGGCGGGTGCCCTGCTGTCGGCCATGCTGCTGGCGGGCCTGTACTGGCGCGCCAAGGCGCGCACACCGGCGGCCACGGCGGCGCGCCTGGCCGAGCTGCAGTCGCGCATACGCCCGCATTTTTTGTTCAACACCCTCAACAGCGCCATCGCGCTGGTGCGCGCCGAGCCGGCCAAGGCCGAGGCGGTGCTGGAAGACTTGAGCGAGCTGTTCCGCCACGCGCTGGCCGACCCCGCGGAATCGGTCACCCTGGGCCAGGAAATCGCGCTGGCCCAGCGCTACCTGGCCATAGAGCAGGTGCGCTTCGGCGAGCGCCTGCAGGTGCAGTGGAGCCTGGACGCCGAGGCCGACCAGGCCAAGCTGCCGCCGCTGCTGCTGCAGCCGCTGGTGGAGAATGCCGTCAAGCACGGCGTGGAGCCCAGCGCCACCGGCGCGCAGCTCAGGATTTCCACGCTCAAGCGCGGCGGCACGGTGGTGATCAAGGTCACCAACTCGACGCCGGCGGGCGCCGGCGAGCGCGGCCACGGCCTGGCGCTGGCCAATGTGCGGGAGCGGCTGGCCTTGCTGCATGATGTCGAGGCGAAATTCAGGACCGTGTTCAAGGACGGCATATTTCAGGTACGCATGGAGATTCCCGCATGAAACTCAAGGTACTGGTGGTGGACGACGAAGCGCTGGCCCGGTCGCGCCTGCGCACCCTGCTGGGCGACTGCACGGCGCCGGCCGCGGTGGTGGGTGCGGAAGCGGCCGATGCCGCGGAGGCCATGGGGGCCCTGCAGCGCGAAGCCTTTGACGCCGTGCTGCTGGACATCCGCATGCCGGGCGCCGACGGCATCGCGCTGGCCCAGATGATCGCCACGCTGCCGCGCAGGCCCGCCGTGGTGTTTGTCACGGCCCATGCCGAGCATGCGGTGCAGGCCTTCGAGCTGGAAGCCATCGACTACCTGACCAAACCGGTGCGCCTGGAACGCCTGCAGCAGGCGCTGCAGAAGGTGGAGCGCCTGGCGCAGGCCGCGCGCCCCGGCCAGCCGGCCGCCGAGGAAATGCTCATCATCCAGGACCGGGGCCGCACCGAGCGCGTGCCGCTGGCCGAGGTGATTTATTTCAAGGCCGAGCTCAAGTACATCACCGTGCGCACGGCCAGCCGCAGCTACATCCTGGACGGCTCGCTGAGCGAGCTGGAGGAGCGCCACGCGGCGCGCTTCATGCGCATACACCGCAACGCGCTGATCGCGCGGCATGCGGTGCGCGCGCTCGAAAAACATTTCGATCCCGAGGAGGGCGAGGGCTGGGCGGTGCGGCTCAACGGCATCGACGAGCTGCTGGCGGTCTCGCGCCGCCAGCTCAGCGCGGTGCGCGAGGCCATCACGACCTGACGCGCCCGGCGCCCGTCCCACTGCATTCCCCGGTTCTATTTTTTCCGTTTCCTGTTTTCCCTCTCCACATGCCCCCACACGCCGATTTCACCCAGCGCCACATCCACCGCTTCAGCAACCAGCCCGCCGTCGAGCAGCAGCTGGTGCGCGACTTTTTTGCCGGCAAACCCGGTTTTTACGTGGATGTGGGCGCCAACGACCCGGTGCTGGACTCCCAGTCCCAGCACCTGGAGGCGCTGGGCTGGACCGGCCTGCTGGTCGAACCCGACCCGGATTGCTGCGCGCTGCTGCGCCAAAGCCGCAAAGGCACGGTGATCGAAATGGCCTGCTCCAGCCCCGAGAACGCCGGCAAGCTGCTGCAGCTGAACCGCGCGGGCCCGCACTCGACGCTGGAAGACCGGCCCATCGCGCTGGGCGCGGTGGTGCGCTCCACCGTGGCGGTGCGCTGCGAAACCCTGGACACCATGCTGCGCGAGCACGGCGCGCCCGTGGGCTTTGATTTGCTGTCCATCGACATCGAGGGGCATGAGCTGGTCGCCCTGTCGGGCTTTGACTTCGCGCACTGGCAGCCCCGGCTGGTGCTGATCGAGGACCACGTCACCCACCACCACAAACATGCGCTGATGCAGCGCAACGGCTACCAGCTGCTGCTGCGAACCGGCCTCAACAGCTGGTACGTTCCGGCGAAAGCGTCCTACACGTTTTCCTGGGCCGCCCGGTTTGAATATCTGCGTAAGTACTACCTGGGGCTTCCATCGCGGAAGTTTCGCTATTCGCGCCAGGCGACTTGAACGGACACGGGGGACACATGACACAGGAAGAAGCCGACTCGACGAGGCCGGCCGACGCGGCCCTGGCCGCCGAAACGCAGCGTGTGCTTCTTCACATGCCGGTCGATATCCGCAACATGTCGCTGGTGGTGCTGGCCGGCCTGGCTTTCCTGTTCGTGCTGCACTGGGCCAAGGCCGTTTTTATCCCGGTGATGCTGGGCGTGCTGTTCAGCTATGCGTTTTCGCCGGTGGTCAACTGGTTTGAAGCCAGGCGGGTGCCGCGTTGGCTCAGCGCGGCCGTGCTGCTGCTGGCGATTCTGGGCGGCCTGGGCGGCGCCGCCTGGTCGCTCGGTGACGAGGCGACGCAGCTGGTGGAGGCGCTGCCGGCGGCGGCGCAGAAGTTCCGCCAGGCCGTGAAGGCGCGCAGCGGCCGCTCCGACAGCGCGCTGGAAACCGTGCAGAAAGCCGCATCGCAGATAGAGCAGGCCGCGCAGGAGAGCTCGGCACCCGGCACCACGCGCGGCGCCATGCGTGTGGTGGTCGAGCCCGCGCGCTTCGACATCAGGCACTACCTGTGGTCGGGCACCGTCGGCCTGATCGCGCTGATAGGCCAGGCCACGGTGGTGGTCTTCCTCACCTACTTCCTGATGATCTCGGGCGACACCTTCAGGCGCAAGCTGCTCAAGCTGGCGGGCGACAGCCTGAGCAGCAAGAAGATCACGCTGCAGGCGCTCAATGAAATCACCGGCCAGATCCAGCGCTACCTGCAGGTGCAGCTGCTGACCAGCGCGCTGGTGGGCCTCATGACCTGGCTGGCCTTGCTGGCCCTGGGCCTGGACAATGCCGCGGTCTGGGGTGTTGCGGCGGCCGTGCTGAACCTGGTGCCCTACGTCGGCTCGCTGGTCACGGCGGCCGGCTCGGCGCTGGTCGGATTTTTGCAGTTCGGCTCGCTCAACATGGCGCTGGCCGTGGGCGGCGCCTCGCTGCTGATCCACACCCTGGTCGGCAATCTGCTCACACCCTGGTTGACCAGCCGCGCCAGCCGCATGAACCCGGTGGCGGTCTTTATCGGGCTGTTGGCCTGGGGCTGGCTGTGGGGTGTGTGGGGCCTGCTGCTGGGTATTCCCATCCTGATGATTGTCAAGGCGATTTGCGACCGGGTGGAAGACCTGAAACCCATCGGTGAATTTCTCGGGTCTTGAAGGCCCCCACGCCGGGATAGGGCCCCCACGGTCGTTCGCTTCGCGTAGCTTTCAGCTTCTCCCTGCCCCTTTCATCACGAAAGGGGCCGCCCGCCCTGCGGCCCGGCAAAGCCGGTTCCGCGGCTCATGCTGGTATGGATGTGGCCCCCACGTTCGCCCACTGCGTGTGGCTCTCTGCCCCCCGAGGGGGCCGCTGCGCCTGCGGTCTGGCAAAGCCAGTCCCGCGGCCCCGGCTGGTGTGAAATTCTGCTGATAATGAGAAAAGAAAGGTAATGCCATGATGGAACTGCTGACTGACCCGCAAGCCTGGATTGCCTTTGCCACCCTGACCGCGCTGGAGCTGGTGCTGGGCATAGACAACATCATCTTCATCTCCATCCTGGTCGACAAGCTGCCCAAGGCCAAGCAGGAGCTGGCGCGGCGCCTGGGCCTGTTCATGGCCATGTTCATGCGCATAGGCCTGCTGCTGGTGCTGTCGTGGATCATCGGGCTGGTCGAGCCGCTGTTCACCGTGTTCAAGCAGGAAATCTCGGGTCGCGACCTGATCCTGATCGCGGGCGGCCTGTTCCTGATCTGGAAGAGCACCGGTGAAATCCACCAGTCCATGGAAGGCGAGGAAGGCCATGCCTCGAGCGCCGTCAAGGCCACTTTTGCCGCCGTGATCGTGCAGATCATGATCGTCGACATGATTTTTTCGCTGGACTCCATCATCACCGCGGTCGGCATGGTCGACAGCATCGCGGTCATGATCGCCGCGGTTATCGCCTCGGTCGGCCTCATGATGCTGTTCGCGCCGGCCATAGGCCGCTTTGTCTCCACCCATCCGACCATCAAGATGCTGGCCCTGTCCTTCCTGGTGGTGGTGGGCGTGGTGCTGATCGCCGAAGGCCTGGACCACCATGTGCCCAAGGGTTATGTTTACTTCGCCATGGCCTTCTCGGTGGCGGTGGAAATGCTCAATATCCGCATGCGGCGCAAGACCGCCCAGCCTGTGCACCTGAGGAACGCCTATTCGGCGGAGGGTGATAAGGCGGCGGACAGCCCCCGTGACTGAGCCGGCGGGTCGCGCGGCCTGCGGCGTCTGCCTGCGGCCGCAAAGCGCCTGCACCTGCCCTTGGATCACGCCGGTGGCGCATGAAGCCGAGGTGCTGGTCCTGCAGCACCCCATGGAAGCGGACCATGCCAAGAACACCGGCCGCCTGCTGCACCTGAGTTTGCCGCGCAGCCGCATGCTGATGGGGGAAACGTTTGAAGAAGCCGTCCTGCACGCGGCGATGGCCGAAACGCCTGCCTATACAGTGCTGCTGTACCCGCCCACGCCGCAGGACAATGAAGCGCCTGCCCTGGACACCGAACAGCTTAAGGACCCGTCGCGTGTCCGCCTGGTGGTGCTGGACGCGACCTGGCGCAAGAGCCGCAAGATGCTGCACCTCAACCCGCTGCTGCGGCGGCTGCCGCGCCTGTCGCTGGAGAATGTGCCCGCGTCGGCTTACCTGATCCGCAAGGCCCACAAGCCGGGGCAGCTGTCGACACTGGAGGCGGCTTGCGCGGCACTCGCGCAGCTTGAAGGGGATGCTGGTCGCTACCGGCCATTGCTCCAGGCCTTTGACGGCTTTGTGGCGCAGCAACAGGCTTTTATTCCGAAGTAGTTCAGTCGCCCAGGTTGATCACGCCGGTCAGCGGAACACCGCTTGGGGCCGCATAGTCCGCGACCACTGCCGCGCGGCCAGCTTGTGTCGACATAGCCTGAAGCTGTTCTTTGACAAAGGCAATCGAAGGCGCATCCAGCGCGGCGAAGGGTTCATCAAGCAGCAACAGCGCCGCGCCCGAGGCAAACGCCGCAGCCAGCCAGACCTTGCGTTTTGATCCGGTGGACAGCATGAAGAGCTGCTTGTGCAGGTGCGATTCCAGGCCCAGGCCTTCGACCAAGGGGGCCAGCACCATCTCATCAAAGCCGGGATAACGGTCGCCCAGGGATGCAAAAAATTGCGGCGGCGTGAGCTGGTCGAAGTCGGTGCTGCGCGGCTCCATCCAGAACAGCAGCCGGCGATAGGCCTCAGGCTGCTCTTTCAGCGATACGCCGTTCAGCTGCAACTGCCCCGCATCGGCAGCCAGGGCGCCCGCCATCAGGCGAAGCAGCGTGCTTTTGCCGCGCCCATCGCCGCCTTGCACCAGCGTGACGCCGGGTGGAATGGTGGCGGACAGGTGGTCGAAGAGTTCCACCGTGGGATTGGGGTAGCGAAAGCTGAGGTTTTTAATGATGAGCACGGCGGGGTGTCTGGTAGGCGCTACCTGGTGAGGCGGAAGCAAGCGCTGATGTTAATCTGCGAATTTTCGGACTGTACCCCGCAACCTGCCAGGAAATAGCCATGCCAGATCGCACCATCCCCAGCCTTTATGAATGGCTAGGCGGCATAGACGCCCTGACCCGCCTGACCACGCGCTTTTATGAACATGTGAAGAAGGATGATGTGCTCGGACCCGTCTTTGCGCACATGGGCTGCGAGCATCCGGCCCATGTCGCCGCTTTTCTGGGTGAAGTGCTGGGCGGGCCGGCCACGTATTCGGAACAGCACGGCGGCCATCCGCACATGATCCGCCAGCATTTGAACCGGCACCTTGACCAGGCACAGCGCCGCCGCTGGGTCGGCCTGCTGCTGGAGACGGCGGACGAGCTGGGCATGCCCGATGACCCCGAGTTCCGCTCGGCCCTGGTGGGCTACCTGGAGTGGGGCTCACGGCTGGCGGTCATCAATTCGCAGCCTGGGGCCACTGTCGATCCCGACGCGCCCATGCCGCGTTGGGGCTGGGGCGAGGTCAAGGGTCCGTATCTCGGCTGATTGCTTCGTTCAAGCAAGAAACCATCCCCGAGCCATGAAAAAAATACTTTTCACGCTATTGGCGCTGATTTTTTTATCGCTGCGGTGCGCCTTCCGTGGACCTACTGGGAACTTGCACGGCTTGTGATGCGAGGCGAGGCACCGCCGAATTTGGCGTGGCTCGTTCCGAAAAACTACGCCGATCTGGTGGGGTGGTTAATGGGAATGACAGTCTATTTTTGGGCTCCGATGGCCGTGGGAATGGGTGGGCTCGGGGGAGGCTTTCTTCTTGTCATGGGATTTAGAAGGCCCGAGTCCGAGAGAAACAGGCCCTGGG
Organism: Polaromonas sp. Polasp52; assembly: GCF_059491565.1. NCBI lineage: Bacteria > Pseudomonadati > Pseudomonadota > Betaproteobacteria > Burkholderiales > Comamonadaceae > Polaromonas > Polaromonas sp. Polasp52. The sequence goes on along the minus strand of NZ_CP168513.1, from coordinate 826,473 downwards.
CCGCAACCCGGCCTGACTGACACGGGCGACAGCGGCACCACCAGTGCCCCCGGCTTGGAATACAACCGCGATGCTGTCCGCAGGCGCGCGGACTCTCCACGCGGCGCCGGGCTTCAATGTCACGGGAGCGTCGAGAGCACTCGTGTGTTGCAGATGCAACTGCTTTGCTAAAAAGCTAGATGAGTTGAATCATGGATAGATTATTTTTCGAACTCATCCATGGGACAAACAATTTCATCCATGACTTCTTTCAGGTTTGCATTCTTTAGAAAAAAGTAGAACGTAGAGTCAACGACCTTGAGTTGTCTGGAGTTTGAGTCATAAGCTATGACCGGTGGGCTAATGCCCTTGCTGGATTGAACTTCCGTCAGGCCCTTGAGTACGGCGGTGAGTTGTGAGCCCTTCAGGTCGTCTTTTCGATGGTGAATTTGCTTGATGGAGTGCATGAGTGCCTCCTTGCTAATTCCGCCATTAAATCCCTCGAAACCGATTCCAAGGATGTGCATCACTATGTAGTACTGCAAAAAATATGGCAGAGGCGCGTCTTTTTGTATGAGTGCGCCATTGCCCGATGCGATTGCCTCAAGATTCCTCAGGTGACGGCCGGAATATTCCTCTGTTTTTCTTGCCACAGCTCTTTGAAATGCCGATGGATCATCAATGCTTTTTTTGTCAAAGGAACTCTTCGACACGCCGCTTTCCTGGCATGTTGTTTTGAGTAATTCTTGAAATACCCCTACGCTGTGAAAAGCGTTGCTGATGCAGTCCGAGATGATTGAATCAGCAAAGGATATGTTCAGAATTGACGCTCCTTTGTCGGCAATCCGTTTGAAATCTTCGTCGCTCCAGGGTTCGACTGGAACCTCCAGTATTCTGTCCTGCAGCTCTCCGTTGTATTGCGCAAGCCTGTTTGCCTCTTTCCATATTCCAAGAATGATGAATCTTATTTTGAGGTCTTGAAAAGTGCGCAAATCATAGGAAAAAGCTCGTTGTAAATCTTCCGGCAAATAATGAAAATTTTCCAGGATGACTACCTTCTTGTTTCCAACTCGGGTAATTAAATCCGCAACGTCATCAGGCAACTCAAGGTTGAATTCAATTTCCTCGTACTTGTCTTCTAGTTTCGTATTTCTTTCTTTTTCTATCCCCGCTTCAACTTCCCCTTTGAGGATAAGTGCCACTGCACCCTGTATGGATGCTTTCCCTTTCACCTTGCTGGCATCGCCCGTACCTTCGGAGTAAGACGTTTTTAGCGATACGTCTGATTTTCGGAGAATGGATTGGTATATGTCTTTTAGAGTCGTGCGCGGAGACAGGCTTATTACTATGTTGTTGTCGTAGTCAATATATTTCTTGACCAGCGCCGTTTTCCCTTGCTTTGACGCGCCGTACACAATTATTTGTTTATCAGTGCGGAGCGCGTCATTGAAGTTATCGTCAACATGCGGCCTTTCGATATAGCTCGCTACAAGTTTCCCGCTGACTCCGAATACATCTTCCAGATTACCCATTCTTATCTTTCATATTCATTGCGGGGATACCGACCACGGTACCAATTGAATGGCATTTCGCCCTGATCTCGGGTGAAATTTTTGTCGGGCTTGCGGACGGGCCAATCGCCCTTGTGCATCGGACAATTCTAGGTGGCTCTTTCTTCAAGGTACATCCTCTAAGTGGAGGGCGCACGATAGCGAGCGTTCAAGAGGCGGGCAATCGAATTGGAGGGCAAGGGGTTTTGATGAATATGTTCATCAGCGACTCATTTGGCAACTGGCTGATGTTTACGAACGCCATCAGCAGCTGATCGCGTCGCGGATCAGGTCGCCGCTTGTACCAGCAACCGTGTGTGTTCCGGTAACTCCGCCAGCTGCAACACTTGGCCTGGCGCCACCACGCGGTCAGCCTGAAAGTCGTCTTGAGCCGCAGCGCCTTCACGCTGCCAGCGAACCGTCAGCGCATGGCCCTGCACATTGAGGGCGATCTCAAACGACGGCCAGTGCGCCGGCACACAGGGGGCCAGCGAGAGTTCGCCCTGCTGCACACGCAGGCCCAGGATGTTTTCCAGCGCGGCGCGGTGCAGCCAGGCGGCCGAGCCGGTGTACCAGCTCCAGCCGCCGCGGCCCACATAGGGCGCGGTGCCGTAGATGTCGCCGGCCATCACATAGGGCTCAAGCTCGTAGGCCGGGCCGCGCAGCGGGTGCGCGCCGCGGTGGGCGGGGCTCAGGGCCTGGAAGCTCTCCCACGCGGCCTCGGCGTCGCCGGTGGCGGCCTGGGCCATCATGGCCCAGACGGCGGCGTGTGAATACTGGCCGCCGTTCTCGCGGACACCGGGCGGGTAAGCCTGGATGTAGCCGGGGTTGTTGGCCGAGTGTTGCAGCGGCGGCGTGAGCAGGTGCAAGAGGCCGGCCTCGTGGTCGACCAGCTGATCATTCATGGCCTGCATCGCAGGTACCGTGAATTCGTCGCTGGAGGCGCCGGAGAGCACGGCCCAGGCCTGGGCGATCAGGTCGATGCGGCATTCGCTGTTGGCGGCCGAGCCCAGCGGCGCGCCGTTGTCGAAAAACGCGCGGCGGAACCAGGCGCCGTCCCAGCCGTCCTTGTGCAGTGCGCCGATCCAGCCCTGGCGCGCGGCCAGCCAGCTGTCGGCGCGGCGGGTGTCGCCGCGCGCGCGGGCCAGCGGCTCGAAGTCCTGCACCACGCGGCATAAAAACCAGGCCAGCCACACCGATTCGCCGCGGCCCTCATGGCCCACGCGGTTCATGCCGTCGTTCCAGTCGCCGGTGCCCATCAGCGGCAGGCCGTGGGCGCCGGTGGACAGGCTGCGGTCCAGCGTGCGCGCGCAGTGTTCGAACAGCGTGGCGCTTTGCGCGCTGGCTTGCGGCGCGTAATAGGCATCTTCCGCGCCTTCGGGAATCGCCGGGCCGTCGATAAAGGCGATCTGCTCGTCGAGGATGGCCGCGTCGCCGGTGACCGCGACATACCAGGCGCAGGCATGGGGCAGCCACAGCAGGTCGTCGGAAAAATGCGTGCGCACGCCTTCGCCGCCGGGGGCGTGCCACCAGTGCTGCACGTCACCCTCGGGGAACTGGCGCGAGGCGTTGAGCAGGATCTGCCGGCGCAGGCGGCCGGGGTCGGTGAGGGCAAAGGCCATGGCGTCTTGCAACTGGTCGCGAAAACCGAAGGCCCCGCCGGCCTGGTAGAAGCCGGCCTTGGACCACAGGCGGGACGCCAGGGTCTGGTACAGCAGCCAGCGGTTGACCAGCGCGTCGAACAGCGGGTCGGGCGTGCGCACCTGGACCTTGCCCAGCAGGCCGGCCCACCAGGCCTTGACCTCTTGCAGCGCCGCCTGCGTGTCGCGGCCTTGCCAGGCGCGGGCCAGATCCCCGGCCTGGCCCGCATCGCCGGCGTGGCCCAGCACGAAGCTCAGCGTGAGGCTTTGGCCCGGCTGCAGGCTGAAGTCGCCGGCCAGCGCGGCGCAGGGGTCTATGCCGCCGGCGGCGTTGCGGCCCAGGGTGGCGGGCGGCGCGAGCCGGCCGGCCGCGTCAAAAAACTCGCTGCGGTCGCAAGTCCATTGCGGCGCTTGCGGCAAACCGGCCAGCGCCAGGAAGGCGGTGCTGCCGCCGAAGCCGGCGCGGCTTTCGCGCTGCTGGCCGAAGACGGCATGGAGTTCGGCGTCTTTGGCCCGCCAGGTGTGTACGGTGCGGCGTTCATGGCGTGCCGCACCCATCTGCCACTCCACCATGGCCAGGGCGCGCAGGCGGCGCACGTCGCTTCCCTGGTTGTGCAGCTGCACCTGCACGCACTTGACGGCGTCCTGGAGGTCGGCGAACCAGGTGGCCTGCACCTTGAGCGTGCCGTGCAGGCGCTCCAACACGCTGTAGCCCTGGCCGTGGCGCACGCGGCAGGATGCCCCGGGCTCGGTGGAGGCGCCCAGCGGCAACAGTTGCTGGGTGTCCAGGTCCTGCAGCAGGTAGTGCTCGAAGCTGGGGTCGGTGACCGGGTCGTTGGACCAGGGCGTGAGCTGGTGCAGCCGGCTGTTGCCGGCCCAGGTGTAGCCGGTGCCGGTTTCTGAAACCTGGAAACCGAAGGAGGCGTTGGCGATCACGTTGACCCAGGGCCGCGGCGGGCGGTGCAGGGCATCGGCCTCGAACTGGAATTCGCCGCTGGCCGGGTCAAAGCGGCCTTGCGGCGTTTGCGGGAGCTGCGCCGCCCGCGGGCTCGGCGGTATTGGGGCCGCGCCGGCGCGGCTGGGCGCGCCGCCCAAGGCTTGCAGGGCGCCGGCCTGCTGCTCCAGCGGCCGGCCGTCGGCCGCGAGGATGAGGCGGGCCAGGCCGGTCAGCGCGGCTTTTTCGGAGGGCACGATCTCCTGCTCGCGCAGCAGGAAAAAGCCGCCCGCGTCGCTGCGCGGGAAACTGTTCTCGGCCTGCTGCAGCGTGCGGTCGCGCAGCGCGAGGATGTCGCGCTGCAGCGGCATCAAATAGGCGTTGGCCTCGCTGTTGAGGATGACCACATCGGCGGCCAGGCCGCAAAAACTCCACCAGGGCTGGGCCCGCAGCAGCGCCTGGACCAGCGCCATGCCGTCGCTCGAGTGGATCAGCACCAGCACGATGGGCTTGTCGCCGGACAGGCCGAAGCGCCAGAGCTGGCGCTGGTCGATCAGGCCGCGCCCGGCCGCCGGCCGGGCACAGCTGTACATCAGCGCGGTGTTGATGTCCTGCAGCGCGGCGTTTTCGCCGGGGCCCACGCCCAGGTCGCGCAGCCGCACCTGGGCCAGGGTGGCGGCCATGCGGGTGGCGCGCTCCACGTGCATGGGTTGCAGGTATTTGTCGATGCGTGCCGCCAGCTCGTCCTTGTCGGCCGCGGCGGCGGTGGCAAAGCTGAGCCGGGCCAGGCCGCCGGCGGGAATGCGTATGCGCACGCGCAGGCCGGCCACCGGGTCCAGCCCGTTGATGGGCGCGCCGCCCTCGCCGTGGGCTTCGGCCAGCAGGGCCGGCTCGCCGGGCCCCCGGTTGCGGCCCAGGAAGGCGCGCCGGTCCGAGATGAAGTCGATGGCGCGCACGTTGGCCTCGGAGTCGGCCAGGAAATGCGCCACCGCCATGGCCGGGTCGCCCTGCAGCCGGGCTTTGCGCGACAGCAGCAGGGCGCGCCATTCGGAATGCCACTCGGTTTGCACGAAGAGGTTGGAAAACGCCGGGTGCGCTTCGTCGGCGCGCGGGTCGGTCAACACGGCCTCAAAGCAGGAAACGAGCTCCAGCGTCAGCTCGGCATCCGAGACGTTGCGCAAGCTGACGGTGCGCAGTTCGGTGTCGTCCTCGGGGCTGACCAGCACGGTGAGCGTCGCCTCCAGCGTGCTTGACGCCATCTCGAACTGCACGCGGTCGGCCAGGAAGGTGGCCTGGTAGCGCCAGTCCGGGTGCGGCGCCGGGTGCTGCGTGAGCGAGGAGACGCGGTCCTGGCCGGCGAGCCGCAGGTAGATGAAGCTGCCGCAGGCGTCGCGCAGCGGGTCGTCGCGCCAGCGCGTGATGTTGTAGGTCCTGTTGCCGGCACGCCAGCGGCTGACGCCGGCGCCGTTGGCGCGCAGCGCCACGCTGTAGCGGCCGTTGGACAGCAGCTGCGTGGGTTGCCAGCCGGGCGCGGCGGGATCGACCGCGCGCGAATGGTAGAGCCGGGCTTCGGCGGCGTCCTCGGGCTCGGGCAGCGCGCGCGGGTCGGCGCTTTCGATGATCTGGCGCGGGGTTTTTTCGTGCAGCAGCGAGTCAAAGGCCTGCACCAGCGGCGCCGAGGCGAACCAGCGGCGCGGCGCCTCGTCGCACAGCAGGTTGCACAGCGCCACCAGCGACATGCCCTGGTGGTGCGCCATGAAGGTGTTGACCAGGCTCAGGGCCTGCGCGCCGGGCTGGCGCGCGACGGTGAAATCCAGCGCGTCGATAAAACCGTACTCGCCGCGCGCGCCCCGCTGCTCGAGCCGGCGCAGGTTGGCCGCGGCCTGGCGCGGCATGAACTGGGCGGCCATGATGCTGGCATAGGGCGCGACCACGCGGTCTGTGGGCGGCGTGCGGCGCAGGGCCAGGCGCGGCACGCCGAAGGGCGAGTACTGGAAGGCCAGCGTGTGGTCCTGCGCGAAATAGGCCGATTCCGACACCCCCCAGGGCAGGCCCTGGGATTCACCATAGGCCTGCTGCTCCCTGATTGCGGCCAGGCCGCAGACATGCAGCAAGCCTTCATCGGGTTCGCTCATGACCAGCGAGGGCATCAGGTATTCGAACATGGAGCCCGACCAGGATTTGAGGCCCGGCGTCACGCCCACCGTGAGGAAGGCGCGGCCCAGCGCCTGCCAGTGGCGGCGCGGCACGTCGCCCTTGGCGATGGCCAGGAAGCTGGTCAGTCGCGCCTCGGAGGCGATCAGGTCGTAATAGCTCGCGTCCAGCGCCTGCTCGTGCACGCGCAGGCCGATGTGGAACAGGTGGCGCTTGGCGCTGTAAAGGCCGCTGAAGTCCATGGCCATGCACAGGCGCTCGCAGCGCCCGGCCAGCTGCATGAGCGTTGCGGATTCGGCCCCGGCGGTGTCCGGCTGCCCGGCCAGCAGCTGGCAGTTCTGCGCCACCGCCAGCAGGTGGCCCGCGAGGTTGCCGCTGTCGACCGTGGAGACATAGGCCGGCGGCAGCACCTGCAGCGTGCGGGTTTCATACCAGTTGAGCAAATGGCCCTTGTGTTTGGGCAGGGCCTCCACGGTGTCCAGCGTGGCGGCCAGGCGCGCGGCCATCTCGGCGGTGGAGATCCAGCCGAACTCGCGCGCGCAGGCCGCGGCCATCAGGTACAGGCCTATGTTGGTGGGCGAGGTGCGGTGGGCCAGCGTGGGCTCGGGCTCCATCTGCAGGTTGTCGGGCGGCAAGTGATGGTCCTCGGGGCCGACGACGCGCTCAAAAAAGCCCCAGGTCTGGCGCGCCAGTTTGAGCAGGTAGTCGCGGTCCTGGTCGCCGGGCACGGTGCCCGGGTCCGGCGCCTTGGGTTTGCTGCCCCACCACGCGGCCAGCGGCGCCAGGGCCCAGAGCACAAACAGCGCGGGGCCCATGAGCGGGTGCGGGCTCCAGCAGGCGGCCGCGGCAAGCGCCAGGCACAGCGCGGATACGCCGGCATGGCCGCGCACAAAAGCGCCCGGCGTATAGCGCGCCGAGGCCTGGGCCTGGGCCGCGGTGGTCCACTGCAGCAGGCGGCGCCGGCTGGCGGCCATGCGCCAGAGCGCGCGCGTGATCGCGTCCAGCAGCAGCGCGGCCTGCACCGCCAGCTGGCTGAACTGCCACAGGGCCTGCGCCAGGGCGCGCCCCACGTCGCGCATGCCGATGTCGAAGAAATGCAGCCAGGCGATGCCGCGCCGCGTGGGCACCAGCCCGGCGAGCGCGCCCGTCAATGGGCCGACCAGGAAGGCGAGGAAGGTGAAGGCGATCGCCGTTCCCGGCGGCAGCGCGCCGGTGAAAACCACCAAGGCCAGCAGCGCGAAGCCGGCCGGCACCACCAGCGAGCGGCGCAGGTTGTCGGCCATGCGCCACAGGCCCAGGGCATCTATGCCGAAGCTTGGGGCGCGCAGCATCAGCGGCAGCAACTGCCAGTCGCCGCGCGTCCAGCGGTGCACGCGCGAGGCGGCCACGCCGGCATGGTGCGGCTGCTCCTCCATGAGCACCACGTCGCCGGCATAACCGCAGCGCGCGATGCTGCCCTCGAGCAGGTCGTGGCTCAGGACGGCGCCTTCGGGCAGGCGCTGGTCCAGCACGGCGTGCACGGCTTGCACATGCAGCAGCCCCTTGCCGGTGAAGCTGCCCATGCCGAACACATCCTGGTAGAGGTCGGAGGTACCGCTGCTGTAGGGGTCCAGGCCGCGCTGGCCGGCGAACAGGGTGTGAAAGGGCGAGCGCTCGCGGCGCGCCGGCAAGGGCGTGGCCACGCGCGGCTGCAGGATGCCGTAGCCGGCGATGACGCGCCGGCTCTTGCGGTCCACCTGCGGCGTGTTGAGCGGGTGGGCGGCAATCGCCACCAGCTCGCGCAGGGCGCCGGCGGGCAGGCCGGTGTCGCTGTCCAGGGTCAGCACATAGGGCGTGCCTTCGGCCAGCCGCATCTCGGCGCCCGCCGGCGTGAAGGGGGAGGCCGCGCGTTCGGCCAGGTGCCGCAGCAGCATCTCGAGCTTGCCGCGCTTGCGCTCCCAGCCTATCCAGCAGCGCTCCGTGGCCGACCAGCTGCGCGGCCGGTGCAGCAGCACAAAGCGCGCGGGCTGGCCCTGGGCCGCGGGGTAGCTGGCGTTGAGGGCGCGCAGCCGGGCCAGCGCGTCGTCGAACAGCGCCTGGTCGCCGGGTGCGCGCTCGGTGTCGGCATCGGCCCAATCGCTCAGCAGCGCGAACTGCGCGTTCGCTTCGCGGCTGGCCAGCCAGTGCAGCTGCAGCCGGCGCACCAGTTCTGCGTTGGCCGCTGCCGACGTGAGCATGCAGGGAATCACCACCAGCACGCGGTGCTCGGGCGGGATGCCGGCGCCGAAGTCCAGGCGGGCCAGCGGCTGTATGCGGGTCGACTCGGCGATCAGCCGGTGCATCAGCGCGACCACGGCTTCCGAGGCCGGCAAGGCCATGAGCAGTACCGCCACCCAGCCGGTCCAGTGCAGGGCGGCCAGCGGATGCGCGGCCCAGGCCAGCAGCGCGGCGGTGCCGGCGAACCACGCCGCGGCGAACAGCGGCAAACGCCAGGCGCGCGGTGTCTGGGCGGGCGGCAGGGGCTTGCGCGGGCCGGCGGACGGGCGCAGCGCGGCTTCGAGCAGCGGGCGGCCCGGCCCTATCAGGTAGTAGCCGGCGGTGCGCGCCACCATGGAGTTGTTGGGCTGGCGTGCGGCGGCCAGCACGGCTTCGGCGACGGCGCGTTCGGACTTGCCGGCCTGCTGCGCCAGCCTTTCCATGGCGCGCGTGATCTGCTGGCGCGTGACCTCGCTTTCGCGCGAAAAACTCGGCAGGCGGCGCAGCACCTGCAGCGAGTGGCTCACGGGCTCTATCAGCTCCGCCCATTCGACCTGGCCTATGAGCCGCAGCGTGGTGATGATGTTGCCGACCGTGAGGTTGGCGGCCACCTGCACGGTCTGGCCTTCACCTATCATGCCCAGGCCGTCGGTGCAGTGCTGCGCGGCCCAGCGCACCAGCGGCAGGGGTGGCGGCGCGTCGGGCTCGGGGTGGCCGGCCGGCATGCGCTGCCAGAGCTGGGTCAGGTAGCTGCGCTCCAGGCCGTGGGCCTGCATCAAGGCCAGCAGCTCGTCGAGCTCGCGCAGGCTCAGCGCTTCGGCCTTGTCCCAGGCGGCGTGGGCCACCTCGCGCGCGACCTTGCTCCAGGCGATGCGGTCGGCCATGCGGCGCAGGTTTTCCAGCAGCACCACGCGCAGGGTGGTGGGCAGGGCCCAGAGTTCGCCGAGGTTGAGCTCGCTGACTTCCTGGTAGGCGTGCAGGAAGGCGGTGAACAGGACGGGGTCGAGCACGCTGTCGGTGTGGGCCACATAAGCCCAGGCGATGCCGTAGACGCGCGGCAGGCCCTGCAGCGGTTTGTCGGCCAGCTTGGGCAGATCGGCGTAGTAACGGTGCGGCACGCCGTCCTGGATCTGCTGCAGCTGCGCCTCGACCAGGTGGAAGTTGTCGAGCAGCCATTCGGCCGCCGGCGTGACGTAATGGCCGCTGCGGGACGTCAGCGCGATGTAGTCGTAGGCCAGGCGTATGGCGGCGATGTTTTCCTGCACGCGCGGGAAAAACGGCGGGCCGGCGCCGGCGCTGCCGGCGGGCAGCACGCTTTGCGCCGCGGCCAGGCTGCGGCCGTGTTCCTCAAAACGCTGGGCGCCGAACAGTTCGGCGCGTATGGGTTGCTGTATGTCGCCGCGGGGGGAGGCGAGAAGGTGCCGGGCGTAGGCGCTTAAGGTGTCCAGCCGCTCGATGACCGGCGTAGTCACACGCTCAGGCTAAGGCAAGCAAGCCGACACAGATCGCCATGATGAGCGCGACCGTCACGATGCGCGGCGAGACCACCGAATGCGCGGACTGCAGCCCGCTCTGGAGCGTAAAGAAACGGCCGCGCGAATGCGCGCACTGGTCCATGTGCGACGCCAGGTCGGCGGCGTCGGTGGAAACAAAATCGTTATGAATGGCCGACGGTGTGTCGGCCATGATCTCCAAAGTGGTCATGATTTTGCGCTCCGGGCTGGGGTGGGCAATGCGTGCGGAATGCGGCATTGCTCCGAGTTCAAGAAGCTGCTCACGATCCAGACGGAGCCATGAACAGCTTCTAGCACCATGCTAAGACCCGGCACCGCAAGGTGCCATCGGAAGACGCTGGAGTTTGTCTAGGACAAAGCCTACACAACAGGGGGAGTATGCGCTTCTCGAATACCCCTACCGTTTGCTAACCCGGCGCGGGTGGCGTCGTTGATGCCGATGCGACCTCTTTTGAGGCCTGCTGGCCGGGGGTTGCCCGGCGGCAACTCACTTTCTTTTGGCGAAGCAAAAGAAAGTTACTGGCCGCCGGGCCACTCCCGGCCAGCAGAACTAAGAAGAGGAAGGAGGAGGATGAGGAGGCAGAGAGCGCCCCCGCCGGAGCAAGACCCGGCCCCTAACCCGTATTCCGAAGCCCGGCCGCGATCCCGTTGATCGAAATATGAATACCCGTCTGCACCCGCTGGTCCGCCTGACCAGCCCGGTAGCGCCGCACCAGCTCGACCTGCAGGTGATGCAGCGGGTCGATATAGGGAAAGCGGTGGCGTATGGAGCGCTGCAGCGCGGCGTTGCCGGCCAGGCGCTGTTTTTCGCCGGTGATCAGGGCCAGGGCGTCGGCCGTGAGGTGCCATTCGGCCTCGATGGCGCTGAAGATTTTTTTGCGCAGGCGCGCGTCGCCGACCAGGTCGGAATAGCGCGAGGCCAGGGCCAGGTCGCTCTTGGCGAGCACCATGTCCATGTTGCTGAGCAGGGTGCGGAAGAAGGGCCACTGCTTGTACATTTTCTGCAGCAGCGCCAGCGCCTCTTTGCGCGCGGCGGGTGTGCCGCCCTGGCCCAGCATGTGTGCGATGGCCGAGCCGAAGCCGTACCAGCCGGGCAGGGTGAGGCGGCACTGGCCCCAGCTGAAGCCCCAGGGAATGGCGCGCAGGTCTTCGATTTTTTGCGAGGCCTTGCGCGAAGCCGGGCGCGAGCCGATATTGAGTTCGGCGATTTCGCGTATCGGCGTGGCGCTGAAAAAATATTCGGTGAAGCCCGGGGTGTCGTAGACCAGCGTGCGGTAGGCCGCCATGCTGGCCTGCGAGAGTTCGGCCGCGGCCTGCAAAAAGGCCTTGGTCGCGGGTTTTGTCGGCTGCAGCAGCGTGGCTTCCAGCGTGGCGGCGACCAGGGTTTCCAGGTTGCGCCGGCCGATCTCGGGATTGGCGTATTTGGAGCCTATGACCTCGCCCTGCTCGGTCAGGCGTATCTGCCCGCGCACCGTGCCCGGGGGCTGGGCCAGGATGGCCTGGTAGCTGGGGCCGCCGCCGCGGCCCACGGTGCCGCCGCGGCCGTGGAACATGCGCAACTGGATGTTGTGCGAGTTGGCGAGCACGTCGAACAGCTCGACCAGCGCGATCTCGGCGCGGTAAAGCTCCCAGTTGCTGGTGAAGATGCCGCCGTCCTTGTTGCTGTCGGAGTAGCCGAGCATGATGTCCTGCTCGGCACCGCTGCGCTTGACCAGCTGGGCGATGCCGGGCAGGGCGTAGAACTCGCGCATGATGGGCGCGGCATTGCGCAGGTCTTCTATGGTCTCGAAGAGCGGCACCACGATCAAATCGTTCGTCGCGTTGCTGTCCAGCGTGCCGTGCATCAGGCCGACCTCTTTTTGCAGCAGCAAGACTTCGAGCAAATCGCTGACGGTTTCGGTGTGGCTGATGATGTAGTGGCGTATCGCTTCCTTGCCGAAGCGCGCGCGCGCCGTGCGGGCGGCCTCAAAAATCGCGAGTTCGCTTTGCGCATGGGCCGAGTAGGCGCTGCCGACCACACGCAGCGGCCGCGCGTCGTTGAGCAGGCCCACCAGCAGCGTGCGTTTGGCGGCTTCATCAAGCTTGCCGTAGTGGGGCTCTATGCGCGCGACGGCCAGCAGCTCGGCCACCACTTCCTCATGCTTGTCGGAGCTCTGGCGCAGGTCGACCGTGGCCAGGTGAAAGCCGAAGACCTCGACCGCGCGTATCAGCGGGTGCAGGCGCTGGGCGATCAGGGCCTCGCCGTGGTGGGCCTTGAGCGAGGCTTCAATGGTGCGCAGGTCGGCCAGGAAGTCCTCGGACTTCAGGTAGGCGTTCTGCGGCGCGACGGCGTGGCGCGCGGCATCGCCGCCGGTCAGCTCCTTGAGCGTGGCGGCCAGGCGGGCATAGACGCCGGTCAGGGCGCGGCGGTAGGGCTCGTCCTTGCGGTGCTCGCTGGTGTCGGGCGAGCTTTCGGCCAGGGCGCGCATCTCGGGGCTGAAATCGACCAGCATGGCCGACAGCGAAAGCTCGCCGCCCAGGAAGTGGACCTCGGTCAGGTAGTGGCGCAGCGCCACCTCGGCCTGCCGGCTCAGCGCGTAGTTGAGGGTCTCGGCGCTGACGTTGGGGTTGCCGTCGCGGTCGCCGCCTATCCACTGGCCCATGCGCAAAAAGCTGTGCACCGGCTGGTTGCCGAGTTCACGCTCGAGGTTGGCGTACAGCTTGGGGATTTCGCGCAGAAAGGTGGCTTCGTAATAACTGAGCGCGTTCTCGATCTCGTCGGCCACGGTGAGCTTGGAAAAACGCAGCAGCCGGGTCTGCCACAGCTGCATGACGCGGGCGCGCAGCTGGGCTTCGTTGGCGGCCAGTTCGCGCGGCGTGAGGGCGTCCTTGGCGGCGTTGTGGGCCAGGGCCAGCGCCTTGATGTCGTCGCGCGCGGTCAGCAGCTGGGCGATGTCGCGTTCGGCGTCCAGGATGCTTTTGCGCTGCACCTCGGTGGGGTGGGCGGTGAGCACGGGCGAGACAAAGCTGTGCGCCAGCGTATTGGAGATGGTGCGGGTCGAGATGCCGGCCCAGCGCAGGCGGGCCAGCGCCACTTCGATGCTGCCTTCCTGGGTGTCGCCCGCGCGCTCATGCACGGCGCGGCGGCGTATGTGGTGGCGGTCTTCGGCCAGGTTGGCCAGGTGGCTGAAATAGGTGAAGGCGCGTATCACGCTGACCGTCTGGTCGCCCGACAGGCCCTTGAGCAGCTTTTTGAGGGCCTTGTCGGCTTCGGGGTCGGCGTCGCGCCGGAAGCTGACGGAGAGCTTGCGCACCTGCTCGATCAGCTCATAGGCGGCCACGCCTTCCTGTTCGCGGATCACGTCGCCCAGGATGCGGCCCAGCAGGCGGATGTCTTCCACCAGAGGACGTTCGTTGTCTCTGGAACGTGTGGAGGTTTTGGTGGCAACGGCTGCGGCAGCGTCTTTGGCGCCTTCGCTGACGTTGTGTTTAACCTTCTTGGCGCGCGCGGAAGTGACCATTTCTACCCTCTAGTTCTGAGTCTTGTCTTGAGCCTTGCATGCTAGCATTCACTTCCCCCAGTTATTACAAGCAGGTTACGAGTGTCAGCAGCGATTCAGCCATCCAACCCCCCTGATATGAAGAAGGTGGTCATCGCCACACGCGAGAGCCGCCTGGCGATGTGGCAGGCCGAACATGTCAAGGCCTTGCTCGAGTCGCGCCTGGGCTGGCGGGTTGAACTGCTGGGCATGACCACCCAGGGCGACCAGATCCTGGACCGCTCGCTGAGCAAGGTCGGCGGCAAGGGCCTGTTCGTCAAGGAACTCGAAGTGGCGCTCAGCGAAGGCCGGGCCGACCTGGCCGTGCATTCGCTCAAGGACGTGCCCATGGACCTGCCCGAGGGCTTCGCGCTGGCCTGCGTGCTGGAACGCGAGGATCCGCGCGATGCTTTTGTGTCTAATCAATTCGCTGGCCTGGCCGATTTGCCGCAGGGCGCGGTGGTGGGCACCTCCAGCCTGCGCCGGCTGGTGCTGCTCAAGGCCTTGCGGCCCGACCTGGTGATACAGCCGCTGCGCGGCAACCTGGACACGCGTTTGCGCAAGCTCGATGAAGGCCAGTACCAGGCCATCGTGCTGGCGGCCGCGGGCCTGAAGCGCCTGGGGCTGGAGTCGCGCATACGCGCCACTTTTGAGCCGGCCCAGATGCTGCCTGCCGCGGGGCAGGGCGCATTGGGCATTGAAGTGCGCGCCGATCGTGCGGACCTGCTGGCCGCGCTGGCCACGCTGGCGCACCAGCCGACCTGGCTGGCCGTGACGGCCGAGCGCACGGTCTCGCGCGCCATGGGCGGCAGTTGCTCCATGCCGCTGGCGGCCTTCACGCAGGGCGCGGCGGCGGGCGGCAGCATGCAGCTGAGCGCCGCCTGGGGCGACCCGGCCACGGCCGAGGCGCCGTCCGGCAGCGCCGCCCCGTTGGCGCCCCTGGTGCAGGTCAAACAAAGCGCCCCGGTGCGCAATTTCGCCGAGGCCGAAGCCCTGGGCGAAGCCGTGGCGGCGCAACTGCGCGCCGGCGGCGCGGTCTGGGCCGGCAAGGGCCAGGCCTGATGCAGCCCATGCCGGCGCCTGCGGCCGGTGCGGCCCCCATCATCGTGACGCGTCCCGCGGCGGATGCGCAGCACTGGGTGCACGAGTTGCGGCAGGCCGGCTTCGCGGCCGAAGCGCTGCCTTTGATCGATATCGCGGCCGCGCTTGACACCGGCGCGCTGGCGCGGGCCTGGCAAACGCTGGACCGCTATGCGGCCTGCATGTTTGTCAGCGGCAATGCGGTGGCGTTTTTTTTCGAATCCCCTTTGGCGGGTGGCTTGCCGCCCACCCTGCGCCTGATGGCGCCCGGGCCCGGCACCGTGGCGGCCTTGCTGGCCGCGGGTGTGCCTGCCGCACAGGTCGATGCGCCGGTCGCCGACGCCCGGCAATTTGACTCCGAGGCGCTGTGGGCCGTGGTCGGGCAGCGTGACTGGCGAGGCAAACGCGTGCTGGTGCTGCGCGGTGAAAGCCCGGACGCCGCGGGCGGCGCGGTGTCCTCGGGGCGCGACTGGATTGCCCGCCAGTGGGAAAGCGCAGGCGCCCAGGTGGATTTTGTCGGCGTGTACCAGCGCCGCGCGCCCCGGTTCAGCGAAGCGCAGCTGGCCCGCGCGCGCGCCGCCAGCGCGGACGGTTCGGTCTGGCTGTTCAGCAGTTCGGAAGCGCTGGCCAACCTCCTGCGCGAGCCGGCACTGGCCGGTGTGGACTGGCGCGGCGCCCGCGCGGTGGCGACGCACCCGCGTATCGTGGACGCGGTGCGTGCCGCGGGCTGGGGTGTTGTTGTGGCGTCACGCCCCGCCCTGACGGACATCAGGGAGACATTGGCCTCGATAGAATCTCTTTATCCATGAGCGATCCCCATATAGCCCAGCCCACGCCTTCCACGCCCGACAAGGAGCCTGTGCTGGAGCGCGCTCTGGTGGTGGCCGAACCGCTGGTCCCCACGCCTGATGCCTGGCTGGTGCCGCGCAAATGGGCACTGGGGGTGGCCGCGCTGGCGGCCGGCGGCCTGCTGGCCAGCGGCCTGCTGTGGCAAAAACTGGCCACCATCCAGGAGGAGCTGGCTCGCCGCAGCCTGGATTCCGGCGCGCAGGCCATCGAAGCGCGCGCGCTGGCGCGCCAGGCCCAGGAAGCCACGCGCGAACTCTCGGCGCGGCTGGCCATCCAGGAAA
This sequence comes from Polaromonas sp. Polasp52, assembly GCF_059491565.1. NCBI lineage: Bacteria > Pseudomonadati > Pseudomonadota > Betaproteobacteria > Burkholderiales > Comamonadaceae > Polaromonas > Polaromonas sp. Polasp52. The sequence continues at coordinate 810,739 of NZ_CP168513.1, read as the reverse complement.
CCCGCATCAGTGAAGTCAGCCTGCAGCGCACCCAGCTTGAAGAACTGATGCAAAGCCTGTCGCGTTCGCGCGATGAAAACCTGGTGGTGGACGTGGAGTCCGCGCTGCGCCTGGCGCAGCAGCAGGCCCAGCTCACCGGCAGCGCCGAACCGCTGCTGGCCGCGCTCAAGTCGGCCGACCAGCGCCTGGCACGCGCCGCCCAGCCGCGCCTGAACCCGCTGCAGCGCGCCATCGCCCGCGACATGGACCGCATCAAGGCCGCGACCCTGACCGACGTGCCGGTGCTGATGCTCAAACTTGACGAACTGGCCCGCCTGGCCGACGACCTGCCGGTGGCCAATGCCATGGTGGCCAACAGCCCCTTGCGCGCGGCGCCCGCCCTGGCCGTGCACGCACCGGCCGCGCGCGCCAGCGCGCCGGCGGCCGACAAGCCCGCGGAGGGGATGTTCGACAAACTTTCGCTGAGCGCCTGGTCGCAGCGCACGCTGGACAACCTGCGCGAGGAAGCCCGCAAGCTGCTGCGCGTGAGCCGTATCGAGCAGCCCGAGGCGGCCCTGCTGTCGCCCGAGCAGTCCTTCTTCCTGCGCGAAAACCTGAAGCTGCGCCTGCTCAATGCGCGCCTGGCCCTGCTGTCGCGCCAGACCGATTCGGTGCGCGCCGACCTCGCCAGCGCCAGCGCCTGGCTGGGCAAGTATTTCGACCCATCCTCGCGCAAGACCCAGGCCGCGGCCCAGCTGCTGGCCCAGGTGCAAGGCCAGCTCAAGACCAGCGAGCTGCCGCGCCTTGACGAAACCATGGCCGCGCTGGCCACGGCGGCCGCGGGCCGCTGATTCTTCGCAAAGGCAGGACACACGCATGCGCGCCGCCCTCTGGCTACTGGCCCTTTTTGGCGTGGCGGTTGCCGTGGCGCTGTTCGCGGGCAACAACCAGGCCGTGGTGACTATTTTCTGGCCGCCGCACCGGGTCGACATTTCCTTCAACCTGGCGGTGATGCTGCTGGCCGGGCTGTTCTTTGTGCTCTACCTGGCGCTGCGCGCGGTGTCTGCGGTGTTTTCGCTGCCGGCCGAGGCGCGGCGCTGGCGCGCCCAGCAAAAAGAGCGCGCCATGTACGGTGCCCTCATGGATTCGCTGGCCCACCTGCTGGCCGGGCGCTACATACGCTCGACCAAGTCGGCGCAGAACGCGCTGGCGCAGGAAAAAAGCCTGCGCCCGCTGGCCGACCACTACAGCCACGTGACCGGCCACAGTTCCAGCCGCGGCGCCCAGCTGCGCGCGCTGGCCCACCTGCTGGTGGCCGAGGCCGCGCAGTCGCTGCAGAACAAGGGCCTGCGCGACCAGCACCTGCACCAGGCGCTGAAAAGCTCGGCGCCGCGCCATGCGCAGGAAGTGCGCGAGGGTGTGCAGTTCCGCGCGGCGCGCTGGGCGCTGGACGACCGCGACGCTAGCGCCGCGCTTGACTGGCTGGCCCAGCTGCCGCAGGGTGCCTCGCGCCGCACGCTGGCGCTGCGCATGAAGCTGCGCGCCTCGCGCCATGCGCGGCAGACTTCGCAGGCGCTGGAAACCGCGCGCCTGCTGGCCAAGCACCGCGCGTTTTCGCAGGCGGCGGCGCAAAGCATCATCCGCGGCCTGGCGCTGGAGCTGCTCAACGACGCGCATGACCCGGTGCAGCTGCAGCAGGCCTGGTTTTCACTCGACCAGAGCGAGCGCGCCATGCCCGAGCTGGTGGTGCATGCCGCGTCGCGCCTGATGGCCTTGCACGGCGAGCCGGAGCTCGCGCGCAGCTGGCTGCTTCAGGTCTGGGACGCGATGATGCAGCCGCGCTCGGACATCGGCGACAACCTGCGCATCAAGCTGATCGGCGTGCTGGAAGCCGGCCTGGATTCGCTGGATGCCGCCTGGCTGGCGCGCATTGAAACGGCCCAGCTGAGCCGGCCGCGCGACGCCAACCTGCAGTACCTGGCGGGCATGGCCTGCCTGAACCGCCAGCTCTGGGGCAAGGCCCGCCAGCTGCTGTCGCAGGCCGCGCCGGCCCTGCAGGACGTGGCGCTGCACCGCAATGCCTGGCGCGCGCTGGCCGTGCTGGCCGAGCAGCGCGAGGACGAAGCCGCCGCCGCGCAGGCCTACAAGCGCGCCGCGCAGATCTAAAACCGGTTGACGGTTTAAGGCTTGACCACCTGGGCCGCCTTGGCCCGTTGCGTATAACCCTGGTAAGCCGGCAAGGCGATGGCGGCGATGATGCCGACGACCATGATGACGGGGAAGGCCAGGCCGCCTATCTTGACCAGCGTGGTGTTGGGCGGCGGAGGCGCACCGAAGCGGTTGCCGCCCTTGGTGCCCGGGTTGAACAGCCAGACCAGGCCCACCAGCGGGATCAGGGCCAGCAGTATGGTCCAGCCGGACCATCCCATGTCGTGGCTGCGCTGTATGCTCAGCAGCACAATGAAGATGAAGTAGGGGATGGTCGCCAGCATGCCGAGCACGCCGGCCGCTTTGCCGAAACCGAGGGCGCCGGCAATAAGGCCCAGCACGACGGCCGCTGCCAGCATCAGCAGGTAGCCGCCCAGGTTGTAGGCCAGGTAGCGCAGCCGGCCGACCCGGCCCCTGGCCGAAAACAGCTTGACGGGCTGCACGCCCGCCTCATTGTCAAAAACATCGTCCACCACGGCCTTGGGCGCTGCATACGGGTTCATTGCTTCGGACATCGCATCCCTCCTGTTGTTGAGACCCGAAGGATAACCGTTGCCGGGGCGCCTGTGGACCCCTCTTTGAACCGCTCTTACAGCAGCCCGGCGCGCTTGACCGCATGGTAGCGGTTGACCAGCGAGACGGCCAGTTGCGCGGGCTCCACGTCCATGGAGAGCGGGTCCGCGCCGACCACGCGCGCGAAGGCGTCGCGCCGCGACTGCGTGAACAGGTGGGCGGCGGCCACGTCGACCGCGTCCGCGGGGGTGGACAGGGCCTGGCCGGCGATGCGGCCCAGCACGCGCTCGCGCAGGCTGGCCACCAGCACCAGGTGCTGGCGGCGCAGCAGCTTGATCGCCGGGCGCAGCTCTGCGGCGTCCTCGTCGCGGAAATTGGTCAGCACGATCACCAGCGCGCGCCGGCGCTGCACGCGCAGCAATTCCTGGGCGGCCAGCAGGTAGTCCGAATGCATGGCGCCGGGCTGGATGTCGTGCAGGCGGTTCATCAGGGCGTTGAGCGTGGCCGCGCCCTTGCGCGGCGCGAAATCGCGGCGCTGCCCCGGCAGGACTCCGAAGGTCATGGCGCCGACCTCGTCGCCCTCTTTCAGGGCGACGTAGCTCAGCAGCATCAGCGCGTTGAGGGCTTCGTCGAAATGGCTGCTGCCTGGGGCCCCGTCCTGCTCCGGCCCGCCTTCGTCGGCGCGCATGCGGCGGCCGCAGTCGAGCAGGAAGAACACGCACTGGTCGCGGTCGTCCTGGAATTCGCGCACGATGGGCCGCTGGTGGCGCAGCGTGGCCTTCCAGTCGATGTGGCGCAGCGAATCGCCGGTCCGGTAGTCGGCCAGCTGGCGGAAGTCGGTGCCCTGGCCGCGCTGCACATAGGTCTTGATGCCGATCTGCGCCAGCCGCCGGTCGCCGGACAGCCAGGCGTAGCGCGCCAGCGCGGCGAAGTTGGGGTACACGCGCAGCTTGCCGGGCTGGCCCAGCGACTGCTGCACTTCGAAGCAGCCGCCGCGGCTGCGCCAGCGCAGCTGGGTGCTGCCGAAAAGCGCCACGCCGCGCTCGCGCGCCGTCACCGTGTAGCGCAATTCGGCGCGCGAGGCCGGCGGCACGGTCAGGGATTGCGGCAGGCCCTCGAAGGCAAAGCGCGGGTCCACTTCGTCGAACACGGTCACGGACCAGGCCAGCGGGCCTTCGTTGACCAGCACCAGCGTGAGCACGGTGGGCACGCCCAGCGAAAAGGCGCCGGGCAGCGTGCGCTCCATGCGCAGCGGCGCCTGGCGCCACAGGCGCCGGCTGCGCCAGAGGTCCAGCAGCGCGGCGGCCAGCGCCGCCAGCAGCACGGCGCCGGCCAGCAGGGCCAGCGTGCCCACCGGGAGGCCCGCGAGCAGGGCCAGGCAAGCGGCCACGGCGGCGCCGGCCAGCGCCTGAACCGTGCCTGCCGTGGGAATCACCAGCCAGCGCATGCGGGCCGGCCTCAGAGACGCGGCGCCTGCACGCTGCCCTGGGCGCTGCGCAGCAGTTCGTCCACGCCCAGGCCCTCGAGCTGCGCGTCGGGCGAAATCATCACGCGGTGGCGCAGGGCCGGCAGGGTCTGGCGCGCCACGTCGTCGGGGGTGATGAAGTCGCGCCCGTCCATCAGCGCGCCGGCGCGCGCGGCGCGCACCAGCGCCATGGTGCCGCGCGGCCCCGCGCCGGATGAGAGGCCGGGCCAGTCGCGCGTGGCGCGCGCGATGCGCACCGCGTAGTCGATCACCTGTTCATGCGCCTGCACCAGGCTGGCCAGGCGCTGCAGCTCCAGCACCTGGGTGTCGTCCAGGCAGGGCCTGACCGCGTCCAGCGGCAGCTGGTTGCCGGCGCGCTGGCCGGTGGTCAGCTGCACCACCGCCTTTTCCTCCGAGTGGCTGGGGAAGGCGATGTTGATCTTGAGCAAGAAGCGGTCCAGCTGCGCCTCGGGCAGGGGGTAGGTGCCTTCGGTGTCTATCGGGTTTTGCGTGGCCATCACCATGAAGGGGCGCGGCAGCGGCATGGCCCGGCCTTCCAGCGTGACCTGGTATTCCTGCATCACCTCGAGCAGGGCGCTCTGGGTCTTGGCCGGCGCGCGGTTGATTTCATCGGCCAGCAGCAAATGCGTGAAGACCGGCCCCTGGTGCACGCGCAGCGTGCCTATGCCGGATTCGCCGCGGGTGGACGGGTCCAGCACCGAGTGGCCGGTGATGTCCGAGGGCATCAGGTCGGGCGTGAACTGCACGCGCGCGTAGCGCAGGCTCATGGCCTGTGCCAACGCCCGCGCCAGCAGCGTTTTGCCGAGGCCGGGCACACCCTCGATCAGCACATGGCCGGACGCGACCAGCGCCACCAGGGTCTGGTCGACGGCTTCCTTCTGGCCGACCACGGCCTTGCCGACTTCGTGGCGCAGGGTCTGCAGCCATTCGGCCGCGCGTATCAGTTCGTCGTTGGGAATCGATGACATGGTGGTTTCTCGGTTTCAGGATGAGGAAGGGGATGAAGCGGTGGAGGAAGCAGGCGGCTGGACCGGCTCGCGCGCGTCCAGCCGCCGGCGCGCGGTTTCCAGCAGCTCGAGGTCGGCGGCCAGCGCGGCGCGGTTGCGCGCCCTGTCGGCCTGCGCGCGTTCGAGCAGTTGCGCGTCCAGGCCGGTGGCGCTGGCGATTTCGCGGGTGCGCCGCCCCGGCTCGAGTTGCGAAAACCGGGGCAGCTGCCGCGCGGCCGATGCGTGCAGGGCGCGAAGCTGGGCCGTGTGCAGCGCTTTCGGCCCGTGCATGTGCAGAAAGCGCGCGGTGCCGCGCACCTGCTCGGCCATGGAGCGCCGGTGCGAGGGAGCGGACGGCGCCAGCGGCCCGAAGCGCACGCCGGCGCGCCACAGGGCCAGCGCCAGCGCCAGCAGGCCCAGCAGCAGCGCCGCCCAGGCCTGGTGCCAGAGCCAGGGCGCGAAAGGCTCCCTGGCCTCTTCGGCGACAAACCAGAACTCGGCGCCGGCGCGCGCCTGCAGCGCCGCGGCCACCACCTGCGCGTTGTCGGCGCGCAGCAGGTTGCTGTTGTTCAGCAGGCCCCAGCCGCCGAGCACGGTGACCGTGCCCTGGCCGACCTGCACGCGCACGGCCTCGGTGCCGGCCGTGCCGCGCAGCGACCACAGCGGCGCGGCCAGGCGGTTCACCGGCAGGTACTGCGGGCTGAAGTAGGCGCCGCAGACGCGAAAGACGCGGCTGTCGCCGTAGCTGGCCGCCACCTCGGCGGGTTCCTCCAGCGCGCGGCAGTCCAGGTCCTTGGCGGCCCTGTCGAAAGGCCGCGCCGGCGTGATCTTCTGCGGGCTGATCGCGTTTTCCTCGGTGACGGGCAGCCAGCCCGCGAGCGATTTGTGCCGGGCCAGGAAGCCCGGGATGACCAGGTGCCCGCCCTGCGCCACCCAGGCGCGCAGGCGCTGCGCGCGCTCGGGGAACAGGTCCCAGTTGCGCGACACCAGCACCAGGCGCGCCTGCTGCGGCGGCATGGCGTCCAGGCTTTTGTGCTTCACGACTTTCGCGCCCAGGGCGGCCAGCAGTTTTTCGGTTGCGTACAGCGGGTTGGTCAGGGCTTCACCCTTGGCCGGCGTGGGGACGTCGACGTCCACCCATTCGGTGGCCGACACCAGCCAGATGCCGCCCGCCAGCAGCAACACGCCCAGCAGGACCAGGATCAGCCGGTCTTTCATGGCGCCGCCTTCCCTGGTGTGACCGCTGCGGCCGGCGCGCCCAGGCGCGCGTCAAATTCGGCGCACAGCGCCAGCACGCCGGCCGTGGGCGGCAGGCGCCCGCCGTAGGCCGCGAGTTGCCAGGCGGCCACCAGGCGCGCGAAAAAATCGAGCGAGGGCGGTGCCAGCCGGCCTTCGCTGAGCGCCACGCATTCGCCTTCGGTGCTGGCGTTGCGTATGGGCACCGCATGCAGGTGCACCAGGCGCGAGAGCGCGCCGCGGTAGAGCAGCGACAGCGCGGGCCGGCGCTGGCCGCGCTGCCACAGCGAGGCGACCTCGGAGCCCACGTCGTCGGGCAGGCTTTCGGGGCGTATGTCCAGGCTGCCGATGTGGCTGGGCAGGGGCGCCATGCGGTGCCGGCCGCCGCCGGCGCGCACCAGCGCCCAGCGCCGTATGCGGATCACCAGCCAGGCCAGGGCCAGCGCGCCCAGCGCCCACACCAGCAGGCGCGCGGCTTCGGAGACCCTGGTCACAAAGTCCCTGAGCCAGCCGAAACCGTCGCTGTCCTTCTTTTTGTCCTCGGGTTTTTTGTCCTGGTTTTTCAGGCGCAGGCTTTTTTCGCTCTTGCTGCCGGGCAGGTTGGGGTCGGCGCGCACCCGTTCGGCGGCCGACTGCACCTGCTGGCGCGAGGGCGGCTCGCCGGGTGCCGCGGCGGCCGCGCCGGCCGCGCAAGCCGCGACCAGCGCGCAGGCCAGGGCCTGCCGCCATCGGGCATCACGGCACGCGGCCCTCATGCGCCGGCCTTTGCCGGCGCGGGCGTGAAGGCGCGGCGAAATTCCTGCTCGATGTCCCAGGCTTCGAGCTCGACGCGGCGGTTCAGGTACATGGCGAAGCCGGCCGCCACAAAAAAGGGCTCGACCAGCCCGACGGCGAAGGCGTAGACCACGGCAAGGCACAGGCTTTGCATCGTCGACTCCGTGGCGATCAGCCAGCGCCAGAGTTCCGACAGGCTGCCCTCGGGCGCGAACCAGAACAGCACCGAGAGAATGGCGAACTCCAGCGCGATCTCGACGTTGGAAAAAATCAGCTGCATGCCCGCGCCCGCGCCGCGCCGCCCGCGCAGCAGCTGCTCGCGCCGCTTGCGCCTGGCGCCGCCGCGCTGGCCTTCGAGCTGGTCTATGGCCTGGGTGTAGGAGCGCCAGGGCGACAGCCGCCGCCACAGCAGCGTGCGCAGCAATTGCCCGCCCCACACCTGGGCGCGATGCTCCCAGAGGTCTTTCCAGTGTGTGGACTGGCCGAACACCGCGCGCGACAGGATGAACAGCAGGCTGCGGTCAAACCAGGGCTTGAGGCAAAAGATCAGCAGGCCGGGCAGCCAGTAGGCGAGCTCGATGGTGCACAGCAGCAGCGCGATGACCACCACATACATGGGCAGGAAAGTGCGCCAGATGGAAGCGGCATGGCGGCGCACCAGCGCGACGCCCAGGTCGGCGGCTTCGGCCATGGGCCGCGGGCGCAGCGCGACGGCCAGCGCGTCAACCTGCATGGCGCTGTCCTTCGCCGGCGGGCGCCTGGCCGGCGCGCGGCCGCCCCTGCCAGCCCAGGTAGGCCAGCACCAGGGCCCAGCAGGCCGCGCCGGCGCCGTATTTCACGGCGGGCGTGACCCAGCGCGCCGAGGACCAGAAGGCTTCGACGGCGGCGGCGATCAGCAGCAGGCCGATGACGCCGTAGACCACCACGATGGCGTGGCGCGCCGCCAGGCGCAGCGCCTCCAGGCGCGTGTGCCGGCCCGGCGCGATCAGGGCGTAGCCCAGGCGCAGCCCGGCCGCGCCCGCCAGCACGATGGCCGTCAGTTCGAAGGCACCGTGGGTGACGACAAAGGAGCAGAAGTTCTGCCCGTGGCCTGAGGCGATCAGGTAGCCGCCCACGGCGCCTATCTGCACGCCGTTGAACAGCAGCACGCCGGCGCTGCCGATGCCGCCGAAAATGCCGGCGGCGAAGCAGCGAAAGCCGATGCCGATGTTGTGCATGACGTAAAAGCCGAACATCTGCCAGTCGCCGCTGGCGTCGCGGTTGCGCCCGAAGGACTTGGCGCTGTCGCTGTACATGCTGTCGAACTGCTGCACCTGCCCCGCGTCCAGCAGGTGCAGGATGAAACCCGGGTCGCGGTAAGTAGCCAGGCCCGCGGCCAGCAGCGGCACCACGAACAGCAGGGCCGCCACCAGCAGGTAGGCGCGGTGCGCGCGCACGGCCTGCGGGAAGTCGACCAGCACCAGCAGGCCCAGGCGCGCCAGGCCGTAGTCGTGGCGCCGGTAGATCAGCCGGTGGGCGCTTTGTGTCAGGGCTTCCAGCCGCTGCGTCAGGTGCACCGGGTAGGCGCGGGCCTGCGCCAGCGCCAGGTGCTCGCAGACGCGGCGGTACAGCGTGGCCATCCGCGCGCCGTCGAACTTGCGCTCTGTTTCGGCGACGCCTATGACCTTCTCGAGCTCGTTCCACAGCGGCGCATAGGCCGCTTCAAACTGCAGGGGCGTCATGGCCGGGCCTCTCCCTCGCGCCGGCCCATCAGCCACTGCGCCACGCCCAGCAGGCGTTGGGTGGGGCTGCTGCCCGGCGCGCCCGCGCCCAGCACCGGTTCGGCCAGGGCGGCGAGTTCGCCCAGGCGCTCGGGCGTGAGCCGCGTGGCCCGGCCGGCCCAAGCCAGTACCGAGGCCTGCTCGGCGGCCGACAAAGGCCGCGCCGGGGCCAGCGGGGCCGACAGGGGCACCTCGCCGTGCAGCTTGACGGCATCGGTGAACACCACCAGCGTGCCGGCGGCCAGGTCGCCCAGGCGTTTGCTGTCGCGCCGCCAGAGCATGGACACCAGCCCGGCGCCGAACAGCGCGGGCATGAAATCGGCGGCGCGCAACAGGTTGCGGGTCAGCGAAGCGGCGGGCGTCACCGGCAGGCCGGAATCCATCACCACGCGCAGGCCCATGGCCCGCTTGCCGGGCGTGGCGGCCGCGCGGGTCAGCTCGAACACCACGGGGTAAAACCATTCGAGGGCGAAATACGCAAGCAGCAGCACGGCCATGCCGGCCTTGCCCATCAGCCCGACCACAATGGCCACGGCGATGAACACGCAGACGCGTATGGCCAGGTCTATCAGGTAGGCGAGCCCGCGCGCGACGATGCCGGCGGGCCGCAGGGACAGGGTGATGCCTTCGGGCGTTTCAGCCGTGTAAATCGTGTCCAGGCGCGCGTTGGCCACAGGCTGGGGCCTCAGGCCTTGACGACGATGGTGTCCGCGATCTCGTCGTGCAGGCAGCGGCGGGATTTGCGAAAGATCATCAGGCAGTCGATCAGGGAATAAACCCAGACCACGGCCATGACGAGGCCGGCCACAAAGCCCGCGCCGTAGCGCAAGGCCAGGCGCGTGGGGGAAACGGCTTCGCCCGAGGGCCGGACAATGCGCAGCTTGAGCAGGACCTTGCCAATCGTCTGGCCCCGCGTCGCGAGCAGGTAGCCGTTGAGCAGCACGAAGATCAAGGCGCCGATGGCCATGCCCAGCGGGTTGAAGGACCACGCGCCTGTTCCTTGCGAGGCCCAGGGGTTGTAGGGGGTGAGCACCGACACCAGCCAGAGCACCAGGCTCTGGAAAACCGTGTCAAGGATGGCGGCACCCAGCCGTTCGACGCGGCCGGCCAGCTGCGGGCCGTCATTGGCATCGGCCACATCCGCCACCGTGGCTTGCGGCGGCGCATAGCGCGCGTCGTGCGTGGGCTGGTCCATCGTCATCCCTCTTTCGTCGGTTTTGTTGGCCTGATTCTAGGGCTTGTTTCAAGCCATAAAAAAAGCCCGCACAGGCGGGCTTTTTTCGGGGAGCGGCCGCGTTTAGACCGTGAACAGGTTCTAAGGCGCTTACTGGCCGGTCGATTTTTCAAAGGGCAGGGACATCGCGCCCAGGTCGCGCCGGGTTTCGACCAGCACCAGCGGGCCTTCGTCGGCCACGACCAGCGGCGGGCGCTCGCGCGGCACGTGCACCGGCTTGACCTCGGCGGCGATGGCGGCTTTGGCTTCGGCGATCTTGGCCGCGTCGGAGTTCACCCACTGCAGGCCCGAGGACTGGGCCACCTGGGCCAGTTCATCGAGGGGCAGCGCGTAGGACTGGACCTTGGGCAGGCTGATGGCCGCGGCGGCCGGTGCGGGCTGCACTGCCGCCACGGGCGCGGGTGCCGGTGCGGCCACAGCCACGGGGGCTGTGTAGGCGGGCGCCGGCGCTGCTTCAGGCACAAAAGGCGCGGCGGGCGTTACAGCGGCTGCGGGTGCCGCGTAGCTGGCGACGGCTTCCGGTGCGCGTTCTTCGCGGGCTTGCGGCTGCGGCTGGGATTCCGCGAAACCGGCCTGGCCGGCTTGGCCGGCGTCAACGCCTTCGGCGGGCTGCTGCTCGCCGCGTTCGCCGTTCTCACCGCGGTCGCGGCGGTCGCGGCCGTAGCGGTCGCGGCTGCGGCGCTCGCGCGGCTGGCGCTGCTCATCACCTGGGGCGCCCTGGCCGTTCTGCACGGGAGCGACCGGATTGCCGGCTTCGTCGAGCACAGGTGCCGCTGCGGCCTCGGGGTTGAAGCCCGCGCCGGCATTCTGGCCTTCGGCGGCGCCTTCGGGGCGGTCAGCACCGCGGCGCTCGCCTCGGCGGCCATTGCGCTCGCCGCGTTCACGGCGGCCTTCGCCGCGCTCGCCGCGTGCTTCGCGGTTGCCCTGGCGTTCGCCGTCCTGGGGTGTGCGCTCCTGGCGCGGCTCGGCGGCTTCGCCACCCATGGCGGCTGCCATGGCGGCCTGGTTGGCCAGCGCGAGGTCCTGCTCGACGGCGTCGCGCTGTATGCGTTCACCGCGCTCGCCACCGCGTTCACCGCCGCGCTCGCCGCGTTCACGGCGGTTGCGGCCGCCTTCACGGCCCTCACGGTTGGGCGTCTCGCCGCGCGGCTGCTCGCCCGCGCCTTCGGGGCGGGCTTCACCGGCCGGCCGTTCCTGGCGGCCTTCGGCATTACGTTCACGGCGTTCGCCGCCGCGGCCTTCACCGCGTTCACCACGGCCTTCGGGGCGTGCTTCGCGGCCTTCGGTGCCACGGCCCTCGCCGCCGCGGCCTTCGCTGCGGCCACGGCCGCCGCGCCGGCCGTCACGGCCGCCGCGCTCACCACCGCGATCGGAGCGCTCGCCACGCTCGCCGCCACGGCCTTCACCGCGACCTTCGCGCCGGCCTTCGCCGCGCTCGTCTTTTTTCACTTCCTTGGCGGCAGGCGCCGGGGCCGGCGCTTCGGCGCCGCCGAACAGGCTCTTGATCCAGCCGAAGAAGCCTTTTTCAGCCGGTGCCGCCACCGCCGGTGCGGGGCGGGCGGCTGGCTTGTGCGCCGCCGCATGCGCAACGGGTTCCGGCTTGGGTGGTGCCACCGGGGCGGGCGCATCGGGCAGCACGCCCTTGATGACGGGCTCCTGCTTGTTGTGCTTTTCCTGGCTGCGGCGCGTGACGGTGGTCGGGTCCTCGACTTCCTCGGCCATCTTGTAGCTGGCGGCGATGTTGTCCAGGCGCGGGTCGTCGTGTTTCAGGCGTTCCAGGCGATAGTTGGGGGTTTCCAGCGTCTTGTTGGGCACCAGCAGCACGTTGATGCGCTGCTTGACTTCGATCTTGGCGATCTCGGATCGCTTTTCATTGAGCAGGAAGGAGGCCACGTCGACCGGAACCTGGCACAGCACCGAGGCCGTGCTGTCCTTGAGGGACTCTTCCTGGATGATGCGCAGGATCTGCAGCGCCGAGCTTTCGGTGTCGCGGATATGGCCGGAACCGCCGCAGCGCGGGCAGGGAATCGACGCGCCTTCGGACAGGGCCGGGCGCAGGCGCTGGCGGCTCATTTCCATGAGGCCGAACTTGCTGATGGTGCCGAACTGCACGCGGGCGCGGTCCTGGCGCAGCGCGTCGCGCAGGCGGTTTTCGACGTCGCGGCGGTTGCGCGACTCTTCCATGTCGATGAAGTCGATGACGATCAGGCCGCCCAGGTCGCGCAAACGCATCTGGCGCGCGACTTCGTCGGCGGCTTCCAGGTTGGTGCGGGTGGCGGTTTCCTCGATGTCGCCGCCCTTGATGGCGCGGGCCGAGTTGACGTCGACCGAGACCAGGGCTTCGGTGTGGTCGATCACGATGGCGCCGCCGGAAGGCAGCTGCACGGTGCGGGCGTAGGCCGATTCGATCTGGTGCTCGATCTGGAAGCGGCTGAACAGCGGCGCGTCGTCGCGGTAGCGCTTGACGCGGTGCTCGTGCTCGGGCATCACGTGGGCCATGAACTGCTTGGCTTGCTCGTAGACGTCGTCGGTGTCGAACAGGATGTCGCCGATGTCGCTGTTGAAGTAGTCGCGGATGGCGCGTATCACCAGGCTGGATTCCTGGTAAATCAGGAAGGCGCCCTTGCCGCCCTTGCCGGCGCCGTCGATGGCGGTCCAGAGCTTGAGCAGGTAGTTCAGGTCCCACTGCAGTTCAGGGGCGCTGCGGCCAATGCCGGCGGTGCGCGCGATGATGCTCATGCCGTTGGGGTACTCGAGCTGGTCCATCGCCTCCTTGAGCTCGGCCCGGTCGTCGCCCTCGATGCGCCGGCTCACGCCGCCGCCGCGCGGGTTGTTGGGCATCAGGACCACATAGCGGCCGGCCAGGGAGACGAAGGTGGTGAGGGCCGCGCCCTTGTTGCCGCGTTCTTCCTTTTCGACCTGGACCAGCAGTTCCTGGCCTTCCTTGATGACGTCGTTGATGCGCGCCTGGCTGACCGGCACGCCCTGGGCGAAATACTGCTTGGAGATTTCCTTGAACGGCAGGAAGCCGTGGCGGTCTTCGCCGTAGTCGACGAAGCAGGCTTCCAGCGAAGGCTCGACGCGCGTGACGACGGCCTTGTAGATGTTGCCCTTGCGCTGTTCGCGCCCTTCGATTTCAATTTCGTAGTCGAGGAGTTTTTGTCCGTCGACGATCGCCAGGCGGCGTTCTTCAGCCTGAGTGGCGTTTACCAGCATCCGTTTCATGGGTAGCCTTCCTTATCGTTCTTCGTTTTGATGTCGTGTCTCGAACATCAATCACATGCCCAAAATGGGCTAACGACGCCGGAGGGACGCAGTGCGAACGTGGAGGAATTGCCGGAGAGCTTTTGACGGCGCGCGGCCGACCGAAATGAATCGGTCAGCGACGTGGTCTGGGCGTAGGCGCGTGGATGGAGCGAGCAGGGGTCAAACGGGTGGGTGCCGCGCAAAGCGCGGCTGCTGGCGCCCACTGCACAAAGGCTGGCGGCTGATTCATGCCGAATGCGGGGCCCACGAATGTCGTGAGGCGCCGCAGGCATATATAAATCAGACTGACCAGTGTTGTCATCAGAGGGCTACCCGTTAAAGGACTTGATCTCGGCTGGATCCGTGAGCAGCCTGTTGTTCGTGACTTGGGCTGCGCACATGGTATTCCGTAGTTGTGTTCGCAAAACGTCGACTCGTCTACCGTGCAAGACGCTCGCCGCGAGGTGCCTGGCACTCGTCGCTTGCGGGCAATTGCCGGCGTGGGCATCGACCTTCCAGCGAGGCTGCTTGTTCGCCTTTTCAGGGCCGGGGACGTGTGTGGACTAAACTCCAGACAAATCAACCACTTACAGCGCATCGCTAGTGAAACACATTATAGGGTCAGCCAGGGGCTTGGCAAGGAAACCCGGGAAAACACCGGGTCGCCCACCCGCGGCCGCCGCCAGGCCCAAACCTCAGGCCGCCTCAGCCCCGCCCATTCCCCAGGCGCCGGCCCCGGCAGCGCCCCAGGCCACGCTGGTGACCGTGGACGAGGACTACGCCGGCCAGCGGCTGGACAATTTTTTGATCCGCCAGCTCAAGGGCGTGCCCAAAACCCATGTTTACCGCATCATCCGCAGCGGCGAGGTCAGGGTGAACAAGGGCAGGGCGCAGGCCGATACCCGTGTGGAGGCCGGCGACGTGGTGCGCCTGCCGCCGGTGCGCACCTCCGAGCGGGCCGGCCAGAAAGCCGAGGCCATGGCCCAGGAAATCGCCCGCCACGGCGCGAGTTCCACCACCGGGGGCTATGCGCCCTCGCGTGAATTCCCCATCCTGTTTGAAGACGACTTCGTGCTGGCCATCGACAAACCGGCCGGCGTGGCCGTGCACGGCGGCAGCGGCGTGAGTTTTGGCGTGATCGAGCAGCTGCGCATGGCGCGGCCGGAGGCCGACTTCCTGGAACTGGTGCACCGGCTGGACCGCGAAACCAGCGGCATTTTGCTGATCGCCAAACGGCGCATGGCGCTCAAGCTGCTGCAGGAGCAGTTCCGCGAGCGCGAAACCGACAAGGTCTACCTCGCGCTGGTCGGTGGCGACTGGCCGGCCAAACACCGCGTGATTGACAAGGCGCTGCACAAGTATCTGCTGCCCGACGGCGAGCGGCGCGTCAAGGTGGTCGACAACGACCATCCCGACGGCATGCGTTCGGTGACGCTGGTGAAGGTGAGGGCGGCCGTGCCCGCCAGCCCGCTGGCGCCGGCCACGCCCTTTACCTTGCTGGAAGTCACCATCAAGACGGGCCGTACGCACCAGATCCGCGTGCACCTGGCCAACGAGGGCCACCCGATTGCCGGCGACGACAAATACGGCGATTTCGAGCTGAACCGGGCGCTGCAGAAAACCGCGGGCGGCGCGGTGCCGCTCAAGCGCATGTTTTTGCATGCCTGGAGCCTGAAGTTCAACCACCCCAAGCTGCGCAAGGTGGTGCACCTGCAGGCGCCCCTTCCGCCCGAGCTGCAGCAGTTTTTGCCGGCATAGGTATTCAAATGGTTCATGACCTTCCTGAGGCGCCTGATTCCAGGAGCGCAGTCGGGCCGATTCGGGGAAAGCTCGGCGGCCTGGGCGCGACGGTGCTGATGTTCGTCTTTGCCGGTCCCGCGCTGTACGGTGT
The DNA here is from genome assembly GCF_059491565.1 of Polaromonas sp. Polasp52. Lineage (NCBI taxonomy): Bacteria > Pseudomonadati > Pseudomonadota > Betaproteobacteria > Burkholderiales > Comamonadaceae > Polaromonas > Polaromonas sp. Polasp52. Next base: position 795,426 of record NZ_CP168513.1, on the reverse strand, counting down.
GGCGTATTACCTGGTGGCGGGTGACTTCGGGCGCGGCGAATTCCGCGGGAGCCAGCTGCCTTCAGTGGTGTTCTGGCCGCTTCTGATGGAGTTTTTGTTCTGGGTGTCGTTGGGCAGCCTTGACGCGGTGCTTCAGGTTTCGCTGCCTACCGTTTTGGCTGCGGTGGTTTTCTGGCTCTTGAACAAGAGGGTGATGCCTTCTGTGGGCGCCATGTCCCCCTTTCGTCTTGTTTTGTCCAGGTCGGTGGCCGGCCTGCTGGTGTGCGTGTGCGCTTTTGTGGCCTTGAATCCGGCGACAGTGACGCAGGGATGGGACGCGCTGTATTTTTACAATCCCCACATTCGGGCTTCATACGACGACTCGGCGTGGGGATTCCTTGAGAAATACGGGCAACTTTTCCACCTTGTTGTACTTGGCCTGGCCGGCGCCTTGTTGGGGGCGGCGTACGGGCTCTCATCGTGGTGGTTCAATCAACGCCGGGACAACTGACGTGCGCATTGCGGCTTTTGTCCCTATGCGCCAATATGCGGGCCGTCCCTAAGACAATATCCCCATGCAAACCCGAAATTTCGACCTGATCGCCTTTGACTGGGACGGCACGCTGTTTGATTCGACCGGCATCATCGTGCGCTGCATCCAGGCTGCGGTGCGCGACGTGGGCGGCACGGTGCCTACCGACAAGGAGGCCGGCTATGTCATAGGCCTGGGCCTGATGCAGGCCCTGGCCCATGCCGCGCCCGACGTGCCGCCTGAAAAATATCCCCAGCTCGGCGAGCGCTACCGCCACCACTACGCCGCGCACTACGACGACCTGAGCCTGTTTGACGGCGTGCTGCCCCTGCTCGACGCCTTGAAGGCGCGCGGCCACCTGCTCGCGGTGGCCACCGGCAAGTCGCGCCGCGGCCTCGACGAGGTGCTGCGCACCGTGGAGCTCAAGGGCATGTTCGACGGCTCGCGCACCGCCGACGAGACGGCCGGCAAACCCGACCCGCGCATGCTGCACGAGCTGATGGCCGAGTTCGACGTCGCGCCCGAGCGCGTGCTGATGGTGGGCGATACCACGCACGACCTGCAGATGGCGCTCAATGCCGGCTGCCCCAGCGTGGGCGTGAGCTACGGCGCGCACGAACCCGATACCTTCGCCGTGCTGGCGCCGCGCCACGTCGCGCATTCGGTGCCGGAACTGCAGGACTGGCTGCTGGCCCATGGCTGAAATTCGGCATTAAGAGGCACCAAAGGCCATGGACGAACGGCAAGCCCTCTGCAACAGCCGCGACCTGCTCGAAGGCGGGCTGGCCGTGCCGTTTGACGTGGTCTTTGCCGGCCAGACCTGCCGCGCCTTCGCCGTGCGTTTCGAGGGCGTGGTCCATGCCTACCTCAATCGCTGCAGCCACGTCGCGATGGAACTCGACTGGCAGCCCAACCGGGTGTTTGACGACCAGGGCCAGTGGCTGCTGTGCGCCAGCCATGGCGCCGCCTACCGTCCCGACACCGGCCAGTGCGCGGGCGGGCCCTGCCAGGGCGGCCTGATCAAAATCACGCTTTCCGAAGCTGAGGGGGTTGTTTATTGGCATTCTGCTTACAACCTTAAACCGCTACAGTTCTAATACCTCTCTAAACTAGTGACCATGAACGATCCCCAACGCCCTGATCCCTCCACCGATCCCGATTTGCTGCGCGAATCGGACTTCCGGCCCAACCAGCCGGAATCCCTTCCGCCCTATAACAACCCGGTGAACCAGGCGAAAAAATCCGCGGCAGACCCGACCAACGCCCCCGGCTGGGAGCGCGCGACGCTGGAAAAGCTGGCCTTCGCCGCGCTCAATGAACAAAAGGCCACGCGCCGCTGGAAGACTTTTGTGCGCCTGGCCTGGCTGGCGTTTTTCGTGGCCCTGGTCTGGATGCTGCTGCACCGTGGCACGCCCGCCAGCGACGCGACCGTGCCGCATACCGCCGTGGTGGAAATCAAGGGCGAGATCGCCGCGGGCGCCGATGCCAGCGCCGAGTTCGTCAATGCGGCCCTGCGCGCGGCCTTTGAGGATGACGGCGCCAAGGCCGTCGTGCTTTTGATCAACTCGCCCGGCGGCAGCCCCGTGCAGGCCGGCATGATGAACGACGAGATCCTGCGCCTGAAGGCCAAACACAAAAAGCCGGTCTACGCCGTGGTTGAGGAAACCTGCGCCTCCGCCGCTTATTACATCGCCGTCTCGGCCGACAAGATTTATGTCGATAAGGCCAGCATCGTGGGCAGCATAGGTGTGCTGATGGACGGCTTCGGCTTCACCGGCCTGATGGACAAGCTGGGCGTGGAGCGCCGCCTGCTGACAGCCGGCGAGAACAAGGGCTTTCTGGACCCCTTCAGCCCGCAAAACGAAAAGCAGCGCGTGTTCGCGCAGGCCATGCTGGACCAGATCCACCAGCAATTTATCGCGGTGGTGAAAGCCGGCCGCGGCAAGCGCCTGAAGGAAACACCAGAGATGTTCAGCGGCCTGTTCTGGAGCGGCCAGCAGGCCGTGGAACTGGGCCTGGCCGACCAGCTCGGCAACCTCGACTACGTCGCGCGCGAAGTCGTCAAGACCGACGAGATCATCGACTACACGCGCCGCGACAACGTGGCCGAGCGCCTGGCCAAGAAGTTCGGCGCCGCCATGGGTGAAGGCGCGATGAAGGCCTTCAAGGCCATTCCCGCGCTGCGTTAAGCGATCCATCGCCCCTGCTAAAAAGCCCGCTTCGTGCGGGCTTTTTTGTGGGCGCTGTGGCGGCTTTTTTAACGGCCTATGGCAAACACGGTCGGCAAATCCAGCGGCGCCTGGGGCTTGTCGCGCTTCCACACGCTCACCTGCGCGCTGCGCGACCAGGCTGCGCCCAGGGTCAGGCCGCAACTCAGCGCCAGCCGGGTGTTGCCCTGCAGTGTTTGCAACAAGGACTGGAGCAGGGCGGCGTTGCGGTAAGGGGTTTCGATAAAAAGCTGGGTCTGGCCGGATTTCAACGCCAGCGATTCCAGCTCGCGCAGGCGCTGCGCGCGCTCGGCCGGCGTTTGCGGCACATAGCCGGCAAAGGCGAAGCTCTGGCCGTTGAGGCCGCTGGCGGCCAGCGCCAGCATCAGCGACATCGGGCCCGTGAGCGGCACGACGTCCAGCCCCAGGTCGTGCGCCGCGCGCACCACGGAGGAACCCGGGTCGGCAATCGCCGGCATGCCGGCTTCGCTGACCAGGCCCATGTCGTGGCCTTCCAGGGCGGCCGCGAGCAGGGGGCGCGCGTCGAAGTTGCCGCCGTGGTCGCCTTTTTTATGGACTTCGCGCGGCAGCTCCTGGATCTGCAGCGACTGCAGCGGCGCGGCCAGCGGCTGCAGCGCGTCTATGCGCTTGAGGTAGGCGCGCGTGCTTTTGGCGTTCTCGCAAATCCAGCAGGACAGCCGCGATGCGAGCTGCAGGGTTTGCAGCGGCATGACGTCCTGCAGCGGCGCCTGCGTGTCGCAGCCGAAATCCAGCGGCGCGGGCACCAGGTAGAGCTTGCCTTTCACGGCGGCGCTCATGGCCGGCCCCCCGACAGCAGTCGTATGCCCGCGGCCTGGATCAACCGGCAGGTGCGTATCAGCGGCAGGCCGACCAGTGCGGTCGGGTCGTCGTTGTCTATGGATTCCAGCAGCGCGATGCCCAGGCCTTCGCTTTTGGCGCTGCCCGCGCAGTCGTAAGGCTGCTCGATGCGCAAATAGTGTTCGATTTCATCGTCGCTGAGCTCGCGGAATTTCACCTTGACCGGCGCCAGGCTTTGCGCCTCGTAGCCGCTTTCCAGGCACACCACGGCCACGGCGGTCTGGAAAATAACGGTGCGACCCCGCATGCGGCGCAATTGCGCAACGGCTTTTTCATGGCTGCCGGGCTTGCCCAGCGGCTTGCCGTCCAGGTCGGCCACCTGGTCGGAGCCTATGACGACCGCGCCCGGAAAGGCGGCGGCCACCGCGCGGGCTTTGGCCAGGGCCAGGCGCTCGGCCAGGGCTTGCGGGGCTTCTCCGGGCTGCGGGGTTTCGTCCACTTCGGGCGCGGCGACCTCAAACGGGATGTGCAGCCGCTGCAGCAATTCGCGGCGGTAGCGTGAGGTCGAACCCAGGACGAGAGGGCGGTTTGTGGCGGCAGGGGAAACAAGGGTCATGGCCCCGATTCTCTTACACTGCATCCATGTCCAGACCCCTTCAGCCCAGCCGGCTCAACATGAAAGCGTTTGCCCAGGAGGGCGTGGCGCTCGCTGAAACCACTCCGCTACAAAATCTGGAGCGCCTTGCCGAGGAAACGCAGGGGCTGCAGGCCGATTCAGCCGTTCAATGGGAGGCGCGCGGCGAGTTGCGCCCGCGCACCGGCGCCGATGACGAGGTGTGGCTTCACTTGCAGGCCCAGGCAAGCGTTCCGCTGACCTGCCAGCGCTGCATGGGCGTGGTCGAAACGCCCGTGGAGGTGGACCAGTGGTACCGTTTTGTGGCCAGCGAAGACATCGCAATGGCCGAGGACGACCAGTCCGAAGAAGACTTGCTGGTGATGGAGCCCCAGTTCAACCTGCTCGCCGTGCTGGAAGATGAACTGCTGATGGCCTTGCCTCTGGTGCCCATGCACGAGGAATGCCCGGTCGCGCCCAAGCTTCAGGCCGGTGATGTGGAGGAGCCGGGTGCGGCGGGTGAGCCTGCCGGAAAAACCAATCCCTTTGCCGTGCTGGCGCAGCTGAAGAATAAAAAGTAGTAATTTAGTTTTACTAAATTCATGCGAAAAACCACTGGATTCATGGACATTTCGCCCGTCTGAGGCCGGGGTGATGAAAATGCCCCCGCATCAAGCTATAATCAAAGGCTTCGCGTACCAATGCGGTGGATACGGTGACATGGCGCCCAGGCGGTCATGGACCGATATTCAGGTCCAGCTGTCTGAACTCGGAATTTGGTGCGTAATTTACCAACCTAACACCCCATCAGGAGCGGATCATGGCCGTCCAGCAAAACAAAAAGTCACCTTCGAAGCGCGGTATGCACCGTTCGCACAACGCACTCACCGTGCCAGGCATTGCCGTGGAATCCACCACCGGCGAAACCCACCTGCGCCACCACATCAGCCCCACCGGTTTCTACCGTGGCCGCAAGGTGCTGAAAACCAAATCCGAAGCGTAATTCCACGCTTTGAGCATGGGCCCGCACTCATCCTGCGGGCCTTTCTTTTGCCTGAATTCCACATCTTGACTGCACCGGTCGCCCCATGATCAGGATTGCTGTCGATGCCATGGGCGGCGATATCGGCCCTGCCGTGACGCTGCCCGCCAGCCTGGCCTTCCTGGACGGCCACCCCGATGCCGCCGTGGTGCTGGTGGGCCAGCCCGAAGTGCTGGCGACGCATCCCCTGCACGCGCGGCTCCAGGCCCATCCGCGCTGCCAGATCGTTGCGGCCAGCGAGATCGTCACCATGGACGATCCCATCGAGATCGCGCTGCGGCGCAAGAAAAATTCCTCGATGCGGGTTGCGATGAACCAAGTCAAGGACGGCGTGGCCCAGGCGGCCGTGTCGGCCGGCAATACCGGCGCCCTCATGGCCATCGCCCGCTACGTGCTCAAGACCCTGGAAGGCATAGACCGTCCGGCCATTGCTACCCAATTGCCCAATGCCCTGGGGGGGGCCACCACCGTGCTGGACCTGGGTGCCAATGTCGATTGCACCGAAGACCACCTGCTGCAGTTCGCCGTGATGGGCTCCGCCCTGGTGGCCGCCATCACCGCCAATCCCACGCCCAGCGTCGGCCTGCTCAATATCGGAGAAGAGGCGATAAAAGGCAGCGAAATGATCAAAAAAGCCGGTGAACTGCTGCGATCTGCTTCCAATTCCGGCGATTTGAACTTTTATGGAAATGTCGAGGGCAACGATATTTTCAAGGGGACGACAGACATCGTGGTCTGCGACGGCTTTGTGGGCAATGTGGCGCTCAAGGCCAGCGAGGGCCTTGCCAGCATGATTGGCGGGTTCATCAAAACCGAATTTTCTCGTAATATTTTCACAAAAATTTCCGCCATTATTGCCTATCCGGTGCTAAATGCATTTAAAAACCGGGTTGATCACAGGCGCTACAACGGTGCGGCCTTGCTGGGCCTGCAGGGCCTGGTCTTCAAGAGCCATGGCTCGGCGGACGCCTTTGCTTTTGAGAGGGCGCTGAATCGGGCTTATGATGCGGCTCGGAACAATTTGCTTGAGAGAGTCCGCGAACGCATCGCCCATGCGGCCCCTTTGCTGGTTGCGGCGCAGGCGGCCCCCCCCGCCGATGCGCCCGCCGAAGCCCTCCTCAATGCCAGTTGACTCAGCAGTTTCAACACCGGCCACTCATTAATGACCCGTTACTCACGCATTGCCGGCACCGGTAGTTATTTGCCGCCGCGCCGACTGACCAACGCCGAACTGGCGGCCGAGCTGGCCACCCGAGGCGTGGAAACCTCCGACGAATGGATTGTGGAGCGCACCGGCATCCGGGCCCGCCACTTTGCCGCGCCCGACGTGACCAGCAGCGACCTGGGCGTGGAAGCCGCCAAAAATGCCCTGCAAGCCGCGGGCCTGCAGGCATCCGATATCGACCTCATCATCGTGGCGACCTCGACACCCGACATGGTGTTCCCGTCGGCCGCCTGCATCTTGCAAAACAAGCTGGGCATCGCCGGCTGCGCGGCCTTTGACGTGCAGGCCGTGTGCAGCGGTTTCGTCTACGCGCTGACCGTGGCCGACGCCATGATACGTACTGGTTCGGCCAGCAAGGCGCTGGTGATCGGTGCGGAAGTGTTCTCGCGCATCCTGGATTTTTCGGACCGAACCACCTGCGTGCTTTTCGGCGACGGCGCCGGTGCCGTGGTGCTCGAGGCTTCGGAGACGCCCGGCATCCTCGCCAGCGACCTGCATGCCGACGGCAAGCATGTCGGCATCCTCTGCGTGCCGGGCAATGTTTCGGGCGGCCAGATCCTGGGTGACCCGCTGCTCAAGATGGACGGCCAGGCCGTGTTCAAGCTGGCCGTGGGCGTGCTTGAAAGCGCCGCGCGCGCCACGCTGGCAAAAGCCAACCTGACCGACGCCGACATCGACTGGCTGATCCCGCACCAGGCGAATATCCGCATCATGCAGAGCACGGCCAAAAAACTGAAGATGCCGCTGGAAAAACTGATCGTGACCGTCGACCAGCACGGCAACACTTCCGCCGCCTCCATCCCGCTCGCGCTGGATTCGGCCGTGCGCAGCGGCAAGATCCAAAAAGGCGACACCCTCATGCTCGAAGGCGTGGGCGGCGGCTTTACCTGGGGTGCGGTGCTTCTCAAATACTGAGCGGCTCCCTACCCATCCGCCAGGCTTTCACAGACAGGTGGGCACTTGAATTTCAAACCGTCCGGTGCGCTGGAGCGCCTTGCAGCTGCCTTGCTGGTGCTGGCCTTCGCCCTGGCCGGATGGAAGGTCCTGCAGCGGCAGCCGGCTTCCCCATTTGTGGTGCCGTCCGCTGATGCGCCCCAAGGCTCGCCTCGCGCGCATCCACCGGCACAGCAACGCTCACCCGACGGCCGCTTTCGTTTTGACGCGCAGTTTGTGTCGTCCTCTCCCGGCCAGGCCGTGCATGCCGCGTCGCTGGTGGAACTGCGCGACGGACGTTTGCGGGCGGTATGGTTTTCGGGTTCGCGCGAGGGCGCCGGCGACGTCACCATCCAGAGCGCCGTGACGGACGCCACCGGCTTGCGCTGGGGCGCGGAAAGCACGCTGTTCGACCGGCAAACGCTTCAGCAGGGCCTGTGGCGCTATGTCAAGAAACTCGGCAACCCGGTGATTGCCCGCGCGCCCGATGGTTCGCTGAACCTGTGGATGGTCAATGTTTCGCTGGGCGGGTGGGCGGGCAGTTCCATCACCTGGGCGCGTTCTACCGACGAAGGCACAAGCTGGAGCGCGCCGCGCCGGCTGGTGACTTCGCCCTTCCTGAACATCAGCACCCTGGTCAAGGGCACACCCGTCATCTTCGAGAATGGTGAAACCGGCTTGCCGGTGTACCACGAGTTCGTCGCCAAGTTCGGTGAAGTCCTGCGCATCAGCCCCCAGGGGCAGGTTGTCGACAAAATTCGCATTCCCGGCAGCCGCACCAGCCTGCAGCCGGTGGTCCTGGTGTCGGGGCCGGAGAAGGCGCAGGTCTATATGCGCTCGGGCAATGCCACGGCACTGATGGTCTCCAGCACCACCGATGCCGGCAAGACCTGGTTGCCGGCCCATGCAAGCGCCTGGCCCAACCCGGATTCCGCCCTGGCCGGCACCATGACGAACAGCGGCACGCAATGGCTGGCCTTGAACCCGGCGCCCCGCAACCGCGAAACACTGGCCTTGCTGCAGACCGCCGCGGGTGGCTCATTTGACGGCGTGACGCCCTGGATCGTGGAGTCCTCCGCCAATCCGCAGGCGCGCACATCCATGGGCGACTATGAACGCCTGCTGACCCAGGAACTCAAGGCCCGCGGTGCCAGCGATGGCGAGGCCCAGGCCTATGTGGCCAGCGCCCGGCGCCAGTTGTGCGGCGGCCAGAGCTGCTCCCAGGAGTTTTCCTACCCTTACCTGCTGCAAAGCCGCGACGGCTACCTGCACCTTGTCTATACCTGGCATCGCACGCGCATCAAGCATGTGCGGCTGGATCCCCTACAGAACTTAGAGGCCGCGCAAGCGGCGCCCGGCCATGTTTCCTCCGGCAAATGACCTGATCGCCCTGCTCGGCATCAACCTGGTGCTCAGCGCCGGCTGCCTGCGCCTGCTGAGCTGGCGGCGCGGCCTCACGCCCTGGGGCAAGTGGGCCGGTGCCGCGGTGTTTGTGCTGCTGTGGTGCCCGGTGGGTCCTGCCCGTTTGCCGCTGGTCGCGTATGTGCGCGGCATCAGCTCGGACCTGAGCATTTCCCTGGTGGCCATCGCCTGCCTGGGCATGTACCGCCGCCTGCGCGGCCTGGCCCCCGTGGCGCCGCGTGAGCGCATGGCGCTGAGCCTTGCCTTCGCGGCTGGCGCCTTGTTCCTGTATCCGTTGGCCCTGGGCTGGGGCGATTGGGATGCCTACAGGCTGGGCTGGGGCTCGCCGGCTTTCTGGGCGGCACTTCTGGCGTTGTCGCTGGCGTGCTGGGGCGCGGGCTTGCGCCTGCTGCCCATGCTGGTGGTCTTGGCTTTGCTGGCCTGGGTGGCCGGCGCGCTGGAGTCCACCAATCTATGGGATTACCTCATAGACCCCTGGCTCGCGCTTGCGGCGATTTTTCAGTGCATCAAATCGGCCATCGTCTGGGTGTTTGCGCGGCTGCGGGCTGCTCGCCATGGCGCCATGCCGTCTTCGGCTTGAGAGGCCGCGCGTCAAAAATGGCTGTTCATCTTCTTAAAATGCATGCGGGCGCCTTTGGGCGATCCAAGAATTCGATCCATGGAGTAATCATTTGAAATCGTTTGCCATTGTTTTTCCCGGCCAGGGCTCGCAGTCGGTCGGCATGCTGGACGCCTGGGGCGACCATCCCGTGGTTGCACAGGCGCTGGCCGAGGCCTCGGAGGCGCTCGGCAAGGATGTCGGCCGCCTGATCAAGGAAGGCCCCAAGGAGGCGCTGGCCCTGACCACCAACACCCAGCCTGTGATGCTGGTCGCCGGCGTGGCGGCCTACCGCGCCTGGATGGCCGAGACCGGGGCGGCGCCGGCTGCCGTGGCGGGCCATTCGCTGGGCGAATATTCCGCGCTGGTGGCGTCCGGCGTGCTGACGCTTGCGCAGGCCGCGCCGCTGGTGCGCTTTCGCGCGCAGGCCATGCAGGATGCGGTGCCGGTCGGCGTCGGCGCGATGGCGGCCATCCTGGGCATGGAAGCCTCCAAGGTGATTGAAGGCTGCGCCGAGGCCGCGCGCAGCTTCGGCGGCAACAGCGCCGAAGTGGTGGAGGCCGTCAATTTCAACGACCCGATGCAGACAGTCATCGCGGGCAGCAAGGCTGCCGTCGAGAAAGCCTGCGAAGTGCTCAAGGCCAACGGCGCCAAGCGCGCCTTGCCGCTGCCGGTATCGGCACCCTTTCACTCCAGCCTCATGAAGCCCGCGGCCGAGAAGCTGCGCGAAAAGTTGGCCGCCATCGATTTCGCGGCACCGATAATCCCGGTCGTCAACAACATCGATGTGGCCGTGGAGACAGACGCGGACCGCATTCGCGCGGCGCTGTACCGCCAGGCTTTCGGTCCCGTGCGCTGGGTGGAGTGCGTGCAGGCCATCAAGGCGCGCGGCCTCACGACGCTCATCGAGTGCGGGCCGGGCAAGGTGCTGGCCGGCATGGCCAAAAGAATCGATCCCGAATTGACGGGCATCCCCCTGTTTGATCCCGCCTCGCTGGCGGAAGTGAAGGAGTTACTGGCATGAGCGAAGTGAAGTTTGAAGGCCAGGTTGCGCTGGTCACCGGCGCATCGCGCGGCATAGGCGCGGCCATTGCACTCGAGCTGGCCCAGAAGGGCCTCAAGGTCATAGGCACGGCGACCAGCGACGAGGGCGCGGCCAAAATCGGCCAGGCCCTCGCGGCTTTCCCGGGCTGCGCCGGCAAGAACCTGAACGTGAACGATGCCGCCGCAGCCGAAGCGCTGATCGAGGCCATCGTCAAGGAGCACGGCGGCCTGCAGGTGCTGGTTAACAACGCGGGTATCACGCGCGACATGCTGGCGATGCGCCTGAAAGACGAAGACTGGGACGCGGTGCTGGACACCAACCTCAAGGCCGTGTTCCGCATGAGCCGCGCGGTGATGCGCACCATGATGAAGCAGCGCTACGGCCGCATCATCAGCATCACCTCGGTGGTCGGCGCCTCGGGCAACGCGGGCCAGTCCAATTACGCGGCCGCCAAGGCCGGCGTGGCCGGCATGACGCGCGCGCTGGCGCGCGAGCTCGGTTCGCGCAATATCACGGTCAATTGCGTGGCGCCCGGCTTTATCGAGACCGACATGACGGCCGGTTTGCCCGAAGAGCAGCAAAAAGCGCTGCTGGGGCAGATACCGCTGGGCCACCTGGGCAAGCCGCAAGACATTGCGCACGCCGTGGCCTTTGTGGCCAGCCCGCAGGCGGCTTACATCACCGGCCAGGAGATTCACGTCAACGGCGGCATGTATATGTAGGCCGTGGGGCCGTCAGGCAGCGGTTTCATGAAAACCGCGGCTTGACAGTGGTAAAACACGGGAAATCGAAGCCGGTTTTTATCCGTCCGGCGCGGTGCTTAGGGAAACGACTCTAACGCGGTAAAATCACGGATTAATTTACAACCCTCAGAGGGAACTATGAGCGATATCGAAGCACGTGTTAAGAAAATCATTGCCGAACAACTCGGCGTGGAAGAAGGCCAGGTCACCAATGAAAAAGCCTTTGTGGCCGATCTGGGCGCTGACTCCCTTGACACCGTAGAACTGGTTATGGCTCTGGAAGACGAGTTCGGCATTGAGATTCCCGACGAAGACGCCGAGAAGATCACCACCGTCCAGAACGCGATTGACTACGCGAACACCCATCAAAAGGCCTGAGGCCGCAGGTTTGCGCCTGTGACTCTGCCGTCACCAAGCCTGAAAAGCCACAGGGCCTTTTCAGGTTCTTTTCAGGATTTCTGAATGAGCCGTCGTCGTGTCGTCGTGACAGGTCTGGGTTGCGTCAGCCCGGTAGGTAATACCGTGGCCGAGTCCTGGGCCAATCTTCTTGCCGGCAAGCCCGGGATTGATCTTGTCACCGGGTTTGATGCCAGCAACCTCGCCTGCAAATTCGCCGGCGAGGTCAAGGGTTTCAACATCGCGGACTACATCCCCGAAAAAGAAGCCCGGCACATGGACCGGTTCATCCACCTGGGCTTGGCCGCGGCCTTCCAGGCGGTTGCCGACAGCGGCTTGCCGACCGGCGAGGCGCTGGGTGGTGAGATGGCCACGCGCATCGGCTGCAACATCGGCTCGGGCATAGGCGGTTTGCCGATGATCGAGCAGATGCACACCGAGCTGGTCAATCGCGGCCCGCGCCGGATCTCCCCGTTTTTTGTGCCTGCCTCGATCATCAACATGATCTCGGGGCATGTGTCCATCAAGTTCGGCTTCAAAGGCCCCAACATCGCGGTCGTCACGGCCTGCACCACCGGCCTTCATGCCATAGGCCTCTCGGCCCGCATGATCGAGTACGGTGATTGCGACGTGATGGTGGCCGGCGGCGCGGAGTCCTGCGTGTCTCCCCTGGGCATAGGCGGCTTCGCGGCGGCCCGTGCCTTGTCCACCCGCAACGACGACCCGAAAACGGCCTCGCGCCCCTGGGACAAGGACCGCGACGGTTTTGTGCTGGGCGAGGGCGGCGGTGTGCTGGTGCTCGAAGAGTACGAGCACGCCAAGGCCCGCGGCGCGAAAATTTATGCCGAGCTGACCGGCTTCGGCATGAGCGCCGACGCGTTCCACATGACCGCACCAGACATCGACGGCCCGCGCCGCTCCATGGTGATGGCCCTGCAGAACGCCGGTGTCAATGCCGACGAGGTCCAGTACCTCAATGCGCACGGCACGTCCACGCCGCTGGGCGACCTCAACGAGACCAATGCCATCAAGGCGGCTTTCGGCGACCATGCCAAAAAGCTGATGGTCAGCTCCACCAAATCCATGACCGGCCACCTGCTGGGCGGGGCCGGCGGCATCGAATCGGTGTTTACCGTGCTCTCGCTGCACCACCAGAAGATTCCGCCGACCATCAATATCTTCAACCAGGACCCCGAGTGCGACCTCGATTACTGCGCCAATACCGCGCGTGACGCCAGGATCGAAGTTGCCGTGAAAAACAACTTCGGCTTCGGCGGCACCAACGGCACGCTGGTTTTCAAGCGCGCCTGATTTCTACCCGCGCTCCGCAGCCCTTGGCCACGCACAACGCCCCTCCGGTTGTTTATCCGTTGGGGCGTTCGCCTTTTCTGGGCGCGCTCTTGCTGGGCCTGTGGCTTTGCGGCTTGTTGCTGACCCTGCTGTGGTTGTTCCAGGGCACCGGGCGGCTCGACTGGCGTATCGCGCTGGCGCTTGTCTGTGTTGCCGCAGCCGGAGCGGCGGCCTATGTCGGCTGGCGAAACGCCCCGGCAGGCCAGCTCGCCTGGGACGGCGAAGTCTGGCGCTGGGAGAGCCCGGGCTACCAGGCCGGGGTTGCCGAATACGGCCTGTCGGTCCTGGCCGATTTCCAGAATATCCTGCTGCTTCGGCTTGAAAACCAGGCCCATGCCTGTTTATGGCTCTGGATGGAGCGGCGCAGCATGCCCGATCGCTGGCTGGACCTGCGCAGGGCGGTTTATTCGCCGCACAAAGCAGCTGTGGCAGTATCGGGGGCTATGCACTCCCTAGACGGTGGGCCAAACCCTTTATGAGCGCCGACCTGCCACTTTTGCCGCTGGAAAAAGCCACCGACAGCGATGCCATGCTGGTCGAGCGCACGGTCGCGGGCGACCAGAAAGCCTATGAGCTCCTGGTCATCAAGTACCAGCGGCGCATCCAGCGCCTGATAGGCCGCATGGTCCGCGACGTGGACCTGGTGGAGGACATCGCCCAGGAGACGTTTATCCGGGCCTACCGGGCCCTGGCGCAGTTCAGGGGCGAGGCCCAGTTTTACACCTGGCTGTACCGGATCGCCGTGAATACCGCGAAAAAGGCCCTGATGGACCTCAAACGGGACCCGACCGTCTCAGAAAATGCCTTCAAATCGGGCCAAAGCGAGGAAAGCGATGAAACTTCCCCGCTGGAAAACGAACTAACAAGCTCGGAAACGCCGGATGCCGTGCTGGCCAGCAAGGAAATCGCGGAAATCATCAATGCCGCCATGGAAGCCTTGCCGGAGGAGCTCCGACAGGCCATCACCCTGCGTGAAATCGAAGGGTTGAGCTATGAGGAGATCTCGGAGGCCATGGATTGCCCCATAGGCACGGTGCGCTCCCGGATTTTCAGGGCGCGTGAAGCGATTTCGCAGAAGGTAAAGCCTTTGCTGGAGAACCAGAGCGGCAAGCGCTGGTAAGGCCGCGGCACCCAGGAGCCATCCATGAACCCCACGAACACCAAGAACATCATGAAACCGTCTATGCAAACCAGCGAACTCATGTCCGCCCTGGCCGATGGCCAGCTGGACGGGGAAGACTTTGCGGCCGCGCTTCACGCCAGCCGGCACGATGATTCGGCGGTGGCGTGCTGGGATACCTACCACCTGATCGGCGATGCGCTGCGTTCCGCCCATGGCGCGCGCGGCGCGGACCCGGCATTCCTGAGCCGCCTGAACCAGCGCCTGGCACAGGAGGCCTCGCCGGCCGCCGTCCCTCGCTCCGTCCAGCCGGCCGTCCAGGATTTGCCCGCGGCCCTGCCTGATCACGATCACCGCGGCCAGGCTGCCAACGACGGCGAGTTCCGCTGGAAGCTGGTGGCGGGCTTTGCCTCGCTCGCGGCGGTGTCCGCCATTGCATGGAATGCCGCTGGCCTGCTGACGCCCACCGCCGCACCGCAGCTAGCCCAGGCGCCCACTCCTTCCACTTCTGCCCAGCAGGTGGTGGTCGCCTCGCCGCAAGGCCCGGTGGTGCGCGATGCGCGGCTTGAGGAACTGCTGGCCGCGCACAAACAGCTGGGCGGCACCTCGGCGCTGCAGGAGCCGTCGGGCTTTCTGCGCAATGCCACCTTTGAGACGCCTCGCAATGCAGCGCGCTAAGCGCAGGCTGCACCGCGACCGGGCTTTGGCGACACCATGAACCTCAAGCTACTCCGTCTTCTCGCGCTGGCAGGGTGCACCTTGCCCGCCGTGGGCTATGTGGCGGCGCAGGCCACGCCTGCCCCCGCGGCATCGGCCGTGGAATCCCGCAGCATCAACGACTGGCTGATGCGCATGCATGAGGCCTCCCGAAAACGCTCCTACATCGGCACCTTTGTGGTCTCCTCAGGCGGCGCCATGTCCAGCGCCAAGATCTGGCATGTCTGCGAGGGCGACCAGCAGATGGAGCGGGTCGAAACGCTCACGGGCGCGCCGCGCTCCATCTTCCGCCACAACGACCAGGTGGTCACTTTCATGCCCGACCACAAGGTGGTCCGCAGTGAAAAGCGCGAGTCGCTGGGCATGTTCCCGCAACTGCTGCAGTCGGCCGACGGCCGTATCGCCGATTACTACAAGGTCAAGCAGGAGGGCGCCGAGCGCGTGGCCGGCGTCGAAGCCGACATCGTGCTGCTGGTGCCCAAGGACAGCATGCGCTTTGGCTACCGCGTCTGGACCGAGCAGAAAAAAGGCTTGGTCGTGAAGCTGCAGACGCTGGACACCGACGGCAAGGTGCTGGAGCAGGCGGCGTTTTCCGAGCTGCAGCTCGATGCCCCGGTCAAGATGGACAAGCTGCTGCAGATGATGGGCAAGGTCGACGGCTACCGGGTCGAAAAACCGGTCCTGGTGAAAACCACCGCCAGCGCCGAAGGCTGGGTCCTGAAGGCGCCGGTGGCCGGCTTCAAGCCCATGAGCTGCTACAAGCGGCCGGCGACGGCCAACCCGGCGCCCGGCGAAGAACCCCTGCAATGGATTTTTTCGGACGGCTTGGCCTCGGTGTCGATCTTTGTGGAGCCCTTCGACCGGCAACGCCACGACAGGGAGTCCAGCCTGTCGATGGGCGCCACGCAGACCATCACGCGGCAGCTTGATGCCTATTGGGTCACCGTCATGGGCGAGGTTCCCATGGCCACCCTCAAGCTCTTTGCCAACGGCCTGGAGCGCAAGAAATAATATGCTCCTGGCGTTCCGGCGATGGACCGGATTGCCTGACGACCCCTATTTTTGACGAGGCTGACGATGCTTGAATTGAACTGGAAACCCCTGCGCTCCTGCCTGACCGCCGGTCTGGTGGCGGCCGCCGCAGTCGCCACGCTGGTGCCGGTGGCGCCCGCATGGGCGCAAACCCGCACCTTGCCCGATTTCACGGATCTGGTGGAGCAAGTGGGCCCGTCGGTGGTCAATATCCGCACCCTGGAAAAAGCCAAACCCTCGGCCGGCGGAAGCGCCGACGAGCAGATGCTGGAGTTCTTCAAGCGCTTCGGCATCCCGGTCCCGCCCAATATGCCGCGCGTGCCGCGGCCCGACCGCGGGCAGCCCGACGAAGACCAGCCGCGCGGCGTGGGCTCCGGTTTCATCCTGACGGCAGACGGCTTTGTCATGACCAACGCCCACGTGGTGGAGGGCGCCGATGAGGTTCTCGTCACCCTGGCGGACAAGCGCGAGTTCAAGGCCAAGATCATCGGCGCCGACAAGCGCAGCGACGTGGCCGTGGTGAAGATCGAGGCAACCGGCCTGCCGGCCGTCAAGATCGGCGACATCAACCGCCTCAAGGTGGGCGAATGGGTGATGGCCATAGGTTCGCCCTTCGGCCTTGAGAACACCGTGACGGCGGGCATCGTGAGCGCCAAGCAGCGCGACACCGGCGACTACCTGCCTTTCATCCAGACCGACGTGGCCATCAACCCGGGCAACTCGGGCGGCCCGCTGATCAATATGCGCGGCGAAGTGGTTGGCATCAACAGCCAGATCTACTCGCGCTCGGGCGGCTTCCAGGGCATCTCCTTTGCCATTCCCATCGACGAGGCCGCGCGCGTGTCCGACCAACTGCGCAGCAACGGCAGGGTCACGCGCGGCCGCATCGGCGTGCAGATCGACCAGGTCACCAAGGACGTGGCCGAATCCATAGGCCTGGGCAAGGCGCAGGGTGCCTTGGTGCGCGGCGTTGAAAGCGGCGCGCCCGCCGAAAAAGCCGGTATCGAGGCCGGCGACATCATCATCAAGTTCGACGGCAAGCCCATTGAAAAATCCAGCGACCTGCCGCGCATGGTCGGCAACGTGAAACCCGGCACCAAGGCCGTGGTGACCGTCTTCAGGCGCGGCGCGAGCAAGGACCTCTCGGTCACCATCGGCGAGGTCGAGCCCGAAAAACCGGCGCGCAAGGCTTCGGGTCCCGAACCCAAGGCGCCGGCCGTGGGCGCGGCCCAGGCGCTGGGCCTGGCGGTCAGCGAAGTGAGCGACGCGCAGAAGAAGGAACTCAAGATCAAGGGCGGCGTCAAGGTGGATACGGCCGAAGCCGCGGCTTCGCGCGCCGGGCTTCGTGAAGGCGACGTGATTGTGGCGATCGCCAACTCGGAAGTCACCAGCGTCAAGGAGTTCGAAGCGGCCCTTGCCAAGATCGACAAGACCAAGGCCATCAACGTGCTGTTCCGCCGCGGCGAATGGGCGCAGTACGCGCTGATCCGGCCCGCGCGCTAAACCGGCATCGCAGGGCGGGCCCAGGCTGGATCGCCGGGCCTGTTCTCTTGAGGCCCTCCCCGCGCCCCGGCGCCGGGAGCCGCCAACGGGCCTGGAAGGCCCCCATACCCTGCTGGGGTTTATGGGTTTTGCCGGCATCCAGGCCTTTTTAAGCCCCCTCAAAAATATATTTTTCAGCGGCCCGGTACTTGCTTTTTGTTAGTGACTGCTCACAACAAAATCGGGTCACGGACGGATTTCGGTAGAATAGGGGCTTGCCTCTGTGTCTTTTGGATATATCGGGGACCCCAAAATCCCGCTTTCCAACTTGATTTTGGGTAATACACACTGATCCACAGATCACCCACAAGTTGTTCAGAGACATGCAGTTTAAAAATGTGAATAAGTTGTGTATAAGATTCCTGTTGCTAGCCTGCAACGACAAAAATATGGCAATTTCGGGACTGTTCGGCTCTGGCTTTTTGCCTACAATGAAGTTCCAACTATCGCAGTTGCCATAGATTGTTGGTTCAGGGCGCGTCGCTAATCGACGCGCCCTTTTTTATGGCCCCTCGCGAATCGCACCCAATCTCTTCGCAATACTTTCAAGTACTTAGGCGTTCTCGTTGATGAATCACATCAGAAATTTTTCGATCATTGCGCACATTGATCACGGCAAATCCACCTTGGCCGATCGACTCATCCAGCGCTGCGGTGGTTTGCAGGACCGCGAGATGAGCGCGCAGGTTCTGGATTCGATGGACATCGAAAAAGAGCGTGGGATAACCATCAAGGCGCAGACCGCTGCGCTCAAATACAAGGCACTCAACGGC
Organism: Polaromonas sp. Polasp52; assembly: GCF_059491565.1. Lineage (NCBI taxonomy): Bacteria > Pseudomonadati > Pseudomonadota > Betaproteobacteria > Burkholderiales > Comamonadaceae > Polaromonas > Polaromonas sp. Polasp52. The sequence continues at coordinate 777,338 of NZ_CP168513.1, read as the reverse complement.
GAGGTTTACAACCTCAATCTGATCGACACGCCGGGCCACGTCGACTTCTCTTATGAGGTCAGCCGCTCGCTGTCCGCATGCGAGGGCGCGCTGCTGGTGGTGGACGCGAGCCAGGGCGTGGAGGCACAGACCGTCGCCAACTGCTACACCGCGCTGGACCTCGGCGTCGAGGTCGTGCCGGTGCTCAACAAGATGGACTTGCCGCAGGCCGACCCCGAGAACGCCAAGCAGGAAATCGAGGAGGTCATCGGCATCGACGCGACCGACGCGATTCCCTGCAGCGCCAAGACCGGCATGGGCATCGATGAAATCCTGGAGGCCATCGTCGCCCGGATCCCCTCGCCCAAGGGCAACCCGGACGGCCCGCTGCGCGCCATGATCATCGACAGCTGGTACGACGCCTATGTGGGCGTGGTCATGCTGGTGCGGGTGGTCGACGGCCGGCTCGCCAGGGGCGACCGCATCAAGCTGATGGCCAGCGAGGCGATGTACAACGCCGAGCAGCTGGGCGTCTTCACCCCGCATACCGAGCCGCGCCAGTCGCTGGAGCCCGGCGAAGTGGGTTTTGTGATCGCCGGCATCAAGGAGCTGCAAGCCGCCCGCGTGGGCGACACCGTCACGCTGGTCAAGCCCGGCACTGGCGGCGCGGCCTTCACCGCCACCGAGGCGCTGCCCGGCTTCAAGGAAATCCAGCCGGCCGTTTTTGCCGGCCTTTACCCTTCCGAGGCCAGCGAGTACGAGTCCCTGCGGGATGCGCTGGAAAAGCTCAAGCTCAACGACGCCTCGCTGCACTATGAGCCCGAGGTCAGCGAAGCCCTGGGTTTCGGCTTTCGCTGCGGCTTCCTGGGCCTGCTGCACATGGAAATCGTCCAGGAGCGGCTGGAGCGGGAGTTCGACCAGGACCTGATCACGACGGCGCCCAGCGTCGTTTATGAGGTGCTCAAGTCCGACGGCGAGACCATCATGGTCGAGAACCCGTCCAAAATCCCGGACGCCGGGCGCGTCAACGAGATCCGCGAGCCCATCGTGACCGTGCACTTGTATATGCCGCAGGACTACGTGGGCGCCGTCATGACGCTGGCCAACCAGAAGCGCGGCATCCAGCTGAACATGGCCTACCACGGCAAGCAGGTCATGCTGACCTATGAGATGCCGCTGGGCGAGATCGTGCTGGACTTCTTCGACAAGCTCAAGTCCGTCTCGCGCGGCTATGCGTCCATGGACTACGAGTTCAAGGAATTCCGGGCTTCGGACGTGGTGAAGGTCGACATCCTGCTCAACGGCGAGAAGGTGGACGCGCTGTCCATCATCGTCCACCGCAGCCAGTCGGCCTACCGCGGGCGGGCGGTGGTCGCCAAGATGCGCGAGATCATCTCGCGCCAGCAATTCGACGTCGCGATCCAGGCTGCTATCGGGGCCAACATTATTGCGCGTGAGACAATCAAGGCGCTTCGCAAAAACGTGATCGCCAAATGCTACGGCGGCGATATTTCACGCAAGCGCAAGCTCCTAGAGAAACAAAAAGCGGGTAAAAAACGCATGAAACAAATCGGTTCCGTTGAAGTACCCCAGGAAGCTTTCCTGGCCATTTTGCAGGTGGAAGACTGATGCGCGGCGCAATGAGCACGATCACGGCCGCGGTGCTGGCGGCCTTTGTGGGTTACGGCGCCGCCTGGTACTTCGGCGCCGTTGAAGGCAACTTCTCCCTGCTGCTGTTCCTGGCATCGCTGGTCACCGGCATCTACTGGCTGGCCGAACGCTTTTATTTCCTGCCGCAGCGCTACAAGGCCGCCGCGGCGCTCGAGGAAAGCGCCGCCAGGCGCCAGGCCGAGCTGGCCCAAAAGGGCATCACCCAGGTCGACAACAACAACCTCGGTGAAGCCCGCGCCCGGCTCATCATGCAGCCCTGGTGGCTGGATTGGACCGCCGGCCTGTTCCCGGTGATCGTGGTGGTTTTCCTGCTGCGCTCCTTCCTGTTCGAGCCTTTCAAGATCCCCTCCGGCTCGATGATCCCGACCCTGCTGATCAACGACCTGATCCTGGTCAACAAATTCCACTACGGCGTGCGCCTGCCCGTGCTGAACATCAAGGTCATCAACAACCAGAGCCCGCAGCGCGGCGACGTGATGGTGTTCCGCTACCCGCCCAAACCCAGCCTGGACTACATCAAGCGCGTGGTCGGCGTGCCCGGCGACGAGGTGGCCTACATCAACAAAAAGCTGACCATCAACGGCAAACCCCTGCCCAAGACGCCGCTGCCGGACTTCTTCGACGAGGACGTGCTGCGCTACGCCAAGCAGTTCGAAGAGGTCAACGGCGGCAAGAAATACCGCCTGCTCAATGACGACACACGGCGCGCCGGGCTGGATGAGCGTGAGGTCATGGACTTTCCTTTCAAGCAAAATTGCCGTTACAGTAGCGAGGGCATGGTCTGCAAGGTGCCAGAGGGGCAGTACTTCATGATGGGCGACAACCGCGATAATTCGCAGGATTCGCGCTATTGGGGCTTTGTCCCGGAGGCCAATATCGTGGGCAAGGCCTTTTTTGTCTGGATGAATTTCGGCAACCTCAAGCGTATCGGCTCTTTTGAATAGCAATATGTGCGGCAGCGCCGTCCGGGGCGGCGGGCCGGAGGGTTTTCTAGTCAGAGCAGGAGAAAAAATGAAACATCAGCAACGCGGCCTTTCCTTCATCGGCCTTCTGTTTTTCTGCGTCATCCTGGTCTGCGCGGGGATTCTGGCCGCCCAGGTTTTCCCGACGCTGGTGGAGCTTCAGGCCATCACCAAAGCCGCCAACAAGGCCAAGGAAGGCAGCACCGTGGTGGAAGTCCGGACCATCTTCGACAAGGCGGCCCAGATTGACGACATCAAATCGATTACCGGCAAGGACCTGGAAGTGACCAAGGACGGCGATAAAACGGTGGTGTCCTTCGCCTACAACAAGGAAATCCACATGGCCGGCCCTGCCTTCTTGCTGCTCAAGTACAGCGGCAAATCCAAATAAGTGCGAGCCAGCGCCACCTCGAGCCCGGGCCTGCCGGCGCTGCAAAAGCGCCTGGAGCATGAGTTCTCCAACCCCAAGCTGCTGCTGCAGGCACTGACGCACCGCAGTTTTTCGTCCGACCACAACGAGCGCATCGAGTTTCTGGGCGACTCCGTCCTGAACCTGGCGGTGGCCGGCCTGCTCTATGAACAACTGAGCGAGCTGCCCGAAGGCGACCTGTCCCGCGTGCGCGCCAACCTGGTCAAGCAGGACACCCTGCATAAGCTGGCGGTCGGGCTGGGCCTGCCCGAGATGGTGCGCCTGGGCGAGGGCGAGGCCAAGTCCGGCGGCCACAAGCGGCCCTCCATTCTTGCCGACGCGCTGGAGGCCGTGATAGGCGCGGTCTACCTCGACGCGGGCTTTGACACCGCCGCCCGGCTGGTGCACCGCCTCTTCAAGGATGTCGAGATCAACCCTCAGATGCAGGCCATCGGCAAGGATCCCAAGACCGAATTGCAGGAGTGGCTGCAAGGGCGCAAAATGAACCTGCCCATCTACCGCGTGGTGGGCACCATGGGTGCCGCCCACAAGCAGACATTCGACGTCGAGTGTGAAATCGCAGAGTTCGGGCGGGCCGAGCGCGGCATAGGTGGTTCGCGCCGGGCCGGCGAGCAGGCTGCCGCTGCGGCCATGCTGATGTTTGTCAAGACGCTGGAATCCTGACTCCGCGCCTGCCGCCGCCCAGAGGCTGCGGGCCAACACACCAAAATTATGAGTACAGGTAAAAAAGAAGCCAAGAAACCCGCGGCCATACCGGCAGCCGCGCCGAAAAAGCGCCCCGCCAAGGCCCTGGAACCCGTCCAGCCGCCCGATGCGCTCGAAGCCATGCTGGCGCAGGCCCTGTCCTCGCGCGGCGCGGCCGTGCCGGCCGCCGGCGAGCAGCGCTGCGGCCTGATCGCCATTGTGGGCAAGCCCAATGTGGGCAAATCCACCCTGCTCAATGCCCTGGTGGGGCAAAAAATCAGCATCACCTCGCGCAAGGCCCAGACCACACGCCACCGCATCACCGGCATGCGCACGGTCAAGGCGACGCAGTATGTGTTCGTCGACACGCCGGGTTTCCAGACCCGGCACGGCAACGCGCTGAACCGCTCGCTGAACCGCACCGTGGTCGGCGCCGTCAATGATGTGGACCTGATCGTGTTCGTCGTCGAAGCCGGCCAGTTCAACCAGGCCGATGCCAAGGTGCTGGCCCTGCTGCCCGAAAAGACGCCCGCGATCCTGCTGGCCAACAAATTCGACCTGATACACCGGCGCGCCGAGATCGCACCCTGGCTCAGGGAGATGCAGGAGCGGCACAATTTCGCCGAGTTCGTGCCCATGTCGGCCAACAACGCCAGGGACATCGAGCGCCTGTTCGGCATCTGCGAAAAATACCTGCCGGTCCAGCCCTGGATGTACGGCGCCGACGAACTGACCGACCGCAGCGACCGTTTCATGGCCGCCGAGATCATCCGCGAAAAGCTGTTCCGCTTGACCGGCGACGAGCTGCCCTACACCTCCACCGTGGTTATCGACCAGTACGAGGAAGAGGGCACCCTGCGCAAGATCGCCGCCACCATCATTGTCGAGCGCGACGGCCACAAGGGCATGATCATTGGCGAGAAGGGCGAAAAGCTCAAACGCATAGGCACCGAAGCCCGGCATGAGCTCGAGACCCTCACGGGCGGCAAGGTGTTCCTGGAGATCTGGGTCAAGGTCCGCTCGGGCTGGGCCGATGATGAAGCGAGAGTTAAAACCTTTGGCTACGAGTAATGTGGCCCCCACGGTCGCTCACTTCGTGTAGCTTCCTGCCCCCCGAGGGGGCCGCTGCGCCTGCGGCCCGGCAAAGCCGGTTCCGCGGCCCCGGCTTGAAAGGGGAGGCCGCAAAGTGCTCGCAGCTCATTTCCTGTACGACCTCCTGAACCATGGCCACCAAACGCATCGGCGATGAACCCGCTTATGTCCTGCACCGCTACGACTGGAGCGAGTCCAGCCTGATCCTGGAGGTGTTCACCCGCAAGTATGGGCGGGTGGCGCTGGTGGCGCGGGGGGCCAAGAAGCCGAGTTCCAGTTTCCGGCCGATTTTGCTGCCGCTGCAGCCGCTGCATATTGCCTTCGGCGGCGACGCCGAAATCCGCACCCTCAAGAGTGCCGAATGGCAGGGCGGGCACGTCATGCCGACCGGCGATGCCTTGCTGTCGGGCTATTACCTCAATGAACTCCTGATGCGCCTGATGGCCCGCGACGACCCGCACCCCGTGCTGTTTGACGCCTACGCAGCCACGGTGCAGTTGCTCGCCGCGCAGAGCGCCGAGACCCTGCAGCTGGCCTTGCGCGCCTTCGAGCTGCGGCTGCTGCGCGATATCGGCCTTTTGCCGTTGCTGGACGCCGAAACCGCCACGCTGGCGCCGCTGGACCCGGACACCCGCTATGTGCTGGTGCCCGAGGCGGGACTGCGGCAGGCGCATGACGACGACCGCGTCAGCCTGCCCGGCGCGCAGTGGCAGGCGCTGCAGCAGGCGCTGGGCGAAGAGTCCCTGTTTTCCGACACCGTGCGGGCCTGTATTCCCGGCTTCAATGAGCTTAAAACCCAGCTGCGCGGCCTGCTGCACTACCATTGTGGCGTCAAGGTCCTGAAAACCCGGCAAATGATGATGGACCTGCAAGCTTTTTAACGAGCCACCGCCATGAAAATCCTTTCGCCTGTTCCCGTCGTTTCCCATGCCCACGACAAGACCGCGTTGTCGGTCAATGTCAACAAGGTTGCCTTGCTGCGCAATTCCCGGCACCTGGACATTCCCAGCGTGCTCCGCGCCGCCGAACTGTGCCTGGAGGCCGGCGCCCAGGGCATCACGGTGCATCCGCGGCCGGACGAGCGCCACATCCGTCCCGACGACGTCTTTGAGCTCGCGGCGCTGATGAAGGACTGGCCCGACCGTGAATTCAACATCGAAGGCAATCCTTTCCAGAACCTCATGGGTTTTGTGCACGACCTGGCCGCCCGCGGCCTGCCGCTGCACCAGTGCACCTTTGTGCCCGACAGCGAAGACCAGTTCACCAGCGATCACGGCTGGAGCTTTCCTGAGGACGCCGAGCGCCTGCGCCCTTTGATCCAGCAGGCGCACGACCGCCGCGTGCGCGTCAGCCTCTTCATGGACCCGGTCCCCGAAGCCATGGCGGCCGCCAAAGCCGTGGGTGCCGACCGCGTGGAGTTTTATACGGAAACCTATGCCCGCGCCTGGCCCACCCCCGAAAAAGCGCAGGTGCTGGCCCGCTTTACTGCGGCGGCGCAGGCTGCGGCGGCCGCCGGCCTGGGCATCAATGCCGGCCACGACCTGAACCGCGACAATCTCACGGAGTTTGTGCGCGAAGTGCCGGGCGTGCTGGAGGTGTCCATAGGCCACGCCCTGATCGCCGACGCGCTGGAGCTGGGCTACGCCGCCACTGTCAGGAGCTATCTGGCCAGCATAGACCGGGCGTTTGCAGCCGCATGATTTACGGTATCGGCACGGATATTTGCGATGTGCGCCGCATTCGCGCCAGCCTTGACAAGCATGGCGAGCGCTTTGCCAGGAGAATCCTGGCCGACGGCGAACTGGCCACCTGGAAGGCCCGCAGCGCGCGCTGGCCGGACCGCGGCGTCAGCTACCTGGCTACCCGCTTTTCCGCCAAGGAGGCCTTCAGCAAGGCGATAGGCATGGGCATGCGCATGCCCATGACCTGGCGCTCCTGCGAAATCGCCAAGGCCGCCAGCGGCAAGCCCGAAATCGTGCTGCACGGCACGCTCAAGGCCTGGTTCGAGGCGCGCCAGCTCACCGCCCATGTCACCGTGACCGACGAGACCGACTACGCCGCCAGTTTCTGCGTGGTGGAAAAGCTCTCCTGACCCCTCAACGGAAGCCCCCAACTCCGGATTTTTCTTATGACCCAGCACGCTCCCCTCATCATCGACATCGCCGGCCATGCGCTCACCAAGGCCGACCGCCGGCGCCTGAAACACCCGCTGACCGGCGGCATCATCCTGTTCGCCCGTAACTGGAAGGATCGCCGGCAACTGTCCGACCTGTGCGCCGAGATCAAGGACATCCGCGAGGATTTGCTGATTTGCGTGGACCACGAAGGCGGCCGTGTGCAGCGCTTCAAGACCGATGGCTTTACCCACCTGCCGCCCATGCGCGAGCTGGGCCTGCTGTGGATGAAAGACCAGCTGGCCGCCACCAATGCGGCCACCGCCTGCGGCTATGTGCTGGGCGCCGAGTTGCGCGCTTGCGGCGTCGACTTCAGCTTCACGCCGGTGCTGGACCTCGATTACGGTGAAAGCGGTGTGATCGGCGACCGCGCTTTCGGCCGCGATCCGCGCGTCGTCACCCTGCTGGCCAAGAGCCTGATGCACGGCCTGCTGCAGGCCGGCGTCGCCAACTGCGGAAAGCACTTCCCCGGCCACGGTTTTGTCAAGGCCGATTCCCACACCGACATCCCCGTCGACAAGCGCAGCCTCAAAGCCATACTGGCCGACGATGCCGCGCCTTACGGCTGGCTCAACACCACGCTCAGCAGCGTGATGCCCGCCCATGTGATTTATCCCAAGGTCGATGCCAGGCCGGCTGGTTTCTCCAGCCAGTGGCTCAACTTCATCCTGCGCAGCCAGCTGGGCTTCGGCGGCGCGATTTTCAGCGACGACCTCAGCATGGCCGGTGCCCGCCTGATCGACGGCAAGGAAGTGAGCTACACCGAGGCAGCCGTCACGGCGCTCAACGCCGGCTGCGACATGGTGCTGCTGTGCAACCAGTCCGTGGGCGAGGGCCAGCCCGTCGACGAACTGCTGGACGGCATGTCCGAGGCGCTGCTCAAGGGCCAGTGGGAAGCCATGGAAGCCAGTGAATTGCGCCGCCTGGCCTTGTTGCCGCAGGGCAGGGCGTTTGGCTGGGATGAGTTGATGGTGCAGCCGGCGTATATGCACGCACTGGGGTTGATTCCCTGACGCTGCGGCCGGGCCTCAGGCCGCCTGGCTTCCCGGCCAGGCCAGCTTCCCCACCGCGTCCACATGTGTGAGGTAGACGCGCAAATCAAACTCATACTGGTGGTACTGCGGTTCCATATGGGTGCACAGCTGGTAGAAAGCCTTGTCATGGGCTTTTTCCTTGATGTGGGCCAGCTCATGCACCGTGATCATGCGCAGGAACTCTGCCGGCACCTCCTTGAACAAGGCGGCGACGCGGATCTCTCGTTTGGCCTTGAGTTTGCTGCCTTGTACACGTGAGACGGTGGTGTGCGTGCCCAGTGCATGCGCGATCACGTGGAGTTTGCTGTCAAACGCGACTTTGGACAGCGGCTCGGAGCTGCGCAGGAAATCGTTTTTGAGATCCATCACGTAGTCGTACAGCGCCTTGTCGGTCCGCACGCCGTGGCCCTGGGGGTATTTGGCGAGCAGCACTTCGCCCAGCCGCCCTCTGTCCAGCAATTGCTGAACCTGGACCCGCAGGTTTTCGGGATAAGCGGCGAGGTATTTCAATGACATAGGCTCACCCCCGTCCAGGCTCACTGCGTGTAGCCTGTTCCCCCCTCAAGGGGGCGGCGCCTGCGGTCTGGCTAAGCCAGTCCCGCGGCCCCTGCTGGCGTGGCATCGTGTATGACAGCTGGAACTGAGGTTAAGCCTCGCGGCGGAGAGCGGGGAAGAGGATGACATCCCGAATGCTGGGGCTGTCCGTCAGCAGCATCATCAGGCGGTCAATGCCCACGCCGCAACCGCCGGTGGGGGGCATGCCGTATTCGAGGGCGCGCACGAAGTCGTGGTCGTAGAACATGGCTTCGTCGTCGCCGCTGTCCTTGGCCGCGACTTGCGCGTTGAAGCGGGCGGCCTGTTCTTCGGCGTCGTTGAGCTCGCTGAAGCCGTTGCCGAATTCGCGGCCGGTGATGTAGAGCTCAAAGCGCTCGGTGACTTCGGGCCGGCTGTCGTTGGCGCGCGCCAGCGGCGAGATTTCCGTCGGGTGCTCCATGATGAAGGTAGGCTGCCAGAGCTTTTCCTCGACCAGCTCCTCGAAATACAGCACCTGCAGGCCGGCGAGCGATCGCGTCGAGAGGCGGTCTTTTTCCTCGTTCATGCCCAGTTTTTTGAGGGCATTGGTGAGCCAGGCGGCGTCGTCGACATGGTCGCCCGCTTCGGTGTGCTTGAGGATGGCTTCGCGGATTGTCAGGCGGGCAAAGGGTCTGGCGAGGTCGACTTTTTCTTCCTTGCCGCCGTAGCTCAGCTGCAGCGTGCCCACGGCCTTTTGCGCAGCGTCGCGGATCAGCGCCTCGGTGAAGTCCATCAGGTCGTTGTAGTCCCAGTAGGCCGCATAGAACTCCATCATGGTGAATTCGGGGTTGTGCCGCACCGAGATGCCTTCGTTGCGGTAGCTGCGGTTGATTTCGAAGACGCGGTCAAAACCACCGACGATCAGGCGCTTGAGGTAAAGCTCGGGCGCGATGCGCAGGAACATCTCCTGGTCCAGCGCATTGTGGTGCGTTTTGAAGGGTTTGGCATTGGCACCGCCCGGGATGGGATGCAGCATGGGCGTCTCGACCTCGAGAAAATCGTGCTTGACCATGAATTCGCGGATCGAGCTGACGGCCTTGCTGCGCGCGGTGAAGCGCTTGCGTGCCTGTTCGTCGGTGATCAGGTCTACATAGCGCTGGCGGTATTTCTGTTCCTGGTCGGCCATGCCGTAAAAATCGCCGGGCAGGGGGCGCAGGCTTTTGGTCAGCAGGCGCACGCTGGTGGCATGGATGGACAGCTCGCCGGTTTTGGTCTTGAAGACCTTGCCTTCGGCCGCCACGATATCGCCCAGGTCCCAGTGCTTGAAGGCGGCATACAGTTCTTCGCCGATCTCGTCGCGCGTGAGGAAAATCTGGATGCGCCCGGTGCTGTCTTGCAGGGTGGCAAAACTCGCCTTGCCCATCACGCGCTTGAGCATCATGCGGCCGGCGACCTTGGCGGGAATGGCTTCGGCGGCCAGCGCCTCGCCGTCCTTGCCGCCGTGCGCGGCGTGCAGCTTGCCCGCATGGTCGGTCGGCTTGAAGTCGTTCGGGAAGGCCACGCCTTTGCCGTCCGCCTGGTCTTTGCGCAAGGCCTTGAGCTTTTCGCGGCGCTCGACGATCAGCTTGTTCTCGTCTTGTGGCGCGGGGGTGGCGGTGGGCGTGTTCGGCTGGTTGGACATAAGGTCAAGGTTTCCGGAAAGAGGTCGAAAGGTGCCGGGCGCCCGGCCCACGCGAGGTGGGCCCGAAAAGCGCCGAATTGTCGATTTTAAGTTTTTACAGGGGCGTTTTGGCCCGGCCGCCTGAAAAGGCTTTGGGATCGTCCACAGGACCCTAGAGCGCGATGCCGGTGCGCTCCAGGATGTCGCTGACCAGTTCCAGCCGCATCAGGGGGTTGTCCAGCTGCATGAGGCGCTGCTTGAGCTCCAGGGGGATGGGCAGCAGTTCGCACCAGCGGTTGGAAACCCAGCCGCAGTCGTCCAGCCGGTAGGGCGACTGCAGCGGCATCTGGGCCTGCGGTATGTCGCGCACCTGCAGGCTTTTGATCAGCCTGCCCAGCGCGTCGGCCGCGGCTTGCAGGTCGGGTGGAATGGCGACAGGCTGGTCGTCTTCCAGCCGGGTGACGTCGGCGATCCACAAGCCGTGCTTGAGTTTTTCGCGTCGGGAGATTTCAAAGCGCTGCGCGCCGGTGCAGCGTATGGCCATCAGGCCCGGCTGGGGAATGGAGAACTCGGTGATGGTGGCCAGGGTGCCCACGCTGCTGAAGGTCTCCTGCGCAAAGCCGTCGCCGGTCGGGGCGCCGGCATCGGCGGGGCGGCGAACCTCGGATCCTTCGATGAGCGACACCACGCCGAAGGGCGCGCCGGCCTTGTGGCACTTGCCAATCATGTCGAGGTAGCGGACCTCAAAAATGCGCAGCGGCAGGACACCGCCGGGGTACAGCACCGCACCCAGCGGAAACAGGGGAAGGGAGCTCAGGGTCAAGGCTTCTGACATGGTCTCATCGTGCTCTGGGGTGCCGTGAACCACATCATCCCATGTGACCCGCGCTGCGAACTTTTCGTGCGGCTAATACGCCTTGCTTGAGGGGCTTTTCGGGGGGAGGGGGAGGCAGGGCTTGCCGGTCTCTCAGCTGACGGCATCCGCAGGCTGGCGCAGCAGCATGGCCAGCGAGTTGGCCACGGTCTTGCGCAGTTCCCTGCGGTCGCAAATGAAGTCGATCGCGCCCTTGGTCTGCAGGAACTCGGCGCGCTGGAAACCTTCCGGCAGCGTCACGCGCACGGTCGATTCAATCACGCGCGGGCCGGCAAAACCGATCAGGGCCTTGGGTTCGGCAATGACCACGTCGCCGACAAACGCGAAGCCGGCGCTCACCCCGCCCATGGTCGGGTCGGTCAGCACGCTGATGTAAGGCAGGCCTTTTTTGGCCAGGCGCGTCAGGGCGGCATTGGTTTTGGCCATTTGCATGAGGCTGAGCAGGCCTTCCTGCATGCGCGCGCCGCCGGTGGCGGTAAAGCAGATGAAGGGGACTTTTTGCTCGATGGCCGCGTGCACGCCGCGCACAAAGCGCTCGCCGACCACGCTGCCCATGCTGCCGCCCATGAAGTCGAACTCAAAGCAGGCCACCACCACGCCTATGCTGTGCACCGCGCCGCCCATGACGACGAGCGCATCGGTTTCCTGGGTGTTTTCCAGGGCTTCTTTCAGGCGTTCGGGGTATTTGCGGCTGTCCTTGAATTTCAGGGCGTCGACCGGCAGAACTTCCTGGCCCAGCTCGTAACGGCCTTCCGGATCCAGGAAGGCGTCCAGCCGGGCACGGGCGCCTATGCGGTGGTGGTGGCTGCACTGCGGGCAGACATTCTGGTTTTTTTCCAGGTCGGTTTTGTAAAGCACCGCCTCGCAGCTCGGGCACTTGATCCACAGGCCCTCGGGCACCTGGCGGCGTTCCGTCGGGTCGGTGGGGCTGATTTTGGGGGGAAGAAGTTTTTCTAGCCAAGACATGAAGTCAGTCCTTGTAGTGTCGGGCGGCGCCTGGGGCTTGCCGGGCGAAAAGCGCAATTATGCGCCGGTTTGCCCGGTGTCCGGCCCCAGGCCGGCCCGCTTGAAAGTCAGTCCAAAGCAGTACGGATTTCCTGCAAAAACGCCTGCGCGGTGGCGGCCACCTTGTCGCGCGGCTGGTTTTCGATCAGCTGGATGATTTTGCTGCCTATGACCACGGCATCGGCCACCTTGCCGATGGCCTTGGCCGTGGCCGCATCGCGTATGCCGAAGCCCACGCCCACGGGTACGTTCACATGCTTGCGTATGCGCGGCAGCGTGGCTTCGACGGCCCCCACGTCCAGCGTGCCGGCGCCGGTCACGCCTTTGAGCGAGACGTAGTAGACATAACCGCTGGCGACTTCAGCCACCTGGGCCATGCGCGCGTCGGTGCTGGTGGGCGCCAGCAAAAAGATCAAATCCATGTTGTGCGCGCGCAGCCGGGCGGCGAACTCCACGCATTCCTCAGGCGGGTAGTCGACGATGAGCACACCATCCACGCCGGCCTGGGCCGCATCGCGGATGAAGGCGCTTTCCGTCTTGCCTCCGCCGTGCTTGATGTCGTAGCGCTCCACCGGGTTGGCGTAGCCCATCAGGACCACCGGCGTGCTGCTGTCTTTGCTGCGGAACTGGCGCACCATGTCCAGCACCTGGGCCAGGCCTATGCCGAAGGACAGGGCCTTGTCGCCGGCTTTCTGGATCACCGGGCCGTCGGCGCTGGGGTCGGAAAACGGCACGCCCAGCTCGATCACGTCGGCCCCGCCGGCCACCATGGCATGCATCAGCTCCGGCGTGACGTCGGCAAAGGGAAAGCCCGCTGTGACGTAGGGGATCAGGGCTTTGCGGCCCTGGCTTTTCAGCGTGGAGAAAGTGGTGGCGATGCGGCTCATGATGTTTCCTTGGTGCCGCCCTTGACGGAGAGGCCGCGCATCGAAGGCCGGTCATAAAAATCGGCGCCCGAGAGGTCGGCCACCGTGCCTATGTCCTTGTCGCCCCGGCCTGAAAGGCAGACGAGCAGGCTCTGGTCGCTGCGCATGCTGCGGGCCATCTTCATGGCGCAGGCCACGGCATGGCTGGATTCGAGCGCGGGAATGATGCCTTCGGTGCGGCACAGGTAGTGAAAAGCCTCCAGGGCTTCCTTGTCGGTGATGCCGACGTATTCGGCGCGGCCTATGTCCTTGAGGAAGGCGTGTTCCGGGCCCACGCCGGGGTAGTCGAGCCCGGCGCTGATGCTGTGGGTCTCGGTGACCTGGCCGTCCTCGTTTTGCAGCACATAGGTGCGGTTGCCGTGCAGCACGCCCGGCAGGCCGCGCTGCAGCGAGGCCGAATGCTTGCCGCTTTCCAGGCCCTCGCCGGCGGCCTCGACGCCGATCAGCCGGGTTTTGGCATGCTGGATATAGGGGTGGAAGATGCCCATGGCATTGCTGCCGCCGCCCACGCAGGCGATCACCGCGTCGGGTTGTTTGCTGCCGATGAATTCCGGCATCTGCTGCAGGCATTCGGCGCCTATCACGCTCTGGAAGTCGCGCACCATCATGGGGTAGGGATGCGGGCCGGCCACCGTACCAATGATGTAAAAGGTGTTGTCCACATTGGCGACCCAGTCGCGCATGGCCTCGTTGAGCGCGTCTTTCAGCGTCTTGCTGCCGCTTTCGACCGGCACCACCGTGGCGCCCAGCAGGTTCATGCGGTAGACATTGGGGCTTTGGCGCTTGACGTCTTCGCTGCCCATGTAAACCACACATTCCAGGCCGTAGCGCGCGCAGATGGTGGCGGTGGCCACGCCGTGCTGGCCGGCGCCGGTCTCGGCGATGACGCGCGGCTTGCCCATGCGGCGCGCCAGCATGGCCTGGCCTATGGTGTTGTTGATCTTGTGCGCGCCGGTGTGGTTGAGGTCTTCGCGCTTCAAGTAAATCTGCGCGCCGCCCTGTTCGCGGCTCATGCGCGCGGCATGATAGATCGGGGAGGGGCGGCCCACGAAATGCGCCAGCTCGGAATGGAATTCGGCGATGAACTCCGGGTCGTGCTGGTATTTGGCGTAGGCGGCCTTGAGTTCGTTGATCGCGTGGGTCAGCGTTTCCGAAACAAAACTGCCGCCGTAAATTCCGAAATGGCCGGAAGCATCAGGCTGGTGGTACTCGTACATGATGGGGACTCTTTGCAAGTAACTCGTCGGCGGCGCGCACGGCCGCGACGAACTGGTTGATTTTGTCGGCGCTTTTGATTCCCTTGGAAACCTCTACGCCGGAACTGACATCAACGGCCAGCGTTGTGCAACGCGGCCTGACTTGCGAAATGCCATCGATCACGTTTGCAGGCGTCAATCCACCAGACAAAACGAGGTGAGCGTTGACGTTTGGAGGAAGAAGTGACCAATTGAATGTTTTCCCGCCGCCGCCATAACCTTCGACATGGGCGTCGAGGAGGATGGCTTGTGCGGCCTTGAAGTCCTGGGCATATTTTACGAGATCAAAGCCGCCCGGGTTGCCCGGGGTGTTTTCGGCGGCTTTTTCATCCAGCGGAATGCGCGCGGCGCGCATAAAGGGCCGGCCTGCCTGCAGGCAGGTTTCGGGCGTTTCGTCGCCGTGGAATTGCAGGAAAGCCGCGGGCATGAGGGCGCAGGCGGCGCTGATGCGGGCCGCGGGCGCGTTGACGAAGAGCAGCACCGGGGTCACAAAAGGCGGCAGGCGGCGGGCCAGTTCGGCGGCGCGTTCGGCCGTCACATGGCGCGGGCTGGCCTCATACATCACAAAGCCGACCGCGTCGGCCCCGGCCGCCACGGCGGCATCCACGTCTTCCTCGCGGGTCAGGCCGCAAATCTTGATGCGGGTACGGGTGGGGGGATGGGTGTCATGGCAGCCAATCATAGGCCGCCGCGTGGGCCGGCAGGCCATAGTGGTCTTCATACACCGGCCCCAGGAAATACAGGCCGTCCGGCGAAAACGTCGGCGCGGCGGCATCGCGGCTGCGCGCGGCCATCACGCTGGCCAGCCAGTCCGGCGGGTAGCTGCCCTGGCCTATGGCGACCAGGCAGCCCATGATGTTGCGGATCATGTGGTGCAAAAAGGCGTTGGCTTCGAACTCGAAGCGCCAGTAGCGGGCGCCCGGCTCCCCACGGTGCGAGATTGTGATGCGCTTGATGGTTTTGACCGGGGACTTGGCCTGGCATTGCGCGGCCCGGAAGGAGCTGAAATCATGCTCGCCGACCAGATGGGCGGCGGCCTGGCGCATGGCTGCCTCGTCCAGCGGCCGGTAGACCCAGCCGACGCGCCCGGCTTCCACGCTGGGGCGCACCGGCGACTCCAGCACTACGTAGGCATAGCGGCGCGCAATGGCGCTGCCGCGGCAATGGAATTCGTCCGGGACTTCGCGCGCCCACTGCACCGCGATGTCGGCCGGCAAAAAGGCATTGGTGCCGCGCACCCAGGAGGCGATGTCGCGCTGCAGCAGGGTGTCGAAGTGCACGACCTGCATGAGGCCGTGCACGCCGGCGTCGGTGCGGCCGGCGCACAGGGTGCGTATCGGCTGGGCGGCGAATTTGCCGAGCGCCAGCTCCAGCTTGTCCTGGACCGTGTTGCCCGAAAGCTGGCTCTGCCAGCCTTCGTAGCCGCTGCCGCTGTAGCTGATGCCGAGTGCGATCCTCACAGGCGGGCACGCAGTGAACGCAGCGCGTTCAGGCTGCGCTCACGACAGGGCGTTCAGGAAGGCCTGTGCCTTGACCTTTAGCGGGCCCTTGGCTTCGGCCATCACTTCTTCGGCCAGGGACCTGGCGCCATCGGAATCGCCGAGCGAACGGAATTCCTCGGCCAGCAGGAATTTGGTTTCCAGCGGGTCTCCGGACATGGACAGGGCTTCCTCGGGATGGGCGGGGCTTTCCGTGGTGGGGCCGTTCAGGTCCAGCGACAACGAACCGAGGTCGAACTCCAGCATGCCGTTGTCGGCCGCCGGTGCCGGTGCCGGTGCTGCTACTGGCGCAGGGGCCGGCGCGGGCGCCGCCGCTTTCACGGGGGCGGGTGCCGCTGCCGGTTTGGGGGCCGGTGTGAACGGTTCGGGCGTGAAGTTCAGGCCTTCGTCGAGGAAAGATGCGTCGGCCGCGGCCGGAGCGGGCTTGGCGGCCGGCGGCGTGGCCGTCGGGAGTGCCACCGTGGCGCTGCTGAAATCCATGTTCAGGGGAGCGGGTTCCGGCGCCTTCATGGCCACCGTGGGCTCGACACGCACCGGTGCCGGCGGCGGAGGCGGCGGGGCCGAGATGGCCGCTGGCGTGGTCGGCTCACTGGGTTCGTCTCCGAGCGAGAAGTCCAGGTCGAGGTCGACATCCACCGAAGGCGTGGGCGCGGGGACATGCGCCGGCTGCGCCACCATGGCCACGGTGCCGCCCGGGCTGAAGGCCGAGGTGCTGCCGCCATGGCCGGCGCCGGCGGGTTGCCCGCCCGGCTGGTACATCGGGTTGGCGGGGTCGAGTTCTCGGCCCATTTCGGTGATGTAGGCCCACTCGGGACCGCTGCCATGGGTGAGGTTGAAAGCCTCGATGGCGACGGTCTCAAACGCCTTGCTGTCGCGGCGCTTGGCGTAGATTTCCATCAGCTTGGCATGGATGGCCACGCGCATCGGGCTGGTGCGCATGGCTTCCTTGAGGATTTCCTCGGCCTGCAGGTCGCGTCCATAGGCCAGGTACACATCGGCTTCGGCTACGGGGTCGACGTCGCCAGCGGCATCCAATTGACTGGGCGAATACACCAGGGACGAGCCTGTGGCGTTGCCTTCATTCGTGTCAATTCTTTGGCCGCCGCTGGCGCCGAAAAAAGAATCGGGCTGCAGCCTGCTTTCGAGGAAGGAGCTGTCGACCTGGGCCGCGCCGCCGCGCTGGCGGTAGCGGTAAAAGCCGAAACCGGCGAGCAGCAGCAGCAGGCCGCCGGCGATGGGCAGTATCAGCGGGTTGTCGAGCAGTTCGTCGAGCAGGCTGGGTTCAGGTGGCGGTGGTGGCGCGGCCACGGGTTTTTTCGCAGCGGCCACAGGCGGCGTTGCCGCAACGCTGGCGGCGGGCGCGGGCTGGGAAGCGGCGGCCGCCGGGGCTGCGCTGGTGGCTGCCTCGGAGGCTGCCGATGCGGGCGCTGACGCGGCGGCTGCCGGCGCGCTGCTGGCGGCGGGTGCCGGCGGTGTGGCGGCGGCAACAGCCGGGGCCGGGGCCGGCGTGATGGCCGGGGTGGATGCGGCAGGGGTGGTTGCCGCGGCAGGCGCCGGTGCGGCCGCTGGGGCTGGCATGCTGGCGGGCGCGGGAACGGCGACGCCGGGGGCTTTGGCCGCGCTGGCTGCGGGCGCTGCCGCGGGAGCGGCGCCCAGCTTGTTCAGTTCGCTGATGTTCTTGGACAGTTCGGCCACCCGCGTGGAGGCTTCCTTGGCCTGGCGTTCCTTGGCGATCTTGTCTTCGGCCGCCGTCGGAGCCGCCTTGCCCTGGACCGCGCCCTTGGAGAGGGTCAGCTTGTCGGGTGTGCTGCTGGCGGGCGCGCGGTCTTCGACCTTGGCCTGCACCTTGCCGCCGGCCTGGCGGTCGGCGCTGGCCACCTGGGTGGCCGGCACGCCTTCGGCCAGTTTGCGGCGGAAGCTGTTGAAATCCTTGCTTTGCGCGACGATGGTCTGGCTGGCTTCACCAGCGGCAACCGCGCCGGCGGTTTCGGCGCTCGGGATGTCCAGCACGGCGCCGGATTTGATGCGGTTCACGTTGCCGCCGATGAAAGCGTCCGGGTTGCTGCGCAGCAGGGCCACCAGCATCTGGTCCAGCGACACGCTGGCGGGCTTGTTCTGGGCGGCGATCTTGCCGGCGGTGTCGCCGGTCTTGACGGTGACTTGTTTGTCACCGCCGGCGGGCACTTTCTCGAGGGGCGCGGCGGGGGCCTTGGCGACCGGCGCGGGCCGGCTGCTGGGGCCGGCAGGCGGCGAGTAGGGAATGGAGGCAATGCCCTTGGCGGGCGGCGCCGCGGGGCGGGACGACAGGACCGGCGCGGTGGGCGCGGCTGCGGAGCTGCCGGAGCGCAGGACCGGCGGGTCGAACAGCATGGTGTAGTCACGCGTGATGCGGCCGTTGGCCCAGCTGGCTTCCAGGATCAGGTCGACAAACGGCTCGGTGACGGGGCGGTTGCTGCTCAGGCGCAGAAAGGAGCGGCCGTCGGAGCGCTTCTGCAGGCTGACCTCGACGCCGGAAACCACGCTGCCGTATTCAAGCCCCGCGGCCTTGAAGGTGTCGGGCGGGGCCACGCCGGCCTTGAGGCTGGACGCTTCTTCGGGCCTGATGTCGGCGATCTCGATTTCAGCGCGAAGGGGCTCGCCCAATGCCGACTGAACTGTGATCCGGCCCAGCGCGAGCGCGTGGGCTTCCAGACTTGCCAGGCTGCCAAGCAGTGCAATGGCACTTGCCAGGGCGCCTATGCGCCAACGACCGCGATTATTCATGGGGTTGTGAGCCTCCAGTGCTCGGTCTGCATGTAACTTTATTCTGCTTATGCGCACAAAAACCTCGATGCGAATTTTCGAAAAACAACCTTAACATCAAGGCATTAGGCTGACAAGCTAAGACACCACTTAAGTTTTGACACAGCGAGTTAGCAGCAACTTACAAGTTTCGGATGTTGTCTGACGACAACGTCCTGTGACATGTAGTTACTGATAAGCGGCTGTATGTTGGCAGCCGCTCACCTCCATTATTTCAGGCCTGCAGCAGGATGCGCAGCATGCGGCGCAGCGGCTCGGCGGCGCCCCACAGCAGCTGGTCGCCCACCGTGAACGCACCCAGGTAGTCGGGGCCCATGGCCAGCTTGCGCAGGCGGCCCACCGGGATCTGCATGGTGCCGGTGACGGCCACGGGCGTGAGGTCCTTGATGGAGGCTTCGCGCGTGTTGGGCACGACTTTGACCCACTCGTTGTCGGCCGCGATCATGGCCTCGATGTCGGCCAGCGGCACGTCCTTCTTGAGCTTGAAGGTCAGCGCCTGGCTGTGGCAGCGCATCGCGCCTATGCGCACGCAAAAGCCGTCCACAGGGGTTTCGGCCGTGCCGAAGCTGGCACCCTGGCCCAGGATCTTGTTGGTCTCGGCGCCGCCCTTCCATTCTTCCTTGCTCATGCCGTTGCCCAGATCCTTGTCGATCCAGGGGATCAGCGAGCCGCCCAGCGGCACGCCGAAGTTGGCGGTCTCACTGGTGCTAAGGCCCTGTTGTTTGGCCAGGATGCGGCGGTCGATTTCAAGGATGGCGGACTTGGGGTTGTCCAGCAGCGAGCGGACTTCGCTGTTGAGCGTGCCGAACTGCGTCAGCAATTCGCGCATGTGCTGCGCGCCGCCGCCCGAAGCTGCCTGGTAGGTCATGCTGGTCATCCACTCGACCAGGCCGGCCTTGTACAGCGCGCCCACGCCCATCAGCATGCAACTGACCGTGCAATTGCCGCCGATCCAGTTGCTGCCGCCCTTGGCCAGCGCGTTCTGGATCACCGGCAGGTTGACAGGGTCCAGGATGATGACGGCGTCGTCGTTCATGCGCAGCGTGGAGGCCGCGTCTATCCAGTGGCCCTTCCAGCCGGCCGCGCGCAGCTTGGGGAAGACTTCGGAGGTGTAATCGCCGCCCTGGGCCGTGATGATGACGTCGCACTTCTTGAGCGCTTCAATGTCAAAGGCGTTTTTGAGGGTGGTCTCGTTCTTCGCCTGGGCGGGGGCTTTGCCGCCCGCGTTGGAGGTCGAGAAGAACACCGGCTCGATCAGGTCGAAATCGCCCTCGGCCTGCATGCGGTCGATCAGCACCGAGCCGACCATGCCGCGCCAGCCGACGAGCCCTGTGAGATTGCCTTTGAGTTTCATTGGAACTGCCCCTTCAAAAAGTCAAAAATATGGCTTTTGGGCCCGGCTCATCGAGCCGGCAGGGCACGACGAACCAGGCTTGCTAGCCTTTAATGGTGGTCGTTTTGGTGGTCTGGGCAAAAACCGGCGCGCCATGACCCGCGCGCAGGGCGGCGGGGCAGTGGGTGAAAGCGGGGTTTTTGCGCATAAGTGTCGATTGTAGCCAGGCTTGGCTTTGCCGAGGCTGACAGCCGCCTCAAACCTGGGTTTTGCTGCTGGTTTGAGGCAATTTGCGGCAAAAAAACGTCAGGCCAAGGCTTTGACCACGGCATCACCCATCTGCACCGTGCCGACCTTGGTCGTGCCTTCGCTGTAGATGTCGGGCGTGCGCAGGCCCTGGCTCAGCACGGCGTCCACGGCTTTTTCGATGCGGGCGGCGGCTTCGGGCTGGTTCAGGCTAAAGCGCAGCATCATGGCCGCGCTCAAAATCGTTGCCAGCGGATTCGCCACGCCCTTGCCGGCGATGTCGGGCGCGCTGCCGTGGCTGGGCTCGTACAGGCCCTGGTTTTTGTCGTTGAGGCTGGCCGAGGGCAGCATGCCGATGGAGCCGGTCAGCATGGCGGCGGCGTCGCTGAGGATGTCGCCGAACATATTGCCGGTGACGACCACGTCGAACTTCTTGGGCGCCTTGACCAGCTGCATGGCGGCGTTGTCCACATACATATGGTCCAGCGCGACGTCGGGGTATTGCGTGCCGACTTCGGTGACCACGTCTTTCCAGAGCTGGAAGGTTTCCAGCACATTGGCCTTGTCGACGCTGGTCACGCGCTTGCCGCGCTTGCGGGCGGCCTGGAAGGCGACGTGGGCGATGCGTTCGATCTCGGGGCGCGAATAGCGCATGGTGTCGAAAGCCTCTTCCGAGCCGGGGAAGTGGCCGTCGGGCGAGACGCGGCGGCCGCGCGGCTGGCCGAAGTAGATGTCACCGGTCAGCTCGCGGATGATGAGGATGTCCAGGCCGGACACCAGTTCGCGCTTGAGGCTGGAGGCATCCACCAGTTGCGCGTAGCAGATGGCCGGGCGGAAGTTGGCGAACAGGCCCAGGTTTTTGCGCAGGCCCAGGATGGCCTGTTCGGGCCGCAGCGGCCGGTCCAGCTTGTCGTATTTCCAGTCGCCCACCGCGCCGAAGAGCACGGCGTCGGCGTCCTTGGCGAGCTTGAGCGTGGCCTCGGGCAGCGGGTGGCCGTGGGCCTCGTAGGCGGCGCCGCCGACCAGCGCGCTCTCGGTTTCAAACTTCAGGTCCAGGGCCTTCAGGACCTTGACGGCCTCGGCGACGATTTCGGTGCCAATGCCGTCACCCGGCAGGATTGCGATTTTCATGGTGCTGTCTTTGAATGGCTGCGCACCCCGCAGAGGGCGGCGCGCGGCGTATGCGTGAAAAGGAGAAGAAACGGGGTTCAGCCCGCGACGGTGTGGTTCAGCCAGGGTTTGGTCGCCAGGCGCTCGGCTTCAAAGGCCTTGATCTTGTCGCTCTGGCGCAGGGTCAGGCCGATGTCGTCCAGGCCGTTGAGCAGGCAGTATTTGCGGAAGGCCTGTACCTCGAAGGGGAGTTCCCCGCCCTGCGGCTTGACGATCACCTGGCGCTCCAGGTCCACCGTCAGCTGGTAGCCGGGAAAGGCCAGCGCCTCGTCGAACAGCTGGGCTACCTGCGCTTCGGGCAGCACGATGGGCAGCAGGCCGTTCTTGAAGCTGTTGTTGAAGAAGATGTCGGCGTAGCTGGGCGCGATGATGGCGCGAAAGCCGTATTGGTCCAGCGCCCAGGGCGCGTGTTCGCGCGAGGAGCCGCAGCCGAAATTCTTGCGCGCCAGCAGGATGGAGGCGCCCGCGTAGCGGGGCTGGTTCAGCACGAAGTCGGGATTGGGCTTGCGCGTAGCCGGGTCCTGGCCGGGAAAGCCCGCATCCAGGTAGCGCCATTCGTCAAACAGATTGGGGCCGAAACCGGTCTTGCGTATCGACTTGAGGAACTGCTTGGGAATGATCGCGTCGGTGTCGACGTTCTCGCGGTCCATGGGGGCCACCAGGCCCTTGTGTATGGTGAAATTTTTCATTTACTTCTTCGCCGCGTTTTCGATTTTCTCGCCGACTTTCTGGACGTCCTGGCCGACACCGCGGAAGGTGTTGCAGCCGGCCAGCAGCAGGGTCGCGCACGCCAGCGACAGTGCGAGCAGGGTGGTGATTTTTTTCATGGGAAGTTCCTCCTGTGGCTCGGGTTAGACAAACTTGCGGATATCGACAAAGTGGCCGTGCACGGCCGCCGCCGCTGCCATGGCGGGGCTGACCAGGTGGGTGCGCCCGCCGGCGCCCTGGCGGCCTTCGAAGTTGCGGTTGCTGGTGGAGGCGCAGCGCTCGCCCGGCTCCAGCCGGTCGGCGTTCATGGCCAGGCACATGGAGCAGCCCGGTTCGCGCCACTCAAAGCCGGCGGCGACAAAAATCTTGTCCAGGCCTTCGCGCTCGGCCTGCTCCTTGACCAGGCCGGAGCCCGGCACTACCAGCGCGAGCTTGACGTTTTTCGCGACCTTCTGGCCGATCTTCTTGATCACGGCGGCGGCTTCGCGCATGTCCTCGATGCGGCTGTTGGTGCAGGAGCCTATGAACACCTTGTCAATGTAGAGGTCGTTCAGCGCCTTGCCGGGCTCCAGGCCCATGTATTTCAGGGCGCGTTCGATGGCATCGCGCTTGTTGGCGTCTTTTTCCTTGTCGGGGTCGGGCACGCGGTCGTCAATCGACAGCACCATTTCGGGCGAGGTGCCCCAGGTGACCTGCGGCAGGATCTGGCCGGCGTCGAGCTCGACCATGGCATCGAACTTCGCATCGGCATCGGAGTGCAGCGTGTTCCAGTATTTGACGGCCATGTCCCATTCGACACCGGTGGGCGACAGCAGGCGGCCCTTGACGTAGTCGATGGTTTTCTGGTCGACGGCGACCAGGCCGGCGCGCGCGCCGGCTTCAATCGCCATGTTGCAGACCGTCATGCGGCCTTCCATGCTGAGTGCGCGTATCGCCGAGCCGGCGAATTCAATCGTGTAGCCGGTGCCGCCGGCCGTGCCGATCTTGCCGATGATGGCCAGCACGATGTCCTTGCCGGTCAGGCCGGGGGCGAGCTTGCCCTCCACCTTCACCAGCATATTCTTGGCTTTTTTGGCCAGCAGGGTCTGTGTGGCCATCACGTGCTCGACCTCGCTGGTGCCTATGCCGTGCGCCAGCGCGCCGAAGGCGCCGTGGGTGGAGGTATGCGAGTCGCCGCAGACCACCGTCATGCCGGGCAGGGTGGCGCCGTTTTCGGGGCCGATGACGTGCACGATGCCCTGGCGTTTGGAGAGGAAGGGGAAGAAGGCGGCCGCGCCGAATTCCTTGATGTTGCTGTCAAGCGTGGTGATCTGTTCCTTGCTGACCTGGTCGGTGATGCCGTCGTAGCCCAGTTCCCAGCCGGTGGTGGGCGTGTTGTGGTCGGCGGTGGCGACGATGGAGCTGATGCGCCAGACCTTGCGGCCGGCCTCGCGCAGGCCTTCAAAGGCCTGCGGGCTGGTGACTTCGTGCACCAGGTGGCGGTCTATGTAGAGGATGGACGTGCCGTCGTCTTCGGTATGAACGACGTGCTCGTCCCAGATCTTGTCGTAGAGGGTGCGTCCCATGGTTTTCCTTCGTGGTCTCTCGTTGCCGTGTGTGTTTGTCGTTGGGGTGATTTTAGGCGGCCGCACCGGCGGGGGCGGCCCCGGTGTGGGCCGGCCTGGCGCGGGCGGCCGGCGCCGCGGGCTGCGTCAGGTGCTCCACCAGCAGCCGCGCTGTCAGCGGCAGCGTGGAAAAGTCGCGGGCGACGAGCTGGATCTGGCGCTCCGCCCAGCTGTCCAGCAGCGGTATGGATTCAAGCTCGCCGACGCCATGCGTCAGCTCAAAGGCGCGCTGCGGCATCACACCCACGCCCAGGCCGTTGTGGATCATGCGGCACATGGCGTCCAGGCCGGTCACGTGGATGCGCAGCTTGATGGTGCGGCCCAGCCGGGCCGCGGCTTCGCGCATGGCCAGGTAGATCGAGCTGTTGGAGTGCAGGCCGACCTGGTCGTAGTCGAGCGCCGCTTCGAAGCGGATGGCGCCTTGCGCGCGTAGCGGGTGGCCCCGGGGGACGATGAGCACCAGCTTGTCGCTGCGGTAGGGCAGGGTCTGCAGGTCGCCCGCGCCGTCGGCGGTGTTGCAGATGCCCAGGTCGGCCGCGCCTTCCTGCACGGCGCGCACGACCTCGGTGCTCAGGTGCTCTTCGAGGTCTATCTTGATGCCGGAATGCTCGCGCGTGAAAGCGCCCAGGTCTTCGGGCAAAAACTGCACGATGGCCGAGATACTGGCGTGCACGCGCACATGGCCGCGCACGCCATCAGCGTACTCGCTGAGTTCGCTCTGCATTTTTTCGAGGCTGAACAGCACCGAGCGCGCATGGTGCAGCAGGCTTTCGCCGGCCGGCGTGAGGTCGACACCGCGGGTGTGGCGGTACAGCAGCGGGGTGTCCAGCGTGGCTTCGAGGTCGGACAGGCGCTTGCTCACAGCCGAGGCGGCGATGAATTCGCGCTCGGCGGCCTTGCCTATGCTGCCCAGCTCGCAGACGGCCACAAAGAGCTGAAGCGAGGTCAGGTCTATGCGGCGGGCGAAGTTGCGTTCTGAGCTTTTCATGGGCGTAGGGCGTGTCGTCATCGCGTTAGACGACGGTGAATCGCTATTTTGCCGCTAAGAACCGGGTTTTGTCATCGCAATACGCGATGACCCGCTTGCCGACGGGCGCTTTCCGGGCGGGGCGTAAAAAAGCCCGCCGATGCTGCCATCAGGCGGGCTTTGCACGAGGTGCGGGGCGGGGCTTGGCTTAGCGCTTGGCCAACGGCAGGACCTGGCGCGTCGTGGAGCCGGTGAACAGCTGGCGCGGACGGCCGATCTTGTACTCGGGGTCGCCGATCATTTCATTGAGCTGGGCGATCCAGCCGACGGTGCGGGCCAGCGCGAACACGGCCGTGAACAGCGGCACAGGGATGCCGATGGCGCGCTGCACGATGCCGGAGTAGAAGTCGACGTTGGGGTAGAGCTTGCGCGAGACGAAGTAGTCGTCTTCGAGGGCAATCTTTTCCAGGGCCATGGCCAGCTTGAACAGCGGGTCGTTTTCCAGGCCCATTTCCTTGAGTACTTCCTTGCAGGTTTCCTGCATGAGCTTGGCGCGCGGGTCGTAGTTTTTGTAGACGCGGTGGCCGAAGCCCATGAGCTTGACGCCGGAACTCTTGTCCTTGACCTGCTTGATGAATTCGCCGATTTTCTCGACGCCGCCCTGCTTCTGGATGTCGCCCAGCATGTTGAGGGCCGCTTCGTTGGCGCCGCCGTGGGCCGGGCCCCAGAGGCAGGCCACGCCGGCCGCGATGGCGGCAAACGGGTTGGTGCCGGAGGAGCCGCACAGGCGCACGGTGGAGGTGGAGGCGTTCTGCTCGTGGTCGGCGTGCAGGATGAAGATGCGGTCCAGCGCGCGTTCGAGCACCGGGTTGACCTTGTATTCCTCGCACGGCGTGGCGAACATCATGTGCAGGAAGTTGCCGGCGTAGCTCAGGTTGTTCTTGGGGTACATGTAGGGCTGGCCCACGGTGTACTTGTAGGCCATGGCGACCAGGGTCGGCATCTTGGCGATCAGGCGGATCGCGGCGATTTCGCGGTGTTCCGGGTTGTTGATGTCGGTGCTGTCATGGTAGAAGGCCGACAGCGCGCCGACCAGGCCGGTCATGATGGCCATGGGGTGCGCGTCGCGTCGGAAGCCGCGCAGGAAGAACTGCATCTGCTCGTTGACCATGGTGTGGTTGGTCACGCGGTGCACGAAGTCGGCTTTCTGCGCCACATTGGGCAGTTCTCCGTACAGCAGCAGGTGGCAGGTTTCCATGTAGTCGCAGTTGGTGGCCAGCTGCTCGATGGGGTAGCCGCGGTACAGCAGCTCGCCCTTGTCGCCGTCGATGTAGGTGATGGCCGACTGGCAGGACGCGGTCGACAGGAAACCGGGGTCATAGGTGAACATGCCGGTCTGGGCATACAGCTTGCGGATGTCGACGACGTCCGGGCCGACATTGCCCTGGTACACCGGCAGTTCAATGCTGGGGCTGCCGTTGCTGAAGGACAGGGTGGCTTTGTTGTCAGCTAGCTTCATTTCTTGCTTCTTTCTTTCGTATCAGTGTCAAATTGGGACGGGCTGGGAATTACGGAGCCGGGGTCGAGGGCTGCAGCAACTTTAAAACGTCATGGGCTTCAGAAGTAGAGGCGCTTGCCTTGGCCGATTCGTCCGCCAGCTGGCCGGCGTCCTTCCGTTTTAGCAGCAGGTCGAGCAGGTCGTTGTCGGACAAATCCATTAAATCACTCAACCCTTTAGCCTGCCTGACGGTCAGGGTGGCTTCGTGGCCCTGGAAGAAGCGCGCTATCAGCAGGTCGTTTTCCAGCAGGCCGCGCCGGCAGCGCCACTTGAGCTTGCTCAGGGCGCGCTCATCGAGCAGGGCGTCGGCGGTTTCCATATCGTCGGGTCGGTCAGCGAACGGTCAGACTGTCCTCAAGACCATCATTTCCTTGATCTTGCCGATGGCTTTCGTCGGGTTCAGGCCCTTGGGGCAGACGTCGACGCAGTTCATGATGGTGTGGCAGCGGAACAGGCGGTAGGGGTCTTCCAGGTTGTCCAGGCGCTCGGCGGTGGCCTCGTCGCGGCTGTCGGCGATGAAGCGGTAGGCCTGCAGCAGGCCGGCCGGGCCGACGAACTTGTCGGGGTTCCACCAGAAGCTGGGGCAGGAGGTCGAGCAGCTGGCGCACAGGATGCACTCGTAGAGGCCGTTGAGCTCGTCGCGCTCTTCGGGGCTCTGCAGGCGCTCTTTTTCGGGCGGCACGTTGTCGTTGATCAGGTAGGGCTTGATCGAGTTGTACTGCTTGAAGAACTGCGTCATGTCGACGATCAGGTCGCGCACCACGGGCAGGCCCGGCAGCGGCTTGAGCACGATGACTTCAGGCAGCGTGCGCATATTGGTCAGGCAGGCCAGGCCGTTCTTGCCGTTGATGTTCATCGCGTCGGAGCCGCAGACGCCTTCACGGCAGGAACGGCGAAAGCTGATGGACGGGTCCTGCGCCTTGAGCTTCATCAGCGCGTCCAGCAGCATGCGCTCATGGCCGTCGAGTTCCACCTCGATGGTCTGCATGTAGGGCTTGGCGTCGGTGTCCGGGTCGTAGCGGTAGATCTTGAAGGTGCGTTTGGTCATGGGGTTCTCGCTTCTTGTGGGGTCGCAGGCCGGCTGTGCGTCGGTGGTGTCAGAACGTGCGCGTCTTCAGCGGCACGGAATCGACGGTCAGGGGTTTCATCTGCACCGGCTTGTAGGCCAGGCGGCTGCCTTCGCTGTACCACAGCGTGTGCTTGTGCCATTCGGTGTCGTTGCGGCCGTTCGGGTGCTCCGGCGTGTCGCCGTAGTCGTCCACGGAGTGCGCGCCGCGGCTTTCCTTGCGGGCGGCGGCCGACACGATGGTGGCTTGCGCGGCCTCGATCAGGTTCTCCACTTCCAGCGCCTCGATGCGCGCGGTGTTGAAGATCTTCGACTTGTCTTTGAGGCCTATGCGGTTGACGCGCTCGCGCAGGGCGGCGATCTTGGTCACGCCCTCGTCCATGATGGCCTGGGTGCGGAACACGCCGGCGTGCTGCTGCATGGCGGCGCGCAGGTCGTTGGCCACGTCCTGCGCGTATTCGCCGTCGGTCGCGTTGTCCAGGCGCGCGATGCGGGCCAGGGTCTTGTCGGCCGCGTCGGCCGGCAGCGGCTTGTGCGTGGTGGTCTTGGCGAACTCGACGATGTGGTTGCCGGCGGCCTTGCCGAAGACCAGCAGGTCCAGCAGCGAGTTGGTGCCCAGGCGGTTGGCGCCGTGCACGCTGACGCAGGAGCATTCGCCCACTGCGTAGAGGCCGTTGACGACCTGGCTCTGGTTGTTGGCGTCCTGGGTGACGACCTGGCCGTGGATGTTGGTCGGGATGCCGCCCATCTGGTAGTGGATGGTGGGCACCACGGGAATCGGCTCTTTGGTGATGTCGACGTTGGCGAAGTTGTGGCCGATCTCGAACACCGAGGGCAGGCGCTTCATGATGGCGTCCACGCCCAGGTGGGTCATGTCCAGCAGGATGTAGTCCTTGTTGGGGCCGCAGCCGCGGCCTTCCTTGATTTCCTGGTCCATGGAGCGCGAGACGAAGTCGCGCGGCGCCAGGTCCTTCAGCGTGGGCGCGTAGCGCTCCATGAAGCGCTCGCCGTTGCTGTTGCGCAGGATGGCGCCCTCGCCGCGACAGCCTTCGGTCAGCAGCACGCCGGCGCCGGCCACGCCGGTCGGGTGGAACTGCCAGAACTCCATGTCTTCCAGCGGGATGCCGGCGCGCGCCGCCATGCCCAGGCCGTCGCCGGTGTTGATGAAGGCGTTGGTCGAGGCTGCAAAGATGCGACCTGCGCCGCCGGTGGCCAGCAGCGTGGTCTTGGCTTCAAAAATGTGGACGTCGCCGGTTTCCATTTCGAGGGCGGTCACGCCCACCACGTCGCCCGCGGCGTCGCGGATCAGGTCCAGCGCCATCCATTCGACGAAGAAGCTGGTTTTTTCCTTGACGTTCTGCTGGTACAGCGTGTGCAGCATGGCGTGGCCGGTGCGGTCGGCCGCGGCGCAGGCGCGCTGCACGGGCTTTTCACCGTAGTTGGCGGTGTGGCCGCCGAAGGGGCGCTGGTAAATCGTGCCGTCGGGGTTGCGGTCGAAGGGCATGCCCATGTGCTCGAGGTCATAGACGACCTTGGGCGCTTCGCGGCACATGTATTCGATCGCGTCCTGGTCACCGAGCCAGTCGGAGCCCTTGACGGTGTCGTAGAAGTGGTAGTGCCAGTTGTCTTCGCTCATATTGCCGAGCGAGGCGCCTATGCCGCCCTGGGCCGCGACGGTGTGCGAACGCGTGGGGAACACTTTGGAGAGCACGGCTACGTTGAGGCCGGCGCGCGCCAGCTGCAGCGATGCGCGCATGCCGGAGCCACCGGCACCGACGATGACGACGTCAAATTTGCGCTTGGGGAGTTGGGAAGTTGCGGTCATGATTTTTGTGGGGTGTCGGTCTTCTTGTCGGATCTGCGGGGCGGCGGCCTAGAGGCGCCAGAGAACCTGGATGCCCCAGCCGGCGCAGGCCACCAGCCAGACGATGGTGAACACATTCAGGACCAGCTTGATGGAGGCCGGCTTGATGTAGTCCATCCAGATGTCGCGCATGCCGACCCACACGTGGTAGAGCAGGGCGATGATGACGGTGAAGGTCAGCACCTTCATCCATTGCGCCGAAAAAATACCGGCCCATTTGTCGTAGCCGATGGGGCCCTTGCTGAAGATGACCTGGGCCAGCAGCAGCACGGTGAAGAGGGCCATCAGGGCGGCCGTGACGCGCTGCGCGAGCCAGTCGCGCAAACCGTAGTGCGCGCCGACAACGATGCGCTTGGAGCCGTAGTTAACTGCCATTTTTGATGCTCCTTGTGATCAGTAAAGGCCGAACAGCTTGGCGCCGAGCACCAGCGTCAGGGCGATGCTCAGGGCCAGCGTGAAGATGGCCGAGGACTTGCCGAACTCCTTGCTGACGGCGGCGTGGCTCACGTCCATCCAGAGATGGCGCAGGCCGGCGATGAAGTGGTGCAGGTAGGCCCAGATCAGGGCCAGGGCAGCGAGCTTCCAGAGGAAGCCGGGCAGGCCCAGCATGCCGATGTTGAAGGCGGCCTTGAATTTTTCGAAGGAGATCTCAGAGGAGATCGAGGTGTCGAACATCCAGATGATGAAGGGCATCAGCAGGAACATGATGAAACCGCTGATACGGTGAAGAATGGACACCCAGCCAGCAGGCGGCAGACGGTAGGAAGGAAGGTCGGAAAGGGCGTTGATGTTGCGGAACTCGGGCCGCTTGGGACGCTGTTTGGAGGCCAGC
The DNA here is from genome assembly GCF_059491565.1 of Polaromonas sp. Polasp52. Lineage (NCBI taxonomy): Bacteria > Pseudomonadati > Pseudomonadota > Betaproteobacteria > Burkholderiales > Comamonadaceae > Polaromonas > Polaromonas sp. Polasp52. Next base: position 747,429 of record NZ_CP168513.1, on the reverse strand, counting down.
TCTGTCATTTTTAGGCTTTCGTGGGGTGTAACTGGTTGGTAACCGGGCGTGCAATTACAGCTAAACAGCCGAATTCTATTGCAACGCAACAATAAGCTTACAAACGTTTGCAGCTTCTTGATGAATCCCGTCAACTAAGGTCGTTTTTGTAGTGATGGGTGTCGGTGCGGTACAGGCCCCGGCGCAATTCCATGGGCAGGTCGTTGTAGGTAAAGGCGGTGCGTTCCACGCTGAGCAGCGGCCCGCCCACCGGCACACCGAGCAGCGTTGCGGATGCTTCATCGGCCGCGACGGCGCGGATTTTTTCCTCGGCGCGCACCATGCGCACGCCAAACTCGGTTTCAAATAATGCGTACATCGGACCGCGGTGGGTGGCCAGCCGCTCGGCGGTCAGCCCCTTGAAGGGGCCGCCGGGCAGCCAGACGTCTTCGAGAATGGTCGGCGTGCCCTGGAAGGCCAGCACGCGGCGCAGCTGCAGCACGGCGTCGCCGGTGCGCAGCGACAGCGGGCGCGCGATGTCGGCGGGCGCGCGCAGGCGCTTGCAATCGATGATCTGCCGCTCGGCCGGGCCTTCGCTGTTGGCGTCGCCGCTGTCGGGCATGAGGCGAAGGAAGCGGTACTGCACATGCTGCTCGGCATGCGTGGCCACAAAGGTGCCCTTGCCCTGGCGGCGCACCACCAGGTTTTCGGCGGCCAATTCGTCGATCGCCTTACGCACCGTGCCCTGGCTCACGCGAAAGCGCGCGGCCAGGTCCATCTCGCTGGGGATGGCCTCGCCGGGCTTCCATTCGCCGGCCTGCAGGCTTTGCAGGATCAGCACCTTGATCTGCTGGTACAGCGGGCTGAAGGCCGGCGCCACGCCCGCCGCCGCGCCTGCATCGCCAGCGAGGGCGGCGGGATCGGTCAATGAGGACGTATTGATGGCCATGGCAGCAGTTTGGCGGCGGTTAACAGCAGGTTGCGGCGACGCCGCGGCGGGCGCGCGGCATCCCGGGAAATAAACTCCGAATCAAGCCCGAATCATATCTTATATAAGACATAAGACAAATTGACGCCTGTCACTTTTCAAGCGTAAAATCTTGGGCTGAGCCAGTGCATGGCCTGCCGTTTTGCGGTGATTTTGAGGGGTGAGACCCCGCCAAACCATCCCTGAATATCCCAGGCTCGCGCCAGACATCTCACATCACACCCCTCATCAACCGATTCTTAACTTTCCTGGAGCCCTCGATCATGAGCAAAAAACCCGTCCGTGTTGCAGTCACCGGTGCAGCTGGCCAAATCGGTTACGCACTGCTGTTTCGCATTGCCTCCGGCGAAATGCTCGGCAAGGACCAGCCCGTCATTCTGCAACTGCTCGAAGTGCCTGTTGAAGGCCCGCAAAAAGCGCTCAAGGGCGTGATGATGGAACTCGACGACTGCGCCTTCCCGCTGCTCGTCGGCATGGAAGCCCACAGCGACCCGATGACGGCCTTCAAGGATGCCGACTACGCGCTGCTGGTCGGTTCGCGCCCGCGCGGCCCCGGCATGGAACGCGCCGAACTGCTGGCCGTCAACGGCGCCATCTTCACGGCGCAGGGCAAGGCCCTCAATGCCGTCGCCAGCCGCAACGTCAAGGTGCTGGTGGTCGGCAACCCCGCCAACACCAACGCCTACATCGCCATGAAGAGCGCGCCCGACCTGCCGCGCAAGAACTTCACCGCCATGCTGCGCCTGGACCACAACCGCGCCGCCAGCCAGATTGCCGCCAAGACCGGCAAGCCCGTGGCCGACATCGAAAAGCTCACCGTGTGGGGCAACCACTCGCCCACGATGTACGCCGACTACCGTTTCGCCACCATCAAGGGCGAAAGCGTCGCCAAGATGATCAACGACCAGGAATGGAACGCCAACGTGTTCCTGCCCACCGTCGGCAAGCGCGGCGCCGCGATCATTGAAGCGCGCGGCCTGTCCTCGGCAGCCTCCGCCGCCAATGCCGCCATCGACCACATGCGCGACTGGGCGCTGGGCACCAACGGCAAGTGGGTCACCATGGGCATCCCGTCGGACGGCCAGTACGGCATTCCCAAGGACATCATGTTCGGCTTCCCCGTGACCTGCGAGAACGGCGAGTACAAGCTGGTCGAAGGCCTGGAAATCGACGCCTTCAGCCAGGAACGCATCACCAAGACCCTGGACGAACTCAAGGGCGAGCAGGACGGCGTCAAGCACCTGCTGTAAACCAGTACTGAGGCCGCCCAGCACCTTGCCCGCACGCCACCGCCGCCCCTCATGAGCGACTGGAACCCCGCACTCTACAGCCGCTATGAGGACGAGCGCACGCGCCCGGCCCAGGAGCTGCTGGCGCGGGTTCCGCTGGCGCAGGCGGCCACGGTGTTCGACCTGGGCTGCGGGCCGGGCAACTCCACCGAGTTGCTGGTCCGCCGCTTTCCGGGCGCCACGGTTACGGGCACCGACAATTCCGAAGCCATGCTGGCCAGCGCGCGTAAGCGCCTGCCGGCCGCGCGTTTCGAGTTGAGCGATATCGCCGATTGGCAACCCGCCTCCGGCGATGCCGCGCCCCAGCTGGTTTACGCAAATGCGGCCCTGCAATGGGTGCCGGATCACGCCAGGCTGATTCCGCGGCTGTTCGCGGCGCTGGCCCCCGGCGGGGTGCTGGCCATCCAGATGCCGGACAACCGCGATGAGCCCACGCACCGCCTGATGCGCGAGCTGGCGGCCGAGGCGCCCTGGGCCGAAGCCATAGGCGACTATTCCAAGCTGCGCACCGATCTTTTTTCCATAGACCGCTACTACGACCTGCTGGCCGACAAAGCCGCGCATGTCGATGTCTGGCGCACGGCCTACCAGCACCCCATGGCTTCGGCCGCGGCGATCGTGGAATGGGTGCGCGCAACCGGCCTCAAGCCATTTGTCGACCGCCTTCCGCCTGAATTACAAGCGAGTTACCTCGCCGAGTACGAGCGGCGCGTTGCCAAGGCTTACCCTGCGCGCACCGATGGCAAGCTGCTTTTAGCTTTCCCGCGCATGTTTATCGTCGCGCAGCGCAAACCATGAGCGCCACCGCCGTTCATCCCGCGCAAGTGCTGCTGGGCGCCCAGGCCGGCGCCATGATTTTGCCGGTCTGCGACCACTACAGCGGCGTGGAAGTGCGCATGCGCAAAAGCTTGCAGCTGCAGGCCGAGATGATCGAGGAGTTCGGCGCCTGCGTGTTCGACGTGACGCTGGACTGTGAAGACGGCGCCCCCGTGGGCGGCGAGGCCGAGCACGCGGCCATGGTGGTGGCGCTGGCGGCCCTGGCCGGCGACAAGGCCCGCGTCGCTGTGCGCGTGCATGCGGTCGGCCACCCGGCTTTTGAGGCCGACATGGCGGTGATCGCCGGCAAGCTGGCGCGCCATCTCTCGCACATCATGGTGCCCAAGGTCGAATCGCTGGCCGACGTGCTGCGCGCCGAAGAGGCGCTGCTGGCCGCCGGCGCCGGCAACCTGCCCCTGCATGTGCTGATCGAGTCGCCGCTGGCGGTGCGTAACGCCTTTGACATTGCGGCGCACCCGCGCGTGCAGTCGCTGAGCTTCGGGCTCATGGATTTTGTGTCGGCCCATGCGGGCGCGATTCCTGCGGCCGGCATGAGCAGCCGGGGCCAGTTCACGCATCCGCTGGTGCTGCGCGCCAAGCTGGAGATCGCCGCGGCCTGCCATGCCCACGGCAAAGTGCCCTCGCATTGTGTTGTCACGGAATTCAACGATATTGAAGCCATGACCGCCGCCGCACGCCATGCCGCCCGCGAACTGGGCTACACCCGGATGTGGAGCATCCATCCGAACCAGATCCGTCCCATCCTGGAGGCCTTCGCGCCGGGCGAAGGCGAGATTGAGGACGCCGCCAAAATCATCACCGCCGCCGCCTGCGCCGACTGGGCACCCACCAGCTTTGAAGGCAAGCTGCACGACCGCGCGAGTTACCGTTACTTCTGGCAGGTCCTGGAGCGCGCGCACCAGACCGGCCGGGCGCTTCCCCCCGAGGCGCAAGCTTATTTCAAGACCGCGTTTCACTGAACGTTCACCCCCTCATCACTGTACGAAAGCCCCATGCAAAAACTCCATACCCCCTCTGTTGTCCACGCACTGGCCGCCGCTGTTTTGCTGGCCGCTTCCGGTTTTTCCCTGGCCCAGACTGACGCGGCCGCCAAGCCCGCAGCAAAACCCGCCGCCAAGAAGCAGCCCGTCGTCAACCCGTCCAGCCGCACCAACCTCAAGAGCGCCGCCAAGAACGTGGCCGCCGGCATTGAGGCCGCCGAAGCCGCGCTGACGCCGGCCGAACTGGCCATCGCCGAGCGCGTGCATGTGGGCAAGCTGCCCTGCGAACTGGGTGCGGCGGTCGACCTCACGGCCGACCCCAAGGCGCCCGGCTATTTCAATGTCAGCGGCAAGAACTTCAAGTACCGCATGTTCCCCGTGGCCACCACCACCGGCGCGATCCGCCTGGAAGACCAGAAGGCCGGCGCCGTCTGGCTGCAACTGGCGAATAAATCCATGCTGATGAACCAGAAGCTGGGCGTGCGCCTGGCCGACGAGTGCATGAGCCCGGCGCAGCTGGCGGTGGCCGAAGCCATCAAGCTGAACCCGCCCGCCAGCGTGCTGGATGCGCCCAAGCCGGCCGTCGCCGCGGCCCCTGCCGCCGCCGCACCTGTTGTTTCCGATGTGCCGGCCGCCGCCGCTGCGCAAGCCGCCTCGGCCGCCAAATAAACAAACCCGCTCTTTACACACCACGATTTCGATTACAGGAGAAACCAGCATGTCATCCGAGTTCTTGCAAACCTACCGCAACCACGTCGCCGAGCGCGCGGCCATCGGCATTCCGCCGCTGCCGCTGTCCGCCAAGCAGACCGGTGAAGTCATCGAGCTGCTGAAGAACCCGCCCAAGGGCGAAGAAGCTTTCCTGGTCGAACTCATCACCCACCGCGTTCCCGCCGGTGTCGACGACGCCGCCAAGGTCAAGGCCAGTTACCTGGCGGCCGTGGCCCACGGCACGGAAAAATGCGCGCTGATCTCGCGTGAAAAAGCCACGCAGCTGCTGGGCACCATGCTGGGCGGCTACAACATCAGCCCCATGGTCGCGCTGCTCGACGATGCCGAGGACAGCGTCGCCACCCAGGCCGCCAGCGGCCTGAAAAACACCTTGCTGATGTTCGACCAGTTCCACGACGTGCAGGAAAAGGCCGAGAAGGGCAACAAATACGCCAAGGCCGTGCTGCAAAGCTGGGCCGATGCCGAATGGTTCACCAGCCGCCCCGAAGTGCCCCAGTCCATCAAGCTGACCGTCTTCAAGGTGGCCGGCGAGATCAACACCGACGACCTCTCGCCCGCGCCCGACGCCTGGAGCCGTCCCGACATCCCGCTGCACGCCCTGGCGATGCACAAGAACGCGCGGCCCGGCGTCACGCCCGAGGAAGACGGCAAGCGCGGCCCGGTCAAGTTCATTGAAGAACTCAAGGGCAAGGGCAATCTCGTGGCCTACGTCGGCGATGTGGTCGGCACCGGCTCCTCGCGCAAGTCCGCGACCAACTCCGTGCTCTGGTGGACCGGCGAAGACATTCCCTACGTGCCCAACAAGCGCTTCGGCGGCGTCTGCCTGGGCGGCAAGATCGCCCCGATTTTTTACAACACCATGGAAGACTCCGGCGCGCTGCCGATTGAGCTCGACGTGAGCCAGATGGAGATGGGCGACGTGATCGAGCTGCGTCCCTACGAAGGCAAGGCGCTCAAAGACGGCAAGGTGATCGCCGAGTTCAAGCTCAAGAGCGACGTGCTGTTCGACGAAGTGCGCGCCGGCGGCCGCATTCCGCTGATCGTCGGCCGCGGCCTCACGGCCAAGGCGCGCTTCGCGCTGGGCCTGCCGCTGTCCACGCAGTTCCGCCTGCCCGTCAGCCCCGAAGACAACGGCCGCGGCTTCACGCTGGCGCAAAAAATGGTCGGCCGTGCGGTCGGCCTGCCGGAAGGCCAGGGCGTGCGCCCCGGCACCTACTGCGAGCCCAAGATGACTTCGGTCGGCTCGCAGGACACCACCGGCCCCATGACCCGCGACGAACTGAAAGACCTGGCCTGCCTGGGCTTCAGCTCCGACCTGGTCATGCAGTCCTTCTGCCACACGGCGGCTTATCCCAAGCCCGTCGACGTGAAGATGCACCACGAGTTGCCCGAGTTCATCAGCACGCGCGGCGGCATTTCGCTGCGTCCCGGCGACGGCATCATCCACAGCTGGCTCAACCGCATGCTGCTGCCCGACACCGTGGGCACCGGCGGCGACAGCCACACGCGCTTCCCCATCGGCATCAGCTTCCCCGCGGGCTCCGGCCTGGTGGCTTTCGGCGCCGCCACCGGCGTCATGCCGCTGGACATGCCTGAATCCGTGCTGGTGCGCTTCAAGGGCAAGATGCAGCCCGGCATCACGCTGCGCGACCTGGTCAACGCGATCCCGCTCTACGCCATCAAGGCCGGCCTGCTCACGGTCGCCAAGCAGGGCAAGAAGAACATCTTCTCGGGCCGCATCCTGGAAATCGAAGGACTGCCCGACCTCAAGGTGGAGCAGGCCTTCGAGCTCAGCGACGCCTCGGCCGAGCGCTCCGCCGGCGGCTGCACGGTGCACCTGAACAAGGAACCCATCATCGAGTACATCAACAGCAACATCACGATGCTGAAGTGGATGATCGCCACGGGTTATTCGGATGTGCGCACCATCAAGCGCCGCATCGCCGCCATGGAAGCCTGGCTGGCCGACCCGCAGCTGCTCAAGGCCGATGCGGACGCCGAATACGCCGCCGTCATCGAGATCGACCTGGCCGACATCCACGAACCCATCGTGGCTTGCCCCAACGACCCCGACGACGTGAAGACCCTGGCCGACGTGGCCGGCAGCAAGATTGATGAAGTCTTCATCGGCAGCTGCATGACCAACATCGGCCACTTCCGGGCGGCTTCCAAGCTGCTGGAAAACAAGCGCGACATCCCGGTCAAGCTGTGGATGGCGCCGCCGACCAAGATGGATGCCAAGCAGCTCACGGAAGAAGGCCATTACGGCGTGCTGGGCTCTGCCGGCGCGCGCATGGAAATGCCGGGCTGCAGCCTGTGCATGGGCAACCAGGCGCAGGTGAAGGAGGGCGCGACGGTGTTCTCCACCTCCACCCGCAACTTCCCGAACCGCCTGGGCAAGAACTCCAACGTCTACCTCGGCTCCGCCGAGCTGGCCGCGATCTGCTCCAAGCTGGGCCGCATCCCCACCAAGGCCGAGTACATGGCCGACATGGGCGTGCTGACGGCTGCCAGCGCGCAGGTCTACCAGTACCTCAACTTCGACCAGGTCAAGGACTACACCGACATGGCCGATACCGTGAAGGACGGCGTCACCGCCTGAGCTTGACACCCGCAAGCTGAAATGGAAGGATGAAGTGATGATGAAACCGTCACTTCTTTCCTTCCTTTTTTTTGCGCTTTCGTCGGCCACGGGTGCGGGCGCCCAGGAGGCACGCACCAACGCCTTCAACGACCCCTTTGTGCAGGTCACCTCGGCCATCGCCCAGTGCCCGGTGCCTGAGGGGCCGCTCTACACCGAGCAGGAAGTGCGCGACGTGGCGCATGTGCGGGCGCAGCACGGCGGCAGCTGCTACCGTGTGGGCCGCTGCCGCCTGGCCAACTCGTATTGGTACGACCAGGAGATCATTCCGCGCGTCTCGCAATACATCAAGCTCGACGGCCGTTTTGACGACACCAGCGTCTGGGTGCAGGGCGAGCGGCGGCTGGTGTTTCTCAAAGGCTGCGTCAAGACGCGCGAGCAGTCTGAGGCGCTGGAGAAAGCTGTCTGGCTGGTCGACGACGTGATGGGGGTTGTGAACTATCTGCGTGTGGGCGATGAGCCCGTGCGCTATGTACCGGTGCAGGTTGAAAAGAAGTGAAGTGCGATTGCCCCGTGCGCATGCAAAAAAGCCCCGCGGTTTCTTGCGGGGCTTTTTTCATTGAGGGAGGCTATAGCCCCGGCGGCAGCGGGTCCGCCACCCGCAATTCCGAACCATCGACAAATTTCAAGTACCAGAACTCTGGCGCCAGCGGCAGGTTGGGGCGCGTGTGGCTGACATTGGCCGGCAACACATAGACCGTGCTTGCACCGTCGTCGGGCGGGGGCGCCAGGTAATGGCGTTTGACCGCCACCAGCCCGCCTATGGAAGAGACCACCGTGCCTATCGACTCGGTGACGGCATTGACCGTGGTGCCTTGGCCCAGCATGTGGATGGTGGTCTGGCCGACCAGGTCGGGACGAGAGGCCTCCACATACAGCACGGCGGCGGTGTTGATGCGCAGGTCGTCCGGGGCGGTCGGTTCGGTGGCTTTATTGAAGGAGATAAAGGACATGGTGTGGGCCGGTGGGGGTAGCTGTTTTGAGAGGGCTTGGAAAGAGATTCTCAGGAAATGTGCAGTTCTTTGTGCTCGCCCAGCTTGCGCGGCAGCTCGCCCGTGATGACCGCCTTGGCCATCTTGTACAACTGCACCATCTTGCTTTCCTTCACGTCCCAGTATTCGGCGTGGTGGACGCGCACTTCGAGCAAAGCCAGGTCCGGGTCGTGGACGCCGGCGGGAAACCAGCTGCGGGCCAGCGGTGACCAGAGCTCCTCTTTTTTGTCCTGGTCCTCGGCGATCAGCGCCTGGCCCGACAGCGACACATAGCTGTCCTCGCCGGGGTCGGCATAAGACACATTGACATTGCCGTCCTGCTGCAGGCGCTGCGCCAGTTCGCTTTTGCGCGAGATGAAGAAATACAGCCGCGCATCCTCATCCAGCGACTGGTTCTGGGTGGTCAGCGGATGGGCGTGCAGCATGCCGTTGGCGTGGCGGTGCGTCAGCATGCCGAAGCGTATGCCCTGGATCAGCTCCCACAGGGTGTCGTGGTCGGATTTGGGTGTGCTCATGGGAATTCCCTCCAAAATGCGGGTATCTGGCTGATGCTAGGCCCGCATGCGGGGCCGGCGCATCAGCCTCGGTCGCGGCCGCCTGTCAGCGCGGGCCCACAGCCTCACAGTACGCGCAGGTTTACCCGCCAGACATGCCCGGGGCTGTGGAAGCGGTTACCATACAGATGCAAGTAATTCGCATTTGTATTACGGTAGGCTTACAGGCGTGGCTCGCCCGCAGCGCTTGCCGTTTTCCATCCCTAAAGGTGTTTCATGAAATTGTCCCTCCCATCCCTTGCCGCCGCCGCCACGCTGGCCGCCGGCCTGCTGGCAGCGCCCCTGGCCGCCACCGCCCAGGGCGTCAAGCCCACGCCGGAAGGCATCGTGGTCTACAACGCGCAGCACGCCAGCCTGACCAAGGCCTGGGCCGATGCCTTCAGCAAGGAAACCGGCATCAAGGTCACGCTGCGCAACGGCAGCGACACCGAGCTGGGCAACCAGATCGTGCAGGAGGGCGCCGCATCGCCCGCCGACGTGTTCCTGACCGAGAACTCGCCCGCCATGGCGCTGGTCGACAGCGTCGGGCTGTTTGCCCCGCTGGACGCGGCCACCTTGTCTGAAGTGCCCGCCAACTTTCGCCCCGCGCACGGCCGCTGGATAGGCATCGCCGCGCGCAGCACCGTGTTTGTCTACAACAAGGCCAAACTCACGCCGGCCCAGTTGCCCAAGTCCATGCTGGACCTGGCCACGCCCGCGTGGAAGGGCCGCTGGGCCGCGTCGCCCTCGGGCGCCGACTTCCAGGCCATCGTGAGCGCGTTGCTTGAGCTCAAGGGCGAGGCCGCCACCGCCGCCTGGCTCAAGGCCATGAAGGAAAACGCCACGCCTTACAAGGGCAACGGCACGGTGCTCAAGGCCGTCAATGCCGGCCAGATCGAGGGCGGCGTCATTTACCACTATTACTACTACGGCGACCAGGCCAAGACCGGCGAGAACAGCAACAACACCCAGCTGCACTATTTCCGCAACCAGGATGCCGGCGCTTTTGTGAGCATTTCCGGTGGCGGCGTGCTGGCCTCGAGCAAGCACCAGCCCGAAGCCCAGGCCTTTGTGAAATGGATCGCCGGCAAGGGCGGCCAGGACATCCTGAAGACCGGCGATGCCTATGAGTACGCCGTCGGCACGGGCGCGCAGTCCAACCCCAAGCTGGTGCCGCTGGCCGAGCTGCAGGCGCCCAAGGTCGAGCCCTCCAAGCTCAACAGCAAAAAAGTCACCGACCTGATGACCCAGGCCGGCCTGCTGTAAACCGTTTTTGAGTCCGCCGACCGGACACTTCCCGTGAGTGCCTTGCCCCTTGATGCCGGCGCCGATGCCGCCCTGAAGCCGGCGGTTGCGGTGCTGCTGCCCGCGCCGGCGGCCGGCCGCGGCGGCTGGCGCCTGTCCTGGGTGGGCGGCGCGGCCCTGGTGGTGTCGCTGCTGGCCTTGCTGCCGCTGGGTTTTGTGCTCTGGGTCGGTGTCCAGACCGGCTGGGACACGGCCTCGGCCCTGATCTTCCGGCCCCGCGTCGGTGAGCTGCTGGTCAATACCGCGCTGCTGGTGGCGCTCACGGTGCCGCTGTGCGCGGTGCTGGCGGTGGCGCTGGCCTGGCTCACCGAGCGCAGCGACCTGCCCGGCGCGCGCACCTGGGCCTGGCTGCTGGTCGCGCCGCTGGCGGTCCCGGCGTTTGTGCACAGCTATGCCTGGATGACGGTGGCGCCCGGCCTGCACGGCCTGCCAGCCGGCGTGATGGTTTCCTTGATTGCCTATTTCCCGTTTCTGTATTTGCCGGTGGCGGCGGCCCTGCGGCGGCTGGACCCGGGCATGGAAGACAGCGCCGCCTCGCTGGGCCTGGGCCCCTGGGCCGTGTTCTTTCGTGTGGTGCTGCCGCAGCTGCGCCTTGCGGTGTGCGGCGGTTCGCTGCTGGTGGGCCTTCACTTGCTGGCCGAGTACGGCCTGTACGTGATGATCCGCTTCGACACCTTCACCACCGCCATCGTCGACCAGTTCCAGTCCACCTACAACGGGCCCGCGGCCAACATGCTTTCGGGTGTGCTGGTGGTCTGCTGTTTCGCGCTGCTGGGGCTGGAAGCGGCCGCGCGCGGCAAGGAGCGTTATGCGCGTGTGGGCACGGGCGCGGCGCGCATGCCATCCAAGCGCAAGCTGGGCCGCTTGGCCGGCTTGAGCCTGCTGCTGCCCGCGCTGCTCAGCCTGCTGGCCCTGGGCGTGCCGCTGTTCACGCTGGGGCGCTGGCTGCTGGCGGGCGGCGCGGCCGTCTGGCGTTTCGATGAACTCGGTCCGTCGCTGTTGCAAACCCTGGGCCTTGCGTTGGCCGGCGCACTGCTGACCACCGTGGCCGCCGTGCCCATGGCCTGGCTGTCGATACGCTCGCCGGGCCGGCTGCAGCGCGTGCTGGAAGCCTGCAACTACATGGTCGGCTCGCTGCCCGGCGTGGTGGTGGCGCTGGCGCTGGTCACCGTGACCGTGCGCCTGCCGATCTACCAGACGGCGCTGACGGTGCTGCTGGCCTATTTGCTGATGTTTTTGCCGCGCGCCCTGATCAGCTTGCGCGCCGGCATCGCGCAGGCGCCGGTGGAGCTGGAGCAGGCCGCGCGCAGCCTGGGCCGCACACCCGCGCAGGCGCTGTGGGCCGTCACCTTGCGGCTGGCCGCGCCCAGTGCTGCGGCCGGCGCGGCGCTGGTGGGCCTGGGCATCACCAACGAACTCACCGCCACGCTGATGCTCGCGCCCAACGGCACGCGCACGCTGGCGACCTCCTTCTGGGCCTACAGCAGCGAGATCGACTACGCCGCCGCCGCGCCCTATGCGCTCATCATGGTGCTGCTCTCCTTGCCCATGACCTGGCTGCTTTACCAACAATCCAAACGCACGGCGGGACGATGACGCGATGACGACTTCCCTGGAATTGCAAGCCATACGCAAACACTACGGCGCCGTGCAGGCGCTGGGCGGCGTGGACCTGAGCGTCGCGCCCGGCAGCCGCACCGCCATCGTCGGCCCCTCGGGCTCGGGCAAGACCACGCTGCTGCGCATCATCGCCGGCTTTGAAGCGCCCGACGCGGGCCGTGTCACCCTGGGCGGCCGGCAACTGGCCAATGGGCCTGAGGCCGTGCCCGCGCACGAGCGCGGCATAGGTTATGTGCCGCAGGACGGCGCGCTGTTTCCGCATCTCACGATTGAGGGCAATGTCGGCTTCGGCCTGCCGCGCAATACACCCAAGCGCGCCGAACGCATTGCCGAGCTGATGGACATGGTCGCGCTGGACAGCGCCATGCTGGCGCGCCGCCCGCACGAGCTCTCGGGCGGCCAGCAGCAGCGCGTGGCGCTGGCGCGCGCGCTGGCGCAGCGGCCGCGGCTGATGCTGCTGGACGAGCCTTTCTCGGCACTCGACACCGGCCTGCGCGCCAGCACCCGCAAGGCGGTGGCGCAGCTGCTGGGCGCGGCGGGCATCACCACCATCCTCGTCACGCACGACCAGGCGGAGGCGCTCTCGTTTGCCGACCAGGTGGCGGTAATGCGCGGGGGGCTGCTGGTGCAGGCCGGCCGTCCGCTTGATTTGTATTTGCGGCCGCGCGATGCGGCCGTGGCCGGCTTCCTGGGTGACAGCATCGTGCTGCCCGCGCAACTGGCCGGCGGCTGGGCCGACTGCGCGCTGGGGCGCGTCGCCGTCAACGACAGCGGGCGCCGGGGCACGGCGCAAATCATGCTGCGGCCCGAGCAACTGCAGGTGGCCGAAGTGCCCGCCGAAGCGGCGGCGCGTGGGGATGCCTGCTACGGCGCGGTCACTGACACCGATTTCGGCGGCTCGGTGTGCGTGCTGTCGGTACGCCTGGTGCGCGGCACCGGCCCGGCCGCCACGGCGCCGGCACCCTCGGCCGCCTGGGATGAACCGCTGCTGGTGCACAGCGCGAGCATGCATGCGCCGGCGCTGGGCGCCATGGTGCGCATCACGGTGGCCGGCCAGGCCCACGTTTTCGGCGCCTGAGGCCGGCGCCGAGGGCGCCCACCCGCCGGGGCCAACAAGCTTTGTTACTTTTTCCGCAGAGGGAATGCCTGTTTTTGGCTATATTGTGTACGGCGTACACAATATGTCAGCAAGCCCTTTAACCAGGAGATTTCCCCATGGCCCGTTATGTTGATGGATTCATTGTTGCCGTCCCCGCCAAGAAAGTGGAGGACTACCGCAAGCTGTCCCGCAAGGCCGGCAAGATCTGGAAGGAGTACGGCGCGATCGAATACACCGAGTGCCTCGCCGACGATGTGCAGCCCGGCAAGCTCACGTCCTTCCCGCAAAGCGTCAAGCTCAAGGCCGGCGAGGTGGTGGTGTTTTCCTGGATCACCTACAAGTCACGCAAGCACCGCGACAGCGTCAATAAAAAAGTCATGTCCGACCCGCGCCTGGAAGCCATGATGGACCCGAAGAACCTGCCCTTCGACGGCAAACGCATGATCTGGGGCGGCTTCAAAACCATCGTCGAACTCTGACCGTCGCTAGGCCTGCGCGGCCAGCGCCAGCAACGCCTGGCGCGTGAAATCGTCCGCCGGGAAAAAAGTCTCCATCGCGAGTTCCTGCAGCGTCACGTCCACGGGTGTGCCGAAGATGGTGGTGGTGCTGATAAAGCTCAGCATGCCGGCGGGTGTGCGGAACAAAAAGGGCATGACCACGCCCGGGTGCTCGCCTTCGAGGTGTTCGCTTTTCGCTTCCTCAGGCATGGGATAGGCCTTGAGCTCTTCCAGCAAGGCCTCCAGCAACGGGTCTGCAGTCGCCGCAATCTGCTGGCGCAGGCGCTCAAAGATATGCGTGCGCCACTGCGGCAGGTTGGCGATGCGCGGCGCCAGGCCCTTGGGGTGCAGGCTCAGCCTGAGCACATTCACCGGTCCCTCCAGCAGCGAGGCGTCGGCGCCCTCCATCAGGTGAGGCACCATGCGGTTGGCGGCCACCAGGTTCCAGTGCCTGTCCACCGCCAGGGCCGGGTAGGGTTCGTGGCTTTTGAGCAGCAGCTCCACGGCCTGCCGGGCCGAGGCCAGGGCAGGGTCGTCCAGCGGGCGCTCGCGGTACATGGGCGCATAACCGGCCGCCACCAGCAGCGCATTGCGTTCGCGCAGCGGAATGTCCAGCCGCTCCGACAGCCGCAGCACCATCTCGCGGCTGGGCACCGAGCGGCCGGTTTCCACAAAACTCAGGTGGCGCGTCGAGATGTCGGCCTCATGGGCCAGGTCCAGCTGGCTCAGGCGCCGGTGCTGGCGCCAGTGGCGCAGGTGGTCGCCAAAGGGCTGGGGCGCGCTGCGCGGCGCCTGGCGGCTTGGGGAGTGGGTGCTGGCGGTCATGGCCCTCATCGTAAAGGCAGGTGGCCGGTTTTCCATTACCTGCCAGGTTATCGACGGTCGGCCGGGGTCCGGGAATGATGGCCTCCATGCGCACCGACCCGGCGGCCCGGCGCGCTGATTCACATCACCGGCTGCCGCATCAGGAGTTTTGCCATGTTTTCGAGTTCCATGCTGTCTTCCCCCAACTTCCTGCGCAACGTGCTGCGTGTGGACGCGCTGTCCTGCATTGCCTGCGGCGTATTGCAGGTCGCCTTTCCGGCGGCGATGGCCCGTTTGCTGAACCTGCCCGAGGGTTTGCTGGTCTACACCGGCGAATTCCTGCTGGTCTACGCCGCGGTCGTCGTTTTTGTTTCAACGCGTAAGCCCTTGCCGCGGCCCATCGTCTGGGTATTGGTGGCGGGCAATATGGGCTGGGCGTTGGGCTGCGTGCTGCTGCTGGCCAGTGGCCGGGTGTCGCCTTCCATGCTGGGCGCGGCTTATGTGGTGGTCCAGGCGCTGACGGTGGCGGTGCTGGCCGAGCTGCAGTACTTCGGCCTGCGCCGCGCGGCGCCGCAACCGGCCTGGTGACAAGGCCCAAGACTGGGCAGGCGGGCAGGATATGCGGGCTCGGCCCCCCACGGGGCCGCAGTGCCTGCCAGAATGGGGGCTGCCGTCAATAAAAAAGGAGTCCGCCATGGCCAAACCGCCTCCCCACGCTTTTCCCTCCACGCTCAAAAGCTTCAAGACCGCCTCCGGCAAGACCGGCAAGTTCTACTCCCTGCCGGAACTGGCCAAACAATTCCCCAAAGTCGCGCGCCTGCCGGTGTCCATGCGCATCGTGCTCGAATCGGTGCTGCGCAACTGCGACGGCAAAAAAGTCACGGCTGAGCACGTGGGCCAGCTCGCCAACTGGCTGCCCAGGGCCGAGCGCAGCGAGGAAATCCCTTTTGTAGTCTCGCGCGTGGTGCTGCAGGATTTCACCGGCGTGCCGCTGCTGGCCGACCTGGCCGCCATGCGCAGCGTGGCGCTCAAGCTGGGCAAGAACCCGAAAGCCATAGAGCCGCTGGTGCCGGTGGACCTGGTGGTGGACCACTCCATCATGGTCGACTACTACGGCAAGAAAAATTCGCTGGACCTCAACATGAAGCTCGAGTTCCAGCGCAACCGCGAGCGCTACGAGTTCATGAAGTGGGGCATGCAGGCCTTCGACACCTTCGGCGTCGTGCCGCCGGGCTTCGGCATCGTGCACCAGGTCAACCTCGAATACCTGGCGCGCGGCGTGCATAAGACGGCGGGCGGCGTTTATTACCCCGACTCGCTGGTGGGCACCGACAGCCACACCACCATGATCAACGGCATTGGCGTGGTCGCCTGGGGCGTGGGCGGCATCGAGGCCGAGGCCGCCATGCTGGGCCAGCCGGTCTACTTCCTCACGCCCGACGTGGTCGGCTTTGAGCTGACCGGCCGCCTGCGCGAAGGCGTCACTGCCACCGACCTGGTGCTGCGCGTGACGGAGCAGCTGCGCAAGGAAAAGGTGGTCGGCAAGTTTGTTGAGTTCTTCGGCGAAGGCACACGCACGCTGGCCTTGCCCGACCGCGCCACCATAGGCAATATGGCGCCCGAATACGGCGCCACCATGGGCTTCTTTCCGGTCGACGAAAAAACCATTGACTACTTCAAGGGCACGGGCCGCACCAAGGAAGAGATCGAAGCCTTCGAGGCCTACTTCAAGGCCCAGGGCCTGTTCGGCGTGGCGAAAGCCGGCGAGATCGACTACTCGCATGTGGTCAAGCTGGACCTGGGCGACGTCACGCCCAGCCTGGCCGGCCCCAAGCGCCCGCAGGACCGCATCGAGCTCGGCAACGTCGCCGGCCAGTTCAAGTCGCTGTTCAGCAAGCCGATTGCCGAGAATGGTTTCAACCAGCCGCCGGCCATGCTGAACACGCGCCACCTGGTGCGCCGCACCGACGAAGGCCGCCAGGACACCCTGCCGGCCGCGCCGCCCACACCGGCGGGCGCCGCGCGCGCCGTGGTCGAGATGGAAGGCAACCGGCCCACGCTGGCCCACGCCCGCGCCAGCAACACCACCGACGCACCGGCCACGGCACAGACCGAGGTGGTGCATTCGCCGCCTGGCGTCACGGTGGGCAACGGCGACGTGTTGATCGCCGCCATCACCAGTTGCACCAACACCTCCAACCCCAGCGTGCTGCTGGCCGCCGGCCTGCTGGCCAAGAAGGCGGTGGAGGCGGGCCTCAAGGTGCAGCCGCACATCAAGACCTCGCTGGCGCCCGGCTCGCGCATCGTGACCGAGTACCTCACGGAAACCGGTTTGCTGCCCTACCTTGAAAAGCTGGGCTTTGCATTGGCCGGCTACGGCTGCACCACTTGCATAGGCAATGCCGGCGACCTGACGCCCGAACTCAACGAAGCCATCACCAAAAGCGACCTGGTCTGCGCGGCCGTGCTCTCGGGTAACCGCAACTTCGAGGCGCGCATACACCCCAACCTCAAGGCCAACTTCCTGGCCAGCCCGCCGCTGGTGGTGGCGTACGCGATTGCCGGCACGGTGATGCGCGACCTGATGACCGAGCCCGTCGGCAAGGGCAAGGGGGGCAAGGACGTCTACCTCGGCGACATCTGGCCGAGCAGCGACGAGATCTACAAGCTCATGAAGTACGCGATGAACGGCAAGGCCTTCCGCGCCAATTACGCCAAGGTGAAAACCGAGCCCGGCAAGCTCTGGGAAAACATCAAGGGCGTCAAGGGCACGTCCTACACCTGGCCCGCCAGCACCTATATCGCCGAGCCGCCTTTCTTCAAGGACTTCGCGATGGATGCCGGCAAGGCCGGTAGCGTCGACGTCAAGGGCGCGCGCATCATGGCGCTGTTTGCCGACTCCATCACGACCGACCATATCTCGCCGGCCGGCTCCATCAAGGCCAGTTCGCCCGCGGGCCTGTGGCTGCAGGCCAACGGCGTGCAGAAGGCCGACTTCAACAGCTACGGCGCGCGCCGCGGCAACCACGACGTGATGATGCGCGGCACGTTTGCCAATGTGCGCATCAAGAACCTGATGATCCCGCCCGGCGCCGACGGCTCGCGCGAAGAGGGCGGCGTCACGCTGTTCCAGCCCGGTGGCGAAAAAATGTTCATCTACGACGCCGCCATGAAGTACATGGCGCAGGGCACGCCCACGGTGATTTTTGCCGGCGAGGAATACGGCACCGGCTCCTCGCGCGACTGGGCCGCCAAGGGCACGCAGTTGCTGGGTATCAAGGCCGTGGTCGCGCGCAGCTTCGAGCGCATACACCGCAGCAACCTGGTGGGCATGGGCGTGCTGCCCCTGCAGTTCAAGCCGGGCGAATCGTGGCAAACCCTCAAGCTCACCGGCACCGAAGTCATAGACGTGATCCCGCACCCCGAACTCAAGCCGCAAAGCGAGGCCAAGCTGGTCATCACGCGCGCCGACGGCTCGCGCGAGGAGGTCACCGTGATCCTGCGCGTGGACACGCCCATCGAGGTCGACTACTACCGCAACGGCGGCATCCTGCCTTTTGTGTTGCGGCAGTTGCTGGCTTGATGTTCAGGCAAGCCCTGATAGCCGGCGGCGGCATCGGCGGACTGGCGGCGGCGCTCGCGGCCTCGCGCGCCGGCTGGGATGTGCGCCTGTTTGAACGCGCCAACGCATTCAGTGAAGTCGGCGCCGGCATCCAGCTCGGCCCCAACGTCGTCAAGGTGCTGCAGGGCTGGGGCCTGGCCGGCGCCTTGCAGATCGTGGCTGCGTTTCCTGAACGCCTGCAGGTGCGCAGCGCCATTTCGGGCCAGCTGCTGGGCGAGTTGCCGCTGGGTGCCACCATCGCCCAGCGCTATGGTGCGCCCTATGCCACCTTGCACCGCGCCGATCTGCACCGCCTGCTGCTGGAGGCCGTGCAGCAAAACGCCGACGTCAGGCTGCACCTGAGCCGGCCGCTGCAATCCTTCAGCCAGACCGCGCAAGCCGTCACGGTGCAGGCCGACGACGGCCCCGGCATTGAGGGCGACGCCCTCATAGGCGCCGACGGCCTGTGGAGCACGGTGCGCCAGGAATTGCTGGGTGACGGCCTGCCGCGCCGCACCGGCCACCTGGCCTATCGCGCACTGGTGCGGCAGGCGGACCTGCCCGAGCTGCTCAGGAGCCAGCAGGTCACCGCCTGGCTCGGGCCGCGCATGCACGTGGTGCAGTACCCGGTGCGCGGCGGCGAATCACTCAACGTGGTGGCCATCGTGCACGGCGAGGTCGCGGCCGAAGCCGACCTCTGGGACCACAGCGCCAACGCCGCCGACCTGGCCGCCGCGACGGCCGGCTGCTGCGCCGCCCTGCGCGAAGTGATGGGCGCGATTGAAGGCTGGCGCCTCTGGGTGCTGCACGACCGCGCGCCCATGCAGGGCGCCCACCAGCACGCCGTGGGCCGTGTGGCCTTGCTGGGCGATGCTGCCCATCCCATGCGCCCCTACCTGGCCCAAGGCGCCGGCATGGCGATTGAAGACGCCGCTGAACTGGGCCGCGCCCTGGCCCAGGCATTGGACCCGGCCCTGGACGTGCCCACCATGCTGCAGCGCTATGCGCTTAACCGCTGGCAGCGCAATGCGCGCGTGCAGGCGAGGGCGCTGCGCAACGGGCAGATCTTCCATGCCGATGGCGTGGTTCGGTGGGGGCGGGATTTGGCGATGAAGATGCTGGGGGAGAAGCTGCTGGATTTGCCCTGGTTGTATGGAGCCGCAAGCGCGCAGTCCTCACGGCCTTAGGGCCTGTTAACGCTATTTATGCAAATGCGAATGGGGTGAAAACGGCGCCAATCAAGGCGTGCGACGACGCCCAGACCGGGCGTCTGCGCTAGGAGCACAACGCAGAGTGGCGCCGTTTTCACCCCATTCCCTCCGGGTTGCGATCAAAAAGGCCTTGCGCGGCGTTGCAAAGCCTTGACGGGGTCTGCCCCGCCTGCGTTTTGCGCCTTGCTCAAGGCCTTTTTGACTCGCAACGCATCTTGCATAAATAGCGTTAACAGGCCCTAGTCCGCGTAGGCCCCTGCCGCCTTGATCACCGGCGTCCAGCGGGCAATTTCACTGCGCAGGTATTCTCGATGGCCCGCCGGCGTGTTGCGTGCGTCTCGAACCACATCGATTCCTGAAGCGAGTTGCGCCTTTTTGAAGGCGTCCGTCTGGATTGCGGCCAGCAATGCGCTGTTGACCCTGGTTTGCACCGCCTGAGGCGTGTTCTTCGGCGCATACAAGCCGTACCAGACACCCACCCGGACGGAGGGAATCCCGAATTTCTCGAGTGTCGGGATCGCCGAGGCGCCGGGAACGTTGAGCGGCTTGGCCGATGTCACGCCGACGGGCCTGGTTTTTCCGCTGAATACATGGGGAAGCACATTGGCCGTCAGATCGCACATCAGGTCTACATGGCCTCCCAGCAAATCCGCCAATGCCGGGGCGGTCCCGCGGTACGGAACGGTGGTCATGCCGATGCCCAGCGAAGACTGCAGCAGCAGGCCGCACAGGTGCGATGCCGACCCGATGCCGCCGTTGGCCAGCTTGACCTGTGGTTGCGTGGCTATCCACCGCACCAGTTCAACCGCTGAGCCCGCGGCGATCTGTGGGCGCGTCACCAGCATCAGTGGCGATTCAGCCATGATGCCCAAAGGTTCGAAATCCGTTTCCGGGCTGAAACCGAGGCGGCGGTACAGCGCGGGGGCTGTCGCCATCCCGATATGGTTCAGCAGCAGGGTATAGCCGTCCGCAGGCGCACGCAAGGCAACGACACTGCCCAGGTTGCCTCCGGCGCCCGACAGGTTCTGGATGATGACGGGCTGCCCCAGCTGCTTTTCCAGCGGCAAGGCAAGCTCCCGCGCGAGCTTGTCCATGGGACCTCCCGCGGGATAGGGAACAATCAATGTCACCGGTTTCGAGGGATAAACACCTTGTGCCTGCGCGCCCATACCGCATGCCAGCAAGGCCCACACAAGCAGTGAAAACATTTTTTTGCTCATAGGTTTCTCCAGGGTTAGCGATGCTTTTCAAGCTGGCATGCGCAGGGCCGCATGGCCGACGGCCGAGGCCCGCAGGGCCCGCCGCGCCTGCGTCGCCGCCAGGCATTTTTCAACGATGGCCGGCTCCGATGTCAAGGGTGTGCCACCTGGAAAGGGCGGCTTGGGGTCGTATTCGATCTGGAGCTGGATTTGCTTGGCCGCTTCGTCTCCCCTCAGCATGGCGACGACCTTCAAGGCCATGTCGATGCCGGATGTCACGCCGCCCGCGGTGAAGATATTCCCGTCCACACACATACGCTCCCGGGTGACGATGGCGCCGAACGCCGGCAGAAAATCAATAGCCTGCCAGTGGCAGGTGCTTCGCTTGCCCTTGAGAAGACCCGCGGCGCCGAGCAGCAGCGAGCCCGTGCAGATGCCGAAGATGTACTTCGCCGACTGTGCCTGCCTGCGGGTGAAACCAACCCACTCGGCATCCAGTAGGGCGTCGTCGGTTCCAGGCCCCCCCGGCACCACCAGCAGGTCGCAGGGCGCTGCGTTTGCGATGGTCGTGGTGGGTACCAGCGTGAGGCCGCGGTCCGAGCGGACCGGCTCCAGTGACTTCCCCACGAGCTCGACCTGCACTCCCGGCACACGTGCCAGGACTTCAAAAGGCCCTGTCAAATCAAGTTGTGTCAGGGCATTGAAGAGAATAATATTAACTTTCATGAACACGCTCCTTAAGACGCTGAAGGTAAGGCCGAGTGCCGCGGGGACAGCGCCAAAAGCGGGCGAATGTGCGCCAAAATGCGTGGCCTTTCTTTTGTTCGACGGCTTCCAGCCCATTGACCTGGCCGGACCGTGGCAGGCATTTGCCACGGCCAATGAAGAGGTGGGCGTTCCCGTGTATCGCCTGGCCACCGTGGCACAGAAGGACGCCGTCACGAGCGCCGATGGCGCACTGAAAATCCATGTGGACCATGCTCTGGGGGCTGCCGCGGCATTGACTATCGATGCGCTGGTGGTGCCGGGTGGCGGCGGTGTCCATGCCGCATGTGCCGATCTTCAACTGGTCAACTGGCTGCGGGAAAGAGACCCGTCCACGCGCAGAACCTGCAGCGTTTGCACGGGGGCCTTTCTGCTCGCCGCCGCCGGGCTGTTGAGCGGCCGGGAGGTCACCACCCACTGGCGATCTGCCGGGAGGTTGCAGCGGGACTTCCCGGACCTTAAGGTCAATGACGACAAGATTTACTGCGAAAGCGGCAAGTACTGGACCACGGCGGGTGTTACGGCGGGCATCGACCTCGCGCTGGCCCTGATCGAGCGCGACCATGGCGCCGATATCTCGCAGCGTGTCGCGCGGCGGCTGCTTGTCTATTTACGCAGGGACGGCGATCAGCGCCAGTACAGCCAGGCCCTGAGGATTCAGGATAGGGCCGCTGCGCCCTTCCGCCAGTTGATCGAGTTGTTGCAGGCCCGGCTCGACCACGACTGGTCCGTCGACGCGATGGCGGACATGTGCAATATGTCCCGGCGCACTTTTCAGCGCAAGTTTGCGGAAAGCTTCGGCATGGGCCCCATCGCCGCACTCAACAGCCTGCGGCGTGAACAGGCGGAAATCCTCGCCAGCTCGGGGCGCCTGTCGGGCAAGGAAGTCCAAAGGCATACCAGACCGACCCGGGGTATTTCCGGGACGGCGGCCGCAGTGCGTCATCGCGCCGGCGGCGCTTGCTGATCACCAAAGCCCCGTTGCCTACCGTTCGGACCACGGTGCGCTTATAAGTCAGTGCGTAGTTTCCAGATCTCCGGAAACAACACCACATCCAGCATCTTGCGCAGGTAGCTCACTCCACCCGTCCCACCCGTGCCACGCTTGAACCCGATCACGCGTTCCACCGTGGTCACATGCCGGAAGCGCCAGAGCCTGAAAGCGTCCTCCAGGTCGGTGAGTTCCTCGCCGAGCTGGTACAGGTCCCAGTATTTTTTCGGGTCGCGGTACACCACCAGCCAGGCTTGTTCGACGGCCTCGCTTTCCACATAGCCCTGGGTCCAGTCGCGCTGCGTGTGGCTGGCCGGCACGGCCAGGCCGCGGCGGGCCAGCAGGCGCAGGGCTTCGTCGTAAAGCGAAGGGGCTTCGTAAGCCGCTTGCACTTGCGCCAGCAGGTCGGGCCTGTGGGCATGGGGCTTGAGCATGGCGGCGTTTTTGTTGCCCAGGGCGAATTCGATGCAGCGGTATTGCGCGCTCTGGAAGCCGCTGGAGTTGGCGAGGTAGGGGCGTATGGCGCTGTACTCGGGCGGGGTCATGGTGGCCAGCACGTCCCAGGCATGCACCAGCTGCTCCATGATGCGGCTCACACGCGCCAGCATCTTGAAGGCGCCGCCCAGCTCGTCGTTCGCGACGTTGGCGATCGCGGCGCGCAGCTCGTGCAGCATCAGCTTCATCCAGAGTTCGCTGGTCTGGTGCTGGATGATGAACAGCATCTCGTTGTGGTCGGGCGAGAGCGGTTTCTGCGCGCCCAGGATGGCGTCCAGCTGCAAATAGTCGCCGTAGCTCATGGACTTGCTGAAGTCGAGCCGCGCTTTTTCGTCGCGCACGATGTCTTCAGGGGCTTGGGGTTTGCTGTGGGTATTCATCATGTGACCGCGTGCTTCTGGTTGAACTCGGCTTTTTTCCATTCGCTGGTTTCGAGCACCTGCTTCAAATGCTCAACGGCGTTCCACACGTCTTCAAAACCGATGTAGAGCGGGGTGAAGCCGAAGCGCAGGATGTCCAGGTGCTTGCCGGCGCCGCTGTCACCGGCGCGGAAGTCGCCGATCACGCCGCGTGCAATCAGCGCTTGCACGATGGCATACGCGCCCTCAGTTCTTGTGAGGCAGACTTGCGAGCCGCGCTGGGCATGTTCGCGCGGCGTGGCCAGGCCCAGGCCGTGGCCTGCGCAGCGTTCTTCGACGAGCCGGATAAACAGGTCGGTGAGCGCCAGCGATTTTTTGCGCAGGGCCTGCATGCCGCCCAGCGCTTCGGCAGCCAGCACGGTGTCCAGGCCGCATTCCAGCGCGGTCATGCTCAGGATGGGCTGGGTGCCGCAGAGGTAGCGCGAGATGCCTGCCGCGGGCCGGTAATCGGGCGTGAATTCAAACGGCGCGGCATGGCCCCACCAGCCGGCCAGCGGCTGCCAGAAGCGGTCGGCATGCTTGGGGTTGACCCAGACAAAGGCCGGCGCGCCGGGGCCGCCGTTGAGGTATTTGTAGCCGCAGCCTATCGAGAAGTCGGCGTTTGCCGCATTCAGGTCCACCGGCACGGCGCCTGCGCTGTGCGCCAGGTCCCAGACGGTGAGCGCGCCGGCGGCATGGGCCGCGGCGGTCACAGCGGCCATGTCATGCATGGCGCCGGTACGGTAGTTCACATGGGTCAGCATCAGCACGGCCACTTCGCGGGTGAGGGCGGCCGCGATCTCCTCAGGCTCGACGAGCTGCAGGCGAAAGCCGCGCTCGCGGCACAGGGCTTCGGCGATGTAGAGGTCGGTCGGGAAGTTGCTGCGCTCGCTGACGATCACTTTGCGCCCGGGCGCGTCCTGGGCCGCGATATGCAGCGCGGCGCTGAGCACTTTGTAGAGGTTGATGGAGGTGCTGTCGGTGGCCACCACCTCGCCGGGGGCCGCGCCTACCAGTCGGGCGATCTTGTTGCCCAGGCGCTGCGGCAGCTCGAACCAGCCGGCGCTGTTCCAGGAGCGGATCAGGCCTTGGCCCCATTCGGCCGTGACGGCCTCGGCGACGCGGGCGGCCGCCGTCACGGGCAGCACGCCCAGCGAGTTGCCGTCGAGGTAGATCACGCCTTCGGGCAGCGTGAATTGTTGGCGCAGCGTGCGCAGCGGGTCTTGCGCGTCAAGGGCGCGGCAGTCCTGGAGTGTGGTCATAGCTAAAGTTTTTGGGTTTCAGGGAAGTTCGCGCAGCACGGCGCGCACGGGGGACGCATCGGCCCGGGTCAGTTTGAGCGGCAGGGCGATCAGTTCGTAATCGCCCTCGGCCACCTCGTCGAGCACCAGGTTTTCCAGCACACGCAGGCCGTGCGCCAGCAACTGGTGATGGCTGGGCAGATCCTGGCTGGTGGCCGGGTCCACGCTGGGCGTGTCTATGCCGATCAGGCAGATGTTTTTGCGTGCCAGCAATGCCAGCGTTTCAGGCGCGATGGCGGTGAAAGCTTGCCAGGCCTGGCTGGCGCTGTGCGAAGTGCGCAGCAGCACGCGCGGTGGCAGGCCGTCCAGCGCGTGGGCGACGTGTTCGGGCAAGACCAGTGGGCCGCAGTCCAGGCAATGGATCACGCGGCAGGGCCCGAGGTAGGGGGCAAGGTCCAGCTCGCCGGCGCTGGCCGCGCCGTTGGCATAGTGCAGCGGCGCATCGGCGTGGGCGCCGGTGTGCGGCGACAGCGTGATGCTGTTGACGTTGACCGGGCAGCCCGGTGCCAGGGAGAAATGCAGTGTCTGGGAGTAGGCCGTGTCACCGGGGAACACGGCGGCGTTCTCATCGACCGGCGGTGAGATGTCCCAGAGTTTGCGCGGTGCTGATGGGGTAGAGGCAGGCATGGATCCAAAGGTAGCACCGGCAAAAAAGCCGTGGTGTCGGTTATTTCCAACAATCTCAAAAATACTTGAGACTTAAAGTATCTGGCGATGATGGCCCGCCCAGGCCGCATGCGGCCTTGGCGAGGCTGGGGCACAATCCAGACCTGTGGCCCATCGCTGCATCGATTTACCAATCAGCAATACCTCCCTCTAACCTTTCAAGAGAGACAAGGCAGACCATGAATTCCGAGAACAAGTCCAACGGCAAAGTCGCACTCGTCACCGGCGCGGGCACAGGCATCGGCAAGGCCGTGGCCCTGGCCCTGCTGCGTGAAGGCTACAGCGTGGCGCTGGTGGGGCGCCGTGTGGAGCCGCTCAACGAAGTCGCCAAGGAGTCCGGCACGGACCGCGCGCTGGCGCTGCCCACCGACGTGAGCAAGCCCGAGTCCGTGGCGGCGGCCTTTGCCAAGGTCAAGGAAAAATTCGGCCGCCTCGACCTGCTGTTCAACAACGCCGGCGTGGGCGCGCCGCCGGTGAACATCGAGGACATCACGTTTGAGCAATGGACCAATGTGGTCGACATCAATCTCACGGGTTCTTTCCTTTGCGCGCAGGGCGCCATCAGGCTGATGAAAGACCAATCGCCCCAGGGCGGCCGCATCATCAACAACGGCTCGATCTCGGCCCATGCGCCGCGTCCCAACTCGGCGCCCTATACCTCCACCAAACATGCGATCACAGGCCTGACCAAATCGATCTCGCTGGACGGCCGCAAGTACAACATCGCCTGCGGCCAGATCGACATCGGCAATGCGATGACGGAGCTTGCCGCGCGCATGGCCAAGGGCGTGCCCCAGGCCAATGGCGAAATCGCCATTGAACCGATGATGGATGCGAAGGAAGTGGCCGAGGCGGTGGTGCACATGGCGTCGCTGCCGCTGTCGACCAATGTGCAGTTCATGACCATCATGGCCACGAAGATGCCGTTTGTGGGGCGCGGTTGATGCGGCCCTGATTGACGCTGCCACTTGAGCTGCGGATCAGCGTGGGCGGCACCAGCAAAATGTGTTGTATTGTATGTATATGAACAATACGGCCTCCGACCTGGAACAGTACCTGGACGAGCTTGCGAACAATGCCCGTCCCGGCGATCGCCTGCCACCGATACGTGATTTGATGCGCCGCTTCGGTGTATCGCAAATGCTGGTCCAGCGCGCCTTTCAAGGCCTCAAAACCAAAGGACTGATCGATTCACAGGTGGGGCGTGGGACCTACTTTCGGGGGGATGGCGAGCCTGCGCTGGCTAACACCGGCTCCCGGTTGCAGGCAACGAGGTCGGTGCTTCTGCTGCGGCGCTCCATCAGCATCACCCGCGGCCGCGTTTTGGTGGAAGGCCTGCAGCGCCGGTTCACCGCCGACGGGCATCGGGTGCTGGAAGTTTCATACACCGACCCGGCCCATGCGCGCACCGTATTGAAAGGCTCGCCCCGTTTTGACGCCTGCGTGGTCCAGT
The DNA here is from genome assembly GCF_059491565.1 of Polaromonas sp. Polasp52. Lineage (NCBI taxonomy): Bacteria > Pseudomonadati > Pseudomonadota > Betaproteobacteria > Burkholderiales > Comamonadaceae > Polaromonas > Polaromonas sp. Polasp52. The sequence continues at coordinate 721,053 of NZ_CP168513.1, read as the reverse complement.
CGACTTACAAGACCATCACCATCGATTTGCTCGCCGCGCTGAGGGATAAATGTGATGTGCTGGCGGTGGATGGCGCGACGCTCGCCGGCACGGACGTCGAGGCGGTCGGCATGGAGTGGGGCGAACCCCTGGCCAAGGCGATTGCCCTTTTACGGCAGCAAGGCCATGGCCACATCGCGTACGCGGCAACGTCGTCCCCCGTTCTGGCAACGCAGATGGGCCGCCGGCGGTTTGAATACCTGCAGAGCACCCTGGCGGACACCGAGTTCCACGAGATCACTGTGCCGCACCTGCCTGACGACAATTACGAAGCGGCGCTTGCAGACCTGATCAAGGCCAGCCTTGATGCCTCAGGGCGGCTGCCGTTCACTGCCCTGGTGGCATGGGGCGTTGAAGATGGCGCCAAATTCCGGCAACTGCTGTCGGATGCCGGCGTCGGCATCCCATCGGCGCTGAGCGTGGTGTTGCTGGGGCGTACGGATCTGGCGAACGAACACGCCAACTTCTTTGACACCATGGGGTGCAGCGTTGCCGACCAGATCGAGTCGCTGTACCAGGCGATCAATATGCGCTGGGCCGACCCTTCCTTGCCCTACGGCGTGCGCCTGATCCCGGTGACGAGCAAGGCGGGTCAATCGATTGCGGCGCCGCTGCCGGCCACGCGTTCCACAGTTTCGCGCGTGAGCACCACCGATTCGCCGACATAGCTGCTGGCGACGAGCGCCTGCACCAGGTCGGGCGGAAGCTCGCGTTTTGCAAACAGGGGATGCTCGCCGATCGTCGTCATGAAAGGCACGCCCTCGGACTGGGACCGCTGCGCCGCTTCATAGAGCAATTGATGCGCTTCATGCCGCCCCATCAGCCTGGTCAGCCGCATCATCACGGCTTCCGACGCGATCAGGCCGTTTGATAACTCGAGGTTGCGGCGCATCGCCTCGGGGTGTACGACGAGGCCCTGGGCCAGGGTCGCGAGGGTTTCGGCAATCGACGCCGCAATGATGGCAATTTCCGGCAACAGCGTATCGGTCACATTGGTCGCGGACGCGTCGCCCTCATCCATGCGAACCATCGCTTCGAGCGCCACCGGCACCCGGGCTCGCATCATGCGCGCCAGGCTGGCCAGCAATAGCGCGGTCGACGGGTTGCGCTTTTGCGCCATGGTCGAGCTGCCCACCTTCCCCATGTGAAATGCCTCTGCAACCTCGCCGATCTCGGTGCGCTGCATGAACACGACATCCTGCGCGATTTTTTGCGCAGTGCCGGCCAGCAGCCCCAGCGCAGAGATGTAGTCGCAGACACGGTCGTAGGACGAACGCATGGGCAGCCCCGCCGGCTCAAGTCCCAACTGCGCGGCCATCCGCACCTCGACCTCGCGCCCCGCGCTGCCCATGGCCGCGAAAGTGCCTATGGCCCCGCCCAGGCTCGCCACGAATGACGATGGCAATCGCTGCTTGAGCCGATCGCGGTCCCGGTCGAGTTCGTCCAGCCAGCCGGCGAGCTTGAAGCCAAAAGTCATGGGCAAGGCGTGCTGGCCGTGCGTGCGGCCGGGCATCACGGTGGCTTGGTGCGCCAGCGCAAGTTGGCCGAAGGCGGCGATGGCCGCATCCAGATGGTTCGCCAGCAACTGATGCGTTTCAAACATCTGCAATGAGCTCGCGGTATCGAAGATGTTCTGCGTTGTCGCACCCCAATGGATGAAACCGGCGGCAGGCTCGCCGCACAGCTCTTCGAACTGGTAAAGCACGGGAACGAGCGGGTGCTGGGCGAAGGCAATGTCGCTCGAAAGGCGCTCCAGGTTGAACAGCCGGGCATCGGCTTTCTCCGCAATGGTGGCGGCGGCTTCGGCAGGAATGACACCGAGTTCAGCCTGGGCACTGGCCAGGGCGGCTTCGACGGTGAGCCAGGCCTGCAGCGTGGCGACATCGCTCCAGATGCATTTGGCTTCAGCGCTGAACCAATGGCCGGTGATGAAGGATTCGAACATTCCGATGTTCATGGGGTTCCAGTCAGGTCGAAACGGTTTGCACGGGGGCTGGCGGTGGCAGGGAAATCCGCGGTAGGCGGGTTTGCTATTGCATATTGTATGAATTGCATTGATTTGGAAGGCTTGTGACGAATTTGGAGGCTGTAGATAAGGGTATGAGGCCTCTGGTGGCAGCAGGAATTTGGTCCGATACAATATTAATTGTACGGCAATACAATAAATACATATATACTGCCTCCGCCGGCTAATTGGGCTGGCGCATAACAAGGAGACAAGCTTGAAGACATTCCTCTTTCCACCTTCGGGCCCATGCAGCGCCCGAAACGCTGCCATGCGCAGCGCATTGCTGGCCGCAAGCGCACTGGCCCCGGCTTTTTCAGTACACGCCCAGTCATCACTGACGATTTACGGCATCGTTGACCAAGGGCTGACAAAAGCGACCAGCGGCACCACGCCAGCCGGGATGCTGCCCGGTAGGGCTCCCAATGATGACTGGAACGTGAAAGCCGGCAACACCTCCCGCCTGGGTTTTCGTGGCGAGGAAGACATGGGCGGCGGCATGTACACGCGCTTTCAGATCGAGACCCGCTTTGCCACCGACACGGGGGCGCTGAGCAACGCCAATGTTTTCTGGCTGGGCCGTTCGGTGCTTGCCATAGGCAGCAAGGACTGGGGCGAGATTTATTCCGGCCGTGAATACTCGGCAGCGTACACGGTTGCGCTCAATACCGATCCCACGCTCTGGAGCTATGTCAGCCAGACCGGCTCCACTTACACCTACGCAAACTACCTCCCGGTCGCTGCGACGGTCGAGGCTTCCAACATTCGCTGGAGCAACACCATAGGCTACAAATCCCCGGCGCTGGGCGCCGTGAGCTTCGAGCTGGCAACCGGCCTGGGTGAAGGCACGCGCCAGCGGAGCACCTCCGCCAACATCCAGTACAAAGACGGCCCGGTCTGGCTCGGCGCAGCCTACGATGGCCTGGACAACAGGACCAACCTCAAGCTCATTGCGGGGGGCTATGACTTTGGTGTGGTCCGCCCCACCGCCAGTTATTCACGCGCCAAGGGCGGCCTCAACGGTGACGCCACTTCGTTCACCGTGTCTGCGCTGGTGCCCCTGAGTTTTGGGCGCACCTATGTCTCTTACGGCAACCTGCGCCCGGCAACCCATCTCAATTCGAAAATGGTGGGGGCGGGGGTTCAGTACGACCTGAGCAAGCGCACCTTGCTGTATACGAATGTAGGCTCCGCCAAGCAGGTCGGCCAGAGCCGCACGACGGCGTTCGATCTTGGCATCAAGCACACCTTCTGAAAGGAGCCCGGCATGAAACGCAGACTGTTGAATCAACTTGCCTTGTTGGGCGCCGGCGCGTTGTTGTCGGGTGTTGTCCATGCGCAATCCGACAAACCCATCTCGCTGGTGGTCGGCTACTCCGCGGGTGGCAGTGCCGACCTGGTCGCGCGTGTTGTCGGCACCGAGCTGTCCAAGCGCCTGGGGCGACAGGTCATTGTCGAGAACGTGGCTGGCGCCAGCGGCATGATCGCCGCGCAGAAAGTGCTCAATGCGCCGGCCGATGGCAACCTCGTCTATATGGGTGGCACCGACACGGTGCTTGTGCCCATGGTCAATCCCAAGACCCGCCTTGACTGGGATAAAGATCTTTTGCCCGTGGGGCGCATGACCACCGTGCCGATGATTTTTGCCGTTCCCGCGGGCTCCCCTTATGCAACGCTGTCCGACCTGCTCGTTGCGCAGCGCAAAAGCGGCAAGGCTGGCTTCAATTACGCCACCCCCGGCATTGGGACGATGCAGCATATCTATGGTGCGCTCATCAACAAGCAGGCGAAGGTGGAAATGCTGCACATCCCCTACCGCGGCGGTGCCCAGATCGTGAATGACCTCGTCGGCGGCCAGGTGGACAGCGCGATGCTGGTGCTGTCGACGGCCATGCCTTTTCTCAAGGACGGCAAGATCAAGGCTTTGTCGGTGTCGGATGGCGCGCGTGTCGCCCAGTTGCCGAATGTCAGGCGCATTGGCGAGGAAGAGGGGTTTAACGGCATTTCGCTGCCGCTGTGGCAAGGCTTGTTCCTGAAGGCCGGAACGCCTCCCGCCATCGTGGTCGCTTATGAGAAGGCCTTGCTCGAAGCCCTTGCTCAGCCTGAGGTGCGCAGCAAGTTGGCGGAGGCCGGCATCACGGTCGCCCCAATGCCCGGGCGCGAGATGCGCGCGTTCATCGGTCCCCAGGCCGCGCTGTACCGCGATATCGTGAAGACCGCAAAAATCACGATGGAGTGATGGGGGCGGCGTTTTCTGCCAGGGCCGACCGTCGTGAGCCGGTCGCCGGGTGGCATTCTCCGGCTCCGGCCGCGATCAACTCCGAGGAATTGATGGCTGCAGTTCCCACCAGTCCTCACGGCAATGCACGGCTTTTGGCCGACATTGGCGGGACCAACGCACGTTTCGCGTGGCAGAACGGTGCCGGGGAGCCCATCAATCGCCTTGTGATCTTGCCCTGTGCCGGATACCCGGAACTTGCGGATGCGATTCGGCATTACCTGTCGATCCTGGGACGTAACGCGCCCGCGAATTGCGCAATCGCCATCGCCAATCCCGTGTTTGGCGACCAGGTACAGATGACCAACCATCACTGGGCTTTTTCCATTCGCGCGTTAAAAGTGCAGTTCGGTTTCACGACCTTGCGTGTGCTGAATGACTTCACCGCCCTGGCACTGGCCTTGCCGGCCCTCGGTCCCGCGGAACTGCGTCAGGTGCTGGGTGGGCAAGCGGCTCCTCTCGCCGCAAAGGCTTTGATCGGCCCCGGTACCGGCTTGGGTGTGTCCGGATTGTTGCCTGACGGCCGCGGTGGATGGGTAGCGATCGAGGGCGAGGGCGGCCACGTCACTCTGGCGGCCTGCACGGCGCGAGAGCAGCAGCTGCTTCAGTGGTTCGCCTCCCGGTATGGCCACCCTTCGGCCGAGCGCGCTGTGTGCGGCCAGGGGCTGGCCGATCTTCACCGCGCTGTGCAGGAGATCGACGGGGCGAAGGTTGTTGCCGAATTCGGTGCCGCGGGTGTGGTGGCGGCGGCCATGGAGCACGGCGATTCGCAGGCGCTTGAGGCGCTCGAACTTTTCTGCGCGTTTCTCGGAACGGTTGCCGGCAATCTGGCGCTTACGCTGGGTGCGCGTGGCGGGGTATACATAGGCGGCGGCATTGTTCCGCGTCTGGGTGAGGTGTTCAATCGCTCCGCATTCAGGCAGCGCTTCGAGGCGAAAGGCCGTTTCGCGCGACAGCTGTCGGAAATACCTGTTTATGTGATTCAGGCAGGGCAGTCACCGGCGCTTCTTGGCGCTGCGGCGGCGCTGGAAATTGACCGTCCGCAGTGATCCATGCTTTCTGGAAAGGCTGCTGGCTATGCCGGTTCGACCTTCTCGCCCTGATGAGCAAGTTGCCCAGGGTCTTAGCTAAGCTGCCCGAGCAAAAGGAACTCCATGAGCGCCTTCTGCGCGTGCATCCTGTTTTGGCTTCGGCACGCGGCCTGTGGCCGCTTCACGTGCGCTTTGCGCACATGAGCCTGCGCCGAAACAGCATGCCGGCGCTGCGCGCCTTCAGCTCGCGTGTTACGCGAGCTGCCCGAGCAGAAGGAACTCCATGAGTGCCTTCTGCGCGTGCATCCTGTTTTGGCTTCGGCACGCGGCCTGTGGCCGCTTCACGTGCGCTTTGCGCACATGAGCCTGCGCCGAAACAGCATGCCGGCGCTGCGCGCCTTCAGCTCGCGTGTTACGCGAGCTGCCCGAGCAGAAGGAACTCCATGAGCGCCTTCTGCGCGTGCATCCTGTTTTCCGCCTCGTCCCAGACGACCGACTGCGGGCCGTCTATGACTTCGGCTTCGACTTCCTCGCCGCGGTGGGCGGGCAGGCAGTGCATGAAGAGTGCATCGGGCTTGGCGGCGCGCATCATCTCGGTGTCCACGCACCAGTCGGCAAAAGCCTTTTTGCGTGCTTCGTTTTCGGCTTCGTAGCCCATGCTGGTCCAGACGTCGGTGGTGACCAAGTCGGCGCCGGCGCAGGCCTGCATCGGGTCCTTGAAGACCTTGTAGCTTTCGGCCGAGCGTATGCCGGCGATGGACTGGTCCACCTCGTAGCCGCCCGGCGTGCTGACGTGCACCTTGAAGCCCAGGATTTCACTGGCCTGCAGCCAGGTGTTGGCCATGTTGTTGCCGTCACCCACCCAGGCCACCGTCTTGCCCTTGATGGAGCCGCGGTGCTCGATGTAGGTGAAGATGTCGGCCAGGATCTGGCAGGGATGGAATTCGTTGGTCAGGCCGTTGATGACGGGCACGCGCGAATGCTCGGCGAAGCGGTCTATCTTGGTCTGCTCGAAGGTGCGGATCATCACCAGGTCGACCATGCGGCTGATGACCTTGGCGCTGTCCTCGATGGGTTCGGCCCGGCCCAGCTGGCTGTCGCCGGTGGTCAGGTGCACCACGCTGCCGCCCAGCTGGTACATGCCGGCCTCGAAGCTCACGCGGGTGCGGGTCGAGGCTTTCTCGAAAATCATGGCCAGCGTGCGGTCGACCAGCGGCTGGTGTTTTTCGTAGGTCTTGAACTTCTTCTTGATGATGGCGGCGCGCTCGAACAGGTAGGTGTATTCCGCCGCATTCAGGTCGCTGAACTGCAGGTAATGCCGCACGGGGGCGGGCTTGGAGGGGATCGCAGAGGTCACGCGTTTTTCTCTTTCAACAGCTGCTTGATCAGCGGAACCAGGATGGCCACCGCCTCGTCGGCCTCGGCCGTGGTCATGATGAGCGAGGGCACCATGCGGATCACGGTGTCGGCGGTCACGCTCAGCAGCAGGCCGTTTTCGGCGGCGCGGCCCAGCAGTTCACCGCAGGGCACGGCCAGCTCAATGCCCAGCATCAGGCCGCGGCCGCGGATTTCCTTCACGCCTTTTTCGCCAGCCAATTCGCGCGCCAGTACCGCGCGCAGGTGCTCACCCACCTTCACGGCATTGGCCAGCAGGCCTTCTTCTTCCATGATGCGCAGGGTTTCCACACCGGCCCGCATGGCCAGCGGGTTGCCGCCGAAGGTGCTGCCGTGGTTGCCGGGGCTGAAGATGTGGGCGGCCTTGGGGCCGGTGACGACGGCGCCAACCGGCACGCCCGAGCCCAGGCCCTTGGCCAGCGGCATCACGTCGGGCTTGATACCGGCCCACTGGTGGGCAAACCACTTGCCGGTGCGGCCCATGCCGCACTGCACTTCGTCGATCATCAGCAGCCAGTCGCGTTCGTCGCAGAGCGCCCGCACCTCGCGCAGGTACTCGTCCTTCATGCTGTTGATGCCGCCTTCGCCCTGGATGGCCTCAAAGAACACGGCGACCACATTGGGGTTGTTGGCGGTGGCGGCTTTGAGCGCGTCCATATTGTTGAGCGGCACGCGGATAAAACCCTCGACCAGCGGGCCGAAGCCGGCCTGCACCTTGGGGTTGCCGGTGGCGCTCAGGGTGGCGATGCTGCGGCCGTGGAAGGCTTTTTCATAAACCACGATTTCCGGGCGTTCAATGCCTTTGTCGTGGCCGAACTTGCGCGCCAGCTTGAGCGCGGCCTCGTTGGCTTCCAGGCCGGTGGAGCAGAAAAACACGTTTTCCAGGCCCGACAGCTCCACCAGCTTGGCCGCCAGGGCTTCCTGCAGCGGCACATGGTAGTAGTTGGAGGTGTGGATCAGCTTGGCGATCTGCTCCTGCAGGGCCGGCACCAGCTTGGGGTGGTTGTGGCCCAGGGTGTTGACGGCGATGCCGCCCAGCGCATCGAGGTAGGCCTTGCCGTTGACGTCCCAGACGCGGCAGCCCTGGCCGTGGTCCAGCGCGATGGGCAGGCGGCCGTAGGTGTTCATCACGTGGGGGGAGGCGGCTTCGATGTGCTTGGGCAGGGCTGCGGTCATGGAAAACTCCGGAACAAGGGCTGTGACAGTGCGGAAAATTCGAGGCCCGCAGCAGTTGATGCGGGCCTGGGCTGATTTTAGGCGCAGACTTTGCGGCCTTTTGTGACGTTCCTGCATCACTGCGATGCAAGCGCCCGGGCGCCGCCCACTATCGTTGCCATTGAAAATTTGTCTTCCAGGTCTTATATAAGAGTCAGAGTTACGCTAGAATTGTTGTGCGCTGCAGCATGGGCCGAAATCCCATCCTTTTCCCATGCCGGGCAGCGCAAAAAACCCTCCACCCGATGGTCTCCAACACCGCCAAAGAAGTCTTTATCCAGGGTATTACCCGCGACGGCAAAACCTTCCGGCCCAGCGACTGGGCCGACAGGCTGTGCGGTGTGATGAGCCATTTCCGCCCGGGCGGCCCCCAGCCCGGCAGCCACCTGACCTACTCCCCCTGGTGTGTGCCCACGGTCATCAACGGCGTGAAGTGTGTGGTCGTCAACGCGGAGCTGCGCGAGGCCGAGCCCATGGCCTGGGATTTCGCCATCAATTTCGCGAAAGACAACGACTTGCAGATGGCCGAAGCCTGTTTACTCCCCGACCAGCCGCCCAAGGGCTGACTGAGGTTTTTGAAGCGCCAACAAAAAAGCCGTCTTTCGACGGCTTTTTTGCTTTGCTGCAGCGCACCCTACAAAACGGCGGACGGTATTTTCGTTAAGAAGATGCCGTCCGGGCGATTTGCCTAATTGCTTAGGCGGCCTTTGCGGGGGCCAGTGCCAGGGCTTTCACCTTGGCGGACAGGCGGCTCTTGTCGCGCGCTGCCTTGTTCTTGTGGAAGATGCCCTTGTCGGCAACCGTGTCCACAATGCTCTGGGCCTTGGCGAACAGGTCCTTGGCTTTGTCTTTGTCACCGGCTGCAACGGCTTTTTCGACGTTTTTCACAGCGGTGCGGTATTTGGAGCGCAGCGAGGTGTTCGCGGCGTTGAGTTTGACGTCCTGGCGGACGCGTTTGCGGCCCGACGCAAGGCGCGGGTTCTTTTTCTTGGGTTTGGCGGTAGCCATATATGTATTCCTTTAATCCTGGGGAGGAGTCTGTGGATGTTGCAGCAAACCTAGCATTATATACCCCCACGGTCGCTCACTGCGAGCCTGCGGCGGCTCCCTGCCCCTTGCACTGAGGAAGGGGCCGCCCGCCTGCGGCCCGGCAAAGCCGGTTCCGCGGCCCCTGCTGGTGTGAAGAAGAGCCCCAAATACGGCCGTATGAAACACCGGTCGCGCGCCGTCGTGACAGCTAAACTCGCTCGGTGTCACTTTTTAAAGCCGCCTCCACCGTTTCCCTGCTGACCCTGGCCTCGCGCGTCACGGGCCTGGTCCGGGACCTGCTGATGGCCTCGGTGTTTGGCGTCAGCGCCATGACCGACGCCTTTAACGTCGCCTTTCGCATCCCCAACCTGTTCCGGCGGGTGCTCGGCGAGGGCGCTTTCAGCCAGGCTTTTGTGCCGGTGCTGGCGGCCTGCAAGGCGGAGCAGGGGGAAGAGGGCGCCAAACAGCTGATTGACCATGTCGCGACCCTGCTGACCTGGACGCTGGTCCTGCTGTGTGTGGCGGGCGTGCTGGCCGCGCCGCTGATGGTCTGGGCCATGGCCAGCGGCCTGAAACCGCAGGGCTACAACGCCGCCGTGGTGATGACCCGCTGGATGTTCCCTTACATCGGCTTTATGTCGTTGGTCGCGCTGGCCGGCGGCATCCTCAACACCTGGCGCCGCTTTGCCGTGCCCGCCGCCTCGCCCGTGCTGCTGAATCTGGCGCTGATAGGCTCCATCACCCTGGGGGCTCCCTGGTTTGCCAGGCACGGCATCGAGCCGATCTATGCCCAATGCGTGGGGGTGATGGTGGGCGGCATTTTGCAACTGGGCCTGCAACTGCCGGCGCTGCGGCGCCTGGGCTTGCTGCCGCGCATAGGCGCCAGCTTCGCGGCCCTGCGCCAGTCCTGGAACGACCCGGGCACACGCAAGGTGCTGTCCCTGATGCTGCCGGCCCTGCTGGGTGTCAGCGTGGCGCAGATATCGCTGCTCATCAACACCCAGATCGCCTCGCACCTGGCCACCGGCAGCGTGAGCTGGATCACCTATGCCGACCGCCTGATGGAGTTTCCCACCGCCATGCTGGGCGTCGCCCTGGGCGTGGTGCTGATGCCGCAACTGGCCGCGGCGCGCGGCAGCCAGGACGAAGAGCGCTATTCCTCCATGCTCGACTGGGGCCTGCGCCTGGTGGTGCTGCTGTCGGTTCCCTGTGCCGTGGCCCTGCTGGTGTTCTCGCAGCCGCTGGTCGCGGTGCTGTACCACTATGGCGCGTTCAGCGACCTCGACGTCCAGCGCACAACAGCCGCCTTGACCAGCTATGGCGTGGGGCTGATGGGCATCGTGGCCGTCAAGGTGCTGGCCCCGGGCTTTTATGCCCGGCACGACATGCGCACACCCATGCGTATCGCCGTCTGCGTGCTGGTGTTCACCCAGGTACTGAATTATTTCCTGGTGCCCTTGCTGCAGCATGCGGCCCTGACCCTGTCGATCGCCATTGGCGCCCTGGTCAACGCCCTGTGGCTGTTGCTGGGGCTTTTGAAGCGCGGAAGTTACAAACCGATGCCGGGCTGGGGCAAGTTCGCGCTGCAGGTGGGCGGCGCCAGCGCCTTGCTCGCGGCCTTTTTGCTGTGGGCCGCCGGGGCGGTGAGCTGGGTCGCGCTGAAAAGCCATTCCCTAGAGCGCATCGGCTGGCTGGCGCTGGTGTTGCTGGCCTCGGCGCTGCTGTATTTCACGGCGTTGTGGGTGTCCGGCCTCAAGGTGACAAAGCTGCTGAGACATTGACGGGCGGCATGCTCCAGGCCCCGAGCGGCATTTTCCGCATGCCTTTTTGCGCCGGTTTATGAGAAAGTAGGGGCCATGCAATTAAATCTGGCTGTACCGTCACCATTGCAATATTTCTCCAGCCTAGTGGAAAGCGACGAGCATTTCCCCCTTCTGGAAGCCGCCATCAGCCTGGCGCAGGACGAATACCCCGACCTGGACGTGCAGCAGGTATTGGGCGACGTCGACCAGCTGCTGGCCCGGCTCAAGCGCCGCCTGCCGGCCGACGCGCCGGCGCTGCAGCGGCTGCGCGCGCTGAACCAGTTCTTTTTCCACGACCTGAACTTCGGCGGCAACGTCAACGACTACTACGACCCCGACAATAGCTACCTGAATGCGGTGTTGCGCACGCGCCGCGGTATTCCCATCACGCTGGCCGTGCTCTGGCTGGAATTGGCCCTGGGCCTGGGCCTCAATGCGCGCGGCGTGGCCTTTCCGGGGCACTTCATGGTCAAGGTCAACCTGCCCAAGGGCCAGGTGGTGATAGACCCGTTCAGCGGCCAGTCGCTGAGCCGCGAAGAGCTGTCCGAGCGGCTGGAGCCTTTCCGCCAGCACGGCGGCAGCCCGGGCGATGAGTTCGAGGTGCCCATGGGCCTGTACCTGCAGTCGGCGCCGCCGCGCGAGATCATCAGCCGCATGCTGCGCAATCTCAAGGAAATCCACAAGACCCAGGAAGACTGGCAGCGCCTGATCCCGGTGCAGGATCGGCTCATCGTGCTGCAGCCCGAAGCCTGGACCGAATACCGCGACCGCGGCCTGGCCTGGGCCGCCCATGGCGAGCCGGACCGCGCAATGGCCGACCTGGAAATCTACCTGGCCAACGCCGAGGACGCGCTCGACATCGACGCCATGGCCGAGCGCCTGGCCCAGCTGCGCCAGGGCCGGCACTGAGCTTTGCCTTAAAGCAGCTCGATCTCGCTGAGCGTGAGAAAGCAGCTCTCGCGCGTGATCGCCACAAAGTCGGCCAGCCAGGGCCGGCCTGAGGTGGCTTCTGTGCACGCCACATAAAGCCGCCCGGTCAAGCCCTTCTTGCCTATGGGCCTGGCGCTCACATAACCGCGGTCCAGGTAGCTTTGCACCGCCCACTTGGGCAGCGCGGCGACTCCGCGGCCGCTGGCCACCAGCTGCAGCATGGCAATCGTCAGTTCGGTGGTGCGGCGCGCGGGCTTGACGCCGGCCGGCTCCAGCACCTGGCGCACCACGTCCAGCATTTCGTCGGGCACCGGGTAGGTGATCAGGGTTTCGCCCGCGAAATCCTTGGCCGTGAGGTGCGTCTTGGCCGCCAGCGCATGGTGGTTGGCCAGCAGTGCCACGATTTCAAAGCGGAACAGCGGGTGGAAGTCCACGGTTTCATCGGCGTCGGCCTCCGACACGATGGCGATGTCGGCGCGGTCCTGCAGCACCAGCGCGATCGGGTCGGGATGAAAGCCCGAGACGATGTCCAGTTCCACCTCGGGCCAGCGCGTGCGGAAGGCGTCCATGGCCGGCATCAGCCAGTCAAAACAGGTGTGGCATTCAACCGCGATGCGCAACTGGCCGGAGCGCCCCGTCGCCAGGCGCGCCACGTCGCGTTCGGCCTCCTCGACCTGCGGCAGCACCGCATCGGCCAGCGCCAGCAGGCGCAGGCCCGTGGTGCTGAACTGCGGCGGCACGGATTTGCGCTCGAACAGCGGCGCGGCATAGCGGTCTTCAAGCAGTTTGACCTGGTGCGACAGTGCCGACTGCGTCAGATTGAGCAGCTGCGCCGCACGTACCAGGCTGCCACTGTCGCGCAGGGCCGTCAGTGTGCGCAGGTGGCGCAGTTCAAGAATCGATGGCGTCATACTGAATTGTGTGAATCAATAATTTTCATGTTGAAAGACAATATCTTTCGTTTGAATAATAGTTGAATCTGGCCGACCATGGCGTTCTTTGTTGATTCGCAAACGGGAGATAGCCTGCATGGTCCATACACACACCCTGGGTTTTCCGCGCATGGGCGCGCACCGGGAACTGAAATTCGCGCTTGAAAAACACTGGCGCGGCGAGATAGACCTGGCCGCGCTGCAAGCCGCCGGCGCCGAGCTGCGCGAGCGCCATTGGGCGGTGCAAAAAGAAGCGGGCCTGGATTTTGTGACGGTGGGTGACTTCGCTTTTTATGATCACGTGGCCAACCACATCCAGATGCTGGGCTGCGAGCCGGCGCGCTTTGGGTTCACAGGGCAGGAGCCCGCGCTCGGCCGTTACTTCGCGATGGCGCGCGGTGTGAATGCCGAAGCCGGCCACAGCCACAGCGCGGACTGCGGCTGCGCTGAAGGCGGCGCCGGCGGCGGCAGCTTCGCGCTGGAGATGACCAAGTGGTTTGATACCAATTACCACTACCTGGTGCCGGAGTTCAGTCCGAACACCGAGTTCAGCCTGGCCTGCGAACGCCTGTTTGACGAAGTCGCGCAGGCCCAGGAGGCCGGCCATGCCGTCAAGGTGGTGCTGCTGGGGCCACTGAGTTTCCTCTGGCTGGGCAAGGAAAAGACGCCGGGTTTCGACCGCTTCAGCTTGCTGGGCAAGCTGCTGCCGGTGTACGAAAAAATCCTGGCCCGCCTCAAGGCCCAGGGCGTGGAATGGGTGCAGATGGACGAACCCATCCTGGGCCTGGACTTGCCGCCCGCCTGGAGCCAGGCTTATGAATCCAGTTACTGGCGGCTGGCGCGCGGCGGCCCCAAGCTATTGCTCGCTACTTATTTTTCACCCTTGCAGGAGAACCTGCGCATGGCCTGCCAACTGCCGGTGGCGGGCCTGCATGTGGATGCGGTGCGTGCACCCGAAGAGCTCGTCGGTGTGGCCGACTGGCTGCCCAGCCACAAGGTGCTGTCGGTGGGCATCGTCGACGGCCGCAACATCTGGCGCACCGACCCTGATGCCGCCCTGGCAAGGCTGCGGCCGGTGGCCGAAAAGCACCGGGGCGAGCTCTGGCTGGCGCCTTCGTGTTCGCTGCTGCACGTGCCTTACAGCCTGCAGGCCGAGGACACGCTGGATGCCGAACTCAAGTCCTGGCTGGCCTTCGCGGTGGAAAAACTGCTTGAGCTGCGCATGCTCAAAGCCGCGCTGGAAGGCCGCGAAAAATCCGTGGAAGCTGAGCTGGCCGCCGCCCGCCTGGCCGCCCAGGCGCGCCGCAACAGCCCGCGCGTGCACCGCGCCACCGTGGCGGCGCGGCTGGCCCGGGCCGCGGCGGGCGCCGATCAGCGGCTTTCGCCCTTCAGCCGGCGCCAGCAGGTGCAGCGCCAGCGTTTTGCGCTGCCCTTGTTTCCGACCACCTCGATAGGCTCGTTCCCGCAAACCGCCGAGATACGCGCCGCGCGCGCGGCCTTCAAGCGCGGCGAGATCGGCAAATCGCAGTACGCCGAAAAAATGCAGGCCGAGATCCGCCTCGCCGTGCGCAAGCAGGAAGAACTGGGCCTGGATGTGCTGGTGCACGGCGAGGCCGAGCGCAACGACATGGTCGAGCATTTCGGCGAGCAGCTCGACGGTTTTGCCTTTACGGCAAACGGCTGGGTACAGTCCTACGGCTCGCGCTGCGTGAAGCCGCCGGTGATTTACGGCGATGTGGCGCGCCCCGCGGCGATGACGGTGGCCTGGACGGTGTATGCGCAAAGCCTCACCAAGCGGCCCATGAAAGGCATGCTGACCGGCCCCATCACCATCCTGCAATGGTCTTTTGTGCGCGACGACCAGCCGCGCAGCCTGACCGCCGGGCAGATCGCCTGGGCGATACGCGACGAGGTGGCGGACCTGGAGGGCGCGGGCATAGGCATCATCCAGATCGACGAGCCGGCGATACGCGAAGGCCTGCCGCTGCGCCGCGCCGGCTGGAAGCCCTACCTGGAATGGGCCACGCGCGCCTTCCGCATCAGCGCCAGCGGCGTGGCCGATGAAACCCAGATCCACACCCATATGTGCTATTCGGAGTTCAACGACATCCTGCCGGAAATCGCGGCCATGGACGCCGACGTGATCACGATTGAAACCAGCCGCTCCGACATGGAGCTGCTGCGCGGCTTCGGCGACTTCAAGTACCCCAACGAGATAGGCCCGGGCGTCTACGACATCCATTCGCCGCGCGTGCCCACGGTGGACGAGATGGTACGGCTGCTGCGTAAAGCGGCCGCGGTGATCCCGGCGGAAAACCTCTGGATCAACCCCGACTGCGGCCTTAAAACCCGTGGCTGGCCCGAGACCGAGGCGGCGCTGGGCAATATGGTGCGGGCAGCGCGCGAAGTCCGCGAAGAACTCGCCGCAGCCTGACGGCGGGGCCGGCGCGGCGCCTCAGGTGGCGCGTTTGAGGAACTGCGGGATCTGCAGGCCGTCGGGCGAATTCATGTTGCGCGACATGGCCGGTGTGCCGGCGGCCTGGACGGGCCGGACCACGGCGCGGGCTGTGCTCTGGGCGGACATCCGGGCGCCGTGCAGCAGCGATTCCTGCGCCGGCATCAGGCTGCCGGGCAGGGAACTGCCCAGGCGCGGCGCCGCCGCCGCGTTTTGCGCGGGCGCCGGATTGAGCGGCCTGGCGCCCAGTGTCGCGGCGACCGAAGGCCGGGGCGCAATCACCCGGGCCGGGGCCTTGGCCACTGTCCTGGCCTGCGCGTGCTCGGGGGCGTCGTTGGCCGCCTGCGGCGGGTACAGCGTGGGCCTGAGCCAGTTCAGTATGGGCTGCCACTGCGCGAGGTCCGGCGCGGCGGCGCTGGCCGGCAAGTCGAACATCGTCATGCCGCGCTCCAGGCTGCGCACATAGAGCTGGGTTTCGCGCAGCGCGCCCAGGAAAGGCATGCCCAGGCCTTCCGACCATTCCTCCAGGACCTTTGCCGCGCTGGTGCGCCCGTCAATGCGCATGCCCACGGTGGCGAGGCGGCAGCGGCCGCTGGCCACACGCGGCAGGGCCATCAGGTCGGCATGGCATTGCGCGGCCGACTCGCGGTCGAACATGGAATTGCACACCGGCATGATGATGGCGTCGGCAAACATCACGACGCGAGCGAGTTCAAAGCCGTGCATGCCGCCCGGCGTGTCCAGCACCACGTGCGTGATGCCCGTGGGCACGCGCAGCATGTTTTTCTGGTCCACAGCCCAGGGAGCAATGGCGGGGAGGTCGGCGCCGCGGCGCTTGAGCCAGCTGCGTGCCGACTGCTGGCGGTCCACGTCGCCCAGCATGACAGAGCTGCCATTGCGCGCGCACCAGGCGGCGATGTGCGCGGCCAGTGTGCTTTTGCCACTGCCTCCCTTGCGGTTGACGACTGCGATGACCGGCATGTGTGCTCCAAAGACGGACCAGTAGAACAGTTTGATACAGAAATAACAAAAAGTCCAGCGCAAGCCAGTCGGCATCGGTCCCCGCAGCTAGTGTTTTTGTAGCGCGGCCACCGGGCCGTCCTGTGCCTGCCTGAACCATCCCTTGAGCCAGCGGCAGAACACCCGGGCGGTTTCCGGGGCCATGCTGCGCGGGTTGATATAGGCCGAATAGCTGGCGTCGCCGCGCACCACCACGGGGGATGCCCGCAGCAGGTGGCCGCGGCGCAGCGGCTCGGCCACCAGCAGTTCGGGCACCACCAGGTGGCCCATGCCGCCCGTCGCCGCGGCGATCGCCAGGAAGTAGTGGTCGAAGCTGGCACTGACATGGATGCCGGCCGCCTGAACGCCCAGTTGCGCTGACCAGGCGGCCAGCACATCGGGCCGCGACTGCGCCGCGAGAAACTGCCATTGGCTGACGGGCTGGTCTGCGAACTCGCGGCAACGCGCCGGGGAAGCCACGCACACGATGTTTTCGGCAGCCAGCAGCCAGTGCTCGGCGCCGGCGATGGCCAGGTCGCGCGTGATCAGCACGTCGTAGCTGTCGCCAGGATCCGGCGGGGAAAGCGAGGTCACCAGGTCCACCGCCACCGGAGCCGCGGGCTGGAAGCCGGGCAGGGCAGGAATCAGCGTGGTCATCGCAAAAGTGGGCAGCGAGGTGCGCACGATGAGGCGAGCGCCGGCCTGGCTTTGCGCCAGCTGGCGGGTGGCCAGTTCTATGGTCGACAGGGCTTCCTGCACCGTGTCGAAGTACAGGCGCCCGGCATCGGTCAGGCGCACCGAAGTGCCGCTGCGCGTGAACAGGGGCTGTCCGAAGTAGCGCTCCAGTGTGGCGACATGGCGGCTGACGCCGCCCTGGCTCATGCCCAGCACGCGGCCGGCGCGGCTGAAATTGAGCTGGCGCGCGGCTTCCACAAACACCCGCACCGCGTTGAGCGGCAGTGTCTGGAGGATTGATTCATCTGTTTTACTCATCATTGGAGGCCGCTTTTCTCATGGTTTTGAGTGCAATACAGAAGAAATTCAAGGATTATGGCGATTGACCCGTTCATTGCTTGATCATATTTACTCATTATTCACTGTCAAAGGTTTTCCCTCCATGCCTCTTGTTTTGCACAGCTGCCCCGGCGGTACCCTGCTTTTGCCTGATGCCCTTTTGTGCGACCGCCGTGACGGCGGCCACCTGGTGGTCAATCCGCCGCGGCCGGTCTGGGAGCGCAGCGAACTGGCGCCGCTGGAACTGGCCCATTGGTCCTGCCTGGTGGCCGCCACCGGCCGCGCCATGCTGGACGTGCTGCCCGCCCTGCGTGAGGGCTGCCTCAATTACTGGGAGGCGGGAAACTGGGCGCTCAACGACCAGGCCCCGCCCGCCGGGCCCAAGAACGTGCAGGCGAACCGCCGGGTGCACCTGCATGTGCTGGGGCGCAACCGGCAGGCGGCGCATCCCGACTGGCGCTGGGGCGAGTCACCCAAATTCCCGCGCTGGGAAGACATGGCGGCCTGGGCATCGGGGTTCGCGCCGCTCAGCGCGCAGGAATGCGAGGCCGTGGCGGCGCGCGTCAAAACCTTGCTGGACAGCCGTTTTCGCTTGCCCGGAATTGGCACGCCGGCATGAGCGCCCAGACGCTGGCGCTGGTGCTCGCGGGGGCGGTGTGCCACGCGCTCTGGAATATCGTGGCCAAGCGCGCGGCCGGCGGCCTGCTCTTTATCTGGCTGTTCGGTTGCGTCAGCATGGCGGCCGCTGCGCCGGTGGCCTTGCTCGCCTGGCACCAACACCCCCAGGCCTTCAATGGCTGGATGTGGCTGGCGGCATTGGCCAGCGCGCTGCTGCACCTGGTGTATTCGCTGGTGCTGCAAAAAGGCTACCGCGTGGCCGATTTCGCCGTGGTCTATCCCATGGCCAGGGGCACCGGGCCACTGCTCGCGGTGCTGGGAGCCGTGGCCTTGCTCGGCGAGCTGCCCAGTGTGCTGGGCTGGCTGGGTGTGGCCCTGGTGCTGGCGGGCGTTTTCATGACATCCGGTGGTGCCGCGGGCATTGCCGGCAGCGGGGATGCGCGGCGGCGGCGCGGAGTGCTCTGGGGCGGGCTGACCGGCCTTTGCATTGCCGGCTACACCGTGGTCGACGGCTGGGCGGTGAAGTCCCTGGGCATGGCGCCGGTGCTGTTTTACGCCGCGGGCCTGGGTTTTCGCACGGTGCTGCTTGCACCCTGGGTGATCCCGCGGCGCGCCTTGCTGTCCGCGCAATGGCGGCAGCACCGCACGGCCATCATGCTGATAGGCCTGCTGTCGCCGCTGGCCTACTGCCTGGTGTTGTTCGCCGTGCAGTCCGCACCGCTCAGCTACGTGGCCCCGGTGCGCGAGATGTCCATGCTGATAGGCACGCTGGTGGGCGCCCGGCTGCTCAAGGAATCCCTCAAGCCTTCGCAGGTGCTGGGTGCGGCGCTGATGCTGCTGGGCGTGGCGGGGCTGGCGCTGGCTTGATCTGCCTGCTTAGTTGACCGTGACGGCGGCGCCGTCGCCCTTGGCGGCGATCACGCCGATCTCATACACCTGCTCGCCCGCCTCGCGCAGGGTCTTGGCCGTGGCCTGGGCATTGGCGGCGTCCACCACCACCACCATGCCGATGCCGTTGTTGAAGGTGCGGTTCATCTCGAAGTCGTCAATGCCCGCGGTTTTTTGCAGCCAGGCGAACAGCTCGGTCCGCGGCCAGCTGCCCTTTTTGAGGTGGGCGGCCGTGCCTTCGGGCAGCACGCGGGGAATGTTCTCCAGCAGGCCGCCGCCGGTGATGTGGGCCAGCGCCTTGATCGGGTGGGCGGCCAGGGCGGCCAGCACGTTCTTGACGTAAAGGCGGGTGGGCTCCATCAGGGCCTGCCTGAAGGGCTTGCCGTCCAAGGTGGCGGGCGTATTGCCGGCCGCGCGTTCAATGCATTTGCGCACCAGGCTGAAACCGTTGGAGTGAACGCCGCTGCTGGCCAGGCCCAGCACCACGTCGCCGGGTTTGACGTCCTTGCCGGTCAGGATTTTCGATTTTTCGACCGCACCGACGGCAAAACCGGCCAGGTCGTATTCGCCAGCGGGGTACATGCCGGGCATTTCGGCGGTTTCGCCGCCTATCAATGCGCAGCCGCTGAGCTCGCAGCCCTTGGCGATGCCGCCGACCACGCTTGCCGCCGTGTCGACGTCGAGCTTGCCGCAGGCGAAGTAGTCAAGGAAAAACAGCGGCTCGGCACCCTGCACCAGCACGTCGTTGACGCTCATGGCCACCAGGTCTATGCCCACGGTGTCGTGCATATTCCATTCAAAGGCCAGCTTGAGCTTGGTGCCCACGCCGTCGGTGCCGCTGACCAGCACGGGCTCCTTGTAGCGCTTGGGCACTTCGAACAGCGCGCCGAAGCCGCCTATGCCGGCCAGCACGCCTTCGCGCATGGTTTTTTTGGCCAGGGGCTTGATGCGCTCGACCAGCGCGTCGCCCGCGTCGATGTCAACGCCCGCGTCTTTGTAGCTCAGGGGGGAAGAGGAGGAGGTGGTCATGGTGTCGGCTTTGCTACGGGTAAGGGCGGTAGGGCGGTATGGGGGCGAATGAGGGGCTGGAAGCCGGGTTTGTGGCGCTGGAGGGGCCTGCAAGCCCGATAGAATTCAGCCTGAGATTCTAAAGGCTACCCATCCGGCCGCTTTCAGGCCCCATCCGGCCTTGTTCCGGCAAGCTCAACCCAAGGCTTTATGCAATTCACCACCGCCCAAAAACGCGCCGCCGCCTGGTGCCTGATCGCTGCCCTGGTCGTCCTCGCGCTGTGGCTGCTGGGGCCGGTGCTCACGCCCTTTGTGGTGGCCGCCGTGCTGGCCTATGCGCTGACGCCCCTGGTCAACCGGCTGGACGACATGGGCAAGGGCCGGTTGCCGCGCGTGGTGGCGGTGGTGCTGGTCGAATTCCTTTTCATCGTGGTGCTGCTGAGCCTGTTTTTGCTGATCGTGCCCATCATGGCCAAGGAACTGCCGGTGCTGCGCGAGCAAGTGCCGCTGCTGGCGGACAGGCTCAACAGCAGCCTTTCCCCCTGGCTGGCGCAGTTCGGCATCCACGTGGCGCTGGACGTGGGCAGCATCAAGGCCTTTGTGCTCAAGTACCTCAATGCCAACTTCGAGGACCTGTTCGGTTCGCTGATGTCCTCGCTCAAGCTGGGCGGCAGCGTGGCGCTGGCCGTGGTCGGCAACGCCGTGCTGATCCCGGTGGCGCTGTTTTACCTGCTGATGGACTGGGACAAGTTTGTCGCCCGCGTGCTCGAACTGGTGCCGCCCCACCTGCGCGGCGGCTTCGACAGCTTTACCGAAGAGGCCGACGCCGTGCTGGGCCAGTACCTGCGCGGCCAGTTGCTGGTCATGCTGATCATGGCGGTGTTTTATGCCGTGGGCCTGGCCCTGTTCGGCCTGGACCTGGCCGTGCCTATCGGCGTCTTCACCGGCCTGGCGATGTTCATCCCCTACCTCGGCTTCGGCCTGGGCCTGTTGCTGGCCGTGCTGGCAGGCCTGCTGGAATTCGCCTCGCTCAAGGCGCTGGTCATGGTGGCCGTGGTGTATGGCGTGGGGCAGTTGCTGGAAAGCCTGTACCTTACGCCGCGCCTGGTGGGCGAGCGCATAGGCCTGCATCCGCTGGCGGTGATTTTTGCCCTGCTGGCTTTCGGCCAGATATTCGGCTTTGTTGGCGTGCTGGTGGCGTTGCCGGCCAGCGCCGTTCTGCTGGTGGGCATACGCCGCCTCAAGGCCAGCTATATGGGCAGCCGGCTTTACAAGGCCGGTCCGGGATAAACACATGGCGGGCATGAAACAGATTGCGCTGGACATCGGGCTGGCTTCGGCCCCTTCGTTCGCCAATTTTTTCGGCGGGCCGAACGAGGCCGCGCTCAAGCACTTGGAGCTGTGGGCCGGCAACACGCTGCGCTCGCCCGTGCCCACCTACCTCTGGGGTGAGGCCGCCAGCGGCAAGACCCATTTGCTCAAGGCCGTGCGCGAGGCACTGCGCGAGCAGGGCGCCTCCAGCGGCTGGATGGATGCCTCTCTGCTGGAGCCGCCCGAGTTCAATGAATCCTGGTCCGCCGTCATCCTTGACGAATGCCACCTCTACACCGCGGTGCAGCAGCAGGCGGCCTTCAACTGGTTTGTCAATGCGCTCAGCGCGTCCGACGGCCGGCCGCGCTGGGTGCTGGCCGCCGGCAACGTGCCGCCCGCTGACCTGGCGCTGCGCGAGGATTTGCGCACCCGCCTGGGCTGGGGCCATGTGTTCGCCCTGCAGGCCCTGACCGAACCCGAGCGGCGCGCCGTGCTGCGGCGCGAGGCCGACGCGCGCGGCGTGTTCCTGAGCGACGAAGCCATGGACTTCATGCTGACCCGCTTTTCGCGCGACCTCGGCAGCCTGATGCAGCTGCTGGACCAGCTCGACGGCTACGCCCTGCAAACCAAGCGCGCCATCACCATCCCCCTGATCAAGTCCATGCTGGAGAGTGAATGACGGGCCCGAAAAAGATTGCGCTGTTTGACCTGGATCACACGCTGATTCCTATCGATTCCGACTACGAGTGGGGCGAATTCACGATTGCGCTGGGCTGGTGCGACAGCACCGAGTTCAAGCGGCGCAATGCGGAATTCTTCGAGCACTACCGCGCCGGCACGCTGGACATCCACGACTACGTGCGTTTCGCCACCCAGGCGATCCGCGAGCAGGGCGCCGCCAATTCGGCCGCCGCCCATGCCCGCTTCATGCGGGAAGTTGTGCAAAAAGCCATCACCCCCCAGGCGCAGGCGCTGGTGGACAGGCACCGCGCAGCCGGCGATGAACTGGTCATCGTCACTGCCACCAATGAATTTGTGACGCGGCCGATTGCCGAGGCTTTCGGCGTCAAGGAACTGATCGCCGTGGAGCTGGAACGCGACGCCCAGGGCTGGCTGACCGGTGAAATCCTGGGCACGCCCTCGGCCCGTGAAGGCAAGGTCACCCGCGTGGAACAATGGCTGGCGGCCCGCAAGCTCGGCTGGGACGACGTGGAAACCACGTTTTACACCGATTCCCTGAACGACCTGGCCCTGATGGAGAAGGCGACCCACCCCGTCGCCACCAATCCCGACGCGCGCCTGCGGGCGCTCGCGGTGGAGCGCGGATGGCGCATACTTGAGCTGTTTATCTAGTTATCCATGATCAAAAAATTTATCGACAAGCTGTTCGGCAAATCGGACAGCGCGGAGCCCGGTGCCAAGCGGGTCAAAAAATCCCCCTTCGGCCAGCGCCAGGATGTAGGCGTCAAGGAACACGGCATCGACGTCAAGCTGGTGGACGACCGCGCCATGGACGTGGTGCGCACCCTCAAGGATGCCGGCTATGAGGCCTACATCGTCGGCGGCGCGGTGCGCGACCTGCTGGTGGGCCTGCGCCCCAAGGACTTCGACGTCGCCACCGACGCCACGCCCGAGCAGGTCAAGTCGCTGTTCCGCCGCGCTTTCATCATAGGCCGGCGCTTTCGCATCGTGCACGTCATCTACGGCCGCGGGCGCGAGCATGAAGTCATCGAGGTATCGACCTTCCGCGCCCACCTGGACAGCAGCCTGGCCGAACAGGTCGGCGGCAACGAGCGCACCAGCAAGAGCGAACTCGCCGGCATGAAGCACGCGGTCGATGCCTCCGGCCGGGTGCTGCGCGACAACGTCTGGGGCCCTATCGAGCAGGACGCCGCGCGCCGCGACTTCACCATCAACGCGATGTACTACGACCCTGAAACGCAGGTGGTGGTCGATTACCACAACGGCATCAAGGACGCCAAGAAGAAGATCATCCGCATGATAGGCAACCCGGCCGTGCGCTACCGCGAAGACCCGGTGCGCATCATCCGCGCCGTGCGTTTTGCGGCCAAGCTCAGCGCGCTGGGCTTCAAGTTTGAAGACAAGACCGTGGCCCCGCTGCGCGAGATGAAGGGCCTGCTGGCCGACGTGCCGCAGTCGCGCCTCTTCGACGAAATGCTCAAGCTGCTGCAGACCGGCCACGCGCTGGCCAGCATCGCGCAGCTCAAGTTCCTGGGCCTGGGCACCGGCATCTACCCGCTGCTCGACGTGGTGGTCGAAAACGCCGACGAACCCTTCCTGAAGCTCGCTTTGCAGGACACCGACCGCCGCGTCGGCGAAGGCAAGCCGGTGGCGCCCAGCTTCCTGCTGTCCTGCGTGCTGTGGTCCGACGTGCGCGAGGGCTGGGAGCAGCGCAAAAAGCGCGGCGAACACCTCATGCCCGCGCTGCAGGATGCGATCGACGATGCCTTCAACGCCAAGATCGGCGACGTCTCGGGCCGCGGCAAGCTGGGCACCGACATGCGCGAGATCTGGACCATGCAGCCGCGTTTTGAAAAGCGCACGGGCAGCGCCCCCTATTCGCTGCTGGACCAGCCGCGTTTCCGCGCCGGCTTCGACTTCCTGCGCCTGCGCGCGCAGACCGGCGAGATCGACATGGAGCTGGCCGAGTGGTGGGAAAAATTCAGCACCGCCTACGACGACGAACGCCACGCCATGATCGAGGAAGCGCGCCGCGAGCTGCAAAGCAAGCCGCAGGCGCCGCGGGTTCGCGTGAAACGCCCCGATGCCCCAGCCCCTCTCGCCCCGCGCAACCAGGAAGACCGCGATCCAGATGACCAAGGCGCGGATGATGAAGAGCGCATGGGCACAGACGCGCAGGGCGACATGCCTCCCGCCAAAAAGCGCCGCCGCCGCCGCAAGCCCCGCGCGGGCGGTGCCGGGGCCGCGGCCGCCGATGGTGGCGCCCCCGGCGGCGACGCACAGTCCTGAGCCATGGCGACCGTCAGCGCCTACATCGCGCTGGGCGCCAATCTGGGGGATGCGGCGGCCGCCTTGCGGCTGGCTGCCAAAGCGATTGCACAGTTGCCGCAGACCCAATTGGTGAAGGCCTCGAGCATCTACAAAACCGCGCCGCTCGTGTCAGGCGGCGATCAGCCTTCAGCGATTGACTCCGCCCCGCTCGGCGGCGACTACCTCAACGCGGTGGTGGAAGTTGAAACTGGCCTGAGCGCTCCCGCATTGCTGCAAAGCCTGCAACACATAGAGCAAGCTGCGGGCCGCGAAAGGCCGTACCCGAATGCACCACGCACACTGGATCTTGACTTGCTGCTGTACGGCAGCGCCCGCATTGACTCAGCCCGCCTCACGGTGCCGCACCCGCGCATGATGCAGCGGGCGTTTGTACTGGTGCCGCTTGCGGAAATCGCACCGGGCTTGGTCAGTCCAGAGCATCTGGAAGCAGTGGAGCATCAGCGCATTGAGCAATTGAATTGATCACACCTGATAGCGGAAAGCAAATACGCACCGCTTGTCGGATTTTCAAGGTGACGCCTGAACTCTATGGAATGCCAGGATAAGTGAGGCTAGTCCCAGCAGCCTCAACGCGCTTGACCTCATCTTTCCGTGCTCGGTTCTCAACATGTGGCAAAAGGTCTTTTACTTCTCATAAAGGATTGAGGACCGCCGCACGCGAGCTATCTCCTTCGTGCCCATGTCGTGTGGATGCCGCATTTGGCCGCTTCGGCCGTGCCAATGTATGAAGAAGCGAACCCATACAAATAAGCTTTCTCGGTTTGAAGGCTATAGTGCATGTACCGAATGCGCTCACGCACCTGATCAAGCAACGGGGGTGAGCTGCAATGCAGGTGCGGCGACTTTGCCAAGTTGAATATCCCTGTTCATTTATACAGAATATCGAGTTAAGCCTAGTGCTTTCAAACATTTTTTCAGCAAAACTCGGCGGTGTTATCTGACTGTAGGCCATGTTATTTCGCAGTTTTGCGGGATATATCAAAGTTATGCGTCACAGGAGACGCCGTCCACCCAATGAGCGCTAAGCGAATCGTCACCGTCGGCCTTGAACTTGCCTCAGGCGACACTCAGTACGCAAGCTTCCGATCGAAGCTCTCGCTTCTGGACTGGGACATCGTTCTGTTTAAGCCAGAGATTGGTGACTTTCTGTCTTACGTCACCGACTACTACCAAGGTAAGCCGAGTCTTGACGACAGCACTTCATTCAGCCTGAAAGAGTGTTGCGAGCACTGGCGCCGCGAACTCAAACAGGCAGTGGAGACCGGGAAGACCGTGATCGTCTACCTCTCACAACTCCGTGAGGTCTTCGTTGACACCGGGCAGCGCTCCTACTCGGGAACTGGCCGCAATCGCCAAACGACTCGTCACGTTTCCCTCTACACTAACTACCAAGCCATCCCGGCGACCTTGACCCCGGTCGTGGCAACCGGGTCTTCCATGAAGCTTGTTGACAAAGGAGCCGAGGTCTTGGCGTCCTACTGGTCTGAGCTCGAGTCGCGGTCACACTATCAGGTTCTTCTCACCGCCGAGAAGATTCCGGCGTGCTTGGTCACACGTACAGGGGAAAAGCCCGTCGGAGCGATGTACCGCAGCAAGGCGTCGGCGGGCTCCCTTGTTCTGCTACCGGACATTGACTTCTATGACGCGGCTTTTGTGAAGGAGAAGGGTGCAAAGCAGACTTGGACTCCTGCCGCCGGCCAGTTCGCAGGTCAGCTTGTGTCGGCAATCGTTTCCCTTGACAAGGCACTTCGCTCAAGTTCCGAGGTGACCCCTGAGCCGTCGTGGGCGGCGGCTCCCGCATACACACTTGGCCCAGAGGCCGAACTTCGAGTTCAGTTGCTTGCGGCAGAGCAGCGTGTCGAGGAAGCTCAGCGTCAGAAGGAGGACACGGCGGATCGCCTTTCGGCCGCCGGTCGGCATCGCGGCCTGCTGTACGAAAAGGGCAAGCCCCTCGAAAACGCGATCATTGAAGCACTCCGCCTGCTCGGGTTCACTGCCGCGCCCTACAAGGAGTCGGACTCCGAGTTTGATGTGGTGTTCGAGTCTGACGACGGTCGCCTCCTTGGAGAAGCGGAAGGCAAGGACAATAAGGCAGTCAGTATCGACAAGCTGCGGCAGCTCTCTATGAACATTCATGAGGATCTGCAGCGAGAGGCAGTATCGACTCCGGCAAAGCCTGTTCTCTTCGGGAATGGATTTCGACTCCAACCGATATCAGAGCGACCCGATCCGTTCTCAGAGAAGTGCCACAGTGCGGCGGCAACATCATCAACAGCCCTGGTGCACACGCCCGACCTGTTTGTCGTGGTCCAGTCGCTCTTGGCGCAACCCGACCCCATCTACGCGCGCGACTGTCGGCGCGCAATCACTCAGACTACAGGTCGCGTTAGGTTTCCTCCCATGTCAGAGGCGGCACCTCCTACATCGGAACCCGATTCGGGCCAGCCGAAGAGTGACGCATAACCCCTCGCTCGAGCCGACGCGCTACGGCGGCCAAGCCTTGGCAGCCTTCGCGCGCGGCTCAGCTCGAACGTTAGGCGTCGCAAATGCCTGATCTTCGTAAGTCGCAGTCACACGGGAAGATTGGTGAGGCTGCGGTCTATGCCAAGTGCTGGATGCATGGCATCCCTGCATACTTCACCGGCGGTCTCCGATCCAACTTTGCCGGTAGCGATCTCATCGTCGAAACCAACGATGCGCGAAGAAAGCTTTGGGTGCAGGTCAAGACAGGCGCCCCAATCCTCAAGAACCACGTCTACTTCACGCAGTGCAAAGGCGACAACGATCTCGAACTGGAAAAGTTTGACGCTGACTTTGTTGTGTTTGTGAACATAGAAACCAGGGTTGGACTGAAGCATTCCCATGGCGGAGAGCTTGGCTTTGAGCACCTCTCGTACTACGTCGTTCCCCGCGATGCAGCCAACCATCTATATCTGCACTGGCTCCGACACTGGCATGCCAAACCCAAGCGAGACGGAGATCAAAGAAAGCTTAGCAACATGGCCGTACACGTTCCCTTTGCGGAGATGGAGAAGTTCCAGAATGCATGGCACCTTCTGCGCACGCAAAGCGACGCCTAACCCTTCCATCGAGAGGACCCGCCCCGGCAAGCCGGGTCGGGCCTCTCATGTCAAACGTTAGCCAGCACATGACCGATACTTGGCGAGTTCAATATAGCGCGACGGACTTCAGCGCCGGCACTCAGTTCTTGACGCGAAGTCTATGGAGCCGCATGCCACATAGGTGGGCGCTCTCCGTTCTGGGAGGGGCGTATTCCCTGTTGTTCATACTGGGGATATTCACCTTGTGGAGGGCTATCGAAGCCAGACACGTTCCGTACGGTCGATGGTTCGTCGGCATCTTCGGCATGGCTTTCCTGCTCAGTTTTCTGGTAAACATCGCCGGCCGACGAATCTGGGCGCGCGGTGTCGAGCGCCTTTGGGGATCCAATACTTCACCAGATATCGTTCGCCTCGACGCCGCCGGCATCTCGATCGAAGGCGGAATGGGGTTGATGCGTATACCTTGGACCCTCGTTCAGGAAATCGTCCGAGAAAAGGAGTACCTCTACGTCGTCTACCGGAGCGTTGCCTGCCTCTACATCCCTGACCGCGGGTTTGCCGCTCCGGGTGAGTTCAAGGAATTTGAGGCGAGAGCTCGAGAGCTCCTCGCGAATGCGCGATCAACTCCTCCCGTTGAGGCCCGCGATGCTGGCTAACAGGTCGTTCGACACGGACACGCAGCGGCATTGTTAAGGCGCCAGGCGCTCCCGCAACCACCCCCCATCACCTTGCAAGGTATACCGCAGCCGGTCATGCAGCCGGCTTTTGCGGCCCTGCCAGAACTGCCAGTTGTCGGGCTTGAGGCGGTAGCCGCCCCAGTGCGGCGGGCGCGGGGGTTGCAGCAAGAATTTCGCGCCGTATTTGGCCGCGTTGGCCACCAGCACGCCGCGCCCGGCAATCACTTCGCTTTGCGGGCTGGCCCAGGCGCCTATGCGTGAATCCAGCGGCCGGGTGTTGAAGTAGGCGTCGCTTTCCTCGGCGGAGACTTTTTCGACCACGCCCTCTATGCGCACCACGCGCTCAAGCTCCACCCAGTGGAACTGCAGCGCGGCGTAGGGGTTGCCGGCCAGTTCCTGGCCCTTGCGGCTGTCGTAGTTGGTGAACCAGGTGATGCCGCGCTCGTCATAGCCCTTGATCAGCACGATGCGGGTGGAGGGGCGCAGGTTGCTGGCCACGGTGGCCAGCGTCATGGCATTGGGCTCGGGTACCTCGGCGGCGATGGCTTCCTGCAGCCATTGCTCGAATTGTTTGAGCGGGTCCGCCTGCGAGGCGTCTTCGTTGAGTTCGGCGCGTTCATAGCTTTTGCGCAGGTCGGCAATGGAGGTGGTGGGCTGGCTCATGCCCTTGATTGTGCCCGCTGGCGCCATGTCCCTGCCTGCCGCCGGTCCTTGCCAGGCGCGTTTCCAAGGGCGCGCTTGCTGCCGAATTAATATTCGCTTATATTCCCAGCTTCCCCATGAAGCCCAAAGACGACGAAAAGCAGCGCGCGATCGCCGAGGCCACCTTCAACCTGGTGGCCCAGACCGGCCTGAGCGGCCTGACCATGGCCGACATCGCCCGCACGGCCGGCATCGCCACCAGCACGCTGTATGTTTACTACCCGTCCAAGGATGAGCTGATCAGCCAGCTCTATGAAGAGGCCAAGACCGCGACCATGCTGCGCCTGATGGACGGCGTGGTCCCCGGCACCCCCTTGCGCAGCCGGGTGCGCCGCATCTGGGGCAACCTGCTGCGGCACCGGCTGGAGCGCTACGCCGAGGTGGTGTTCCAGGAGCAGTACTACAACTCCCCCTGGTTCACGCAGGGCAACCGCGAGCTGTCGACCCGCCTGGCGGCGAGCTTTCTGGCACTGATGGAAGAGGGCCAGCAGCAGGAGATTTTTAAACCCGTACCGCTGCCCTTGCTGACGGCCAGCGTCGTGGGTTCGGTGCGGGAAACCGCCAACCTGATACGCACCCAGGTGCTGCCCGACGATGAGGCCGTGCACCAGGCGGCCTTCAGCCTGTGCTGGGACGCCATCAAGGCTTGATCGCCCGAATCGCCTGAACCCGCCCCGAAAAGGCAATACCCCCTGATATCAGTAGGCCAAGTTATTTTGATAAAAACCCTTTTTTAAGCGAATATATATTCGACAAGTAGTTTTCTCACTTCTCCGCTGACCGTTTTTCCTGCTTCTTTCCCCCCAACAACAACCTCAAGGAGTTCCACGATGCCCACCCTCAACATCAACGGCAAGGACACCGCCGTCAACACCGATGAGTCCACGCCCATACTCTGGGCCCTGCGCGACACGCTGGGCATGACCGGCACCAAGTTCGGCTGCGGCGCGGCGCTGTGTGGCGCCTGCACCGTGCACCTCAACGGCGCGCCCATACGCTCGTGCATCACGCCCATCTCGGCCGCCGCCGGCCAGAAAATCACCACCATTGAGGCCGTGGCCAGCGACCGCGTCGGCAAGGCGGTGCAGGACGCCTGGGTCAAGCATGACGTGGCGCAGTGCGGCTATTGCCAGAGCGGCCAGGTGATGAGCGCCACCGCCTTGCTCAAGGCCAACGCAAAACCCAGCGATGCCGACATCGACGGCGCCATGGCCGGCAACATCTGCCGCTGCGGCACCTATGTGCGCATACGCGCCGCCATCAAAGACGCCGCCCAAACCCTGGCTTGAAGGAGAACACCATGTATTCCAATTCCACAGACACCCTCGATATCGCCAGCCAGTTGCCCAAAGGCCTGCAGGCCCTGATGCACAAGGCGCAGGACGCCGCGCAAAGCATCGCCGACGCCGCCCTGCAGCGCCGCAGCTTCCTCAAGGTCACGACCGCCGGCGGTTTTGCGCTGGGGGCCTTTCCCCTGCTCTCGCAGGCGCAGACCATGGCGACGGCCGGCGCGCCCGCCGCGTCCAGCCTCAAGCCGACCCAGCAGCCCTCGGCCTTTGTGCGCATCGACAAGGACGGCACGGTGACCGTCACCATCAACCGGCTCGACTTCGGCCAGGGCGTGCAGACCGGCCTGCCCATGATCCTGGCCGAGGAGCTGGACGCCGACTGGGCCCTGGTCAAAAGCCAGCACGGCAATGCCGACCCGGCCTATGTGGACCCGGCCTTCGGCATGCACCTCACGGGCGGTTCGGGCTCGATCAAGAATTCCTACACGCAGTACCGCGAACTCGGCGCGCGCACCCGCGCCATGCTGGTGTCGGCTGCCGCCGCGCAATGGGGCGTGGACGCCGGCAGCCTGCGCACCCAGCAGGGTGTGGTGATTGGCCCCGGCGGCAAGCGCCTGAGCTATGGCGAACTCGCCGAAGCCGCCATGAAGCAGCCGGTGCCCGAGGCGGTCACGCTGAAAGACCCGAAACAGTTCCGCATCATCGGCAAGCCCACGGGCCGGCTGGACGCGCGCGCCAAATCCAGCGGCGGCCAGAGCTATGGCATCGACGTGCGCCTGCCCGGCATGCTGACGGCGGTGGTGGCGCACCCGCCGGTGTTTGCCGGCAAGGTCAAAACGCTGGATGACGCGGCGGCCAAGGCCGTTCCCGGCGTGAAGGCAGTGCTGCGCATGCCGCTGGATCGCGGCGGCGAAGGCGTTGCGGTGGTGGCTGAGGGCTATTGGGCCGCCAAGCAGGGCCGCGATGCGCTCAAGGTCGAGTGGGACAGCAGCGGCGTCGAGAAAGTCGACAGCGCCCAGCAGCTCGCGAGCTACCGCTCACTGGCGCAGAAAACCGGTGCGCTCAAGTACAACGGCGACATCAGCAAGCTGGCAACGGCACCCAAAAAGATCAGCGCCGAGTTTGCCTTCCCCTACCTGGCCCATGCGCCCATGGAACCCCTCAATTGCACGGTGCAACTGAGCGGCCAGGGCGCGGACGCCAAGGCCGAGCTCTGGCTGGGCACGCAGATGCCGGGCCTGGACACCTTGGCGGCTTCCAAGGCCCTCGGCGTGGCGCCACAAAACGTCAAGATGAATGTGCAGATGGCCGGCGGCGGTTTCGGCCGCCGCGCGATTCCGACCAGCGACTACGTGGTCGAAGCCTGCAACGTCGCAAAAGCTGCGCGCAGCGCCGGCCTGACGGCTGCGGTGCGCACGCTGTGGAGCCGCGAGGACGACATCAAGGGCGGCTACTACCGTCCCATGCATGTGCACCGCGCCGAAATCGGCTTTGACGAAAAGGGCGAAATCCTGGGCTGGGACCACGTCATCGTCGGCCAGTCCATTCTCGCCGGCTCGCCGTTTGAAGCCTTCATGGTCAAGGACGGCGTGGACGGCACCATGGTCGAAGGCATGAAAGAGCCTTACGAGATCCCGATGCGCCTGTCGGTGCACCACCCCAAGCTCAATGTGCCGGTGCTGTGGTGGCGCAGCGTGGGCTCTACGCACACCGCCTACGTGATGGAAACCTTGATTGACGAGGTCGCGCGCGGCAGCGGGCAGGACCCGGTGGCTTACCGCCTCAAGCAATTCGGCAGCAAGCACCCGCGCCACACGGCTGCGCTGCAGCTGGCGGTCGACAAGTCCGGCTACGGCAAGCGCACGCTGGCCGCCGGCCGTGCCTGGGGCGTGGCGGTGCATGAGTCCTTCAACACCGTGGTGGCCTATGTGGTCGAAGCCTCGGTCAAGGACAACACGCCGGTGCTGCACGCCATCACCGCGGGTGTGCACTGCAACCTGGCGATCAACCCGACCAGCGTGGAGGCGCAGATCCAGGGCGCGGCGCTCATGGGGCTTTCGATGTGCCTGCCGGGCGCTGCCATCACGCTGAAAGACGGCGTGGTGGAGCAAAGCAACTTTGGCGACTTCCCGGTGCCGCGCATCACCGACATGCCCACGGTGGCGGTGTTCATCGTGCCCAGCGCCGATGCGCCCACCGGCCTGGGCGAGCCCGGCCTGCCGCCGCTGGCTCCGGCTTTTGCCAATGCCATCGCCAAGCTCACGGGCAAGCCGGCGCCACGCGAGCTGCCTTTTAAACTGGCGTGATGGAAAAGGGCGTGCCCACGGTGCTGGTGCTGGCCTCGGGCCGGGGCGAGCGCTTTGCCGCCTCCGGCGGCGGCACGCACAAGCTGCAGGCCTTGCTGGCCGGCAAGCCGGTGCTGGCGCGCACGCTGGGGGCCGTGGCCGCCAGCGGCCTGCCCTGGCACCTTGAAGACGCGGGCCACCCCGGCATGGGCGACAGCATCGCGGCCGCCGTGCGGGCCGCACCTGAAGCCTCGGGCTGGCTGGTGTTGCCGGGTGATTTGCCGCTGGTGCAGGCCGCCACGCTGCTGGCGGTGGCCGATGCGCTGGCTCGGCATGCGGTGGTGGTGCCCATGTTCAAGGGCGCGCGCGGCCATCCGGTCGGGTTTTCGGCCGCCTGCCGTGATGCCTTGCTGGCGTTGACGGGGAGCCGGGGTGCGTCCCCGGTGGTCCAGGCACAAGCCGCGCTCAATGCCGTCGGCTTTCTCGAGGTTGCCGATGAGGGCACGGTCACCGACATCGACACGCTGCAGGACCTGCAGCGCGCCGAAGCCTTGCTGGCCCAGCGCTTTTAGCTCAGCGCAATGACGGCGCAGGCCAGCCGCGGGCCGGAATTGCCGGTGGGCTGGGTCTTGAAGTCGTCCGGGTCGCGGTGCACGATCAGGCCCTTGCCCACGATGTTGTTCATACCGCTGCCGATGGCAATGGTCTTGGATTCAAAGCTGAACTTTGCGACGCCACTGGCATCGGCCTTGAGGCTGGGCAGGTCGCCGGCATGGTGGGCCATGTCCGAGTGGCTGCCGTGCGGCTGGCCGCTTGGGTTGAAGTGGCCGCCGGCGCTCATGCCGTCGCCGCTGGAGCAATCACCTTTTTCATGCACATGAAAGCCGTGCTCGGCATTGGGCTTGAGGCCGCGGATCTCGCCCGAGACCAGCACCTTGTCGCCGCTCTGGCTGAAGTTCACGGTGCCGGCGGCGGTATTGCCGGTGGTGCTTTGCAGCTGGGCCACGGCGCGCGGGCCGCTCATGGTCGATGCGCAGGCGCTGAGCACAAGGGCCGCGGCAAGCGGCGCGAGAAGCTGGTTCATGAAGCTGTCTCCTGACAGGTTGGTTGGTGGGATAGTGAGAAAAAAGCCCACTGTAGGCCGCATGGCCCGCGATGGCAAGTTCGGGCCGCGGCCGCTCAGGTGTTGACCAGCGCCAGCAGCTTGCCCAGCGCATGGTCGTGGATACCCAGGGTCTTCAGCTTGTCATAGGTGAGCTGCGCGTATTCCCGCGTGGTGCCGTAGCGCCCGCAGGAGTCTGAAAAAATTCGCCGGTAAACATCCTCGCTGAGCACGCCGGTGTGGCTGGGGCTGCGCTTGGACAAGGTGAAGGCCAGCGCCCGCAGGTCGCCCCCAGCGGTCTGGCAGCGCAGCCACTTGGGGTCGTACACGCCGTTGGGCATCTCGCGCTTCCACAGGGCGGGCAGGGCGCCTTCCACCTGCGCCCGCGGGATGCGAAAAGCCATGCCCTTGCAGCTGCCGCCGTGCAGCAGGCCGAAAACCAGGCCCGGGCATTCCGGTGTGCCGCGGTTCACGCGGCTCCACATCTTGAGCGCGCGGTGGTAGCCGTGGATGGTGGCGAAGCGCTCTTCCGCATGCTCGAACTCCGGCCGCCAGATCAGCGAGGCATAGGCAAATATCCAGAGGTCGTCCTTGCCGCCCCATTCGCGCAGGACGGTCTCCAGCATGTGGTCGGGGTTGCGGGAAACGGAAAGGCCCATTGCGGCTGTTTGCTTGGCTGAATTTTCCACAGCCGCACTTTACAATGGGCCGAGTTTTTGTGACGGGAGTCGGGCAATGTTTTCTCAGGACGATGAAGGCCAGCAGGGCCTGGTGTTGGCGCTCGTTCTGGGCCTGATTGTTTTTGTCACCACCTTGGTCATAGGCATCAGCCTGTATCGGCTGCATCGCGGCGAGCCCGCCGGACCGCCCGCAGTTCCCGCCCTTGCGGCCGCCGCGCAAGCTCCGGCACCGGTCGCTTCCGCACCGCCGCCAGCCGCAATCCTTCCCGATGTCAGCCAGGCGATACAGGCTTCGCAGGCCGCGGCCGATGCCGCCAGCGTGAAAGTCGAGCAGGGCGTGGTGCGCTTTTATTTCGCTTCCGGCCAGGCCGAGCTCGCCGCCGGCGCGGTGGATGCCATGACCGACCTGGTCAAGGCGGCCAAGGGCGGCCGCACGCTGGTCATCTCGGGCTTTCATGACGCCACGGGCGACGCCGTCAAAAACGCGGCCCTGGCCAGGCAGCGTGCCCTGGCCGTGCGTGACGCGCTCAAGGCCGCGGGCGTTCCCGAGCGGCAAATCGAGCTCAAGAAACCCGAACAGCTGGCCGGCGGGAACGACGCCGAGGCGCGCCGCGTCGAGATTTCGCTGCAATAAGCTGTCAGGTGCTCTTCGGCGTAGCGGGCCGCTGACAAGCGCAAAGGCGCGGGGCTGACGCCCGGCGCACCGCCTCGCGGGCAGAGTGTTTGGTAACCGTACCGTAACCACATTGGCGTGAAATGGCCGGTAACCCGTTACCATAGAGTCAGTAATAAAGTTACGGCGACCCGGTGCCCCGCCACCCAAACTTCATAAAGCCCCCACCATGGTCCTTCATCCCAAAGTCTCAGACATCACGGCCCGCATCACCGCGCGCAGCCGCCCCACGCGCGAGGCCTACCTCGCGCAATTGCATGCGGCTTCCACGCGCGACCCCGGCATGGAACGCATGGGTTGTGCCAACGTGGCCCATGCCTTCGCTGGCATGCCACTGGACGACCGCTTCAAGGTGGTGACGCAGCGCGCACCCAACATCGGCATCGTCACCGCCTACAACGACATGTTGTCGGCGCACACGCCTTTGCAGGCCTACCCGGCCTTCATCAAGGACGAAGCCCGCAAGCTGGGCGCCACGGCCCAGGTGGCCGGCGGCGTACCCGCCATGTGCGACGGCGTGACCCAAGGCACCAGCGGCATGGAACTCAGCCTCTTCAGCCGCGACGTGATCGCCATGGGGACGGCGATAGCGCTCTCGCACGACATGTTCGACGCGGCGCTGATGCTGGGCGTGTGCGACAAGATTGTTCCCGGCCTCTTGATAGGCGCGCTGCAGTTCGGCCACCTGCCCACGGTCTTTGTGCCGGCCGGGCCCATGACCTCCGGCATCCCCAACAAGGAAAAAGCCCATGTGCGTGAGCAGGCCGCGCAGGGCCTGGTTGGCCGTGACGCCTTGCTGGATTCCGAGTTCAAGTCCTACCACAGCCCCGGCACCTGCACCTTCTACGGCACGGCCAACAGCAACCAGCTGCTGCTCGAAGCCATGGGCCTGCATGTGCCCGGCACCGCCTTTGTGAATCCCGGGAATGCCTTGCGCGAGGAACTCACGCGCGAAGCGGCACGCACCGTGCTGGGCATCACCAAGGCCAAACGTTTTGCACCCATAGGCCTGATCGTTGACGAGAAGGCCATCGTCAACGCCATGGTCGCGCTGCTGGCCACAGGCGGCTCCACCAACCATTTGATCCATTGGGTGGCGGTGGCGCATTCGGCCGGCATCGTGATCGACTGGAATGATTTTTCCGACCTCTCCGACGTGGTGCCCACCCTGGCCCATGTCTACCCCAACGGCAGCGCCGACGTGAACCAGTTCCAGGCCGCGGGCGGCCCGGGGCTGATCATTCGCGAGCTGCTGGACGCCGGCTTCATGCATGAAGACGTGCTCACGGTGCGCGCGGGCGGCATCCGCGAATACACGCGCGAGCCGGCCCTGGCCGGCGCGGCCCTGGCCTGGCACGAGGTGGGAGCCTCCAAGGACGAGACCATCGTGCGTTCTCCCGCCAAACCCTTTAGCGCCACCGGCGGCCTCAAGCTGCTGCAGGGCAACCTGGGCCGCAGTGTGATCAAAGTCTCGGCTGTGCCCGACGACCGCCATGTGATCGAGGCGCCCGCCCGGGTATTTGATTCGCAGGAAGCCCTGCACCTGGCTTTTAACGCCGGTGAACTCAACCGCGACGTGGTCTGCGTGGTGCGCTGGCAGGGCCCGCAGGCCAACGGCATGCCCGAGCTGCACAAGCTCACGCCGCCGCTGGCCGTGCTGCAGGGCAAGGGCTTCAAGGTCGCGCTGGTCACCGACGGCCGTATGAGCGGCGCCTCCGGCAAGGTGCCGGCGGCCATCCACGTGTCGCCAGAAGCGGCCGCCGGCGGCCCGCTGGCCAAGGTACGCGACGGCGACCTGATCCGTGTCGACGCCGTCACCGGCGAACTCAAGGTTTTGGTGGCGGAGGCGGAATGGGCCGCCAGGCCCGTGGACACCATGCCCGCCGAATTGCGCGCAGGCAATGCCGTCGGCATGGGCCGTGAATTGTTTACCGGCATGCGCCGCCATGCGCTGACGGCCGAAGAAGGAGCTTTATCGTGGATGTGAACATCAAACCCGGCGACAAGCTGACCGCCCTGCAGGTGATGCAGGATGCGCCGGTGATACCCGTCATCGTGTTGACCGACGTGAAACAGGCGGTGTTGCTGGCGCGCGCGCTGGTGGCTGGCGGCATACGCATGCTGGAAGTCACGCTGCGCACGCCGCAGGCCCTGGCCTGCATCGAAGCCATCGCGCGCGACGTGCCCGAGGCCGTCACCGGCGCGGGCACGGTGCGCAGCGCCGCCGACGCCCAGGCCTGCGCCATGGCCGGCGCGCGTTTTGCCGTGAGCCCGGGTTACACCCATGCCGTGGGCCAGGCCTGCCGCGATGCCGGCCTGCCCCTGCTACCCGGCGTGGCCACCGGCAGCGAAATCATGATGGCCCAGGAAGACGGCCTGACCGAGTTGAAGTTTTTCCCGGCCATGCAGGCGGGCGGCCCGGCCATGCTCAAGGCCTGGAGCGGCCCCTTCGGCGACGTGCGCTTTTGCCCCACGGGCGGCGTCTCCACGGCCAATGCCGCGGAATTTTTAAGCCTGCCCAATGTGGTTTGCGTGGGCGGCTCCTGGCTCACGCCGGCCGATGTGCTGGCACGCGGCGACTGGGCGCAGGTGACGGCGCTGGCGCAGCAGGCTTGCCGTTTGCAGCGTGAGTAAGGCCTAACGCAGGCCTGCGCCGGTTGCGTATTCAGTGCGCTGGATCAATTCGATCTTGTAGCCGTCCGGGTCCGTCACGAAGGCAATCACGGTAGTGCCGCCCTTCACAGGGCCGGCCTCGCGCGTGACATTGCCGCCCGCGGCCTTGATTTTTTCGCAGGCCGCATAGGCATCCGGCACGCCCAGCGCGATATGGCCGAAGGCCGTGCCCATGTCGTAGCTGTCGGTGCCCCAGTTGTAGGTCAGCTCGATCTCGGCATGCTCGGGGTTGTTGCCATAGCCGACAAAAGCCAGGCTGTATTTGTACTCGGGGTTTTCCGAGGTGCGCAGCAGCTTCATGCCGAGCACCTGGGTGTAAAAATCAATGGAGCGCTGGAGATTGCCAACGCGCAGCATGGTGTGTAGGAGTCGCATAAGACGATGGCCTGGTGAGTCGTGGTTCGCCCATTGTCGCCAATCCTGGATTCCCTTGCAGGCTGCTCCCTGTGCAAGGGCTACGGCGACGTATGCCTCGGGCATCCTGCTGTAAGAGGCTTCACCGTGCCGAATATTTCGCCGGCTACTGTGCTGCGGCCAGCGCCTCCAGCATTTTCCCCTGCAGCAACTTCATGTCGCCATTTTTCAGGACGTAGCCGTTCATGCCCGCGCCGAGGGCGGTTTTGACATCAAGCTCATTGGAGTTTCCGCTGAGCGCAAGGATAAAAATGCCCTGATGTTCCCAGTCCCTCGAACGGATTGCTTGTGTCGTTTGCACGCCATTCAAGCCGGGCATATTCATGTCCATCAAGATCAGGTCGACGCCCGGGGTGTTGTCCAAGTGGGCCAGAACCTGGCGTCCTCCTTCGGCCTCCAGCACTGTCAAGCCCCAGCTTTTCAGGCAGTCGCCGACCATCAAACGGTTCAGTTCGTCGTCTTCGGCCAGTATCACGGTTCGGCCTTCCAGCACATCGCTGGGGATGACAGGTTTGGCGGCGGGCGGCGTGGGCGCCTGCAGGGTTTCGGGCGCCTTGCTTATCCCGGCTTGCGGCGCCATTGGGAAGCTGAGCGTGAATTGTGTGAATTCGCCCTGCACGGACTCGCAATGGATGTCACCCCCAAAGCTTTGCATGGTCCGTTTGCAATAAGAGAGCCCAAGGCCCGTCCCTCCGGCTTTTCCCGAAGTCATGAAGGACTCGAACAGGTGAGCCAGAACCTCCTTGGAGATACCGGGCCCCGTGTCCCTGACGATCACCTTGTGATCGGCCACCGTCAGCACAATGATTCCGTCCGGCCTTTGCTCGAGGTAATAAAGCGCGTTTTTGATCAGATTAAAGAGCACAAAAACGTAGGGAGTCTCATCGCCATAAAAAACGAAATCCTTGACGACACGCACCGTGACTCTGTCGCGCAGATTGCCAGAATCATCGCGGACGTTTCGCTCAATAAAACTGTATTCGTCCACCGCTTTTTGCGTCGCCTTCGCGGCGGATAGGTATTCAAACTTGCTGCGGTCCACCGCGCTGGACTTGAGCGACCCAAGAATCAGGTCAATCACCTGGTGGCCCCTGTGCACCGCAATTTCACCCATGTCGACGTACTGGCGCATACGGGAAACGTGCTCGGCGGGGATGGCTGTGTCCGCGGCAGGCAGCATCTCCCCGATGCTTTCCAGGCTCATCCTGGCTTGTCCCAGTGGATTGCGCATTTCGTGGGCAATCGAGCCGGCAAGAGAGTTCGCAATACGCAGCTTTTCGGCATCGATCTGCCTTTCCGAGAGCTTGAATGCCGCGCCGCCTATGAGAATCAGCAGGTACGCGGGAAGTTGAGCCACCATGTCCATGGGCACCGCCGGATGAGGCGTGATGGCGGTGTAAAGCAGCGTTGCCGCGCCTCCCCCGATCAAGAGCATGACAATCGTATTGCGCCAGTCGGTCAGCATGACCAGGAAACTCAGCGCGATAAAACAATTGGAGATTGACGGGATGCCTCCGTGCCGCATCAGCGACAGAAATACATTGGCAAACGGCAGGCAAAAAATCAGTGCCCAGTAAGAGTAGGCAAAGTAGTATTTTTTAAATTTTTCGGGCCAATGGCTTCTCAAGGCCAGCACGGTAAACAGGACAACAACCGGCAGCCGGATTGCAAGATCGTCGTAAGGGCGGGGATTCGGTTTCGTGAACCGTATCAGGTAAAACACCACATAGGTCAGCGCACCGATGATGCCGATGTATTTGAGCAGCGGCCTGCCGTGCGCATGGTAGGCCTCGTAGTAGCCAAAGAGCTTTTTGAACCAACCCATGTTTTTTCCAACTCCCCAGGTGCACAAAGCCCTTTGAGCCAGGTGCCGGTTTTTTCGGTGCCATGCGAAAGAGCGCCGTTCCTTATAACAGCAGCCCCCGGAGCTTGAGTATCAGCATGCCGATGCTTTCAGAACATCCGAGACCCGTCCACGCATCAGAACATACGATCCGTCCGTTCCATCCACCCGCAAATTGTTGACGATGGTGGAAAGCCCGAAACGCCTGTACAGGCGGCTCAGCACGGGCGAGCAAGAGGCAAAGAGGTATTGCCCATCGGTATGCTGGGCGAAATACGAAACGCCTAGAAATACGCATTTCTTCACGAGATCGGGGCCACCCCTGTAGTCGGGATTTAATACAAGGCGCCCGATTTCCCAGCTGCTTTGGCAGGTTGCCGGGTCGATCAATTGTCTCTGCGCCAGCAGCTTTTCAAGTGAGGTCAGTCCCTTGTGCATGGGAACCAGTCTTAAGGTGCCGATTACGGCCCGACGGACCTCGAACGCAAACACCAAACCCAATTCGTCTCTTTTTTTTCTTGTTCAAAGAACTGCTCGTTGCGGCATCCGGACGGCAGCTTGATGTGGTCGCGAAGGCCCTGCACTTTTTCCAGTTTTGATGCGGTGTCCAGATGGGACAGCGTGATTTCCTCGATGAAATTTTCCTGCTGGGGTGACACAAAGGGGTATCCCCCGTTGGGAAAAATGGCCCCCGGAGCATCCAGGGGCTGGCGCAGAGCTTGAAAGGCGGCCGGTGCGTGGTGGTTCATGGAGGTCGTCATTGCATCACTTCTTTTTTTGATGTTCGCGCAGTCTATGCGCCGTGCAAGCTTGAATCAAGCTTTACCCTGCCAGATATGACAGGGGTCCCCACCTATTTCGCTTGAATAAGGGGTCGAGCCAAAAAAAAGAGGCTCAATTGTCCGCATGCGGACAGTCAATCGGGTGCCTGGCCCAGGCGGTGTAGCTGCACACCGCGGGCTACGGCCGTCGCCTTTCGATCAGCTCGAAGATCGCCATGCCGGCCAGCATGGCCAGTACAAACACCGCGGCTTTGGGTTCGCCCATGCCCAGGGCCACGAGGCCCGGGCCTGGGCAGAATCCGGCCAGCCCCCAGCCCGCGCCGAACAGCAGGCTGCCGGCCACCAGCCTGCGGTCGATGCGGCCCGCGGCCGGCAGCTTCATCTCGGCACCCAGCAGCGACAGGCGCCTTTTTTTGGCCAGAAGGAAGGCGAAGAAACCCACGGCGACGGCGCCGGCCATGACAAAGGCCAGCGAGGGGTCCCAGGGGCCGGCAAGGTCCAGGAAGCCCAGCACCTTGGCCGGATTGGCCATACCCGAGACGATCAGGCCCAGGCCAAACACCAGGCCGGCCAGCAGGGAAAAGAGCATCAGCATGGTCTTTCTCCTAAAACTTGAACAGGTGGCGCACCAGGAACACCACCGCAAAACCGGCGGCCATGAAAGCCGCCGTGGCCGCCAGCGAACGCAGCGACAGCCTTGAAAGCCCGCACACGCCATGGCCGCTGGTGCAACCCGCGCCGTAGCGTGTGCCTATGCCCACCAGCAATCCGGCGGCGACGAGCACGCCATAGCCGGCATCCACCTGCACACGCGGCAAGGCCGAGAACGCGGCGTAGGCCCATGGCGCGCCTATGAGCCCGGCGACAAAAGCCACGCGCCAGCCGGCGTCGCCGCGCACCGGTTTGAGCAGCCCGCCCAGAATTCCGCTGATGCCGGCGATGCGCCCGTTGAGCAGCACGAACATTGCCGCGGCCAGGCCTATGAGCAGGCCGCCCGCCAGCGCGGGCCAGGGTGTGAAGGCGTTCCAGTCCAGAGTCATGGCTTGCCTCCTTGGGGACAGTAGAGCCGGTAGAGCAGCGCCAGGATTTCCAACGTCCCGGTGTCGGCCACGCTGTAGTAGATGTTCTTGCCTTCACGGCGCGGAGTGATCATGCCTTCATTGCGCAGCACACTGAGCTGCTGGGACAGGGTGGGCTGGCGTATGCCCAGGTCCTGCTCCAGCTCGCTCACGCAGCGCGCGCCCTGCGAGAGCTGGCAGAGCAGCAGCAGCCGGTCTTCATTGGCCAGCGCCTTCAGCGCGCCCACGGCTTGCGCGGCAGCGTTGCGAAGTTGCCCGGTGTCTAAAACTGGAGAGGATGATTTCATGGCCATGCGCAGGGATGTGTTCAATATTATATAAAAACATATAATGTAGGGGTGCGCGCCTTGAATGAAAGAACCCGGTCCATGCAAACCCCGCTCAATCCCCAGGCTTTTTTTGATACCGTGACCGGGACTGTCACCTATGTCGTGGCGGATCGCGGCGCGGGGCAGGCGGCCATCATCGACCCGGTGCTTGGTTATGACTTCAAGTCGGGGCGCACCAGCACGGAGCTGGCTGACCATGTGTTGGCCTATGTGGAGCAACAAGGCCTTCACGTTGAGTGGATTCTGGAAACCCATGCACACGCCGACCATCTGTCGGCAGCCCATTACCTGAAGGCGCACACCGGCGGCAAGATTGCCATTGGCGAACACA
Source organism: Polaromonas sp. Polasp52 (assembly GCF_059491565.1). Taxonomy (NCBI): domain Bacteria; kingdom Pseudomonadati; phylum Pseudomonadota; class Betaproteobacteria; order Burkholderiales; family Comamonadaceae; genus Polaromonas; species Polaromonas sp. Polasp52. The sequence goes on along the minus strand of NZ_CP168513.1, from coordinate 679,150 downwards.
TACGCGCCGTGCAGTCCACGTTCAAGAAAATCTTCAACCTGGAGCCTCTATTCGCACCGGACGGCAGCCAGTTCGACCACCTGTTCAAGGACGGCGAGACATTCGCGATAGGCGAGGTGGAGATGAGCGCGCTGCACGTGCCCGGGCACACGCCCGCGGACATGGCCTACCTGGCGGGTGACGCGGTGTTTGTGGGTGACACGCTTTTCATGCCCGACGTGGGAACAGCACGCGCGGACTTCCCGGGTGGCGATGCCCGCCAGTTGTACCGCTCCATCCACAAGCTGCTGCAGTTGCCGGCGCAAACCCGGATTTTTGTCTGCCACGACTACCCGCCCGGCGAGCGCATGCCGCAATGGGAAAGCACCGTGGGTGAGCAGCGCAAGGCCAACATCCACGTGCGTGACGGTATTTCTGAGGATGCTTTTGCGGCCATGCGCGCGGCAAGGGATGCCACGCTCGGCGTGCCCACGCTGATTCTTCCCTCCATCCAGGTCAATATCCGCGCGGGCGGCTTGCCGCCGCCTGAGGAAAACGGTGTCAGCTATCTCAAGATTCCGGTCAACGCGTTGGGGGTTGCCTAGTTCCTCATCGATGCGCTGGTACGCTTTGGGCTTTTATTTTTCGGCGGATGCCAGAGCGCCTATGAGGCCAGGATGGCCCAGCGCTCGTGGTCTCGCCAGCGGCCGCCTATCTTCATGTAGCGCGGTGAGTACCCTTCTTGCGTGAACCCGCAGGAGGCGACCAGGGCAATGGAGGCCGTGTTCGCCGGCTGGATATTCGCTTCCAGGCGGTGGAGCTTGAGTGACTTGAACGCGTGGCCCACGACGGCCCGCAGCCCCTGGCGCATGAGGCCTTGGCGCTCATGCCCCGCGAAGGCGTAGTAGCCGAGGTAGCCGCTGCGAAACAGGCCCAGCACGACATTCGTGATGTTGATGACACCCACCAAAGCGTGGGTGTCGCGGCGGCAGATGAGGAAAGCGCAGTTGGCCGGCAAGCCCATGCGTTCGATGTAGGCGCGAAACAGGATCGGTGTGTCGGGCGGAGCCGTCCATGGATGATGAAGCCTGCGGCTGGCGCGTACCGTGGAAAGAAATGCGCGCTCATCGGCAAGGGCGGGGTGGCGAATGTAAATGGCGGCGCTCAATGCAGGTGTATTCATGGGGTGTTGTTGGGATCCGGGTTGTGAATTGGGAAGCGGCATACCTGAAGAATGATGTTGTTCTTGGGTTGGAGCAGGCTGGGACCTCCGTTTCCCCCGGCATTTGCCTCAGTTCGATCTCCAGCAGCCCGCGGATCTGCGCCATTGGAACGTCGTGGCTCGCAGCCTGAGGTCAAAGACGCAGGGAACAAGCGGCGGGCTTGCTGGGCCTATCGTGCGGTTTTCATCTCTTCCATGAGCCATTGCACAAAGCATTCCGTCTCGGGTGTTGCACCCGGTGCGAGGCCAAAGTAGTGGCGGCTCAGCGCCATCCGCAACTCGGGCAAAGGGCAGGTCAACCGTCCCGAAGCGATGTCATGGGCGATCAAGGTGGTCGGCGCCAGCGCGAAACCCAGCCCGTCGACGGCTGCCTGAAGGACAAAATGCAGGTGCTCGAACTGCAGGCAGCTGGCGGGTTCCAGCCCAGGCGCATTCACGTGCTTTTTCCAGTTGCTCCAATCGTTGCCGCGCGATTTCGACAGCAGCAAGACATGGGACGCCAAAGATTGCGGATCGGTGACGGGACGATGGGCGAACAATGCGGGAGATCCAACGACAAGGACCTCGTCCTCCAGGAATGGGCGAATCGGCATCGCCTGCGGCCATCCCTTGGTGCTCCGCCGGATGGCAAGATCGAATGCCTCAGGCGCCTGATCCGGCGCCAGCGTGCTGGTCATCATCTGCAGTTCGATGTCCGGGTGCTTTGCCACGAACCCCGGCAGCCTCGGAATCAGCCAGCGCACGGCGAAAGTAGGCCTGACGTTGACCCTCACTGCGCGCGATGGTGCCCGCGCCCTGAGCGATTGGGCCGCTTCGCCAATTTGATCGAGCGCGGGTCCGGCCTGCGCATGGAACTGATGGCCGGCCGCCGTGAGGTGGACTTGCCGGGTTTTTCGTTCGAACAGGTCCACGCCCAGAAAAGCTTCCAGCGTCTTGATCTGGCGACTGATGGCGCCGTGCGTGACGTGCAATTCAAGGGCCGCACGGGTGAAGCTCAGATGCCGCGCCGCCGCCGCGAAAGCACGGACCGCATTCAACGGAGGTAAGCGGGGCGACATGCGTGTCATTTTCTCACACGTATTGCGCACGAATATCGTTTGTCGGGAGCGGTGGCGTCGCGCACCATGCGGTCCATGAAACAGCCCATTGCCTCTGACCCGGACCGCAACTCACGCCATGCCGCCATGGCGCTCGGGCTGTCACTTCCGGGAGACACGGTGCTCTACCTGCTCTTGCCGATGTTCGCGCCCGCGTTTGGCGTCACCTTGCCCGAAGCGGGCATTCTCCTGGCCGCGAACCGCCTCGTGCGCATTGCCGGTTACGGGATGGTGGCGAAGTTTTATGCCCGTAAGGGCGAGAGGCTCACCTGCTCCCTGGCGGTGATGGCGGCCGCGGTATGCGCGCTGGGTTACGCCACATTCACGGGATTTGTCGCTTTGCTGCTCTTGCGGCTTCTGTGGGGCCTGGCTTTTGCCGCGCTGAACCTGGCCACACAGGCCTTGGCCACCGCCGAACCGGCGGGTGCCGCGCGCCGGGCGGGGCGATCCCGTGCGTTTACGGCCTTGGGGCCCATGCTTGCATTGCCTTTGGGCGGTGCGTGTGCGCTCTGGTTTGGCCCAAGAGTCATATTTTTTGTGTTCGCGGCTGTCGCGGTGGCCGGGCTGCTGGTCACGCGGCAGCTCCCGACCATCCCCCATGGCGAGCCGCCGGCAACAAAAAGGGCCAGGTTCCCGGGCAGCCTCGATACCTGGTCGTTCATTGAAGGCCTGGTGCTGGACGGCCTGTTCATCATCGGTTTGTCTTATCTGGGCCGTGACCTCTTGCCGGGCAATCCGGTCATCGTGGCAGGCCTGCTGCTGTCGGTGCGCTACCTGGCGGAAATTCTCCTGGGTTCTGCCGGCGGCCGCATGGCCGAGAAATACGGCATCGAGGTTCTGCTGGTGGCGCTTTCCGTGCTGACCTCCGCGGCCTTTGTGGGTTTTGGCTTCGGCTGGCTGTGGACGTGTGCACTGGTTATCGTGATTTTGCGTGCCTTGCTGTTGCCGCTATTGCCGGCGCTTGTGGCTCTTCGTACACCGGGACCCGGACGCATACAAGCCCTCGCCACACGCTCGGTCTGGCGCGACATGGGCGCGGGCATTGGCCCCGTGCTTGCCGGCCTGTTGTTACCGGTCGCGCCGGCTGAATGGATTTACGGTGTCTGCGCACTTCTTCTGTCATGCGCGGCCATTGCCTGCCTGAGACCGGGCCGTGACTGAAGGCACGTCGGATATCGCGCCCTGTTTTCAATCCGCCCGGCCTGGCCCGGCGCGCACTTCGCTGGTGCTATTTCTGAGTCACCTCAAACACCAGGCAGGTCGTGGTCGCATGCGCATACAGCTTGCCGTCCGGGCCCACGATGCGGCCCTCGGCGGTGGCCAGCTGGCGGCCGCAGTGGATCACCGTGCCTATGGCGCGCAGCGGCCCGGTCTTGTGCGAGGCGGCGCGCACGATGTTGATGCTCAGTTCGGCCGTGGTGTAGGCCCGGCCCGCGGGCATCATGGTGTGCACGGCGCAGCCCACGGCGGAATCCAGCATCGTGGCGTACCAGCCGCCGTGCACCGTGCCCAGCGGGTTGTAGTGCTTGAGCTGCGGCGTACCCTGGAACACGGCCTTGCCGGGTTCGACCTCGATGAGCGCGAAATCCAGCGTGTCGGCGATGTGGGGGTAGGGCAGCTTGCCGGCCAGCATGGCGCTCATGACTTCCATGCCGGTTTTGCCGGCCACCTCTTCGGGCCGTGCCAGGCCCGGCCTGCCGCCGCCGCCTTCCATGCGGGCGCGCACCGCGGCGCTTTGTTCCATCCATTGAGTCAATGTGTCTTGTGGGGTCATGGTGTCCATAAGTGTTGCATATGCAATAGTTGTAGCTACAATCAAATTATGAACGAGAAAACCCGCCTGTCAACCCAGGCCGAGCTCAAGGTGCAGGGCTGCACCAATTTAAAACTGCGCCAGCTGATGCGTCGCGTGGCGCATCACTACGACCTCGAAATGGCCAAGGTGGGGTTGAAGACCACACAGTATTCCCTGCTGACCTATGTGCTCAAACTCGGTCCCATGCGGCCCGGTGAGCTGGCGCGCGGCATGAAGGTCAGCGCATCGACCCTTACACGCAATCTCAAGCCCTTGATCGACGCGGGCTGGATTGAGCTCACCGCAGGCACCGATGCACGCAGCCGCACCGTGGTGTTGACCGACGCGGGCCGCGCCAAGCGCGAGGAGGCCCGCACGCACTGGAGGGCCGCGCAGGAGCAGCTCAATGCGCTGCTGGGCACCGGGCGCGTGCTGGCCCTGCACAACCTGATCAATGAATCTTTAGAGCTTTTGTCCCCCATCGAATCTGGAGCTGATGATGAGTAATCCCGAGCCTTCCAATCCCGCCGCGACACCGGCTCTGCCACCTGCCGCGCGCCGCATCGCGATGTGGCTGGTGCTGCTGGCCGCCGGCGGCACCTTCGCCCTCACCATGGGCGTGCGCCAGACCATGGGCTTGTTCCTCTCGGCCCTCAACACCTCGACCGCGCTGGGCATAGGCAGCATCAGCCTGGCCTTCGCCTTCGGCCAGCTCTGGTGGGGGTTGACGCAGCCCTTTGCCGGCGCGGTGGCCGACCGCATCGGCACGGGCCGTGTGATCTTTCTGGGTGTGGTACTGGTGGCGATTGGCACCATCATCACGCCACTCATGACCAGTACAGCGGGCTTGATCTTTGCCATCGGCGTGCTCGCCGCGGGCGGTGCGGGCATGGCCGGGCCCTCGGTGCTGATGGCCGCCAGCACGCGCCTGGTGCCGCCGGAAAAGCGCGGCCTGGCGACCGGTATCGTCAATGCGGGAGGCTCTTTCGGCCAGTTCGCGATGGCGCCGATTGCCATTGGCCTTACCGCCGCTGTCGGCTGGGCGAGTGCCATGCAATGGCTGGGCGCGTTGGTGCTGCTGGCGGTGCCGGCGGTGCTGGTACTCAAGGGCAACTCAAATGCACTGGCGGCGCAAGCTGCGGCAGCGTCGGGCACAAAAGCGCTGAGCGCACGCCAGGCCATCAGCCAGGCCATCGCCACGCCCAGTTATCGTTACCTGGCTGCGGGTTTCCTGGTGTGCGGCTTTCATGTGGCGTTTCTTGCCACGCATTTGCCAGGGGTGGTCGCAGCCTGCGGGTTGCCGCCTGAAATCGGCGGCTGGTCGCTGGCGATGATCGGTCTCTTCAACATCGTCGGCAGCCTGGCCATGGGCTGGGCCGTGGGGAAGTGGCGCATGAAGTCCTTGCTGGCCCTGCTGTACGCAACGCGTGGCCTGGCAGTGCTCATCTTCCTGCTCGCGCCCAAGACGCCGGCCGTGATGCTGGTCTTCGCCGCCGTCATGGGCGTGACCTTTCTCTCGACGGTGCCGCCCACGGTGGGCCTGGTCGCCAAGATGTTCGGCACGGCCAATATGGCCATGCTGTTCGGCGTGGTCATGCTGTCGCACCAGGTGGGCGGCTTCCTGGGGGCTTACCTGGGAGGTTATGTGTTCCAGGCCACGGGCAGCTACGATTGGGTCTGGTACATGGACATCGTGCTGGCCGCGGGCGCCGCGCTGGTGAACCTGCCGATACGCGAGGCCTTGCTGCCGCGGCAGATAGCGGCCAAGGCCGCGGTCTGAGTACCTCCCCAAAACGAGAGAAATGCATGGGCAATATTTCTGAAGCAGGCGTTCCGGAACTCCGTTATCTCGACGACCTGAAGGCTGGTGACCGTTTCGTCAGTGGCGAGCATGCTCTCGATGAGGCGCAGATCACCTCGTTCGCCGCGCAGTTTGATCCCCAGCCGTTTCACCTCAGTGATGAAGCCGCCAGGGCCACGCTGTTTGGCGGCCTGGCGGCCAGCGGCTGGCACACGGCGGCCGTCACGATGCGCCTTCTGGTCGGCGGTGGTTTGCCGCTGGCCGGCGGCATCATTGGCGCGGGCGGCGAAATCAGCTGGCCCAAGCCTACGCGTCCCGGCAATGTGCTGCATGTCGAGACCGAAGTGGTGAGCGTGACGCCCTCTGCCTCACGGCCGGACCGTGGCCGGGTCGTGGTGCGCAGCCAGACGATCAACCAGCACGGCGAGGTGCTGCAGCAATCCGTCTACAACCTGGTGGTTCCGCGCCGGCCTGCCTGACGGGGCAAGGGGATACCGCGGCGAGGGCGCAGTTGCGCTTCAGAGCCGCTGTGCCAGAATCCACGCAGGCAGCCAACTTGCGGGAAACATCAGATGCTTATCAATTGTGTGGTCTACCAGAACGGCACCAAGCTCGCCGACATCCCGGTCAGCGAGATCAGCGACTACATCTGCCGGCCCGATGCCTTTGTCTGGGTGGCGCTGCAGGACGCGACGCCGGAAGAGCTCGAGGAAATGCAGCACGAGTTCAGCCTGCATGAACTGGCGGTCGAGGACGCCCGGCACGGCCACCAGAGACCCAAGATAGAGGAGTACGGCGCCTCGCTGTTTTCGGTGCTGCACCTGGTGGAGCGCTCCACCGACAAGCCGGGCGAGCTTCACGTCGGCGAGGTCGACGTGTTCACCGGAAAAAATTATGTGCTCTCCGTGCGCAACCGCAGCAACAAGGGTTTCCTGGGCGTGCGCGAACGCTGCGAGCGCGAGCCCGAGCTGCTGCGCCACGGTTCGGGTTTTGTGCTGTATGCCCTGATGGATGCGGTGGTTGACCGCTACTTTCCCATCCTCGACGACCTCGAGACCGAGCTGGAGCTGATCGAGAAGGAAATCTTCACGCCCGGCGCCGCGCGCAAGAACATCGAGCGGCTCTACGAACTCAAAGGCAGCGTGATGATCCTCAAGCATGCGGTCGCGCCGTTGCTCGAAGGCGCCAGCAAGCTCCACGGCGGCCGGGTGCCGCAGATCTGCAGCGGCGTGCAGGATTATTTCCGCGATGTGGTCGACCATTTGTCGCGCATCAATGCGCTGATCGAAAACATGCGCGACACGATAGGCACCGCCATCCAGGTCAATCTGGCGATGGTCACCATCGAGGAAAGCGAAGTGACCAAGAAGCTCGCGGCCTGGGCCAGTATTTTTGCGGTCTGCACCGCCTTTGCCGGCATCTGGGGCATGAACTTTGAAGCCATGCCCGAGCTCAAGTGGCGCTACGGCTACCCCATGGCCATCAGCATGATTGTGGTGGCCTGCTCGTTGCTCTACTGGCGCTTCAAGCGCGCACGCTGGCTGTAGAGCCACTCAAAAATCCTCCTGGCGTTGTTGCGTCGCCTTGCCGTGCTGGTGCACTGTCTGCGGCGACGCGCCTAGCCAGGACCGCTTCGCTGGATTTGTGAGCGGCTCTAAGTTACAACACGCGCGGCGGGGTAAAAACCTTGCGCGCCGCCAGCGCGGCCTTGCGGCTGGCGCAACCCTCAAGGTGATCGTTGACCAGTCCCATGGCCTGCATAAAGGCATACATGGTGGTCGGCCCCACAAAAGTCCAGCCGCGTTTTTTGAGGTCCTTGGACAGTGCGGTGGAGGCCGGCGAGGTCGGCATGGCCTTGACGGCCTCATGCGTGATGCGCGCGGGCCGGCTCTTGGCCTCGGGCTCCAGCCGCCAGACAAAAGCGCCCAGTGAACCGAACTCTTTTCGCAGCTCGATCACACGCTGCGCATTGTTGATGGTCGAGGCGATCTTGCCCGCATGGCGGACTATGCCCGCGTCGTTGAGCAGGCGCTTGATATCGCGCGCGCCGAAGCGCGCCACCTGCTCGGCGTCGAAGTTGGCGAATGCGCTGCGAAAGGCTTCGCGCTTGTTCAAAATTGTCAGCCAGCTCAGGCCGGCCTGGAAGCCCTCGAGGCAGATTTTTTCAAACAGCCGGCGTTCGTCGTCCACCGGGAAACCCCATTCGCTGTCGTGGTAGTTGCGGTAGAGGGGCGTTGCCTGGCACCAGGCGCAACGCGTGGTGCGGCTATCGTCGGTGAAAAGGCCCGCGGCGGGCGATGCGGCAACCGCGGGGGGCTTGGGTGGGGTGGCTAAAGGCATGGGCGATTTTAGGCAGATGCGGGCGGGCGGCGCTATCATGAAACCCAATCCCTTCATTGACCCGCCACTTCGGAAACACCCATCATGTCCCTCCAGCTCTGGCTCGCATTCGTCGCTGCAACCGCCGTCCTGCTCATCATCCCGGGCCCCACCATTCTCACCGTCATCAGCTACTCCATGGCGCACGGCAGGCGGGCCAATATTCCACTGGTCGCCGCCGTGGCGCTCGGTGATTCCACGGCACTGGTGGTCTCGCTGTTCGGCCTGGGCGCCTTGCTCGCGGCCTCGGCTTTCTGGTTCACCGTGGTCAAATTGGCGGGCGGCCTCTACCTGCTGTACCTGGGCATCAAGCTGTTGCGTGCCGGCATCTCGCCCATGCAGGCGACAGCACCCGAGGCGCCGGGCTCCTTGTGGAAGCTGTTCGGCAACACCTACCTGGTCACAGCGCTCAATCCCAAGGGCATTGTGTTTTTTGTGGCCTTTTTGCCCCAGTTCATCAACCCGGGCGCCGACGTGGCGCGCCAGCTCTGGATACTGGCCACCACCTTCGTGGTGATGGCCGGCCTCAATGCCACGCTGTATGCGGTGTTTGCCGCCTCGGCGCGCACGCTGCTGGCTTCGCCGCGCGCGCAGCGGCGGTTTAATTTCGCGGGTGGTTCGCTGCTGTCCGCGGCCGGCGTCTGGGCTTTGCTGGCCAAGCGGCCGGCCTGAGCTCGCCCGGCTTCAGGTGGCCGGCGTGCCGAGCGTGCGCTGCATCACCGCCCCGCCCTGGGTCATCATCATGTCGATGTAGCTCCCCAGCGCATCCGGCAGCACGTCGGTGATCCAGACGAAACGGGTCCGGTTTTCACCCTCGGCAAACAGTTGCGCCGATGCATGGTGGTGGCTGGCCTTGCCGCCGACCACCGTGTAGCTGAGGCGATGCGCCGCCTCATGGAGGCCTACCAGTACTTCACGCGCGACCATGCCATTGGCAAAGGTCACGGTGCGGCTGCCTTCGCCGGGCTGGCAATCGACCACAAAGCCCGGCGCCAGGCGCCGGTGCACCGCGTTGAAGTCGCGCAGCGCATCCCAGACACTGTCTATGCCGGCGTCGACGATGAATTCCTTGTAGATCGTGGCCATGGTGTCTCCAGTCTGGCTGGCGCCGGGCGGGCGCCTTGTCATCGCAGCATAGCCATCAAACCGGACGGAGACAGCCCTGATTAGGCGGCGTTTACAAACGTTTTCCACGCAGCCTCAACGCATTGCTGATCACCGACACCGAACTCAGGCTCATCGCCAGAGCCGCGATCATGGGCGACAGCAGCCAGCCGGTGAGGGGAAAGAGCAGGCCCGCGGCCAGCGGTACACCGAGCGCGTTGTAGACAAAGGCAAAGCCGAGGTTCTGCTTCATATTGGCGATCGTCGCTTCCGAGATTCTCCGGGCCTGCGCGATGCCGCGCAAATCACCCTTGACCAGCGTGATCTGGGCGCTGTTCATGGCCACGTCGGTGCCCGTGCCCATGGCGATGCCCACATTGGCCTGCGCCAGAGCCGGGGCGTCGTTGATGCCGTCGCCGGCCATGGCGACGGTATGGCCTTCATCTTGCAGGCGCTTGACCAGCGCCAGCTTGTCGGCCGGCTGCACGCCGCCATGCACCTCGTCAATGCCCAGCCGGCCGGCGATGGCCTTGGCGGTGGTCAGGCCGTCGCCGGTAGCCATGATCACGCGCAGGCCGGCGGCTTTGAGCGCCGCCAGGGCTTCGGGCGTACTGGCTTTGACCGGGTCGGCCACGGCGAGCAGGCCGGCAAGCCGGCCGTCGACCGCGAGGTGCATCACGCTGGCGCCCTCGGCACGCAAGGCTTCCGCTTGGGGCAGCAGCGCATCCACCGCCACACCGGCCTGTGCCATCAACGCGGTATTGCCGAGCGCGAGCAGCCGGCCGGCCACACGCCCGCTGACGCCTATGCCGCTGGCCGACTCGAAGTTCTCGGCCGGGTCCAGGGGCAGACCGCGTTCGCGCGCCGCCGCCACAACGGCGTCGGCCAGCGGGTGTTCGCTGCCCTGGTCCAGGCTGGCGGCCAGCCGCAACACTTCGTCGGCGCTGAACCCGGCGGCGGGAACCGCGCGGTCGAACGCCGGCTTGCCGGCCGTCAGCGTGCCGGTCTTGTCGACGATCAGCACGTCGACGGTGCGCAGGTGTTCAATTGCCGCCGCGTCGCGAAAAAGAATGCCCTGGCCGGCCGCCTTGCCGGTGGCGACCATGATGGACATCGGCGTGGCCAGGCCCAGAGCGCAGGGGCAGGCGATGATGAGCACCGCCACCGCGTTGATCAGGCCGTAGACCCAGCTCGGCTGTGGGCCGAAAAATCCCCAGCCCAGAAAAGTCAGCACGGCCACGGCCACCACGGCCAGCACAAACCAGCCGGCCACCTGGTCGGCCATGCGCTGCAGGGGCGCCTTGGAGCGTTGGGCCTGCGCCACCATCTGCACGATTTGCGACAGCATGGTTTGCGCGCCGACGCGCTCGGAGCGCATCACCAGGGCGCCGCTGGTGTTGAGCGTGGCGCCTATCAGCTTGTCGCCGGGGCGTTTGCTCACGGGCAGAGGCTCGCCGGTCAGCATGGATTCATCGACCGCGCTGCCGCCTTCGGTGACGACGCCGTCGACCGGCACCTTCTCACCGGGGCGCACGCGCAGGCTGTCGCCCACGTGCACATGGGTCAGCGGCACGTCTTCCTCGCTGCCGTCGGCCTTGATGCGCCGCGCGGTTTTGGGCGCCAGGCCTAAAAGCGATTTGATCGCAGCGGAGGTCTGCGAACGCGCCTTCAGCTCCAGCATCTGGCCGAGCAGCGTCAGCGAGATGATCACGTCCGCGGCTTCAAAGTAGACCGCCACACGGCCCATGGAAACAAACGAATCCGGGAACACCCCGGGCGCGAGAGCGGCAACCACGCTGTAGGCAAAAGCGGCGCCCGTGCCCAGGCTGATCAGGGTCCACATATTGGGGCTGCGGTGGGCCACCGATTGCGCGCCGCGCACAAAGAAGGGCCAGCCTGCCCACAGCACGACCGGCAGGCTCAGCACCAGCTCTATCCAGCTCTGCACGGCCATGTTGAACCAGCCGAGCTGGTGGCCGAACATGGCCAGTACCGTGACCACCACGCTGAGCGGCAAGGTCCACCAGAAACGGCGGGTGAAGGATTTGAGCTCCGGATTCTCATCGTCATCCAGACTGGGCATGACGGGCTCCAGTGTCATACCGCAGATCGGGCAGTTACCTGGATGGTCCTGCCGGATTTCCGGGTGCATGGGGCAGGTGTAAAGGGTTTCGCCACCCTGGCCCATATCAGGCTCGCGCGCCGCAGCGGGCGTGGGTGCCGCCTTGGGCGCACCGGCGTAGGCCGCCGGGTCGGCTGAGAATTTGGCCAGGCAGCCGGCGCTGCAGAAGTAGTAAGGCCTTCCCTCGTGCTCAAGGTGGTGCGCGGACGCCGTGCTGACGTTCATGCCGCAGACGGGATCCTTCAGCCCGGCTGGTGCCGCGGGCGGCATGTGGCCTGTGCCGTGTACGCCTCCCGGCGCGGCGTGGTGTGTGTGATTCATGGCGGGTTTCCTTTTCCATTCTGCAGACCTGGACCAGGCCCACGGACAAGCGTAGACCTTCCCCCCGTGGGAAGGTCAAGCCTCATGGATGTGAGGGGTATTTGCCATGGGCGGCGAGAGGGATCTTCAAGGCCTGCCGTGGTGGAGGACCTGATCCATATCAACCGAAGGCGTAAAACCGGCACGCCTGCGCGTGCATGCCGGGCTACACGGGCACGGTGTAGTTCAAAGTCATGCGTCCACCGTCTACCACCACGATCTCGCCGGTGATGTAGCTGGACGCATCGCTGGCCAGGTAGGCCACGGTGTCGGCGATCTCTGAGGGTTCGCCCAGGCGCTTCATGGGTGTGCGGCTCATGATCTTGGCTTTGGCCTCGTCGCTGGTCAGCACGGCCCTGGCGGCCAGCTCGGTGGCGATGGTGCCGGGCGCGACGGCATTGACGCGCACGCCCTGGCCAGCCAGTGACAGTGCCATCACGCGCGTGAGCTGGTTGATGCCGCCCTTGCTGACGTTGTAGCTGGCGATCGTGGGAATCGCGAGCACGCCGTTGACCGAACTCATGTTGACGATGCTGCCCTTGCCGGCGGCCGCCATCACGCGCGCCACGGCCTGGCCCACCAGGAAAGAGCCCTTGAGGTTGATGCGCAGCACGGCGTCGAAGTCGGCTTCCGTCACCTCGAGGAATTCGGCCGCCCTGAAGATGCCGGCGTTGTTGACGAGCACGTCGATGCGGCCGTGTGCGGCCACGGTTTGCGCGACCAGCGCATCGACCTGGGCCTTGTCGCCCACGTCGCAATGCACATAGAGGCCGCCCAGCTCCTTGGCCAGCGCCGCGCCGCGCGCGTCGTCTATGTCGGCAATCACCACATGGGCGGCCTCACGCGCAAAGCGACGCGCGCAGGCCTCGCCTATGCCTTGGGCACCGCCGGTGACGATGCAGACGCGGCCGGCCAGGCCAAAGGAGATGGTGGATGCAGGCGCGGACGTGGGGATGTTCATGCCCGCATGCTACCCGTGTAGGCTGCGATGAAGTTTTTTGCGCTGTCGGCCACCTGGGCGGCCGTCATGCCGGGTTTGTACAGTGCCGAGCCTATGCCGAAGCCGCTGGCGCCTGCCGCGAGGTAGGCGCCCATATTGGCCGGCGTGACGCCGCCCACCGGCATGACAGGGACCGTCGCCGGCAGCACGGCGCGCAAGGCCTTCACCACGGCCGGCGTGATCATCTCGGCCGGGAACAGCTTGAGGCCGGTGGCACCCGCTTCAAGCGCGCCAAAGGCCTCGCTGGGGGTGATCACGCCGGGCAGGCAGACCATGCCCAGGCGCGCGGCTTCGCGCACCACGGCCGGGTTGAAGTTGGGCGAGACGATGAGCTGGCCGCCCGCGGCCTGCACATTGCGCACGTCTTCGGGCGTCAGCACCGTGCCCGCGCCTATCAAGGCCTCGGGGTAGGCGCTCGCCATGGCGGCGATGCTCTCCAGCGGCTGCGGCGAGTTGAGCGGGATCTCGATCAGCGTCCAGCCCGTGGAGACCAGCGCCTGGCCCACGGGCAGGGCCTCTGCCGGCGTGAGCCCGCGCAAGATGGCGACCAGGGGGAGGGTGGCCAGGGCTTGGGAAAATTTGAGGTGTGCGGTGTTCATGGTGTTCTATCAATGGGTTCGCGGGGTCAGCCCAGCGTGTCGGCAATCGCGCGCAGGCCGCGCCAGGTGGCGCCCGCGCCCACGCGCTGGACGGGCACACCGAGCTGGGCCAGCGCCTGTTCGTAGCGGGCCGTGAGCGCTTCGGCGCCCATGACCACCACGGGCTCGCCGCGCGGCAGCGTTTGCGACTTGAGTTCTTCGCCTATGACCAGGCCCGAGAGGTAGCTGGGCAGGGCTGCGGTATCCATGCGGTTGAACAGCGACAGCGTGCGCGTGCTGAAAGCCGTGTTCAGCAGGCCGGGGCCGGCCAGCGCATGGGCCACGCCCCGGTCAAAGGCGGCGCTGTCCAGCGCGGGTTCGTCCTCCGGCAGCATGCGCGCGAGTATGGAATGGCGGCGCAGCAGGGCATACAGCTCGCCGGTCATCCAGGTCGAAAAATCCTTCACCTTGCGGTCCGTCACGCTCACCCATTTGCTGTGCGTGCCGGGCAGCACCAGCCGGGCATGGTTGAGGCCCAGCAACTGCAGGGCGCCGAAGACCTGCGTTTCCTCGCCGCGCATCACGTCGGGCACGCCGGCCTTGTCAATGCTCAGGCCGGGCACGATGGCGATGCGGCCCGGCTCCACCCACTCAAGCGCGGCGGCAATCGCGTCAAAGCCCGCGGGGCAGGCGCAGTAGGGCGCTTCGCGCCAGCCCTGCTTGCTGCCGGCCATGCCGGAGATCAGGCACAGCGTGCCGGGCGTCATCCAGTCGCCGAAGCAGCCTTGAAAAACCTCGGGAAAACTGCCGGCCTCCACTGTCAGGATGCCGCGCGGGAAGGCGCGTTCTTCCAGCGCCGCGCCATCCGCGCCCAGCAGCGCGCCGCGCAGCGACGAGCTGCCCCAGTCGACGGCCAGCAGGCGGCTCACAGCAGGGCCCTGACCTGTTCGGGGCGCGGCAGCGGCGCCACGGCGCCATAGCCCTGCACCGTGAGGGCGGCCGCCGCATTGGCGTAGCGTGTGGCGTCGAACACCGTGTCGCCCTGGGCGATGCGTGCCAGCAGGTTGCCGCAAAAGCAGTCGCCCGCGCCGGTGGCATCCACCAGCTTGACGCGGTGCACGGGCACGCGTTCGCGCCGCGTGCCGTCGCTGACCAGCGCGCCCTCGCCGCCCAGCTTGAGCACCACGGTTTTGGCGCCCAGGCCGTGGCCCCAGTCCACCACCTGGTCGGGGTCCGTCATGCCGTTGAGGGTGGTGATGTCTTCCAGGCTGGGCAGGAAGATGTCGCACAGCGACACGGCGTGGCGGGTGCATGCCAGCGCGCGGTCCAGCGGCCAGAGCTTGAGCCGCAGGTTGGAGTCAAACGAGACAAGCGTGCCGGCCTCTTTGGCGATCTTCATCGCGGCGAAGGCCGTGTCGCAGGCGCTTGCGGAAATCGCCAGCGAGATGCCCGAGACATGCAGCACCCTGGCCTGGCGCACCGCCTCGGCCGCGCCGGCCTCCCGCAGCCAGGCCGGTGTCATGCGGCTGGCGGCGGAGCCCGCGCGCAGGTAGCTGAACTCATGCCCCTTGGGGCCGTGGGTGACGAAGTAAAGGCCGGTGCTGGCCTCGCTGTCCTGCTGGACGGCTTGCGTGGAGACGTTTTCGGCGGCCCACAAGGCCATCAGCGACTGGCCGAAAGTGTCGCCGCCCAGGCGGGTCAGGTAGGCGGTGCTGGCGCCGGCGCGCGCGGCGGCGATCACGGCATTGCTGGTGTCGCCGCCAAAGCCCTGCAGGTAGTTGGGCTGGCCGGCGCTGGTCTGGTTGAACTCCACCATGGCTTCGCCGAGCGCGACGACATCGAATTTTCTGGCTTGCATTGGGTTTCCTGGCTTCTTGCGCCGTCTTCGGGCATCCCGGCGCGGGGCTTTTCAGGGAAGAAAAACCGGGAAAAGCAGGCCGCGCCTCAAACCACTATGGTACCCGCCGCCTGCGCGCGGCCCGGTACCCGCCTTGTACCCGGCTCAGTGGTTATCGCGCGGCACAAAAGCGCCGCGCTTGCCGACCAGGAAATCCAGGTCCACGCCTTCATCGGCCTGCAGCACATGGTCGATGTAGAGCTTCCAGTAGCCCGAATTCAGCGGTGGCTGGGGCGGCGTCCAGCCGGCCATGCGTTTTGCCAGCTCCTCGTCGCTCACATGCAGGTGCAGGCGGCGATTCGGCACGTCGAGCTCGATGATGTCGCCGTTCTGCACCAGGGCTAGCGGGCCGCCGGCGGCGGCTTCGGGCGCGGTGTGCAGCACCACGGTGCCGTAGGCCGTGCCGCTCATGCGCGCATCGCTGATGCGCACCATGTCGGTAATGCCCTTGCGCAGCACCTTGGGCGGCAGCGGCATGTTGCCGACCTCGGCCATGCCGGGATAGCCCTTGGGCCCGCAGTTCTTGAGCACCATCACGCAGTTTTCATCGATGTCCAGATTCTCGTCGTCAATGCGCGCGTGGAAGTCTTCAATGGTTTCAAACACCACGGCCCGGCCCTTGTGCACCATGAGCGCGGGCGTAGCCGCGCTGGGCTTGATGACGGCGCCGCGCGGCGACAGGTTGCCGCGCAGCACGGCGATGCCGGCCTTGTCCTTGAAGGGCGCGGACAGCGGCTTGATCACCTCGGTGTTGAAGTTTTCCGCGTCGGCGATGTTTTCACCAATGGTCTTGCCGTTGGCGGTGATGGCGCCGGTATGCAGGTGCTGCGCGATTTCCTTCATGACCACCGGCAGGCCGCCGGCGTAGCAGAAGTCTTCCATCAGGTATTTTCCCGAGGGCTGCAGGTTGACCAGGCAGGGCAGCTCGCTGGCGAGACGGTCGAAGTCGTCCACCGTGAGCTCCACGCCTATGCGCCTGGCGATCGCGATCAGGTGGATGACCGCGTTGGTCGAGCCGCCAATCGCCGCCAATGTCTTGATGGCGTTTTCAAACGCCTGGCGCGTGAGGATTTTCGACAGCGTGAGGTCTTCATGCACCATCTCGACGGCGCGGCGGCCGGCCATGCGGGCCAGCACATTGCGCCTGCCGTCGACCGCGGGGTAGGCGGCGTTGCCCGGCAGGCCTATGCCCAGCGCTTCGACCATGCTGGCCATGGTCGAGGCCGTGCCCATGGTCATGCAGTGGCCGTGGCTGCGGTGCATGCAGCTCTCGGCTTCGAAAAATTCCTGGAGTTTCAGGGTGCCGGCGCGCACCTGCTCGCTCATGCTCCAGACGCCGGTGCCCGAGCCCAGCTCCTGGCCGCGCCATTTGCCGCTCAGCATGGGGCCGCCGCTGACGCCCACCGTGGGCAGGTCCACGCTGGAGGCGCCCATGACGAGGGCGGGGGTGGTCTTGTCGCAGCCCATCAGCAGCACCACGCCGTCGATCGGGTTGCCGCGTATGCTTTCTTCCACGTCCATGCTGGCCAGGTTGCGGTACAGCATGGCGGTGGGGCGCAGCAGGGTTTCACCCAGCGACATCACCGGGAACTCGAGCGGGAAGCCGCCGGCCTCGTAGACGCCTATCTTGACCTGCTCGGCAATCGTGCGGAAATGCGAGTTGCAGGGCGTCAGTTCGCTGAAGGTGTTGCAGATGCCGATGACCGGCCGGCCGTCGAACTGGTCGTGCGGAACGCCCTTGCCCTTGACCCAGCTGCGGTAGGCAAAGCCGTCGCGGTCCTGGCGGCCGAACCACTGCTGGCTGCGGAGTTCGTGGGCGGGTTTTTTCTTGGGTGGTGTGCTCATGCGGGAAAGTCCTTAATTCGTCAAACATATTATCGTCATACCATTGACCTGACTATCTTAGTGAAAACCATGACCGCAGGAGCCCGCCCCGTGTCCGTCCCGTCCAGCCGCCCGCACATCCTCACCGTCGCCAAGCTCCCGCCCTTCCTGATGGAGCCGCTGCAGGCGGCTTATGAGGTCCATGACAGGCTGCATGAGAGCGATCCCGCGGCCTTTGCCAAGGTCGCGCCGCTGGTGCGCGGCATCGCCGGGGGTGGGGAGTCCAAGGTTCCGCGCTCGTTGATGGACCAGTTGCCCGCGCTGGAAATCGTTTCCATCATGGGGGTGGGTTATGACGGCGTGGACGTCGCCGCCGCGCTGCAGCGGCGCGTTCCGGTTACCCACACGCCCGGCGTGCTCAACGACGAGGTGGCGGACCTGGCCATTGGCCTGATGCTGTCGGTGGCGCGGCGCATCCCGCTGGCGGACCGTTATGTGCGTGCCGGGCGCTGGGCCAAGGAAGGGCCCATGCCGCTGGCGCGCAAGGTCTCGGGCGCGCGCCTGGGCATCGTCGGCCTGGGCCGCATAGGCCAGGCCATCGCGAGCCGGGCCGAGGCCTTCGGCATGTCGATTGCGTACACCGGCCGCAGCGCCAAGGCGGAACTCGCTTACACCTTTTACCCCACGGCACAGGCGCTGGCCGCGCAGGTGGATTTCCTCATCGTGATCACGCCGGGCGGCGCCGGCACGCACCACCTGATCAATGCCGAAGTGCTCAAGGCCCTGGGGCCTGAGGGCTACCTGATCAATGTGGCGCGCGGTTCGGTGGTCGACGAGGCGGCTTTGGTTGATGCGCTGCAGCGGGGCGTGATCGCCGGCGCGGCGCTCGATGTGTTCGAAAAAGAGCCGCACCCCAGCGAGGCGCTCTGGTCCATGGAGAACGTGGTGCTGACGCCGCACATGGCCAGCGGCACGGTGCAGACGCGCCACGCCATGGCCAAACTGGCTGTCGACAACCTGCGCGCGCATTTTGCCGGGCAAGCCCTCTTTACCCCGGTGCCGGAATGGCATTGAATCCATCCTGGGCTTGGTTCCGGGGCAGGAATGCTCCGGGTTTTCCATAAAAGACCAGGGGGTTAATCATCATATGATAACAATGCGTCCAAGAGCGCATGGCGACGAGTTTTTGCAGTTCAACAACCCACCCGCAGAGGAGACAAGACAAATGAGACTCAAGACAATCCTGGCCGCCGCGATGGTCGCGGCCGGCCTCATATCGGCGGGGCAGGCCTCCGCCCAGGAAAAGCTCACCGTCTGGTGGGTCAAGGGCTTTTACAAAGCCGAAGACGATGCGCTCTTCGCCGCGATCAAGAAGTACGAGGAAAAACACAAGGGCGTGAAGGTCGAGCTTTCGCAGTACCCGGTGCAGGACATGATCCCGAAAACCGTCGCGGCGCTCGACTCCGGCAGCCCGCCCGACGTGGCCTATGCCGACGTCTATGACTTCCAGGTCGCCGGCAAGTGGGCCTTCGACGGCAAGCTTGAAGACATCAGCAGCGTGATCAACCCCATGCGCGCGCGTTTTGCGCCCAACACGGTGGAGACCGCCTTCCTCTACAACGACGCCACCAAGACCCGGGCCTATTACGCCTTCCCGACGAAGCAGCAGACCATGCACATCGAGTACTGGGTGGACATGCTCAATGAGGCCGGCTTCAAGGAATCCGACATTCCCACGGCCTGGAAGGACTACTGGTCCTTCTGGTGCGACAAGGTGCAGCCCGCGCACCGCCAGAAAACCGGCAACCGTACTTTCGGCATAGGCCAGCCGCTGGGCGTGGATTCCAGCGACTCCTTCTATTCCTTCCTGACCTTTATGGACGCCTACAACGTCAAGCTGGTGAGCGATAGCGGCAAGCTGCTGGTCGACGATCCGCAGGTGCGTGCGGGCCTGATCAGCGCACTGACGGACTACACCCAGCCCTACGCCAAGGGCTGCACGCCGCCTTCGTCCACCAGCTGGAAGGACCCGGACAACAACGTCGCCTTCCACAACAAGACCACCATCCTGACCCATAACGCGACGATCTCCATCGCCGCGAAATGGCTGGACGACATGAACAACGCGTCGCTCAAGCCGGAGGACCGCGAGACCGCGAAAAAGAACTACACCGAGCGCATTCGCACGGCGGGCTTCCCGAACAAGCCCGACGGCAGCAAGATGGTGTACCGCGCCGCTGTCAAGGTGGGTGTGGTGTTCAACCAGGCCAAGAACAAGGCCCGCGCCAAGGAGTTCGTGTCCTTCCTGATGCAGGAAGAGAACCTCACGCCTTATGTGGAAGGCTCGCTGGGCCGCTGGTTCCCGGTGACCAAGACCGCGCAGCAGCGTCCGTTCTGGAAAGCCGACGCGCACAGGCTGTCGGTCTACAACCAGTTCACCGCCGGAACCGTCAACTTCGAGTTCACCAAGAACTACAAGTTCACCATCCTGAACAACGAGAACGTCTGGGCCAAGGCGGCCAACCGCGTGATCAATGAAAAGATGCCGGTGGACAAGGCCGTTGACGAAATGATCGCCCGCATCAAGACCGTGGCGAACTGAGCGCTGACCGACTGAAGAAAGCCGCGCCGCCCGCCCCGATTTCCGGGGTGGCGGCGCGCGTCAACAAAGCAAAGCATGAGCACTGCAACCATCCAACAGGCCGCCCCTTCGGTGCGCGCCGAGCGCGCCGCCATGACTTCGTGGGAGAAGTGGGGACTCGCGCTGGTCGTTCCCTACCTGCTGATCTTCCTGGTTTTCGTGATCTACCCCGTGGGCTACGGCCTGTGGCTGGCACGCCATCCGGACAGCTATGTCAGGCTGTTTGCCGACCCGATCTTTTTCCGCTCGCTGATCAACACGGTGGTGTTCATCGTCGTGGCGGTGAACCTCAAGATGGTGGTGGCGCTGTTCCTGTCGGGATTTTTCCTGAACACACGCTGGTGGATCAAGGCGCTGTCGGTGATTTTTATCCTGCCCTGGGCCGTGCCCTCGATCCCGACCATTCTGTCGATGCGCTTCATGCTCAACCCCGAGTGGGGCGTCATCAACACCCTGATTTTCAAGGCCACGGGCATAGACGGCCCCAACTGGCTCAATGACCCGACGCTGGCGCTGTCTTTCTCTATGCTGGCGCACATCTGGAAGTCTTTGCCCTTCTGGACGCTGATCCTGCTGGCAGGACGCATGGCCATACCGGCCGAGCAGTATGAAGCGGCCTCGGTGGACGGCGCCACGGTCTGGCAGAAATTCCGCTTCATTACCTGGCCGTCCATGCGCTCGCTGTACCTGACCTCGACCATCCTGTCCATGATCTGGACGCTGGGCGACTTCAACAGCGTCTACCTGCTGACAGGCGGCGGGCCGGCCGACCTCACGCACGTGCTGGCCACGCTGGGCATCCGCTACCTGCGCCTGGACCAGGTCGACCTGTCCCTGGCCTCCATCGTCGTGGCCCTGCCCCTGGTGCTGCCGCTGGTGTATTTCATGATGAAAAGGTTGTCCAAATGAGCCGCGTCACACTGCGTTCAGTCACCCGGGAGGCCAGGCTGCTGCTGGTCGGCATCCCGGTCCTGCTGTGGACGCTGATCCCGATCTACCACATGGTGCTGTTCGCGATCTCGCCGCGCAACGAAGCCACGACGGGGCGGCTCTGGCCCAAAAAACCCACACTGGACAATTTCGAGACGGTGTTCTGGCAAAAGCATTTTTACCTCGACCACTTCTGGGTGCAACTGGGCAACTCGCTGGTGATCGCGCTGTCGGTGGGGGTGCTGACACTGGTGGTTTCCACCACCGCGGCCTTTGCCATCAGCCGGCTCAAGGTGCGCGGCGGCCGCACGGTGATGAACATGGCGCTGTTCACCTACTTCATCCCCGCCGCGTTCCTGGCCGTTCCCATGTACAAGACCATGGGCAACTACGGCATGCTGAACCACCAGTGGTCGCTGATCCTGGCCATGGTGACCATCGCTTCGCCCTATTGCATCTGGGTGCTCAAGCAGGCCTCCGACAAGCTGCCTTACGAGCTTGATGAGGCAGCCCGCATGGACGGCGCCACGGCCATGCAGCTGTTCCGGCTGGTCTACCTGCCGCTGATGGTGCCCTCGCTGGTGGCGGTCGGCACCTATGCGCTGCTGCTGGCCTGGAACGAATACCTCTACGCCTTCCTGCTGCTGTCCAGGGACACCAGCGTGACGCTGGCGGTGGCACTGGGCAATTTCCTCGCCGCCGACGACTCGCCGTGGGAACTGCTGATGGCCACCGGCCTGATTTACGCGCTGCCTCCGGCGGCAATTTATTACGCTTTCAAACGCTATATGGTGTCGGGCCTCACAGCCGGTGCCGTGAAAAGTTGACCCGGGAAATACCACATGGCTTCTGTATCGTTTCGCAATATTGAAAAGGCCTTCGGCAAGGTCAAGATCATTCACGGCATCAGCTTTGACATCTCCGACGGCGAATTTGTCGTGCTGGTGGGGCCCTCGGGTTGCGGCAAGTCCACGCTGCTGCGCATGCTGGCCGGGCTGGAGGAAATCAGCGGTGGCGAGATGTCGATCGACGGCAAGGTCATCAACGAACTCGACTCCAAGGACCGCGACATCGCGATGGTGTTCCAGAGCTATGCGCTTTATCCGCACATGACGGTGCGCGACAACATGGCTTTCAGCCTGAAGCTGCGCAAGGCCGATGCCGAACTCACCAACAAGCGCGTGGGCGACGCCGCCCGCATCCTGAACCTGGACCCTCTACTGGACCGCTTCCCGCGTGAGCTCTCGGGCGGGCAGCGCCAGCGCGTGGCCATGGGGCGGGCCATCGTGCGCGACCCCAAGGTCTTCCTGTTCGACGAGCCGCTGTCCAACCTGGACGCCAAGCTGCGCGTGGCCATGCGCGCCGAAATCAAGGCCCTGCACCAGCGCCTGAAAACCACCACGGTCTACGTCACGCACGACCAGATCGAGGCCATGACCATGGCCGACCGCATCGTGGTCATGCACGACGGCATCATCGAGCAGATAGGCACGCCGCTGGAGCTGTTTGACCGGCCCGGCAACCTGTTTGTCGCGCAATTCATAGGCTCGCCCGCCATGAACGTCCTCAAGGGCGTTTTGCGCAAGGAGGGCGGCCGTGCCTGGGTCGAAGCCGAGGGCCACCAGTGGCCCATAGGCCAGATTGCCCAGGCGCAGGACGGCCAGCCCGTGCACTACGGCGTGCGGCCCGGCGATCTGTCGCTGTCCGCCACGGGGCAGGGCATTCCGGCCAAGGTCATTGTGGTCGAGCCCACCGGCGCCGAGACCGAGTTGCTGCTCGAGGTGGGTGGCGCCAAGGTCATCGTGGTGATGCATGGCCGCACGGCGGTGCGCCCGGACGACATCGTGCACCTGGACATCGCGGCCGGCAAGACCCATGTGTTTGACGATGCCAGCGGCGTTCGCCTGGATTGAGTCCATCCATGGTTGTGAACTCTTTCAGGCTTGACGGGCGCCTTGCGCTGGTGACCGGCTCTTCGGGCGGCATTGGTTTCGCGTTGGCGCGCGGCCTGGGGCAGGCGGGAGCCACCCTGGTGCTCAACGGCCGCGATGGCGCCAAGCTGGAGCGCGCAGCCGGCGTGCTGCGCGAGGAGGGCCTGGCGGTCCACACACGCGGTTTTGATGTCACCGATGCCGCTTCGGTGCAGGCGGCGGTGGAGGACATCGAAGGCACGCTGGGCGGCATAGACATCCTCGTCAACAACGCCGGCATGCAAAGGCGCATGGCCCTGCAGGATTTCCCCGCGCAGGACTGGCATGAGCTGATGCGTACCAATGTCGACAGCGTCTTTTTTGTCGGGCAGGCGGTCGCCCGGAAAATGATCACGCGCGGCAAGGGCAAGATCATCAACATCTGCTCGGTGCAGAGCGAGTTGGGGCGTCCCAACATCGCGCCCTATATGGCCAGCAAGGGCGCGGTCAAGATGCTGACCAAGGGCATGGCGATCGACTGGGGGCCCTACGGCATCCAGGTCAACGGCCTCGGGCCCGGCTACTTCAAGACCGAACTCACGGAAAAACTGGTGGCCGACGAACAGTTCAGCGCCTGGCTCACGGGGCGCACGCCCAGCAGGCGCTGGGGCGAGGTGGCCGAGCTGGCCGGCGCGGCCGTGTTTCTGGCCAGCGATGCCTCCAGCTTTGTCAATGGCCATGTTTTATATGTCGACGGCGGGGTGACGGCGACTTTGTGACGCCGCCGTCCCGCGCAACCAGGGAGAAACATCATGCGTGGACTTGTCTGTCATGCGCCCTTAGACCTGCGCCTTGACGCGCTGGATACCGAAACCCTGGGCCCGCAGCAGCTGCGTGTGCGGGTGGCCTACGGCGGCATTTGCGGCTCCGACCTGCATTATTTTCAGCACGGCGGCTTCGGCACGGTGCGTATCAAGGAGCCCATGGTGCTGGGCCATGAGGTGTCGGGCGTGGTCGAGGCCGTGGGCAGCGAGGTCAGCGGCCTGCGCGCCGGCCAGCGCATCGCGATTTCGCCCTCGCGGCCTTGCGGCGCCTGCCGCTTCTGCCAGCAGGGCCTGCACAACCACTGCATGGACATGCGGTTTTACGGCAGCGCGATGCGCTTTCCGCACATCCAGGGCGCTTTCCGCGAAACCCTGGTTATCGAGGCCGCCCAGGCGCATCCCGTGGCCGACGACCTGCCGCTGTCCGAGGCCGCGTTGGCCGAGCCTTTGTCGGTGGGCCTGCACGCGATTTCGCGGGCCGGCTCGGTGTTCGGCAAACAGGTGCTGGTCACCGGCTGCGGCCCCATAGGCGCCTTGCTGATCGCCGGCCTGCGCCGCGCTGGCGCGGCCCGCATCGTGGCGGCCGATATCGCCGAGCTTCCCCTGGCCTGCGCCAAAAAAATGGGCGCCGACCAGACCATCAACCTGGCCCAGGAGCCGGACGGCCTGGCGGCCTTTGCCGCCGGCAAGGGGCAGTTCGACGTGATGTTCGAGGCCTCGGGCAATGAAAAAGCCCTGGTCGCCGGCCTGGATGTGGTGGCGCCGCGCGGCGTCATCGTGACGGTGGGCCTGGGCGGCCATGTCTCGCTGCCGCTCAACACCCTGGTCGCCAAGGAGCTGGAGCTGCGCGGCACCTTCCGCTTTCACCCCGAATTCGCCGTGGCGGTGGCTTTCCTGAACCAGCGCCTGATAGACGGCCGGCCCGTCATCACCGACATCGTCGCCTTCGAGCAGGCCACGCATGCCTTTACACTCGCCGGCGACAAGCGCCAATCCATGAAGGTGCAGATCGCCTTTGGCGGCGAAACTTCATGAGGCGCCCGCTTTTCACAGCCATTCACCGGAGTCCTTTGTGACCGTTTTTTCCAAAGTCATTCTTTACACCGATACCGATGGCCGGGCCAGATTCCGCGAAGAGGCCGTCCCGCTGGGTGAAGGTTCACCGCAGGCCATGCTGTCCGAAGTGTTCGCTTCGGGCGGCTACCAGTTGCGCCACAGCCCTTTGGGCTTTCGCAGCCAGTTCCATTGCACGCCGAATCCGCAGTGGGTGTTCATCCTGGGCGGCGAGATGGAAATCGGCCTGCAGGGCGGGGTCTCGCGCATCTTCAAGCCGGGCCAGCATTTCTACTCGGCCGACGTGCTGCCGGCCGGCGCCACCTTCGACCCGGCCCTGCACGGCCACTGGAGCCGCCAGGTGGGGCCGGACCCGCTGGTCACGCTGTTTGTGCGGGGCTGAAAGCACGCCATGGCCACCATGAAAAACGTCCACGGCAACACGGTAGACCATATCGGTGAAGCCATCGTCGCGGGCCGTTATGCCGCCGGCATGTCCATGCCGCCGGAGCCGGTGCTCTGCGAGGAACTGGGCGTGAGCCGCACGGTGGTGCGCGAAGCGGTCAAGTCGTTGATCGCCAAGGGCCTTGTCACCACCGGCCCCAAGGTCGGTACCCGTGTGCTGACCGAGGAGCACTGGAACTGGTTCGACCCCGACGTCATCGCCTGGAAGGCCAAGGCCGGCATCACACCCGAATTTTTGCGTGACTTGCTGGAGCTGCGGCGCCTGGTGGAGCCCGCCGCCGTGCGCATGGCCGCCGAGCGCGCCACCGCGCAAGAGATTGCCGAGATCGAGGACGCCTATGCCGGCATGAAGCGCGCCGTGGAAGGCGGCGGCGACTACGTCACCTACGACCTGCGTTTTCACCAGGGCCTGCTGCGCTCCGCGCACAACCGCATGCTGATCCAGATGAGCAAGGCGCTGAGTGCCTTGCTGCGCACCAGCTTTGAAATTTCCACCATCCGCAAGGACGGCCCCAAACGCTCTTTGCCGCTGCACCGGGCGGTGCTGGACGCGGTGATCGCCCGCAACCCGGCCAAGGCCGAAAAAGCGATTCTGGTATTGATCGACGGCGCGCACGAGGATATCGAGCTGGTGCTCGGCTCGCGGCGGCGGCTGCCTAAATTGAGTAATCCGGCCAAGCAGCTTAAAGCGGCGGCCTGAGCGTCTTTTTCTTAGCGTCTTAGCGGCGCTGCATGTCGCCGGACAGAATCACGTGGTGTCCCTGGCGAACCGCCACTTCTTCAACCAGCGTGCGCGCAACGCTGTCCGCCGAAATGGACTGGTAGTTCAGCGGTATCACGCGGCTGAGGCGTTTTGAAAGATTGATCGCCAGTTCTTCACCGCCGCGCAAGGGCTGGCCCAGCGACTCCCGGTCGCCCGCCAGAAAAGACGGCCGCACCACCACCAGCGTGGCAAAACCCAGCTGCGAGAGCGCCTGCTCGGCCTCGCCCTTGACGCGGGTGTAAAAGAGTATGGAATGCGGGTCGGCGCCCATGGCGCTGACCAGGCCCAGGCGCGTGGCGCCGGCATCGCGGCCGGCACGGGCCACGGCCAGCACGGCGTCGAAATCCACCGCCCTGAAGGCCGCGCGGCTGCCTGCCGTCTTGATGGTGGTTCCCAGCGCGATGAAGACATCGTCCACCGGCGGCGCCTTGAAACCGGAAAAAGAATCGACCAGGTGCACGGCCAGCCGGCTGTCATGCCGGGCCGGTGCGCGGCGGCCCACGCAGTGGACCGCCGAATAGCGTTTATCGGCCAGTAAAAGGTCCAGGACCGCCCGGCCGACGAGGCCCGTTGCCCCGGCCACCAGAGCCACCCGCGCCGCCGCCGGAGCGGTTGCCACGGTAGTTGCCCCGGTTGCCGCCCGTGGGCTGGCCGGAGGAGGGGAAGCCTGAGGAGGCGTGGCTGGCGGGTTGGCGGTCGTCGAAGTCATTGCGTGGCTCCCTGGACTCGTTGCGGGGGGCGCGCGGCTGCTGCTCATCGCGCTGGCGTGGCGCCTGGGCCTGCCGCGGCGGCTGGCCGTTCTGAGAATAACCTGAAGCCTGGCGTGGCTGGCCGGGGTTGGGGGTGCGCGGGCCGCGGCCGCTGCCATTGCCGCCACCACCGTTGCCACCGCCGGCGGGGCCGCGACTGCGGCCGCCACCGTTGTTGCCGCCGCCGTTGCCGCCGCGCGCGGGCTGGGCGCCCTTGCTGTCGCGGATGCGCTGCATCATCTCGGTGCGGGCAGCCTTGGCGGCGGCCTGCATCACTTCGCGGCTGGGCGGCTTGCCCAGGCCGCCCCAGATGGTCTGGCGGCCCATGGCCAGTGGCTCGGCGCGTTCGCCGGGCTCGGCTTCAAAACCGGGGACGATGATTTTTTCGATGCTCTGCTTGGTGAAGCGCTCGATGTCCTGCATGAAGCCTTCCTCATCGAGGCAGACCAGGCTGACGGCTTCGCCGCTGTTGCCCGCGCGGCCGGTGCGGCCTATGCGGTGCACATAGTCTTCGCTGACGTTGGGGATTTCGTAGTTGACCACGTGCGGCAGCTCGTCAATGTCGATGCCGCGGGCGGCGATGTCGGTGGCCACCAGCGCGCGTATCGTGCCACTCTTGAAGTCGGCCAGCGCCTGCGTGCGGGCGGTCTGGCTCTTGTTGCCGTGCAGCGCCATCGCGGGGATGCCGTGCTTGGTCAGGTGCTCGGCCACGTTGTTGGCGCCGAACTTGGTGCGCGTGAACACCAGCACCTGGCTCCAGTTGTGTTCGTTGATGATGTGGGTCAGCAGCGCTTTCTTCTTGCTGCGGCCCACGGGGTGTATGGTCTGCGTGATGCGCTGCACCGTGGTGTTGCGCGGCGTGACCTGGATGGATTCGGGGTTCTTGAGCAGGCCGTTGGCCAGTTCGCGGATTTCATCGCTGAAGGTCGCGCTGAACAGCAGCGACTGCTTTTGTTTGGGCACCAGGGCCAGCACCTTCTTGATGTCGTGGATGAAGCCCATGTCGAGCATGCGGTCGGCTTCGTCCAGCACCAGGATCTGCACCTGGCTCAGGTCCAGCGTGCCCTGGCTCGCGTGGTCCAGCAGGCGGCCGGGGGTGGCGACCAGGATGTCCACGCCGCGGCGCAGTTTTTCAATCTGGGCGCCCATGCCGACGCCACCGAACATCACCATGGAGGTGAGGTCGGTGTATTTGCCGTAGGTGCGCACGCTTTCCTCGACCTGGGCCGCGAGTTCGCGGGTGGGGGTCATGATCAGGGCGCGCACGGCGTTGACGCCGCGGCGGTTGGTCAGGCGCGCTTCGGTGGACAGGCGCTGCAGCAGGGGCAGCGTGAAAGCCGCGGTTTTGCCGGTGCCGGTCTGGGCGCCGCCCAGCAGGTCCACACCCTTGAGCACGGCGGGGATGGCCTGGGCCTGGATGGGGGTGGGGGTGTCGTAGCCCTGCTCGAGCACGGCCTTCAGAATGGCCGGGGCCAGGTTCAATTCTTCAAATGTCATGATGTGGCGCCGTGGGGCGCTTTGGATCGGCCTGTTGGGCGCCCTGTTGGAAGGCAACCCGCCAGTCAAAGGCAGATGGGGTCAGAAAGTCGGGCCGAAAACATCGAAATAGCCACTTGAAGCGGTACCCGGATGTGCCCAAATGTTGAAGGCAACTGGAGCCAGCAACCCCTGTATTGTCGCACAGCAACGATAATGGGGCATTCACGCAGAAAAACACGCCCCTTCAAAAGGCGTTGGCGCCCCGGCGCGGCGTGTCGTTCCAGCTCGCAGGAAACTGCCGGCAGCCCGTAAAAATAGCGTTTACAGGCCGCAGGCAGCCCGTTTCCCGCAATGTTTTTTTCATTTTTATCAAAGTAAATCCCGATGGCTCAGTACGTATTTACCATGAACAAGGTCGGCAAAATCGTGCCGCCCAAGCGCCATATCCTCAAGGAGGTGTCGCTCAGCTTCTTCCCGGGCGCCAAGATCGGCGTGCTGGGCACCAACGGTTCCGGCAAGTCCACGCTGCTCAAGATCATGGCCGGCCTGGACAAGGAAATCGAGGGTGAAGCCACCCCCATGCCGGGCCTGAACATCGGCTACCTGCCGCAGGAGCCCAAGCTGGACCCCGAGCACACGGTGCGCGAGAGCGTGGAAGCCGGCATGGGCGCGGTGTTTGCCGCCAAGGCGCAGCTCGAAGCCGTGTACACGGCCTACGGCGAGCCCGATGCCGATTTCGACGCACTGGCGGCCGAGCAGGCCCGCCTGGAAGCCATCATCGCCACCGCCGGCACCGATTCGGAGCACCAGCTCGAGATCGCCGCCGATGCGCTGCGCCTGCCGCCCTGGGACGCCAAGATCGGTGTGCTCTCGGGTGGTGAAAAACGCCGCGTGGCCCTGTGCAGCCTGCTGCTGTCCAAGCCCGACATGCTGCTGCTCGACGAACCGACCAACCACCTGGACGCCGAATCGGTGGACTGGCTGGAGCAGTTCCTGCAGCGCTTTTCGGGCACCGTGGTGGCCATCACCCACGACCGCTACTTCCTGGACAACGCCGCCGAGTGGATCCTGGAACTGGACCGCGGCCACGGCATTCCCTGGAAGGGCAACTACAGCAGCTGGCTGGACCAGAAGGGCGAGCGCCTGGCGCAGGAGCAAAAGGGCGAGGAAGCCCGCGCCAAGGCCCTGAAGAAGGAACTCGAATGGTCGCGCCAGAACCCGAAAGCGCGCCAGGCCAAGAGCAAGTCGCGCCTGGCCCGTTTCGAGGAACTGTCCGACTACGAATACCAGCAGCGCAACGAAACCCAGGAAATCTTCATTCCCGTGGCCGAGCGCCTGGGCAACGAGGTCATCGAGTTCAAGAACGTCAGCAAGTCCTTCGGCGACCGCCTGCTGATCGACAACCTGAGCTTTCAGGTGCCCGCGGGCGCCATCGTCGGCATCATCGGCCCCAACGGCGCGGGCAAGTCCACGCTGTTCAAGCTGATCGCCGGCAAGGAGCAGCCCGACAGCGGCGAAGTCGCCATCGGCAAGACCGCGCGCATGGCCTTCGTCGACCAGCACCGCGACGACCTGGCCAATGACAAAACCGTCTGGGAAGACATTTCCGGCGGCCTGGACATGCTGACCGTCGGCAAGTTCACCATGCCCAGCCGCGCCTACGCCGGCCGTTTCAACTTCAACGGCGCCGACCAGCAAAAACGCGTCGGCATGCTGTCGGGCGGCGAGCGCGGGCGTCTGCACCTGGCCAAAACCCTGATCGCGGGCGGCAACGTGCTGATGCTGGACGAACCCTCGAACGACCTGGACGTGGAAACCCTGCGCGCGCTCGAAGACGCCTTGCTCGAATTCGCCGGCTCGGTGCTGGTGATCAGCCATGACCGCTGGTTCCTGGACCGCATCGCGACCCACATCCTGGCCGCCGAAGGCGACAGCCAGTGGACCTTCTTCAACGGCAACTACCAGGAATACGAAGCCGACAAGAAGAAGCGCCTCGGTGAAGAGGGTGCGAAACCCAAACGCGTGCGCTTCAAGGCTCTGCACTAGGCTTGGGGAGCGTGGCCATGACAGACCAGGAGGTTCTGGACAAAACCCGCTTGTGGCTCGAAAAAGCCGTGATCGGGCTCAACCTGTGCCCGTTTGCCAAGGCGGTCTACGTCAAGAACCAGGTGCGCCTGGTGGTCAGCCATGCCCGGCATGCGGATGACCTGCTGGAAGAACTGGACCGCGAGCTGGACCTGCTGGCCGCCACGCCGGCCGAAGAGGTCGACACCACGCTGCTGATCCATCCCACGCTGTTCGAGGACTTCCTGGACTTCAACGACTTCCTGGAGATTGCCGAGGGCGTGGTGGACGAGCATGGCCTGGAGGGCGTGATCCAGCTGGCCAGCTTTCACCCGCGCTTCCAGTTTGAGGGCACCGAGCCCGACGATATCGGCAACTACACCAACCGCGCGCCTTTCGCCATCCTGCATTTGCTGCGCGAGGAGAGCGTGGAACGGGCCGTGGAGGCCTTTCCCGAGGCCGAAGCGATTTTCGAGCAGAACATCGCGGTGCTCGAAAAACTGGGCCACCAGGGCTGGAAGGCGCTGGGCCTTTAGCCTTGCGGGAACAGCCGGCTATTTGGGCAGGTACTGCTTGAGCACCGCCTGCAGCTGGGCGAAATTAAAGGGCTTGGTCACATAGGCGCTGGCGCCCAGGCGCAGGGCTTCCTCGAGCCGCTCCGACTCGGCACTGGCCGACAGGAACACCAGAGGCACCCGGCTGAGCGCGGGTTCCGCCTGCAGCGCGGCCAGCACCTCAATGCCGCTCATCTGCGGCATCATCACGTCGCAGAAAATCAGGTCCGGCCGCTGCTCGCGGGCCAGCTGCAGGCCGGCGCCGCCGTCCGCCGCTCCCAGGCCTTCGTGGCCCTCGAGCCGGACGAAGCGCAGCAGGTTATCCCGGATATGGGACTCGTCTTCAATCACCAGAATGCGCGCCATTGTTCTTTCGTAGCGAAGGCCCCGGCTGTCATTGTTAGGGGGCGGATTTCCCTGAGCCGCCAGGCCGCGGGCTGCACCGCTGGCCTGGCCTGATGCCCATCTTATAGCCTTGCCCCGGTTTTGGGCCGGTTTTTGCCGCCTTAAATCGTGACGGTGAAGCGCGTGCTCTGGCCCACGACGCTGGCAACCTCGATGCGGCCGCCGTGCAGGTCGACGGAGTTTTTCACGATGGCCAGCCCCAGGCCCGTGCCCTGGATCTCCCCGACATTGCTGGCCCGGTGGAACCACTCGAACAGGTGGGGAAGCTCTTCGGCCGGAATGCCTATGCCCTGGTCCGACACCTCGAAGGCCACCCGTCCCTGCGACGAAGAGACCCGAAACAGGATTTTCCCGCCTTGTGGCGAGTATTTGATGGCGTTGGACAGCAGGTTGCCGAAAATATGGCGCAGCAGCTTTTCGTCAAAAAGCCCGACCGCCGGCCAGGCCTCGAATTCCAGGGCCAGCTCGCAGCCCGCCTCCGAATGCTGGATGCGGGCGTCCTCGACCAGGTCCTGGCACAGTACCTGGAGGTTGACCTGGGCCGGCTGGAACTCCAGCATCTGCGCCTCCACCTTGCCCAGCAGCAGCACGCGGTCCAGCATCTGGGTCATGCGCCGCACGCCGGTTTCTATGGTGGCGATGACATCGGCTTTTTCGGGCCCGGGCAGGCGGTCGCCGTAGTGCTTGAGCAGCTCCGCCGACGACAGGATGAAGGCCAGCGGCGTGCGGAATTCATGCGAGGCCACCGAAATGAAGCGCGATTTCATGTCGTTGAGTTCGGTCTGCCGCTGCAGGGTCTGGCGCTGCGTGAGTTCAGCCTGCAGGCGGGCCGTGGCGTCCACCACGAAGATCAGCGTCGCCTCGCGCTTGCCCCATTCGATCTTCACGGCGGAAAGCTCCAGCGAGCGCACCTCGCCGGACTGGGTGATGACGCGAAAGCTGTACATCGAGTCCACCTCGTCGCCGCGCAGGCGCCGTTCATGGCGCTCGCGCATCACCGGCAAGTCCTCGGGGTGGACCGTCGCCGTGTAGGGCTGGGACAGCAGGTACTCGCGCGGGTGGCCCACGATGCGCTCCAGGCTGGGGTTGACGAACACCATGCGGTCGTCCTGCACCACCACCACGCCGACACCGACGTTTTCAATCACCGTGCGGTAGCGCTCTTCGGATTTGCGCAGCTCGTCCAGCGCCTGGTAGCGCTCGATCGCGCTGCTCACATGGTTGGCGACAAAGGAAAGGATGTCGGCGTCCGTGTCGCTGTAAGCCACGCCCGGTTCATAGCCCTGCACCGCCAGCACGCCGCCTATGGCGCCGCGTATGTGCATGGGCACGCCCAGCCAGGAACTGAAGGTCATGTCGCCGCTGCCTTCGGTCACCTGGCCGCCGGCTTCCAGCAGCTTGAGCCGCGCGGCGTCGATGATCTGCGGCCGGCCGGTGCTCAGCACGAACTCGGTCAGCCCGCGCCGGTAGGGCACATTGCTGCGCTGCAGCGTGTCGCCGTCGCGTTCGTCCACGTAATAGGGAAAATCCTTGCGCTGCTTTTGCGCGTCGTAAAGGCACACGTAGCAGTTCTTCGCGTACAGCAGCTCGCCCAGCAGGCCGTGCACCGACTGCAGGAAATCGTAGAAGGAGAGGTCCGCCGCCGCCCGTTCGGCGATGCGGTAAAACACCCGCTGCAGGGTTTCGGCCTTTTTCTGCTCCCGTGCTTCGGCCTGCAGCTCGCGGGTGCGCTGCTCCAGCCACAGGGTGGCCGAGGTTTCCTGCTTCTGCTTTTCAAGCTGCAGGTCCCGGTAGTCGGCCTGCAGCGCCTGGTATTGCTGTTGCAGCTGCTGGAGCTGGCGGTGCAGGTCGGCGTCAGACGGCATGGCGCGGCTTTCGTGCTCGGGTGGAAAGACGGCCGCCCGGGCCGGGGCCGCCACGCCTCATTATGTGGCCTTCAGGCCGAACCCAGCCCGTCCACCGTCTGGAACATCGCCTGGCGCGCCTGCGCGATGATCTGCGTGCGCCATTCATCGGTATCGACATAAAAGGCGTTCATCATCTGGCGCTTGATGGCCGCTTGCACTTCGGGCTGCGTCTCGGGGTGTTTGTGTAGCCAGTGGTCGGCGCGCAGGGCGGCGATCATGTCGAGGATGGGCAGGGTGCCGTATTCCATGGCCATGCCGGTGTACTCGGCCTGCGGGCATTCGTCGTACACGGCGCTCCACAGCAGGCCCGTCAGGCGGGCCGAGCTGGACGAGCCGTCGTAGAAGGAAGTCACGGGCGTGGCGCCATCGCCGTCCCACCAGGCGCGTGCGCGGGCCAGGGCCTTGGCGTCGTCTTCGCAGGCAAAAATGCGCTCGCCCAGGCCGCTGGGCCCCAGGCCCGTGTGCAGGTCCATCCAGGCGATGCGGCGGGCCCGCTGCCCGAAGGTGCGCAGCACCTCGCGCAGGGTCTGGTTGCTCCAGCTCGGCGCGGTGCCGCCGAAAAACATGCCGTCGGCGTATTCATGCTGCCCTTGCGACACCGCCGCCTGGTAGCGGGTCACGCCGTGGGTGTCGATGTAGGCCGCGATGGCGGCGTGGTTGTCGTCCGTGGGCGGCCACTGCGCGGGCAGCAGCAGGTCGTGGACCTCACGGTAAGCCTCGTTGACGGGCAGGGGCCGGCTGAAGTCGTGGAAGTTGCGGTTCAGGTCCACGTTTTCGTGGGTGGTGCGCCGCGTGTACGAGAAGCCGTGGGGATTGAGCGCATGGATGTAGAGCACCGCCACGCCGCCGGCGCGGGCCTTGGCGCGCCACTCGGCGTCGCGCGCGGCATACACCTGCACGCCCGAGCCGCAATAGCCTTCGACGCCGTGGCAGGCGCTGCTGACGATGAAGAGGTGCTCGGCGTCGGGCGAACCGTCCAGGGCCACGTCCATGGCCAGGGTTTCGCCGTCGCGGCCTTTGAGCGGGTGTTCGTAGGCGCGAAGCGCCATGCCTGCGGCGCCGGCCGCCTCGAGGAATTTGGCGCGCGCAGCCGCGTAGCTGGCCGAAAAAGCCGCGTGTGGATTCATGGTGATATTGACGTGGTCAGGATTCAGGCCCCGGCGGCCGTGCCCAGCCAGCGTGTGGCCAGCTGGACCCAGTAGGTACCGCCCAGGGGAATGAGGTCGTCGTTGAAGTCGTAGCTCGGGTTGTGCAGTGTGCAGGGGCCTTCGCCGTGGCCCATGTCCCGGTGCGCGCCGTCGCCGTTGGAGATAAAGCAGTAGGCGCCGGGCTTGGCCTGCAGCATGTAGGCGAAGTCTTCGGCGCCCATGGTGGGCTCCTGCGCCAGCACGTTGGCCGGCCCCACGATGTCGCTCATGACCCGGCGCGCGAAATCGGCCTCGGCGGCGCTGTTCACGGTGGGCGGGTAATTGCGATGGAATTTGAACTCGCAGCGCGCCTCGAAGGCGGCGCAGGTGTGTTCGGCGACTTCCTTCATGCGTCTTTCAATCAGGTCCAGCACTTCGATGCT
Organism: Polaromonas sp. Polasp52; assembly: GCF_059491565.1. Taxonomy (NCBI): domain Bacteria; kingdom Pseudomonadati; phylum Pseudomonadota; class Betaproteobacteria; order Burkholderiales; family Comamonadaceae; genus Polaromonas; species Polaromonas sp. Polasp52. The sequence goes on along the minus strand of NZ_CP168513.1, from coordinate 644,678 downwards.
GAAGGTGCGTACCGTGCCCTGCAGTTCGCAGGAGTCGGGTACCACGTTGGTGGCTTCGCCGGCGTGGATCATGGTCACCGAGATGACGCCCGCGTCCACGGGTTTTTTGTTGCGGCTGATGATGTTCTGGAAGCCCTGCACCATCTGGCAGGCCACAGGCACCGGGTCTATGCCGTTGTGCGGCATGGCGGCGTGGCTGCCCCTGCCGCGTATGGTGATCTTGAATTCGTTGCTCGACGCCATCACCGGCCCTGCGCTGACCGCGAAGGTGCCCACCGGCGCGCCGGGCCAGTTGTGCATGCCGAAGACGGCTTCCATGGGGAACTTCTCGAAGAGGCCGTCCTTGATCATCTCGCGCGCGCCGCCGCCGCCTTCCTCGGCCGGCTGGAAGATCAGGTAGACCGTGCCGTCAAAATCGCGGTTCTGCGAGAAGTGGCGCGCCGCGGCCAGCAGCATGGCGGTGTGGCCGTCATGGCCGCAGGCGTGCATCTTGCCCGGCTGCGTGCTGGCGTGGGCGAAGGTGTTGAATTCCTGCATGGGCAGGGCGTCCATGTCGGCGCGCAGGCCCACGGCGCGGCCCGAGGCGCCGCCGTCGCGCCCATGCACGATGCCCACCACGCCGGTGGTGCCCATGCCGCGGTGGATGGGGATGCCCCAGGATTCGAGTTTTTTCGCGACCACGTCGGCGGTGCGCACTTCCTGGAAACACAGTTCAGGGTGGGCGTGGATGTCGCGGCGCACGGCCGCGATGTCGGCCGCCCCGGCCAGGATGGATTCAATGATTTTCACGGCGTTCTCCGTTAAAGGTTCATGGTAACCAAGCTCGCCCCGATTTGCAGGCGCCGCGTGATCTTCAAATTCCGAAATATTCACAATCCCGCAAACAGATTCCTAGATCCGGCCTTCTTCGACCGCATGGCAGGCCACGCGAACGCCTTGAAACTGAAGGAACTCGGGCCGCTCGGTCCTGCAGCGCTCATTGGCATGCGGGCAGCGCGGGTGGAAGGTGCAGCCGCCGGGCGGGTTCAGCGGATTGGGCACCTCACCCGAGACCGGCGTGCGGGCACGGCCGGTGTCATGCATCTTGGGGATGGCGTCCAGCAGCATGCGCGTGTAGGGGTGGCGCGGCCTGTCGAACAGGCTGTGCTTGTCGGCCAGCTCCACCAGGCGCCCCAGGTACATCACGCCGACCTGGTCGCTGACATGGCGCACCACCGCCAGGTTGTGCGAGATGAAGAGGTAGGTCAGGCCCCGCGTGCGCTGCAGGTCCTTCATGATGTTGAGCACCTGCGCCTGCACGCTCACGTCGAGCGCCGAGGTGGGCTCGTCGCAGACCAGGAATTCGGGTTCGGTGGCCAGCGCGCGCGCGATGGAGATGCGCTGGCGCTGCCCGCCCGAGAACTGGTGCGGGTACTTGACCATGTCCAGCGGTGACAGGCCCACCGACTTGAGCAGTTCGCCCACGCGTTCCTTGAGCGCGGGGCCGCCCTCCAGGATGCCGTGCTCACGCAGCGGCTCGGCGATGATGTCCTCAATCGTCCAGCGCGGGTTGAGGCTGGCATAAGGATCCTGGAAGATCATCTGGATGCGGCTGCGCAGCTGCCGGCCGGCCGGCGTCTTGAACACCGCGTGCGCGTCCTGGCCGTCGAAGGTCAGGCCGCCGCGCGTGGGCTCATACAGGCCCACCAGCAGGCGGGCCACGGTGCTTTTGCCGCAACCCGATTCGCCGACCAGCGCCAGTGTCTTGCCTTTTTCGATCTCGAAACTCACGCCGTCGACGGCTTTGAGCAGCAGCCGGGGCTTGCGCTCCAGCACGCGATTCAGCCAGGGCGGCGACACGTCAAAGGTCTTGGCCAGGTCATGCGCCCGGACCAGCGGAGCCTCCACGTTTTTTGCGGTGCCGCTCATGCCGCCACCCCTGCATGCGCATCATGCAGCCAGCAGGCGGCCCGCGTGGCGCCTGCCGGCATCAGGTCCGGCCTGTCCTGGCGGCAGCGGTCAAAAGCCTTGGGGCAGCGCGGGTTGAAGGCGCAGCCCTGCGGGATGGCGTTCAGGCGCGGCATGGCGCCGTCGATCTGGTAGAGGCGCTCGCGCTCCACCGTGATGTCGGGAATCGCAGCCATCAGGCCCGCGGTATAGGGGTGTGAGGGGTGGTTGATCACCTGGTGCACCGGGCCGATTTCGGCGATGCGCCCGGCATACATCACGGCCACGCGGTCGCAGGTCTCGGCGATCACGCCCATGTCGTGGGTGATCAGCATCACGGCGGCACCGCGCTGTTTGCAGATGTTTTTGAGCAAGGTGATGATCTGCGCCTGGATGGACACGTCGAGCGCGGTCGTCGGCTCATCGGCCACGATCAGCTTGGGCTCGGCCGCCAGCGCCAGGGCGATCACCACGCGCTGGCGCATGCCGCCCGAGAACTGGTGTGGGTAATGGTCTATGCGCTGCGCGGCCGCCGGTATGCCGGTGTCGCTGAGCAGCTCGATGGCGCGCAGGCGGGCCTCATGGGCCGTCACCGGCAGGTGGGCCCTGATGGTTTCCACCAGCTGCCGGCCTATGGTGTAAAGCGGGTTCAGCGAGGTCAGCGGATCCTGGAAGATTGCGCCTATCTTGCGCCCGCGGATGTGGCGCATGCGCTCATGGGGCAGGTTGTCGATGCGCTCGCCCTCGAGCAGGATCTGGCCGCCGGCCACGCGCCCGGGCGGCTCCAGCAGGCCGATGATGGCCGCGCCGGTCAGCGACTTGCCTGCGCCCGATTCGCCCACTACGCCGAGAATTTCACCGGGCGCGATGTCAAAGGAAATGTCGTCCAGCGCGCGCAGCGTGCCGCGCCGGCCGGGGAACTCGACCACCAGGTTCTTGATTTGCAGAAGACTCATTTTCTAACTCGTCCTTACCTGAGGCGCGGGTTGAGCGCATCACGCAGCCAGTCGCCCAGCAGGTTCACGCTCAAGGCAATCAGCACCAGCATCAGGCCCGGGAACACGGTGATCCACCATTCGCCCGAAAACAGGTAGTCGTTGCCCACGCGGATCAGCGTGCCCAGCGAGGGCGAGGTCGGCGGCGCGCCAACGCCCAGGAAGGACAGCGTGGCTTCGGTGATGATGGCGGTGGCCACCTGGATGGTCGCCAGCACCAGCACCGGCCCCATCACATTGGGCAGCACATGGCGGCGCATGATGCGCAGCGGCGCCACGCCGGTGACGCGGGCGGCCTGCACATATTCCTTGCCGCGCTCCACCATGGTGGAGCCGCGCACCGTGCGCGCGTACTGCACCCAGCCCGACTGCCCCATGGAGATCGACAGGATCAGCACGCCCATGGCCAGCAGCTGGCTGGCATTGGGAAACACCGCGCGGCCCACGCCCGCGATCAGCAGCGCGACCAGGATGGGCGGGAACGAGGACATCACGTCGCAAACCCGCATCAGGGCCGAGTCGATCCAGCCGCCCCTGAACCCCGCAATCAAGCCCAGCGACACACCGGCCAGCATGGACAGGATGACCGAGGCCAGGCCCACCACCAGTGAGATGCGCGCGCCATACATCAGCGCCGACAGGATGTCGCGCCCCTGGTCGTCGGTGCCCAGCAGGTATTTGGAGCTGCCCTGCGCATACCAGGCCGGCGGCAGCCGCGCGTCGCCTAGCTCCAGCGTGCTCAAGTTGAAGGGGTCGTGCGGCGCCACCCAGCCGGCGAACACCGAGCAAAAAATGCAGACCAGGGCAATGGCAGCCGCCACCATCGCCACCGGCGAAGTGCGAAAGCTGTGGCCCACATCACTGTCAAGCCAGCGCGCAAGAGTTCTTTTCATCGGGAGAAAGTGGAGTCCGTGTTATCCAGAGCGAGCGCAGCAAAGCTTGTGCCAGCAACAGCGCAGAACCGGCTTTGCCGGGCTGCAGCTGTTGTCCCCCTGGGGGGAGAGGCCGCTACGCGAAGCGAGAAGGCAACAGGGGGGTCACTTTTTTATTGTCATCCACTTGAAGAACATGAAGTTGTCGGCCAGCTGGACCAGCTCGACCTTTTTGCTCGTGCCCCAGGCCAGCGACTGCTGGTGCAGCGGCAGGTGGCCGATGTCTGCGCCATGGATGTCGAAGGCTTCCTTGATCAGCGCGTTGCGCTTGGTCTTGTCGGTTTCCGACTGGATCTTTTTGGTCAGCTCGTCGACCTTGGGGTTGCAATACGCGCCCAGGTTGAACTGGCCAGCGCCCTTGTCGTCCACGCAGGCGACCAGCGCATTGAGGGCGTTGTGGGCGTCGTAGGTGGCCGGCGTCCAGCCCAGCATGTAAAAGCTGGTGTCGCGGCGCAGGATTTTGGGGAAGTAGGTGCCCTTGGTTTCGGCCTGCAGGTTGATCTTCACGTTGATGCGCGAGAGGTTGGCCGCCACCGCCTGGCAGATGCGGCTGTCGTTCACATAGCGGTCATTCGGGCAGTTCATGGACACTTCAAAGCCGTTCGGGTAGCCGGCGTCGGCCATCAGCTTTTTCGCGGCTTCCGGGTCATAGGGCAGGCGTTTGTTCTGCTCTTGCTGGAAACCGTTGATGCCGGGGCCTATCAGCAGCGCTGTCGGGCTGGAAGCGCCGCGCATCACGGTTTTCTTGATGCCGTCGATGTCGATGGCCTGGTAGAAGGCCTGGCGCACGCGCTTGTCCTTGAAGGGGTTCTTGCCCTTGATGTTCGAGTACAGCAGCTCGTCGCGTTTCTGGTCCATGCCCAGGAAGATGGTGCGCAGCTCGGCCCCGACCAGCACCTTGGTGCCGGCGTTGCCGTTGACGCGGTCTATGTCCTGCACCGGCACGGGTTCCATCACGTCGACCTCGCCCGACAGCAGAGCGGCGACCCGGGTCGCGTCATTGCCGATGGGCGTGTAGATCACTTCCTGGACGTTGCCTTCGATCTTGCCCCAGTAGTTGCCGTTGCGGACAAAGGTGGTGCGGACATTGGGCTGGCGCTCGCGCACGCGGTAAGGGCCGGTGCCGTTGGCTCGGAAGGAAGCCGCGTTCTCTATGCCCTTGCGGCGGTCCACCGGCCGGGTCGCCTGGTTGGTTTCGCACCATTTCTTGCTCATCATGTAGACCAGCGAAATCACGTCGGGCAGGATGGGGAAGGGTGTCTTGGTTTCGATCTCGACCACGTGGTCGTTGATCTTGCGTACTTCCTTGAAGTCATTGGTGTAGCTCTTCATGTCCGAGCCCTCGGCCTGCGTGCGCTGGAAGCTGAAGACCACGTCGTCGGCCGTGAACGGCGTGCCGTCATGGAACTGCACGCCCTTGCGCAGCTCGAAGCGCCACACGGTCGGCGAGGTCTGTTTCCACGAGGTGGCCAGGCCGGGCGCCAGGCTCAGGTCCTTGTTGCGGATGACCAGGCCCTCATAGGCGTTGCCGGTCACGCTGAGCTGCAGCGATTCATTGAGCGAGTGCGGGTCCATGGACAGCGAGTCGCCCTGGTTGGCGACCCTCAGGGTCTGCGCGGACGCGACAAAAGGGGTGGCCGCGAAGGCGCACAGGATACTGGCCGAGAGCAGGGTGGACTTGAATTTCATCAAAAGCTCCTTGTGGAAGGGATGAGGGCTGGCTGGGTAAAAAGGAAGAAAACAGGAGAAAAAAAAGGAAAAGGGGACCTTAGTGGCCCGCGCCGTTGCCTACGCGCAGCCTGGGGTCCACCGCGAAGTACAGCAGGTCGACCACCAGGTTGATCACGACAAAAATCAGCGCGATCAGGCACAGGTAGGCCGCCATCACCGGGATGTCGGCGAAGGTCACGGCCTGGATGAACAGCAGGCCCATGCCGGGCCACTGGAACACGGTCTCGGTGATGATGGCGAAGGCGATCAGCCCGCCCAGCTGCAGGCCGGTGATGGTCATCACCGGCACCAGCGTGTTCTTGAGTGCGTGGCCGAAGTGGATGGCGCGGTCGGGCAGGCCGCGGGCGCGCGCGAACTTGATGTAGTCGGTGCGCAGCACTTCCAGCATTTCGGCGCGCACCAGCCGCATGATCAGCGTGAGCTGGAACACCGCCAGCGTCACGGCCGGCAGCACGATGTGGTGCCAGCCGTCGGCCTTGAAGAGGCCGGTGCTCCACCAGCCTATTTGCACCGTCTCGCCGCGGCCGAAGCTCGGGAACCAGCCCAGGCCCACGGCGAATACCAGGATCAGCAGGATGCCGATCAGGAAGGTCGGCAGCGACACGCCCAGCAGCGAGAGGGTCATGAACACCTGGCTCAGGAAGGTGCCGCGGCGCAGCGCCGAATACACGCCCATGGGGATGCCGACCAGCAGCGCCATGAAAGCTGCCACCAGGGCCAGCTCCAGCGTGGCCGGAAAGCGCTCGGCGATCAGGCGCGAGACCTTGGCGCCCTGGCGCAGGCTCAAGCCGAACTCACCTTGCACGGCGTTCATGAGGAAGTGCCAGAACTGCACGATGAAGGGCTTGTCCAGGCCCAGGTCGGCGCGCAGCTGGGTAATTTGAGCGGGCGAGGCGTCTTGCCCCAGCAGGAATACCACCGGGTCGCCGACATACTGGAACAGCATGAAGGCGATCAGGGCGACCACGACCATCACGATCACGGCCTGGATCAGGCGGCGCAGAATAAAAGCAAGCATCGGCCAAAGAAAAAAGTATCGGGCGATACTAGCAGAGCAAATGATATGCCGACACAGGGGTTTACTTTAGGGTTAAAGAAACAACTGAGGGCCTGGAAATGCTTTCCTCGACCCGGTTACCGCCCCAAATAGGGCCCCAGTGCGCCCTTTTTAGGTGCTGCCCGCCCCGCAACGGCGGGCCGGCCGTTAAAGCCGCTGCAGCTTCTTGCGCACCAGGTGAATATTGCCGCGCAGCGCGTACAGCTCGTCGGTATAGGACAGCGGCACCGTGATTTTTTCGGCCCGGCGTTCCAGGTCGTTGAGTTCTTCTAACAGCGCCTTGTTTTTTTCGCTGTTGCGGTCGCTGTCGCCGCTGTTTTCCACACGGTTCTCGATGTCGCGCAGCCGGCCGTACCAGCGGAAGATGCGCGAGCGCACGCGAAAGGCATACAGCGGCGGGATGATGCGCGACAGCGGCAGCATGATGGCGATGATGATGCCCATCACCAGCCACATGCGCTCCACCAGGTTGGCCACCCAGAAGCGCAGGTAGCGCTGCAGCACCGGCGTGCCGTTCTTGATGGCGCGTTCGGCCTCCTTGGCGATGGGCAGCTCGCTGTTGTCGCGATTCGGGTATTCGCGGGCGCTCTTGAACCAGCCGGCCCCGCCGTGGATCTCGTTGCCGGCCTGGGCCAGCAACTGCTGCAGGGCGGGGTGGGTGGTGGTGCGTGTGATCAGCGAGGTGGTGGAGGCCACCAGCCGCACGTCGTCGGGCGGGACGTTGGCGGCCAGGTCCACCACGCCGCGCGGCAGGCGCGTGGGCGTCAGGAAGGCGAAGCGCCTGGAATAGGCCTCGCTCTGGGCGAAGTTCATCAGCTTGACGCCCGGAGTCTGCAGCAACATCTGCACCATCAGCGATTCGGGCGCGGAGGCGAACACGATGGCGTCCAGCTCGCCGCCCAGGAAGGCCACGGTGGCGGGCGTCTGCTCCAGCCGGGATATCTTCAGCGACGCCGGGTCAACATGGTTGCTTTCCAGCAGTTTGGCCATCAGGCTGGGAACCCCGCTGCCGGGCGTGCCGGTGTTGACGCGCAGGCCCTGCAGCTGCGTGAGCGAGTCCAGGCTGGCGTCTTGCGCAGGGTCGGCCTTGCCGGCCGGTTTTTTGGCGGTCCGTGCCGCTGCGGCCACCTTGCGCGCGGCGTCCTCGCGGTAAAACAGCCAGAGCGGCTCCACAAAAAGGCTGCCGAGCGAGGCCAGGTCCTCTTCGTCCTGCTCGGTGTAGTCGCTGGTGCCGCCCTGGACAAAACCCACGTCGACCTTGCCTTCGCGCAGCAGCTGCAGATTGGCGGCCGAGCCTTCGGAGGGCCGGAGCACCACCTCTATGCCCTCGGCCGCCAGCGCCTTGGCGTAGCGTTTGCCGAACTCCTCATACGCGCTTTGCGCCGGGCCGGTGGCCAGCGTCACGCGCTTGGGCGGGTTCGGGTCCAGCCACCAGTAGGCCAGCGCCAGCAAGGCAAGGGCCAGCACGATAAAAGGCCCGGCCGAAGCGGCCAGGTCGCGCAGCGACAGCAGGGTGTAGCGTATGGCTTTGGGCATACGCCAACCTTAGCATGGCGGGGGCGCTGCTGCCGGGCAGGGGGCCAAACGGCGATTGCCATGGATGTCGGCTTGCTGGCGCCACAGCCATGCGCGCTGCCCGGACGCCCCACCATCGCCATGGCCATACCGACGGCCGTTGAGGGCTTGCGGCAGGTGTCAGGCTTTCTGAAGCTGCAGCCGCGCCTTGTCCAGCCACAGTTGCAGGCTGTCCAGCAAATCCTGCTGGCTGAAGGAGCAGCTTTCCTCGGTGAACAGCGCGCTCGACTCGAGCCGGTTCAGCAGCTGCGAGAGCACCTCGTTAAATCGCTCGGGCAGGGCCGCCGCCAGGCTTTGCTGCTGTATCGCGGCTTGCGAAAAAGCCGCCACGCTGAGTGTGTCGTCGCGCAACTGCTGGAGAGCGGTTTGCAGGCTGTCGAGCTGGTCTTGTGTCGTCATGGTGTGGTGTCAAGCTTATGCGGCGGCCGAGGCCGGTATGCGCGTGGTCCTGCGGTCAAACACCAGGGTCAGCATGGCCAGCAGTCCGAAGGGAACACCCACCCAGCCCAGCTGCGCGAAGCCCACCTGGTCCAGCAACGCGCCGCTGATCACCGCGCCCAGTGCCGTGCCCACATACAGCATGGAGCCGTTGAGGCTCAGCAGCAAGGGTGCCTGTGCCGGCGAGAGGCTGGCCAGCCGGCTTTGCTGCGGCGCCATCAGGCCGAAGCCGGCGATGCCCCACAGCACCAGTACGGCCATGGTGGCCGGCACACTGCCGCGCGTGAGCGGCAGCAGGCACATCATTGCGACCAGCACGGCCAGCTGCACGCGCAGGGTGCGCAGCGCGCCGAAGCGGTCGGTAGCCCAGCCACCCATCAGCGTGCCGCCCACGCCGGCCAGGCCGAAGACGGCCAGCGTGGCCGAAAGCTGCGCCGAATTCATGGGGTTGAGTGCGTGCAGCACCGGCCCGACATAGGCAAAGACGCTGAAGATGGCGATGAAATACAGCAGGGTGCGGCCCCATACGCGCAGCACCGCGCCCTGGCGCGCGGCCGCCTGAAAGCCCGCGAAGCTGGTGCCGGCGCTGGCCATGTTGGCGGGAATCAGCCAGCTGGCCGCGACCAGCGCCGCGCCGCTGGCGGCCGCCGACAGCCACACCGGCACGCGCCAGCCGAATTCAAAACCCAGCCAGGCACCTATGGGCAGGCCCACGGCATAGCTGATGCTCATGCCCAGGAAGGTGATGGACAGCGCCCGGCCGCGCAGCGCGGGCACCACCATGCTGACGGCCAGCGCCGAGGCCGCCGCGGTGAACATCGCGCCCGCGCCCATCAGCACGCGGCCCAGCAGCAGCAGCGGCAGGTTTGGCGCGAGGGCGCACACCAGGCAACCCATGGTGAACAGCGCCAGCGCCAGCTGCACGGCGCGCTTGCGCGGCCAGCGGGCCGTGAGGATGATGAGCAGCGGCGCCAGCAAGGCGGTGGCCACCGCATAGGCCGTCATGGCCTGGCCGGCCGCCGCCACGCTGATGCCCAGCGACGCGCTCATGGGTTGCAGGATGCCGCCCAGCACAAAGGCGCCGCTGCCTATGACCAGGTTGCACAGCGCGAAGAAATACAGGATGGGAGGCATGGTGTTCATGAAGGCGGCGTCGGGTAGCGGGGACGGCGCAAGCCGCCCAGGGGCGGGCGGCGGCAGCTATCCCATCAAGAGCGGGGCAGGTTCAACTCCGCCATTGTGCGGGAAGCCGTGCGCCCCTGCAGGTCCGGGGGGCAAGCCGGCGCCAAAAAAAAGCCAGGCCCGGGCCGGCCACAGCCTATGGATGCGCAGCTTTGGTGCGTTTTGCGCAATCCCTGGACCGGCCGGGACGCGCTTGCCGCCCGCGCTTACTGGATCATGCCGAGGAACTGCTTGAGCTCGGCGGTCTGCGGATTCGAGAATACTTCGTCGGGTGGGCCGATTTCGTGCACGCGGCCCTGGTGCATAAAGACCACGCGGTCGCAGACCTTGCGGGCGAAGCTCATCTCGTGCGTGACCATCAGCAAGGTCATGCCTTCGGCGGCCAGGCTTTCCACCACCTGCAGCACCTCGCCCACCAGTTCCGGGTCCAGCGCCGAGGTGATTTCATCGCACAGCAACACCGAAGGCTGCATGGCCAGCGCGCGCGCGATCGCCACGCGCTGCTGCTGCCCGCCGGAGAGCTGGTCGGGCCAGGCATCGAATTTCTCGGCCAGGCCCACGCGCTGCAGCAGCGCGCGTGCATGCTCGGCCGCGGGCGCGCCGGCCGTCTTCTTGACCAGGGTGGGAGCCAGCATGATGTTCTTGCCGACGGTCAGGTGCGGGAACAGGTTGAAGCTCTGGAAGATCATGCCCACGCGCTGGCGCAGCTCGCGCATGACCTGCGGGTTGTCGTGCAGCAGGTGTTTGCCGTCCACGCGCAGCGTGCCGCTCTGGAATACTTCCAGGCCGTTGATGCAGCGCAGCAGCGTGCTTTTGCCCGAACCGCTTTTGCCGATGATGGCGATCACTTCGCCGGCCTTGACCTCCAGGTCTATGCCTTTGAGCACCTCGTTGGCGCCGAAGCTCTTGCGCAGCTGGTTGATCTCGACCAAAGTCCTGTCGGCCGTTGCGGGGGATGGGGTGATGTTAACGTCCATGGCGGGCTTTCCTCTCAAGCTTGCGGGCATACAGGGACACGGGGAAACACAGCGCGAAGTACATCAGCGCCACACAGCTGTAGACCACAAAGGGTTTGAAGGTGGCGTTGGTGATCATGGTGCCGGCCTTGGTCAGCTCGATAAAGCCGATCACCGAGGCCAGCGCCGTGCCCTTGATGACCTGCACCAGGAAACCCACGGTGGGCGGCACGGCGATGCGCACCGCCTGGGGCAGCACGATGTAGCGCAGCTGTTCGCCGAAATTGAGCGCCAGGCTTTGCGCGGCCTCCCACTGGCCCTTGGGGATCGCGTCGACGCAGCCGCGCCAGATCTCGGCCAGGTAGGCGCTGGTGTACAGCGTGAGCGCCACCCCGGCCGCCACCCAGGCCGGCACATTGATGCCGAAAAGCGCCAGGCCGAAGTAGGCCAGAAAAAGCTGCATCAGCAGCGGCGTGCCCTGGAACAGCAGCACATAGCCGTCCAGCGCGCGGCGCACCATGCGGGCGGCTTTTTGCGCGCCCGGCGCCGAACGCGCGGCCGACAGCCGGCCCACCAGCAGCAGCGCGCCGACCAGGCCGCCGCCTATGAAGGCGACCAGCGAGAGCACGACGGTCCAGCGCGCCGCGAGCAGCAGGTTGCGGAAGATGTCCCAGATGGAAAATTCAATCATGGTGTTGCCCGGCCTTTCCTGTTACCGACCGAAGAGAAATTTCGGGCCGGCCCAGTTCAGCAGCTTGCGCACGGCAACGGACAGCACCAGGTAAATCAACGTCGCAACGATGAAGGCCTCAAAGGCGCGGAAGTTGCGGCCCTGGATCAGGTTGGCGGCGTAAGACAGCTCCTGCGTCGAGATCTGGCCGCAAACGGCCGAGCCCAGCATCACGATGATGATCTGGCTCACCATGGCGGGCCAGACTTTCTTGAGCGCGGGCGGCAGCACCACGCGGGTGTAGATCTGCACGCGGTTGAGCGCCAGGCTTTCGGCCGCTTCGATCTGCCCGCGCGGCGTGGCTTCAACGCCGGCACGGATGATCTCGGTGGCATAGGCCGCGAGGTTGATCACCATGGCCAGCACCGAGGCCATCTCGGGCGAGAGCTTGAAGCCCAGGGCCGGCAGGCCGAAAAAGATGAAAAACAGCTGCACGATAAAAGGCGTGTTGCGTATCAGCTCGACGTAAGTGCCCACCACCCAACGCAGCCAGCTGGGGCCGCTCGCGCGCGCCCAGGCAAAGCCCATGCCCACAAACACGCCGGCCACAGACGAGATTGCCGTCAGGCCCAGCGTCCACACGACGCCGGTGGCCAACAGCGGCCACTGCGACAGCACGGCCATGAAATCAAGCTCGACACGCATCTGATTCACTTCCTGTTATTGAGGGCTGCTTGCAGGCCAGCGGCCGCAGCGGAACCGGCTTTGCCGGGCCGCAAGCGGCGCCCCCTGCAAGGGGGGAGGCGCTTACGCGAAGCGAAGCGCAACGGGGGTGTGCAACGTTTATTGCGGCAAATCGCCAGCGGGGCGGCCCAGCCACTTGAGGGCCAGTTTGTCGAGGTCGCCGTTTTTCTTGGCTTCGGCAATCACTTCATTGACCTTGGCGCGCAGCTTGTCTTCGCCCTTGGCCACGCCGATGAAGTTGGGGGAGTCTTTGAGCAGCAGCTTGTACTCGGTGTTGAGTTGCGGGTTCTTGGCCATCATGTTGCCGGCCACCGAGGCGCCCGTGGCGATCAGCTGCACCTGGCCGGCGGTGTAGGCCGAGACCGTGGTGTTGTTGTCTTCAAAGCGCTTGATGTCCGTGCCGGCCGGGGCGACCTTGGTGAGTTCCTGGTCTTCCAGGGCGGCGCGCGTCACGCTGATGGTTTTGCCGCTGAGGTCGGCGAAGGACTTCACGTTCACGCTCTTGGGGCCGAACACGGCCTGGAAGAAGGGGGTGTAGGCGGCGGTGAAGTCGATGACTTTTTCGCGCTCCGCGGTTTTACCCAGCGTGGAGATCACCAGGTCGGCCTTTTTGGTTTGCAGGTAGGCGATACGGTTGGCGCTGGTCACGGGAACCAGTTCCACCTTGACGCCGAGTTTTTGCGCGATGTAGCCGGCCATCTCGACATCCAGGCCCTGGGGCTTCAGGTCGGTGCCGACCATGCCGTAGGGCGGGAAGTCGGTCGGGATCGCGATCTTGATTTCCTTGGCCTTCATGATGTCGTCCAGCGCGGTTTGCGCATGGGCGCCGGTGGCGGCCAGCACCGCGGCTGCGGCGAGGGCGAGAGAAAAAACGCGTTTGCTGGACTTCATAGCAGGGCTCCAAGGTAGGTTGAGGAATCGTCAGAGGGTTTGGCCGCGGTGCGGCCGGTTTTGCGAACACGGGATGGCGCGGAAGACGCCGGTTTGCTGTCCTGCGCGGCCAGCGGGCTCAGCGCGCTGCGCAGTTGCGCCAGCGGATCGCCGGCGCCGGCCTGCAGCTTGAGCGCGGCCTGCACGCTGCCGATATGCGCCTGCATGAGTTTTTCGGCTTTGGCCAGGTCGCCTTTTTCGAGTGCCTGCACGATGAGCACATGCTCCTCGCAGGACTGCGCCGCGTCGTGCGAGGACTGGTACAGCATGGCGATCAGCGTGGTGCGCGCGGTGAAGTCGCGCAGGGTGTCGGCCAGCAGGTTGTTGCCCAGGCATTCGGCCAGGCAGACATGGAAGTCACCCAGCAAAAAGCTGCGCAGGCCCACGTCGTCGCCCTTGATGGCGGCTTTTTCGCGGGTCAGGTGGCTCTTGAGCTGCTTGATGGCGGCCTTGCTGACGTCGGTGGTGCAGCGGATCAGGCCCATCTCGATCACGCGGCGCGCCTCGAAGGCCTCGCGCGCTTCCTCCTGGGAGGGTTCTATGACATACCAGCCGCGCCGGCTGCTGACGGTGACGATGCCGCGCACCGCCAGCCGGGTCAGGGCTTCGCGGACGATGGTGCGGCTGCAGTCAAACAGCAGGGCCAGCTGCTGCTCACCCAGGCGCGAGCCGGGTGCGAGCTTTTGCGCCATCACGGCTTCGATGATGCGGTTGCTGATGTCGGGGGCGGTGGCCATGGTGCAAATGTAGAGGAGTTAACTCAATATTTGTATACAAGATTGGTGTGTCACATCGGGATTTTCTCGGGAGGGGGCTACCCTCCCGGCTGCATCCATTTATTGCGGCAAATCGCCCGCGGGGCGTCCCAGCCATTTAAGCGAAATCTTGTCCAGGTCGCCGTTTTTCTTGGCTTCCGCAAGGATGCCGTTGACGGTCAGGCGAAGCGTGTCCTCCCCTTTGGGCACGCCGATAAAGTTGGGGCTTTCCTTGAGCAGCAGCTTGTACTCGGTGCGCAGCTGCGGGCTCTTGCTCATGATGTTGCCGGCCACCGAAGCGCCCGTGGCGATGAGCTGCACCTGGCCGGCGGTGAAGGCGTTCACCGTCTTGAAGTTGTCGTCAAAGCGGCGGATATCAGTGCCCGAGGGGGCCAGCTTGTTGAGTTCCTCGTCCTCGACCGAGCCGCGCGTCACCCCAATGGTTTTTCCCGCCAGGTCGGTGAAGCTCTTGATATTGAGTGTTCTTGGGCCAAAGACGGCCTGGAAGAAGGGCGAATACGCGCCGGCGAAGTCAATCTGCTTTTCCCGGTCGGGGTTTTTGCCCAGGGTCGCGATCACCAGCGACGCCTTTTTCGTCTGCAGGTAGGGAATGCGGTTGGCACTGCTGACGGGAATCACATCGACCGTCACGCCCAATTTGGCGCCAATGTAGTTGGCCATGTCGACGTCGAGGCCCTGGATCTTGAAGTCCGCCCCCATGGAGCCATAAGGCGGAAAGTCGGGCGGAACCGCGATGGTGATTTTTTTGTTCTTGAGGATGGTGTCCAGGGCGCTTTGCGCATGGACGCCAAAGCTCGACAGGAGTGAAAGAACCGTCAGGCTCAGCGAAAGCAGGAATTTACTTGAGGTCATGGCACGCTCCGTAGGTTGAAAAAGTCATACCGATTTGCGCCGATGCGACCTGAATCCGGAATCTTGCGTGCAAGTCTTGTGCCAATCTTTGGCCAAAAAAACGGGAGTCCCGTTTCCGGCGCAAAAAGAGGGGCTGGCAAGGCCTGCGCGGTTTCCTGACAGGCGTATCGGCTTGAACCGTTGACCTGGCCAGCCTATACCTTCTTCTTATTTTTTGGATCCGGCATTTACCCTTTTCCGGCGTGATTTCGTTGAATTTGTCACTATTTGGTATACAAGATATGTGCACCCGTCTGGCGTGCTTATGCACCGGCATGCGGCTTTTCAGGTAACCGCCCGCACCAGAAAGGGGATTGCCCTTCCCGCGGCCCCTCAGTCCATCTTGGCACCGGAAGCCTTGACGGCCTGGGCCCAGCGCGGCATTTCAGCGGCCAGGAACTGCGTGAACTCCTCGCTGCCCATAAAGGCCGGGTCGGCGCCCTGGGCCACCATGCGGTTGCGGATGTCCGGGTTGTTCATGACCTGCTTGAAGGCGTCGCTCAGCTTGGCGGTCACGTCCCTGGGCAGGCCGGCCGGTGCGAGGAAGCCGTAAAACCCGACCACTTCAAAACCTTTGATGCCCGATTCGATGACGGTCGGGATGTCGGGCAGGGCCGGGTTGCGCTCCTTGCTGGTCACGGCCAGGGCGCGCACCTTGCCCTGCTTGTGGTAGTTGGCGGCCTGCGGAATGGATTCGCCCATGAACTGCACCTGGCCGGCCATCAGGTCGGTAAAGGCCGGCGCGCTTCCGCGGTAGGGAATATGGACCATGAACAGCCCGGTGGCGTTCTTGAACATCTCGGGTACGAGATGGCTGATGCCGCCGTTGCCGGCCGAGCCGTAGTTGACCTGGCCGGGCCTGGCCTTGGTGTAGGCGATGAATTCCTGCAGGTTGTTGACCGGCAGCTTGGGGTTGACCAGCAGGGCCAGCGGCTGCATGGCGGTGCGCGCGATCGGCGTGAAGTCTTTGAGCGTGTTGTAGGGCAGCTTGCTGTACAGCGCGGGGTTGATCACCATCACGCCGGTGTTGGCCAGCATCAGGGTGTAGCCGTCGGGCGGGGCCTTCATGACATCCTGGGCGCCCACGGTTCCGCCGGCGCCCGACTTGTAGTCGATCACGATGGGCTGGCCCAGCACCGCTTGCAGGCGCTCGGTCAGCAGGCGTGCATGCTGGTCCAGCGGGCCGCCGGCCGGAAAGCCGATGACGACGCGTATGGGCTTGTCGGGAAATGCCGCCATGGCGGTGGAGCAAGCCAGTGCGGCGACGGCCAGCAGTGTGAGCGCTTTGCGGGGCAAGGCGAGAATGCGATTCATGAAGTCTCCTGTTGTGCTTGTTTCCGCGTGTAAGCGACGCCCGGGCCGCGCGGTGCTGTTTGATCATAGTGAGCAGCGGTCGCTCAAGTGACAGTGTTTTATCGGGGGCTTCCCGGATGTGGGCGCCGCGGACTCGGGGTAGGCTGAAGCCCCCAAGTCAGCACTTGCCTGGAGCCCTTCTTGTCCCTTGAATCCGATACCGGCCAGGCCGTCCCCGCCGCGACCTCGCATACCTTGCACCACCAGGTCTGGCCCAAGCGCCTGCCGCACAGCATCACGCCACCGGCCACCTCCTTGTGGCACAACCTCGCGGTCAGCGCGCTGCGCTTTCCCGACAAACCCGCGCTGGTGTTCTTCAACCGCGTGCTCAGCTACGCCGAGGTCATGCGCCAGGCCGAGCGCCTGGCCGCCACCCTGCACAGCCTGGGTGTGCGCAGCGGCGACCGCGTGCTGCTCGACATGCAGAACTGCCCGCAGTGGGTGATCGCGCACTTTGCCATCCTGCGCGCCAACGCGGTGGTGGTGCCGGTCAATCCCATGAACCGGGCCGAGGAGCTCAAGCACTACATCACCGACCCCGATGTGAAAGTCGCCATCACGGCGGCCGACCTGGCGGCCGAACTCGCCAGGGCCAATGCGCAGCTGGCGTCCGGCGAGCGGCTTTCGCACATGGTGGTCACCCATTACAGCGACGCCTTCGACCTGGCCGGGGAAGGCGAGGGCGAGGGCGACGCCGCCATGCCGCCAGCCTGGCGCGAATGGCTGGGCACGCGCCATGCGCTGCCGGCGCTCGAAGGCGGCGGCGTGATGGCCTGGGCCGACGCAACGTCGGGTAAAGCGCTGGAGGCGGGCGAGCTGCCGCCGCACACCGCCACGCCGCAAGACCTGGCCGTGCTGCCCTATACCAGTGGCACCACCGGCCTGCCCAAGGGCTGCATGCACACCCACGCCAGCATCATGCACAACGCGGTGGCCAGCTGTTTATGGGGCGGCAGCACTTTCGAAAACGTGACGCTGTCGGTGGTGCCCATGTTCCATATCACCGGTATGGTGTCGGTGATGCACGCATCCATTTACGGTAGCGCGACGCTGGTCATCATGCCGCGCTGGGACCGCGAGCTGGCCGGGCGGCTGATCTCGCACTGGCGCGTGACGCACTGGACCAACATCCCCACCATGGTGATAGACCT
The DNA here is from genome assembly GCF_059491565.1 of Polaromonas sp. Polasp52. NCBI lineage: Bacteria > Pseudomonadati > Pseudomonadota > Betaproteobacteria > Burkholderiales > Comamonadaceae > Polaromonas > Polaromonas sp. Polasp52. The sequence goes on along the minus strand of NZ_CP168513.1, from coordinate 627,371 downwards.
GCTGGCCAGCCCCAACTTCGCTGCCTTCGACCTGAGCAGCCTCGTCTACATCGGCGGCGGCGGCGCGGCCATGCCGCAGGCCGTGGCACAGCGCCTGTGGGAGCAGTACGGCCTGCGCTTTGCCGAAGGTTACGGCCTTACGGAAACCGCCGCACCCTCGCACAGCAATCCCTATGACGCCACGAAGCAGCAATGCCTGGGCGTGCCCTTCATGAGCTGCGACGCGCGCGTGATAGACCCGCTCACGCTCAAGGAAGTGCCCCAGGGCGAGCAGGGCGAAATCATCATGAGCGGGCCGCAGGTATTCCAGGGCTACTGGAAGCGCCCGGACGCGACGGAGCAGGCTTTTATCGAACTCGACGGCAAGCGCTTTTTCCGCTCGGGTGACCTGGGCCGCATGGACGAGGAGGGCTACTTTTTCATCACCGACAGGCTCAAGCGCATGATCAACGCCTCGGGCTTCAAGGTCTGGCCGGCGGAGGTCGAGGCGCTGATGTTCAAGCACCCGGCCATCCAGGAAGCCTGCATCATCTCGACCCGTGACGCCTACCGCGGCGAAACCGTGAAAGCCGTGGTAGTGCTGCGTCCCGCCGCCAAAGGCAATACCAGCGAGGAAGACATCATCAACTGGTGCCGGGATAACATGGCGGCTTACAAATACCCGCGCGTGGTGCAGTTTGTCGACGCGCTGCCCAAGAGCGGCTCGGGCAAGGTCATGTGGCGCGCGCTGCAGGAAGCCGAGCAGCGCGGGTCCTGAGCGTGCCGGCCGCCGCGGCCCTGTTTTCTGGAGACCCGTTTGAAAATCACCTCGGTCAAGCCCTTCATCCTGCATGTGCCCGTGACGGGCTCCCAGATCGCCGACAGTACACACACCATCTCGCACTGGGGGGTGGTGGGCGCGCAGATAGACACCGACACGGGGCTGAGCGGTTACGGGTTTACCGGCACCCATGCCCATCTGCCCAGCGACCAGCTGATCACGCGTTGCATAGAAACCTGCCACGCCCCACTGCTGGTCGGAGAGGACGCGCTGGATACCAACCGCCTGTGGCTCAAGCTCGCGCGCAACCCGGCCCTGCAGTGGGTGGGGCGCGCCGGCATCACCACGCTGTCGCAGGCGGCGATCGACATCGCGCTGTGGGACCTCAAGGCGAAAGCCGCTGGCGTTCCGCTGTGGAAGCTGCTGGGCGGCCAGGTGCGCGAAAAAGTGCGGGCCTACAACACCGACATAGGCTGGCTCAGCATTCCCGACGAGCAACTGGTGGCCGGCGCGAAGCGCGCCGTCGACGAGGGTTTTACCGGCATCAAGGTCAAGATAGGCTCCAGCGTGGACCGCGACTTGAAACGCCTGGAAGCCGTGCGCCGTGCCATAGGCCCGTCCATCACGATGGCGACCGACGGCAACGGCAAATGGGATTTGCCCACCTGCCAGCGCTTTTGCCGCGCCGCCGAAGCCTTTGACCTGTACTGGATTGAAGAGCCGCTCTGGTATGACGATGTGAAAGGCCATGCCCAGCTCGCGCGCAGCACCCGCATTCCTGTCGCGCTGGGCGAGCAGCTCTATACCCACGACGCCTTCGCTGAATTTTTCCACCAGGAGGCGATTCACTGGGTGCAGCCCGATGTGACCCGCATGGGCGGCATCACGGAGGTGCTGCGCGTCTGCGACACCGCGCATTCCTTCCGGCTGCCGGTGGCGCCGCATGCGGGCGACATGAGCCAGGTGCACGTGCACCTGAACCACGCGCACCCGGCCTGCGTGGTGCTGGAATACATTCCCTGGATCAAGGATTGCTTTCTTGAACCGGCCCAGGTGGTGGACGGCCACTTCAGCCTGCCGCAGCAGCCGGGCGCCAGCACCACGCCAACGCCGGCCGCCTGGGCAAAGTTCCGCCAGGCCACGGCCTGATTGCCGGTGCCGCAACTGCAACCCATCCATGGCCAAACCCACTCCGCCCACACTGGATGACTTTGGCGGCAAGCCGCTGGCCGGCTGGCGGCTGCGGCTTTACACCATCATCTTCGAGGCCGACACCCGCGCGGGCCGGCTGTTCGACAAGGCGCTGATCGCCCTGATCCTGGTCAGCATTGCCGTGGTGATGGCCGACAGCGTGCAGTCCGTGCATGCCGCGCACGGGAAGCTGTTCTCGGTGGTCGAATGGGTCTTCACGCTGCTGTTCACCGCCGAGTACCTCGCGCGCCTGGCCTGCGTGCGCAAGCCGCTGCAGTACGCGACCAGCTTTTTCGGCATCATCGACCTGGTCGCGGTGCTGCCGACCTATTTGGCGCTGTTCTTTCCCGAGCTGCACGCCCTCATCGACGTGCGTGTGCTGCGGCTCTTGCGCGTGTTCCGCATCTTCAAGCTCGCGGCCTATGTGGCCGAATACCAGTCCCTGGGGCGGGCGCTGGCCGCCAGCGGGCGCAAGATTTTGGTGTTCCTGTCGGCCGTGGTGATGATGGTTCTGGTCATGGGCACGGTGATGTATGTGGTCGAAGGGCCGTCCAACGGCTTTACCAGCATCCCGACCTCGGTCTACTGGGCCATCAGCACCGTCACCACCGTGGGCTTCGGCGACATCACTCCCAAGACCGACCTGGGCCGGCTGATCTCGTCTTTCATGATGCTGCTGGGCTGGGGCATCCTGGCCGTGCCCACCGGCATCGTCACGGCCGAGATGGCGGCCGAGCGGCGCCTGCAACACCTGCCCTTGCCGACCACACGCAGCTGCCATGAATGCCTGGCCGAAGGCCATTTGCCGGAAGCGGATTTCTGCTTTCACTGCGGCGCCAGGCTGCCGCTTTACCAGCGCCGGGAGGCGAAGGCTGAAGCTTCCTAGCCGGCCCTGGTTTTATTCGCCGGCCGTCAGCCGCCGCGGCGTGATCTCCACCGAGCCCAGCGCCGTGCTCATCCAGACCGTGCCGTCCTGCACCGTCACCTGCAGTTGCATGCTGCGCTCGGCGAGTCTGGCCAGCGCCTGGCTCTCGGCCGCGTCGATTTGCCAGACCACCAGGTTGGCGGCACGTGTAAGTTTGCTTTCGATGTTTTTCCACCAGACCGGCGTGCTGCTGGCAAAGCTGTAGACACTGACGCGCTCAGCCCGGCCCGCGGCCTTCATCAGGCGCTTGTCGTCGGGCTGGCCCACGTCTATCCAGTGCAGGATCTGCTCGGTGTAGTCCTTGTGCCAGAGCGCGGCCTCGTCCACGTCCCAGAGGTCCTTGGCGAACTCCAGGTTGCCCTTTTTGTCGTCGGCCGGCACATTGAGCGCGAAGGCCAGCAGGCGGATCATCATGCGCTCATCGGCCTCCGACGGGTGGCGCGCAATCGTCACGCTGTGGTCGGCGTAGATATTGCGGTCCATGTCGGACAGGGCCAGCTGGGCTTTGTAAATGGTGGCTTTGAGTGCCATAGGGTGTGCTTCTTTATCTCGGGTCTGGACGGGAACTAACCCTCTATTGGAACAGAGCGCGCGAGCTTGCCGGCGAAACCCCCGGCAAGCGCGGTTTATCGCTGCTGGCTATAGTGGCCCGACCATGCAACTGTCCGTCCTCGACCAGTCCGTCGCCGTCACCGGCCGCACGGAAGACGCCTCCATCCGTGAAACCCTGACCCTGGCCCGCCATTGCGAGGCCCTGGGCTACCGTCGCTTCTGGGTCAGCGAGCACCACAGCCACCCGACCATCGTCGGCTCCGCGCCCGAAGTGCTGATGGCTGCGATCGCCGCGACCACCAGCCGCATACGCGTGGGCAGCGCCGGTGTGATGCTGCCGCACTATGCGGCGCTCAAGGTGGCCGAGCAGTTCCGCGTGCTCGAGGCCATTGCGCCGGGCCGCATAGACCTGGGCGTGGGGCGCGCGCCGGGCTCGGACATGCGCACGGCGCGGCTGCTCAGCAGCGACCCGCGCCAGTCGGCCGAGAATTTTCCGATCCAGGTGCGCGAGCTGCAGGCCTGGCTGGCCGGCGTCGACCTGCCAGAAGGCCACCCGGGCCGCGGCGTGACGGCCAATCCCATGGGCCCGAGCACGCCCGAGATGTGGATGCTGGGCAGTTCGGACTACGGCGCGCAGCTGGCGGCGCATTATGGCCTGCCTTATGCGTTCGCTTATTTCATCACCGACGGCCAGGGCGCTGACCAGGCGCTGGAACTCTACCGCGCCAATTACCGGCCCAGCCCGCGCCATCCCGCGCCGCAGGCCGTGCTCTGCGTCTGGGCGCTGGCGGCCGACACCGAGGCCGAAGCCTGGCACCATTTTTCGGGCCGGGAGCGCTGGAAGATAGACCGCAACCGCGGCGCGCTCGCGGCCCTGCCGTCGCCCGAAGAGGTGGCGCAGCGCCCCTACACGCCGGCCGAACAGCTGGAGGCCGACAAACTCAGGGCCCATGCATTTGTCGGCAGCGGCCCGCAGGTCGCCGCCAAACTGCGGGCCCTGGCTAATACACTGGAGGTTGAGGAATTGGTGGTGATCACCTGGGCCCACGACCCGGCCGCCCGCCGCCGCTCCTACGAACTGCTGGCCCGCGAGTTTTTCTAAACGCAGGCCGTGAACAAGAAATGATCGAGACAAGGAAACAAGCCCCCATGACGACACCCTCCGCAAGCCCGCTTTTCAGCGCCACCATCGCCGGCAGCCTGCCCAAACCGGCCTGGCTGTCTGAAACCAAAAAACTCTGGCCGCAATGGAAGGCCGAGGGCGAGGAGCTCAAGCAGGCCAAGGCCGACGCCACGCTGCTGTGGATCAAGGCACAGGAAGACGCGGGCCTGGACGTGATAGGCGACGGTGAGCAGTCGCGCCAGCATTTTGTGCACGGCTTTCTCGAGCAGGTCGAAGGCATTGATTTCGAGCACAAGGTCAAGATGGGCATACGCGACAACCGCTACGACGCCATGGTGCCGCAGGTGGTGGCCGCGCTCCGGCTCAAGGGCCGCGTGCATGCGGCCGAGGCCCGGCTGCTGCGCGCCCACACCGGCAAGAAGATCAAGTTCACCCTGCCCGGCCCCATGACGATTGTCGACACCGTGGCCGACCGGTTTTACGGTGACAAGGTCAAGATGGCCATGGCTTTTGCCGAGCTGCTGAACCAGGAAGCACTGGCCTTGCAGGCCGACGGCGTGGACATCATCCAGTTCGACGAGCCGGCCTTCAATGTCTATATGAAGGACGCCGCCGACTGGGGCGTGAAAGCGCTGGAAGTCGCGGCCCGGGGCCTGACCTGCACGACGGCCGTGCACATCTGCTACGGCTACGGCATCAAGGCCAACACCGACTGGAAGGCCTCGCTGGGCGAGGAATGGCGGCAGTACGAAACCGTGTTCCCGGCGCTGGCCAAAAGCAGCATCCAGCAGGTGAGCCTGGAGTGCTACCACTCCCATGTGCCGCCGCACCTGATGGCACTGCTCGAAGGCAAGGACGTGATGGTCGGCGTGATCGACGTGGCCAGCGACGAGATCGAAACACCCGAACAGGTGGCCGACACCATAGGCAAGGCGCTGCAGTATGTGCCCAAGAACCGCCTGCTGCCTTGCACCAACTGCGGCCTGGCGCCCATGGACCGCGATGTGGCGCTTAAAAAACTGCAGGCACTGGCCCAGGGTGCGGCGCTGGCGCGCGAGCGCTACAAATAAACCTTATTCAGGTTTGATGAGCGCCAGGCACAGCCGTTCCATCTCCCGCGCCCATGCGGCGCTTTCGATGTCACCAAGGCCAATCAGCAGGCTGTAGCGGCGCCCACCCCAGACCGCCAGGTGCATGGCCTGGATGGTTTCGGCCGGCGGCCGCTGCGGCAGGTCGGTGCAGGCGTCGACCACCCGCGTCCAGGCGGCCAGCAGTTCCTCGTGCACGCGCCTGTGGTGTTTGCTCTCGGCAATGCCGGCTTCCAGCGCCAGCATGCCGGCGTCGAACCAGGGCAGCTCGGGCGTCTTCACACCGCAGGCCAGGCGGACCAGCGTGCGCAATCTTTGTTCCGTGCTGAGCCCGGGCGGCGTGACCGCCTGCTGCTCTATCGCCAGCAGCAATTGCTCCATGCAGTGCCGCACATAACCCGACAGCAGTGCGGCCTTGTTGGGGAAATAGTCGTACAGCGTGCCGACGGAAATGCCGGTTTCCAGGGCCACCGCGCGCGTGCTCACGCCGTCCCAGCCGTCGCGACGCCAAATCCGAACAAAGGCGTCATAAATGGCCTGCACGGTGAATACCGCGCGCGCCTGCGTGGGGCGTTTCAGGGGCTTGGCGGCCGGCGGTTTTCCGAACCCGGGAGGAGGGCGGCGGCTATACATTGGTCATCACTCACCGATCAGGAATGAAAGAGGCACCATGAACAATCCGGCCCCGCTGACGCGGCTGCTCACGCGCAAAAATGCATTGAATCACACCCGGGTGGACCAGCAACAGCCCGCAGGCGACACCCCGGGCGAAGCCGTCCTGAAAATCCGCCGTGTGGCCGTCACCACCAACAACATCACCTATGCGGCCTTTGGCGACGCCATGCAGTACTGGGATTTTTTCCCGACCGGCGAGGCGGACTGGGGCCATATGCCGGTGTGGGGTTTTGCCGATGTGGAAAGCTCCAGCGTGCCGGGCGTGGAAGTGGGTGAGCGCTTTTACGGCTACTTTCCGCTTGCGAGCCATTTGCGTGTGCGGCCCGAGCGCGTCACTCAGCGCGGCTTTTACGACGGCACCGCCCACCGCAAGGCCCTGACCTCGGCTTACAACCAGTACATGCGCTGCAGCGCCGACGCCGCTTACCGCCCCGAGGACGAAAACTACCAGATGCTGGTGCGCCCGCTGTTCATCACCTCCTTCATGCTGGCGGATTTTTTGCAGGACAACGCCTTCTTCGGCGCGCGGCAGCTGGTGTTTTCCAGCGCATCGAGCAAGACCGCCTATGGCACGGCTTTTTGCCTGGAAGCCTTTGCGCAGGTCAAGCGGGTCGCGCTGACCTCGGCGCGCAACAGGGGTTTTGTCGAGGCGCTGGGCTGCTACGGCGAAGTGGCGAGCTACGAGGAATTGCCGAATCTGGACCGCAGCACGCCCACGCTGTATGTGGATTTTTCGGGCGACGAGGGCTTGCGCATGGCGGTGCACATGCATTTCGGCGAATCGCTGGTCTACGACTGCTATGCGGGCTCGGCGCAGAACACGCAGTTCCTGCGTCCGCTGGACATGCCGGGCCCCGAGCCGAAGTTTTACTTCGCGCCGGTGCAGATACGCAAACGCAATGCCGACTGGGGCCATGCCGTGGTCAACCAGCGCTTCAATGAAGCACAGCTGGCCTTTATCCGCCGCGTCAGCGATACGCGGGATCCCTGGATGCTGGTGCGTGAGCACCGCGGGTTTGAGGCCGCGCAAACCTTGATCGACGACATGCACGGCGGGCGCATGGACCCGCTGGAAGGACATGTGGTGGTGCTGGACTGAATGCCGGGCGCTGGTGTACGCTGGCGGCATGAGTACCGACCCCACGCTGCCGCACCACCCGCATGACCACGATCATTCCCATGGCCCCGGGCATACACATCCCCATGCCCAGGGCCAGGCCGACCCGCCGTGGAAACATGACGGCGTGCGTGTGATCGCGGGCAACCAGCTCGACAGCAACACCGCGCAGACACCGGGCATGGACAGGCGCGCCGCCATCAACTTCGCCCGCGTGGGCGCGCAAAAGCTGTGGGCCGGCACCGTCACCATCCATGCCGACGCCAAGACCGGCGCCCACCACCACGGCCACCTGGAGAGCGTGATCTACGTGATACGCGGCAAGGCCCGCATGCGCTGGGGCGAGCGCCTGGAATTCACCGCCGAGGCGGGCCCGGGCGACTTTATTTACGTACCGCCTTATGTTCCGCACCAGGAAATCAACGCCAGCCCGACCGAGGTACTGGAGTGTGTGCTGTGCCGCAGCGACGGCGAGGCGGTGGCCGTCAACCTGGAGATCGAGCCGGTCGAGAAACCCGACACCGTGCTCTGGGTGGACCCGACCCACCCCCACGGAGGCGTCTAAAAAGGCGTGTAAAGCGCGGGTCAAGGCTTTGTGAGGGCGGCATAAAGGCGGTTGAATGTGCGCATAAACGCACACTTTCAGCGGGATGCGGAAAGCTTTCCTTACGAATGTCACTTCGTCCTACAGGATGTATCCAAGGGCGTGGTTACAACTGGGACTCCCCCTACAAAGGAGTTCCACCATGGATACCCAAAACCAAGTTGTTTCCGCTTCCCAACCGGGCTTTGCCCAGCGCCTGCAGCACAGCAAGGCCCTCGTCGCCCTCGTCGCCGTGCTAGGCGTGACCGTCATGGCGCTGGCCGCCGCACTGGTCGTCAACCGCTCCGACGCGCAGCCCGGCGTATCGGCTTACGCCCCCGCCAATGAACCCGCGACAGCCGCCAAGCTCGCGGCGGACACGTCCAAACCACATACCACCAAGCCGCACACCACGCCTACCGTGGTGGCCCAGGCTTCGCCGCGCGCCAATGCCTGCGCCACCTGCGGCACGGTGGAAGCCGTGACCCCGGTGCAGCGCCAGGGCAAGGTCAATGGCGTTGACGTCGGCAACACCACCATAGGCCTGGGCACCGTCGCCGGCGGCGTGGTCGGCGGCCTGCTGGGCAACCAGGTGGGCGGCGGCAACGGCAAGACGGCCATGACCGTGCTGGGCGTGGCCGGCGGCGCTTTTGCCGGCAACCAGATCGAAAAGAACATGAAGAAGGTCACCGTGTACGAAGTGCGCGTGCGCATGGATGACGGCTCGGTGCGCAATATGGAGCTGTCCAGCGCGGTGGCCGTGGGCGCCAAGGTAATTGTTGAAGGCAAGAACCTTCGCCTCGCCGCCTAAAAGCCCCCACGGTCGCTCACTGCGTGTAGCTCCCGAGGCCTTGCAGGCCGCGGCTCGCGAGACGCTTCGCCTCTGTCGCCTGTCCAAAGCTGCTCAAGCAGCTTTGGAGCCGCAGGCTCCAGCCCCTCGGGGCCGCCCGCCTGCGGTCTGGCAAAGCCAGTCCCGCGGCTCATGCTGGATTGAGCGTGGCGTCGTTCACGACCTGTCCATCACAAGAAAGAAGACACCCCATGAAAACACTCAAACCGCTCCTGATGGCCGGTTTTGCCCTGGCTGCGGCCTTGTCGGCCGGCACGGCCATGGCCACCGGCCCCTACGCGACCGCCACGGTCGAAGGCGCGTTGTCGCCCGGCGTTTACGGCCGCATTGAAATTGGCAACGCGCCGCCGCCGCCCGTGATTTACACGCAGCCCGTCATCATCCAGCGCCCGGCGGTGGTGGTGCAGCAGCCGCCCCTGTACCTGCATGTGCCTCCCGGCCATGCGAAGAAGTGGTCCAAGCACTGCGCGAAGTACAACGCCTGCGGCCAGCCGGTGTATTTTGTGAGAGTCCAGGGCGATGAGGACTATGAACGCGGCAAGCACAAGAAGCACAAGCACAAGGGCGGGGACGGCGATGACCAGGGCCGTGGCGGGAAGCACGGCCATGGCCACGACTGAGGGCCGGACCTTTCCCGGCCTCCGCTAAAAAAGCCGGTGCCTGCCACCGGCTTTTTTCTGCGCGCCGGGCGGGCATAAACCCCGGGGTTCGCGGGCCCGCCGCGGGGAGCGTAGCATTGGGGCCCTGTTGACCCCGACCCGCATCCGCAGAAAGACATTCCCATGAAAGCCATCTGGAACGGCGCAGTGATTGCGCAAAGCGACGACACCGTGGTGGTGGAAGGCAACCACTACTTCCCCGAGAGCTCGCTCAACCGCGACTACATCACCTTCAGCAACCACCACACCATGTGCTCCTGGAAAGGGCAGGCCAGCTATTACTCGCTGCTGGTCAACGGCGAGATGAACACCGACGCCGCCTGGTATTACCCCGATCCCAAACCCGAGGCCGACAACATCAAGGGCCACGTCGCCTTCTGGAAGGGCGTCAAGATCGAGCCTTGAGAACCTGTTCTTAGGCGCAGCCACAGCCGGGATGCCGGCGATTCATGGAGGAGACCGGGTTTACCCTTTGTTCTCCGCCATTTGCCTGGAACGTTCTGAATGTAATATGTATGCTTATTAAAAGCGACCTCCCCGGCCGCTGCTGATAAGGAGACTCCATGACGCTTTCCGCTCCCGATCCCACGCTCGTCGAAAAACTTGTGGTTGCCAACCGCATCCTCTACGGCCAGGGCGTGGTGGACGGTTTCGGCCATGTGAGCGTGCGCCACGACAAGTCGCCGGAGCACTTCCTGCTGTCATGCAACCGCGCGCCCGGCCTGGTCAAAAAAGCCGACATCCTGGTGTATGACCTCAACGGCGACCTGGTGGTCCCGTCCACGCTGCGCTCCTACCTCGAGCGTTTCATCCACGGCGAGATCTACCGCGCGCGGCCCGACGTCATGGCGGTGGTGCACAGCCATTCGCCCAGCGTGATTCCCTTCGGCGTGACCGGCCAGCGCCTGCGCCCCATCTTCCACATGAGCGGTTTCCTGGGCAGCGGTTCCTCCTTGTATGAAATCCGCGAGTCCAACGGCAACACCGACCTGCTGATCCGCGACATGGGCCTGGGCAAGGACCTGGCCAAGGCGCTGGGCCAGCATAGCTGCGTGCTGATGCGCGGCCACGGCTCCACTGTGGTGGCGCCTTCGCTGGAACGCGCGGTTTACCGCGCCGTCTATGCCGAGGAAAACGCCAAGCTGCAGCTCAGCGCCAGCGCGCTGGGCCCGATTGAATTCCTGACGCCCGAAGAAGCCGACAAGGCCATGAACACCAACGAGGGCCAGGTCATGCGGCCCTGGGAGCTGTGGAGCCGGGCCGTCGGGGCCGTTGAGTAATCCCTTCATCACCGCAACACCACCCGTCAACGAAAAGGCACACCATGAACTTCCCCCGACTGCTGGCGCTGGCCGCCCTGATGTCCCTGAGCTGCCTGGGCGCCGGCCAGGCCCTGGCACAGGACTACCCGTCGCGCGCCGTGCGCGTCATCGTGCCCTACGGCACGGGCGGCGGCTCCGACATCCTGGCGCGGCAGATAGGCGCACGCCTGCAGGCCATGTGGGGGCAGGGCGTCGCGGTGGACAACCGCGCGGGCGCCTCCGGCAACATAGGCACCGAGGCCGTGGTGCATGCGCCGCCGGACGGCTACACGCTGCTGCTGCAGAACAGCACCATGGTGGTCAACCCGGCCGTCAACGGCAAGCTCAACTACGACCCCGAAAAAGACCTGACGCCCATCATGCTGCTGGGCCTCACGCCGATCGCGCTGGTCTCGCACCAGAGCACCAACATCACCAACCTCAAGGAACTGGTCGCCTATTCCAAGGCCAACCCGACGGGGCTGAGCTACGGCTCCTGCGGTGTCGGAACGCCCCAGCATTTTGTGATGGAGCTGGTCAAGCAGAAGTCCGGTGTCGCCGCCACCAATGTGGGTTACAAGGGCTGCGCCCCGGCCCTGACCGACGTGGTGGGCGGCCAGGTGCAACTGGCCATCCTGAGCGCCAACCTCGCCGCGCCGCACCTCAAGACCGGCAAGCTCAATGCCATCGGCGTGTCGACCGCCACACGCTACCAGCTGATGCCGCAGGTGCCGACGTTTGAAGAGCAGGGCCTCAAGCCGCTGGATTTTTCCATCTGGTACGCGCTCATGGGCCCGGCCAAGATGAAGCCCGAAGTGGTCGCCAGGATTTACGCCGACGTGCAGAAGGTGCTGGCCGAACCCGCCGTGAAAGAAAACCTCTCGGGCGCCGGTGTCGAGCCGCTCTCGGGCAACGGCGCGGCATTGTCCAGGCTGATCAAAGCCGACCTCGCGCGTTACGCGCAACTGGCCAAGTCGGCCAACATCAAGGCCGAGTAAGCCGGGGCCGCCGGTTTTCGGCGCCTTGTCTGACGGCATCCGCGGGTGCCCTGATCTATAAATGATGCAAGGCTGGCCTTTCAAGGGGCCGGCCGGACCGGCATTGACCCGCCAGGGGCGGGTGCCTGAGAATCTGTCCAGGGTTTTCAAGGAGCGCATCATGTACAAGCACATTCTGGTTCCGGTGGATGGCTCGGCCACCTCGCAAAAAGCCATAGGCAACGCGCTGGCGATCGCGCAGGCCTTCAAGGCCGAGGTGACCATCATCTATGTCATAGACCCCTATGCCTTCACCGGGGTGGGCACCGACTTCGCCTACGGCCAGGCCGAATACCTGGGCGCGGCCACGGCCGAGGCCAACGAGGCCATCAAGGCCGCCAAGCAGGCTTTCGCGGGCGTGGGCATCGCCGCCACCGGCTCGGTCGTCGAAGGCCATGCGATCTACCGCGGCATCCTGGACACCGCCGAGTCGGTCAACGCCGACCTCATCGTCATGGGCTCGCACGGCCGGCGCGGCCTTGAAAAGCTGGTGCTGGGCAGCGTCACGGCCCAGGTGCTGTCGCATGCCCACTTGCCGGTGCTGGTGGTTAGGGACTAAGCTGTTCGTTCCCTCCCCGCGAGAATCCCGCGGCAATCACCGGCCAAACAAGGAGCTTTCCCATGGACTTGCTGAATCACGACCTGGCGCACGAGTTTCCGGAATACCTGCAGAAAATGCGCAGCCTCAAGGTGTCCGACCCGCACTTTGCCAGCCTCTTCACCCAGTACGACACCGACAACCACGCCATCGCCCGCTATGAGCAGGGCGTGGGCGCCATCACCGACGAGGCGCTGGAAGACCTCAAGAAAAGGCGGCTCAAGGTCAAGGACGAGATTTACCAGATCCTCAAGAAGTCCTGAGACTGGCCCTTCGCGGGCTCCGCGCAAAGCCCTCAGGGCTTTTCATCAAACTGCCACGGAAGCCCGCTACGCTGGCGTGTTGCCGGTTTTCGGTTTTTGCGGGAGAGACCCTTGAATTCAAGCGACGAAGAGTTGATGCGGCGTATCCGCAATGACCTGCTCGACAGCCTCGACGAAGAGCTGGAGATGGAGATCGAAGACCGCACGGTGGACGAGCTGGCGGGCGAGGACCGCGGCCGCAGCACCAAGGACGCGGCCAGGGACAAGGAATACCGCCGCCAGTATTTCCGCGAGCTGTTTCGCCTGCAGGCCGAGCTGGTGAAACTGCAGGACTGGGTGGTCGCCACCGGCCACAAGGTCGTGATTTTGTTTGAAGGCCGCGATGCGGCCGGCAAGGGCGGCGTCATCAAACGCATCACCCAGCGGCTCAACCCGCGCGTGTGCCGCGTGGCGGCGCTGCCGGCCCCCAATGACCGCGAACGCACGCAGTGGTACTTCCAGCGTTATGTTTCGCACCTGCCGGCGGCCGGCGAGATCGTGCTGTTCGACCGCAGCTGGTACAACCGCGCCGGCGTGGAGCGCGTCATGGGCTTTTGCACCGATGAGCAGTACGAGGAATTTTTCCGCACCGTGCCCGAATTTGAAAAAATGCTGGGGCGATCGGGCATACAGCTGATCAAGTACTGGTTCTCCATCTCCGACGAAGAGCAGCACCTGCGCTTCCTGGGCCGCATCCACGACCCGCTCAAGCAGTGGAAGCTCAGCCCCATGGACCTCGAGTCGCGCCGGCGCTGGGAGGAATACACCAAGGCCAAGGAAATCATGCTGGAGCGCACCCACATTCCCGAAGCCCCCTGGTGGGTGGTGCAGGCCGTCGACAAGAAAAAGGCGCGCCTGAACTGCATACACCACCTGCTGCAGCAGATGCCCTACCAGGAAACCGAACACCCGGCCATCGTGCTGCCGGAGCGGGTGCGGCACGAGGACTATGTGCGCAACCCCGTTCCACAGGACATCGTTGTTCCGGAAGTTTACTAACACCCCCGTCCAGGCTCACTGCGTGTAGCCTGTTCCCCCGGGGCGGCGCCTGGGGCCGGCGAAGCCGGACCCGCGGCCCCTGCTGGTGGTTCTTAGTCCCTGACGTCTGCGACCGGGTTTGCGCCGAAGTCTGGGCGTGCCAGGAAGGCAATGATGCGCGCTGCGGCATCATCCGGCGAGGTCAGCGATCCACCGGTCTTCAGGCCCACAAACGAAGCCCGGTCGGGAAAAGCCTCGGCCGGCGCGGCGCGCAACTGCTCCTGCATGCCGGTGTCTATCACCCCCGGCGCCAGCGAGCAGACTTTCGCGCCCAGCGGCTTCAGGGCTTCATCCATGGCGAGGCTGCGCGTGAAGTGGTCCATACCGGCCTTGGCGGCGCAATAGGCGGCCTGCGAGGCCATGGCGCGTCGCCCCAGCCCCGACGAAATATTCAGTACCTTGCGCGGCGCTTTCCAGTCTTCGGTGGCACGCAGGAAGGCGGCCGTGATTTGCATGGGCGCTTCCAGCCCGACACGCAGCGCGCGCGCCAGGTCGTCGGCGCCTATGGCGCTCAGCGGGGCGATCTGCGGAATCACGCCCGCGTTGTTGATCAGCGTGGCACTGGCCCAGGTTTGCTCGGCTTGCGAATCCTTGAGCCAGCTTTCGAGCTTGCCGGCCAGGGAGCCGCTGTCGGCCAGGTCATGCTCCCATTGCAGCGCCGTGGCGCCCACATGCCTGGCATGCGCGCCCAGCTCGGGCACCGACGTGCGGGAGATGCAAAGCACTGTGTGGCCGGCGGAGAGCAACTGGCGCGCCATGGACAGGCCCATGCCGCGCGACGCGCCTGTGAGGAGGGTGAGATGTTTCATGGCCCCATGTTAGCGCCGGCCAGCCTGGGCTGCCGGCACCGCTAAAAGCCGGGAGCGCTTTCAAACGACAAGGGGAGGCCGCTGGCCGGATGCGTGAAGCGCAAGGCTGCGGCATGCAGCAGCAAGCGCGGCGCCTTGGTCTGCACTTCGGCGGGGGCGTACAGGGCGTCACCCAGGATGGGATGGCCCAGGGCTTTCAGGTGCACGCGCAGCTGGTGCGAGCGGCCGGTGACCGGTTCAAGTTCCACGCGCGTGGTGTTCGCCGCCGCGTCAAATCCCAGCACGCGCCAGCGCGTCCGGCTGGGCTTGCCGTTTTCGGCGTCAATGATGCGCAGCGGGCGGTTCGGCCAGTCCACGATGATGGGCAGGTCTATCAGGCCCCAGCCGCCGTCACCGCCTGGCGAGGGTAGGCGGCCTTCCACCACGGCCACATAACGCTTGCCGACCTCGCGGCTTTCAAAGGCCTGGCTCAGCGCGCGCTGCATCGCCGCGCCGCGCGCCATCAGCATCAGGCCCGAGGTGGCCTGGTCCAGCCTGTGCACGACCAGCGCATCGGGGTAAAGCGCCTGCGCGCGCGCGCTCAGGCAGTCCTGCTTGCCTTCGCCGCGCCCCGGCACGGCGAGCAGGCCCGTGGGCTTGTCCAGCACCAGCAGGTGGTCGTCGGCATGCAGCAGGACCAAGCCGGCGGCGGCTGCGCCATTACCTGCGAGGTCATTGTTTGGCGGCGTGCCGGCCTTCATGATTCAGCCATCAACAAAGTTTTTAACCAAGGAGAGAAAGCATGACTGACGCAGGTGCCATTGCCATTGCATGTGGATTGATCATAGGCCTGGGTGCCATAGGTGCTTGCCTGGGCATAGGCGCGATGGGTGGGCGCTTCCTGGAAGGCGCCGTGCGCCAGCCCGAGATGATGGAGCCGCTGCAGGTCAAGATGTTTTTGCTGGCCGGCCTGATAGACGCCAACTTCCTGATTGGCGTGGGTATTGCCATGATGCTGCTCTTCGCCAACCCGCTTTGAGCTACTCATAAAGCCCTCCTGGCGTTGTTGCGTCGCCTTGCCGTGCCGGTGCGCTGTCTGCGGCGACGCGCCTAGCCAGGACCGCTTCGCTGGGTTTTCTGAGTAGCTCTTTGAGCAGCTCTGTGAAGCGGGGTCAGCCCTTGGGCTTGGGTGGCGGAAAGTTATGAACCGTGGGGCCGCTGCGTTTGGCTTCCCGCAGCATGAAGAGGTAAAGGCTTTCGACCTTCTCGCGCGCCCAGGGCGTCTTGCGCAGGAATTTGAGGCTGGAAGCCACGCTGGGATCGCTGGTGAAGCAGCGTATGTTGATGCGCCGCCCAAGCTCTTCCCAGCCGTAGTGGCCTGAAAGCGCGGTGACCATGGCCTCCAGCGTCACGCCATGCAGCGGATTGCCCGGCTGCACGGGTGCTACCGGGGCATTCGCAGGCAGGTCGCCGGTGCCGGCTGCCACGGCTTATTTGTCCTTGATCTTGCCGCGCGGGATCACCTGCGTGACGATGGTCGGGCGCACCGCGTCGGGCGAGACCGGCTTGGGCGGCGAGCTGTCCTTCTTGGGCTTTTTGACCATCTTGTTGTTGTTTTGCTGTCCTTTTGCCATGGTTTTCTCCGTCAGGTTGATAAGAGGGGATGCTGTGATTATCAATGCAACTTGATGCGCGGGCGGTGGGTGCGGTCCAGCATTTCAGACAGCGTGATCAAGGCGGTTTTCTTGAAGCCGCCCAAGGCCAGCTGGTGCTGCTTGTGCAGGCCCCAGTACATGAATTTGGCCAGCTGGCCTTCGATAAAAAAGCTGCCCTTGGTCAGGCTGCCCATCAGGCTGCCGACCGAGGAATACTCGGACAGCGAGACCAGCGAACCCTGGTCCTTGAACACAAAGGGCGCGACCGGCTTGCCGGCGATCAGGTCTTGCAGCGAGCGCGCCAGGTACATGGCCTGCTGGTAGGCGGCCTGCGCGCGCGGGGGCACCCAGGTGCCGTCAGGCTGCTGGCAGGCCGCGCAGTCGCCGAAGGCGTAAATGCTGGTGTCGCGCGTAGTCTGCAGGTTGCCGTTGACCATCAGCTGGTTGAGCTTGCTGGTCTCCAGCGCCTGGCCGCCTTCGGGTGTGCCGCCCAGGCTGCGCAAAAAATCGGCCGCTTTCACACCGGCGGCCCATACTGTGATGCTGGCGGGCACCACCTTGCCGCTGGCCATTTTCAGGCTGTCGGCGGTGACTTCGACCACTTTTTCATTGGTGTGCACCTCGATGGCCAGCTTGCGTAGCTCGCGCATGGCCGATTCGCTGAGGCGCTCGGGCAACTGGGCCAAGAGGCGCGGCGAGGCTTCCACCAGCACGATCTGCAGGTCTTTTTCGGGGTGAATGTGGTCGAAGCCGTAATTGGCCAGCACCCGCGCCGCGGCATGCAGCTCGGCGGCCAGCTCGACGCCGGTGGCGCCGCCGCCCACGATGGCCACCGTCAGGCGGCCGCTGCCGGCCACGCGCGGCACGGTCTGCGCGCGCAGGCAGGCGTTGATCAGCCTGTCGTTAAAACGCTTGGCGGCCTGCGGGCTGTCCAGCTTGATGGTGTGCTCGGCCGCGCCGGGCGTGCCGAAATCATTGGTCTGGCTGCCCACGGCAATCACCAGGGTGTCGTAGGCCAGCTGCTGGGCCGGCGTGATCTCGCGGCCGGCCTCGTCATGGCTGGCGGCCAGCTGCACCGTCTTGTTCTGCCGGTCCACGCCGGTGAGGCTGCCCAGGCGGAACTTGAAGTGGTTCCAGCGCGCCTGCGCCAGGTATTCGATTTCCTCGGCGTGCGTGTCGAAACTGCCGGCGGCCAGCTGGTGCAGCAGCGGTTTCCAGACATGGGTGCGGGCGGCGTCGACCAGGGTGATTTCGGCCAGGCCTTTTTTGCCCAGGCGCTTGCCCAGCTGCGTAGCCAGCGCCAGCCCTCCGGCGCCCCCTCCAACGATGACGATGCGGTGCATAAAACCTCCTGGGGTGTTGCTCTGTAGTTATGCCTCCATGTTAACTGGCGGGCGGGGGCGTCTGGAGCCGCTCAAAAACCCTCCTGGCGTTGTTGCGCCGCCTTGCCGTGCCTTCAGCACTGTCTGCGGCGGCGCGCCTAGCCAGGACCGCTTCGCTGGGTTTTGTGAGCAGCTCTTGAGCAGATCGTTCTATCCACCCTTTCTAATATCCCCTGGGGCGCCGCCTTCACCTGGCGCTGTTAAGCTTCACGCCCGCATGACGACACACACTTTCAAGGATTTGACCCGCCAGCGCGCTTATATGCGCATGTGGTTCGCGCGGATTTTCGGCACCACGGGCAACCAGATGCTGATGGTGGCCGTGGGCTGGCAGATGTATGAGCTGACCGGCAGCGCCTGGGACCTGGGCCTGGTGGGCCTGTACCAGTTCATGCCGGCGCTGCTGCTCACGCTGGTGGCGGGCCATGTGGCGGACAGGGTGCACCGCGGCCGCATCATCGCCGGCTGCCTGGTCACGCAGGCCACGGTGGCGATGATCCTGGTGGCGGCCACGCAGGGCTGGGGCGCGACTCATGCCTGGGCTTCGCGCGAATTGCTGCTCGCGGTATCGGTCCTGCTGGGTGTGGCCCGCGCCTTCCAGATGCCGGCGCAGCAGGCGCTCACCCCGGTGCTGGTGCCGCCCGCCATGCTGCCGCGCGCCATGGCCTTCAGCTCGGCCGGCATGCAGGCAGCGGTGATAGGCGGGCCGGCGCTGGGCGGCGTGATTTTTGTGGCCGGCGCCACGGCGGTGTATGCCACCTGCGCCTGCCTGTTCGCCACCGGTTGCGGCTTGATTGCCGTGCTGCGCTACGACCACGCACCGCCGCCGCGCGAGCCCGTGACCTTGCGCACGCTGCTGGCCGGCGTGGAGTTCGTCTGGCAGCGCAAGGCCCTGCTGGGCGCCGTCTCGCTGGACCTGTTTGCCGTGCTGCTGGGCGGCGCCACCGCGCTGCTGCCCATGTTCGCCAAGGACATCCTGCACGTCGGCCCCTGGGGCCTGGGCCTGCTGCGCGGCGCACCCGCCGCGGGCGCTTTGCTGATGTCGGCGCTGCTCACGCGCTGGCCGCTGGAGCGCCGCGTCGGGCCGACCATGCTGTCGGCGGTGGCGGTTTACGGCCTGTGCATGGTGGTGTTCGGCCTGTCGACCAGCTTTGTGCTCTCACTGCTGGTGCTGGCCGTCTCGGGCGGTGCCGACATGGTCAGCGTGGTGGTGCGCCAGACCCTGGTGCAGATAGAAACCCCCAACGAGATGCGCGGCCGCGTCAGCGCCGTGAATTCGGTGTTCATAGGCGCTTCCAACCAGCTGGGCGAGTTTGAGTCCGGCGCCACGGCGGCACTGCTGGGGCCTGTGGGCTCGGTGGTGGCCGGCGGGGTGGGCACGCTGCTGGTGGCGGCGGCCTGGTTCAGGATGTTTCCGTCGCTGTCGCGGCGGGACAAGATGGTCACACCGGCACCCGGTTCTTGAGGCCCTCAGGCCGTGCGGCGACCGCCCGCAAACAAACGGTGGCAGCCCCATACCACTACCGCACCCGCAGGGCCGATCACAAGAAGGTTCCAGATCGGCATGAACAGAAGCCCCAAAGCCGCGGTTGACCCTTTTGGCGCCACGAAGACAGAGTAGTGCATATAGAGGTCGGCAAGCAGCGATGCGATGGCCCAGCCGAGGCCGAGCAGGCTGGCGCGGCGAGCGCGCGTGAGAGCCACCGCCACCCCGTAGGGAAGGCAGGACAGCAGCACCAGGCCGAGGAGAAACCAGCTCAATCCGCCATCGGCCCGAAAGACGGCGGTGTACAGGTGCAGCAGCACGCCCGCCGCACTTAGCGTGAGTGTCAGCTTTTCGGGTGTGGAAGCTGCGGCAGGCATATGGCACTCAGTCTCTCAGGTCCATTCTGGTCAAAAATCCGGCTTGGCGCTCAATCGCGAGCAGGTGCGAACTCTTTCGGAACAAGCTGGAACGACAACTGGTCGAAGCTGACGTGCAGCGGGGTGCGGTACTTCTTCGTGTAGTAATTGGCCTGCGCGGATGTATAGGGATGAATGGCCACGCCCTCTTTTGATGTCGTGATTTTTTGGGCCAGGAATGGTCCGTCATTCCAGTTCTCCAGTGAAACCAGGCAAAGCTCCGCATGGCGGCCATTTGCCAGGTCTGTGACTTCCAGCCAAAGGCGCGAGGTCTCATGAAGGGGGCGAACCTCGCCCGCAACCACGAAGCTGTAGCCGCGCGCGACCTTCTCGGCATACCGGACGCGAAGCAGGCTGCCCTGCTGCCGGTATTTGTCTTCCATGTCTTGCAGGCCGGCAAGAAAGTCAGGCGCCAGGAAGCGCAGCGCCGCGAAAGTGGCTGTGCGCACCAGCGAGGACTGCTCTTGCGGGCCGAGCTTATTGAATGATTCATTCAGCCCGTACGCCAGCCATGTCTGCCATGCCTCAGTGGTGTACGCGAGTCGCTGCATTTCCCCTTGAGCTATGACGGGGGTGAAGAGAATGTACAGGGCGCTCCCGCCCCGGATCGTCAGCTTTGCTTCTAAGCATTTCCCGCCAATCAACTGGCCGAACGCAACAGACGACGCTGGCTGGACAAAAAAATCACCCATGTAACGAGGCGTGGGCAATTCATGTGAGGGCAGAGACGGCGACTCAAAATAGCGGATGTCATTGAGCATTCTGTCACGCTTGATCTTGGTGTCCGGCATAAAGGAGGGCTTCACCCGCCGAATCGGCCGAATGCCGGGGCGCCGGTACTGGACAGAGCTGCTCTTGTTGCAAATTCAAGGGGAAGCACCTGGGCCTGTGAGAGGCCCAGGCGTTTGAGCGCTGTGCGGGTTTCCGCGGGCGAGTCGCTCTTGTGCAAAAGCACCCGTCCCCGCGTTGTGAGGAGTGCGATGCCGTCGACCGCCACACCGCCGGAGCTATCCCCAAAAAGGATGGCCGGATAGACCAGGCCGCAAGGAAGCCGCGCTGCCGCGGCCATGCATAAGGCCATGCCGTTGGTCGGTATTACAGGCGACGCGACAGGCTGGACCCATGTCTCATCCTCATCGTCGTTTTCGTTGCCGTCATCCTCCACAAATCGCCAAACGGGGAAAAGCTCAAGGTCGGCGGTGTTCAGGTCTTCAACTGGTTTACGCGTATCGGCTGTGATTTTCATTGGGCGCCCTTGCAAGCTGGTTCGGATCTTCCACGGATTGACGAAGTATGCATTGATCGCCACCCCAAGCGCGGCTGGAACCACGGAAATGAAACCTTGAAAAACGGTGCTTGATCCGATGAGCGCTTCCCCCAAGGAGCACCCGCATGACCATGAACCTGCGCCTAGCGCCCCGTACTCGCCCGTATCCGGTTCACTTCCAGCGGCGTGATCTCGCTCGCCCGGTTGCCCCAGGACTGACGTATGTGTGTGAGCACCAGCGCCATGTCGGCGTCATTGAGCACCAGCACAAAGGGCGGCATGCCGAAGGGATGCGGGTTGCCCTCGGTGGCCGGCGCGTAGCCGCCGTTGAGCACGATCTGCACGAGGTTGGAGGCCTGGCCCATGGTGACGGCGCGGTTGCCGGCCAGTGCCGGGTAGGCATTGGCGATGCCTTCGCCTTTGGCGCCGTGGCACTGGGCGCAGTGCTGCTCGTAGAGCTTGGCGGCGCGCGTCACCGACTCGCCCTGCGTCTTGATGGCGGCCGGTTCGGGGGGCGCTGTGTGCGAAGGGGGCAGCTCTTTCAGGAATTGCGCCATCGCGCCCAGGTCGGCGTCGCTTAAATACTGGGTGCTGCGCTGCACGACTTCGGCCATGGGGCCGGTGACCGAGGCACGCGGCGACACGCCGTTTTTCAAGAGGCTCACGATGTGTTGTTTGTCCCAGTCGCCCACACCGGCCTCATAAGGCGAAGCCAGCGAGGGCGCATACCAGTTCTGCATGGGGATCAGGCCGCCGGCCAGGTCCAGGCCCTGCTCGCTGCCGCCCAGCGCGTTGCGCGCCGTGTGGCAGGCCGCGCAGTGGCCCAGGCCTTTGACCAGGTAGGCGCCGCGGTTCCACTCGGCGCTGCGCGCCGTGTCGGGCTCATACACGCCGGGGCTGAAGAACAGCGCGCGCCAGACCGCCAGCGCGGCCTGCGACTGGTAGGGAAAACGCAGCGCGTGCGGCAGGTTGGGCGCCGCCACCGGGGGCAGGCTGCGCAGGTAGGCATACAGCGCGTCCGAGTCCTCGCGCGTGACCTGGGTGTAGCTGGTATAGGGAAAGGCCGGGTAGAGCAGCCGGCCGTCTTTGGAGCGGCCGTTGTGCATGGCACGCCAGAAATGGGCGGCCGACCATCCGCCCAGGCCGGTCTTGTCGTCGGGCGTGAGGTTGGAGGTGAAGACCGTGCCAAAGGGCGTGGCGATGCCGCGCCCGCCCGCAAAGGCCTGGCCGCCCTGGGCGGTGTGGCAGGTCTGGCAGTTGCCGGCCCGCGCCAGGTAGGCGCCACGCGCGACCAGGCCCTCGCTGGGCGCTGCGGCGGCCACCGGCGCTTTCACGTCGACTTCGTCGCGCACGTTAAGGGCCCACACGAGGGCGGTGGCGCCGACGGCGAGCACCACCAGCGCGAGCAGGAATTTCAGGGTCTTCTTCATTTCTGCGCCTTTGTGGACGCAGGCGGGGTCGCGCTGCCGCAGGTGATGGCGCTCGCACCCGGGGGGAGTGGGGGCAGGCTGGCAGCCGGTTTGGTGCTGGCGGGCAGAGGCTGCGCGGCCGCCCAGCTGGCCACGGCATTGATGTCTTCCAGGGTCAGGCGGCTCACCACGTCCTTCATGCAGTCGGGCGCATGCGCGCGGCGCTGGCCGGCCTTCCAGGCGCCCAGCTGTGCATTGAGGTAGTCGCGCGGCAGGCCCAGCAGTCCCGGGATGCCGGGCGCCACCCCGGTCATGGCCTGGCCGTGGCATTGCACACAGGCCGGCAGCTGGCGCGCGGCGTCGCCTTCGAGCACCAGCTGGCGGCCGTGGCGCAACACCTCGGGCGCGGCGGCGGCGGGCAGTGGTGCCGGGTAGGGCACTTCGAGCTGCGAGAAATAGGTGGCGATCTCCATCAGGTAGGCGTCGCTCAGCGGTTCAATCAGCTGCGTCATGAGGCCGTAGTGGCGGCGCCCGTCGCGGAAATTGAGCAGCTGGTTGTAGAGGTAGCCGGCCGGCTTGCCGGCCAGGCGCGGGTAGTAGCCGTCGGGCGCGGCGCGGCCCTGCGGCCCATGGCAGGCGGTGCAGGCCATGGCGCGCTGGGCGATGCTGTCTTCAAAAGGGGGCGGTGCCGCCACGGCGGCGCCGGCTGCCGCCCAGGCCAGGGCGGCCGGCAGCGCATGCCGGGCCAGCGCACGCAGCCAGGAATATCCAGAACAGGTCTCATGCATGAAGGGATCATGCCCCACATGGGCATTCCGCGTAAGCATCAGTTGCCGACGAAAAAAGCGTATCAGATGAAAAACAGCGGAAAATTGCAATATCAGATTGGGCGCTGGCCGGGCCCAAGCCGGGCGCACCCACTACACACTTCATGAAACGCTACGAACAACTGGTCGAACTGCTGGCGACCGACATCCGCAGCGGGCGCCTGGCCCCCGGCACGCGCTTGCCGTCTATACGCAGCATCACCGCGCAGCACGGCCTGAGCGCCTCCACCGCTTTCAAGGCCTATTACCGGCTGGAAGAAAAAGGCCTGGTGCGTGCACAGCCGCGTTCGGGTTATTACGTGACGGCCTCGTCCATGCAGCAGCTCGCGGCACCGGCGCGCGGCGCGGCCGACAGCAGGACCGGCAAGGCGGCCCGCGTGGCGCCCCGGCCGGATGTCAGCGAGCTCGTATTTGCTGTGCTGGGTGCGGCGCAGGACCCGGCCATCGTGCCCCTGGGCTCGGCTTTCCCGGTGCCTGGGCTGTTTCCGCTGCAACGGCTGGGCAAGTCGCTGGCCCGCAGCGCGCGTTTTATCCAGGGTGCGGACACCGTGGCCAGCCTGCCGCGCGGCGACGAGGGCCTGCGCCGGCAGATCGCGCTGCGCTACCTGGGCCTGGGGCTGGCGCAGCCGGCCGATGAGCTCATCGTCACGCACGGCGCGCTGGAGGCGCTCAACCTGTGCCTGACGGCCGTGGCCCAGCCCGGCGACCTGGTTGCGGTCGAGTCGCCGGGCTTTTACGCCAGCTTGCAGGCGCTGGAGCGACTCAAGATGAAAGCGCTGGAAATCCCGGTGCACCCGCAGGACGGGTTGGACCTGGCGGCGCTGGCCGACGCGCTGCAGCGCCACCCGGTCAAGGCCTGCTGGTTCATGACTTCCTTCCAGAACCCCACGGGCGCCAGCCTGTCGCTGGAGAAAAAGAAGGCGCTGGTCGCGCTGCTGGCCGCGCGCGACATTCCACTGATCGAGGACGACGTGTACGCCGAGCTGTATTTCGGCCACCGCGGTTTGCTGCCGGCCAAGGCCTTTGACCGCAAGGGCCTGGTGATGCACTGCGGCTCTTTCAGCAAGACGCTGGCGCCCGGCTACCGCGTGGGCTGGGTGTCGCCCGGGCGCTTCGGCCAGCAGATAGAGCGGCTCAGGCTGATGACCACGCTGTCGGCCAGCCTGCCCGCGCAGCTGGCGATTGCCGACTACCTGCAGCACGGCGGTTACGACAAACACCTGCGCAAGCTGCGGCATGCCTTGGAGTCGCAGCTCTCCAGCCTGCTGGCCGCCATTGCCCGCCATTTCCCGGCGGACGTGCGTGTGTCGCGCCCCGCGGGCGGCTATTTTGTGTGGGTGGAATTCGCCGAGGGCTTCGACGCGCTGGCCCTGCACCAGGCGGCACTGGAGCTGGGCATAGGCGTGGCGCCGGGCCCGGTGTTTTCAGCGCGGCGCAACTTCCGGCACTGCCTGCGGCTCAATTACGGCCATCCGTGGAGCGAGCGTTTTGAGGCGGCGATGCAAGGCCTGGGAATGCTGGCGCGGCGGCAGAGTCCCTACGCGCAGGTCGCAAACTGAGCTTTGGCGGCTTGCCTAGCGGTGCTTGTCCGGCAAGGCGCGCACGCAGGCCACAAAATGGTCCCAGCTGGCCTGCACTTCCTTGACGCGCACGCCTTTGTCGAGCACCGCGCCGCAGGCGGCTTCGGCGCGCCGCACCACCTTGGTCAGGGCGCTGGCCGGCAAGGGAGGGATCTGCGCGCGCAGGCTGTCTGCCTTGCTGCGCATCTGGGCGATGGCGTCCTTGGCCAGGGTCTTGTTGCCGGCGCAGGCGATCATGCCAATCATCTCGGCCATTTCGCCAAAGGCCGGGTCGAGGTTCCAGAGCGCCGCCGTGCCCAGCGCCAGCACCCACAGGCGCTTGTTGCGCGTCGGCGCGGCGGCAGCCTGGCCGCCGTCGCCTGGCTGCGGGCCGGCGGGTTGGGTTTCGGGAGGGGAGGGATTCTTCATGGACGGCATGTCTTGTATAGACAAGGCAATATTCTGCCCGAGTCGCCTGGCCGCGCCGGCCCGGGCCGGCAAAACCCGGTTTTGCGCCAAGGAAAGCGTTGACAGCCGAATAAAGAGGGGCGATTCAGCCGCCATCGACCCAGCCGGCAATGCGCCTGCAGACCCAGTCCGCATCGTCATGCGGCAGGTCGTGGCCGGCCCAGGGGTGCACGTGGTGGGCGGCCTGCCAGGCCTGGGCCAGCCGGGCCGAGCAGCGCGGGTGCACCAGGTGGTCGGCCGCCGACGACAGCACCAGGGCCGGGCAGGCGGGCGGTGCGGCCATGCTGAAGGCGGCCGCAGCCTTGAGCTGGCGCCAGGCGTTGGCGATGCTCACGGGTGCATCCTGGCGGATGCGGGTCCATGCGGCGATGTCCTGCTCCAGCGAGGCCGCGCGGTTGCAGGTGATGCGGTGGATCACGCGCTCGGCATGCTCCGCGTCGCCCCAGCGCACCGCCACCAGCGCCAGCGGCAGCCAGTTGCCGGGGCGCAGGCGTTCGCTCGCGCGGCCCAGCGGCCGCATGCTGGTGTTGACCAGCACCAGCCGCTCGATTTCCTGCGGATAACGCTGTGCCCAGTCGGCGGCCACCATGGCGCCCAGCGACATCGCCACCAGGCTGTAGGGCGGCGCAATCCCGCGCTGGCGCAGCTGTTCGCGCGCGAAGCCGGCCATGGCGCCCACCGTGGCCGGCGAGGCTTCGCGGCAGAACGCGCCGTTGCCCGGCAAGTCCAGCGCCAGCACGCGGGTGGCGGCGCTGGCCGAGCCCGGCAAGGCGCGCGCCAGCCGCTCGGCGAAATCGCCCCAATGCCGCGCCTCGCGGGTCAGGCCCCTGAGCAGCACCCAGCTCATGCGAGCACCCGCCTGGGCCGCCAGTGCGCCGTGGCCAGCCGCGCGAGCTGCGTGCGCCGCTCGTCCGAGGGCAGCCAGTTCGGCGCGGCAAAGGCGGCGCGCGTGAGGAAGTCCAGCAAGTCCGCATGGCGGCGCAGCACGCGTTTGGTGCGGTGCGCCTTCATGGGGTTGAAGATGCCGTGCCGCGAAAACAGCTGGCGCGGGTTCTTGCGTATCCACAGCCAGGAGCCCAGCTCCAGCGTCATCGGCAGGAACACATGGCGCGGCGGCGAGTGGTCGTAAGCATGGTCCCAGAGGTCGCCGTGCAGCAGGTACTGGTTGCTCTGCGGCTCGAAGCTGTAGGCGTGGTGCGGGTGCGACTGCTCCAGCATGGTCCGCAGCGCGAACATCTCGGGCAGGTGCGCCATCAGCCGGCGCGTCTTGGCATAGGGAAACCACAGGCTGTCGTCAAAACCGTAGCCCGAATGGCAGTCCAGCGCCAGGCTGAAGGGGCGGCTGGCCAGCTGCTCGCTCACCACCCGCAGCAAGGCCGCGCTGTCGGCCTCCATGGGCGCGCCGGGCCGGCCGCAGTACCAGGGCAGCAGGGGGCTGATGGTCTGTCCGCCGGCGAGAAAGGGTACATGGCTTTCGGCTCGCTGCGGCGCGTTGCGCATCAGGTCCACGCCCTGCGGATTGGCGCGCTTGTGCGCCCACATGCCGCCCGGGTTCACGATGGGCATGAAGACCAGCCGGATTTTTTCGAGCTGGCGGTGCAGCAGCTCGTCCCACTCCAGGCGAAACAGCAGCGCGCGCAGGTAGTGCAGGATCAGCTGCGTGCCTATGCGCTCCAGCCCGTGGATGCCGCCGAAAAAACCGACGGCCGGCGCCTGCGGGTCGGCCGAGCCTATGCAGGCCGTGTAGAGCGGGAACGAGGGCCCGGCCGTGTGCGCCTCGGCCACCACCGCCACGTCGAAGTGGGCGCTGCCCGCCAGCAGGATGGCCTTGAGTTCCTCGAGCTCCGCAAAACTCGCGGCCGCGTCGCGCGCCGGCGTCAGGCTGTAGGGGCTGTGCAGGCTGCGGGGGCTTTGCACGGCGGCGGTCGGCGGCGGGATTTCCATCCCTGACATGCTGGCACAGTTGTTTGACAGTGCGCTACATGCCGGCCGGGTTTTTTGTATCGAATGCCCTTCAGTTTCCGGTTCGCTGCTCGATCGCGGAAATCACCTGGCGCATGGCCTTGTTGACCGGCTTGTCGCCGCGCATGACCAGCGCCAGCGTTCTTTGCAGCCGCGGGTAGAGCGGGTGCACGGCCAGTTCGGGGTGCTGGCCCGGACCGGTCACCGCCATGGCCGGCAGGATGCTGCAGCCCAGGCCGGCGGCCACCATCTCCTTGATGGCCTCCACGCTGCCCAGTTCCATCACGGGCCTGGGCGCATGGCCGGCATCGCGAAACCACTGGTCGATGATCACGCGGGTATTGGCCGCCGGCTCGAACAGCACCAGTTCGCGTCTGGCGAGGAAGGCCGGTGTGATCCTGGCGGGCAAGCCCGTCTCGCGCCTGGGAATGACCGCCACAAACTCGTCGTTCAGCATCGGCGTGGTAACCAGCGCGCGGCGCTTGACGGGCAGGGTCACCAGCGCCATGTCCATGGTGTTGCCTTCCACCGCCTTGACGAAGTCGGCGGTATTGCCGGTGCTGACCAGCACGCTGAGATTGGGAAAGCGCACCCGCAAGGAGCGCAGGATGTGCGGCAGCAGGTAGAGGCAGGCCGTCGCGCCGGTGCCCAGCGTCACGCGGCCGGTGACGTCGGCCGAATGCGCGGCCATGGCCGTCATCACACCTTCCACCGCCGAATCCACATGCCGGATCTGCGCCAGCAGGTCCAGCCCCGCCGGCGTGGGCGCGGCCCGGCGCGCCACGCGCTCGACCAGGCGCACGCCCAGCCGCTGCTCCAGCTGCCGCACCTGCAGGCTGATGGCCGGCTGCGACAGGCCCAGCCTTTCGGCCGCGCCCGAAAAGCTGCCGGTTTCGATGATGAGCGCGTAGGTACGCAGGTGGTCAAGGTTGAGCATGCAAAGAAATTCTAATGAAAATCATAAGTTTCCATATATTTACTTATGCTGTACCTTGCGCAACCATGGCGGCATGCAGCATCTTTCTTCACAGACTCTTCTTGAACCCTCCGCCAGTCCCGGGGCCGGCGCGCTGTCCATACGACCCTGCGCCGAGAGCGACATGGCGGCGGTCCAGGCCATCTATGCCCACTATGTGGCGACCAACCTGGCCACCTTCGAACTCGAGCCGCCCGGCCTGGAGCAGATGCGTGTGCGCCGCGCCGACATCCTGCGCGGCGCTTATCCCTACCTGGTGGCGCTACGCGATGGCGAGGTCGTGGGTTATGCCTATGGCAGTGCTTACCGTTCGCGGCCGGCCTACCGGCATACGGTGGAGGATTCGATTTATGTCGCACCCGGCATGCGCCAGGCCGGCGTCGGCAGCGCCTTGCTGCGCGAACTGATCCGCGAGTGCGAGCAGCGCGGTTTCCGGCAGATGGTGGCCGTGGTCGGCAACAGCGCCAACACCGGCTCGCTGCGGGTGCATGAGGCGCAGGGTTTTGTCCGTGTCGGCACGCTGGGCTGCGTGGGCTACAAGTTCGGCCAGTGGGTGGACACGGTGTTGATGCAGCGCGCGCTGGGCGACGGCGCGGCCTCGCCCGGTGGCCTGCCACCGCCCCAGGCGCTTCAGTCGGCCGGCGCGATCACCACGTCCGACAGCGGATACGCCACGCAGGGCAGGATATAGCCCGCTTTTTTTTCCTCGGCGCTCAGGCCCGGCCATTCGATGCGGTAGTGCACGCTGCCGGCGGCCAGCCGGCGTATGCAGGTGCGGCAGGTGCCGTTGCGGCAGGAACTGGCCGGCGCCAGCCCCGCCAGCTCGGCGGCCTCCAGCAGCGGCAGCATGGCCGGCGCCTCAAACACAGGGCCGTCCGGCGCCATGCGTGCGCTGAAGATCCGGCTTTGTTCTTCTTCTTTTGGGCCGCTGGTGGGCATGGGAGATGAAACCTGGGGGGTGAAAACGGGCGGAAAAGGGCGGGAGTAGCGCTGAATTTACCCCAGAAGCGCCCAGAGGCCCGCCGGGAGAGCGGCACAGGCCGCGATTTGCGCGACAATTCCGCTCCCCCCGAATATTTTCCGTACCGATTCACCAGCAAGCGATTTTTCATGTCCAGTTATTCCATCCGTCCTGCCACGTCCCGCGACGCCAAAGCCATCGCCGAAATCCATGTCGCCACCTGGCAAGCCGCCTACAAGGACCTCCTGCCCGAGGATTACCTCGCCAAGATCACCGTCGAAAAACGCCAGGCCTACTGGCGCGAAGCCATCGAATTCAGCGAACCCCAACTGCTGGTGGCCACCGAAGGCGAACAGGTCGTGGGTTTTGTCGGCTTCGACCGCTCCCGCGACGCCGGCACCAAATCCACCGTAGGCGAAATCTGGGCCTTGTATGTGCAGCCCGAACACTGGCGCAAAGGCGCCGGCCTGGCCCTCTGGGACGGCGCGCGCGAAGGCCTGAAGGACGAGGGGTGCACGCAGGTCACGCTGTGGGTGCTGTTGCGCAATGAACGTGCGCTGGCGTTTTATGAGCATGCGGCGGGGTTCAAGAGGGAGATGCCTTCCCTCAAAACTGTGGCGTTTGGGAGTGCGAAGCTTGAGGAGATTCGCCTCAAGCGTGCAGTGGATTGAGGCCGGGTCTTGCTCCGGCTTTCGCGCTCTTCCTTCTCATCCTCCTCTTTCCTCTTCTTGGTTCAGCTGGCCGGGTCTCGCCCCGGCGGGCGACTTACTTTCTTTTGCTTCGCCAAAAGAACGTAAGCAAAGGTCATGAAATGGGGATTCGCTCACTTCGCGAAGCGAAGTTACGCGAATACCAAAAGGCGACCCGCAGTCTGGGTCCCCTCCGCTGCGCTGCGGGGCAACCTGCGGTGCTCGACTACGGCGGGGTCTCGCGCAAACTCGCCTTCGGCTCAAACAAGCGCGATCCCTGATCCGCCTACGTCTGCGCTCCTCGGCCCAGCCAGGACGGGGCAATCGGGAGCGGGAACCGAATACCAAAAGACAAAGAAGACCAATACAAACAAGGACACGCCATGGCGTGTCCTTGTTTCTTCAGGTATTCGGTATTGGTATTTGTATTTTTCTCCCACCCCTTGTGTATGCGCCGAGGAGCGCAGGGCCAGACGGATCAGGGCTGGCGTTGTCTGAGCGAAGCGCAGCGTAGCGAGTTTAGCCAGACCCCGGCTGGACCGAGCACCGCAGGTTGCCCGTAGCGAAGCGAAGGGACGCAGACACCAGGGTCGCCTTTTCTTTTGCTTACTTTTGGTGTTTGCGTAACTTCGCTGCGCGAAGTGAGCAAACCCCGCGCGCGTAGCGCGCCTTTTGGCGAAGCAAAGAAAAGTGAGTTGCCGCCGGGCAACCCCGGCCAGCAAGCCTCAGCAGAGAAAACAGAAAGACGAAGAGAGGAGAAGGAGAGACGGGGGAGAGCGCGCTCGGCCGGAGCAAGACCCGGCCTCAAGAAGGAACATTCACAACCCGCTCATCATCCGGAATGAGCGGGGTCCCCTCATCGGGCTCCACCGGCAACTCCAGGCCTTCATCGTCTTCCGCGGCTTCTTCGGGTGGGCCGTAGCGGGGCTGGCCGTTGTCGCTCAGGCGGGATTTTGGGGTGCGTTTTGCATTCCTGGACATGAAACTCTCCTTGGGTCCGGATGAGGTTTTGGTCAGGCCTTGATGATGGAGGTCTGTGCGGCGCGGCCTGCCAAGCCAAGTGACCGTTCTCCTGTCAGTCCGGTCCGACAGCCGGCCGGGCCTTGCAACACTCTCTTGTCCTACATGCAGCCAGTCCGGCCGCGCACAGCCCGCTGTCTGGGTTGTGCCTACAGTGGTCGGACTTGCCGGATGATCTTTCGATGGCCTTTGGCACCGGCAACGCGACATCCGTATTTTGTGGAATTTTTTTGAAAGAAGCACCATGGACAAAACCACAGCATCGCCCGCCGGCGGCAATCCCATCCAGCGCGGCGTCGAGTCCGCCGGCGCGGCGCTTCACAGCGGCATCGACAAGGTGGCCGATCCGGCGCGCAGCGCGGTGGACCGCGCTTCCTCGGCGGCGCACCAGGGCGTCGACAAATTGGCCGGCACCGCCAGCCATGTGGCCGACCGTTTCGCCGACCAGACGCGCCGCATCAGCGAAGCACCGGCGCACGCGCTGGAAGTCTCGAAATCCTGGGTGCAGGAAAGGCCGCTGGAAGCCGTGGGTGCAGCCCTGGCCCTGGGCTTTATCCTGGGACGATTGACCGCGCGCTGAGTCTGCGCTCCCTGCCCGGAAAAGCCGCCTGCGGGCGGCTTTTCTTTTGCCGCCATGGAAGTTAGGTAAAGTGGCGGCTCTTCCTCGGTGCGCCAAAAGTACAACGCCATGCGCCGGATGCCTTTCCCACACTGCTGCGGCCTGACGCCGCGGCCCTGACGAAAAAGAACACCATGGCCAGCAGCCTGCTTGCATTGATTGACGACATTGCCACCGTGCTCGACGACGTGGCGCTGCTCTCCAAAGTCGCCGCCAAAAAAACCGCCGGCGTACTCGGCGACGACCTGGCGCTCAATGCCCAGCAGGTTGCCGGCGTCAGGGCCGATCGCGAACTGCCGGTGGTCTGGGCCGTAGCCAAGGGCTCCTTCATCAACAAGGCCATCCTGGTGCCGGCGGCGCTGGCCATCAGTGCCTTTGCGCCCTGGGCGGTGACGCCGTTGCTGATGGTGGGTGGTGCCTTTCTTTGCTACGAGGGTTTTGAAAAACTCGCGCACAAATTTCTACACAGCGCACATGAGCAGGCGGCCGAGCACGAGGCGCTGGCCGCCGCGCTGTCCAATCCCGCCGTCGACCTGGTGGCGCTGGAAAAGGACAAGATCAAGGGCGCAGTGCGCACCGACTTCATCCTGTCGGCCGAGATCATCGCGATCACGCTGGGCACGGTGCAGGCCAGCCCCTTTGTGACCCAGGTCGCGGTGCTTTGCGGCATTGCCGTGGCCATGACGGTCGGTGTTTACGGCCTGGTGGCGGGCATCGTCAAGCTCGACGACGGCGGGCTTTACCTGAGCCGGCGCACGGGCGAGGGCGCCTGGCCGCGCCTGCAGCGCAGCGGGGGCGAGGCCATCCTGTGGGCCGCGCCCTGGCTCATGAAGGGGTTGTCGCTGGCCGGCACGGCCGCGATGTTCCTGGTGGGCGGCGGCATACTCACGCACGGCTTCGCGCCCCTGCACCACCTGATTGAAACGCTCACACAGCAAGTGGCAACCGGTGCCGGCGCATTCCTGGCCGCGCTCACGCCGCTGCTGATGGATGCGCTGGTCGGCCTGGTGGCGGGTGCGCTGGTGCTGCTGCTGGTCGGCCTGGCCAAACGCCTGCGGCCGCGCGCCTAGGCTACTGGTCCCCGGATTTGCGGGCCGGTTTGTCGTCCGGCGATTCGCGCTGGCCGTCGCCGGCTTCGCCCGCGGGCTGTTCGTCGTTCACCGGAAAAGGCCAGCGCCCTTTTTGCCGGGGCGGCGTAGGCAGCACGGCTTCCCGTGCCCGCTGCTCCAGGGCCCTGCGGCTTTCGGCATCGGGCGCGGGGGCTTTTAATCTTGGCATGTGAGGTCTTTCGCAGGCAGTACAGGACGAATCCAGGAGGACGGATCGGACAGGCCTTCACCTTAATCGGCGAATGCCGCTCGCCCTGTAGGCTGTCAGTGACGCCGGCTGTAGGAGATGCCGGGCCGGTGGCGGCTACTCGACCAGTGCTTCGGCAAGGAGCTGCGCGCGAACGGCGCGGCCCGGCAGGCTGCTTTTGCGCTGGATCAGGTCGTGCCGGGCGAACAGGTCGGCGATCCAGTCGACAAAGACGCGCACCTTGTTGCTCAGGTGGCGGTTCGGCGGGTAGACCACGTGAATCGGCTTGGCCGCGGAGCACCAGCCGTTGAACAGCGGCTCCAGCGCGCCGCTGCTGATGTGCTGCTGTACCAGGAAGGTGACCGTCTGCAGGATGCCCAGCCCGGCCAGCGCCGCCGCCACGCCGGCGTTCGAGTCGTTGACAGAGAGCTGGTGGTAGCCCTCGACCTCCACACTTTCGCCGTCCTTGTGCAGCGTCACGCCGTAGAGCTTGCCGTCGCGCGGCGAAACATAGCGGATCAGCCTGTGCCCATGCGCGAGTTCCTGCGGATGTTGCGGTGTTCCATGGCGCTTGAGGTAAGCCGGCGAGGCGCAGGACATCAAATAGAACTCGCCGATGCGGCGAGCCACCAGCGACTGGTCGGTGATCTCGCCTCCGCGTATCACGCAGTCCACGTTTTCGGCCAGGATGTCTATGGGCCGGTCGCTCACGCCCAGCTCCAGCTGGATGTCGGGGTAGCGCGCATAAAAATCCGGCAGGGCCGGGATCACCACCGCCATACCCAGGGAAGAGGGGATGTCCACCTTGAGCCGGCCGCGCGGGCTGGCCTTGGCGCGCGACATGCTCGATTCGAGTTCTTCCATCTCGCCGAGCAGGCGGCCGGCGCGTTCGTAATACGCCGCGCCGTCGGCCGTGACCGTGACCTTGCGTGTGGTGCGGTTGAGCAGCTTGGTGTCCAGCGACTGCTCCAGCGTCTGGATCAGCCGGGTCACGGTCGGCTTGGGCATGCCCATGGAGTCGGCGGCCTTGGTGAAGGTGCCGGCTTCCACGACCCGTACAAAGGCCTGCATTGCGGAAAACTTGTCCATGAAAAGTCCTGTCCTGTGGTCCTGGTAAGGGTCTGTCAATGCACCTGAGGCGCCGCGGGCCGGTGGGCCTGCTGCCTCATCCCCTGTCGGCGGGTGGCCGCGGGGGTCCTGGGGAAAGCCGGGGAGATCCGCGAAGGGAAGTTCGCGGAGAAACTGCGAGGGGCGATTGTGACCATCATGGCGGCTTCCCGTGACGGCCGCCAAATAGCCCTTGGTCCTGTCCGGGTTTTCCCGGAGTCTGTGGACCCTGCCATGGGGGCAAGGCCCACACTTCGCGTCCCAAGCCGTGGCGATGAAGGAGGCAGGGGCTTGCGTGGCAAACAGCCCGGTATCACAGCGTGGGGAGCTCAGGCATACCCCCGATTGTTGCACTGGTGAAATAAAGAATAAACGGAAAGGCTATTTATTAAGTGACACCCCGGGCGTATCTTCTGCTGCATTGCAACAAACCGGAGGCCCTACGCGGTCACGACGATGAAAAGCCAGCAGCCCGCCACGACAGGCGCCGACAAAACCAGCCCCCCGTGGGTCGAAAAGCAGATCCAGCTTGCGCTGAAAAAGCCGCTGGACGTGCGTTTCTACGGCCGCCGCGGCAGCGCGGGCGTGTCGCCACTGGTGCTGCATTTCCACGCGGGTGCCTTTGTGGGCGGCTCGCTGGAAGGCGGCTCCTGCGTGGCCGGGCTGCTGGCCGATGCCGGCGCCGTGGTGATGTCGCTGGACTATCCGCTGGCGCCCGAGCATCCGTTTCCCAGTGCTGTTGAAATGGGCTACGCCGCCCTGGAGTGGGCTTTCAAGGCCCGCCACAAGCTGGCCGGCGCCGGTGCGCCGGTGTTTGTGGCCGGCGAGGAAGCCGGCGGCAATATCGCCGCGGCCGTGGCGCTGATGGCGCGCGACCTGCAGGAGCCGGCGCTGGCCGGGCAGATATTGCTGTCGCCCATGCTGGACCCTTGCCTGGCCACGGCTTCGTTGCGCGACGCCGAAGCCGGCCCGGTCGGCTGCACCTGGGCCGACGGCTGGCACAACTACCTGCCGCGCCTGGAAGACGCCAGCCATCCCTATGCCGCGCCCGGTTCGGCCTTTCGCCTGGCCGGCCTGCCGCCCACGCTGCTGATCACGGCGCAGGACGACCCGCTGCGCGACGAGACGCTGGCCTATGCCGCGCGCCTGCGCGCCGCCGGCCTGGTCGCGCTCGACACGGTGTTGCCGGTTCCCACCGGCTGGCCCTGCAGCTACCTGGAACCGGCCGACCCCAAAAAGGCCTGGGGGCCGCTGCTGCGTGAGCGCTTTGGCCGATTTTTTGCCACCGCGCTGGATGCGCGGACCGCCGCACACGGCGCGGTGGCCTGAGTTTTATCGCCTGTTTTATCGCTTCAATTTTTTCTTTGAGGGAGTTCACCATGCCATTGATTCATCCGGATACCGATCAGCGCCGCGCGCAAGGCCGCGGCTTGATGTCCCTGCACGGGCAGCGTGTCAGGCGCTGCGCGCTTGACCTCAACTTAAGTTGAGGTTTTAGAGTCGCCGGTTTGCCCGACCTCTTATCTCCCAATTATTTTTTCGTTTACCCGTTTTCTTCATCCATCCCATCTTCGAGAGAATTGACATGCCATCCATACAACTGCATACCCCCAAGCGCCGCCTGCTGGCCGTGGCCCTCGCCGTGCTGGCCGTGACCGGCATTTCCGCCGCCGTGTTCGGCGTCTCCGGCACCCGCGCCCAGTCCGGTCCCGCCGCACCGCAAGCCACCCCCGTCTCGGTCGCCACCGTGGTGCAGAGCGATGTGTCCGCCTGGGACGAGTTCTCGGGCCGGCTGGAGGCGGTCGAGCGCGTGGACGTCCGTTCGCGCGTGGCAGGGACCATCCAGTCCGTGCACTTTCGCGAAGGCGCGCTGGTCAAGAAGGGCGACCTGCTGCTGACCATAGACCCGGCGCCTTATGCCGCCGACGTGGAACGCGCCGATGCGCAGGTCGCCGCCGCCCAGGCCCGGGTCACCCAGGCCAAGGGCGAGCAGGAGCGTTCGCAGCGCCTGTGGAGCGAACAGGCGATTTCCAAGCGTGAATTCGACGAACGCACCAACGGCAAGGGCGAGGCCGAGGCCAATCTGCGCGCCGCGCAGGCGGCCCTGCAGACGGCGCAGCTGAGCCTGGGTTACACCCAGGTGCGCGCGCCGGTCTCGGGCCGCGTCGGCAAGCTCGAAGTGACCGTGGGCAACCTGGTCGCCGCCGGCCCGGGCGCTCCCGTGCTGACCACGCTGGTGTCGGTGAGCCCGATCTATGCGAGTTTTGATGCCGACGAGCAGGTCGTCACCAAGGCCTTGAAGGACGTGGGCGGCAATGGTGGCCCGGCCAGCCGCAACCTCGAGCGCATTCCCGTGCAGATGGGCACCGCCGCCAGCACCGACACGCCCTTCGAAGGCAAGCTGCAACTGGTCGACAACCAGGTCGATGCCAAGAGCGGCACCGTGCGCGCCCGCGCCGTCTTCGACAACAAGGACGGCCAGCTGATGCCCGGCCAGTTCGCGCGCATCCGCATGGGCCAGGCCACCAAGGGCACGGCATTGCTGATCAACGAACGCGCCGTCGGCACCGACCAGAACAAGAAGTTTGTGCTGGTGGTGGGCGCCGACAACAAGGCGGTCTACCGCGAGGTCACGCTGGGCGCCGCCGTCAACGGCCTGCGCGTGGTCAAGGGTGGGCTCGCCGCCAACGAACGCATCGTCGTCAACGGCCTGCAGCGCATACGCCCCGGCGCGCTGGTCGCGCCGCAAACGGTGGAAATGTCCGCCAAGGCCGAACTCACCGAAAAAGCCGTCAAGGTCGCGGCCAAGTCCTGAGCCGCCCCTTCACCTGAACAAGAAGAATCGCCATGAATCTATCCAAGTTTTTTATTGACCGGCCCATCTTTGCCGGCGTGCTGTCGCTGCTGATGTTCATCGCCGGACTGATCGCGCTGCGCTCGCTGCCGATCGCCGAGTACCCCGACGTGGTGCCGCCCACGGTGGTGGTGCGCGCCAACTACCCGGGCGCCAACCCCAAGGTGATCGCCGAAACCGTGGCCACGCCGCTGGAGGAATCCATCAACGGCGTGGACGGCATGCTCTACATGAGCAGCCAGGCCACCACTGACGGCCTGATGACGCTCAACGTCACCTTCAAGCTGGGCACCGATCCGGACAAGGCGCAGCAGCTGGTGCAGAACCGCGTCTCGCAGGCCGAGCCGCGCCTGCCCGAGGAGGTGCGCCGACTGGGCATCACCACCATCAAGAGCTCGCCCGACCTCACCATGGTGGTGCATTTGCTCTCGCCCAACGACCGCTACGACATGACCTACCTGCGCAACTACGCGGTGCTCAACGTCAAGGACCGCCTGGCGCGCATCAACGGCGTGGGCCAGGTGCAGCTCTTCGGTTCGGGCGACTACTCGATGCGCGTCTGGCTGGACCCGCAGAAGGTGGCCGAGCGGGGTCTTTCCGCCGGCGACGTGGTGCGCGCCATCCGCGAGCAGAACATCCAGGCCGCCGCCGGCGTGGTGGGTGCTTCGCCCGGCCTGCCTGGCGTGGACATGCAGCTGTCCATCAACGCCCAGGGCCGCCTGCAAAGTGAAGAGGAGTTCGGCGACATCATCGTCAAGACCGACAGGAACGGCGCCGTGACGCGCCTGCGCGATATTTCCCGCCTGGAACTGGGCGCTTCCGATTACGCGCTGCGTTCGCTACTGGACAACAAGCAGGCCGTGGCCGTGCCGGTGTTCGCCGCGCCGGGCTCCAACGCCATCCAGATTTCGGATGACGTGCAGGCCGTGATGAAAGAGCTCAAGAAGAACATGCCCGAAGGCGTGGACTACGAGATCGTCTACGACACCACGCAGTTCGTGCGTTCCTCCATCGAAGCCGTGGTGCACACGCTGCTTGAGGCCGTGGCACTGGTGGTGCTGGTCGTGATCATCTTCCTGCAGACCTGGCGCGCTTCGGTCATTCCGCTGCTGGCCGTGCCCATTTCCGTCATCGGCACCTTCGCGGTGATGCATCTCTTCGGTTTCTCGATCAACGCGCTCAGCCTGTTCGGGCTGGTGCTGGCCATCGGCATTGTGGTGGACGACGCCATCGTGGTGGTGGAGAACGTGGAGCGCAACATCGAGGCGGGGCTGAGTCCGCGCGACGCCACCTACCGCGCCATGCGCGAGGTGTCCGGGCCCATCATCGCGATTGCCCTGGTGCTGATCGCCGTGTTCGTGCCGTTGGCTTTCATCACCGGCCTGTCGGGCCAGTTTTACAAGCAGTTCGCGCTCACCATCGCCATCTCGACCGTGATTTCGGCCGTCAACTCGCTGACCCTGTCGCCGGCGCTGGCCGCCATGCTGCTCAAGGGCCACGACGCGCCCAAGGACGCGCTGACCCGCGGCATGGACAAGGTCTTCGGCCGCTTCTTCGGCGCCTTCAACAAGGCCTTCAGCCGCGGTTCCGAGAACTACAGCCGCGGCGTCAAGGGCGCGATCTCGCGCAAGGCCATCATGCTGGGCGTCTACCTGGTGCTGGTGCTGGCGACCACGGGCCTGTTCAAGGCCGTGCCCAGCGGCTTTGTGCCCGGCCAGGACAAGCAGTACCTGATCGGCTTCGCGCAGCTGCCCGACGGCGCCACGCTGGACCGTACCGAAGACGTGATCCGCCGCATCAGCGACATCGCGATGAAGCAGCCCGGCGTGGAGCACGCGATTGCCTTCCCCGGCCTGTCGATCAACGGCTTTACCAACAGCTCCAACTCCGGCATCGTGTTTCTCTCGCTCAAGCCCTTTGACGAGCGCAAGAGCGCTGACTTGAGCGCGGGCGCCATCGCCGGCCAGCTCAACGGCAAGTTCAGCGGTATTCAGGAAGCGTTTATCGCGATGTTCCCGCCGCCGCCCGTGCAGGGCCTGGGCACCACCGGCGGCTTCAAGCTGCAGCTGGAAGACCGCGGCTCGCTCGGCTACGCCGCGCTGGACAAGGCCACCAAGGACTTCATGGCCAAGGCCTACCAGACGCCCGAACTGGCCGGCCTGTTCTCGAGCTTCCAGGTCAACGTGCCGCAGCTGTATGCCGACATCGACCGCACCAAGGCGCGCCAGCTCGGCGTGCCGGTGACCGACGTGTTCGACACCATGCAGATCTACCTGGGCAGCCTGTACGCCAACGACTTCAACAAGTTCGGCCGCACCTATTCCGTGCGGGTCCAGGCCGATGCGCCTTACCGCGCCCGCGCCGAAGACATCGGCCTGCTCAAGGTGCGCTCGGCCACCGGCGAGATGGTGCCGCTGTCGGCGCTGATGAAGGTCACGCCCAGCTTCGGCCCGGAACGCGCCATGCGCTACAACGGCTTCCTGTCGGCCGACATCAACGGCGGCGCCGCCCCCGGCTATTCGTCGGGCCAGGCGCAGGATGCGGTTGCCCGCATCGCGGCCGAAACCCTGCCGCCCGGCATCAGCTACGAGTGGACCGACCTGACCTACCAGGAAATCATCGCCGGCAACTCGGCCATGTGGGTGTTCCCGCTGGCGCTGCTGCTGGTCTTCCTGGTGCTGGCCGCGCAGTATGAAAGCCTGACCCTGCCGATCGCCATCGTGCTGATCGTGCCCATGGGCCTGCTGGCCGCCATGCTGGGCGTGAAGCTGACCGGCGGTGACAACAACATCTTCACGCAGATCGGCTTGATCGTGCTGGTGGGGCTGTCGGCGAAGAACGCCATCCTGATCGTGGAGTTCGCACGCGAACTGGAGTTTGCCGGGCGCACGCCGCTGCAGGCCGCGATTGAAGCCAGCCGCCTGCGCCTGCGCCCCATCCTGATGACCTCGCTGGCCTTCATCATGGGCGTGCTGCCCCTGGTGCTGTCGACCGGCGCCGGCGCCGAAATGCGCCATGCCATGGGTGTCGCGGTGTTCTCGGGAATGATTGGCGTCACGGCCTTCGGCCTCTTCCTCACGCCGGTGTTCTACGTGACCTTGCGCCGCCTCACGGGCAACCGCCCGCTCAAGCTGCACGGCGAGGTGCCGCATCTCGAGGCCTTCGCGGGCAGCGGCGGTGCAGGCGCGCATGCCCAGCCGGCCGCGCCCGTCAAGCTTCACGAATAACAAGAAACAAGCAATAAGGAGTTCATCATGAACCACACATCCACAAAACTGCGCAGCGCACTGCTGCCTCTGCTGGCCGCCCTGGTGCTGGCCGGCTGCGCCACCAGCGCCTCGGTAGACCCGGCCAGCATTCCCGCCGCGCCCGCGGCTTACAAGGAAAACGCCGGTGCGGCGGCTGTTGCCACGGCAACGGCCCCGCAATCACAAGGCGCCTGGTGGAAGGTGTTTGCCGACCCGGTGTTGGACCGGCTGGTCGAGCAGGCCGGCCAGAACAACAACAGCGTCAAGGTGGCCGCGGGCCGCCTGGCGCAGGCCCGCGCGATTTTGCGCAACACCGACGCCGACCGCCTGCCGCAAGTGGGTTTGAGCGGCGGCGCGGTGCGCCAGAGCAACATCACCACGAATCGCGTGGCGCAAACCACAGTCACGGCCGCCGCCAATTTTTCGTATGAAGTCGACCTGATCGGCAAGTTGTCGCTCAACTCCGACGCCGCCTCGCTGGACGCGAAGTCCCGCGAAGCCCTGCTGCGCAGCACGCAACTGCTGGTGCAGGCCGATGTGGCGCAAACCTACCTCAACCTGCGTTCGCTCGATACCGAGCGCACCCTGGTGCGCGACACGCTGCAGGCCTACCGCAACACGCTGCGCCTGACGGAAGTGCGCTTCAAGGAAGGCGACGTGGCCGAGCTGGACGTGGCCCGTGTGCGCACCGAGGTGGCCGCCACTGAATCGGAAGCGCTGGCGCTGGACCGCCGCCGCGCCGAACTGGAGCATGCGCTGGCCGTGCTGGTCGGTGAGGTGGCTTCGAATTTTGCCGTCGCGCCCACGGAGTGGTCGACGGCGCTGCCGGTCATCCCGGCTGGCGTGCCCAGCACGGTGCTGGAGCGCCGCCCCGACGTTGCCGCCGCGCAAAGCAGCATGCAGGCCGCGCAGGCCCGCGTGGGCGTTGCCAAGGCCGCCTGGTTCCCGACCTTCTCGCTGACCGGCAACGCCGGTTATGCCGCGCCCGAAATCAAGGACCTGTTCAAGGTCTCAAGCCAGGCCTGGGGTGTGGGCGCTTTGCTGTCGCTGCCGATCTTTGACGGCGGCCGCCGCCAGGCGGGCGTGCAAAACGCGAATGCCGAACTCGAC
The DNA here is from genome assembly GCF_059491565.1 of Polaromonas sp. Polasp52. Lineage (NCBI taxonomy): Bacteria > Pseudomonadati > Pseudomonadota > Betaproteobacteria > Burkholderiales > Comamonadaceae > Polaromonas > Polaromonas sp. Polasp52. Next base: position 586,473 of record NZ_CP168513.1, on the reverse strand, counting down.
ATCGCTCTGGCCAACTACCGCGAGCAGATCCTCGTCGCCTTCAAGGACGTGGAAGACCAGCTCGTGGCCATACGCCTGCTGGCCGAGCAATCCGAAGCGCAGTCGCGCTCCGTGGCCTCGGCCACGCGCGCCACGGTGCTGTCGGATTCACGCTACCGCAACGGCTTTGTCAGCCAGCTCGAGCTGCTGGACGCCCAGCGCAGCGAGCTGCGCAACCGGCGCCAGGCGCTGCAGGTGAAAACCTCGCAGTACCTGGCGACGGTGGGGCTCATCCGGGCTTTGGGCGGCGGCTGGAATACTTGAAAAATAAGCACACCCCTATTGGCGCTCACTTCGTGTAGCGCCCTTTCCCCTTGCTGGGGACGGCGCTTGCGGCCTGGCAATGCCAGTTCCGCGGCCCCTGCTTGTAAAAGCAGGCGCGCCGGGGCGGCCGTGCTCAATTGACCTTGTGTGTTTTGCGCGGGATGAATTCCGCGTGGGGGACGGCGTTGATATTGGGCAGGTTCATGCCGAAGCCGGGCGGCAGGTTGTAGCAGCCATCGAGGAAGACCCCGCCCACGCGCAGCGCTTGCGCCACCAGGCTTTCGGCTTCCTCAGGCCGCCAGGCAAAGCCCGGGGAGAGCCTCACGAAGGAGTAGCGGCAGTGGCCTTCCGACTCGACCAGGGCGAACTCCCTGCCTTGGATCAGCAGGTAGCTGAAGGACCAGTCCTTGCCGTTGATGAGGCTGACCTCCAGAAAATAGGCGTCGCGGCCCGGGTCCACGGCCCAGCTGCGGCGGCTCAGGTCAAACCGGTCCCGTGTGGGGTGGACAAGACCCATCAGCTGCTGCGTGAGTTCCGGTGTGTAGACCGCGTCAAAAGCCTCCTGGTTGATGGGCTTGATTTCAAATGGCATGGTGTTTTTTGACAGGCCTGACAGCGGCCTGTCCTCTCCAGAAGCCGCACCATAGGAGCTTTCGCGGCTGGCGTTGGCCTTGAATGTCCGTGCGTGGAACATTGACGCCGGATTTTTGAAAATAGATGCCGTATGCCGGTTTGGGACACTGCATGCACGACAGCTGGCGCGACCTGAACTTTTACGGAAGTTCGACCCGAAAAGCGGCGATTTTCAGCATTGGCGGGCGGTTTTAAGGGCATTCCGTCCAAACAGGCGGCCGCATCTGTTAAAACACTTGGCTCCCTTTGCTGTGTTTGCCCCTGATGCCTGTTTCAACTCCCGTTTCTGTCTCATCGTCCGAACCCGTTCTGATCCACTGGACGGAGAGCGGCGAGGCGTGTTCCGCGCGCTGGCGCTCCGAGCGCGGCGCGGCGCCGCCCAAGCGCGTGGTGCTGGCCGACGACAGCATGAGCGCCGACGCGGCCTACCGCCTGGCCTGCGAGGGCACGGGGCTGCTGTGGCGCGGCGATTTCCAGAATGCCCGCATGCTGGTGCAGGCGCTGGCGCGCCGTGTCGACAAACCGGCCAAGCCCAAGCGCGACAAGCGCGTCAAAGCCCAAAAGGCCGGGGAGCCCGTAGAGGCCGGCACGCCGGCCCCGGCAACAGTGCCGGTATTTCCGCAAGCGTTTCACCTGCACCGCCAGGCCCAGGCGCAGCGTGCCCGCGTGCTGGGCATGGTGCTGGTTCCGTTTGACGCGGATTACGGCATTCCATTGCGCCGCGCGCCCGATGCAAAAAAAGCGTGCGCCGAAGCCTGGGGTCCCGCCAAGGAAGGTGCGGATTCTTCCGTGGCATCGCTGCGTGAACTCATGGGCTTTATCAGCGCGCATGAATGGCGGCGCAAGGGCGTGCCGATTCCCGCGCTTGGCGAAGACGGGCCGCACAACCGCATCCATCCGCATTACGGCGTGTTCTCGCCGGTGCGCGGCGAATACATAGACCTGGTGGCCCAGGCACCCGTGCCCGAGGGCACGGCCGATCTGCTGGGTTTTGACATAGGCACGGGCACCGGCGTGCTGGCCGCCGTGCTGGCTTTGCGCAGCGGCGTGCAGCGCGTGGTCGCCACCGACCTGGATCCGCGCGCGCTGGCCTGCGCGCGCGACAACCTCAAGCGCCTGGGCTTTCCGCAGGTCGAGGTGCGCCAGGCCGACCTGTTTCCCGAAGGCCGTGCCCACATCGTCGTCTGCAACCCGCCCTGGCTGCCCGCGCGCCCCGGCTCGCCGGTCGAGCATGCGGTGTACGACGAAGACAGCCGCATGCTGCTGGGTTTCCTCAAGGGTCTGGCCGCGCACCTGGAACCCGGGGGCGAGGGCTGGCTGATCCTGTCGGACCTGGCCGAGCACCTGGGCCTGCGCACACGCGCCTGGCTCATGGAGGCGATAGACGCCGCGGGCCTCAAAGTCATAGGCCACCTTGACGCCCAGCCGCAGCATCCCAAGGCCTCCGACGCGGATGACGCGCTGCATGCGGCGCGTGCGGCCGAAGTGACCTCGCTGTGGCGATTGGGCGCCAAACCGCACTGAGGCGCGATGAAGGCTGAGGCGCACGCCACCGTCCTGCTGGCTCCCATGGAGGGGCTGCTGGACTTTGTGCTGCGCGACATCCTCACGCGGGTGGGCGGCATAGACCGCTGCGTCTCCGAATTCATCCGCATCACCGACCAGTTGCTGCCCGAGCGCGTGTTCTTTCGCATCGTGCCCGAACTGCATCACGGCGGCCGCACCTTGGCCGGCGTGCCGGTGCGCGCGCAGCTGCTGGGCTCGGACCCCGGCTGCATGGCCGAGAATGCCGCGCGGCTCGCGGGCCTGGGGCCGGACGGCATTGACCTCAACTTCGGCTGCCCGGCGGCCGTCGTCAACCGCCATGGCGGCGGGGCCTCCCTGCTCAGGGAACCCGAAACCCTGACGGCGGTGGTCGGCGCGGTGCGCCGCGCGGTCCCGGCCCACATGCCGGTGTCTGCCAAGATGCGCCTGGGCTATGAGGACGACACACGCGCCGTCGAATGCGCGCTCGCGATCGAAGCGGGCGGCGCGGGCGAGCTGGTGGTGCACGGCCGCACCAAGGCCCAGGCCTACAGGCCGCCGGCTTACTGGGAGCGTATTTCCGACATACGCGCCGCGGTGAAGATTCCGGTGGTGGCCAACGGCGAGATCTGGACGGTGGAGGACGCGCGGCGCTGCCGCGAACTCTCGGGCTGCGACACGTTGATGATCGGCCGCGGCGCGGTGCGCGACCCTGGCCTGGGCCTGGCGATCAAGGCGGACCGGCTGGGCATGCGGGCCGCCGTGGACTGGCCGGCTTTGCTGCCGCTGGTCGCCGATTTCTGGCGCATCGTCTGCTCACGGATTGAGCCGCGCGCGCGAGCGGGCCGGCTCAAGCAGTGGCTGAATTTTTTGCGGCGGCGTTTCCCGGAAGCCGAGGAGGCTTACCAGGCGATCAAGACGGTCAATGACCCGGTGCTGGTCGAGGCCTGGCTGGTACAGGCGCTGCGGGGCAGGGTCCTTGATGAGCCTGCTATGTACCCGCGCGTGCCAGAAACCGTTTGAGGGGTGGGTGCCGGCGGCTGACTATCGAGGCGTCGCGGCCGACGCGGCGCGCGCACCGCCCAGCGTGCCGCGCGCCATCGCATAGGCCAGCAGCGCGCAGCCCGCGATACCGGCCACCATGGGCAGGGCGCTGCCGTCTGCAAACACGCCGACCAGCGCCATCACCAGCGCGCCGGTGACGAACTGCAGGGTGCCCATCAGGGCCGAGGCCGTGCCGGCAATCGCGCCATGCTCTTCGAGCGCAAGCACGGCGGTGGTCGGCACCACCAGGCCCAGGAAGCCGTAACCCACCAGCAGCAGGGCGATCATCACGTCCAGCCGTTCAATGCCGGCCAGGTTGACGACCAGCAGCAGCGCCATCACGGCCGCATAGCCGGTGACCGCCACCTTCACGATGGGTACCAGGCCGAAGCGCGCCGCGAGCTTGCCGGTGAACTGCGAGACACCGATGAAGGAGGCCGCGTTGACCGCGAAGGCGATGCTGTACTGGCGCGGCGTGAGGCCGTAGTGGTCTATCAGCACAAAGGATGAGTTGGCCAGGTAGGCGAAGAAGCTCGAGATGCCGAAAGCGCCTATGAACACCAGGCCCATGAAATGGCGGTCCCGCAGCAACACGCCGTAGGCTTTGATCGCGCTGCCGAAGCTGCTGTCCACGCGCTGCTCGGGCGGGCGTGTCTCGGGCAGGGTGAAGCCCACCAGCAGAAGGCCGGCGGCGGCGGCCACGGTGACGGCCCAGAACACGCTGCGCCAGCCGAAGGCTTCGATCAGCAGGCTGCCGGCCAGCGGCGCCAGGATGGGCGAGACGCTGAAGACCAGCATCAGCAGCGACATCAGCCGCGCCGCGTCGTGGCCGGTGTGCAGGTCGCGCACCACGGCGCGCGGCACCACCATGCCGGCGCAGGCGCCCAGGCCCTGGATGAAACGCAGCACCACCAGCGTGTGGATGTCCGGCGCCAGCGCGCAGCCTATGCTGCCCGCGGCAAACAGCAGCAGGCCGAAGTACAGCGGCGCCTTGCGGCCCACCATGTCGGACACCGGGCCGTAAACAATCTGGCCTATGCCCAGCGAGATGAAAAAGGCCATCAGGCTGGCCTGCACCGCGCCCATGGACGCGCCCAGGGTCTGCCCTATGGAGGGCAGGGCGGGCAAATACATGTCGATGGCGAAGGGGCCGATGGCGGACAGCAAACCCAGCACCAGGGCTGCCCGGTAGAAACTTTTGGTCATGAAAGGAAGTGGATCAGGCCGCCCGTGCGTTAAAAACCGAGGGCTGGGCCCTTGCACGAAAGCGGTTTTGTGAAAGCGGCCAGGGCCGCTGCCGTGGCTGCAAAAAATACCTGGCGCTATTGTCGCCGACCTCGGACCATCGCGCTGACGGGTGGCCTGGGTGCGGCCCAATCGGGTGCCCTGTCAGGCCTGACAGGGCCGAACGGACCTGAAATGTAAGCAGCCCCTGGCTGCTGCGTCAAACTGTAATGAAGCGCTGAATTGGGCCTTAACCTGAACGCTTCAGGAAAGGGTTTTCATGCAAAGACGCGAATTTTCACAGGCCGCCCTGGCCGCAGGCGCCCTTGCGGCCCTGGGGCCCCTCACCGTGAGCCGCCAGGCGCAGGCCGCCGTGGCGCGCGCCGCGGCCGGCATGCCCCCCATGGGTACCAACCTCTCGGGCATGGAATGGGCCAAGCCCGGCTTGCGGGCCAATACCAGCTCGGCGCCCAACCTGCATTTCACCGTGCCGCGCAAGGCCGACGTGGCCTACCTGGCGGCCTGCGGCTTTCTCAAGAACCGGCTGCCCATCCAGTGGGAGTTGCTGCAGCCCATGCTGCACGACACGGTGGCCAATGCGGCCGCGAAAGCGGCCATAGGCAACCCGGGCGCCTTCCACGCGGGCTATGAGGCCTTTATCACCGGCGTGCTCGATGCCCATGCCGCCGCAGGCACGCGCTGCATCATCGACAACCACAACTACGGCCGCTACCAGGATTTCCGCTTCCAGCCCGACGGCTCGGTGATAGGCCTGACCGTGCCGCCCGCTCCCTTGAGGCCCTACACGACCGACGCGGTGCAGATCCAGTCGCGGATTTTTTCGCTGGCGCCTGGCGCCACGCTCAGGATGGCGCACTTCACCGACTTCTGGACGCGCGCGGCGACCAAGTGGAAGAGCCACCCGGGCTTTGGCGGCTACGGCCTCATGAACGAGCCGCACGACATGCCCAAGCCCGGCGGTGTCATCGCGTCGAACGAGGAAGCGGTGAAGGGCGGCGAAGACCTCACGATATGGCCCACCTTCGCGCAGGCCGCCATCCAGGCCATACGCGCGGTCGACACCGTCAATCCCATTTACGTGGCCGGCAACCTGTATGACTCGGCCATGTACATAGGCACCAAAAACCCCGGTTTCCCACTGAACGGTGCCAACCTGGTCTACGAAGTCCATATGTACCTGGACGCCTTCAGCAACGGCGCCTTTTTTGACTACGACACCGAGGTCGCCAAAAACTACAGCGCCGGTTTTGGTACCGGCCCGATCAAGGCCTCCACCGGCGCGGACCGCCTCAAAATCGCCGTCGACTGGGCCGCAGCCAAAGGTGTGAAGCTGGCGCTCACCGAGGTCGGCATGCCCATAGACGACCCGCGCTGGGAAGCCATGTTCGCGCAGGCGGCGGTCTATGCCGCGCAGTCGGGCTGCGAGGTCTACACCTGGATGGGCGGCAACCACTGGCCCATCCACAACTACGCCATCAACCACGTGCCCGGCTGGCACCAGAGCAAGACGCTGGAGCCGGCGGTCTCGGGTGTGCTCAAGGCCGCGACCGGCATCGTGCAGGCGAGCCTGTTCGACGACGGGCCGGGTTATGCGCCGGCGGGCACGCCGCTCACCATCACCGTCTATGCGCGCGGCAACCTGGCCCAGCCGGTGGTGCTCACGGTGGCCTCCAACAAGGGCGGCACGCTGAGCAAGTCGCGCCTGACGATTCCGGCCGGCGCCAACGGGCAGGACAGCTTCACCTACACACCCGCGGCCAACCAGGTCGCCACGCTGAGTTACACCAGCGACGGGCAGCTGTCAGGCCAGGTACCGCCGCCGCGCAAGGTGTTTTCGCTTACCGACCCGGTGGCCTATGCCGCGACCAGCCTCGCGGATGCCGCGCTGGCCATCATCGCCAAATACGGCGCCTGCAAGTGGGAACTGGCCGACGGCTACACCGACTACCTGCTGGGCGCGCCCGCCGCCGCCGGCCAGGTGGTGCGCGCCGTGTCGGATTCGGGCTATGGCTCCAGCCCGGGCAATGCCATGGAGATGATCAACTGGATGAACAAGGACGGCGGCGCCGCCGGGCCCATGTCGGTGCCGGTGATGCGCGTGACCAACGGCAAAAAGAACTCCGACCACAGCGTGCCCGAGTCCTTCGGCTTCTGGTGCAAAAAATCCGCCCGCGTGGCGGGCGTTCAGCCCAATCCGCGCAACCGCGTGCCCTACAACCTGGAAGATGCGCATTTCGCCGTCGCGGCCCTCAGCGTGCCTGCGGCTGCCAACACCGGCGTGGTGTTCCAGGCCTCCAAGGCGGAAGACCCGCAGACCTCGGAGCTGGGGTTTCTCAACGGCCAGCCGCGCGCCAGGTGGATTGACTCAAAAGGCCAGACGGTGCAGTTGCTGGCTCCAAGCAGGCTGGCGGTCAACACGCCGGCGGTACTGGCGCTGGCATCGGTGCCGGGCGCGCAAAAGCTGCGCCTCAATTCCGCTGAAATCGGCAGCGCCGCCGCGACCTTCGCGCCCAGCGCCTTCACCCAGATGCTGATGGGCTGCGGCTACATCAGCTACTACCCGCGCGAGGGCTTTCGCGGCAACCTGTATGCCGTCATCGCGGGCAAGGGCGCACCCACGCTGGCCGAGCTGGCGGTGCTGGAGCGCTACCTGGCCGGCACGGCCGGTATGACGCTCCCCTGAGCGCCGGGGGCTTTACCAGGCCGCGATGGCGCCGTCTGCCCGCGGTTCAGTGCCGCCGCACAGCACGCCCTCGGCATTGCGCCAGATGATCTGCCCGCGGCCGAAGCCCATGCGGTTGCCGGACCACACCACCTGATGGCCCAGGCCCGCGAGGCCGTGGAAGAGGTGTTCGGGCGTGGAGCGCTCAATGCTTACGCGCTTGCCGCTTTCCCATTCCCAGCGCGGCGCGTCCAGCGAGGCCTGCGGGTTCAGGCCGAAGTCCACGGTGTTCATCACCATCTGTACATGGCCTTGCGGCTGCATAAAGCCGCCCATCACCCCGAAGGGGCCGACCGCCTTGCCGTCCCTGGTCAAAAAGCCGGGGATGATGGTGTGATAGGGCCGCTTGCCCGGCGCCAGGCAGTTGGGGTGCTTGGCGTCCAGCGAAAAATTGTTGCCGCGGTTGTGCAGCGCGATACCGGTGCCCGGCACCACCATGCCCGAGCCGAAGCCCATGTAGTTGCTCTGGATCAGCGAGACCATATTGCCTTCGCCATCGGCCGTGCTCAGATAGACTGTGCCGCCGCGTGAGGGTTCGCCCGGCATGGGCTGCAGGGCGCGCTCGCCTATCAGCGCGCGGCGTTCGGCCGCATAGCCGTCCGACAGCAGGTCGGCAACTGAGACACGCATGTGCGCCGGGTCGGCGATGTGCGCCAGGCCGTCGGCAAAAGCCAGCTTCATGGCCTCGATCTGCAGGTGGTGGGTGCGCAGGCTGTCGCGTTCGCTGAAATCAAAGGCCTTGAGGATGTTGAGCGCCATCAGGGCCACCAGGCCGTGGCCGTTGGGCGGAATTTCCCAGACGTCGTAGCCGCGGTAGTTGACGCTGATCGGGTCGCACCAGTCGACCTGGAAGGCGGCCAGGTCTTCCTTCGCCAGGTAGCCACCGGCAGACTGCACAAAGGCCGCGATGCGTTCGGCCAGCGGGCCGCGGTAAAAACTTTCGGCGGCGGTGTCGGCAATCGACTGCAGGGTGTCGGCATGCGCGGCGGAGCGCCAGAGCTCGCCGGGCCGTGGCGCGCGTTCGGGCGCGAAGGTGTCGAACCAGGATTTGAAATACGCTTCCTTGAATTTTTCACGGAACAGCGCCGTGGCCTGCTGCCAGGCGGAGGCCACGGTGGGCGAAACCGGAAAGCCTTCGCGTGCCAGTTCCACAGCGCGTGCCATCGAGGTCTTGAGGGGCAGTTTTCCGAAGCGCTGCGCCAATGCCGCCCAGGCGGCGGGTGTGCCCGGCACCGTCACGGGCAGCGGGCCGTACTTGGGCACTTCGGTCAATCCCTGGCTGGTGAGTTTGTCGAGGGTGATGGCGCGCGGCGCCGGGCCGCTGGCGTTCAGGCCGTGCAGCTTGCCGCCGTGCCAGACCAGCGCGAAGGTATCGCCGCCTATGCCGTTGGCATTCGGTTCCACCACCGTGAGCGCTGCGGCCGTGGCAATCGCCGCGTCGATCGCGTTGCCGCCGGCCTGCAGCACCTGCAGGCCCGCCTGCGCGGCCAGCGGCTGCGAGGTGGCGACCATGCCCTTGCTGGCATAAACCACGTTGCGGCGGGAGGCATAAGGGTAGTGGAGGGCGTCGAAAGTCGGCATGGTCAATGAGGAAGTGGGCGCCTTGCGGCGCGAATTATTTGTGCTTGGGATCCAGCGCGTCGCGCAGTCCATCGCCCAGCAGGTTGAAGGACAACACCAGCAAAAAGATGGAAAGGCCGGGCCAGATCGCCATCCACGGTGCATTGTCCACGTAATTCTTGGCGGTGTTAAGCATGCTGCCCCAGCTGGGCGCCGGCGGCTGCTGGCCCAGGCCCAGGAAGGACAGGCTGGCCTCGGCGATGATGGCCGCGGCAATGGCGAGCGAGGCCTGCACGATCAGCGGCGGCAGCACATTGGGCAGGATGTGGCGCAGCGCGATGCGCCAGTGCGGGTTGCCCACGGCGCGCGCCGCTTCGACAAAATCCTCCACCTTCATGGCCAGCACCTGGGCGCGCGTCAGGCGTATGAAGATGGGCGTGGCCGACACGCCGATGGCGATCATCGCGTTGCTCAGGCTGGGGCCCAGGAAGGCGGCCAGTGCGATGGCCAGGATCAAAAAGGGCACGGCCAGCATGGCGTCGGTAAAGCGCGAGATCAGGCTGTCCGTCCAGCCGCCTACGTAGGCCGCCAGCAGGCCTATGGGCACGCCCAGCGCCATCGAGATGCAGACCGACACCAGGCCCGCCAGCAGCGAGGCGCGCGCGCCCCACACCACGCGCGAGAGCACGTCGCGGCCGATCTCGTCGGTGCCGAACAGGTATTGCAGGCTGGGCGGCTTGCGCACCGCGCTCCAGCTGGTGGCGACGGGGTCGTAGGGCGCGATCCACGGGGCGAACAGCGCCAGCACCACAAACATCACCACGATGGCCAGGCCCAGCATGGCGCCGCGGCGGCGCATCAGGCGGCGCAGCGCGCGGCGCGCCGGCGTGGCCTCGCGCGAAAGGGCGGCGGGAAGGACTGCGCTCATGCTTTCAGCCCCTCAGCCGCGGGTTGACCACGAAGTAGGCCAGGTCGGCCAGCAGGTTGAGCAGGATATAGACGCTGGAGGTGAACAGCGCCACGCCCTGCACGACCGCGTAGTCGCGGTTGAACACCGCGTCCACGATCAGCTTGCCGAAACCGGGAATCGAAAACACCTGCTCGGTCAGCACCGCGCCCGACAGCAGCGTGCCGAACTCGAGCGCGCCCAGCGTGATGATGGGCGTGAGCGCATTGCGCAGCGCGTGCTTGAGCACCACGCGGCGCTCGTTCAGGCCCTTGGCGCGCGCGGTGCGCACGTAGTCGGCATTGAGCACCTGCAGCATGGCGCTGCGCGTATGGCGCATGAGAACGGCGGCAATCGCATTGCCCAGCACAAAGGCCGGCATGATCATGGCCGCCAGGTTGGCCCCGAGGTCCTCAAAAGGGCTGACGTAGCCCGAGGCCGGCAGCCAGCCCAGCTGCACCGAGAACACCAGGATCATCAAAATGCCCAGCCAGAAGTTGGGTGTGGACAGGCCCCACAGCGCGATCACATTGGCCAGGTAATCCCAGGCCGAGTCCTTGCCCACGGCCGAGACAATGCCGGCCGGGATGCCGATCAGCAGCGCGATGAGCATGGCCATGGCCGCCAGCTGCAGCGTGACCGGCAGCTTTTCCTTGATCAGGTCCAGCACCGGCTGCTGGATGCGCATGGATTCGCCCAGGTCGCCGTGGAACACGCCGGAGATCCAGTAGGCGTAGCGCATCGGCAGCGGCTCGTCGAGGTGCATCTTCTTTTGCAGGTAGGCGATCACTTCCGGATCCTGGTTTTCGCCGGCCAGGACCGACGCGGCATCACCGGGCAGCAGTTGTTGCAGCCCGAAGATGATGACGGTGACAAAAAACACCGTCGGGATGATCGCGGCAAGCCGCTTGAGAAAGTACTGGAGCATGAAAGGTGGTGGCTGCCTGCTTTATCTCGTCACGTCTTTACATCTTCAGGCCCTGGGGCCGCACCAGGCCGTCAGGCACGGCGCGCATGCCGGTGATCTTCTTGTTGTAGGCCCACAGCCAGTTGCGATGGAACAGGTAGATCACGGGCTTGACCTTCTCGGCCTCGGCGGCCAGGGTGGCAAAGACCTTGATGCGTCCCGCCGTGTCCAGCGTATTGCGCGAGCGGTTCAGCAACTCGTCCCACTGCGGCCGGCATTCGCCGCTGTAGTTCAGCGGCTGCTTGCAGCCGTAGAAGCTGAACAGGTTGCCGTCCGGGTCGGCGCGGCCGCTCCAGGCCAGCACGTAGGCGTCGAACTGGCCCTTGTCGGCCAGGTTAAGCGAGGTGGCGAACTCGGTGGACTGTATCTTCACGTCAAAGCCCGCCTCCTTGGCCATGGCCTGCACCACCTGGGCCACGCGTTGGGCATCGGAAGTGGTGGGCGTCATCAGCGTGAAGCTCGGGTTGGGTACACCCGCCTCCTTGAGCAACTGCTTGGCGCGCGCGATGTCGCGCTTGGGAATGGGCACGTTCCTGGCGTAGAAACTGTTGGCCGGCGGCACCCACTGGTTGCCCGGCGTGGCTTCGCCGTCCATCGCGACCTGCACGATGCCAGCGCGGTCCAGCGACAGCTCAAAGGCCTCGCGCACGCGCGGGTCGCGGCCCAGCGGGTTCTTCTGGGCCTGCTCGCTCTTGCCGGTGTTGATGGTGATGCCCTGGTAGCCCAGCTCGGTGATGCGCGTGAAGGCGAGTTTTTTGTCGGCCTTGATGGAGGCGATGTCCGACGGCGCCACACGCTCGATGAAGTCCAGCTGGCCGGAGCGCAGGTTGGCCAGGCGCACGGTGGCGTCCACGATGGGCAGGAACACGACCTTGTCGAAGTGGATGTTGGCCTTGTCCCAGTAGCCGGCATAGCGCTCCAGCACGATGCGGTCCTGCGCCACGCGTTCGGTGAACTTGAAGGGGCCCGAGCACACCGGCCTGGTGCCGAAGTTGGTGGGCGCGGCCTGCGCGGCCTTGGGCGAGACCATCATGCCGGCGCGGTCGGCCAGCACGCTGAGCAGCGGCGAGAAGGGCGCGCTCAGGTTGATCTTCACGGTGAGATCGTCGACCACGTCAACCGTGGTCACAGGCGCGAGTTCGCCGCGGCGATTCGAGCCCGCGAGGTTTTTGTGGCGGTCTATGTTGAACTTCACCGCGGCCGCGTCGAACTTCTCGCCGTCATGGAAAGTCACGCCGCTGCGCAGCTTCAGGGTCAAGGCCTTGTTGTCGGCCGACCATTGGTAGGACGTGGCCAGTTGCGGCACGATGTTGAGCTTTTCATCGATGTCGACCAGCTTGTCGCACAGCGAGGAAAACACAATGCGGCTCACGAAGCTGCGCGCCAGCGTCGGGTCCAGCACATCCGGGTCTTCGGCCAGGCCTATGCGCAGGGTTTGGGCTTGCGCCACGCAGGCGGTGGCGGCCAGCGCCAGGCTCAGCAGGATTTTCTTGCTCATGGTTATTCCTTCACGGTTGTCGGTTGCGATGATGATTTGCTTGAGGGGCTGCCTTGCGCCGGGGTGGTGAGCATCGTGGTCTCCATCAGGCCGCTTGCGCATGAAAAGCCGCCTGGAGCCGGAGCAGCCTCTCGTTCACGACGGCGCCGCCCGTGATGCCGGCGGGCGCCTTGATCTCTTCCCAGAAATGGCAGGCCACGGCGTGGCCGCCTTGCGAGCGCAGCGCGGGCACTTCCTCGGCGCAGCGTTCGCGCGCATGCGGGCAGCGCGTCCTGAAGCGGCAACCCGAGGGCGGGGTGATGGGGTTGGGCACGTCGCCCTGCAGCAGCGTGCGTTCGCGCTTGAGGCCCGGTTCGGGCACCGGGATCGCCGACAGCAGGGCTTGTGTATACGGATGGCGGGGCTGCGCGAACAGGCTTTGCTTGTCGGCGTATTCGACGATCTGCCCGAGGTACATCACGGCCACGTGCGAGGCGATGTGCTTGACCACCGCGAGGTCGTGCGCGATGAACACATAAGCCAGGCCCAGGCGCCGCTGCAGGTCCTGCAGCAGGTTGACCACCTGCGCCTGGATGGACACGTCCAGCGCCGACACCGCCTCATCGCAGACGATGAGCCGCGGCTCGACCGCCAGTGCGCGGGCAATGCCTATGCGCTGGCGCTGCCCGCCGGAAAACTCATGCGGATAGCGCTGCAGATATTGAGGTGCCAGGCCGACCAGGTCCAGCAGTTCGGCGGCGCGCTCGCGGTGCCGCCCGCGCGCCAGGCCGTGCAGGGCCAGCGGCTCGGCCAGGGCCTGCTCCACCGTCATGCGCGGGTTCAGCGATGAATACGGGTCCTGGAAAATCATCTGCAGTTCGCGGCGCTTGGCGCGCAGGCGGCCGGCCGGCAGCGCCATCAGGTCCTCGCCGTCAAACCAGACCTGGCCCGAGGTCGCGTCCAGCAGCCGCAGCACCAGCCGGCCCACGGTGGATTTTCCGCAGCCTGACTCGCCCACCAGCGCCATGGTCTCGCCGGCGTTCAGCTCGAAGTTCAGCCCGTCGACCGCATGCACCACCGCTTTGGAGCGGCTGAACAGGTGCGGGCGCACCGGGAAATGCTTGACCAGGTTTTCGACTTTCAGCAGCGCGCTCATGGCGTCACCTCGCTGGGCGTGGCATTCGTGACGCGCCGGGTTGATGTATTCGCGTCCAGCGGCGCGCGCCAGCAGGCGGCCTCGTGGCCCCCACCCATGTCCATCAAAGGCGGCACCTCCTGCAAACACTTGTCGACGGCGAAAGGGCAGCGCGGCGCGAAGCGGCAGCCGTCCATGCGTGTCATGGGCGTGGGCACCTGGCCTTCAATGGCGTTGAGCCGCTCCTGCGCCAGGTGCAGCTTGGGGATGGAGCCCAGCAGCCCTATGGTGTAGGGGTGCTGCGGCTCGGCGAACAGCCGCGCCACGGGCGCGCGCTCGACGATCCTGCCGGCATACATCACGGCAACGTCGTCGGCCAGTTCGGCGATCACGCCCAGGTCGTGGGTGATCAGGATGATGGCGGTGCCGGTTTCCTCGCGCAGCGTGCGCATCAGGTCCAGCACCTGGGCCTGGATGGTGACGTCCAGCGCGGTGGTCGGTTCGTCGGCGATCAGCAGCTGCGGCTCGCAAGCCAGCGCCATGGCGATCATCACGCGCTGGCGCATGCCGCCCGAGAGCTTGTGCGGGTATTCGTCGATGCGCTGCTCGGGCGAGGGGATGCGCACGCGGCGCAGCATGTCAATGGCGTGGGCCCTGGCCTCGGCCGCGCTGATGTCCCGGTGGCAGCGTATGCCCTCAATGAGCTGGTCGCCAATCGTGAAGGCCGGGTTCAGCGAGGTCATGGGTTCCTGGAAGATCATGGCCATGCGGTTGCCGCGCAGCGCGCGCATGGCCTCCGGTCCCAGCGTCGCCAGGTCGGTGCCTTCAAGGCGGATGGAGCCCGCCGAGACGCGTCCCTGGCCCTTGGGCAGCAGGCCCATGATGGACAGCGAGGTCACGCTTTTGCCGCAGCCCGATTCGCCGACGATGCCCAGCGTGCGGCCCGAATTCACGGAAAAACTGATGCCGTCCACGGCGGTGAATTCACCGCCGCCTTCGAGCTTGAAGCTGGTGCGCAAGCCGCTGACTTCCAGCAAAGCCGTCATTCGGCGGCTCCGCTGCGCCGGGCGTGAAAGCGCGTGATCTCGGCCTCGATCACCGCACGGTCGGTGACGCCCGCCGGGCTGCGGCGCGAGGGCAGGCAGGCGCTGAAAGGCTGGTAGCGCTCCAGGCTCTTGTCGTAGAGGCGGCGCAGTTCCTGCAGGGGCTCGGCATGGTCGTCCACGCGGATGTCCAGCGCGCAGTAGTCTTCGGTGGTGAAGATCAGCAGGGCCGCGGCCTGCTTGCCGCGCTTGTCGCCGCCCGCGGCTTCGCCGGCGGCGAGCGCGGCGATCAGGCGTTCGGCAAACGGGAGTTGGGCATTGGCTTCATAGGCGAGAGCCGTGGCTTCGATTACCTGCGGGCCGGCCAGCATGTTGCCGGCGACCGAATAGCCGACGCCCGCCCTGTGGCCGCACCAGTCTATGCAGGCGCTGCCGGTATAGCCGGCGGCCTGGCCGTTTGCGCCTATCAGGTGTAACTGGCGGTGGTCACGGCCTTCGTCGGCCGAGGTCAGGCGCTTGATGATGTAGTCGGGAGACTGGCCGAAGGCCAGGCCGTCCAGCGCCGGTGCGGCATACAAGGGATTGACCAGCGCCTGCGTGGCCAGGGCGCCCACGCCGCTGCGAGCGTGCGGACACAGCGCGCCCACGGCAAAAAATTTGCTGGCAACCGCCACGCCAAACGCGCCCGATGAATCGCGCGCGATGAGGGACCAGGTCATGTATCAGACTTTCATCGCAACTGCGCCCTTGGTAAGGCATCTCGTGCTCCCCGCAAACAAAAAGCCGCATGAAGCGACTTTCAAACAGCGAACGGATGACGCATTTATCATGCCACGCTTCGGCGGACTGTGCCTGCCACCCAGGGCACCACTTCGCTGTCTATTCGACTTTGGCGCCCGAGGCCCTTACAACTTCCGCCATGCGTTTGTAGTCGACCGCCAGCAGCTTCGCGAAGTCGGCATTGCTCATGGCCAGCGGTTCAATGCCCTGCTTGTCCAGGCGCTCCAGCACCACGGGGTCCTTGAGGACCTTGGCCATGGCCGCGTTGACGCGGCTGACCTCGGCCGCCGGCGTGGCGGCGGGGCCCAGCAGGCCGAACCAGGAATCGAACTGGTAACCGGGCAGGCCGCTTTCGGCGATGGTCGGCACCTCGGGCAGGTACTTGGAGCGCTTGGGCGAGGTCACGCCTATCAGGCGTATGCGGCTGTCCCTGGCGAAGGCCAGCGCGCCTATGCTGGCGGCGATCACGGCCTGCGCGCGGCCCGAGATCACCTCGTTGATCGCCTCGCCCGTGGCCTTGAGCGGCACATGCACCACATCGATGCCGGCCAGGCCGTTGAAGTAGGCCATGGACAGGTGGGTGGCGCTGCCGATGCCGGCGGTCGCGTAGTTGAGCTTGCCGGGGTTGGCCTTGGCATAGCGTATGTACTCGGCCGCGGTCCTGGCGGGTACGTCGGGATGGATCATCAGCACGTAGTCGGCCGTGCCTATGTGCGCCATGGGTGCGAAGTCTTTTTGCGGGTCGTAGCTGAGCTTGGTGTACAGCGTGCCGGCGATGTTGTGGCTGGCTGCGCCCAGCACCATGGTGCCGCTGTCGGGCGCCGACTTGGCGACATAACCCGTGCCCACGGTGCCGCCCGCGCCGGGCCGGTTCTCGATGATGACGGTCTGGCCCAGCGCCGTACCGAGCTCGGTGGACATGGCGCGCGCCAGCAAGTCCTGCACGCCGCCCGGCGCGAAGGGCACCACGATGCGCACGATTTTGGTATTGGACTGGGCGAGGGCGCTGCCCGCGGCCAGGGCCAGGCCGGTGCCCAGGAAATCTCGGCGTTGCATCATGGAATGTTTTCTTTCGGTGAGGGGTGCGGTTGCGGGTCGGGTTTTCAGTTCACGCAGATCTCGTCGGCCAGGCGGCGCATGAAGCGTTCGCACCAGGCGAGCTGGTCCAGCGTGACCCATTCATTGGGCTGGTGTGCCTGCGCGATGTGGCCGGGGCCGCACACGATGGTCGGCACACCGGCCTGGTGAAACAATGCAGCTTCCGTGCCAAAGGACACCTTGCCGGCGCCCGAGTTGGCATCCACATCCGCGCATTTGAAGCACAGCCGGGCGATCTCGCTGCCGGCGTCCGTCGCGAAACCGGGCAGCACCGAGTTGAGCTTGTGGCTGATGCCGGTGTCCGCCGCCACGGCCTGCATGGCCGGCACCAGGCTGTCGGCAAAGGCCTTGGCTTCGTTGAACAGCTCGACCGGCGAATTCATGTGGTGGTGGCGTATCTCCCAGGTCACGTCGCAGTCGCGCGGGATGATGTTGAGCGCGGTGCCGCCGGCGATCACGCCGGTGTGGATGGTGGTGTGCGGCACGTCGTAGATCGGATCGAAGGGGCCCTGCGCCACCAGGCGGCGGTGCATGGACTTGAGGTGGGCGACGAACTCGCAGGCGATCTCCACCGCATTGACGCCCAGCGGTGTGAGCGAGGAGTGGGCCTCGAAGCCGCGCACCGAAGTCTTGTAGGCATGCTTGCCCTTGTGCGCGATCACCACCTGCATGCCGGTGGGCTCGCCGACGATGCAGCCCGCGGGTTTGTAGCCCTGCTCCACCATGTCGGCGATCAGGCGGCGCACGCCTATGCAGCCGACTTCCTCGTCATAGCTGAAGGCCAGGTGCACCGGGCGCTTGAGTTTGCGCTTGAGCAGCTCGGGCACCATCATGAGCGCGGTCGCGCCGTAGCTTTTCATGTCGGTCACGCCGCGGCCGTAGAGCTTGTCGCCTATGACCTGCGCGGTGAAGGGGTCGGTGTCCCAGGGCTGGCCGTCCACAGGCACCACGTCGGTATGGCCCGAGAGCACCAGGCCGCCCAGCCTGGTTTCGCCGTTTTCCGCGGGCAGGGTGGCCCAGAGGTTGGCCTTCTTGCCGCTGTCGTCATAGGTGCGCCGGCATTCAATGCCCAGTGCTTCGAGCCGCGCCTGCGTCCAGTCGAGCAGGGGCAGGTTGCTGTCGCGCGAGACGGAGGCAAAGGACACCCATTTCTCAATCAGCGGCAGGGCGGCGAGGTCGGCGGCCTGGATGGACTGGCGGGCGGAGCTGGGGAGGGGGGCGTTCATGGCAAGACCTTTGAAGGACGGGCGGGGCGGCGAAAATTGTATGACAGCATACTATTTTGCGGCGAGCCGCGCGCGCCGCCCCGCCAGGGCGTGCGTCGGCCGGAATCAAAAAGCCGCCGGAATCCGAGGACTCCGGCGGCTCTTGATGCCCGCAGGGATGCGGGGCGGGCTTAAGCGACTGCGGTGGCGCTATTTTTTCCCGCCACCACCACCGGCGCCGCCTCCATTGCCGCCACCGTTCCCACCCGCGTTGCCGCCGCCATTGCCATTACCGCCCGCATTGCCGCTGCCTTTGCCGCCATGGCCGGAGTCCTTGCCGGCGCCCAGGCCCTTGCCCGCGATGTCGGCTTTGGCGACAGTGTCTGTTTTGGCATGGTCGGTTTTTTTGCCGCTCTTGTCGGTGTGTGAAGCGCTGACGACCGAGCCCAGCGACACGCCCATGCCTTTGGCGATCTGCCCCCAGCCCAGGCCCTGGCTTCTTTGGCCCAGCACGCCGCCCAGCGCGGCCGAGAGCTGCGCCGGCGTCGGATTGCTGATGCCCTGTTTGGCCAGCGAGGTTTTGGTGAGCGAGAGCGCGATGTTGATATTGCCGTAGCCCATCTTGCCCGTCGCGGGTGACAGGCTGGCTGCGGGCGCCGTCGCGTTGGGGCCGGTCAGGCTGGGCCCCAGCGTGATGGGGGTGCTGGTGCGAAGCCCGTCAACGAGGGCGCGGGCATTTTCCGGGGAGCCGGCAAAGGCGCTGTAATTGGCCGCCAGCCGGGCGCCTTCGGTGTTGCCGGCGGCAGTGCTTGTCGCGCCGGCCTTGGCGGTTTGTGCCTGGAGCAGGCCGCCGCACAGCAACGCGGCACTGCCGGCCGCAACGGCGATCAGGGTTTTGGGGAGGGTGAACATGATGGCTACCTCACGATGACTGCGCCGGCCGCGGAATGCGGCCGTGGCTTTTTGATATTAGGGCTTCCGGCGCACGCACAGCGCGTATTGCGGTGGCGTCCTACGCGGCCATCAGCATAAAAGAGAAGGGCTGCGCTGAAATGTAAGAGTAGGCGCAAAACGTTGGGCGGAATTGGCGGGGCGGCCGGCGCCCGTCACCGAAGCCGGCGAGAATGCGTCTCGCGGCATCGCGCCACCACTTTTCATTCCACACAGAAAGCATTCCCCATGACCAGCAGCATGTACACCACCTCCGTTCCCGTCTTCAAGCAGATGCTGGGCGGCCTGAAGGGCGTCCTGGCCAAGGCCGAAGCCCATGCCGCCGCCAAAAACATAGACCCCAATGCCTTGCTGCAGGCGCGCCTCTATCCCGACATGTTCCCCCTGCTGCGCCAGGTGCAGGTGGCCAGCGACTTCGCCAAGGGCGTGTCGGCCCGGCTGGCCGGCGTCGAAGTGCCCAAGATCGAGGACAAGGAAACCACGTTTGCCGAGCTGCAGGCGCGCATAGACACCATACTGGCCTTTATCGAGGGGCTGGGCGCGGCGAAGTTCGACGATGCCGCCGTGCGCGAGATCGTCACGCAGGCCGGCACGCCCAAGGAAAAGCGTTTCACGGGCCAGTCCTACCTGCTCAATTACGGCCTGCCGCACTTCTTCTTCCACACCACCACGGCCTATGCCATCCTGCGCCACAACGGCGTGGAAGTGGGCAAAAAGGATTACATCGGCAGCTATTGAGCCGTGGGGAGCCGTGAGCGGCCGGCGGGCCGCGGCGGCTCAGTGCCTGCGCAGGTTCTGCGGCTGCGTCTTGTCGTAGATGCTGGGGGGATAGGCGGCGTCCGCGCCGCGCACCAGCATGTCGGCATCGCGGATCGCGAAGATGTGCGCGATGTCCTGCTTGATGTCGCCGCCCGCCGCCATCGGGTGCGCCGTGGGGCTTTCCCACACATGGCGGTCGGGCAGCGAGGTATAGGGGCAACTGTCGCCGCAGTCGATTTGCCACGAAATCCCGTACAGCCACTGCTCGGCATGCGGCTCGAAGCGGGTGATGTCCACCATCAAGGATTTCTGGAAGGCCAGCGCGTAGGTCAAGAGGCGTATGTCCCAGTGCTTGATGATGATGCGCAAATACATGCCCTCGCCGCGGCTGCGGCTGGAGATCAGCAGCATCTGGCAGTCCAGCCATCCGGCCGGAATACCATGCCGGCGCATGGAGTCTTTCAGCAAGACCTGGATCAGCTGGCGGCGCAATGCATTGGCGGAGCCGTCCTCGATCGTGGAGGGACCCTCATGCGCGGGCCGGGTGCTGGCGGGGGCGGTTTTTGGGTGGCCGTTGAGGCCGAATAAGTGCCGTATGTTCATGTTGCTTCCCCTCATCCCGCTCAAGCCGAAATCGTCTTGTTTGTTCCATTCACCCGCGGGAATGGTAAATGTTACAAAGTGTTTTGTATGCTCCTCTTGTGGCTTTGACAAGTCAAGCGAGCAGCTTCTCAAAAGCGGAACTTTTTCATGAAAGAGTCTTGTAAAAAAATCTATTTACGTGGCTTTAAGAATGAAAAAGCATGCAACTCGCCTAAAGGCAGCTTGAAGAAGGTAAATGTAAATGCTTGTAATTTGACCGGTAAAGGCACAGGTCCCTGCCGCAGCACGCCGCGCGAGGGCGGCAGGCGGTACGCGAGCCGTTCCTAGGCCCGCACAAAGTACACAAAGGTGGTGCGCGGAAAAATATGCCGGTACACCGGCCTGGCAATCGCCCGCGCCAGGTTCCTGGCCTGTAGCAGGCCCGAGGCGCTGTTGTACAGCCGGTAAAGGCTGGGCCGCAGCGGCTTGAGGCCAAACTCTTTTCCGAAGGCGACCAGCGAGTCGTGGCTGAAGGCGTTGATGTGCTCCAGCGGGGCAATCGGCATCTGCTCATTGGCAGACAGCGCGCCGAAATTTTTTCCCCGGCCGATTTTTTTCAGCGCGGCCGCCGCGTTGGGCACGCTGATCTTGATGACGCCGTCACCCGACAGCGCGTCGCGCAGCTTTTCGAGCACCTTCCGGGGTTCGGTCAGGTGTTCAAAGACCTGTTCGGTGTTGATGAAACGAAAGCGCCTGGGCGGCAGGTCGGCCAGGCCGACGACGCGCAAGCCCACGGACCTCCCGTACTCGGCGCGCTCTTCGGACAGCTCCACGCCCCACACATTGCAGCCGAAGCCCATGGCCATCCTGGACCAGTGCGCCCAGCCAAAACCGAAGTCCAGCGCATCCAGCTCGCCGGGCGGCAGGCCGAAGTACTGGATCATGAACTGCACCTGTTCGGCAAGGTAGCGGTATTCGTCCAGGCTGTAGTTGCGGTGTTCGCGCTCCAGCTCGGTGCCCGGAACCCAGTCGTTATAGATCTCGCCCAGCAAGGCGTCGTCGGGCACCTGCTGCTGGAAGACCATGCCGCAGTCCTCGCAGCGCGCGAGGGCATAGACGCCCGCCTCGGCCGTCCTGGACGCATGGCCTTCATAGTGCCTTGCCAGATAGGCCTGCATGCTTGCGCCGGTGTAGGGCTCCTGGTAGACCACGGCCAGCGCGCTTGAAAGGCAGGCGGGGCAGCAGGTCCTGGTCTTCAAGGACGATTCGCGCGGCGCCGTGGCGCCTTCAAACGCGCGCGCCTGGCGCGGTGCCGGCAGGTCTTGCCTGCGGGACGGGGAAGCCGGTTCAACCGGCAGGCGCGGGAATTCCAGCGAAGGGCTGGCAGGCATCATGTTCATGGGTGGGTTCCGAAGCGCCGCAACGCAGCAGTACCAGCCACCTTAGCCGCTGGTGGGGCGCGCGCGGTAACCCGCTGTAATCCATGTATCGGCTTCCTGCCTTGGGGCCGCTGCCCGTGGCGCCGGTTTCTTCGCGTGCGGCAGCCTTGGCTGGCAAGGCTTTGCCGCGACTTTCCCCCGGAGCGGGGAGCGGGGCACCCAGTCGGCGCCCATGCCTCAGGCCATGCGGCCCCTGTTTTCGACCACCACGCAGCCCGTGATGCGCCACGCTTTGTTGCTTTGCCGTTCCAGGCTGTAAACCGCGAGCCATGAAACACCGCTGCTGTCCGCCATCTGCACGCGCTGGACCGCCTGGTCGTCCTTGCCGTCGGGTTTGAGGAAGGCGACCGATGCCGGGCGGTAGACCACCGGGTAGTCGCGGCGCACCATGGCCATGAAGGCCTGGGCCGTTCCCAGGGTTTTGCGGACATTGGGCGCGGCAAATGAAAACGCCTTGGCCGCGTCATCTTTGGCAAAGGCCGCTAGCTGCCCCTCCACGGCGGCGCGCACGCCTTTCTCGTCGGCGGGCGCCAGCGGGTCGGCATGGGCCGCGCCGCACAGCAGCACGGCCGCCGCGAAAGCGGCCAGCAGGCGGCGCCATTGCGCCAGGGCCGGGTGTGAATGCGTCTTCATGCTTGCTCCTCTGTTGCCGACGGCGTGCGACCGCCGCGCAAAAACCAACGCCTTGCCGCATCATGCCGCAAGCAGCCTTGCAGCGGGTACGCGGCCGGCGCTGCCGCGGATGCGCGGCGCTAAACCAGTTCGCCGCGCGCCAGCACCACGACGCCGCCGCTGACCATGATGTCGCCGGCCGCATCGGCCTGCACCATGATCTTGCTGGGGCGTCCGACAAAGCGCCCCTGCTTCAGCGTGATGAGCTCGCCGGCCGCCGCCGCGCCATGCTGCATCAAATAGGCGCCCACGGGGCCGGCCGCGCTGCCGGTCGCGATGTCTTCGACCAGCCCGGCGTTGTCCCAGGTGCGGCCTTCGCGCGCCGCGACGTCGAACACGTAGGCGAACTTGGCGCCCACCGTGGCCAGCAGCGCCTCGAAGGCCGGGTGCACGACGCGCGCCCGGTCCAGGCCGCCGGCCGCGGGCACCAGTAGGTAGGGCAGGCCGGTGGACACCACCTGCAGCGGAAAGCGGATGTCCAGCTGGGAGGCGTCGAGGTTGAGCGCCGCCAGAAAGGCCTGGCTTTCGGCGCGGCCCAGCGGCGGCTGCAAGGAGGCTTTGCCCTGGTTCATGCGGGCGTCGTAGGTGGCCGCCGTGCCTTCCAGCCGCGTGGTGGACAGCGCGACCGCGCGCGTGCCCAGCATCAGGGTCCAGTCGGCGGACGGCTGCCCGGCGGCATGCAGGTGGTGCAGCAGGCCGGCCGCGCCCAGCAGCGGGTGGCCCGCGAAATCGAGCTCTTCCTCCATCGTGAAGATGCGCGCCTCAAAGCGGCGGCCGGGGCCGGCGGGTGTGAGGAAAATGCTTTCAAACTGCCGCATCTCCACCGTCAGGCGCTGCATGGTGCGCGCCGGCAGCGGGCTCTCGGGCAGGAAGACCGACAGGCCGTTGCCGGCCAGCGCTTCATGGGTGAACACGTCGACCTGGTAGTAGCCCAGGCCCGTCAAGGAAGTCATGCTGTTTCTCCTGGAGGCCGCGCGTGACGGCGGCCTGCAGGGGAATTATCGCGGGGCCAGGAACAGGATCTTAGATGCCGAGAATCTTCTTGGCGCTGCCCAGCGCCTTCATCGAGTCGTCGTGTTTTCCTTCCTTGTGGAATTTTTCGCCGTCGGCGCGCAGTTCCTTGACCTTGCTCATGTCGGCGGGCGACAGCTTGGGGTTGGTCATCAACTTGGCGTCTATGGCTTTCATTTCGTTGGGGCAGTTGTGGGCCAAAGCCAGTGAGGATGTGGCAAGCGCCACGGCGGCAATGATGAGCTTCATGGGAATCTCCACCTTCGTCAGAAAATGCTGACGGGAAATACTAGCAAGCCGCGGGGCTGCTCACAAGGGCGCTTGCCCGTAGGGCCTAACCAATCTGCAGCTGGGAATCGCCGATGAACTGGTAGGGCGGAATCTCCAGGTTGGTTGGCGCCGGCACGTTTTTCACCACGCGGCCGGCCAGGTCGAAGCGGGAACCGTGGCAGGGGCAAAAAAATCCGCCGGGCGCGTGCAGCTCGGCATTGAGGGCGCTGTCGTCCAGGCGCAGGGACGGTGAGCAGCCCAGGTGGGTGCACACCCCCACCGCCACCAGGATTGCAGGGCGCTCGGAACGGGTCGCGTTGGCGCAGGATTTGGGCTGCTCGGAGCGCCTGGACTGCGGGTCCGCCAGGGCCGGGTTGGCCTGTTGCAGCGCGCGCACCATCTCGTCGCTGCGGCGCATCAGCCAGACGGGTTTGCCGCGCCAGGCCACCGTGCGCAGCTCGCCCGTCGCCAGCGTGGAAATATCCGCGAGCACCGGGCCGCCTTCGGCGCGCGCCGCCTCAGAGGGCGCCAGGCTGGCGGCAAAGGGATAGGCGGCGGCCAGCAGGCCGGCGCCGGCGGCAATGCCGGTCGCGGCCGCCAGCAAACTTCGCCTGTCGGCGTCCTGCAGGGTCCCTTCGTCAATCGCGTGGATCAGTTCGGTGACGGTCAGCATGGTTGGGCTTTTTCAGGGTGGCAAGTGGACGCACTGTTTCATGTTGCCATCACACCGTAGCAGGCTTCAGGCGCCAGGTGTTCAGTGCGGCTGGAAACCATTGTTCGCGGGTCAGCTTAGGCTGGACTTAAACGAAAAGAGGGTGGGCGGGCGGACGCGCCTAAAATTCCCGGCAGCTGTTACTTGAACCTTGAACCACCTGGATCCATCACCCCATGCCACTCGAAGTCCTTGAAGCCCAGACGGGCGACAACCCCGTCGCCACCATCCTCATCATGCACGGCCTGGGGGCGGACGGGCGCGACTTTGTGCCGATCGCCGAGCAGCTCAATCTCTCCAGCGTGGGCCCTGTGCGCTTCCTGTTCCCGAGCGCGCCGTCGATTCCCGTGACCATCAACGGCGGCTACGTCATGCCGGCCTGGTATGACCTGCTGGGCGCCGACCTGGTGAGCCGGCAGGACGAGGCCGGTCTGCGCAAGTCGCAGGCCGATATCGAGGCGCTGATCGCCCATGAAACATCGCGCGGCATTCCCGCCAGCCGCATCGTGGTCGCGGGTTTCTCGCAGGGCTGCGCCATGGCGCTGATGACGGGCCTGCGCCACGGCGAGCGGCTGGCCGGCATCGCGGGGTTGTCGGGTTATTTGCCGCTGGCCGACAAGACCGCTGGTGAGCGCAGTGCCGCCAACCGGGATGTGCCCATCTTCCTGGCCCATGGCAGCTATGACGGCGTGGTCGTGCTGCCGCGCGCCAGCGCCACGCGTGATGCGCTCACGGCCATGGGCTACCCGGTCGAGTGGCATGAGTACCCGATGGAGCACTCGGTGTGCCCGCAGGAGATTGTCGACCTCGAAAAGTGGCTGTTAAAGGTCCTGGCCTGAGGCAGTGGCTCAAGCCGGCTGGGCCGTCCGCGCATCGCGCGCCATGCGCCGCGCGCGCCACAGCAGGAAAAACGCGATGCTGAAGTTCAGCAGGTTCCAGGCCACGCCATTGAGAAACGCCGCGTGGTAGGAGCCGGTCAGGTCAAACACCTTGCCTGACATCCAGCCGCCCAGCGCCATGCCCAGCAGGGACGCCATGATGACCGTGCCCACGCGCGCGCCGGCCTCGGCCGGCTCGAAGTATTCGCGCACGATGATGGCGTAGGCCGGCACGAGGCCGCCCTGGAACAGGCCGAACAGCGCGGCGATGACGTACAGCGACACCAGCCCGTCAAAAGGCAAAAACAGCAGCAGCGCGATGCCCTGCAGCACCGAGCCCAGTATCAAGGTGCGCAGCCCGCCTATGCGGTCGCAGATCGCGCCAGACACCAGGCGGCTGACCACGCCGCAGGCCAGCATCAGTGACAGCATTTCGGCGCCGCGCGCCGCGCCGTAGCCCAGGTCGGTGCAGTAAGACACGATGTGCACCTGGGGCATGGCCATGGCCACGCAGCAGGCCACGCTGGCCACGCACAGCAGCGTCTGCGCCGCGCCCGGGCTCAAGCCGAAAGGCATGCTGCTGGCGGTGGCCGGCAGGCCGCTGCTGCCGACACTGGAGGCCACGGCCACCGGCGGGCGTTTGCGCATCAGCAGCGCCAGTCCGGCCATGGCCACAAAGCTGAAAATGCCCAGGCCCAGGTAGGTCTGCCGCCAGCCCACGCTTTCCACAAAATGCTGCACGATGGGCGGCCAGATCGCGCCACCCACGTAGTTGCCGCTGGCGCATACCGCCACGGCGAAACCGCGCCGGCGCACAAACCACAGGGAGGTGTCGGCCAGCAGCGGCGCGAAGGTGGCGGCCGACCCGAGAAAGCCGATCAGCAGCCCATGCGCCAGCGAGAACATCCACACATTGCCGGCCATGGCCGCCAGCGCGAAACCCAGGCCCAGGCCCGTCGCGCCTATCAGCAGCGGCACCATCACGCCGAAGCGGTCGGCCAGCCGGCCCATCATCACGCCGCCCACGCCGAAACCTATCATCAGCAAGGTGTAGGGAATGGAGGCATCGGCGCGCGTGACGCCGAATTCGGCTTGCACCGCCGGCAGCACCACGGCCACCCCATACATGCCGCAGGCGCCCACGGTCATCAGGGCCAGCGTGACCATCAGCCGCATCACGGCATAACGCGAGTCAACGAGTGACGAGGAATCCTGGGGGTGGGCTTGTGTGGAGGCGGTGGATGCAGGTGGAGGGCTCATTGGCCCCAAGCGTACACCAGCCGCCGGCGCGCTGCAGGGCCGTGGCGGGCTAGGCGCAGGAGGCCTCGCCGACCTGCACGCGCACCCGGCCCACCATATTCATGCACAGGGTGCGGGTGTAGCTGCTGTTGCTGGCCAGGGCGCCCGCCGCCTGCACCAGCCAGCGGCTTTGCAGGCCCACGGCGCGGCCGTTGGCGTCAAAGCTGATGTGATTGCGGTTGTTGACGGGGCTGCCCGCGTTGTTGACCGCCAGAAAACTCCCGGTGTGCGCGAAGGCGTCCTGGATGCGCACCACGCTGTCGGCGCCACTGTCGAAGGCGCCGTCGCCGCCCTCGTCGGTAAAAACAAACCAGCCCTCGCGCCAGCCGCCGACGGCCGCGCCGTTGCCGCTGGAGCATTTGGGCGGGTTCGCCGCCGGATCGGCGCTTCGGCAGATGGTGACGGTTTTTCCGCGCCGCATGGCTTCGCCGCGGGCATAGCGGGTGTCCAGCACAAAGGCGTTGACGGTCCAGGAGATACGGGTGCTCGCGACCAGTCCCAGGAAGGAAGGAATCGCAAAGCCCGCAACAATCGCGATGATGGCCAGGGCCACCAGCAGTTCGATCAAGGTGATTCCGCGCGGCCGCGGTCGGACTGGCAGGCGGCGCGCGCCGGCCGGTGGGGTGGTTTGTGAGGGGGTGTTGTGAAGGCGCTTGGGCTTGGTCGCGGCAGGGGCGGCTGCGGCCTGGTGCTGCAAATTCATGGCGGCTGGTCCGGATGTTTGGGGAGAACATCCGGACCGTACTGGAGGCCGCCGCGCCGGCGAGGGTCAATTGTCCGCTGCCGGACTTTGATTGCTGGAAATCGTGCGCGATGTCATGCGGCGCGAAGCGAGGGCGGCTTCGCGCGGGCGGCCACAGGGCGTGGCAGCCGTGTTTTTATCAGGAGCGGCCTGGCAGCCTTACAGCGGCGAAGGCTGGGTGGCTTCGTAGCCGACAGGGCCGATGGCGCCATCGGCCTTGATGCCCAGTTCCTGGTCGCGGATGCGAAACAGGCGTTCCAGGTCCTTCATGGCATCGCCGTCGGGAGCCGTGGGTGCGGCCGCGACCAGCGCGGCTTGCTCCGCTTGCGGCGTCTGCGGCGTTTGCGGCGTTTGCGGCGTTTGCGGCGGCTGGGCCTGGGCCAGCGACGCGAGGATGGGCGCGGCGGCGGCTGCCGCGGCGGCCGCGCTCATCGGCGTACTGGCCGCGGCGACGGGCTGGATCAGGGGCTGGCCGGCACGCGGCGGCGCCACGCGGGGAGCGGGCTTGGCGGCGACCGGGTCGGCCCAGTAGGATTTGTCGGGCATGCTGCGGTAGGGGCAGGTGTCCGCGATGTCCAGCTGCCATGAAATGCCGTGCAGCCAATGGGCCGCCTGGGGTTCAAAACGGGTGATCTCGACCATGAGCGCATTCTGGAAGGCGTAGGCATAGTCCATCAGGCGCTCGTCCCATTCGCGCACGACCAGGCGCACATACATGCCCTGGCCCTTGCTGCGGCTGTTCACCAGCAGCATCTGGCAGTCGATCCAGCGCGGCGGTATGCCGTATTTGCGCAGCGCATCGCGCAGCAGCACCTGCACCAGCTGGCGGCGCGTGGCGTTGTCCGAACCGTCCTCAATGGTCAGCGGGTTGTCCCGGTTCGAGGCGGGTGTGTGTTTGGCCGCATTCCCATGGCGTGATCCGCCAAACAGCGAAGTTATCAATTTTTTCATTTTGGCGCGCACTCGTCGCAGTTTCAGGAGAATTTCCCTCGAAGAATCAAAGATTTTTGGAGGTTTGTGATCTGAAACATAGGTGTTACTGAATGTTTTTTATCGTCGTCCAGCTTGACCAACAAGTCAAGGAAGTTTCGACAGCCAAGCCTGGCCGCGTCGCTCGCTTTCCACATTCAAATGGCTAAAGTGTGTATTTGTGCCGCAAACGCGCAGCGTGCCTGTCTGAAATCCGGCCGGCCTGCCGGCCAGGCCGCCAGACCCCACCCGGCCTGTGCTGGCAAGCCCGCGCGGGCCAGCGCAAAGCGGCGGGCTGTGATAACTTCCAGCCAGTTTCAAGAACCTGGGGGAATGACGATATGACCAAGTTGCAGGCGCCCGCGGGCGCGCTACAGGGCCGCCTGAAAGCGCTGACCCCGGACCGGCTCAAGGGCATGCGCCGCGGCATCGAAAAGGAAAGCCTGCGCGCCCAGCCCGGCGGCGGCCTGGCCCTGACGCCGCATCCTGTCGCCCTGGGTTCGGCCCTCACGCACCCGACCATCACCACCGACTTCAGCGAGTCACAGGTGGAACTGGTCACGGGCGCGCACAAAAACCCCGAAGCCGCGCTGCAGGAGCTTACGCGGCTGCACCAGTTCACCTACCGCACCATGAAGGCGCTGGGCGACGAAATGCTCTGGGTCTCCAGCATGCCCTGCGGCCTGCCGACCGACGAAACCATTCCCATCGCGCGTTTCGGCTCGTCCAATGTGGGGCGCGCCAAAAGCGTCTACCGCATGGGCCTGTCGCACCGCTACGGCCGGCGCATGCAGACGATCTCGGGCATCCACTACAACTGGTCGCTGCCCGATGTGAGCAGCGAGCAGTATTTCGCGCTGATCCGCAACTTCCGCCGCCAGGCGTTTTTGCTGCTTTACCTGTTCGGCGCCTCGCCCGCCGTGTGTTCGAGCTTTGTCGAGGGCCGCCAGCATGAGCTGCAGACCCTGAGCGGCAGCACCATGTACATGCCCCACGGCACCTCGCTGCGCATGGGGCGCCTGGGCTACCAGAGCGATGCGCAGGCCTCGCTGGCCGTGAGCTACAACAGCCTGGACGGCTACGGCGCCTCGCTGCAGGACGCGCTGACCCGGCCTTACCCGGCTTACGAAGCAGTCGGCATCCGCAACCCCGGCGGCGACTACAACCAGCTGGCCACCACGCTGCTGCAGATCGAAAACGAGTTCTACGGCACCATACGCCCCAAGCGTGTGATTTATCCCGGCGAGCGCCCGCTGCATGCGCTGCGCGAGCGCGGCGTCGAGTACATCGAGGTGCGCCTGATGGACCTGGACCCTTTCGAGCCGGTCGGCATCAATGCGCAGACCATGCGCTTTCTCGACGTGTTTTTGCTGCACTGCCTGCTCAGCGACAGCCCGAACGACACGCCGCAGGAAATCGCCGAACTCAAGCACAACCAGCACCAGACGGCGGCGCGCGGCCGCGAGCCCGGCCTCAAACTCAAGCGCGGCGGGCAGGACGTTCTGTTGACAGGCTGGGGCGCCGAGGTGCTGGCGCAATGCGCGCCCATTGCCGCTGCGCTGGACGCCGCGCACGGCGGCACGCAGTACAGCGATACGCTGACGGCCGCCAGCGCCGCCTTGCTCGACCCGTCCACCTTGCCCTCGGCCCGGGTGCTGGCGGCCATGGCCGGCGAGCACGGCAACTCTTTCGTCGGATTCGCGCGCGCGCAGTCCCAGAAAACCCAGGCCCTGCTGCAGGCGCTGCCCCTGGGCGCGGACGAGCTCGCGCACTTCGCGGCGCTGACCGAGGAGTCCATCCAGGCGCAAAAGAAAATCGAAGCCTCGGACACCATGCCCTTCGAGATTTACCGCCAGCAATATGTGTCAGCCGAACGCCTGGGCATGCCCGGCCGCGAGGCCGTGGCGATCTGATACCCCCTGGCCGCGGCCTGGCGCCTTGCGCTCAGTCCGCGAGCTTGAGCAGCGCCTCTTCGCGCCAGTAGTCCACCGCCTCATACCAGCCTTCCCAGACGCAGCCGTTGCAGCCGCGGCCGCAGCAGCTGTCGGGCTCCGAAGGTGGTTGCCGCAGCGTGATGCCGGCGGCGGCCGCGCGCTGCTGTAAAGCAGCAAACATCGCCAGCGCGGCGTCGCGGTCGGTGTTGTCCGGCATGGGCCCGGGGGAAGCGGGGTGTCAGGCCTTGACGGGCGTCGCCATCCGCCGGCGCAGATACAGGCCGATAAAGGCACAGCCCAGCACCAGCGCAAACCAGCCCACCAGTGAGGACTTGGCGACGATGCCCTGCATGCCCGGTGAGGTGATGACGTAGGGCGAGACCAGCACGCCCAAACCTATCAGCGTGCAGAGAATGCCTTTGATCAGCACCTCGTTGTTGGCCTTGAGGTCGGCGGCGGCCTGGCGGCGGGCGGGAACCACGGGTTTTTGTTCAGGGGCGGCGGGTAAGGGCATGGGGGGCTCGATGTGTGGGTGGGTTGCGGGGCGGCTTGCTTGCGGCCCCGGTGTGCGTCGCTGCGTTCCGGTGGGCCCGCAGCCGCGATACCCCGATTGTCCTCCATCGCGCCCGGGGGAGGGGCGAGGCGGGTCTGGCCGCCCTTAATGATTCCTTAATACCCCTAAGAAGTCCTTAAATTCGCGTCGGCATCATCCGCTCCAGCCTAACCACCTGGAGAACCTGAAGATGACATCTCGCCCACCGCGTCCTGCCGCCAAACCCGCCGCCAAACCCGCCGCGAGATCGGCGCCGGCCCGCCCCGGCGCGGCAGCGGCCAAGGCCTCGCTGCCGCTGTTTTCGCTGTTCCTGTTCGCGGCCCTGGCGCAGCAGCCGGCCGCCGCCCAGCCCCAGCCCGCGCAGGCCGAGGGTGAGTCCTCCTGGGGCCTGGGCCTGGGGGTCGGCATGGAGCGCAAACCCTATCGCGACTTTGACAACAAGACCCGGCTGCTCCCGCTGCTCAGCTACGAAAACAAATGGATCAGCGTCGCCGGCCTTGGCCTGGATGTGAAGCTGCCCTCGGCCGGCCCGGTGTCCTTCCGCCTGCGCGCGCGCTACTCGATGGACGGCTACGATGCCTCGGACTCGCCTTTCCTGGCCGGCATGGATGAGCGCAAGGACGGCATCTGGCTGGGCGGCGCCGCCATCTGGCGCAACGACATCGCCAATCTCTCGGCCGAGCTGCTGGGCGACGCCTCGGGCAACAGCAAGGGCACGAAGTTGAGGCTGATGGTGGACCGCCGCTTCCAGGCGGGCAGCTTCGACATCACGCCGCGCCTGGCCGCGACCCGGCTCGACGACAAATACGTCTCTTATTACTACGGCGTGAATGCCTCCGAGGTGCGCGCCGGCCGGCCCTTTTACCAGGGCGGTTCGGCCGTCAACCTGGAAGCCGGGCTGCGTGTGGGCTATGCGCTGGCACCGAACCAGAGCCTGTTCCTGGACCTGAGCACCACCAGGCTCGGTTCCAGCATCAAGGACAGCCCGCTGGTCGACCGCTCCAGCCAGAGTGGTGTGCGTGTCGGCTACCTCTACCGCTTCTAAGGCGCGGCGAAACCTTGCGGGGCCCATACCGGGCCGCGGCCCTGCATGTCAATCCCTGGCGGCCCGGACAAGCAGAAGGAGCCATGAGCCATGCAAACCGCAGAATCCACCGACGTGGGCTACCTGATCCGGAAAATCGTCTGGCGCAGCTGGATACGAGGCTTAAGCTGGCTGCGCAGGCATCACGTCCTGCACGCCTGAGGCCGGCTCCGCGCCTGCCGCGGGCAGCGGAAACAGCACCCGCACGCTGAAACCCTTGCCGTCCAGGCCGGTCCCGGTCTCGATGGCGGCCTCGTGCAACTGCGCGATGCCGGCCACCAGGGACAGGCCTATGCCGCTGCCGCGCCCGCCGTTGCCCGCGACGCGGTGAAAGCGCCGGAAGATAGCCTGGTGCTCGGCCTCGGGCACGCCCGGGCCGTCGTCGGCCACTTCCAGGCAGACGCGGCGCGTGCCGGCCCCCTCAGCATCCTCGCGGTAGCCGCAGCTGAGCTTCACGCGCCCGCCCTCGGTGGTGTAGCGCAGTGCGTTGTCCAGCAGGTTGCGCAGCAGGATGCCGATTTCGTCCACGTCGCATTCGATAGGGCAGGGCGTGAGCGCCAGGATGATGGCGCGGCGCTGCTGCTGCGCCTGCATGTCGAACTCCTGGCTCACGTGCAGGATCAGCTCGCTGAGCTCGGCCAGGCTTTTTTGCGGCGCGTGCACGCCCGCGTCCATGCGCGCCAGGTCCAGCAGCTGGTCCGACAGGCGCGTGCTGCGTTCGGCCACGGCCAGCAGCTTGACCAGGGCGGCGTCCTTGCCCTCCAGCGTGGTGGCGCGCAAGGCGACCTGGGCCTGCGCCTGCAGCGCCGACAAGGGCGTGCGCAGCTCATGGGCCGCGTCGCCGATAAAACGCCGCTCGCCCTGCATGGCCTGGTCCAGCTGGTCCAGCAGGTGGTTGAAGGACTCGACCAGCGGCCTGATCTCGGCGGGCAGCTGCGCCACCGGCAGCGGCGTGAGGTCGAACTTGCGCCGCCGGCGCACCGCCGCCTGGATCGCCGTCAGGGGCTGCAGCGACTTGCCCATGGCAAACCACATCAGCAGGCCGGCGACGCCCAGCAAGGCGGTCACGAAGCCCAGCGCGCCGAAGATCTTGTGGCGTATTTCCTGGTCGATCACGCTGTGGCGCATGGCCACCTGCACGCTGACCTCGCCCGTGCTGTCGGACACCGAGAAGATGCGCCAGCGCTCGCCGTCGACGGTGGCGCTGGTAAAACCGTCGGTGAAGGACGGCAGCAGCGGGACACGCGGCGAATCCGGCGCCCGCACGATCAGGTTCTTGCGCTCCGTCCACACCTGGAAGGTCAGGTTGACGTCGCGCGAAATGGAGTCGTCGCGCAATTGCAGGCTGTGGCTGAAGGAGGGCTTGAGCTTCGCGCCGCTGGGGATGGCCAGCAGTATCTTGGTGCCTATGGCCTGCAGCTTGCTGTCCCAGTGGCTGCTCTGGCCGCTCAGGGTGTACACCACCAGCACGGTGAGCGCACCGGCCCAGCACAGCGTGATGGTGATGCCCAGCACCAGCAGCACGCGGCCCTTGAGCGACCTGACGAACCGGCAGCTCACGGCTTGGCCTCGCCGATCATGTAACCCTGGCCGTGCACCGTGGTGATCAGGTGCTCGCCCAGCTTGCGCCGCAGCTGGTGGATGAACACCGCGATGGTGTTGCTCTCGATTGCCGTGGTGTTGCCGTAGACCACGTCCTCCAGGTGGTCGCGCGTGACCACATGGCCGGGCCGCTCCAGCAGCGCCAGCAGCGTGCGGTATTCATGCGCGCTCAGGGCCACGCGCACGCCGGCACGCGTCACTGCGCGCTTGCTGCGGTCCAGGCTGATGTCGCCGTAGGTGTGCACCGGCACCACCTTGCCCTGGCTGCGGCGCATCACGGCGCGCACCCGCGCCCAGAGTTCGTCGACCTGGAAGGGTTTCACGAGGTAATCGTCGGCGCCCGCATCCAGCCCCTGGATGCGCTCGCTGAGCTGGCCGCGCGCCGTCAGGATCAGCACCGGCGTCACGTCGTAGCGCCCGCGCAGGGCCCGCAGCACCGTCAGCCCCGAATCGCCGGGCAGCCCCAGGTCCAGCAGCACGGCCTCATACACATGGTCGGCCAGCGCCAGCCGGGCGGAGGGGGCGTCGCCCACATGGTCCACCGTCCAGGCGATCTGGCGCGCGGCGTCGCACACCGCTTCGGCCAGCATGGTGTCATCTTCTACCAGCAGCAGGTGCACAGGAATAGCCTCTTTCGGTCGCTGTTGTTGTGGCTGGCCTGGTTGCCCCTGGCCCGCTTGTCCCAAGCAGCTATCGTGCCGGGAGCTGATTAAGCAGTTATTAACAAGCACCCCCGTCCAGGCTCACTGCGTGTAGCCTGTTCCCCCCTCGAGGGGACGGCGCCTGCGATCTGGCAAAGCCAGTCCCGCGGCCCCCACTGATTTTTAAATGGAGGGGTGGGGGCCGCCTATTTTGCGGCACGGCGGCCTCCGGGGCCGCAGCGGCGACAATTGGGGGATTGCAGGGGCCTGGAGGCCCCTGGCCCTGAACCCGCAAACAAGCAAACAAAAAGAGAGATTCCCGATGGCCATCCAGTGGTTTCCCGGTCACATGCATCTGACCAAAAAAGCCATTCAAGAGCGCATCAAGGAAATTGATGTGGTCATTGAGCTGCTGGACGCGCGCCTGCCCGGCTCCAGCGCCAATCCCATGCTGGCCGAACTCACCAGTGGCAAGCCCGCGCTCAAGGTGCTCAACAAGCGCGACCTGGCCGACCCCGCGCGCACGCCGCTGTGGCTGGAGCACTACAACAACCTGCCCAACACCCGCGCCATCGAGCTCGACGCCAGCGAAACCACGCCCGCGCGCCGCCTCATCGACGCCTGCCACGCGCTCGCGCCCACGCGCGGCAGCATGGTCAAGCCCATGCGCGTGCTGATTTGCGGCATTCCCAACGTCGGCAAGTCCACACTCATCAACACCCTGACCGGCAAGCGCGCCACCAAGACCGGCGACGAGGCCGGCATCACCAAGGTCGAGCAGCGCCTGGTGCTGGCCGACGGCTTTTATTTGTGGGACACGCCCGGCATGCTGTGGCCGCGCATCATCGTCGCCAAAAGCGGCTACAACCTCGCCGCCAGCGGTGCCATAGGCCGCAACGCCTTTGACGAGGAAGAGGTTGGGCTGGAGCTGCTCGACTACCTGATCAAGCACTACCCCGGCCTGCTGGAGGCGCGTTACAAAGTGGAAGTGGCGCCCGGCATCACCGACGAGCAACTGCTGGAGGCGATAGGCCGCAAGCGCGGCGCGGTGCTGGCCAAGGGCCGCGTCAACCTGCAAAAAGCCGCCGAAATCGTGATCCACGAATTCCGCGCCGCCACCCTGGGCCGCATCACGCTGGAGACGCCCGCCGAGTTCGCCGAATGGCTGGCGGCGGGCCGCCTGCTGGACGCCGAGCGGCAAGTGAAAAAAGACAAGATAGAGACCAACCGGCTCATCAAGTTCAAGAAAATCCCGCGGCCCGACAAAAACCGCGAGCCCGGCGAATCCTGAGATTCACCGGCGGCATGCGCCGGGCTTGATCTTCGTCAAGGCCGGCGGCGGTGCCGGCAGGCATGCTTGGCGGTAATCACCCACCGGAGGCCGCCATTCACAAACATGCCTGCGTGCAAATCATCCTCGATGAGCACGCCTCCCTTTCCGCCATGCTGCGTTCCATGCCCATGATGGTGGCGCGCGGCCCGGGCGACCATGCGCAGAAGTTTTTTGACGTGCTGCGGGCCATGCTGTTTTACATCGACGAGTTCCCCGAGCGCCTGCACCACCCCAAAGAATCGAACCTGCTGTTTCCGCGCGTGGTCCGCCTGGCGCCTAGAGTCATGCCTGTTGTGGAGCGGCTCGAGCGCGACCACATGAACGGCGAGAAGGCCGTGCGTGAACTGCAACACCTGCTGCTCGCCTGGGAACTGCTGGGCGAGCCGCGCAAAGCAGACTTTGAGCTGCATTGCAAACGGTATGTGGACTTCTACCTGGAACACATGCGTCTGGAAGAATCGGTCATCCTGCCGGAAGCGGAAAAGGTGCTCAGTGAGGCCGACTGGAAGGAACTGGACGCGGCCTTCCTGGAAAACCGCGACCCGCTCGGCGGCCGGCATGGGGTGGATCCGGTGTATGACCGGCTCTTCTCGCGCATCGTCATGGAGGCACCGGCGCCCATAGGGCTGGGTGAGGCCTGAGGCCGTCCGGCGCCTGTCCGCGCTCGCGGACGCGACATCCGTACCGGTTAAATGTTCGATTGCCTTACACGGCGCGCCCCTGCGCGGGTGAACACTTTGTGCACTGGATCGCATAACAGCCCTTGAAAGGCAGCGCTTCAGCAGAGCAGCTCCGGGAGCCGCTTGCCCGACCCTGGGATGGCACTTCGGCCACCGCAAGCAGCCCTCAGGGTTGCTGGCCATTCCACCAGAAAGCAGGAGAACCCCATGACATCAAAACTGTTGAACGCCTCTTTATTGGCGAGCGCCTTGCTGGCCGGCCTGGGCATGGCCCCGACCGTGGCCATGGCGCAAAGCACCAACACACCGGGTATTGACAACACCCAGCAGGCCATCAGCGCGCGCATCCAGCAAGGCATGCAGGCCGGCCGCATCACACCGTCCGAGGCGCAGGAGCTGTACGCGCGCGACCGCGACATTTCCATGCGCGAGAGCCGTTACAAGTCCGACGGCAATGCCACGCCCCAGGAGCGCCAGCAACTGCGGGCCGACCTGGAAGGCCTGAAAGCCGAAGTCGAGCGCAAGATCGCCAACAACGTGGTCGTCGGCCAGCCGGGCCACAACCCAAACACTCCCGGCGTGGACAACAGCCAGCTCAACATCAGCCAGCGCATTGACGAAGGCGTGCGCACCGGTCGCATCAGCGAGCGCGAGGCGCGCAGGCTGCACGGCCGTGAACGCATGATTGAGCGCCACGAAGCCAATTTCAAGTCCGACGGCGTGGTGACCAAACAGGAACGCCGCCAACTGCGCAATGAGGTAGCCGCTTTGCGCGACCAGGTGGAGCGGATGATGCGGGGTGATCGCCGAGGGCGCGGCTAGGCGCCGGTAGAAGAGGCTGGGTCTTGCGCCGGCCTTGCGCGCTCTTCCCTCTTGCCCTCTTCTTAGTTCAGCTGGCCGGGAGTGGCCCGGCGGCCAGTAACTTTCTTTTGCTTCGCCAAAAGAAAGTCACCAAAGAAAAGGCGACCCGCAGTCTGGGTCCCTACGCTTCGCTACGGGCAACCTGCGGTGCTCGAGCCAAGCGGGGTCTGGCTAAACTCGCTGCGTTTCACTCCGCTCAAACAACGCCAGCCCTTATCCGCTTGTCTCTGCGCTCCTCGGCCCAGCCAGGACGGGGCAATCGGGAGCGGGGACAGAAGACAAAGACCAAAGAAAA
Source organism: Polaromonas sp. Polasp52 (assembly GCF_059491565.1). NCBI lineage: Bacteria > Pseudomonadati > Pseudomonadota > Betaproteobacteria > Burkholderiales > Comamonadaceae > Polaromonas > Polaromonas sp. Polasp52. Next base: position 549,524 of record NZ_CP168513.1, on the reverse strand, counting down.
AATCAATATAAACAAGGACACGCCATGGCGTGTCCTTGTGGTTTTAGGTATTGGTATTTTTCTCCCACCCCTTGTGTATGCGCCGAGGAGCGGAGGTTCAGGCGGATCAGGGATCGCGTTGTTTGAGCGAAGCGAGTTTAGCGAGACCCCGCCTGAACCGAGCACCGCAGGTTGCCCCGTAGCGCAGCGTAGGGGACGCAGACACCAGGGTCGCCTTTTCTTTGCTTACTTTCTTTTGGCGAAGCAAAAGAAAGTGAGTTGCCGCCGGGCAACCCCCGGCCAGCAGCTCTCAGCAGAGGAAAGAGGAAAGAGGAAAGAGGAAAGAGGAAAGAGGAGGAAGAGCGCACTCAGCCGGAGCAAGACCCGGCCTCCACCCCGGCCTTAAGAGGCCAAAAACTTCATTTCCCTAAGCCAAGCCGCCAAGCGTTCGGCAAAAACCTTATACCCCTCGGCATTCGCATGGATCTGGTCCGACCGCAGCTCGCTGCGCGACAGCACATAGGACCAGCCGCCGCTGTACAGCGGCGTGCCGGTTTCCTTTGCCACCTCGGCATACACCTCATGGTCGCTCAGCGAATTCGTGGCGGCTGCGATGAACGCCGGTTTGGGCTGGGCGATCAGCACCACCTGGGCGCCGGCGGCCGCCGTCTGTACCAGGCTTTTGAGCGCGGCGCGCGTGCGCTCCAGCGGCAGGCCACGCAGGAAATCATTGCCGCCTATCGATATCAACACCAGGCCGGGCGCGTTCTCCTGTAGCAAGCCGGGCAGGCGCGCCAGCGCGCCCTCGGCCGTGTCGCCGTTGACGCCCGCGTTCTTGGTCACGTAGCCGGTCAGCTGTTCGAGCTGCTGCGGGTAACCGGTGCCCACCGCGGCGCCGTAGCCAAAGGTCAAGGAATCGCCCAGGCACAGCAGCACGGCTTCCTTGGGCAGGGTCTTGCCTTGCGGTTTGGCTTTTTTGGAGCAGCCGGCCGCCAGCGCGAGCGCCGAGGCCGTGCCGGCCAGCAGCAGCCGGCGTTGAAGCATGAAAGAGGAGGGGTGAGGAGTGGGCATGAACTTCCCTGGTGCGGCGGTGATACGCGGATTCTGCCAGCGCTTGACCTGCATCAAGCGCGCACACGCCCAGGCCTTTTAAAGTCCGGGGTTTTCCCAACGCGGCGCTGCGCCGGCCTTTCTCTTTCTATCCCATGCCCATTGAACTCTACCGCGACAGCCGCCACGCCTGCCTGATGTTCACCGACCTCGTCGAAGAGGACAACCAGGCCGTGCAGGCCAACCAGTTCCTCATCGTGGACAACGGCACCGGCGCCGTGATAGACCCGGGCGGCAACCTGGCCTTCAATGAGCTTTTCCTCGGCATGTCGCGCCACTTCAGCCCGCAAAAGCTGTCCTACATCATCGCCTCGCATGCCGACCCCGACATCATTGCCTCGCTGGACCGGTGGCTGACCTCCACGCCGGCGCAACTGGTGATCTCGCGCGTGTGGGAGCGCTTTGTGCCGCATTTCACCAAGGTCGGCAAGACCGACCAGCGCGTGATCGGCGTGGCCGACGGCGGGGGGCGATTGCCGCTGGGCCGCAACGAGCTGTGGCTGCTGCCCGCCCACTTCCTGCATTCCGAAGGCAACTTCCATTTCTACGACCCCGTCAGCCGCATTCTTTTCACGGGCGACCTGGGCGTTTCCATGACTTCGGGCCGGGACGCCCAGGTACCGGTGAGTGACCTCAAGGAGCATTTGCGCCTGATGGAGGGTTTTCACCGCCGCTACATGGTGTCCAACAAGGTGCTGCGCCTGTGGGTGCGCATGGCGCGCCAGCTCGACATCCGCATGCTGGTGCCGCAGCACGGCGCGCCGCTGGAGGGGCCGGCCATAGGCCAGTTCTTCGATTGGGCCGAATCGCTGATGTGCGGCATAGACCTGTTTGACGACAGGCATTACCAGTTGCCGACCACCGCCATCCCGGTGCCGGACCGCGCGGTGAGCACGGCCTAAAAAAAGCCTGCCGCTACGCCGGCGGAGGTTCGCCATGGGCCTGCAGCTGGCGGCGCACATAGTCCACATGCTGGCGCAGCGTATAGACCCGGTCCGAGAAATCCAGCGCGAACTTCATGTGGCTCACATCGTGTTCTATCTTGTCCAGCCTGGCGGTGGCCTCGGCGATCTCCGCGGCATTGAGCCGGCGTGAGGTGAGGTCGCGCTCCATCTCCAGCAGCGCGCCGTAGCGGCGGTAGAGGCGGTTCTTTTCCTTGAACTCAAACAGCCTGGGCACAACGCGAAACACCGGGATCGCGATCGCCACCAGTGGCAGCAGCACCAGCAGCAGGCGCTGCAAGGCGTTCGCCGCCCAGTAGGGCAGGTAGCGCTGCAAAAACGGCCGGCCGTCCTTGTAATAACGCGCCGCCTCGTCGGCCAGCGGAAACTCCGTGGCCCGCGGGTTCGGGAACTCGCCCGGCTTGTTCAGCAGCGTGGGGCCCCGGTGCACCTCGCGCGCGGCTTCCAGCAGCAGATAGGCCAGGGCCGGGTGCAGGTCCTTGTGGATCACCAGGTTGGCCGTGGTCGTCAGCAAGGTGATGTCCTGGCGTGGGCGGTCCTGCGCCGGGTTCACCGAGCCGGCCTTGAGCGTGACCAGCGACAGATAGGGCAGGCGCCGCGTGAGGCCCTCGGCATGCTCAATCGACACCAGGTGGGCCTCATCCTGTTTGCCCAGCAGCATCTGCACTGCCGGTGTTTGCGGCGCGCCTATCAGGAAAAGCGCGTCGATCTCGCGCGCCAGCAGCGCCTTGGCCGCGGCCACCCCGCCGCCCGTGCCCAGCGAGGCATTGGCCGGCGTGACGCCGTAGGTTTGCAGCAACTCGAGTGATACCTTGCGTGTGCCGCTGCCTTCCACGCCGATGGCGATCTTTTTACCCGCCAGCGGGCCCAGGCCCTTGCTCAATGTTTTGGCCAAGGCTGGCGAAGCGAACATCCAGACCGGCTCGTAACCCACCACGCCCAGCGAACGCAGCGGCGTGCTCGACTCCGGCTCCTGCGAATCCAGCTGCAGCAGGCCCAGCCCGCCCTGCACAAAACCCACAGGCGTGCCCGCGTTGAGGCGCTCCAGGTTTTGCACCGCGCCTGTCGAGGGCATGAGCTCCAGCGTCACGCCGTTGGCATTTAAATAGCTTTGGTACTTGAGCGCGAACTGGTGCGCCGCGCCCTCCACCGCGCCCGTCGTCATCTGCACCTGCCGCGGCGGTGCGGGCAGCAGCGAGCGCGAGAACATCGAGAGGATGACCGCGAGCCCGGCGACGATGGCCACGGCGATCAAAAAGGTCTGTTTGCGGCTCAGCGAAGGGATGATCAGCATGGCTGCAGTCTAACCAACAGACTGCACGCCGCAAGGACGAAGGGCGAGCCCAGGCCTAACGCAGATTCGCCTTGACCCATCGCACAATATCCGCCGCTCCCATCGCGCCCGCCTGGCGCGCCACCTCGCGGCCGTTCTGGAACAGCGCCAGTGTGGGAATGCTGCGGATGTTAAAGCGCGCGCCAAGATTGGGCACGGCCTCGGTGTCGACCTTGGCCAGGCGCACCTGCGGCTCCAGCTGCGCGGCGGCCTGTTCGTAGGCCGGCGCCATCTGCCGGCAGGGCCCGCACCAGGGCGCCCAGAAATCGATCAGCACCGGGATCTGGTTGCGGCTGATGTGTTTGTCAAAAGCCGCTTCGTCGAGCGCGGCTGAATGGGCCACAAACAGCGCTTTTTTGCAGCTGCCGCAGTTCGGGTCGCTGGCCAACTGGTCCTCGCGCACGCGGTTGGTGGTGTGGCAATGGGGACAGACGATGTGGAGTGGGTCGGGCATTTTCTGCAATTGGGGATGGGCGTAGGGCATTTCAAGCGTCGCGCGTGCTGGCCCGCACCCTGGAAAAACCATGGCCAACCGCGGGTAAAGGCTGGGAAGCTGTGCCTCAAGACGGGTGCTTCGCCTACGCGCGCCGGCTTTTCGCGGGAGAACAATCGAAACTCTTCACCACGAAAGATTGCCATGATCAACAAAACCTTGATGGCCGCACTGGCTGCGGCGTCCCTCGCCTTCGGCGGGCTTGCGATGGCCAAAGACCATGGCGACGACCACGGCAACAAAGGCGGGCGCGGGCATGGCCACCACAAGGCCGACAAGCACCATCGCCACGGCCCGCCGCCGCACGCGCAGGCCGGCGGGCGCGGCGCGGGCCCCGCCCATAATTTCTACCGCGGCGGCCGCCTGCCCGTGCAGTACCGCGACCGCGGCTACTGGGTGGACGACTGGCGCGGCCACCGCCTGAGCGCGCCGCCACCCGGCTACCACTGGGTGCAAACCGGCGGCGACTATGTGCTGGTTGCCAATAACACCGGGATCATTTTCCAGATCTACCTGGGCCAGTGACAGGCCGCTAAACTAAAGCAGGAGGGGCCGGCGTCCGGCCCTGTTTCAAGTTGCAAGGAGCGTACTGAATTTGAAACCGCCACAGATGCATCGCCAGGCTTTTCCGCGTGCAGCCCTGCTTGTGGGGGTGCTGGGCCTTGCCTGCCTGCTCACGGCCTGCGTCAGCACCGTCAAGTCCTTCCCGCTGCAGGAAAAGTTCGGCTCCACCGCCACCTATTCGCGCCTCTTCGACGCCAGGCCCGAGCAGACCTGCGAGGCCGCGCGCCGCGCGCTGTTGAGCCAGGGCTACATCATCAACACCGCCAGGGCCGACCTGGTCGAGGGCCAGAAGAGCTTCCAGCCCGAGGCCGAGGCGCATCTGCAGATGGTGATACGCGTGGTCTGCGCACCCGAAAGCGCCGACGGCAAGATCAGCCTGGGTTTTGTCACCGCGCTGCAGGACAGCTACCAGCTCAAAAAGAGCAACAACTCCGCCAGCCTGGGCGTGGGCGCCATAGGTTCGGTGTCCCTGCCTTTCTCGTCGAGCAACGAGTCCATGGTCAAAGTCGGCAGCGTCACGATTTCATCGGACGCGTTTTACGACAGCTTTTTTGAGCTGGTCAGCCGCTACCTGGCGACGGTCGATGATTTGCCGCTGAGCCAGTAGGCGATATGTCGCGCGACCTGTAAGCGCTGCTACATCCTGATACCCCGGCTTGCGGCGAGGTAAACAAGAAGTAAAACCCCGGCTTCATTACATCCGCCCTACCTGCGCATTACACGGCCTTGACCTTGGGCCTCCACGATGAAAGCACTGAAGCACCAAAAGCCCCTCCGGGCCGGTGCTTCGGAAAGCAAGTTTCCTCCTCAGGGCTTGCCGGTTCATTCATCGAGCAAAGGAGACCCCATGACATCGAAACTCTTGACCGCATCACTTCTGGCCACCGCGCTGGCCGCAGGCCTGGCCGCCGCGCCGGCCATGGCGCAGCCGCAAGGCCCTTACGGCTCTTCTGCGCCTTCTTACCCACCCCAGGTGGTCTATGCGCCGGCTCCGCAGACGCCGGGCATAGACAGGGCGCAGCAGGCCGTCAGCGAGCGCATACGCGAGGGCTTGCAGTCCGGCCGTATCACGCCCTCGGAAGCACGTGTGCTGTACCGCCGCGACAGCGAGATACAGAACCGTGAAGCTGCCTACAAGGCCGACGGCCGCGTCACGCCGCAGGAGCGCCAGCAGCTGCGCGCCGACATGGCCCAGCTCAGTGCCGAAGTTGAGCGCGCCATTGCCAACAACCGTACCGTGGCCGTCGCTTACCCGGCCGACAGGCTGGGCGCCATCGACAGCCAGGAGTTCAACATCCGCCAGCGCATTGACGAAGGCGTGCGCAGCCACCGCCTGAGCCTGCGCGAAGCCGGTCGCTTGCAGGCGCGCGAGCAGGCGATTGAAAACCGCGAAGCCGCCTACCGTTCCGACGGTGTGGTGACCCCGCAGGAACGCCGCGACCTGCGTGCCCAGCTGGGTGCCCTGCGCGATGAAGTCGAGCGGCTGATCAACCCGCGCGGTTAAATTCTCGAAGCCGCAAGAAGAAAAAAGGCCAGCGCATGCGCTGGCCTTTTTTGATGGAAGTGCGGAAAGTGATCAGGCTGCCTTGGCGCGGCGGAAAGCCGAGCTGCGCTTGGCAGAGGGCTTGCTATCGCCGGCAATCTTGCCCACCAGTTCGGCGCTCTTTTGTTCGATCTGTGCAGCCAGCTTGCTCAAAGCCAGCGCGCCAGGTGCGGTGGCCTGGGCCAGGGTGTTCAGCGTGGTCACGCCGGTTTTTTCTTCAAACAGGCTGGCGTTGGCGGCGGCGCGTTCCACACCGGCTTCGGCCACTTTCACAAGCTGGCTCACGACTTGTTCGGCGCCGCTGGTCGTCAGCAGCAAGCCTTTGGTGTAGTAGGCGCTGAAGGCGGCCTGCGCGGCCGAAGCGTTCTTCGCCGTTTCAGCCGTCAGTTCGGTACGCGATTGTTTCAGGGCCTGGTTCCAGCGCTGCTCCAGCAGGCTGACCACACGCTCACCGCCGGCGCGGTAGGCCTGGATGACGTTGAGGGCGGTATTGCCGTAGGACTCGATCAGGTCGTTGGCAACGGTGGAGAGGTTTTTGGCGCTCATGGTGTTTTCCTTGTTTAGGGCTTTAACGATGGGTTTATCTTGCCGGGTTTGGCTAGTGAGGGCGACCTAGTTGGTTAGAGAGGGGTATCCAGAATGACTCCCTCTCCCCCTCTCCCTCTGGGCGAGGGACCTGGCGCTCAGGCCGGCAAAAACAAGGCCGGATCAACCATGGCACGGTTCAGCATCACACCCCAATGCAGATGCGGCCCGGTCACCCGGCCAGTCGCCCCCACCGCGCCAAGCCGCTCACCGGTTTTGAGGGTGTCCCCCGGCTTCACGTCAATCGCGCTCAGGTGGCACATCATGCACAGCAAGCCCCCGCCATGGTCCAGCCACACCGTATTGCCGTTAAAAAAATAGTCACCCGTGTCTATCACCCGGGCCGGCAGCGGCGCCAGCACCGGCGTGCCGGTGGCGGCCGCGATGTCCATGCCGCTGTGCGGGTTGCGCGGCTGGCCGTTGAACACGCGGCGCAGGCCGAAGGAGCTGGAGCGCCGCCCTGGCACCGGCACCCGCATGCGCAGCGGGCCTTGCGGCAGCGGCTCGCTGAAGGTGGCCATCACGGCCTCCTGGTGCGCGCGTTCGCGCTCGTAGCGCGCCAAATCTTCGGGTGACAGGTCCACCGTGCGCGGCTCGACCTTGAGATGCTGTTCGCTGTAGCGCTTGGGCGCAATGGTGTAAGCGATATCGCGCCGGCTGCCGTCGGCGGCCTGCACCGTGATGCTGGCTTCGCCGGGCGCGGCCGAAAGCGCTATGCCTAGCAGCGCCGTCCATCCGGCCGCATCGCCCAGCACCAGCAAAGGCAGCTCACCCGCAAAAGCCAGGGGCCGCTGCGCGGCCGGGCCCAGCGGCAGCCATGCCACGCCGCCAGGCACCTGCGAGGCGCGCGGCCAGGGGCCGTCGGGTGAGGGTGCCGCCTGGGCCAGCAAGGAGGCGGGCCGGGCACAGCCGGCCGCGGCGGCCAGCAGCACGGCGCGGCGGCTCAGGTGTGAAGGAATCGTGATCGGTGAAGAGGGGAAATGCATGGCGCCATTATTGCGGCGTCATGGTGATTTTTCCCTCGCGCACATAGTCGTCGAACTGGATGCGCGGGATCGCCGTCACCGCGGCCACGCCGTCGCCGGCGTCCCAGCTCAGGGTGGCGCTGTCGGGTTCCAGCGCGACTTCAATGCGCACACGCGGGATTTCAATCGGTGCACCGTCACCCGGTGTGTAGGTCACGTCACCGGTAATCATGGCGAACTGGGGCATGGCTGTCTCCTGGATGGGTGGGTTTGGGAAAGCGGGCGGTCACAAACACAAAACAAGCCCGTACGCTTTGATTTGAGCAGCGATTTCCCCAGGCTCTTGTAGGCGAACAACCACTTTGCGCCACGGCGGCTGCAATTGCTTGCAATTGGGGACAAAATCACGCAACCAATATGTTGCATAAACGGATTTCCCAGTGCAGAATAAACGCAACCAGGAGATTGCATATGACTTCATCCACCGACCGCATCGAACGCAGCGTCCACATCAAGGCCGCGCCCTCCAGGGTCTGGAAGGCGCTTACCAATGCCGAGGAATTCGGCAGCTGGTTCGGCGTGGCGCTCAAGGGCAAGAGTTTTACCGCCGGCCAGCAGGTGCAGGGCCACATCACCATCGCGGGCTATGAACATGTGCTGTTCGATGTGTTCATTGAACGTGTGGAGCCTGAAACACTTTTTTCCTACCGCTGGCACCCCTATGCGGTCGACCCGGCTGTCGACTATTCCAAAGAGCCCACAACCCTTGTGGAATTCACCCTCAAGGCGGTGGGCGACGGCACCTTGCTCCGCGTGGTTGAATCCGGCTTTGACAAGATCCCCGTGGCGCGCCGCGACCAGGCCTTCCGCATGAACGACGGCGGCTGGCAAGGCCAGATGGCTAACATCGAGAAATATGTCAGCTCGTCCTAAAAGCAGTTCCAGGCCCGCCGAAACACCGCCCTCGCCACAGCCCGGCCCCGCGGGCGTGTTCGCCGCCCTGGGTGATGAAACCCGTTTGCGCCTGGTCGCCGTGCTCTGTGTGGGCGGCGCGGTCTCGATTTCGCAGCTGACCGCCACCACCGACATCACGCGCCAGGCCGTGACCAAACACCTGCATGTGCTGGCCGACGCGGGTCTGGTACACCATGTGAAAGTGGGGCGCGAGCGGCTGTGGCAGTTCGACCCGCAGCAGCTCGACGAAGCCCGCCGCTCGCTGGACCTGATTGCCCAGCAATGGGACCAGGCGCTGGGCAGGTTGAAAGCGTCGCTGGAAGCCGAGGAGACATGACCATGCCCGCGCACAAGATTTTCAAGATGGCGTTTGCCAAGGTGTATCCGCTCTATGTCCAGAAGGCGGAACGCAAAGGCCGCAGCAAAGAAGAAGTCGATCAAATCATTTGCTGGCTGACGGGCTATGACAAAAACGGCTTGCGCCGGCAGCTTGACCAGCAAAACGATTTCGAAACCTTTTTTGCCCAGGCCCCCGCCATGCACCCGAATGCCTCGCTGATCAAGGGCGTGGTCTGCGGCGTCCGTGTCGAAGAAGTCGCGGACCCGTTGATGCAAAAAATACGCTACCTGGACAAGCTGGTGGACGAGCTTGCCAAAGGAAAAGCGATGGAAAAAATCCTGCGGGCCTAGGGCCGGCCCCACACCAGCCACCGCAGGAGCGCTCGAATCGGTACGCCGACCTGGTGGCGGCAGGATGTTTGCCGCCTCACCGGGCCGTCAGGCACCGGCTTGCAGCGCCGCCGGGTTGGGCCCGGCAGGGGCCTTCGGTGCGCCGGCCCGGATCCGTCGCACGCCGGCTTGCCCGGCCGCCGATGTGCCCAGCGCGGGTTGCCAGCCGTGCGGCACGATCAACACATCGCTGCGCGCGTCATCGCCGGCCGAGAAGCTCACGATCCGGGCTGAGACGCTCTCGAACATCAGGTCGGAGAAAGCAGAGGCCGGGTGCTTGCCCACAACGATCAAATCCGAGCCGCTGCGCTGCTGTTGCACCAGAGCCTGCAACGAAGGGTCTCCGCGCCCGATGGCCGACCGCACGCGGTTGCGTCGCGCGTCGTAGGAGTCGGTGAGCCACACCATCCGGTCCCGTGCGTAGCCCAGGCACTGCTCGCGGTAGACCCTGATGTCGCGCTCCGAAACTTCGGCCTGCCTCAACTTGCGTTCGTTGATCGTGTTGATCGCGTGGAAGAGTTCGACCGGCGCTGTCTTGCTGATTGCGCAGCCCACGTCCACCAGGGAACGGGAGGCTGGCGAGAAATCGACCGCGACAAGCAGCTTGCGGTAAGGATGCTCAGCGCAGCGGCGCGCCAGCAGCACCGGGCGCTGGGCGCTGGGCGCTGCGCAGCAGTTCATCGACGGGCTGGCCCAGGAAGAAGGCCCGCAGGCTGCGCACCCGCGCGGCGCTCCACACCACCAGGTCGGCAGCGCTGGCCTCGGGCAAAAGCTCCTGGACGGTGTGGGAAAGGCGGCTCACGGCACGCACCTTGATGCCGTGCACCTGCGCAAGCTGCCGTGCGTGCTGCTCAAGCCGGTTTGCCGCATCGGCCGCTGGCGTTTCTTTGGGATGGCCCAGGTAGGCCAGGGTGAGCACGGCGCCGTGCTCGGCGCTCAGCAGCGCCGCCCGGTCCATCGCATGGGTTCCCTGATGCGAGAAGTCGGTGACGGCGAGAATGAAACGAGGGGACATGGGGGAACTCCTTTCTTTTTTGAGAAACAGCGGATGGCGGGTGTGAATGGATCAGCGGGTGTAGTCGCCGCTAGCTTCGGGTTGGTACTGGATGGCCGCGATCTGCGCGGCGCAGCCCTCGCCGTGGGGCGTGAGCCACCTGGCGGTGTCGCCGGCCCTCAAGCCCAGCAGGCTGCTGCCCACGGGCGACAGCACGGAGATCAGGCCGGCGGCGGGCTCGGCGTCGCCGGGGTAGCAGATGGTGAGGACCTGGCGGTGATGCGTGTGCGCATCCACGATTTCCACGCGCGAATTCATCGTCACCAGGTCGCCGGGCGCGGCGCGGGCGCTTGTCACCTCCGCACTTTCGAACCAATCGGCCAGGTGGCCGGGGCGCTGCTGGCTCAGCAGCTTGCTGAGGCGGGCGTAATCAATCTCGGTAAGCGTGCGCTCGCCGTGAACCATTGCATGCATGGCTGCACTCCATCAATGCGGACGCCGGCTGTGAAAGGCGTTCGCGAACGCGCTGGGCGGGTGCCCGGCGGTGGATGGTTGCGCTGAAAAGGAGGGAGCGGACCGCCGGGCTTAGGAAAGTGCTGGCGTCTGCTGGCGACGCAAGGAGCAAATGAAGAGGCGGGTCATGTGTGGATTTTAGGCCGCAGGCAATAACCGCACACTTCTTGCCAGATTGAAGCCGGCCAGGGGCCGATGTGTGGCTCCCTTACGAACTTCGGCCCCAGACCAGCAGCAAATTATTGGCCGGCATCGCATGCCGCTCCAGTAAGCGCAGGCCGGCGCGCGCGGCCTGCTGCTCCACATCTTCCCTGCGGCGGATTCCCCAGGCCGGGTCTTGCGCGCGCAGGCTTTGGTCGAATGAGAGATTGCCTTCCGACGTGGGTACATCGTCTTCCAGATACGGCCCATAAGTCACCAGTACACCGCCGTCCGCCAGGTGGTGCGCGCTGCCTTGCATCAGCGCGGCGCAAGTCGCCCAGGGCGAGATATGCAGCATGTTCGCGCAATAGATCAGGTCAAACGTCGCATCGCCCGGCAGCCATTCGGGTGCCATCACGTCAAGCACCAGGGCAGGGCGCACATTGTGCAAACCCTGCTCGGCCACCCAGGCCGCAATCGAATTCGGCGCGGCCGGCATGGCATCCGTGGGCTGCCATGTCCATTGCGGCAGGCCCGCGGCAAACCAGGCGACATGCTGGCCTGTGCCTGAGGCGATTTCGAGGGCCTTGCCTTGCGCGGGCAGGACCTTGAGCAGGACATCAAGGATGGGCTGTTTGTTGCGGTCTGCCGCGGGGCTGAAATTGGGTTGTGGCATGGGGTGATTAAACCCCAGGCCTCTTTCTCTTGGCGTCCTCTCAAGCGAAGTAGCCGCCGTCCCGTATGTCCGCCAGCAGTTCCGCCTCCTGCGGCTGCCATCCCAGCGAACGGCGCGTCAGCGCGCTCGACGCCGGGTTGTCGGCCGCAACAAAGCGCGTCAGCCACTCGAAGTGGGCCGGTGCTTCATCGGCGCTGATGCTGCGCACCGGCACACCCAGCCCCGCGCCCACGGCTTCGGCAATCGTGCGCAGCGCGAGGCCTTCCTCGGCCACGGCATGCAGGTGCGCGCCGGGCAGGGCGCTTTCCAGCGCCAGCCGGAAGAGGCGTGCCGCGTCCAGCCGGTGCACCGCCGGCCAGCGGTTCGCGCCCTCGCCGATATACGCCGAGAAGCCCTTGCGGCGCGCAATCGCCACCAGCGCCGGCACAAAACCATAGTCCCCCGCGCCATGCACCGAAGGCGGCAGCCGCACCACACTCGCGCGCACACCGCGGCCGGCAGCGGCCCCCATCAGGGCCTCCGCGCCGGCGCGCGGGTTCGGCGAGTCCGCGGGAACCGCTGTGTCTTCGGTCGCGGGGCGCGCGTGGGCCAGCAGCATGGTGACCGAGGTCGACACAAAAGGCCTGCCCGAGCCTTCCAGCACGCCGGCCAGTGCCTTGATCGCCCGCCTGTCCATCTCGGCTGCCGCAGCGTGGGCTGAAAAATCGTGGTGAAAGGCCGTGTGGATCACACCGTCGCAGGCCTGCGCGCCAACCGCCAGGCTGGCCGTGTCCGCCAGCTCGCCCCTGTGTGCCGCCGCACCCGCTTTCAGCAGGGCATCGGCCGCCGCGTCGCTGCGCGCCAGCCCCAGCACCTGGTGCCCCGCGCAAAGCAATTCACGCACAATCGCGGACCCCACAAAACCCGTCGCTCCCGTCACAAAAACACGCATACTGAACTCCTGAAAAAATGAGTCCCGATAATCCGCTCTTCATCGAATTTGCAAAAGCCGTGAGCGTATACAGGTATGAGCACTAACACCCTGCCGGCCCAGCCTCTCACCCTGGGCGGCTTCCTGCGAGACCGCCGTGCGCGCCTGCTGCCCACGCCCGAAGCCGCAAGCCGGCGCCGCACGCCCGGCCTCAGGCGCGAGGAAGTCGCCACGCGCGCCAACGTCAGTGTCACCTGGTACACCTGGCTGGAACAAGGGCGCGGCGGCCCGCCTTCGGACGAAGTGCTGGAGCGCCTGGCCCGCGCGCTTGAGCTGGACAGCGCCGGCCGCGAGTTCATGTTCCTGCTGGCCCAGCAGCGCCCGCCGCCGCTCAAGCCCAGGTCTTCAGCGGCGGTCACACCCGCGCTGCAGCGCGTGCTCGATGCCATGCCCACCAGCCCGGCCATCGTGAAGACGCCGGCCTGGGACATCGTGGCCTGGAATGCGGCAGCCCTGGCCGTGCTGGCCGACTACCCCGCGCTGGAGCCCGGCGAACGCAATTTGCTGAGGCGCTTGTTCTGCACCGCCCGCGTGCGCAAAGGCTTGCCCGACTGGGAAACCGACGCACGCTACGCCGTCGCATCCTTTCGCATCGACGCGGCACGCGCCGGCGACTGCCCGGAAGCCGCCGCCCTCGCGGCCGAACTCCAGGCCAGCAGCGCGGACTTTCGCCGCCTCTGGGCCGAGAACGAGATGCGCAACCACTGGATAGGCCGCAAACAGATTGAGCGGCCCGGCGTCGGGGCCATCACGCTGGAGTACCAGGCCTTGGCCATCGACAGCTCGCCCGGGCTGAGCCTGATGGTGTTTACGCCGGTGACGCAGGCGGATGTGGCGGCCGTGGCCTTGCTGATGTCGGACAGGGCCGGGCGCTTGAAAAAAGAAAAGCGCTGAAAGCCGGTGAATCGCCAGCCGGCTTTCGCCGGCCCTTCAATCTCACCTGTGTTTCAGGCCGTTTCGGTTTCAGCGGCGCGGGTTTTTTGCTGGGCCCGCATGATCTGGTGGCGCTGCCAGTAGCTCCCCAGCACCGCCTTGAAGTGCTCTTCCTGCTTGCCCAGGCCTTTGAGCTTGATCGTGCTGGTGCGCGCGCCCAGCATGCCCTTGTCGAAGTGGGTGACGGTGAGCGTGTTGCCAAAACTGCTGTTGTTGAAGGTCATGCCCTTGACCTCGTCCCATGACAGCGGCGCGCCGCCGTCCGCCGTGGCATGCACGCCCTCATAGGTGATGTCAATGCGCCTGTCCTTGCCCAGGTCAAACGACACCGGCGGAAAGTAGCGCAGCACGACGGCGCGCTCTTCTTCGGTGGCCGGCTCATAGCGGTAGGCCAGGCTTTGCTCATGCGCGGCGGCAAAACGCTGCTCGTAGTCTGTCCACAGCCGCTGCTCGATGGCGGCGGCGGTCGATATGTCATCGGCCCAGGTGGTTTGAGGCACGGTGGTCACAATGGCGGCGTAGCTGCCCTCATCCACCTTGTGCTTCACATTGCGCATGCGTTCGGCCAGCGGCGGGTGCGTGTCGTAGGGGTGCGGCACGGCGGCGGTTTTCATGGCCGTCACAAATTCACCCGAGCGGGCATAAGGGTGCAGGCCTTCAGCCACAAAGCCGGCAATGCCCAGCGCGCCGCTGTGCTGTTGCTCCTGCTCAAACAGCTTGCGTTCCACGGTGTTGCGGTAGCTGGAGTAGGCAGAGATCTTGATGAGCGACTGCACGATGGACTGCGGCGCCGTCAGCTTCGCGGCCACCCGGTCGGCGGTGTACTCGCGCTCGCGGCTGTCGCGCGCCAGTGCGAACTCAAACACCATGCGGTACAGGCGCAGCAGGTAGTGCGCCACGATGGTCAAGCCGCCGCTGCGCATTTCCCAGGTGTACAGGTCAAACTGGTTGAGCTTGGGGCCCAGCGCCGCGCTGCTGCGCGTGTCGCCGCCGCCCAGGTGGGCCAGCTCGTGCGCCAGCACGGCATCGGCCTCGGCGGTGTCCAGCACCCGCAGCAGCGGAATGCTCACAAACAGCGTGCGGCCCGTCAGGGTCTGCCCGGCCACCGTGCAGGGGGCTTCGGTCACGAAAAAGTTGTTGTCGATGCCCGCAATGATCTGGTCCGGCGGGGATGTCTTGACGCGGCCCGCCAGCTGGCGAATGCGATCCCACAGGCGCGGGGCGTCGGCCTCAAGCAGCAGCTCGCCTTCAATGGTGTTGCCCCATGGCAATTTTTTGAAGAGCGTGTAGATGGCATAAAAAACCGCCAGGGCCGCCATGATGCCGGCCAGGCCCACCAGCTTGATGTAGTAGCTGTGCCAGAAATAAGCCGTGAGCCAGAATGACAGCCACACCAGCATGGCGCTTTGCAAGCTGACCTCCACCGCGCTGGAAAACGTCATCAGCCGCCAACCCGCCACAAAGCTCGCATAACGCAGGCCGCGGTTGACAAAGGCCAGCGCGCCCAGCACGCCGGCCGCCACCAGCAGCGCGGCTCCGAGGATCAAGGTCCAGAACGCGGCACGCTCGGCCCAGTGAAACCACCAGTGCATGGAATACGTGCTGCACACCTTGTCGTGAAAGACCTGGTTCTCCGGCCCGGTGGCGGCGCAGGCCATCGACAGCCTGTGCGTGTCGTAAAACGCGATTTCGTCCGCCTTCTGCGCCGGCGTCAGGTTTGTGGCGGCGCTGATTTGGGAATTGACGCGCTGGAGGAAGTCTTTGTCCTCAGACTGCAGCGCGTAGTGCGTGAAAACCAGCGTGACCGCCGGAATGAGAAAGAGCGATGCCAGGGTCAGCAGAAAAACCCGCCAGAGGTCGGCGTGGACCGTGCGCGCAGCAGCCATGGGGAACGTCCTTTTGAGTTTTGAATTTGAACCGGCCGATCATACGGGCGGCCATGCGTTTGGCGGTCGAATTGGAGGGCAACAATTCACCAAAACTAGTGCTGTTTCAGTTTGTTTCCAAAGACCTCGCCGGCCCTCGAATCCACCCATCAGTGGCACGTCGTTCGATGTGTCAGGCGCGTCTGCTGGATCGAAGGGCTAGACGCTCTTGATGGCATGGTGAGGGTGAAACTCGACAAGCGCGTGGACGAATTCCGCCAGCTGCTTCTGGCAGCTCGGATAACGTAAATTCTCTTTACTCTTCTGGTATGGCGCAAGCGTAACCCGGACAGAACCAAACACCTCCAGCGGAGAGTTTTGAGGCTTCGAGTTAGGTTCGCGAACGTTGGTGATGGCACTCTCTGAACCGGCGGGTTAGCGCTACGGACAACTGCATACTGCCGGCAGCATATTCCAATTCGTCTTCGCGATTCACTTGCAATTCAGTGCTGCACTTTGGGTAGTAGAGGCTAGCCACAATGCACACCCTTGGTCATGTCCCTTTTGACGGATTGTTCTTCGTATTTGAGGTCGCTAGCGAATTGTTGGAGACCTCTAGATCAAAAGCGCGGACTATTACTGAAGAGTTGGAATACCAGTCGATTCATCCGAAACGAATCGCTCAAGCTCTAGCTTGGTAACGGGATTCGTGAAGTCGTCTTTAAAAAGATCATAGAGATCAGAGGCTTCTAGTACAAAAACTCCGGCTCTCTCCGCTAACCTGCGCACAGTGCTTGGCATTTCATGAGTTGTCATTAAGAGCAAAGAAGTGGGTGCGTAGGGAGGCAGACTCAGTTCTTTGTATCGCTGGTCCACTGTAGAGAAAATCTTACTGATTAACAATTCGTTAGTGCCGACTAATTCTCTAATTGCCACTGTGCTTACCCCGTGGGTCACATAGTGTTTAGCTTGGGCAATCCAGATCAAATTGTGTGTGACTGCGCGCGAGAGAGATGGGAATATTTTTCGATATCCAAACGCGTCAACCCCTTGGTCGTGAGATTGAGGAGTCAGAAATACGGCATCACAATGTAGGCGTTTGAGAACAATCGCGGAAAGCGTTTCAAAACTATCCGGAGCGAGTAAGTTCAGTGCATCCTGAAAACTTATCCTTGCGTCATCGAGGCGATCTTTATACCCACGTAACACATGACCTTCCCCTCGAGTATCCACAATCTCAAAGCGAAGCGCTCGACCGGAAGAATTGCGGTGATTAAATTCATCAACTAAAAATGACCTTAGTGCATCAAGCCGTTTCTCGATGTAGATTTCAACGGTTTCAGAGGAGTAGGTTTTTGTTGCCTGAGTGCGAACAATTTCGATGAGCTTTTTCTTCGGTGCGATCGGACTGTATTCACATAGAAAATATGAGGTAAGTTCGTCCTCCATTCGAACTAAAAGATCGCTCATTTACTTTTTTGGTTTGGCTTTTACTAAACTTTTAAAACCATCTAAGGTGTCTAGAATTTCATCAATGATTTTGATGTCTGCTGGTGTAAGAGTTTTTGCAGAGGCAACACTAATCTTCGATATTGCCCGCTTAGCGTCTTGCAAAATACCTGATGGTGACGCGTCAAATTTGTTGTCTTCCGCGATTCGAATTGCTTCTAGAAAGGACTGATCGGGGTCAAGAAGCGCTTCCACTGCTAACGGATTGGCGACAATAAGACGTAACCGCCTAACGTCACCAAAAGTGGTCAATTTAGGTTCGGTCTTGCCATCGTCTGTTATGAGTTGAAAGAACTCTCTTGCGCGCTCTATATCCACAAACGTGTTTTGTTCATGCGACCATCCGAATCGGGTCCTGACTTCTGGTGACGAGACCATTTCATGAAATAGTCGGTAGAAGTCGGGTTCGGATTTGCTGCCATAAAGTTCATCTTTCTCCATAAACTTTAGAGCAGATACCGCTCGATATCTTCGTGCTGCTTCCACCGAAGAGATGCCAAGCATGCTGCCAATCTCCTTGAAGTCCAAGCCTTCATCATCTTTGAGCTCTGAGACTAGCAACGCCTGCTGATAAGCACCCCATTCTTTGGGGCCGGCAATGTGTCGAATGCCCATAATGACCCGCTCTGCATGTCTTAGGTCTTTTCCTTTTGATTTGAGAATGGCGCAAGGAATTTCAGAATAAGACTCTATTTGCTTCTCGGAGAGTGCAATGACCCCGTCGTTCGCTTCCTTGAGTAGGGATTTCAGCGCCGCTACTCTTCGGTTCCCCTCGACGACCACAAAAAAGTTAGGCGCGTGAGGGTAAGGCGTGACAATGATTCTTTCCATCGGAACATACCCATTCACAAGAATGGAATTTTTTAGTTCCTCAAGTTGATAGTGGTGCTCAAGATTTTCGAGTGTCGCAGCTTGAACCTTTGGTTCATGAAATCTGTTGTTGACCTTGCGTTTGAACTTTTTATGATCCCAGAACCTATAGTTATTGGGATCTAAAAGCAAACGATCCAATTTCACCTCTGAAGCGGTGAAGTCAAATGCCGTAGCTTCATTTTTTGTGACTGGCAAAATCATTCGAGATTTGTTCGATTGCCCCGTTTTCTTTGATGCCAAGTTCGTCAAAACGATCTCCTAAATGTGCGTTTGCAAGTGAGATTGGTGGTTGGCCGTTACTTACTAAACGAATCCTTCATCCCCGTCACCCGATTGAACACGACTTTGCCGTTCTTGTGGTCAGCAATGTCTGTGACAAAGTACTCATGCATTCAAGCTGAAAGCGTGTGCCACCGGGTGCTTCGATCAATGGGAGCTTAACGCAGGCGGCCATGATCCCAAGGCCGTGGAAAGATGATTGAAGCCAGCACCGGAGCGCTTGTATCCCTACTTAAGAACAGCAGCCTAGCTCGTTCTTCAACGACTGTACCTATGGTTACCCCTTAAGCCCCTTACCCGCCCGCACCACCATCTCCTCCGTCCGCATATCCCGCGCACACCACCCGGCCACAATGCGCGACGAATTCGACAAGCCATGCGCGTCAGGGCCGCTGCCTTCGCCCTCCAGAACCTGAACCGGGATCTGCGCTTTTTGCAGCGCATCGGCCATCACGGTCTGTGACGCCCAGAAGACGTTTTTGTCCTGGGGGTTGCCGAGCACAAAAACGCGCAGCTGGGGGTTGACCTTGTCCTTGGCGACAAACTTCCAGGGTTCGTAGGAGTCGGCGTAGTTGGTGGTGTCCTTGCTGCGGCCCATCATTTCCCAGCGTATGCGGGGCGAGGAGGGGGCCGAGGTGGGCACGGCGCAGACGATGTCAGCGCGCTCGGTGATCAGTGAGGCGGTCACATGGCCGCCACCGCTCTGGCCGGCGATCACCCATTCTTCAATGCCGTGGCGTTTCTTCAATTCGTCGAGGGCGGCGGAAATGATGATGGACTCATCCACGCGCCTGCGCTGCATGTGGTCGCCTGACGATCCATGCGTGCCGGGCCGGCCCATAAAGAGATAGGGCACGCCCAGTTTTTTGGCCCAGTCGTCGGCGCTCTTTTGCAGCTGGGCATTGGTCAAATCCAGGTAGGCTTTGCTGGTCTTGCCGACGCCGACAAAGACATCGCCGTGAAAGAAGACCAGGGCGCGCTTGACGGGCTGGTCGCCAAAGCCGGCCTTCCAGTATTTGAGGCATTCGGCACCCGAGTGCGCCGTGGCGGCCCAGACGGTGTTGGCCGCGGCCGCGCACTGGGCCTGGGTGGCCTTGACGCCGCTCAGGATGGCCGATTCGGAGAAGTCGCCCGCATCGCTGAATTCGGCGCGGCCGAACTGTGCATGGCTGGCGGCCGGCGCGAGCAGGGCTGGCACCAGGCACCCCATCACCAGAACCTTGTTAAAACCCCTGTGGCGGAAGAATGGGCGCATATCTAGCCTGATGAAACCTTATCTGCTGGACAAGTCTTTCACGCTCGCCTCCCGGTTGAAGGCGGCTTACCCCCGGGCCTGTTTCATTCCAGGCGCGCGGGAGACCCTCAATTCACCGAAAAATCCTGCCCCTTGTAGCCACCCTGGAAAGCCTGCACCGGGTTGGACACATAGCGGGCGACGTCCTGCTTCACGCGGGCGTACTCGGGGCCGTCCATTTTGTAGGCGTAGGCCGGACCGATCTTCAGCACCTGCGTGTTGTCCGGGCTGATGACCGAGGACTGGGCATTGCCCGACAGAAGGATGGCCGAAATCTTGCGATTGCTGGCGTTGATGGTCCAGCGCACGGGCTCGTAGCTGGTCAGCACCAGCACGAGCGGGGTGCTGCCCGGCGTGACGTTGACCCGTATGCCGCCGATCCGGCTGCCGCCACCGGCCGTCGTCGGGGTCGTCACCGCGGCTTCGTACACACCGATGAACGACACCTTGGCGTTGGCGGGCACGTCGGTCAGCAGGGGTTTGATGCCGGTTGCCGGGCCCTTGATGGCGGCGGCCGCCGCAGCCGCTGCCACGGCCGACTGGTTGGGGTCGCGCCCCTGGCGCAGCAGATGTTCGATGTAGCGCTCGCGGACGGCCGGCGGCAAGGAGGCCAGCTGCGGGTTTTGCATCTGCTGCTGTTGCTGCTGCATTTGCTGCTGCTGCGTCTCCGCATTCATTCTGGCCAACTGCTGGGCGAGCTGCGCATCATTGACTATTTTTTCAAGCGCCTGGGGTTCTCCCTCGGGCACAACCTCGCTGCCGATGACAACCGCCGGAGAGCCCCGGCGGAAATAACCTTGCCGGGGCGCAAGCGAGAGCAGCAATCCTTCATTGGGGTCACCCCCTTGCACGGCTGAAATCGTTTCTTTTTCGATGTCAAACAGCCGGGCCGCGGTGCTTGTGCCCGGCAGGTTCACATCGAGGTAAATGGCGGTTTCAGATACCTTGGCCGGCCCGTTGTTGAGGGTGGAGCCGAGAAAGGACGTGGTCCAGACGCCCTGCGCGCCTGTGTCGACGTTGAGCCAGCCCAGGTCGCGCATGGAGACAAAAACGAGTTTCTTGCCGTTTCCCATGAGCACCGGCGCCGACGACGTGACACCCTGACCGGTGAGCGTCATCTGTTTCAGCAGCGACACAGTGACCGCACCTTCCGCGCTGCGTGCGTGGTCGACGATCGCCACGTTTCGGCCGTTGCCTACCGCATAACGGGCCGTGGCCGGTGCCAGGGCCACGGACCAGGTGGGCCTCTGCACCGTCACCGGGTAGGGCTCCATGGTGGCCTTGGTGTGGTCCAGCAGCATGGGGGCGGCGTTGCCCGTGCTGTTCAGGACGGTGGCGCCAACCTCGGGCAGCCAGGCGACGACATCGCTGAACTTCGTGGTTTTCCAGAGCGTGGCGCCGGTCTCGGCATCCATCATCCACAGGGCGTTGTTGCTGGCGGGGACTGCGAGTACACGCCCATTGGGAGACAGGGTTTGCGGGCGATAGGCTTCCGCGGGGGCATCAAAGCTGTTGATGATTTTCCCGTTGGGCACCTGCACGGTCATGAATTTGGCGCGCTGGCCCCGCAGGACAATCACGTTCGCGTTTCGGGCCGCGACGACGCCGGCGGCCGACTCCGGAAGCGTCACGATAACCGCCCTGCCTTGCAAGGGTGACAAGGGGACCAGCGCCGGTTTTTGCACGGCGGCGACAAAGCGCTGTATGCCGACCCATTCCGCCAGTTTGGCATCCTGGTCTTTAAAGCAGGCCGTATCGGAGATTTTTGCCTTGATGGCGGCGCTGGTGTCGAAGAAGCCTATGGACGCGGTGCCGCTGCAAGTCAGGCCCCTGATCTTGAGCAAGGCCGCGTGCTGCTCGGCAAGCGCCGACCTGGAACTTCCATCCTCCAACGAGGCAAACAAGCTGTTCTGCGCGACGACGAGGTCCTCGGCCATGGGAAATGCCAGGTTGACTTTGTCTGCCTTGGATAAAAGCACGGTGCGGATCTGGTCGCATCCGGTCAAGGCCATCGAAAGAGCCAGCAAGCACGCTAAACGGATCATTTGTTCCCTCAATTTCTTGTTCTGCTCAAACCGGCGGATGCCGCGCGGGCCGGCACCCGTGGAAAAGGACTATCCCGCTTTCACACCATCGGGCTGCGGGTGCTATTTGCTGAAGGAGTCTTTCATACCCGTCACGCGATTGAAGACGGGCTTACCCTCTCCTCTAATCTGATGATCTTGGAAGTCCGTCACAAAGTAGCCATGCCGCTCAAACTGGAAGCGCGTGCCGGCGGGCACCTTGGCGAGTGATGGCTCGACATAGGCCGTCACGGTCTTGAGGCTGTTGGTGTTGAGCTCATCGAGGAAGTCCTTGTCGCCGGTGCCGGGGTGCTCCACGCTGAACAGGCGGTCGTAAAGGCGCACCTCGGCCTGGACGGCATCGCTCACGCCCACCCAGGTGATGACGCCCTTGACCTTGATGGCGTCGGAGCCGGGCGTGCCGCTTTTGGTGTCGGGGATCAGGGTGGCGTGGACTTCGGTGACCTTGCCGTTGGCGTCTTTCACTGCGCCTGTGCATTCGATCACGTGGCCGTATTTGAGGCGCACCTTGCTGCCGGCAATCGCCTGCTTGCTGGCGTTGACGTGGGGCGGGAACAAGCGGAAGAAGCCCTTGGGCGGGGTTTCTTCGTAGTCTGTGCGTTCAATCCAGACTTCCTTGCCTATCTTGAAGTTGCGTTTGCCCATCTCTTCATGGTGGGGGTGCACGGGCGCTGAACAATCGTCGAGCTTGCCTGCGCCCATGACTTCATCCCAGTTGGTGAGCACCAGCTTGACCGGGTCCAGCACGGCCATGGCGCGCGGGGCAATCGGGTCCAGGGTGTCGCGCAGCGCGCCTTCGAGGGTGCTGTAGTCGATCCAGCTGTCGCTTTTGGTGACGCCTATGCGTTCGGCAAACAGCTGCAGGGCCTCGGGCGTGTAGCCGCGGCGGCGCAGGCCGACGATGGTGGGCATGCGCGGGTCGTCCCAGCCGCTGACGCGGTTTTCATTGACGAGCTGGGCCAGCTTGCGTTTGCTGGTGAGCACATAGGTGAGGTTGAGGCGGGCGAATTCATACTGGCGTGGGTGCGGCGTGGCGATGAGCTTGCCTTCGGCCAGGCGGTCGAGCAGCCAGTCGTAAAAGGGGCGCTGGTCTTCAAACTCCAGGGTGCAGATGCTGTGGGTGATCTGCTCGAGCGCGTCTTCGACCGGGTGGGCAAAGGTGTACATGGGGTAGATGCACCATTTGTCGCCGGTGTTGTGGTGGTGGGCGCGGCGTATGCGGTAGATGGCCGGGTCGCGCATATTGATGTTGGGCGAGGCCATGTCGATCTTGGCGCGCAGCACGGCGGCGCCGTCGGCGAGCTTGCCGTCGCGCATTTCGCGAAAGCGCGCCAGGTTCTCGGCGGGGGTGCGGCCGCGGAAGGGGCTGTTGGTGCCGGGGTGGCCGAAGTCGCCGCGGTTCTGGCGCATTTCCTCGGCGCTTTGTTCGTCGACGTAGGCGTTGCCGCTTTCGATCAGGTATTCAGCCGCGCGGTACATGAAGTCGAAGTAGTCGCTGGCCTGGTAAGGCCTGGCGTCGCCCTTGTCTGCGCCCATCTGCGTCCAGTCATAGCCCAGCCATTTGACGGCGTCGACGATGCTGTCGACGTATTCGGTGTCTTCTTTTTCGGGGTTGGTGTCGTCAAAGCGCAGGTGGCAGACGCCGCCGTAGTCGCGCGCCAGGCCGAAGTTCAGGCAAATGCTTTTGGCGTGGCCCACATGCAAATAGCCGTTGGGCTCGGGCGGGAAGCGCAGGCGCACCTTGGCCGGGTCGGGCTGGCCGGCGGCATGGTGGGCGGCATCCCCGGGGCTGCCGCCCCAGCGGCGGCTGGCATACGTGCCCTCGGCCAGGTCTTTTTCGATGATCTGGCGCAGGAAGTTGCTGGGCTTGTGGATTTCTTTGTCGGCAGGAGCTGGGGAGGTCATTGGCTGATTTTAGGGGCTTACTCGAATGGGTTACGTTTGGCTACTCTCTTCACGGGGCATGCGGTATGCCATTACAGGTGCCCTGCGTTTAATAAGCACATGGGCATTTCCTGCCCTGCTTAAGGAGAACCATATGAAGACAGCCATCAAAGCAAACCGCTCCCTCGCCCTGGCAGGCGCCGCCGCCACCCTGGCCGTGGCCGCCCTGGGCTTTGCAGGGGCTGCCCAGGCCCGCGACAACGTGTCGTTTTCTGTGGGCATAGGCGTTCCGGGTGTGGCGGTGGGTGTGACCAATGCCTACCCGGTGTACCAGCAACCCGTGTATGTACAGCCTGCTCCGGTTTATGTGCAGCCGGCACCGGTTTATTACCCGCGCCCCGTGTATGTGCAGCCGGCACCGGTGTACTACCCGCAGCCCGTGTACTACGGCCCGCGCCACGGCCACAGGCACCATGGTGGCTACTATGTGCAGGCGCCCGGCTATGGTTACGGCCCCGGCTATCGCCCGGCACCGGTTTATTACCAGCGCTAAGCCCGCCTGAGGCAAGAAAAAGCCCGCATCCCGCGGGCTTTTTTATGGGCGGTGTGAAAGCTCAGGCGGCCGGCCGCCAGAAGACGTAGTCGGCCTCGTAGGGCACGGAGACGCGCATGCCCAGGGTGGCGGAGGTGCAAGGCGGGTTGGCCACCACGCCGGCGACGGTGCGGCGGCCCTGGATGTAGCGGATGTTGGCGAGCGCGCCCGGGGTGTCGGAGGGGCCGACCATGGCCCGCTGCAGGGGCAGGTTCCGGGGGTCGCCGGGCACTTCGACGAGTTCCTGCGCGCTCACCTTGGAGCCGTCGCTGTGCTCCCAGCGCGCGCGGGCGCCGGGGTAGTAGGTCACGGTGCTGCCTGCGCCGTCCGCCAGGCGGATGCCGCGGGACAGCAGCAGCCAGGCGTATTCATAGGGCGCGCGTTTGACGGCCTGGCATTCGTAGAGCAGCTCACCGCGGCCTTGCGCTTCGAGCACCGCGGCGTAGCCCGCGGGCACACGCAAGGTTTCCGGCATGGCCTGCTGGGCGAGGTAGGGATTGGCCTGGCGCAGGCCGCAGGCGCCCAGCGCAGCCACGGCAGCCAGCAGCAGCGTGCTTCGCAGCAGGCCGGGGAAGGGACGAAAGGCGTTGGTGGGAGTTTTCACGGCGGGCTCCAGTGGCGGCGGACGGTGGTGTCACCCCCAGTAAATCCCTGGTGCGGCGGGCCATCTGTAGGCGGCCAGGGGGAGCGTGTGCGGGGAAACATCGGCAACAACAGAAAAGCCCGCAGGCCGGAGCCTGCGGGCTTGGGCTCCATGGCGGCTTGGCCACCATGGAGAGGCGCGCCTTCACAGGCGTGCCCGGAGGGGCTGCCTTAAGCAGCTTTCCAGAAAATGTAATCGGCCTGGTAGGAGTTGGTGAGCTTGTCGCCGATATCGGCCTGGGTGCAGGCCTTGCTGAGGTCCTGGCCGCCCTTGGTCTTGATGCGCTGGATGTAGGTGATGTTCTGCAGCACGCCGGGCGCGGCGCCGGGTGCGCCGGTGGACAGCTGCTGCGGCAGGTTGGTGGCGCCCACGCGCGGGGCCAGCGCAACCTGGGTGCCGACGACGCTGGAGCCGTCAATATGCGTCCAGGTGGCGGGCGGGCCGGAATAGCGGGCGACGGTCTTGCCCGTGCGGTCCAGCAGCTCGGCTTCGGGCCGTACCAGCACCCAGCCTATGGTGCCGGCGGTGGTGGCATTGGCCTTGCACTCGTAGTGCAGCAGGCCGCTGGCGGTGGTTTCCAGCGCGACGACGTTGCCGGGCGGGACCGTGATGGTGGCGTCAAGCTGGTCCTGGGTGTATTCCTTGGGCAGGGGCGCAACGCCGGAGCATGCGACCATGAGCGCGGCGGTGCCGGTGACCATGGCCACGGTGACGGCTGCGCTTTTGCTGTAGGCCCACAGGATGTTGTGCGTGCTTTTCATGAATATCCTCCGCTTGTTGTGTCGTTGTCGCTTGCCAGTAAAACGCGGGGTGTGTGCAAGTGCTGTAGGACGCCGCGCAGGCTTGTTGCCAGCGCGTTCCCGCAGGGCCTGAAGGCGCGGCGGAAGCGGCCCGGGCGGGCGCAAAAAGGCCCACAGGGCCAGCCTGTGGGACTGAAAAAACCAGCCCCGCCTGACGTTCAGGGCCGGCTGCTTGCGCTCATCGGGGATGTCCGCCTTACATTGCCTTGTAGAAGATGTAGTCGGCCTGGTACTGCACCACCTGTCTGGCGCCCGCATTGCCGGCGGCGCAGGGCATGGCGGGGGCGACGCCGCCGCGGGTGTCCACGCGCTGGATGTAGCTGACACCGCTCATGGCGCCGCTGCCCATGGCCGGGTTGGCCTTGACGAGCTGGGTGGGAATGTTGCCGGCGCCGTTGGGGGCCACGGCGAGCTGGGTGGCGGTGATTCTGGAGCCGTCCAGGCTTTCCCAGGTGGCGGGCGGGCCGTAGTACTTGCCGACCTGTTTGCCGCCGCGGTCGTTCAGCCTGGCGTCGGGGCCGACAAACACCCATTCAAACTGGCCGGCCATGTCTTTTTTGGGGCTGCACTGGTAGGTGATCTCGCCCACGCCCACGGTTTCCATGGCGACCGTGTGGCCGGCCGGCACCTGGACGGCGGCGGGCAACTGGGCCTGCGAATACATGGGCTTCATGGGCGGCATGCCGCCGCAGGCGGCGAGCACGGAAACGGCAAGCAGGGAAGCGAAAGCGGTGAAGGGGCGCGGCATCATGGTGTAACTCCTCGGTGGTGGTGGACCGGCCAAGGGGGCCGGCATGGCAAGACGCACCGGCCTGTGTTGTGAAGCCATGGCGCGGCGCGTCCTGCTGCTGGTACGCGGCGGGACGGGCGCTGGATTCAAGCGGCTGAGCTACTGCCCGAAACGCGGGCCCTTGAGTAGGAAATCTTTTTCTTCCGGGGTGTCAGCACGTCCCAGGACCGCATTGCGGTAAGGAAAGCGCCCGAAGAGGGCAATGATGTCGCGGTGCTGGTGGGCGTAGTCCAGGTTGCCCTGCAGGCGCTGCTTGAGCGCCTGGGGCGCGTCGGCGACCAGCCGGGTGAAACGCGCCACACATTCGTCCTGCAGCGCCGGGCTTTCGGCGTGCATCAGCGGCATGTAGAGAAAGAGCCGCGCCGCCCAGGGCAGTTGCAGGTCTTCACCGGCGGCGACGGTCTGCCGCACCAGCTGCTGGGCGCGGGCATCGCCGGCAAAGGCGCGGGCAGTGCCGCGAAAGATGTTGCGCGTGAACTGGTCGAGCAGGATGACCAGCGCCAGGCGGTGCAGGGGAGGCTGCTCCCAGTCCCGCAGGCCGCCGGCCAGTGCCTCATCGACGGCTGCACCGAAGCGCGCGCGTATCTCTGTATCGAGTTCGGCGCCACCGCTGAACCAGCGTTTGCCGAGGTCCTGCGTGGGCCAGTCCTGGGTAATGCCGTCGCCCAGCCAGAAATCAAGCACCTGGCCGGGTGTGGCGATGGAGGGCGCGATGGTGGTGGAAGTGGGGGCGGCTTTGGTCATGGCGACCGCGAGCTTAGCCTACCAGCGGTCGGAGCGCAGCTGCAGGTCCCAAACACCCTTGCGCACGGCATAGACACCGACCACGCCGTAGCGCTGCTCGCCCACGGCGTCCCATTTCATGGAGCCGGTGATGGGCGCGTAGCCGTCAAAGCTGCGCAGGGTCTGGGTGATTTTTTCGGGCTTGACGGAGTTGGCGCGCTTCATCGCGCCGGCCAGGATGTACATCGCGTCATAGGTGTAGTGGCCGCCATAGGCCGGCTCCCGCTTGAAGATTTCCTGGTACTTGGTCAGGAAGGCCTTGCCATTGACGAATTCTTTGGCGTCCAGAATGGGCGAGGTGGCGTACAGGCCCTTGACCGTGTCGCTGCCCTTGAGCATGTCGGTGGTCTTGATGGTGTCGCCGCCCAGGATGCTGATCTGCTGGTTGTAGTCGATCTTTTTGAGGGCTTCGATCAGCGCCAGGATCTGGAAGTCGCCCTGTGTCGACACGACCACCTCGACACCGCCATCCTTGATCTTGCCGGCCAGCTCGTCAAATTTGGTGGTCTTGTCGTCCGACGAATAGCTGACGACGACTTGCTTGTTGGCCTTCTTCAGCTCGGCAGACGCGCCGGCGGCCAGGCCCTTGCCGTAGGTGGTGCCATCGTCGACCACGGCGAACTTGCTGGCATTGAGCTGGTTGGCGGCGAAGGAGCCTATGGCGCGGGCCTGCAGGTTGTCGTTGGCGACCAGGCGGAAGGTGGTGTCCAGGCCGAGTTCGGTGAACTTGGGGTTGGTCGAGATGGCCAGCTGGGCGATGTGCTTTTCGGCATAGACCGGTGCGGCCGGGATGCTGACGCCGGAGTTGAGGTTGCCGATCACGGCGACCACGCCGGCATCGACCAGCTGCTTGGCGACGTCAACGCCGGCCTTGGGGTCGGAGCGGTCGTCCATGGCGACGATTTCGATCTTGACCGTCTTGCCCTTGATCTGGAAGCCTTCCTTGTTGAGCTCGTCCACGGCCATCTTCACGCCGTTGTGCAGGTCCTGGCCCAGGGCGGCGAGGTTGCCCGACAGGGGCTGGGCGACGCCGATCTTGATGGTGTCGGGCGGGTTGTCGCAGCCGGACAGCAGGGCGGAGCCTGCGGCAACAGCAACGGTCAGGGCGGCCATGGTAAGGCGGCGGGTGGCGGTGTGGGTCATCGTAAAACCTCGAGTTGAATGGTGTAACTGAATGTATGTTTCACCGTCACCGAGCGGTAGTGGGTTTGACCTACTTTTGAATGAATGTCTGAGTAGATAAGTTTTACTAATGGTTCGAATTGCTTCGTTTCACCTGCAAAACGCACCGAAATGGTTTGTTTGCGGGCCGGATTGGCGCGCGCTCGCGCAGGGCGTGCCGGCGGCCGCCCGTCCGGCCTTTGGCCGGGGTTTCAGGGCAGTAGTTGTTTGCGCAGGAAGGCGCTGATCTTGCCGTCCAGGGCCGGCAGCTGGCCGCGGTCGAAGCCGGGCGGGTCCAGCAGCAGGTCTTTGGCCAGGCTGGACATGGCCTCGGCGGGCGGTGGTGGCGAGAGCAGCGCGCCATGGCCGCCGTCAGGCAAGTCGGCCAGAAGCTCGCAGCGCTTGCAGGCCGCGAGCACCGCGTCGCTGTGAAAACGCGGCACCAGCCAGTGGTCTTGCCGGGCCGTGACGAGGGCAAGCGGCACCGCCGGCGAGGCCAGCGAGGCCATGTCGAAATCGGCGGCCAGCGGCACGCCGGCCACCACGGCCTGGATGCGCGCATCGTGGTGGCTTTGCCAGGTAGCGTCGCTGAATCGCTGGCGTATGACGGCCAGCACCACGGTTTTTTTCAGTCCGTCCAGCAGGCCGCCCGTGAGCCGGGTGCTCAGCCCGGCGCAGGTCTGGAAGTCCTCGGCGATGTGGGCCTCGCAATGCCGGGTGAGCAGCGCCGGCGACCAGCGCCCGCCGGCCAGGGTCAGCGCGGTATGGCCGCCGGCCGACATGCCGTACAGGCCGACCTTGTCGAGCGACAGCAGTGATGCGAAGCGCGGCTCGCGCGCGACCGCATCGATGGTGCGCGACACTTCGGCGGGCCGCTGCTTCCAGCTGTCGGGGCCGGGGGAAGAAGGGTCCCTGGCGTTGTCGCCGCGGTGCAGGGGAAAGGCGACGACAAAGCCGTCCTCGACCAGGCGGCGTGCCAGGTCGGTATAGGTCCAGGGGGAGCCGCCCGAGCCGTGCGAGATGACGACCAGGCGGGTATTGCCGCGCACGGGCTGGCCGTCTTTGTCGACTTTGAGGGAATAGGCGCCGACCTGCATGGGGCGGTCTTCGCCGGCGGAAGGATAGAAGACGCTGACGGGGCTGTCGTCCTGCTGGCCCGGCAGCTCGGTAAAGCCCATGCCGGCCTGCGCGGCCGCGGCGGCGAGCAGCAGCAGGCTGCTCAGCAGATATCGGTTCATGGGCTCTTCCTCTTTCCCTTTTTTGTCCTCCCTTGATTAGAGCAGGCCCAGCTGCCCCCACAGCAGCTTGCCCAGGTAGCGGTCGGGCATCAGCGTGAACACGCCTGCGACAAGGCATGCGCCTATGTAGAGGGCCTGCATGGCGCCGCGGTGGCCCGCGATGTTGCCGCGGCTCAGATGCCAGAACGCGCCCGTCATGCTGAACAGCGCGAAGGGCACCAGCAAGTGGATGGGGGTGTAGCCGGCGATATTGGGATAGTCGTAGTCACGGATGAAAACCGCCGTCGCGGCGGTGACCAGCATCATGGTGACGAAGGCATAACCAAAAGCCCGGTGCAGCTTGGGCCGCTGAACGCGTCCCTTGCGCGCCCACAGCGCGACCGGCCCGATGACGATGGCCGCGCTGGCGGCAAACAGGTGAATGGCGATCAGCGGTGTCAGTTGCATGGCGGTGGCGACTGGCGATGGGGGTAACAAATTGTGCACATATCGCCCACCCCTGTCCAGGCTCACTGCGTGTAGCCTGTTCTCCCCTCAAGGGGACCGGCGCCTGCGGTCTGGCAAAGCCAGTCCCGCGGCCCCTGCTGGTACGGACCCCCGGGCGCTGCGGCCTTTCGCTGCGCAAGGGACGGGCCAACAGCTACGGCCATAATCACTCCACCTAATTTCTGGAGCCAGCATTGGATATCGCACTGTTGATCAAGGCCGCCATCATGGGCATCGTCGAGGGCCTGACTGAATTCCTTCCCATCTCCTCGACAGGCCACCTCATTCTTGCGGGCGCGCTGCTCGGTTTTGACGACGACAAGGCCAAGGTCTTCGACATCGCGATCCAGACCGGCGCCATCTTTGCGGTGATCCTGGTCTACTGGCAGAAGATTCGCGCGACCGTGGTGGCGCTGCCGACCGAGAAACAGGCGCAACAGTTTGTGCTCAACGTGCTGGTGGCTTTTGTGCCGGCCGTGGTACTGGGCCTGCTGTTCGGCAAGGCCATCAAGGCCCATCTGTTCACGCCGGTCGTGGTGGCCAGCACCTTCATCATCGGCGGCTTCATCATCCTCTGGGCCGAAAAGCGCCAGCAGAACAACCCGGCCGCCGCGCGCGTCCAGGAAGTGGAGGCCATGACCGTGATGGACGCGGTCAAGGTCGGCCTGGTGCAGTGCCTGGCGATGATCCCGGGCACCAGCCGCAGCGGCGCGACCATCATAGGCGGCATGCTGCTGGGGCTGTCGCGCAAGGCGGCCACCGACTTTTCTTTCTTCCTGGCCATGCCCACGCTGATAGGCGCGGGTGTCTACAGCCTCTACAAGGAGCGCGCGCTGCTGTCCATGGCCGACCTGCCGCTGTTCGGGGTGGGCCTGGTGTTCTCCTTCCTGAGCGCCTGGCTGTGCGTGCGCTGGCTGCTGCGCTATATCTCGAGCAACAGCTTTGTGCCTTTCGCCTGGTACCGCATCGCCTTCGGCATCGTGGTGCTGGCCACGGCCTGGAGCGGCCTGGTGGTCTGGGCCGAATAATGCGGGCCGCGCGCATGGGCTGGGCCTTTCGGTTTTTTTCGCTGCTCGCGGGGCTGCTGCTGCTGGCGGGCCAGCTCTCGCATGCGGCCGGACCGGTGAGCATCCCCTCGCTGGACGGCAAGCTGGAGATCCCGGGCTACTGGTTTGACGTGGGCGACGGCGAGCCCAGGCCCGTCATCATCGGCTTGCACGGCTGCGGCGGCGGGCTGGACAGCAAGGGCAATTTTGCCGAGCGCTTTTTCCGCTACGCGGGTTATTTCAACGCCGAGCGCATCCATTTCCTGCCGCTGGACAGCTTCACGCCGCGCGGCCACAAGTCGATCTGCGAGACACCGAACAAGCTTCGCACCATCCATGAAGCCGAACGCCGGGAAGACGTGTTCGCCGCCATCGCCTGGCTGGTGAAGCAGCCCTCGGTGGATGCCTCGCGCATCGTGGTCATGGGTTGGTCGCACGGCGCCCAGACCGTGCTGAGCACGGTGGACGCCACCGACAAATACGTGCAGGCGCAGAAAGTGCGGCCGCGCGCCGCCGTGGCTTTTTATCCCGGCTGCCTGGTGAACAACAAGATGTGGAACTATGAAGTCCACACGCCGCTGCTGATCATGATCGGCGAGCTCGACGACTGGACGCTGGCCGGCGAATGCGTGACGCTGCAGGAGCGCCTGCGAAAGAACAAGGCCAACGCGCCCGTGGACCTGGTGGTCTACCCGGGCAGCTACCACGGCTTTGACGGCACCGGCCCTGTGAAGCAGATGGAAGGCCTGGGCAACACCAAGACCGGCAAGGCCATGGTGGGCGGCAACCCCGCGGCGCGCGAGGCCTCGCATATACGCATGTTCGAGTTTCTTTCGGCGCAGCTGGGCCAGCCTTTGCTGCTGTCGCACGCCCAGCGTTTCAAGGGCCACCACTATGTGCTTCCGCCGGCCTCGGGTTTCGCGGCAGCCGATGATTTGGCCGCCGTGCCGCTCAGCGATGCCGGCAAGGCGCGTTATGCCCACTTTCGCGGCCTGCCCCCGCCCAAGGCCTTTGCGGTGACGGAAAAAGGCGGCTGGTATTTCAACGCCGGCGAACCCGAGGCCATGGCCACGACCTTCCAGCAATGCGCGAGGGCGAAATCCAGGTGCTGGCTCTATGCCGTGGACGACCAGGTCGTGTGGCAGCCGGATGTCGCGGCGCGGGCGGGCGAAGCGGGCCTCAAGCGCGTGGGTGCGCCAGCCCGCTGAGCGCTGCAATTTCTGCGATTGGCGTGACGTCCGACAAAAACCGTCATATCCCGGTGTTAGGCTGGTTTTTTTAACTCCACCCTGAGGCGCACCATGAGTATTCTCGGAAAAATTTTCGGCAAGATATTCCCCTCGCTGCAAACGCCCGACACCGCGCCGCCGGTCGCCGCCGCTCCCGCTGGCGCGGCGCCCGCAGCACCCGCCCCGGCGCCCGCAACGCCGCCCATGCAGCAGGTTGACGTCGAAGCCCTGCTCAACGGCATGGCCAGCAAGAACCCGGAAAAACTCAACTGGAAGACCTCCATCGTCGACCTGATGAAGCTGTTGCACCTGGACAGCAGCCTCGGCGAACGCAAGGAGCTCGCGAAGGAGCTGGGCTACACGGGCGACATGAATGACAGCGCGGCCATGAACATCTGGCTGCACAAGCAGGTCATGAACAAGCTGGCCGCCAACGGCGGCAAGGTGCCTGCTGAGCTCAAGGACTAGAAGTCTGGGCGAAGAGCCGCCATAGCCGCAGACGCTTTGCCTTCAATCTGCGTAAATCTGCGTAATCTGCGGATGAATTCTTTTATCCACAGATGACGCGATAAAAAATCATGGTGCAAAGCCCTGCGGCCAGCGTATGGAGATAGAGATCGCGGTCATGTTCAATGCTGAGTACAAATGTCTCGTCTTCAATCGGCGGATGAATTCATTTATCCGCAGATTACGCAGATTTCCACAGATAAATACATTCAGATGACGCACCGGTCGTGGCCGTGTGGGCCGTGATCGCTTTGCTGGGGTTTTGTGAGCAGCTATTTGCTTGATCAAAGCGTCTTGAGTTTCTCCACCAGCGCGGCATAAGCCGCCATCGCTTCTTCGCGGGCCATGCCCTTGCGCCCGGCCCAGGCGTCGAATTTGGCGCGGCCGGTCACGTCCATCATGCCGGGGCGCTCGCCCGTCGCGTCGCCCACCGTGGCCTGCTTGTAGAGCGCGTAGAGCGCCAGCAGCTCTTCGTTGCCGGGCGGCTTGGCCAGCGTCTTGACGGCAATGCCGGCGGCCTCGAAAGCGCGTTCGGCCTCGCTGGAGCCGGAAGGCGCCGGCGGCGCGCCGAAGTGGGCGTCTTCCAGTGCCACGTCGTCGGGGAACCAGCGCGCGTCCAGCAGCCGGCCCGAACGCACGGCAAAGGCCAGCACGCCTTGCGACATCAGGCCTGAAGCCGTGAGCGTGGCGGGCAGCACCGCGATGCCGGCATTGAACACCGGCTGGCCGAAGGCGGTGAACTTCACGCCGGTAGCCCAGGGCAGCATGGCCTGCAGGCCCTTGTTGCCGCGGTAGATGCCGCTGGCGCGGTTGCTGCCGGGCTGGAACCAGCCCATGTCGGAAGCGCCCCGGGCAAAGACGCCGCTGAAGTCGCCGGCCTCCAGCGCCGCGCGCAGCGATTGCGCGAAAGCCTGCAGGGCGTCGGCGCCCATCTTGGGGTCGTCCACCGCCATGCCCAGCGAGGCGGCGCTGCTGGCGCCGAAAAACTCCAGCACGTTGCGCGCCACCTGCTCGCGGTCGTTGTCGACGCAGATCATGTGGTAGCTGTTCTCCAGCACCACCATGCGCGCCTTGGCGCCGCCTATCTGTTCGACCAGGTAGTTGGCCGAGGCCAGGCTGGTGAGCTCGTCTTCGCGCGCATGGATCACCAGGGTTTCGCTGGCCATGTTTTTGAGGTCGGCCATGACCCAGCGGCGCAGGCGGTCCACCTGCCGTATGCAGGCCAGCGGCACCCAGCGGTAGTGGAAGTTTTCGCCGCGCGCGAACTTGGCCTTGACGATGGCGCGCAGCTGCTCGTTCTTGATGCCGAAAGGGTCTTCCTCTTCCACCCGCATGCGCGCAGAAACGCCGGGCACGTAATACATCAGGTGGCGCGCCGGTGTGTACCAGGCGGTGGCCCAGCCGTCGATGTAAATCGGCGGCGCCAGCGCGATCAGTTTGCCGCGCGTGTGTTTCTGGCGCTTGGCCAGCTCGGTGGCCAGCAGCGCGCCCATGCACATGCCCATGATGTGGAAGTTGTCGTGCTGCGCGGCCACCTCGTGGTACTTGGCCGTCACGGCCTCCATCCATTGCTCGGCCGTGACCTGGACCAGGTCCTCGGGCGTGGTGCCGTGGCCGGGCAGGGTCAGCGAGTGCGTGACGAAGCCGGCGTTTTTCAGCCGCTTGTGCATGGAGCCCAGGTCGTATTGCGTGCCGCCCAGGCCGTGGATCAGGAAGACGGCGGGCGTGCTTTTGTCCACGGCCGCTTCGGCCGTGGGTGTGATGGGCGTGTCCGCTGCCACGTCAGGCCTCGACTTCCAGCAGCACGGCCACCTGTTCGACCTGGCCGTCGGCACCGCGCACGCCCGACAGGCGCGCGCTCACGGCGGCCACGCGGCCGTCGCTCCAGCGCAGGGTGTTTTTCCACAGCACGTGCTCGCGCTGGCCCTGCGTGAGGTCGCGCCAGTCGGCCTGCAGCGCGGGCTGCTCCTGCGGGTCGGCGTGGGTGATGAAGTCCTGCACCGTCAGCAGGCCTGCGGCATCGGTGCGCAGCAGGTCGCTGGCGCCTTCGCCCCATTCGGCCGCGCCGGTCCTGGCGTCGAAATTGGCGACCACCGTGCGGTTCGATTCCAGCACCTGGCGGTAGCGGGTGCGCCAGTCCTGCGCCAGCGCGAGCGCCTGCGCGGCGGTGGCACCCAGCGCGTTGACCACGCCCACCAGCAGCGCCATCACGGCCACATAACCCTGGACCTCGATCACCGCCTCGCCCGGAAAGCCCTCGACCTCGGCGAAAGGCCCGCCGCCGCTGTTGGTCCAGGCGATCAGCGCCAGCGCGCCCAGCAGCGTGGCCAGCGTGGCGCCGCGTTCCTTCCACAGGATGGCGGTGACCACCATAAAGGGCAGCGGCAGGTAGGCCAGCGTGGGGCCCAGCGAGGCGCCGAAACGGTCGGACACATCGCTCGAAAAAATCAGCGCCGCCACCACAAAGAACAGCACAAAGGTGCCGGCGCCCGCAAGAAACTGGCTGCTGGCCATGCCGCCCGAACGCTTGACCTTGAAGCCCGCGAAGGAAGTGATGAGCGGCGCGACCAGCAGGATGCCGACAAAGGTCGTGCAGGCCCAGACACGCCACTCGGTCAGCAGGGGGATGGGCTGGGGCAGGGCCCAGCTCCAGAGCACGATGGCGATGCTGGCGCCCAGCGCGGAAGTCAGCAGCGCGCCGACCAGCAAGCCGGCATAGGCCTTGCCCGGCTCGATGCGGCCGTCGGGACGGGGCGCGCGCAGCAGGCGCGCCACCCAGGCGCCCAGGCCGGCCGCCAGCGCCTCGTTGGCGCCGAAGGCGAGCGCTGGCAACAGCGCCAGGCCGTCCAGCAGCGACAGCAGGATGGCCGCCAGCGCGGCGCCTGCCAGCACGGCAAAACGTTTGGCCGGCTTGACCACCAGCAGCGCGCCAAAAGTCACCCCGGTGGCCAGCCAGACGGAAGCGCTCAGCGTCATCGCATCGCCCATGCTCTGGGACACGATGGCCGCGACGGCCCAGGCAAGAAAGGTCACGGCGAGGGTGACGATAAGGGGCAGGGCCATGGGGGTTCTCCTCGGAGAGTCGCGTGTTATTACTCGGCGCAGGCGCCGGATGGTTGGCGTAGTTTATCCAGTCTGTTGCAAATGACGGCTTGCGCGCTTAGGGGTAAATCCCCGCGCCTTCGGGCTATTGGCTTTCTATAATATGGACATGTATCCACAATATGGACAAATCCCATGCCTGTAGACACCCCCGACCAGACGCCGCTGATGCCCTACCAGTACCCCAACCCGCCCGACGCCAGGCCGGAAATCGTGGTGCAGCACGCCATCCCGACCGATGAACGGCTCTGGGTGCCGCAGGCCGAGAACGTCTGGTTCCGGCCGCTGTGCCTGAACGCCAGCCAGGGCTACTGGATGAATTTGCTGCGGGTGCGCAAGTCCGGCGTGCTGAGCCGGCACCGCCATCCGCAGGCGGTGCATGGCTTTGTGCTCAAGGGCCGCTGGCGCTACCTGGAGCACGACTGGGAAGCCACCGAGGGCAGCTATGTGTTCGAGCCGCCCGGCGAAACCCACACGCTGTATGTGCCCGAGGACGTCGAGGAAATGATCACCTACTTCCAGGTCAATGGTGTCATGTACTACACCGACCCCTATGGCAAGGGCATGGGTTATGAGGACGTGTTCACCAAGATCGAGATGTGCAACAAGCACTTCGAAGCCGTCGGCCTGGGCGCCGATTACACACAACAATTTATCCGCTGAGTGCGGACGTATCTTCCAGGGCTTATTCATGACCTACCAGGCCGGACTCTTTAAAGGCAAACGCGCGCTGGTCGCCGGCGCGACCCAGGGCATAGGCGCCGTCATCGCCAACCACCTCGCGGCGCTGGGCGCCGAGGTCACGGCCCTGGGGCTGGGCGGCGGCGATGGCACGCTGGAGGCGGCTGTAGAGGTGCGCCAGGCCGACGTGACCTCGGCTACCAGCCTGGATGCGGCGCTGGCCGGCATTGCCACGCTGGACATTGTGTTCAACTGCGCCGGCATCATCCAGCGCGGCGCCGAGCACGACATCGAGGTCTTCGAAAAAGTGCTGGCCGTCAACCTGAGCGGCACCATGCGCGTGTGCACCGCCACGCGTGAGCGCCTCAAGGCCAGCCGCGGCTGCATCGTCAACACGGCCTCCATGCTGAGCTTTTTCGGCGGCGGCCTGGTGCCCGGTTATGCGGCCAGCAAGGGCGGCGTCGCCCAGCTCACCAAGTCGCTGGCAATCGCCTATGCGCCCGATGGCATACGCGTGAACGCCATCGCGCCAGGCTGGATCGCCACGCCGCTCACACAAGCCCTGCAGGACGACCCGGCGCGCGCCGGCCCCATCCTGGCGCGCACGCCCATGGGCCGCTGGGGCACACCCAAGGATGTGGCCGAAGCCGCGATGTTTCTTTGCACACCGGCCGCCGCCTTTATGACCGGCGTGATCCTGCCGGTGGACGGCGGCTACATGGTGTCGTGATGGCGTCGCCCAGCACGTCGCAGGTG
The DNA here is from genome assembly GCF_059491565.1 of Polaromonas sp. Polasp52. Lineage (NCBI taxonomy): Bacteria > Pseudomonadati > Pseudomonadota > Betaproteobacteria > Burkholderiales > Comamonadaceae > Polaromonas > Polaromonas sp. Polasp52. Next base: position 512,478 of record NZ_CP168513.1, on the reverse strand, counting down.
GCCGGCACGGCCGCGTTTTCCAAATTCATGCACGTGCTGCAGCTGGTGGCCGACTCGGAGCAGCCGCTCAACGTAGGCGCACTGGTCAAGGCCAGCGGCTACCCCAGGCCCACGGTGCACCGCATCGTCGCGGCCCTGGTGGCCGAGCGCCTGCTCGTCGAGAACGAGCGCGGCGCGCTGCTGGCCCTGGGTCCGCGCCTGATCCAGCTGGCCAGCCGCAGCTGGGGCCGCTCGGACCTGCGCCTGGCCGCGGTCGATGAACTCAAGCGCCTGCGCGATATCACCGGCGAGACCGTTCACCTGGCCGTGCCCAACGGCAGCGCCATGGTCTATATCGAAAAACTCGAAAGCCCGAGCGCCGTGCGCATGGCCTCCCGCATAGGTAGCAGCGTGGCGCTGCACGCGACGGCGGTCGGCAAGGCTTATATGGCGGCGCTGGAGCCTGCTGTGCTGGAGCCGCTGCTGCAGGGGCTGCCCTTGCCGCGCTACACCGGCAACACTTTGGTGAAGCTGCCCGACTTGCGCAAGCAGCTGCAGATCACGCGTGAACGCGGCTGGTCGGTTGACGGCGAAGAACACGAGGCGGGGATTTTTTGCTACGGCGCGGTGATACGCGGCGGAGGGGGCGCGCCGGTGGCCGCCATCAGCGTCAGCACTTTGATGTTCCGGCAGAAGGACAACCCCGAGCAGGCCTATGTGGCGCCGCTGCTGGAGGCTTGCCGGGCCATTTCGGCGCGAATCGCCGAGACGCCAGCCTTGTCGTCGGCGGAGGTGTTGTAGGCGCCTGGATCAGTCCAGGAAATTCCGCAAGGCCGCCTCGATGGCCGCCGCCGTCATCAAAGGCTTTTCCATGGGGAACAGGTGGCTGCCATCCAGCATCATGATCCGCCCCTTGGTGACTTTCTCTGTCATCCCCATGCCGACCTGCTTCATCTCGGCCGACTGGCGCCCGCCTATAAAGGCGACGGGGCATTTCAGGGGATGGCGCTTGAGCAGGCCTTCGAGGTTGTCGGGCAGCGTGTTGTAGATCGCGGTTTCCACGTCGCGGTCAAAGCTCAGCAGCTGCTTGCCTTCGTCCTCGCCCGTGCCTTCATAGGTGCCGTGCGCGATGTAGTCGCGCAGCACCTGCTCGTCCCAGGCGGCAAAGGCTTTTTTGCCGCGGAAGTGCTCGAACACCTCATCCTTGCCCAGCCACTGGTTTTTGCGCTTGCGGCTGATGGCGCCGGGCGAGATGGCGCCGACCAGCTGTGCGCGTTTGGCGACGCTGAGGGCGCGCGCGCGCCAGCCGCCCAGGATGGGCGAGTCGACGAGTACCACGCCCTTGACGGGCTGGCCGCCCAGCTGCGGGTTGCGGGCAGCGCACATCAGGCTTAAAAAACCGCCCAGCGAATGGCCGACCAGGAAGGCCGGCTGGCCGGCTTTTTCAACCTCGCGGGCCGTGAAGTCGGCCAGCTGCTGCACCAGGTGCGGCCAGTTGCTGGTGACCGGGTAGCGCGGGTCGTGGCCGAATTTGTCAACCGCCTTGACCTGGAAGCCGCGGGCTTTCAGGCTATTAAAAACCGCGCTGTAAGTGCCGGCCGGGAAGCTGTTGCCGTGGGAAAAAATGACCAGCGGTTTGGCGTTGGCTGGCACGGCTTAAATCAGTTTCTCGTCGGGCGTGCTGATTTTTTTCAGAGGCTCGTGGCGCGTGGCCGGCATCTTCAGCGGGATGTCGGTGTGCGCGTCGTCCCAGACCGGGTCCTCGATGCTGTCGAAGACCTCGCGCAGCTTCTGGCCCCAGCTGCTGTGCATCATGCGGTAGTAGGGGTTGTCGTTGTCGATGCAGACGATCTTGTCGCTTTTGTAGGTGTCGGCCTCGTAGACCACCAGGTCCAGCGGCAGGCCCACCGAGAGGTTGGACTTCATGGTCGAGTCCATGGACACCAGCACACATTTGGCGGCCTCGGCCAGCGGCGTGGCGGGGGTCAGCACGCGGTCCAGCACGGGTTTGCCGTATTTGGACTCGCCGACCTGGAAGTAGGGCGTCTCGTCCGTGGCTTCAATGAAGTTGCCGGCCGAATACATCTGGAACAGGCGCATGTTCTCGCCGCGGATCTGGCCGCCGAAAACCAGCGAGACGTTGAAGTCCACGTCGGCGTTCTTGAGCGCCTCGGCGTCACGGTCGTAGACGCGGCGGATGGCCGAGCCCAGCACGCGCGCGGCGTCGAACATGCTTTTGGCGTTCCAGATGGTGATGGGTTCGCCGCCTTCATGGTCCTTGAGCTGCTCGACCTGCAGGATCTCGCGTATCGACTGGGAGATCGACAGGTTGCCGGCCGACAGCAGCACCATGAAGCGGTCGCCCGCTTTTTCATAGACGATCATCTTGCGGAAGGTGCTGATGTGGTCCAGGCCCGCGTTGGTGCGGGAGTCTGACAAAAACACCAGCCCGGCGTTGAGTTTGGCGGCGACGCAGTAGGTCATGAGATGGCTTTGGGGTGTGGGGGAGGTCGGTTTGCGCTGGTTCACGGCGAGGCGGACATCTTTTTGAGGCGGTACAGGGCGTCCAGCGCCTCGCGTGGCGTCAGTGCATCAGGGTCTATGGTACCCAATGCCTTGTCCACCGCGCTTTGTTCGGGCACGGCGGCCTCGGGCGGCGCGGCGAACAGGTCGACCTGGGCGCGCGCTTCGTTCTGGTGGGCCTCCAGCGCACTGAGCGCATGGCGGGCGTGGTTGACCACGGCGGCGGGCACGCCGGCCAGCTTGGCCACGGCAATCCCGTAGCTCTTGCTGGCGGGGCCGGGCTCGATGTGGTGCAAAAACACGATGTCGGCGCCGGACTCGACCGCGCTCACGTGCACATTGATGGCGCCGTGGTGCTGGGCCGGGAATTCGGTGAGCTCGAAATAGTGCGTGGCGAACAGCGTGAAGGCCTGCGTCTTGTTGTGCAGGTAGGCGGCAATGCCGCCGGCCAGCGCCAGGCCGTCGAAGGTCGAGGTGCCGCGGCCTATCTCGTCCATCAGCACCAGCGAGTGCGGTGTGGCGGCGTGGAGTATCTGCGCGGCCTCGGTCATCTCGAGCATGAAGGTCGACTGCGCATTGGCCACGTCGTCGGCCGCGCCTATGCGGGTGTGGATGGCGTCTATGGGCCCGAGCCGGCAGCTGGCTGCCGGTACATAGGAGCCCACGCTGGCCAGCAGCACGATCAGGGCCACCTGGCGCATATAGGTCGACTTACCGCCCATGTTGGGGCCGGTGATGACCTGCATGCGGTGCTTGCCGCTCATCACACTGTCGTTGGCGATAAAGGAGCCGCCGCCGGTTTCGGCCAGGCGCGCCTCCACCACCGGGTGCCGGCCCTGGACGATGTCTATGCAGGGCTCGCGCACAAACACCGGCGCGGCCCAGTTCAGCGTGAGCGAGCGTTCAGCCAGCGCGCACAGCGCGTCCAGAGAGGCCAGGGCGCGCGCCAGCCGGCTCAGCGCGGGGATGAAGTCCTGCAGCTGGTCCAGCAGCTGTTCGTACAGCCATTTTTCGCGCGCCAGCGCGCGCTCCTGCGCCGACAGGGCCTTGTCCTCAAAGGCCTTGAGTTCGGGCGTGATGTAGCGCTCGGCGTTTTTGAGCGTCTGGCGGCGGCGGTAGTCGTCGGGCACCTTGTCGACCTGGCCCTGCGTGACCTCGATGTAAAAGCCGTGCACCTTGTTGAACTGCACGCGCAGGTTGGCGATGCCGGTGCGGGCTTTTTCGCGCACTTCCAGGTCCAGCAAAAAGCTGTCGCAATTGGTCTGGATGGCGCGCAGCTCGTCGAGGTCCGCGTCGCAGCCGTGGTTGATGACGCCGCCGTCGCGTATCAGCGCGGCCGGCTCGTCGAGCACATAGCGGCCCAGCAGCGCGGCGCAGCCGGCCGGCGGCTGCAGGTCTTCAAAAATGCGGGTCAGCAGCTCCGGCAAATCGCTGCCCGCGGGCGCGGCCAGCTCGGCTTTTTGCAGCGTGTCCTTGAGGGCCACCAGCTCGCGCGGCCGCACCTGGCGCAGCGCGATGCGGGCGGTGATGCGTTCCACGTCGCTGCAGCCCTTGAGTTTGGTGCGCAGGCTTTGCTGTGAGCCGCCGCGCAAATGCGTGATGGCGTCCAGCCGCGCGGCGGCCTGGGCGCGGTCGCGGCGCGGCGTGAGCAGCCAGCTCTTGAGCGCGCGGCTGCCCATGCCGGTGGTGCAGGTGTCCAGCAGCGAAAACAGCGTGGGCGAGTCCTCGCCGCGCAGGGTTTGTATGAGTTCGAGGTTGCGGCGCGTGCTTTGCGGCAGCTCGATGAGCTCGCCGGATCGCACCACCTGCAGGCCCTGCACATGCGACAGCGCCCGGCCCTGTGTGTGTTCGGCATAGCCGAGCAGCGCCGAGGCGGCGGCATGGGCTTCGTTCAATGCCTCGGCGTTCCAGGAAGCCAGGGAGGCGACCTTGAGCTGGTCCAGCAGGCGGCGCGCGCCCAGGGCGGCGTCGAACTGCCAGGCCGGGCGGGCGGTGCTGGCGCAGCGCTGGGCCTTGATCCGCTGCTCGAAGGCCGGCGTCACGTCGATGTTGTAGAGCAGCTCGCTGGGCGCCACGCGCGCCAGCCAGGCCTCGAGTTCGTCATTCGCGCAATGCGCCAGATGGATCTCGCCCTGCGTCACGCTGAGCCAGGCCAGGCCGCAGGTGTTGCGCGCGCCCTGGTGCACGGCCAGCAAAATGGATTCGGTCTTGTCGCTGAGCAGCTCGGTGTCGGTCAGCGTGCCGGGCGTGACCACGCGCACCACCTTGCGCTCGACCGGCCCCTTGCTGGTGGCGACGTCGCCGACCTGCTCGCAGATCGCCACCGATTCGCCGAGCTTGATCAGCTTGGCCAGGTAACCTTCGAGCGAGTGGAAGGGCACACCGGCCATGACCACCGGCTCGCCGGCCGACTGGCCGCGCCGCGTCAGCGTGATGTCGAGCAGGCGTGAGGCTTTCTCCGCGTCGGCGAAGAACACTTCATAGAAGTCGCCCATGCGGTAAAAAACCAGTGTGTCGGGATAGTCCGCCTTGATGCGCTTGTACTGCGTCATCATGGGGGTGTCTTCGGCCCCCGTTGCGGAATTTTTGCCCCGAATTGTTTCCTTTTGCATCAATGAACCGGCGCGCCGGCGCCCCCTTTATTTGGCATTTTTTTCACTCAAGCCGCTATCTTAGGGGGAGGCCTCGCCATCCCCGCAGGCCCCGATTGTCCTTTACTCCCGCGTACTCCCGCGTACTCCCGGGCAATCCCGGGCACTTGCGGCGTTCGGCCTGCTTGCGCCCGAAAAGCCGGCGGGCAGCCACCGGACGGCGTGAAACCTGACGCTGCAAACCGGCAATCGGCCGGAAAACGGCTGTCGCGCAGAGGTAGACTCGCTGGAATTCTTCCATTCCAGCACCGTCCAGCCGGCGGGCACCCGCCCGCGCCGGGCTCCACAACCCTACGCAAGGCCAACATCCGGGTCGCCGAGAGCAGCAAAAACACCGCAAGCCAATAACCAAAAGCCACCCTGCGAAACCGCTCCATGGACAACAAATCCGACGCCTTGCTTGCCGAAGCGCCCGTGCTGAACACGGGCCGCAGGGCCCTGCATGAGACGGTGCGGCTGGGCCTGGGTTATGCGCTGCTGGTGGCCCTGTGCCTGAGCGTCTCGGTGCTGGCCGTCGCCATGCGCGCGCTGCTGCCGCGGGCGCTGAGCCGGCGCTGGGGGCGCAAGCTCGCGGCGGGGAGCTTTCGCGGCTACCTGCGCCTGCTGGAGCTCATGGGTGCCTGCCGCTTCGACCTGGCGGCGCTGGACACGCTGCGGGACGGCCCGCCGCTGATCATCGCGCCCAACCACCCCTCGCTGCTGGACGCCATCATGATCCTGTCCCGCCTGCCGGACGCCACCTGCATCATGAAGGCCGACATCGTCAACAGCGTCTTTTTCGGCGCCGGCGCGCGCCTGGTCGGCTACATCCGCAACATGCCGCTGCGCACCATGGTGCAGCTGTCGGTGGCCGACCTGCGCCAGGGCAGCAGCCTGCTGCTGTTTCCCGAGGGCACGCGCACCCGGCGTTTTCCCGTCGGCCGCATGCAGGGCACGACCGGCCTGATTTCCAAACATGCGGGCGTTCCGGTGCAGGCCGTCTTCATCGAAACCGACTCGGCTTTCCTGGGCAAGGGCTGGTCCCTGCTGTGGACGCCGAAAATGCCCGTCACCTACCGTGTGCGCCTGGGCAGGCGCTTTGAACCCGCCGGCGACACCGCGCAGTTCACGGCGGAGCTGGAGCGCTACTTCGAGGCCGAATTGCAACGGTCCCAGCTTTCGTCCATCGCCGCGGCGCCGCCGGCCTAGGGCCGGCGCACGCCTGGCGACCGGTTTCCGCCCCCCTTGATCCCTCCATCTCGATGAACAATCCCCCTCGCGCCGCCTCCGTCACGCACCTGGTCTTGATTCCCAGCTACAACCCCGGCGTCAAGCTCGACGAAACCGTGCGCGGCGCGCTGGCGCAGTGGGTGCCGGTCTGGGTGGTGGTCGACGGCAGCACCGACGGCAGCGCCGCGCGCCTGCAGGCGATGGCCGAGGGCGACGACAGGCTGCGCGTGCTGGTGTTGCCGCGCAATGTCGGCAAGGGCGCGGCGGTGCTGCACGGCATCGAGCTGGCCGCGGCGCAGGGCTTCACGCACGTGCTGACCATGGACTCCGACGGCCAGCACCCGGCCCATTTAATCCCGGAGTTCATGGCCGCTTCGCAGGCCCAGCCCGGCGCCATGGTGCTGGGCGTGCCCGTGTTCGCCGCCGACGCGCCGCGCCTGCGCGTCAACGGCCGCAAGCTGTCCAACGGCTGGGCCGACCTGGAAACCCTGTGGGCCGGCATAGGCGATTCGCTGTTCGGCTTTCGTGTCTACCCGATAGCGCCGCTGCGCGAAGTCATGACCGGGCAGCGCTGGATGCGCCGTTTCGATTTCGACCCGGAGGCGGTGGTGCGCATGTGCTGGCTCGGCGTCAAGCCCATCAACCTGCCGGCCACCGTCCGGTATTTCCGCCCCGACGAGGGCGGCGTGTCGCACTTCAACTACCTGCGCGACAACCTGCTGCTCAGCTGGATGCACGGCCGCCTGCTGCTGGGCTTTTTGCTGCGCCTGCCCTTGCTGCTGGCGCGCAGGATCCGTGGGACTTAGATCATCCCGCCGTTGATCGAAATCACCTGCCCACTGATGTAGGCCGCACGTTCCGAGGCCAGGAAACTGACCAGGTCGGCCACCTCCTGGGGCTGGCCGGCGCGTTTCATGGGCACCAGCCGGGCAATCTCGGTCGCATCAAAACTGTCCTGGCTCATGGGTGTGGCGATGATGCCGGGCGCGACCGCGTTGACGGTGATGCCGCGGCTGGCCACTTCCAGCGCCAGCGATTTGGTGGCCGAATGCAGCGCGCCCTTGGCCGCCGCGTAATTCACCTGGCCGCGGTTGCCGGCCACGGCGGCCACCGAGGTGATGTTGATGATGCGCCCCCAGCGCGTGCGGATCATGGGCATCATCAGGGGCTGGGTCACGTGGAAGAAGCCGTTGAGCGAGACGTCGATCACCTGCTGCCATTGCCGCAGCTGCATGCCCGGGAAGACCGCGTCGTCATGGATGCCCGCGTTGTTCACCACCACCTGCACCGGCCCCTGCACCAGCAGCGCCTCCAGCGCCGCGCCGGTCGCCGCGGCATCCGTGACGTCGAAGGCCACGGCCTCGGCCTGGCCGCCCGCGGCCTGGATGTCCGCCACCACGGCCGAGGCGGCGTCCAGGCTGCGGTTGCCGTGCACCAGGACATAAAAACCGTCGGCGGCCAGCTGGCGGCAAATCGCCGAGCCGATGGCGCCGCTGCCGCCTGTGACCAGCGCGCGTTTGGGTGAAGGGGCGGTCATGGGGTCTCCTTGGGGGTTATGGCGGTGGTTGCATCCAGCATCACCACGGCGCGGCCCGACAGCAGCAGCGCGTCTCCCGCATGCACGCTGAAGTCGTAGAGGACGCTGCCGGCGTTGCCGCTGCCGCGTTCGGCGCGCACGGCCAGCACCGCGCCCACATCGTCCAGCCTCGCGACATGCAGGCTCACGCCGCGCACGCTGACCAGGTAGCCGGCCTTGGGCGCTTCATCCGGCGCGTTGGCCTGCATTTCGGCGACCAGCGCCCCGTGCACGGCCATGGCCTGGGCCGCGTATTCAATGCCGCAGGCCGCGCCCAGCCGCCCGTGGGCGCGCAGCGGGTTGTTTGGGTCCAGGTGGCTGGTGGCTTCGCAGCGGATCCGCAGGCTGTCCCACGCGCTCACGCGCTCGAGCAGGCACATGCTGCCCTGGTGCGGAATGCGGCGCGCGATCTCCTCGCGGTCCAGGCTGGCGGGCGGGGTGGCGGCGAAGGGCATGGCCGGGGCTCGCAAAGCTCAGGGCGCGACCTGCAGGGCCAGCTGCAAGCCCTCCAGGTAGTCGAGCACGACGCGGCCCGACTGCCGGCTCGCGATGCCGTGCAGCAGGGGCAGGCAGCGCGCCGCCGGAATGTCCTGGCGCAGCTTCTCGAGCGCGGGCTCGTCCAGCCGGTCGGCGGGCAGGCGGCTCAGGTAGTCGGCCTTCAGCGTCCATTGCGCCAGGCTGTGTTCGCCGCGGCCGGGCGCCAGCACCAGGGCCACACCGAAGCTGTCGGGAATGGCGCGCGCGCTGTACAGCGGCTCCGGGTAGTCGGTGTCATAGGCGATCAGCAGCACGGGCACCTGCTCCACCGCCACCTGGGTCATGGCCTCGAGCAGGCCGGCGGCAAAACTGGCATCGCGCGCGCACAGCACCGACGAGGTCGCCATGGCGCCGCTGGAAATGCTCCAGTAACCGGCCGCGGCGTTGTGCACCGAGTTGTGAAAGCGCGTGGGGGAGATCAGCCTGTCGCTGGAGGCCAGCGTGCTGCAGATCTCATGGCAGTTGACGGCGTCGCCGCTGGAGGACGAAAACACCGAGGCCAGCGCGGCCGCCCGCAGGCCCGAGGCCGCCACGGCTTCCTCGCCGACCGCCAGCGACACCTTGACCACCGCGCCGGCGCGGCGGCGCTCGGCCTGCGGCAAGGCCATGGGCGGGGGCAGCACGCAGCGCGCGGACTGGTAAGGCGCGGCGCCCAGCAGGCATTCGCGGCCCTGCGCCCAGTTCGCCAGGCCCGGGCCCAGCAGGCCTATGCCTTGCACAAACACGGTGAGGTCCGGGGCCGGAGTAGGGGATGTCTGCGTCATGTGGAGCTTTAGCCGGCGCGGCCCAGCAGCAGGCTGCAGTTGGTGCCGCCGAAGCCGAAGGAATTGCTGAGCACGTGGCGCGGCGCCGCTTCCTGGTTGTCCACCAGGTAGTGGACCGGCAACGCCGGGTCGGGCGTGCGGGTGTTGAGGCCGCCGGGCAGCAGGCCGTGCTGCAGCGCCAGCGCGCAGACCACGGCCTCCAGGCCGCCGGCGGCGCCCAGGGTGTGGCCGGTCGCGCCCTTGGTGGAACTGCAGGGAACGCGCGCGCCAAACAGCGCCGCCACCGCCTTGGCTTCGGCGGCGTCGTTGCTTTGTGTCGCGGTGCCGTGCAGGTTGATGTAGTCGATGTCGGCCGCACCCAGGCCGGCCGCGGCCAGGGCCTGCTCCATGGCCAGGCGCGCGCCCAGGCCCTCGGGATGCGGCGAGGACATATGGTGCGCGTCGCTGGATTCGCCCACGCCCAGCAGCAGCACGTCGCCGGGCCGGGGCCGCGCCGGCGCGCGTTCGAGCAGCGCAAAGGCGGCGGCCTCGCCGATGGAGATGCCGTCGCGCGCGGCGTCGAAGGGGCGGCAGGCCTGCGCTGAAATCAGGCCCAGCGAATTGAAGCCGTACAAGGTGGTCAGGCACAGCGAGTCCACACCGCCCACCACCGCCGCGTCGATCAGGCCGGCGCGCATCATTCTTTGCGCCGAGGCGAAGACCTTGGCGCTGGACGAGCAGGCCGACGAGACCACGACGGCCGGGCCGGCCAGGCCCAGGTACTGGCGCGTGAAGTCGGCCACCGAAAAGGTGTTGTGGGTGGTGTTGTAGTGGAAGTCCGCGGGCAGCGCGCCGCTGTGCGGATCGCGCCGGCGGTAGGCCAGTTCGGTTTGCAGGATGCCCGAGGTGCTGGTGCCGATAAAGACACCCACGCGCTGCACGCCGTGGCGCCCGGCCGCGGCGGCCACGGCGGCCTCAAAGCCGTCCTGCCGCAGCCCCAGCAGGGCGAGCCGGTTGTTGCGGCAGTCAAAAGCGGCCCAGGGCGCGGGAAGCACGACCTCGTCCACGCCTTGCACCTCGCCGACAAAGGTGGGCAGGTCGACCGTGTCGAAGCCGCAGGGCGCCAGCCCGCCGCGCCGCGCGCGCAGCGCGTCCAGGGTCTGCGCCAGGCCGCGGCCCATGCTGCTGGTCGCGGTGAAATGGGAAAGCCAAAGGGGGGACAGGGGAGAGGGCCTCTCTGAAGAAAAAGACACTTTAGCAAACCGCCAACAGGGGCGGCCGCATGCCGCGCCGCGGGCCGGTGCTCACGCGCGTCCCCCGCGTTGCCGGTGCAGGCGCAGGGACAGCCAGGCCGCGAGCCCGCCCAAGACGATGCCGGCGGCGACGTCCACCGCGACGTGCTGGCGCGTGGCCAGTGTCGAGTAGGCGATGCCGGCGCACCACAGGGCGTTCAGCCACAGCAGCCAGGACGGTGCGGAAAATCCGCGCAACAGGCGGTGCAGCCACAGGCCCGAAAAAACAGCCGTCGCCACATGCAGCGAAGGGCAGGCGTTGCCCGCCGCGTCGATGTTTTTCAGGAATTGCATATCGGGGTATTTCAGCCAGTCGACGTCGGCCGGCGGGGCGGCCGTGGGCCAGACAAAAAACACCGCCAGGCCTAAGAGGCAGGTCAGCGCCATCGCCAGGCCGTAGTGCAGCAGCTCGCGCCTGTCGCTGAAGAACAGCGGCGGCAGCGACACATAGACCCACAGCGACAGGTAGACCGGCAGGGCCAGCGGCGCAAAGCCGACCAGATGGTCGGCCCAGGTCCGCGGCATCACGGTGAGGGGAAAGGCCGGGTACTTGAGCAGGTAGAAATAGGCGCCGAAAAACAGGGCGATGAACAGCATCGTCCCCACGCCCTTGAGGAAGAAGTGCCGCGAAATGGCTTCGGCCATGCGGGACCACGCGGTGGGTTGGGCTTGCGGCGGCTTCATGCGAGGGCCTGGCGCAGGGTCACGGTGCGCAGCCCGGCCGCCTTGATGGATTCGAGCAGGGGCGGCAGCACCTCGAGCACGACAGGAACGCCTTGGGGCGTGCGCGCCGCGTTGCCATCATGCAGCAGCACGATGGCGCCGGGACGCAGCCCGGCCTGAAGCCTGCGCAGCACGCGCGCGGCGTCGCCGGTGCGCGTGTCGAAACCGCGCACCGACCAGCTGGCGAGCTTCAGGCCCAGCCGGGCCAGCACCGGGTCGAGGAAAGGGTTGCGCAGGCCGGCCGGCGCGCGAAAGAACAGCGGGCGCTGGCCGCTGGCGCCGGCCAGCGTATCCTGCGCGGCCTGCAGCTCGCGCAGCATGCTGCGCGGGCCGGTCACGGAAAAATGGTGGCGGTGGTGCTGGCTGTGGTTTTCGACGGCATGGCCGCGCCGCACCATCTCGCGGCACAGCTCGGGATGGCGCGCGGCTTTTTCGCCGACACAGAAAAACGTGGCGCGCACCGCGTAGCGGTCCAGCAGGTCCAGCACCAGGGGAGTCACGTCGGGGTCGGGCCCGTCGTCTATGGTCAGCGCGATTTCGCGCCGTGCCTCGGCCGCGGCGGGCAGGCGCGTCCAGTTCGGGCCCAGCCAATGGCTGCGCGGCCACAGGCCCGCAAAGGCGATCAGCGCGTGGTTGAGCACCAGGGCCGCAAGCGCCCAGGGCCAGAGGCTTATCTTCAAAACAATGGCCGCCAGCGCCAGCAGGTGCACGCCGGCGCTGGCGCGCAGCAGGGCGCCGGGTTTCCACACAGTGACTGGCTCAGGCATGCGCCCTCCGCGCAAAAATCGCCGCATACAGCAGTGCCAGGATGACGCCGGGCGCGACCGTGGCGCCCATGGCCTGCAGGATGGAGACCTTGGAAAACGCCAGCAGCCCAAAGCCCGCCACCGTGGTCAGGTTGGCCAGCAGCATGGAGGCCAGGGTGCGCGGCGCGATCGGCGTGGCCGGGTCGGGCCGGTCAAAGAACAGCGCGTAGTTGGAGCCGACGGCCACCACCAGCAGCAGGCCGACCAGGTGCAGGATGATCAATTGCTGGCCCAGCAGCGCCAGGCCGGCCGTGACCGTGACGACCGCGGCGGCCAGCGGTGCCAGGATGCGCAGCACGCGGGCCGGCGAGCGGAACACCGCCAGCAGCAGCACCACGATGATGGCCAGCCCGCCCAGCGACAGCACGATGGCCTCGTGCAGGTAGCCCGCGTACAGGCGGTCTGATTCTGCTTTCAGGTCGACAAACAGCACGCCGGGCAGGGCGGCGGCCGCCAGGGCGGCGCGGATGTCGGCGGCCTGGATGTTGCCGCCCTTGGGCGCGGTCAGCGGCAGCAGGGCGTTCCAGCGTTCGGCTTTTCCGAGCAGCAGGGCGTCCAGGCCCATGGCCATGGAGGTTTTTTCCAGGTCGGCCGGCTGCAGCGGGGGACGGCCGCGGGCCGCGGCGACGTCGGCCAGAAAGGGCGCGAAGACTTCGGCGCGCACCGGCAGGCCCTGCACCGCCCGGGCCAGCCGCGCCTGCAGCTGTTCGGGCGGCGGCAGGCTGGCCTGGCGGGCGCTTTGTGCGGCCAGGCTGGGAAGGTAGCGGCTGGGGCTGTCAAAGCCGGCGATCTGGCCGCGCTCGACCTGCGCCTGCAGTACGCCGGACACCCGCTCGGCGGTTTGCAGCACGGCTTCCCGGCTGCCGGCGGAGACCACCACCACATAACGCACATCCGGCGCGCCCATGTCGGCGCGCAGGCTTTCGTCGAGCGCTACATCGGCTTGTGACACCGGGCTCAGCGAGGAGATCTTGTCGTTGAACAGGCTGGCATGGTTGCCGGCCAGGACGGCGCAGGCGGCCAGCAGCAGGGCCGCGGCCGGCCAGCGCAGGGCGGGCGCGCGCCCGGCCAGCGCCTGCAGCACACGCCCGATGGCCGAGACGTCATGGATGCGAAAGCCCGCCGGCAGCAAATGCGGCAGCACATAGCGGGTGACCGCGGCGGCCGTGACCAGGCCGGCGATCGAATACAGGCCCAGCTGCGCCAGGCCCGGAAAGCCGGACAGCAGCAGCGAGGCAAAACCGGCGATGGAGGTCAGCACGCCCAGCCGCACCGTGGGCCAGAAGCGCCTGACCCAGTGCTGCGGGTCCGCGCCGGCATCCTCGGACTGCACGAACAGGTAGATGGAATAGTCCACCGCCTCGCCGATCAGGGCCGTGCCGAAACCCAGCGTGATGCCGTGCACCGAGCCGAAGCCCAGGCTCACCGCGGCAATGCCGGCCAGTGCGCCGCTGATGACGGGCAGGAAACCCAGGACCAGCGCGCCGACGGAGCGGTAGACCAGCAGCAGCAGGCCCGCGATCAGCGCCACGCTGATCATGGAAAGCAGGCTGACCTGGCTCTGGATGGCCTCGCGCGAGGTGACGGAGAACACGCCGGGGCCGGTCATGACCAGCGAGGCGCCGCTCTGGCCGGCGGCCGCGTCGAAGGCCTTGCGGACCGCGGCCATGGCCTGCTGCTGGGCGTCGGTGTCCGAGCCCGCCGCGCGGGTTTGCAGCAGCATCAGCGCGCGCCGGCCGTCGCGCGAGGCCCAGGCGCCTTCGACCTGCCTCGGCTGGCTGCCGGCGTTGAACTGCCCCAGCAGCTGCAGCATTTCACCGGTGGGGTCGCGCGGCAGCAGGGCCTTGGCCATCAGGCCCGCGGGCGAGGCGAGCAGGTCTATGCTCTCGCCCAGGGCCGCGTGCAGCCCGGCTTCGCTGAAGCGCTCGGGCGTGACGGCGGGGCTCAGCGCATAGCGGTTGGCCAGCAGGAAGTCGCGGTCGCGCGCGGTGTTGACGGGCTCGCCGTTGGAGACGCTGGCGAAGGCAGAGTCGGCGCGCAGCTGCTGCGCGAGCTGGTGCGACAGCCGGGCCCGGGTTGGGGCATCGGCGCCCTCTATGCCCACCAGCACCAGGCGCGAGGCCAGGCCTTCGGTGATCTGGTCCTTGAGCAACTGCTGCTCGGGCGTGGGCGTGCGCGGCAAAAATGCCGAGAGGTCGGTGGTGAAGTGGGTGCGGCTGATGACCAGCGCGCAGCCGGCCAGGAACACCAGCCACAGCGCGATGGCGGCCATGCGGCCGCGCGTCGCGGCTGCCGTCACGGCGCCGCCTGTTCGATGGCCATGCTGGAGCTGTCGCCGTCGGCCTGGGCGATGTCTATGGCGCGCACCTGGTTGCGCACGCCGCTGATGCGGATGCGCTGGATCACCGCCTGCATCTTGGGGTCCAGCGGCTGCAGTTGCAGGGTCCAGCGCTCGGCGCTGCCTTCCAGGCTGAGCCGGTAGCTGCGCTCGAGCGCGCCGCGGTCGCCGGCCAGCGTGCCGCGTATGCTGTCGATGAAGGCGGCCAGCTCGGGGTAGGCCTGCAGCTGCAGCTGGTATTTCTGCCGGCCGCGTTCTATCACCAGTTCGCCGCCGTTGACGACCATGGATTCGGGCTTGGGCTTGAGCGTGCGTTTTTCGAGCCGGTCGGGCGCGGTGTAGAGCAGTTCCCCGGACGACTCCACCGGCTGGTTGAGCAGCGCGATGTGCTTTTTCTCGATGAAGGTGGCGCGGCCCGACTTGGTTTGCGCCAAGGTGTCCATCAGCTGCTGCAAGTCCCAGGCGGCCAGTGCGCCGGAGCTCCACACGGCCAGGGCCAGGCCCGCCAGGACGGCTGCCAGCCGCGCTGCCAGGGACGATGCGGGGGCCGGTGTAGTGGGCGAAAGAGGATGGGTCATGCGCTGCTCAGGGCTGTTGTCCGGGACGGCCGGCCTGCGGCGGCGCGGCGTGCCAGAAATCGAAAAAATTGAACCAGTTGTAGGGTGCGCTGCGGCAATGCCGCGCCAGCAGTGCAGCATAGCGCGTCACGGCCTCATGCACCGCCTGCGTGCGGCCGCGCGGCGGCAGCGCGGAGAAGTCCGCGAGCGCCTCGAAGTGGACGTCGTAGCGGTTGCCGCCGCGGTACAGCCCCGCCATGAACAGCACCGGGCGCTTGAGCACGGCGGCCATGCGAAAAGGCCCCAGCGGCAATTCGGCCGGGGCACCCAGGAAGTCGACCGGATAGGTATCGTCAGTGCCCAGTGTGCGGTCGCCCAGCATGCCGACCACGGCGCCCTGGTCCAGCAGGGCGTGCACGCGGATCATGGAGTCGATGTGCCCCAGCGCTATCACGTCCATCTGCGCCTGGGGATTGATGGCACCCATCGCGGCGTTGATCTTGCGCGCGTTGTCCTCGTACATCGCCATGGCGATGCGCAGCCCGGGCTGGCGTCGCCCGATGGCGCGCAGCACTTCAAAACTCCCCAGGTGGGCGCCTATGAGGAAGACGCCTTTCCCGCCGGCCACCGCCTCGTCGATCAGCGCCTGGTTGTGCACCCGGATGTCGAACAGGTCGAAGCGGTCGTTGAGCAGGAAGACGCGGTCGTGCACGGCCGAGGCGAAACTCAGGAAATGCCGGAACAGGTGGCGCCAGCCGACGGCGGCGGGCGAGGATAGCTCGAGCACGCGGCGCAGGTAGTTGCGCGACATGCGGCGTGCCGTGGGCGCGAAAGCCAGGAAGTAGGCCGCGATGCCGTACAGGATGGCGCGGCTGGCGCGGCGGCCCAGGCCCAGGGAGATCAGCGTCATCACGCGCAGCATGAAGACGCTGCTGCGCTCAGGCTGGCGCCGCCATTCGGCCGCCGATGCCTGGGTGTCCGGCTGCGGCGCGTTCATGGCGGGGGCAGCGGCAGCAGGGTGCCGGTGGCGACTTTTCGCGCGCCGCTGCGGATCTCGAAATGCGTGCCGCCGCGGGCGCCGGCCGTGCAGGTCATCGTGAGGGTTTCGCCGGGGCCCACGGGGCTGAGGAATTTCGCCGCGCTGATCTGGCAGGCCTGCGCGGCCGCGTCCGATTGCTGCAGCGCATGCACGGCGGCGTCGAGCAGCAGCACGCCCGGCACGATGGGGTTACCGGGGAAATGCCCGGCAAAGGCCGGGTGGTCGGCCGGCACCACAAAACTCGTTTCAGCGTTCATGGCCGGGCCTTTTGCGAAGATGCTCGCGCGCCAGGGCCAGCAGGGCCTCGCGCGGCAGTTTGCCGGTGCTGTTGCGCGGCAAGGCCTCCAGCAGCACCAGCGGCCGGGGAATGAAGATGGCGTCTATGCGCTCCCTCAGCGCCGCCAGCAGGGCGGGTGCCGCCAGGCCGGGCGCCACCACAAAAGCCATCAGCCGCACCACGCTGTCGCCGTCCTGCTCGTCCGGCATGAAGAAGGCGCCGTCGAGCACGCCCGGTATGGCGGCCAGCTGGTGGTTCAGGTAGCCCAGCGAGCTTCGTTTGCCGGCGATGTTGACCAGGTCGGCGGTCCGGCCGTGCAGCAGGAAGCGGCCTTCGGGCAGCACTTCGAGCTCGTCGGCCAGGGGTGTGGCCTGCTCGACATGGCCGCCCGCCGCCCAGGTTTGGCCCAGGCTGGCGCTGAGCGCTACGTCCGGGAACAGCGTCCAGGCCTGGCCCTGGCTCAGGCGCCGGGTGGCGATCTGCCCGGTTTCGGTCGATCCGTAGATTTCAAGCAGCGGGGCCTGCAGCCGGGTTTCGGCGGCCAGCGCCAGCTGCGGCGGCAGGGCGGCGGTGGCGGACAGCAGCAGGTCTATGGGCGGGATGTCCAGGCCCGAAGCGAGCAAGGCCTTCAGGTGCACCGGCGTGGTCACCAGCATGCGCGGGCGCGCCGCCTCGGCCAGCGCGGCGCAGATGTCGGCCGGGTAAAACGGGTGGCCCGCGCCGAGCACGCCGCCACCCTGCAGAGGCAGCAGCACGGTGGATTCGAAGCCGTACATGTGCTGGGGCGGCACGGTGGCCACGATGCTGTGCCGCTGCTCGCCGAGCAGGCTGAGGCGGCCGGCTTCGGCCCGGGCGCCGCGCACCAGGCTGCCCCAGCTTTTGCGGTGCGCCACCGGCACGCCGGTGGAGCCGGAGGTGAACATGATGGCCGCGACACGCGAGGCGGGAATCTGCGGGACTTCCCATGCGCCGCCCTGGGCCTGCGCTTGCGGCGCGGCGCCCGCCATCGCCTCGGCCCAGGCCAGTTGCGGCAGCGCCAGCGACTGGGCCTGGTCCGACAGGCAGAAGACGTCGGGCGCAAAGGCCTGGATCTGCCTGACCATTTCCGGCGTCAGCGTGGGCGGCAGCAGGCTGAGCTTGTCGGCCAGCAGCGCGGCCGCCATGCCGACGGCAAAACGGTAGCGGTCCGCGCAGGCGTTCAGCACATGCCGGCCCGCCGGCAAGGCCGCGGCCAGCTGCCTGGCGTCGGCCAGAAATTGCCCGGCGCTGACGGGCTGGCCGTGGCGCAGGGCCAGCAGGTCCTGCTCGCGGGTGTGGGCCAGCAGCGGCAGGCTGGTCATGGCCGGGGCGCGTGGCGCTGTGAAGCCTGCCGGTAGGCCCGGATCGCCTCCAGCGGGCCGGCGCGCTCCCCCGGGGGCAGGACGTAGCAGCGCGCGGCGTATTCCGCGGCAAACATCAGCCCCAGCAGCGGAATGCCCAGCAGGTAGGCAAAGGTGGACCAGACCGCCATGGGCGCGAACCAGAACAGCAGCAGGGACATCCCCGCGATGCCGGCGAAATACAGGGTCCAAGCCCAGGTGGCGGAGCGGGTGTAGGCGCTGATCGCCGGTGTGAGCTCTCCGTGCACGATGCGGGCGAACTGCGAAATCATGGGGGTTCGGCCGCGCGCCAGCGTGCGGCCGAAGGTGGCGCCCAGCAGTGTGTAGCTGCCTGCGTGCTCCAGAAAAAACACCCAGCCGTAGTGCGAGAGCAGCCAGTCCCTGGCGGCGTAAAACCCAAGGCAGGCCAGCGCGCACAGGGCCAGCATGGCCGGGCGCTGCGGTGAACGCCAGGCCAGCAGCAGGGCCAGCGCCAGCAGGGGCAGCACGGCGACCGATGCCTGCAGCAGGCCCGGCGTGGCCGAGGTGGCGGCCAGGTGGGAGGCCAGGGCGTAGCCTATGCCCAGGGCCAGCGCGCCGCCCCAGCGCCAGGCCTGGCCAAACCGCGCCGCCCCGCTGCTGTTCACTGGGTTCGCCAGGCGGCGATATGGTCGCCCAGGCTGCGCAGCGAGTGGAAGATGGCGTGGTTGTCTTCGTGGTCGGCCCTGAGCTGAAGGCCGTAGTGCTTGGAAACCACCAGCGCGATCTCCAGGATGTCGATGGAGTCCAGTCCCAGGCCGTCGCCATACAGGGGCTCGTCGGGCTGGATCTCATCGGCGCTGACTTCCAGGTTCAAGGCGCTCACCACCAGTTCCGCGACTTCGCGCAGCAGGGCTGCGTCGGCCGACGCGACAGAGGCTTTGACAATGGATTCAGGCATGGTGCTCGCTAGGTACGGGGAAGGGTCTGGAGGACAGGGGCGCCGCGCACGCGCCGCCCTGCTTGAACCAGAAATTTTAGCCGAGGCGACAGGGGCGAAACCCTCTTCGCGGCTTGTCGCGGCCTTTGCCTACAGCACCTGGCGCTGGATGGGCGCTTGCGCCGCGGCCGCGGGGCCCGAACCCCAGGCCAGCACGCGGGCCTGGGTCAGGCGCAGTTCCCGCGCCATGGCGCAGGCCAGGTCGAGCCGGCGCAGCAGCCAGGGCGTGAGGTCCAGGATCATCAGCGGATCGGGCCGGGGCTGGAAAGGCTGGCCGGCGACGGCCGGGCCGGCTTCGGGCGCGGCGGCCCCGGCGCCCGAGAGCTCGGCCTCTATGCAGCCGGCGGCCCGCGCCAGCGCGGGCCTGACCACCGCGAGGTTGAGCTGGGCACGGTGCAGCAGCAGCAGCGATTTGACGGCCGTGAGCTGAGCCAGCAGCTGGTAGCTGCGCGCCTGCAGGGCCTCGAGCGGCTCCAGCGCCGGGCGTACCTTGTGGGGTTCGGCCAGGCTGCGCTGGGCGGCCAGGGTGAGATCGGACAGGCTGTTGTAGGCCTCGCGCCGCGCCAGCCGCCAGGGCAGGTCGGACGCCCGGGCCTCGTCGAGCAGCGCGAGCGCCAGCTGCGCGTGCCTGGCCTGGGCGCCGGTGCTGCGCAGCACCAGTGCCGGAAGCTGTTTGCGCTCCCAGGCCGGCAGCACGTAGCTGAACAGCCAGGCGATCAGCGCGCCCAGCAGGGTGTCGGCCAGGCGCTCGGCCATGGCGAAACCGGGCTCCACGCCGGACAGCAGCAAATGCGCCTGCAGCAGGCCGGCCACGGTGGCCGCGATGGAGGTGAAAAGGTAGCGCCGCAGCGCGAAGGCATGCGCCAGGCCCATGCTCAGCGCGATCACGCCGAACAGGGTGCGGGCGCCCGGGTGCGGCGCCAGCACGGCCATGACCAGCGCGCAGCCCAGCAGCGTGCCGGCCACGCGCGCATTGCGGCGCTGCACGGTCTGCGCCAGGTTGCCGCGCATCACCACCACGATGGTCAGCAAGATCCAGTATTCATGCGCCACCCAGGGCAGGCGCAGCGCCACCGCATAGCCGGCCGCCACGGCCAGCGTGCAGCGCAGGGCGTAGCGCAGGATGGGGGCGCTCCAGCTCAGCTGGCCCAGCAGCGGCTTCCAGGACCAGTGCACGGTGCTGACGAAGAGCTGCCACTGGGTGCGCACGGCCGACAGCCCGGGCGGGATGTCGCCGCGCGCCAGCGCCGCCATCTTCACGGCCTCATCGTTGATGTGGCCTATGCGGTCGGCCATGTTGTGCAGCAGCGCCAGCGGGTCGGTGGTGTCGACCAGCAGCGGGTCGGGTGCCAGAGGGTCGGCGCGTTTGGTGCGCGGCGGCAGCGCGCCGGCGAGTTCGGGCCGCAGGTCGGTGATGGCGGCGACCGCCGCGCCGCGCCGGCCCAGCAGCAAGTCCATGCCCAGGGTTTCGAGCCGCGCGGCGGTGCTGTCCAGCGCCAGCTGCAGGGCGGGCAGCACGGCCACGGCGGCGCTGTGCTCCAGCAAAAAATCCAGGTCCAGGTCGCAGGCGAGCTGGTGGTCGCGCGCCTCCAGCAAGCTCAGCAGCATGGCCGCCAGGCGCTGGCGCTCCGGCGTGGTGGGCGACTCCAGCACCAGGTCGCGCGTGTTCTGCAGGTGGTCGGCCAGCGCGGCCTGCTGCTGCAGCATGCGCGCCAGCAGCGCGTTGTGGTCGGGCCGCGGGCCGAAGCGCTGGGACTGGGTGCGCAAAATCTGCGCGAAGCTGTGCAGGCATTCGGCCAGCAGCTGCGCGCGAAAGCGCCGGTTGAGCACATGGGTGGTGAACACCGCCCACAGCAGGTAAAGCCCGGCGCCGGCGACAAACCAGGCGCCGTGCAGCGCGATCTGCTGCAGCGAGGCGGCCGGCGGCGCGGCCATGGAAAACAGCGTGGAAAACAGCAGTGAAAAACAGATGGGCCCGCCGCGCTTGCCCCAGGCCATCATCATCACGGCCAGGAAAGTGGCGGCTGCGACCACGATGCCCAGCAGCAGCTCGTCGTGGCGCACCAGCTGCACCAGCGTGAAGAGCGGCGCGCCCAGCAGCGGCGCCGGCAGCATCTGCATGATCTTGCGCCGGCGCGGCGCCGGCACGTCGGGCAGGCTGGTGATCATCACGCCGACGGCGGCGGTGGAGGCGGCGGCCAGCCCGGCGGCCTCGAAGATGGCCAGCATGATGAGCACCAGGCCCAGCGACACCGTCAGGCCGTTGGCGACGTACTGGCTCAGCAGCACGTGCAGGCTTTTGTGCAGCCAGCCCCGCACCCGGCGCTGCAGGCGGGTCGCCAGCGTGGCTGGGGGGGTAAGGTCGGGCCGGTTCATGGTGTGCCAGAGCACACTTTAACGAAACGCATGAACCTTTCCCAAAAGAAAAAGCCCGCGAAGCGGGCTTTGTTTAGAAAGGCGCGTCCGGCGCCTTGGGGGCGGTATCGCCGGCCTTGATGCGCTTGGCTTTGAGCGTGGGCTTTTCGGCCGGGGCGGCGGGCGCCGCGCTTTCCTCGGCGCCTTCCTCGGCTTCCTGTGCCGCGGGCGTGTCCTGCAGGGCCTGGCGCACCACGGCCTTGTCGCCGGCGCCGGCGAACTTGCTGTATTTGCCCAGGGTGGCCACCAGCTGGCCGTAGACGCGCGGGTTGCCGGCCACACATTCGCCGTGGTCCATGAAGTCGGCTTCGCCGGTGAAGTTGCCGATCAGGCCGCCGGCCTCGGTCACCAGCAGCGAGCCGGCCGCCACGTCCCAGGGCTTGAGGTTGGCTTCAAAAAAGCCGTCGCTGAAGCCGGCGGCCACATAGGCCAGGTCCAGCGCCGCGGCGCCGGGGCGGCGCACGCCGGCGCTCTGGCTCATGACTTCGCCCAGCATGTTGAGGTAGGCCTTGAGCTTGTCGCCGGGGCGGTAGGGGAAACCGGTGGAAATCAGGCATTCCTGCAGGCGCGTGCGTTTGGCCACGCGGATGCGGCGGTCGTTCATGTAGGCGCCGCGGCCCTTGGTGGCGCAGAAGATGTCGTTGCGGGTGGGGTCATAGACCACGGCCTGCTCGACCTTGCCCTTGACGGCCAGCGCGATGCTGACGCAATAGACCGGGAAGCCGTGAATGAAGTTGGTGGTGCCGTCCAGCGGATCGATGATCCAGACGTAGTCGGAGTCCTTGGCGCCATGCTCGCTGCCCGATTCCTCGGCCAGGATGCCGTGGCCGGGGTAGGCGCTCAGCAGGGTTTCGATGATGGCGGCCTCGGCGGCCTGGTCGACCTCGGTGACGAAATCGTTGGTCTGCTTGACCGAGACGCGGACCGCCTCGACGTCAAGGGCCGCGCGGTTGATGATGGCGCCGGCAGCGCGCGCAGCCTTGATGGCCACGTTGAGCATGGGATGGAGATTGCTGGACATAACTTGTAGGGAAGAACGGGATAAACCGGCGCCGGCGATGCGGGCGGCGGGCAACGGGGGCTATTTTCCCATAAATGGGATTTCCCCCGGTTTTTGGCCCGCCGGGCCGGGCCGGCAGGCGCTTCTAGGACAATCCAGCCCATGCGTACCCGATTTGTCCTGATCAACACCAGCCATGCCGGCAATGTCGGCGCCACCGCCCGCGCCATGAAAACCATGGGTTTTGACGACCTGGTGCTGGTCGCGCCGCGCTGGGCCAATGTGCTGAACCGCGAGGAAACCATACAGCGCGCCAGCGGCGCGCTCGATGTGCTCAAAAACGCCCGCATCGTCGCCACGCTGGACGAGGCGCTGGACGGCATGGCCCACCTGTGCGCCACTGCCATGACGCCGCGCGACTTCGGCCCGCCCACGCGCGCGCCGCGCGAGCACTTCACGGCCTTGCTGGGCGGTGGCCTGCCCCAAGGTACAGCCCCCGCCAGGCCCGAGTCAGTGGCTTTTTTGTTCGGCTCCGAGCGCTTCGGCATGCAGAACGAGGATGTCTACCGCTGCCATGTGGCGCTGAGCATCCCGACCGACCCGAAATTCGGCTCGCTGAACTTGGGTGCGGCCGTGCAGCTCATCGCCTACGACTGGCGCCAGGCGCTGGGCGGCTTCAGCGTGCAGCCGGCGACGACCGAACCCACGCAGGCCGACGCGGCGGCGGTGGCCGGCATGCTCAGACACTGGGAGGAGGCGCTGGCCGGCATAGGCTTTCTGGACCCGGCCTCGCCTAAAAAGCTGATGCCCCGGCTCAACCAGCTGTTCAACCGCGCCCAGCTGAGCCCCGAGGAAATCCACATCCTGCGCGGCGTGGCCAAGGCCATGCTGCAAAACGCTGCCATGGCCGCCCAAATGCCGCCTAAAGACAGCACGCCAGCACGGTCTGCGGACGGCCACTAAACTCCCACCATGTTTTCCCGACTCCGCTCCGACATCCAGTGCATCCTCGATCGCGATCCCGCCGCCCGCACGGCCTGGGAAGCGCTGACCTGCTACCCGGGGCTGCATGCCCTGGTGCTGCACCGCCGGGCACACTGGTGCTGGAACCACGGCTTCAAGTGGCTGGGCCGCTTTATCTCGCATGTTTCGCGCTGGATGACGGGCATTGAAATCCACCCCGGCGCCAAAATCGGCGAGCGGGTGTTTTTTGACCACGCCATGGGCGTTGTCGTCGGCGAAACCGCCGAGATCGGCGACGGCTGCACGATTTACCAGGGCGTGACGCTGGGCGGCACCTCGCTCTACAAGGGCACCAAGCGGCACCCGACCCTGGGCAAGGACGTGGTGGTGAGCGCCGGCGCCAAGGTGCTGGGCGGCTTTGTGGTCGGCGACGGCGCCAAGATAGGCAGCAATGCGGTGGTGATCAAGCCCGTGCCGGCCGGGGCCACGGCCGTGGGCATCCCGGCGCGCATCATTCCGTCCAAGACCGGCGAAAGCGCCGACGTCACGCCCACCCCGTTTTCGGCCTACGGCATCACGCTGGAAGACGACCCGCTGTCCCAGGCCATGCACGGCCTGATCGACACCGCGGCCGGCCAGGAGCACCAGATCGCCCTGCTGTGGCAGGCGATTGAAAAGCTCTCCGGCCCGCAAACCGCCATGAGCAAGGACTGCGTGCCCAAGGACGCGGCGCTCACGGAAACCTTCGAGGCCGACAAGCTCAACCAGCTGGTTGGCAAGTAGGGCCAAAAAAAAGGAAGGGGTGGCCCTTCCTTTTTTGTTTTTTCGCCCCGGGGCGGTCAGCGCATCAGTTGATCAGGCGCAGCGCGAAGGGCACACGAAAGGTTTTGCCGTTGGAGGCGCCTATCGCGCCCATGACGCAGAACACCAGGTGGCAAATGCCCAGTGCCACAAACACCAGGAAGCCGATCAGCACAAAGGTGAGGATCATCGCCGCCACATAACCTATGGCCGCCGTGATGGACCAGTTCAGCGCCTCCTTGGACTGGTCCAGGATATAGGCGTCGTCCTTTTTCACCAGGTAAACGATCAGGCCCGGGATAAAGCCCAGGAACAGGGTTCCTATCCAGATCAGCACGGCGGTGTTTTTCGAGTCCTTGCCCGGCGTTTCAATCAGCTCGTCCATCTCAGCTCCTCGCGTTGTAAAGCCCGAATACTACGTGAGAAAAACCGGCGGGCCGAAAACCCGCGGCGGCAAGGCTCAGCGCGGCGGGCGCTGGGCGCTTTTGGGCCTGAAGGCCTGGCACACGGCCTCGTCGGTTTCCAGGTAAGGGCCGCCTATCAGGTCTATGCAATAGGGAACGGCGGCAAAAATGCCCGCCACGGCCTGCGAACCGTCGGGGTTTTTCAGCCCCTCCAGCGTTTCAGCGATCGATTTGGGCTGGCCGGGAAGGTTCAGGATCAGGCTTTTGTCGCGAATGACCGCGCACTGGCGCGACAGGATGGCCGTGGGCACAAATTTCAGGCTGATCTGCCGCATCTGTTCGCCGAAACCGGGCATTTCCTTGTGGGCCACGGCCAGCGTGGCCTCGGGCGTCACGTCGCGCGGCGCGGGGCCGGTGCCGCCCGTGGTCAGCACCAGCGAGCAGCCGGCGTCGACCAGCGCGATCAGCGCGGCACTGATGCCGGCCTGCTCGTCGGGAATCAGGCGTTCTTCAAAGGTGATGGGGTTGCGCAGCGCGCGCGTGAGCCACTCTTTAAGCGCCGGCAGGCCTTTGTCGACGTAGACGCCGGCCGAAGCCCGGTCGCTGACCGAGACGATGCCGATCCTGACGGCGTCAAAAGCCTGGCTCATGCCTGGGGCTCCTCGGGCTCTCCCGGCCCCTGGGCCATGGCCTGGCGTACCAGCTGGAAGATTTCGCGGTAGGACTTGCCGTGGCGCGGCGCTTCACCGGGTTTTTCGGGCTTGGCGTCCTTGCGGGCCTGGCGCACCAGCGCGCGCAGTTGTTGCGAATCGGTGCCGGGATATTCCCGCAGCCAGTCGCCCAGCGTGGCGTCGTCGGCGATCAGCTTGTCGCGCCACTGCTCGGCCAGGTGCAAGGCCAGCGTCAGGTCGGCTGAGCCGTTGAGCTGTTCGTTGATCGCCTCGCGAATGGGTTCAGGGTCCAGCGGGCGCATCAGCTTGCCGATGAACTGCATCTGGCGGCGCTTGCCCTCGAAATTGGTGATCTTTTTGGCGTCGGCGATCGCGTCGCGCAGTTTGTCGGGCAGGTCCAGGCGCGCCATCAGGTCGGCACGCAGGGTCAGCAGCGCTTCACCGAGCGCCTGTTTTTCGTCGGCCTCGGCCTTGAGCTGGGTTTTGCTGGGCGGGCCGGCTTCCTCGAGCGCGATTTCCTCGGGTTTGACGAAGCGGCCGTTGGACCAGTAGCCCTTGATGGCCTTGGGAGTCTTGTTGTTCATGGCAGTCAGTATCATAG
Source organism: Polaromonas sp. Polasp52 (assembly GCF_059491565.1). NCBI lineage: Bacteria > Pseudomonadati > Pseudomonadota > Betaproteobacteria > Burkholderiales > Comamonadaceae > Polaromonas > Polaromonas sp. Polasp52. The sequence continues at coordinate 487,036 of NZ_CP168513.1, read as the reverse complement.
CTACCCATATGACCCAAAAAGCTTCCTCTCGCGCCAGCGGCGCCAAACGCGGCGCATCCCGGCCCTCCCAACAGCCTGAAAGCGGCTTCAGCTACCACCGCGATTTTTTCGAGGACCTCGTCGACACCGCCCTGGGGCACGCCAAAAAACTGGGCGCCACGGATGCCGCGGCCGAGGCTTCCGAAGGCTGCGGCCTGTCGGTCAGCGTGCGCAAGGGCGAGCTGGAAAACGTCGAGCGCAACCGCGACAAGTCCCTGGGCATCACCGTCTACATCGGCAAAAAGCGCGGCAATGCCGCGACCAGCGATTTCTCCAAGGCGGCCATAGAGCAGACCGTGAAAGCGGCCTACGACATCGCGCGCTTCACGGCCGAAGACGAAACCTCGGGCCTGCCCGACGAGCGCGACATCGCGCGCGTGCACCCCGAGCTGGACCTGTTCCACCCCTGGGCCATAGACTCCGAACAGGCCGCGCAGCTGGCCCTGCAGTGCGAGGCCGCAGCCCTGGGCACCAGCCGCCTGATCACCAACAGCGAAGGCGCGGGCGTGTCGGCCCAGCAAAGCCATTTCTTCAGCGCCCACACCAAGGGCTTTCGCGGCGGTTATGCCAGCTCGCGCCACAGCATCTCGGTGGCGCCCATCGCCGGCAAAGGCGACCAGATGCAGCGCGATGCCTGGTACAGCTCGATGCGCGATGCGGCTGAACTGGCGCGCCCCGAGGCCGTGGGCCGTTATGCCGCCGAGCGCGCGCTGGCGCGCCTGAAAAGCCGCAAGATTCCGACCACGCAGTGCCCGGTGCTGTTCGAGTCGCCGCTGGCCGCGGGCCTGCTGGGCGGCTTTGTGCAGGCCGTGAGCGGCGGCGCGCTGTACCGCAAAAGCACCTTCCTGGCCGACAGCCTGGGCAAGCCGGCTTTCCCCAAACACATCGACGTCGCCGAAGACCCGCACCTGCGCAAAGGCAAGGGCAGCGCGCCTTTTGACGAGGAAGGCGTGAAGACCCAGGCGCGCAAGGTGGTGGCCGGCGGCCGTGTCGAGGGTTATTTCCTGAGCACCTATTCGGCCCGCAAGCTGGGCATGCGCACCACCGGCAACGCCGGCGGCTCGCACAACCTGATACTGACCAGCCGGCACACGCGCCCGGGCGACGACCTGGACGCCATGCTGCGCAAGCTGGGCCGCGGCCTTTTTGTGACCGAACTGATGGGGCAGGGCGTGAACTACGTGACCGGCGACTACTCGCGCGGCGCCTCGGGCTTCTGGGTCGAAAACGGCCGCATCGCCTTCCCGGTCGAGGAAATCACCATCGCCGGCAACCTCAAGGACATGCTCATGGGCATTGAGGCCGTGGGATCGGACGCCTACAACTACGGCGCCAAAACCGTGGGCTCCATCCTGGTCAACCGCATGAAGGTGGCGGGCAGCTAGCCTCCCCGATGATCCTGCCCGCCGAGACCCTGGCGCTGGCCGCGGCGGCCACCTGGGCCTGCTCCAGCCTGCTGTCGGCCTCCGCCGTCGCCCGCATGGGGGCTTTTGCCTTCAGCCGCTGGCGCCTGGCGTTTGCCTGCGCGATGCTCTGGGCCCTGGCCTTCGCCACCGGCAGCTGGCGCGGCCTGCAGCTGAACGGCGCAGGCGTGCTGGCCCTGTCGGGCGTGATCGGCATATTTGTCGGCGACACGGCGCTGTTCGCCTGCATGGGCCGGCTGGGGCCGCGGCGCTCCGGCATCTTGTTTGCCACGCATGCGCTGTTTTCCGCGGTGCTGGCCTGGCTTTTCCTCGGTGAGACTTTGTCGGGATGGGGTTTGCTGGGGAGCGCCTTGCTGGTGGCCGGCGTGATGACGGCGATTGCCTTCGGCCGGCGCGAAACCGAGCTGCACCACTGGGAGTCCACCAAAGGGCGGCTGGCCGTGGGCATTGCCCTGGGCCTGGTGGCGGCGCTGGGCCAGTCGGTGGCCACGCTGATGCTCAAGCCGCTGATGCAAAGCGGCATGGACCCGGTGGCGGCCTCGGCGGTGCGCATGAGCAGCGGCTTGGCGGCCCATGCCGTGCTGCTGTTCAGCGGCTGGCGCGTGGTGCAGGCCACGCAGTCGCCGCGCTGGGTGGATCTGGGCTATACCTTCGCCAGCGCTGCGCTGGGCATGACTTTGGGTATGACGCTGATCCTCAAGGCGCTGCAAAACGGCAGCGCCGGCATGGTGGGCATGCTGTCGTCCGTGACGCCGGTGCTGCTGTTGCCCTTGCTGTGGTGGGTGTATCGCCGCCGGCCCGCCCTGGGCGGCTGGTGCGGCGCCTTGCTGACGGCCGCAGGCTGCGCCTTAATTTTGTTGCGCCACTGAAGGCGCGAGCGGGATTTAGCCGGCCAGCGCGGCCTTGACGGCGGCCGAAACCTGGCCCATATCGGCCTTGCCGGCCAGTTTGGCCTTTACCGCGCCCATGACCTTGCCCATGTCGCCGGGGCCGCTGGCGCCCAGCTCGGCCACGATGGCCTTCACGGCGGCCGCCACTTCGTCGGCGCTCAGGCGCGCCGGCAGGTAGGCCTGCAGCACGGTCAGTTCAGCGGCTTCCTTGTCGGCCAGGTCCTTGCGCTCGGCCTTCTGGAAGGCTTCCAGCGAGTCCTTGCGCTGCTTGATCAGCTTGTCGACGATGGCGATCACGGCCGCGTCGTCCAGCACCACGCGCTCATCGACCTCTTTTTGCTTGAGGGCCGCCAGCAGCAGGCGTATGGTGCCCAGGCGCTCGCTGTCCTTGGCGCGCATGGCGGTCTTCATGTCTTCGGTGATTTTGTCTTTGAGGGCTGACATTCGGGGCTCCTGAGGGGCGGGAATAGAGGGGAGAGGACGGCGCGGCGGGTGCCAAAAAGCACAAAAGCCCGCAGAGCGTCCTCGTGCGGGCTTTTTGTTGCCGTGAGGCGGTACTAAAGGATTAGTACAGCTTCTTGGGCAACTGCATCGAGCGGATGCGCTTGTAGTTGCGTTTGACGGCGGCTGCCTTCTTGCGCTTGCGCTCTGCCGTTGGCTTTTCGTAAAACTCGCGGGCGCGCAGGTCGGTCAGCAGGCCGAGTTTTTCAATGGTGCGCTTGAAACGGCGCAGAGCCACGTCGAAGGGCTCATTGTCTTTTACACGGATGGTGGTCATTGTTCAATTGATCCAAAAGGTGCGCCCTAAATGATCTGATCAGGATCAGGCCAGGCGCGGGTTTGCTAGCAAAGCCTGAGATTATAGCACTGGACGTGGCCCCCACGGTCGCTCACTGCGTGTAGCTCCCTGCCCCCCGAGGGGGCCGCCCGCCTGCGGCCCGGCAAAGCCGGTTCCGCGGCCCCTGCTGGCCTTAAGAATTCAGGGCGTATGCGGGGTATTTCACCAGTGGGGGCCGCGGGACTGGCTTTGCCAGACCGCAGGCGCCGCCCCCTCGAGGGGGGAACAGGCTACACGCAGTGAGCCTGGACGGGGGTGGGCCTATTCACTGATGAAATTCAGCAAATCCTGGTTGAGCCGCTCCTTGTGGGTATCGGTCAGGCCGTGCGGCGCGCCGGGGTAGACGATCAACCTGGCGGTTTTCACGAGTTTCGCGGCGGCGCGGCCGGAGGCGTCGATCGGCACGATCTGGTCGTCGTCGCCGTGGATCACCAGGGTCGGCACGTTAAAGCGCTTGAGGTCCTCGGTGAAGTCGGTGGCCGAGAAGGCCGCGATCGAGTCATAGGTGTTCTTGTGGCCCGCCTGCATGCCCTGCACCCAGAACGACTGGATCAAACCCTGCGAGACCTTGGCGCCGGGACGGTTGAAGCCGAAAAACGGGCCCGAGGCGATGTCCAGGTAAAGCTGCGAACGATTGGCCAGTTCGCCCTGGCGAATGCCGTCGAACACCTCGATCGGCAGGCCGCCCGGGTTGGCCGTCGTCTTCAGCATCAGGGGCGGCACGGCGCTGACCAGCACCGCTTTTTTGACCTTTGCCGTGCCGTAGCGGCCGATGTAGCGGGCGACTTCACCGCCGCCGGTCGAGAAGCCAACCAGGGTCACGTCCTTGACGCCCAGCGAGTCGATCACCGCCGCCAGGTCGGCCGCATAGTGGTCCATGTCGTTGCCGTCCCAGGGCTGGCTGGAACGGCCGTGGCCGCGCCGGTCATGGGCGATCACGCGAAAGCCCTTGGAGGCCAGGAAAATCATCTGAGATTCCCAGCTGTCCGAGTTGAGCGGCCAGCCGTGGCTGAAGCTCACCACGGGGCCATTCTTCGGGCCCCAGTCCTTGTAATAAATCTGCACGCCGTCGGAGGTGGTGATGTAGCTGGCGCTGCGCGCCGCGGAAGCGGGCTGCTGCGGTTCGCCAGCGGCCATGGCCGGGCTGGCGGTGAGGGCGGCGGTGGCCAATGCTGCTGCGGCGGCGATGCGGGTAAGGGCGTTCATGTCTGTCCTTTGCGGTGGTTGAAGTCAAGTCGGAATCGACAGTACGAACTTTACGCTTTGAAAAATACGATAAGTATTTAATAATCTTAAAAAATTGATCAAAAGTATCAAATGGAGAATTTCATTGGTTGATCGACTTGAGACTTTGTTGAGGCATTTCTCGGTGAGCGCGAACGTTTTTCATTCGGGCGCGCTCTGCGGCGTGAACGAGCTCGGCGAGGAGGAGGGCGCTGGGCAACTGCACCTGGTGCGCAGCGGGGAAGTTGGCGTCAGCCATGGCGGCGCCGAAGTCGTGCGCGTCAGCGGCCCCTGCCTGCTGCTTTACCCCAGGCCGTTGGCGCATCGGTTTATCACCGATGCGGCCCATGGCGCTGATTTCGTCTGCGCACACTTGCGCTTTGAGGGCGGGGCGGCCAATCCGATCGCGGCCGCTTTGCCGGCCTTTGTGCATCTGCCGCTGGCGCAGGTCGAAGGCGCCGCCGGCGTGCTGCAACTGCTGTTCGAAGAGGCATTCGAGCGGCGCTGCGGGCGGCAGGCGCTGCTGGACCGGCTGTTTGACGTGGTGCTGATCCAGGTGTTGCGCCACCTCATGGAAAACGGCGAAACGCGCTCCGGCATGCTGGCGGGGCTTTCGCATCCGCGCCTTCGCAACGCCATTGTCGCGATGCACCAGCACCCCGCGCAGGAATGGAGCCTGGAGGCCTTGGCTGATCGCGCGGGCATGTCTCGCAGCGTATTTGCCAACCAGTTTCGCGACGCGGTCGGCTGTACGCCGGGGGTGTACCTGCAACGCTGGCGGGTGGGCCTGGCGCAGCAGGCATTGCGGCGGGGACAGCCGCTCAAGCTCATCGCCGCAGACGTCGGCTACGGCAGCGAAGCGGCGCTGTCGCGCGCCTTCAAGGCGCAAAGCGGCCAGTCACCGCGCGAGTGGAAGCTGGCCCAGCAGGCCTAGCGCGCCGGTGCCAGCGCCTGCGCACAGGCATGGGCGGAGGCCCAGGCCCACTGGAAGTTGTAGCCACCCAGCCAGCCGGTGACGTCGACGACTTCGCCTATGAAATACAGGCCCGGCTGCCTGGATTCCAGGGTCTGGGAGGACAGGTCGCGGGTGTCTACGCCGCCCACGGTCACTTCGGCTTTTTTGTAGCCTTCGGAGCCGTTGGGGATGAGCTCCCAGTCGGCCAGGCGCTGGGCCAGGGCCAGCAGCGCTTTGTCGGTCGCCTCGCTGACGGGTTTTTGCAGCGCCGGGTCGGTGCTGATCCAGGCGTCGGCCAGGCGGCTGGGCACCAGGGCCGCGAGTTCGTTGGCGATCAGTTTTCTGGACGTGGCCTTGGCGCGCAGCAGCAGCGCCGGCAGGTCCACGCCGGGCGCGAGGTTGATGTGTATGGGCTGGCCTTCGCGCCAGAAGCTGGAAATCTGCAGTACGGCCGGGCCGCTCAGGCCGCGGTGGGTGAACAGCAGGTCTTCCGAGAACACCACGGCTTTTTTGCGCTGTTTGGGCGTGGCGTCCGCCGGGCTGGTTTCTATCAGCACCGGCAGCGCCAGGCCGGCCAGCTGGGCATAGGGCGCCCAGCCTTGGCCGTCGAAGGTCAGCGGCACCAGTGCAGCGCGCGGCTCCACCAGGCGCAGGCCGAACTGTTTGGCGATGCGGTAGCCGAAATCGGTGGCGCCTATCTTGGGAATCGACAGGCCGCCGGTGGCGATGACCACCTGCGGCGCCGTGATCAGGCCGCGATCGCTCTGAAGCTCGTAGTTGCCGCCCGCCTCCTGGGGGCCTTTGAGGCCCTGGATGCCGCAGGGCTGCCAGCGCGTGACCCCGCCGGCTTCGCATTCGGCCAGCAGCATGTTGATCACGTCTTCGGCCGAGCGGTCGCAAAACAGCTGGCCCTTGTGCTTTTCGTGGAAAGGGATGTTGTGGCGCTGCAGCAGGGCGATGAAGTCCTGCGGCGTGTAGCGCGACAGCGCCGAGCGGCAAAAGTGCGGGTTCTCGCTCAGGAACTGCGCGGGCGTGGTATCGCGGTTCGTGAAATTGCAGCGGCCGCCGCCCGAGATGCGGATTTTTTCGGCAACTTTTTCGCTATGGTCCAGCAACAGCACCTTGAGGCCGCGCTGGCCCGCCTGGGCTGCGCAGAACAGGCCGGCGGCGCCTGCGCCTATCACGATGGCGTCAAATTGATGTGTCAAAACAAGGCCTGAAGCGCTGTGGGTGAGTGAGGAATGCCGGCAAGCATGTCGCAGGCTTTGCGGGGGAGGACGCCGCTGCTGGTTTTTGCATTGGCACGGCAACATACCGAGCTACGGCAATATATAGCCGCTTATTATAATTTTTGAAAATAACAGCCAGACCCTTGAGAGGGCACGAGGAGGATTCCATGCAAGATATTTACCCGCCGGGTCCGGCGAGTTTTCCCGCGTCCCTCACCCAGGCCGCGCCTTCCTACAAACGGCAGGCCTGGCTCGCCATGCTGGCGCTGCTGGCCTTCGTGGCCTTCTACCTCGCCCTGTCGGGCTGGTTCGCATGGAAGGGCTACAAGCTCATCTATGCCGGTGTTTATGGTGCCTCCACCCAGGGCGTCTGGCTCTTTCTGGCCGGGGTGGCGGCTGCTTTGCTCGCGGTTTTCATGCTCAAGGCGCTGGTGTTCATTCGCCGCGGAGACCTTGGCGGCCTCACGGAGATCACGGCAACTGAGCAGCCGGCGCTGTTTGCCTTCCTGTACCGGCTGGCTGACGAGGCCGGTGCCCCGCGGCCGCGCAAGGTGTTTGTCTCGGCGCGTGTGAATGCGGCGGTGTTTTACGACCTCTCGCCGCTCAACCTCTTGTTCCCTTCTAAAAAGAACCTGGAAATCGGCCTGGCGCTGGTCAACGTTTTGAGCCTGTCTGAATTCAAGGCGGTGCTGGCGCACGAGTTTGGCCACTTCGCCCAGCGCAGCATGGCAGTCGGCCGCTGGGTGTATATCGCGCAGCAGGTTGCCGGCCACATCGTTTCCAAACGCGACGGGCTGGACAGCTTCTTGCGGGCCTTGTCCCGCTTTGATGTCCGCATTGCCTGGGTCGGCTGGGTCCTGTCGCTGGTGATCTGGTCCATACGCTCCGTGGTGGATACCTTCTTTCGGCTGGTGCTCCTGGCCGATAGGGCGCTGTCGCGCGAGATGGAGTTCCAGGCGGACCGTGTGTCGGTGTGCCTGGCCGGCAGCGATGCGCTGATCCATGCGCTTTACCGCTGCCGTGCCGCGGACCAGGCCTGGGACCGCGCTCTGGCATTTGCCAATGACGAGATCGCGCGTGGTTTTGCGACGGCTGACCTGTTTGAAATCCAGAGCCTCATCATCAACCGGCTGGAAAGCATCCTCGACGACCCCTCCTTTGCCGCACCGCCGGCGCGCACGGCGGCCGAGCCTTCGGCGCACCGTGTCTTCAAGCGCGAAATGGTGACGCCGTCGCGCATGTGGTCAACGCACCCCTTCAACCATGAACGGGAAGACAATGCCAAGAGACTCTACCTTGGCGTGCCTCTGGATGACAGGCCCGCCTGGACGCTGTTGCGTGATGCTGAAGGGTTGCGGCAGGCCGTCAGTGCCGGCTTGTGCAGCCATGTTTCCCCGCAACCCGCAGTCGCCAGCCGCGAGCAATCCCTGGCGGCCCTGGAGGGGGCCTATGGCCGCGAATCGTACAAACCTCTGTACCGCGGCGTTTACCTGTCGCGCCAGCTGACGCGCCGCTACGGCAGCATTGAAGCGCTGTTTGACGTCCGCCATGAGGCGGCGGCAACTGCGCGTTATCCGGCGTCCCTGTCCGACGCGTTGAAACAGCTTGAGACGCTGCTTGGCGAAAAGGCCAGGCTGAACGCCGTGATCGAAGGTGCGGCGCAAGCGGCGCAAAACGGCCTGGAGCACCGTGGCAAACAGCTTCAGCGCAAGGAGCTGCCGGCCGCCCTGCAAGCCGTGGAGCGCGAAATTTCGCTGGTCGAAGATGAACTCGATGCGCACGATCGCCTTTGCCGTTCGCATGCCCGCGCGTTGGCGTTTGCCCAGGGCAATGGCTGGGAAGCGTACTGGTCCGGTCTGCTGGCGCTGCTGCATTACAGCGAGCATGTCCAGGCCGACATTGTCGATGCGCATGGCAGCCTGGCCAACATCGTGGCCATGCTGACCGCCGGGCGCAAGGTCAACCAGAAAGGCGTGGATCGCATCCTCGGCAGCGCCGCGCAGCTTTACCTGCTGCTGTCCCAGGTGAACAGCAGCCGCGAAAAACTGGTGCCCGATGCCGGCACGATGGCACTGCTGGGCCAGCCTGGCTGGCCGCAGGTGCTCGGCGAGTGGGGACTGGGCGCGCCCGGCACCGAGAACTTGGCCAGCTGGCTCAATGTGATCGATGGCTGGCACGGCCAGGTGGTGGGCGCACTTTCCAGGTTGCGGCGCGCCGCGCTGGACCAGCTTCTTGTCACTGAAGCGCGGCTTGTGGATGCGGCCGCCAAAGGCGAATCACTGCCCGCTGCACCGGCCGCGGCGCAGGTGCCGCTGGACTACAAGACCTTTCTGTCCGGTGACGAGCGTCCGCGCCAGAAAAAGCTCGACTGGTGGTCGCGTTTCCAGACGGCGGACGGCTGGGTTCCCGGAGCGGTGCGTTTTGCGGCCGCCGGCGGCATCATCGTCGGTTTGATGGGCCTGGACGGCAGTTTCGGCAACGCTTCCGTCACCGTGTTCAATGGCCTGGACCGCACCGTGGTGGCACAGCTAGGCGGTGAAAAGGTGAATCTCCAGCCGGGGCAGAAGAGCCGGTTGTCCGTGCCGGCCGACCAGCCTCTGGCGATTTCAGCCAGGACCGCGGAAGGGGTACCCATCGAATCCTTCGAAGCGAAGGCCGATGCCATCGGCACCGAGTATGTGTACAACGTGGCTTCGGCGTCGCCTTTGCTGGAGTGGACGGCATCCTACGGCAGCGCCGCGCAAATTCCTGAACGGCCGCTGGGTGCGCCGCGGTGGCTGCAGACGCGTGTGGATGCCATCCTTGAAAAACCGCCTGAGCAGATATCCACAAAGGGCAAGGGTGGAACCCGCAGTGTTCTGACGTCCGCCTCGACACGGTCGATGCGTGAGAACCTTGGCCTCACGACTGATGCAAACGCGCGCAAGACGGTGATCCTGATGCATGCCCGCTGGGACGCGGCGGGGTCGGCAAATCTGCTCGACTGGCTGGGTCTGGCGGCGGCATATCCCGAAGGGGAGGAAATTTTCCGCCAGCGCCTGGCCGCCGACCCGCTGGACATGGCGGTGCTGCGCGTGGAGCAGGACGTGCCGCCGTCCGGCAAGCCGACCGCGGCGTGCGAACGCGATCGGCAACTGGCCGCGCAGCATCCCGCCAATGCAGACCTGAAGTACCTGCTGGTGCGCTGTATGCCCGACGGGCCACCGCGCGATGCGGCGTTTGTTGCCGGGCACAGGGAGGCGCCTGCCAATCCCTGGTTTGGTTACGCCTCGGGCTTTTCATTGTCGGCAGCCGGGCAGTGGCTCGCCGCCGAGCACGCATTTGGCGCAGCGCTGAAGTTTGCGCCGCTGGCCGACCGGAGTGCGCTGGAGCTTGCCCGCGTGCGCAGGCTGCAGTCGGGCGAGAACGCCGGCCTTGGCGACCTGGCGCCTCGTTCCGAGGGATTGCGCATGATTCTGGCGCTTGATAAGCCCAACGGAGCAAAGCTGCAGGGCCAGGACCTTTTTTATTCGGAACTGGCGCTGGGCCATATCGATGTTGCCCGCGCGGCAATGGGCAACGGCGGACAGGGCTATTCCCGCATGCTGCGTTTCATGGCAGCGTCCGACGGCGCGCCTGACGACCTGGTTCAGCGCAGCCTGGCTTTGCCCGCGACCGAAGGCATAGACCAGGAATCCTTGTGGAGTGCTGTGGGCCTGGCGATCAGGCATAAGCGCAAGACGGCGGACCTGCTTCAGCTTGTCAGGCAACTGCCTTCCGAGCAGGGCGCGGCCATGCTGCGCTTCATCGATGCGCTCGAAAACGGCCGCGATGTCAAAAAAGCCGAGGAGGCGGTGCAATTTATCTGGCCCGGGCTCAAGGGACAGGCTTACGTTATGGGCGCCATCGTGATGGGCAAGGCCGCGCCGGCCCCTTGGCGCGACTATGCCAAGCGTGCGTTGTTTACCACCGAACGGCCCTACCTGCTCTAGTGGTCCCGGCTCCTGGCGCCCTGCGCCAGGAGCCCGTGGCAGCGAAGCCTCAGGGTTTCCAGGTGAAGGGGAACTTGAGCTGTTTCAGGAAGCCGTTGGGCACATAGTCGCCCAGCACGCCGTAGCGCTCGGGCCAGAGCTTGGTGCTTTTGACGGCGGTGCCGAACAGGTAGTCGATGAAGGCGTAGTGCGCCGAGTAGTTGCGGTCCAGTGCTTCCTGGTCCTGGCTGTGGTGCCAGTGGTGGAAGTTGGGCGTGACGATCAGGTAGCGCAGCGGGCCCAGGCGCACGCTCACATTGGCATGGTTGAACACCGCCTGGAAGCCGACGATCACGATGTAGGCGTCTATGACTTCCTTGGAAAAGCCCAGCACATAAATGGGCGCCAGGATCAGCGTGCGGGTCAGCAGCAGTTCCAGGATGTGCTGGCGCGAACCGGCCAGCCAGTCCATGCTTTTGGCGCTGTGGTGCACCGCATGCAGGCGCCACAGCACGGGCACCTCGTGGTAGGCCCGGTGCGTCCAATACTGCACCAGGTCGGCCACCAGCACGATCAGCAGCACCCCGGCCCAGAAGGGCAGGCCCTGCACCCAGCCGCGTATGCCGTCGTTGGCGGCCCAGCCGAAGAACTTGTGCACCAGCAGGTTGGTGGCCAGCAGCACAAAGCCCACGATCATGTGGTTGACGATGAAGTGGTGGAGGTCGGTCTGCCATTCGGCGCGGAACACCGGCTGGTCCTTGCGCAGCGCGAACAGCTTTTCAATGAAGATGAAGATCAGCGAGGAACCCAGCAGGTCCAGGATGAACCAGTCCAGGCCGATGTAGGGCGTGTTGTCCGCGAAATCGTTCACCGGCACCTTATGGCCGCCCAGCAGCGCCGTGGCCGCGACCAGCAAGAAGGCCGCGCCGGCCAGCCAGCGCGAGCGGTTGAAGATGATGTTGACCAGCGAGATGCCGCCGGCAATCACCAGCGAGATGAACATCACGATGCGGATCACGTCGACGTTGTAGCTTTTGCGCAGCTCGGGCGTGGTCAGGTATTCGGGGAAGTGAAAAGCCAGCACGCCCAGAAAGCACAGCACGCCCAGGCTCAGCGCGATCACGCCGCTCATGATGCCGCTGCCGGGGCGCAGTTCGCCGTGGCTTTCCGTCAGTTCGTTGAGTTTGTCTAGCATCGCGTCTTTCCCTCTGCTGTTGTTTTTGACATCGGGAGTGTAGCCGCGCACGCCGGATTCGGGGCGCCGGCCCTCGCCGGCCGTCCCGCGGCCTTGTCACTGTTTCACGATGACGGGCTGGACCGTGAACACATTGGGGTTTTTGGGCTCCACGCTGACGCGCACCCAGTGGATCAACGGGCTGCCAAAGGTCTGCAGGCGCGTGAGGTTGGCCAGCAGCCTGGTGGGGCTGTAGAGCGGCTTGTCGACCTTGAAGAAGTGCGTGTCGCCGTGCACCAGCAGCACTTGCCCGGCGAACTGTTCCGTTTCAGTGATGACATGGCTGATGAAATTGCGGTAGCCGCTGACCCCAGCCGCCTGGCTTTCGTCAACACCTTCGGTTTCCGGCAAGTCAAAGCCCGGGTCGGCCTGGATCACCAGAACAATGCCGCGCGCCTTGCCGGCCTTTGCCTGGGAGAAGGCCTCCTGCATCCAGCGCACATTGGCCGCGTCGCGCTCCAGGTATTCGGCGTTGGAGGCCTCGCACTGGGCCGCGGTGCGCGCGCTTTTCTGGGTGCAGTCTTTTTCGTCCAGGATTTTGTTGTTGTTGCTGCCCGGCACGTTCAGCGTCGCGAACACGATGCCCTGGTGGACAAACCGGGTGTTCTCGACGAATTTTTCGCCCAGCGGGGCCTGGTGGACCAGCGCCATGCTGCGTTTGCCCAGGCTGCGGGTAGTGGGAAACATGGTCTTGCGCAGGTAGGCCAGGCGCTCCAGGGCGTCGTAGCCGCCGTTGTTGAGGCGGTGGCAGTCCGTCCATTCGTTGTCGCCGGGCACGTAGACCACGGGCTTTTTCAGCTCGCCGAACATGGCCAGCGCCGAGGCATAAATGTCCTCGGTGCATTTGGAGCTGCCGTTCTTGATGTCGCCGTCGTAGATCGAGAAGGCGATGTCCGACTGGTTGATGCTTTTGAGCAGCGCGGGAATTTTCGGGTCGTCGCCGGCTTTTTGGTAGGGCATGTCGCCCCACAGGCCGAATGAAAAACTTTGCGCCTGCGCGCAGGCCATGCCGAGCGCCAGCAGCGCGCCGGCCAGAAAACGTTGGGACATCTTTGCTCCAGTCGAAAGACCGGGAGCTTAGGGCGCTTGCGTGACAGCGCCGTGACACCGGCGCGGCTTCAGGCCGCGCGTACGGCTTCGGGGTGCGCGGCCGCGAGGGCCACGCCGCTGATCACATCGCCCACGACGATGATCGAGGGGCTGGCCATGCCGGCCTCGCGTATCGCGCTTGCCAGCTGGCCCAGCGTGGTGGTGATGTGGCGCTGCGCCGCCAGCGAGGCACTCTGGACCACGGCGACCGGCGTGGCGGCCGGCAGGCCAGACATCAGTTCGTCCTGGATGCGCTCGGCGCCGCTGACGCCCATGTAAATCACCAGCGTGAGGCGTGCGCTGTGCGCGGTGGCGGCCAGGGCCTTCCAGTCGGTGCCGCTGTCGCCGGGCTTGGCATGGCCGGTGACGAAGACCACGCCGTGCGCATGGTGGCGGTGCGTGAGCGGCACGCCCAGCGAGGTGACGGCGGCCAGGCCCGCGGTGATGCCGTTGACGACTTCCACCTCAATGCCGGCCTCGCGCAGGTGCTCGACCTCTTCGCCGCCGCGGCCGAAGATAAAGGGGTCGCCACCCTTGAGCCGCACCACGTCCTCGCCCTCGCGGGCGGCCATCAGCATGAGTTTTTCAATAAAGGCCTGGGGCGTGGACTTGCAGCCGCCGCGTTTGCCCACGTAGACGATGCGCGCCTCGGGCCGCGCGAAAGCCACGATCTCGTCGCTCACGAGGTCGTCCACCAGCAGCACGGTCGCGCGCTGTATCGCCTTCAGGGCCTTGAGGGTCAGCAGTTCCGGGTCGCCGGGGCCGGCGCCTACGAGGGTGACTTTTCCGTGGTTCATCGTGGTCATTTGATTTGGGGCAACAAGTGCAAGATATGTTCCACCTGCCGCGCAATCGACGGCGGCACGGGTTTGTCGCCGGCCAGCACCGATTGAATATAGGCCGCGGTGGCGGCGGCGTCCACCGTCCTGGGCAGCTCGGGCAAGGTGGCCAGCGTGCCGGCCTGGGTTTCCTGCAGCAGCGAGCGTTTTCCGCCTATGAAAGCCTCCATTTGCGGCATGCGGCGCGCATCGGCCACGCCTTCGCCCTCGGTGCCGCGCAGCAGCATGGCGTTCGCGCCTGTCAGCTCGAAGGTCTGGGCCATCGAGATGGCGTATTCCGGGTGTGTGTAGCTGCTCACCACCAGGCTTTTGCCCAGGCAGGGGCTCATGATCTTGACCAGGCTGTGCGCCGGGTTGCGCAGGCCCACGGCGCGGCGCACGTCGAGCAGGCGCTTCAGCGACGGCAGCAGCAGCTCGGTGGGCGCGAAGACGGCTTCGCCGCTTCCGATTTTGCGCACCGCCGCCAGCGCGTGGATGCCCAGGGCCTGCAGCACTTCCGAGGCAAACACCCGGCTGGTTTCGGTGGGCGTGCCGTGCACCAGGACCGGCACGCCCTCGCGCGCCAGGAGCAGGGCCAGCAGCGGCGTGAGCACGGGCAGCTTGCGCGCACCGTTGTAGCTGGGCAGCACCACGGTGGGGGTCTCGCCGGCGGGGAAATGCGCCAGGCGCTGCTGCAGCGCCTCGAGGAAGCCTGCCATTTCTTCGGGTGTTTCGCCCTTGATACGCATGGCCAGGCAAAAGCCGCCGATTTCCAGGTCGGTGACGGCGCCATCCAGCACCTGGCCCAGCAGGTCGGCGGCCTGCTCGCGCGTCAGGGCGCGGGCGCCGTCCTTGCCGCGGCCGATTTCCTTGATGTATTGGCTAATGCCCATAAGCGTGATTGTCTGCGAATGCAGATGACTTCTTGTTATGAGCTTAAGCCACTTGGCGGATCGGGATCACGGTACGTGGTGCGGCGGCTTGTACCTCGCTGCGCGCCGAACGCACGCGGCGCTTGAGTTCGGGCACGCAGGAGCCGCAATTGGTGCCGCATTTGAGCGCCGCCTGCAGCGAAGCCAGCCGCTCTTCGTCGGTGTGCAGGTGGCCGCCGCCGCCCCCGCCACCGGCCACCAGCGCCAGGTGTTCGTCGATGGCCGTGTCGCTGACATTGAGGCAGGTGCAGACCAGCTTGCCGCGCGACTGCACCGCCACCGGCGGCTTGGCGCCGGGCAGCAGCAGCAGCCGGCCGTAGGCCTGCGCCGGCAGTTCGTCCTGCAGCAGGGTCTTGATCCAGGCCTGGGCGCTGGTGTCGCCGGCCAGCACAAAGCCGGCAAGCTCGGCCGCCTCGCCCTTGCGCAGCAGCCGCACGGTGCGCCGCTGGCCTTTTTTGCGGTCGGCGTAGCGCAGCACGTCGGCGCCGTCCAGGCCGAGGATGGCCTCCAGCCTGGCCAGCAATTCATCGGGCGGGGCTTCGTGGCCGGCCGCGCGGAACAGCAGGCCGGAGCGCTCGCGGCCGTGGTCGGCCAGTGCGGTGTTGTTGGAAAAAGGCACGCAGCTGGTGAAGGGAAAGGCCGCCATCAGCGGCTTGAGCTGCTCGCGCGCGGCCAGCACCTCGCCGCCCGGCAGCCAGGCCATGGCCAGCAGCGTCCAGGGCATGTCGGCCTTGAGGATCTTGACCGCGGCATGTTTGAGTTCGGGCTGCTTGGAGCTCGGGCAGTAGGCCGAGGTGGTGATCGCGTTGACGCCGGCCAGCGTGGCGCCGCTGGTGGACTGCCCGCTCAGGTATTCCTCGCCCCAGTGCATGGCGATAAAGGCCTGGCTCACCGCCACCTCGGGCGAGGCCTGCAGCGGCACGACGATGGAGCCGCGCTTGGATGTCACGTAGACCAGGTCGCCGTCTTTCAGCAGGCGGCGCGCCATGTCCTGGGCATTCATCTGCACGGACGGCTCGGCCACGTGGCCGAACAGCCGGCCCAGGGTGCCGGTGCGGCTCATGCCGTGCCACTGGTCGCGCAGCCGGCCGGTGGTCAGCGAAAACGGGAAGCGCGACTCGCGCGGCTCGGCCACCGGCTTGTAGACGGTGTTGGCAAAACGCGCCTTGCCGTCGGCGGTGGGGAATACGCCGTCTTCATAGAGCCGGGCCTTGCCCGCGCTGTCGCCGGGCTTGAAGGGCCACTGCCGCGGCGCTTCTTCGAGCAGTTCGTAGCTCAGGCCGGTGATGTCCAGGTCGCGGCCGCGTGTGGATTCGCGGTGCTCGTTCCAGATGACTTCCGCGCCCAGGGCGGCGTCGCCCAGGGGGTAGGGGAAGAGGGTAGTCCGGGGGAGGGAGGGGGGACCCTTAGGTATGGCTGCCTCGGAGGTGGATGCCTGGTCGCCCGCCTTCAGCAGTTTTTCCAGCCGCTGCGCGAAGTCCACCACGATGGCCCAGTCATGGCGCGTTTCGCCGGGCGCGGCCACGGCCGGGCGCACGCGGCTGATGCGGCGCTCGCTGTTGGTCACCGTGCCGGTTTTTTCGCCCCAGGTGGTAGCCGGCAGCAGCAGGTCGGCATAGTCGCAGCTCGAGGTGGTGGCAAAGGCTTCCTGCACGATGACCAGTTCGGCGCGCTCCAGCGCGCGGCGCACCGTGGCCTGGTCGGGCATGGACTGGGCCGGGTTGGTGCAGGCAATCCACAAAGCCTTGATCTCGCCGTCGGCGGCGGCCTGGAACATCTCGACGGCGGTCTTGCCGGGTTTCTCCGGCACCGAGGGCACGCCCCACAGGGCCGCGATTTCCGCGCGGTGTGCGGGGTTGGCCAGGTCGCGGTGCGCGCTCAGCAAATTGGCCAGGCCGCCCACCTCGCGCCCGCCCATGGCATTGGGCTGGCCCGTCAGCGAAAACGGCCCGGCGCCGGGCTTGCCGATCTGGCCGGTGGCCAGGTGCAGGTTGATCAGGGCGGCGTTCTTGGCCGTGCCGCTGCTGGACTGGTTCAGGCCCTGGCAATACAGGCTCAGCGTGGCGGCCGAGGTGGCGAAGAGTTTCGCTGCGGCGAGCAGGTCTTCCTTTTTGATGCCGCAGGTCTCGGCCACCAGGTCGGGCGTGTAGTCGCGCACCGTGGCCTTGAGCGCGTCAAAGCCCGTGGTGTGCGCGGCGATGTAGGCCGCGTCGGTCCAGCCCTCCCACAGCATGATGTGCAGCATGCCGTTGAAGAGCGACACGTCGGTGCCCGGCTGTATCGGCAGGTAGAGGTCGGCGATCTCGGCCGTGTCGGTGCGGCGCGGATCGCAAAAAATGATCTTGAGCGCCGGGTTGGCGGCCTTGGCGTCCTCGATGCGCCGGAACAGGATGGGGTGCGCATAGGCCGTGTTGCTGCCGACGATGAAGATGCACTGCGCATGGTTCACGTCGTCGTAGCAGGCGGGCGGCGCGTCGGCGCCCAGCGTCTGCTTGTAGCCGGCCACCGCGCTGCTCATGCACAGGCGCGAATTGGTGTCTACGTTGTTGGTGCCTATCAGGCCCTTGGCCAGCTTGTTGAAGACGTAATAGTCCTCGGTCAGCAGCTGGCCTGAGATGTAGAAGCCCACCGCGTCGGGGCCGTGGTCGCGGATGATCTGCGCAAAACTTTCGCTGGCAAAACCCAGCGCGCTGTCCCAGGACACCGGCTTGGCCGCTTCATGGCGGTGCTCGCGCCGCAAGGGCTGCAGCAGCCGCGTTTGCCGCGTGACGGCGGCCGAAGCCGTCAGCGCCAGCGTCGAGCCCTTGGTGCAGAGCCGGCCGAAGTTGGCCGGGTGGTCGGGGTCGCCCCTGACTCCCGTGATCTGGTTGCCTTGCGATTCGATCACCACCCCGCATCCCACGCCGCAGTAAGGGCAGGTCGAGCGGGTTTCCTTCAATCCTGCATCAACAAGGGTCATTGGGGCGTTCAGGCGTTGGTCAGTTCTTTGGCCGCGGGGCCGGCCACCACGGGTTGCAAGTCCAGTGCCAGCGTCGCCAGTTCGGTGGCATCGAGGTGCACGGCGCCGTCCTCGACGCGCACGCTGAATTTCTGCGTGCAGCCTTCGTCGGGCGCCTTGGCGCAGCCGCCTTCCAGGTCTATGGTCCAGTTGTGCAGCGGGCAGGCCACGCTGGTGCCGAACACAATGCCCTGGCTCAGCGGGCCGCCCTTGTGCGGGCAGCGGTCCAGCAGTGCGAACACGCCGTCTTCATCGTTGCGGAACACCGCGACGTCGATGCCGCGCTCACGCGCCACGCGGCGCGAACCCAGCACCGGGATGTCGGTGACCAGGCAGATTTTTTTCCATTCAGACATAGTGATCTCTCAATTCAGGCGGGCGTGAGTTTTTCAAACTGCCGGGTGTCGACCGCGGCTTCCTTGAAGTCGAACCAGGGATCGGGCTCGCCGTCGAGCGCGAACTGCAGGCGTTCCCACAGCGCCTTGCGGCCTTCGTGGTCTTCCAGGATGCGCTTTTTGACGTAATCCAGGCCCACGCGGTTCACGTAGTGCACCGTGCGCTCCAGGTACCAGCCTTCCTGGCGGTAGAGCTCGCAGAAGGCGCCGGTGTATTCCAGCACTTCCTCGGCGGTCTTGAGCTTGGTGAAGAAGTGGGCCACTTCCGTCTTGATGCCGCCGTTGCCGGCGATGTACATCTCCCAGCCCGAATCGACGCCTATGATGCCGACGTCCTTGATGCCGGCCTCGGCGCAGTTGCGCGGGCAGCCGCTGACGGCGAATTTCACCTTGTGCGGCGCGTACATGCGCCACATCGCGCGCTCCAGGTCCTTGCCCATCTGGGTGCTGTCCTGGGTGCCCATGCGGCACCATTCGCTGCCCACGCAGGTCTTCACCGTGCGCAGGGCCTTGGCATAGGCGTGGCCGGAGGGCATGCCGATGTCCTTCCAGACGTTTTGCAGGTCCTCTTTTTTCACGCCCAGCAAATCGATGCGTTGGCCGCCGGTGACCTTGACGGTCGGTATCTTGTACTTGTCCACCGCGTCGGCGATGCGGCGCAGTTCGCTGGCCGTGGTCTCGCCGCCCCACATGCGCGGGATGACGCTGTAGGTGCCGTCCTTCTGGATGTTGGCGTGGCTGCGTTCGTTGATGAAGCGGCTTTGCGGGTCGTCCTTCGCCTCCTTGGGCCAGGTGCTGGTCACGTAGTAGTTGACGGCCGGGCGGCAGCTGGCGCAGCCGTTGGGCGTCTTCCATTCCATGAACTTGTAGACCTCGGAGATCGTCAGCAGCTTGTTGGCGCGTATCGCATCACGCACCGCCTGGTGGCCGTGGTCGGTGCAGCCGCACATGGCCTTGAGTTTGGGCGTGGCCGAGTAGTCGCCGCCGGCCGTGAACATCAGGATCTGCTCGACCAGGCCGGTGCAGGAGCCGCAGGAGGCGCTGGCCTTGGTGTGCTTCTTCACCTCGTCGAGCGTGAACAGGCCCTTTTCCTTGATGGCCTTGCAGATGGTGCCCTTGTTGACGCCGTTGCAGCCGCAGACCTCGGCGTCGTCGGGCATGGTGGCGGCCTTGTTGTGGCCTTCATGGCCTGTGTCGCCGAGATTGGACTCGCCGAAGATCAGCTTGTCGCGGATGTCGGCCACGCTGCGGCCGTCGCGCAGCAGCTTGAAGTAGTAGCTGCCGTCCACCGTGTCGCCATAGAGGCAGGCGCCGACCAGCTTGTCGTCCTTGATCACCAGCTTTTTGTAGACGCCGCCGAAGGGGTCGCTCATCACGATTTCCTCGGCGCCGTCGCTGCCCATGAACTCGCCGGCGCTGAACAGGTCTATGCCCGTGACCTTGAGCTTGGTGGAGGTCAGCGAGCCCGAATAGCGGCCTATGCCGAACTGCGCCAGGTGGTTGGCCGCCACCTTGGCCTGTTCAAACAGCGGCGCCACCAGGCCGTAGGCGATGCCGCGGTGCGCCGCGCATTCGCCCACCGAGTAGATGCGCGCGTCGGTGACAGTCTGCATGGTGTCGTTGACGACGATGCCCTTGTTGCAGTGCAGGCGCATGGATTCGGCCAGCTGGGTGTTGGGGCGTATGCCCACCGCCATGACCACGAGGTCGGTGGCCACTTCGCTGCCGTCCTTGAACTTGATGGACTTCACGCGGCCTTCTTCGTTGCCGGTGAGCTCCTGGGTCTGCGCGCCGATCAGGAACTTGAGGCCGCGGTCTTCCAGCGATTTCTGCAGCAGCTTGCCCGCCACGTCGTCGAGCTGCCGCTCCATCAGCCAGGGCATGACGTGCACCACGGTGACTTCCATGCCGCGCAGCATCAGGCCGTTGGCCGCTTCCAGGCCCAGCAGGCCGCCGCCGATGACGACTGCCTTCTTGTATTTCTCGGAGGCTTCGATCATTGCGTTGGTGTCGGCGATGTCGCGGTAGGCGATCACGCCTGCCAAGTCCTTGCCCGGCACCGGCAGGATGAAGGGGTTGGAGCCGGTGCACATCAGCAGGCGGTCGTATTCCTCTTCGGTGCCGTCCTCGGCGCGCACGATGCGCTTGACGCGGTCGACTTCCACCACTTTTTTGCCGGCATGCAGCGTGATGTGGTTGTCCTTGTACCAGTCCCAGGAGTTCAGCACGATCTCATCCAGCGTCTGCTCCCCGGCCAGCACGGGCGACAGCAGGATGCGGTTGTAGTTGGGATGGGGCTCGGCGCCGAAGACCGTGATGTCGTACAGGTCGGGCGCGACCTTGATCAGTTCTTCCAGGGTGCGCACGCCGGCCATGCCGTTTCCGACCATTACCAGTTTTGATTTTTTCATGGGGCTACTCCAGGGGATTCAATGTGTCTAGGTGCAAACGTCATGCCACGGCCGTGCCGCGCAGGTCGCGCATGCACGCGTCCACGCGGCTTGTCAGGGGGTGCAAGCCGGTCTGGCTTGCCGGAAACAGGATGAAATTCATGATGCTCTCTCCCGGTCAACAGGGATCCGGGTCGTTGACCCGGTATGAGGCACACCATTACGCACGTCGTTGTGCGCAGGACCCGCAGTGCATTCGCTAAGGTCGGGCGCGTCGTTACGCCCGCGATAGCTAATGCAAAACTTGTGCCATATCATTGGCCTGCAAGCCGCGCCCGGAATCCGCAGCCGGCGCGTGGCGCGCGACTTGCATCCTTGCCAGCCTTATTTCCCTCCCAAGCTATTGATTTGTATGACTTCCGCATTGGTAAACCTGAACGGCCCCGCCGGTGCCAACCCGCTGGTCTCCGACCTTGAGGCGGCCGGCATCCAGGTCCTGGGGGTGCTCCACGAGCGCAGCAAACTGGTGCAGGAGGCACTGCGGCAGGCGCCCGACGTGCTGGTTTGCCACGATGCGCTGCCCGATGAGGCCTTGTTCAAGCTCTTGCAGGTGGTCGGCGAGACCGCGCCTTGCCCCGTCCTGGTGTTCACCAGCGACAGCGATGCGGAAAAAATCACACGCGCCACCGAGGTCGGGGTCCATGCCTATGTGGTCAACGGCTACAGCCCACAGCGCCTGCGGCCGCTGATCCACCTGGCCCAGGCCCGCTTCAGGCGCGAGCAGGCCCTGCAGGGCGAGATGCGGGACATTGCCGGCCGCCTGGAAGAGCGCAAGGTGGTGGACCGCGCCAAGGGCATCCTGATGCGCGCCCGCCAGATGTCCGACGACGACGCCTTCCAGATTCTGCGCACTGCCTCCATGCACACCAACCAGCGCCTGGGCCAGGTGTCGCAGCACATCATCCATTCAGCCCGTTTCGCCGAAGACGTCAACCGCTCGGGCCAGCTGCGCATGCTGTCGCAGCGCCTGGTCAAGCTGGCGCTGCTGCGGCTGGCGGGCGTGCAGCCCGGGCGCGTGGCGCAGCTGCTCGCGGAGTCGGTGCAGCGCATAGACGCCAACATTGCCGCCCTCGGCAAAAGCCTGTCCAAGCCCACGTTTGGCGACCTGCTGGGGCAGGTGAGCCTGACCTGGGCGCGCCTGAAGCCCGCCCTGGAGGAAAACCGGGCGGCCGGCGAGATGGCGCACCTGGACGAGCTCGCCGAGCTGCTGCTGCAGGAAGCCGAGCGCATGACCGCCATCCTCGAAAGCGCCGGTGCCATGCCGCCGCTGCAGATGCTCAACCTGGCCGGCCGCCAGCGCATGCTGAGCCAGCGCTTCGCGAAATACGCCTTGCTGCAAGTCCTGGGCGGCACGGCCTCGCAGCGCAGTGAAGTGGGCATGGCCGAGTCGCAGGCGGCTTTTGAGAAGGCGCTGCAATACCTCAACGACATTCCGCTGACCAGCAGAGAGATCCGCGAGTCCCTGGACAAGGCCGCCGCAGGCTGGGCACAGATGCGCACTGGCGCCGCGGGCATCGCCAAGGGCAAGGATGCCAAGCGCCTGGAAGGCCTGGCCACCGCCAGCGAAGACCTGCTGGACGTGTTTGAGCAGCTCTCGGTGCAGTACGAGCGCAGCATGCAGATGCTGGTGGGCTAAGCCCTGGCGCAGTGCATTGCTGCAATGCACCAATATCGGGCATTGAACTTGCTTACATTGGTGCATGGCATTTGATCTGGACATTGGCTTCGCCACGCTGGCGGGCCGCAAAAACAGCAACGAGGACTTCTGCGCGGCCATGCTGCCCGAACCGGGGCAAGAGGGCATGGGCTCCATCGTGGCGGTGGCCGACGGCGTGAGCACCGGCGGCATGGGCCGGGAAGCCGCGCAAACCACGGTCACCAGCCTGGTCCGCGACTACTACGGCACGCCCGAAACCTGGGACACCACGGTGGCGCTGGACCGCATCATCGGCGCGCAGAACGCCTGGCTGGCCGGCATCAACCGCCGGCGCCGGCCGGCCGTGGGCCTGACCACCCTCACGGCGCTGGTGCTGCGCGGGCAGTCCTACACCCTGGCGCATGTGGGCGATTCACGGGCTTATCTGCTGCGCGGCGGCACTTTGCAGCAGCTCACGCACGACCATGCGGTCAACCATCCCGACTTCAGGCACCAGCTGCTGCGCTCGGTGGGCGCTGAAGACCATGTGGTGGTCGACTACATGCAGGGCGACCTGCAGGTGGGCGACGTGTTTGTGCTCGTCACCGACGGCGTGCACGGCGTGCTGCGCGATGCGCGGCTGCGGGATTTTGCCGGCCTGCAGGAAGCGGGCGGCTCCCAACTGGCCAGCCAGGGACTGGTCGACGCCGCCCTGGCCGCCGGCAGCAACGACAACCTGACGGCCGTCGTGGTGCGCGTGCGCGGCCTGCTGGACGCCACCCTGCAGGACGTGAGCCGCATTGCCCAGACCCTGCCGGTGCCGCCCAGGCTCAAGGTCGGCGATGTGATCGACGGCCTGGTGGTGACCGCAAAAGTGGCCGACAACGAAATCCATGTGCTGTACCAGGTGCGCGACCCGGCCACGCGTGTTCTGTACGCCCTCAAGGCGCTGAACCCCGCGAGGTCCCACGATGGCGAGGAGCGCGCCATGCTGGCGCACGAGGCCTGGCTGGCCCTGCGCATGCAGTCGGGCCCGGCGGCGGGGCATCTGGTCAGGCTTCACGAAAGCCCGCCGGCCGGCCATGAGCGCAGCGCTTTTTACCTGCTGTACGACTGGCACAGCGGCGAGACGCTGCAGCAGCTGCTGGAACGCGGCCACAAATTCAGCGTGGAACAGGTGCTGGGCGCGGCCACCCAGGCGGCGCGCGCGCTGGGCCGGCTGCACCGCCAGTGCGTGATCCACCGCGACGTCAAGCCCGCCAACCTGCACCAGGGTGAAGACGGCGTGCTGCGCCTGCTGGACCTTGGCGTGGCCCTCAGCGGGCGCGAGCCCGAAGCCATGCGCAAGCTGCACGCCGGCACCCCCAGCTTCATCAATCCCGAACAATGGGGCTTCAGCGCCACAGGCAGCGACGGGCCCGAGGAATTGCCCGACGCGCAAAGCGACCTGTTCGCGCTGGGCGTCACCCTGTACCAGCTGCTGACCGCCAGGCTGCCCTACGGCGAGGTGCTGCCTTACCAGGCCGGCCGCTACTACCGAGACCCGGTGGCGCCCAGCCGCATCAATCCCGAAGTGCCGATCTGGCTGGACCACGTGGTGCTCAAGGCCGTGTCCCGCGACAAGCGCCGCCGTTTTGAAACTGCCGAAGAGCTGCTGCTGGCGCTGGAGCGGGGTGCTTCGCGCCCGCTGACTGCGCCGCAGGGGACGCCCTTGATTGAGCGGGATCCGGTGATGCTGTGGAAGTTGTTGTTGGGGATTAGTGTGGTGGTGAATGTTTTGTTGATTTATTGGGTTTTGTTTTTGCCTCGGTAAGGGGGCCGGGTCTTGCTCCGGCAGGCGCGCTCGTCCTCTTCATCCTCCTCCTTCCTCTGCTGAGTGCGGCTGGCCGGGTCTCCCCCCGGCGGGCGAGGCACTTTTATCGAAACCCGCAAAGCGGGTTTTCTTTGTTCGCCAAAGGCGCGCTACGCGCGCGGGGTTTGCTCACTTCGCGCAGCGAAGTTACGCAAACACCAAAAGTACCCAAAAGAAAGGCGACCCGCAGTCTGGGTCCCTCCGCTGCGCTGCGGGCAACCTGCGCTGCTCGACTGCGGAGGGGGTCTGGCTAAACTCGCTACGCTGCGCTTCGCTCAAACAACGCCAGCCCTTATCCCTCCTCCGTCTGCGCTGCTCGGCCCAGCCAGGACGGGGAAGTCCGAATACAAGAAAACCAATACCAATACAAACAAGGACACGCCATGGCGTGTCCTTGTGGTTTTTGGTGTTGGTATTTTTTCTCCCACCCCTTGTGTATGCGCCGAGGAGCGGAGGGCCAGACGGATAAGGGCTGGCGTTGTCTGAGCGTAGCGAGTTTAGCCAGACCCCGGCTGGACCGAGCACCGCAGGTTGCCCGTAGCGAAGCGGAGGGACGCAGCAACCAGGGTCGCCTTTTCTTTTGCTTACTTTTCTTTGGCGAAGCAAAGAAAAGTGAGTTGCCGCCGGGCAACCCCGGCCAGCAGCTCTCAGCAGGAAGCGCACAAGCCGGAGCAAGAACCGGCCCTCTCACGCGCCGCGAGCACGACCCCCCTTTTCAGCCCATGTCCGCGTCCACCGAATCTGCATAACCCGAAGCATCACCAACATCCCCAAAGCCAAAGCCGCAAAAAAGAAGAACCCCCACATATAGGTCCCGGCATATTGTTTGGAGATGCCCATGGCGTTGGGTACCAGGCCGCCGCCCAGGGCGCCTATCTCGCCGATCATGGAGCCGGCGACCGCGGTGGCCAGGGGCCAGCGCAGGGGTACGAGCTGGAAGAGGGCGCCGTTGCCTGCGCCCAGGGCGGCAAAGCACAGCATCACCAGCAGCGTCGTGCCGGCCAGGGAGCCGCCGGCCAGGCCGCAGGCGATCAGCGTGCCGGCGATGGTGAGCAGCACCACGCTCAGGGTGTTGACGCCGCCCCAGCGGTCGGAAATCCAGCCGCCGAAGATGCGCAGCGCCGCGCCCATGAAGGCCGCCAGCATGGACAGCTGGCCCGCCTGCACCTTGCTGACGCCGAACTGGTCGTAGTAGTAGGAGGGCAAAAACGTGGCCAGGCCGATGAAGCCGCCGAAACTCACGGCGTAGATCAGGCTGAAGGCCCAGCCGTCTTTCTCGAACAGGCAGGCGACGTGCTCACGCAGCGTGGCGTGGCTGTCCACGTCGTCGGGCTCTTTGGCAAAAAGAATCATCGCGATCATGGGCAACAGCATGGCCACAGCGGCAATGCCGTAGACCGACTGCCAGCCAAAGCGCTGGGCCAGCGCGGGCGCCACCAGCACCGAGACGGCGGTGCCCACGTTGCCGGCGCCGACCAGGCCCATGGCCAAACCCTTGTAGCGCGGCGGAAAGGAGCCCGAACCCAGGCTCAGCGCGACACCGAAGCTGGCGCCGGCAATGCCCAGCAGCACGCCCATGGCCAGCAGGCTGCTGTAGGAGTCGACCACAAAGTAGCCGAACAGCAGGGCCACCATGATCAGGCCCATTTCCACCAGCGTGGCATTCTTGCGGCCTATGTACTGGGCCAGCACGCCCAGCGGAAAGCGCATCAGCGCGCCGGCGAAGATGGGCACCGAGAGCATCACGCCCTTCTGGGTGGGCGAAAGGTTGTAGGTTTCCGAGATGAAGGGTGCCATGGCCCCGTTCATGACCCAGATGCAACACGAGAAGGCGAAGTAAAAAAACGCCGCGCCCAGCGTGGGTGCGTGACCGGCCTTGAGAAAATTACGGAACCCCGCCATGGTGCAAACTCTTTCTGTGAGATGGTTGACTCACAGAATCAGTGCGAAAAGCGTGCCACCTTGGGGCGTGCAAAACGCACCCTCACGGCGCGGTTTCAGCCCGTTTGCCGGTTTCTTTTGGTGCGCCGCACAAAATACGTGCACCTCGGCGGGGGCTCAGCTCAGTTTTTGCGGTCCATGTCGACGCAGACCATGGCCGAATAGTGGTTCCAGCGCAGCGTGATGACATAGGGGCGGGTGCGCACCCGGGCCTTCATGCCCTGGGTGCCCTGCATCTTGACGGGCACCGAAATCTGCAGTTCGGAACCCAGGGCCTTGCGCGCATTGCCGGCCAGCGTGTTGGCGATCTCGCCCACAGCGTCCAGCAGGTTGCCGTCGCTGAGGTCGGTTTCATGCTGCAGCAGCAAAATTTCACGCACCAGCTTGCCCGGCATGGAGACCATCACATGGCCGTTGTGGCTGCCCGAAAAGGCCACGATGCCGTTGAATTCAAAACCCTCGATATCGCCCGAGCCGAGGTAGGCCGAGGTGATTTGCGGCTCCTGCCGGGTGGTGACTTTCAGGTAATGCCGGATCGAGTCGACAAACAGCTTGAGGTCGTTTTCGTTGAGTGTGGCCATGGCAGCCCTCCTTAGCGCATGTCGGCGATGTCGAGCAATGCCATCTGCAGCTCTTCATCGGTGAAGGGTTTGGCGACGAAGCCGCGCGCGCCCAGCTTGAGCGCCTGGATGGCCGTCGACTTGTCGCTGAGCGCGCTGACCACCAGTATCTTGACGGCCGGATCCAGCTTGAGCAGCGCGGAGATGCATTCGATGCCGTCCATCTCGGGCATGGTCAGGTCCATGGTGACGACTTCGGGCCGGGTTGCCCGGGCCAGCCGCACGGCCTCGTTGCCGTTCCTGGCCAGGCCCGCGAGCACGATGCCCTTGATGCCGCCGTTTTGCACCACGCGCGAGATGCGGGTGCGGATCATGTTGGAGTCGTCAACAATCAGCAGTCGCATGGTGAGCCTCCTTCGGGGTTGGGGATGGTTGGGATGTCTGGCATGTCTGGAAATTGGTCATGTGGGGCGGCCTCAGGAAAACACGACCCGGAATTCGGTGTGCTGGCCGGGTGTGCTCGACAGCAGCAGGCGCGCACCCAGGCTTTGCACATTGGCCTGCACCAGGTCCAGGCCGACACCGCGGCCGGCATGCCGCGACGTCGCGGCGGCGGTGGAAAAACCGGGCTTGAAGATGTTCGCGACGATCTGCTTGTCGCTGAAACTCTGCAACTGCTCGGCGTTGTACCAGCCCAGCTCCAGCAGGCGGCAGCGCACGTCGGCAGCCTTCAGGCCGGCACCGTCGTCGCGAACCGTGAGCTGCCATTGGCCGGCTTCGTCAGGGCCCAGCGCCACGCTGAGCTGGCCTTCGGCGGGTTTGCCGGCGGCCTGCCGCGCGGCCGGCGTTTCCACGCCGTGCACCACGGCATTGCGCAGCAGCTGGATGGCGATCTCGCGCACCAGGCCCAGCTTGGCCGGCGCAATCTCCGGCGCGCCGGCCATGCGCACATCGGCCTTCACGCGTTTGCCGCAGTCCGTGGCCACCTCGGTGGCCAGCCGGGTGAGCGCGGCATGGAGGTCTTGCGGCGAATCGCCTTGCCGGGATGACGCGCCTTCGCCCGAACGCCTCTGGCCCAGGGCTTTGAAGGCGCCTACCTTGGAGAGCAGGTCTTCCAGCGGCAGCGGCAGGGCCAGCAGGGCGTCACCGGTGGCTGCGCCGCTGTCCTTGAGTTTTTGCAATTCGCTCTCGAACTGGTGGGCCAGCGTGGCCAGGATTTCCAGGCCCAGGGAAGCGGCGTCACCCTTGAAGGCGTGGATGCGGCGGTAGGCGCCGTCCACCGCCTTGAGCACCTGGATCTCGGAGGCGGCCGAGGAGGTGCTGCGCAGCAGGTCGTTGACCTCGAGCAGCGAAGCCTCGGCGCGCTCGACGAAGGCCCGCATCATGGCCGGTTCGGTCTCGAAGGCCTTGAGCATCATGGACAGCTCTTTTTGCGAGCGCTGGCGTTCGCCGGCGAGCCTGGCCTGCAGTTCGACCTTTTGCGTGATGTCCTGCACGGTGACCAGCAGGTGCCGCACGGTGGCGCCGTCCTGCACCCGGTTGAAATGGAAGGATAGGTAGCGGGTCGTCTGCTGGCCCAGGCGGTTGGCAACGGTGAGCTCCACTTCCGAAAGCGGGTTGATGCCCTGGACCAGCTGCTCCTTCACATGAGGGGAGAACAGCAGCTCCACATAATCGCGCGCGTCGGTGAGGGCCTTGAGGGACACCATCGTGGACAGTACCTCGAAAAAATTCTGCCCCGGCGCCAGCGTTTTGCCGAACAGCGCGTGGGTGGAGCGGGACAGCTGTGAGCCCAGCTGGTGCCCCGGCGTGAGCAGGAACAGGCCTTCGCGCACGCTGGCGAGGATTTCGCGGTTTTCTTCGGTCGCCGCTTCAATCGCGGCGTCGGAGGTCTTCAGCCGACGCAAAAACTTGAACAGGATGAAGGCGAAATTCAGCAGGGCCAGCACGATGCCACCGGTTTGCACCATGCGCAGCACGCTGGCGCGCGACGCGCCTATCTGCTGTGTTTCGGTCACGAAGTCGTTG
Source organism: Polaromonas sp. Polasp52 (assembly GCF_059491565.1). Classification (NCBI taxonomy): domain Bacteria; kingdom Pseudomonadati; phylum Pseudomonadota; class Betaproteobacteria; order Burkholderiales; family Comamonadaceae; genus Polaromonas; species Polaromonas sp. Polasp52. Next base: position 458,554 of record NZ_CP168513.1, on the reverse strand, counting down.
GCCGCGCTGAGCAGCTCGCTGTTGTGGGCCTGGCTGTAGGCCAGCGCGGCGGCCAGTTCCTGCTGCGTGAAGTTGTCGCCGCTCAGCAAGGGCTGGAGCAGGGCGAAGTAGGGTTTCCAAAGGACTTCCACCTTGTCTTCAAGCTCGCGGCCGCGGCTGGATGTCACGGGGTGCAGGTAGACGGGCTTGCCGTCGCCGCCGGGAATCGTTCCGCCTTCGCGAAAAGCGACCTGAGAGATCTGGAATATCTTGGCGCCCGAGCGCAGCTCCGCCAGGGTTTCGGGCTTGTAGAAAAGCCCGGCGGCGCGCATGGCGTCAAGCTCCAGCAGGGTGCGCGCGACGCGCTGCGACACATAACGCTGGCGGCCCGACAGGTTGATGGTCACGGTGTCCTGGTCGATCTTGAACGAGGTGTAGAAATTCAACACCAGCACCCCGAGGTCGAACAGGAGAAAGAAGGCCACCGCGATGATGATTTCGCGGTACTTGCCGAACAGGCCCGGGCCGGCTTTGCGTGTGGGCCGGGCGGCCGCGATCCTGTCGGCGCCTTGGACTGGCAAAACTGCAGACATAGCAAACCTCCCTTGTGCGAACTTGCGGAACGGTTTATCCCGTTTTCTTGCGATGCGGCCGCCTGCCGGTTTTCCGGCCCCTCGGCGGCCCTGCCTCAGGCCGCTTTTTCGACGTGGCCCTGGCGCGTATAGAGAAAATCGATTACGGCCTTGCGGTAACCCAGGTAGCGGATGTCCTCGGCCAGCGCCACGCGCGAGCGGGGCCGCGGCAACTCGACCTGCAGCACCTCGCCGATCGTGGCCGAGGGGCCGTTGGTCATCATCACGATGCGGTCGGACAGCAGCACCGCCTCATCGACGTCGTGGGTCACCATGACCACCGTGCTTTGCGTGGTGGCAACGATCTGCAGCAGCTCGTCCTGCAGCTTGGCGCGGGTCAGCGCGTCCAGCGCGCCGAAGGGTTCGTCGAGCAGCAGCACCTTGGGTTCCATGGACAGCGCGCGCGCGATGCCGACACGCTGCTTCATGCCGCCCGAGATTTCGCCGGGGCGCTTTTGTGCCGCCGCGCTCAGCCCGACCATGGCCAGCGCCGCGTCGGTGCGGGCCAAGAGCCGGGCCTTGCTTTCGGTGGCTGAGAACACGCGCTCGACGGCCAGGTAGACGTTTTCAAAGCAGGTCAGCCAGGGCAGCAGCGAGTGGTTCTGGAACACCACGGCGCGCTCCGGGCCGGGCCCGGCGATTTCGCGGTTGGCGCACAGCAGGCTGCCCTCGGTGGGCGTCGTCAGTCCGGCGATCAGGTTCAGCAGGGTGGACTTGCCGCAGCCCGAGTGGCCAATCAGCGCGACGAACTCGCCCTTGGCGACCGTCAGGTTGATGTTCTGCAGCGCGCGGAACGGCCCCTTGCGGGTCTTGAAGGTCTGCTCGACGCCCTGGATTTCGATGTACTTGGTGGTGAAGGATGTCATGGCGGGGCTCCTGGGGGCTTAGTTCTTGACTTCTTCGAAGGTGAAGGCCGTGGCCAGCTTGATCAGCGCGAACTCCAGCACCAGGCCGACGATGCCGATCACGAAGATCGCGATGATGATGTTCTTGACGTTGAGGTTGTTCCACTCGTCCCAGACCCAGAAGCCGATGCCGACGCCGCCGGTCAGCATCTCGGCCGCGACGATCACCAGCCAGGCGGTGCCCACGGCCAGGCGCACGCCGGTCAGCATGTAGGGCAGCACGGCGGGGAAGAGGATCTTGGTGACGATCTTCCATTCGCTGAGATTGAGCACGCGCGCCACGTTCATGTAGTCCTGCGGCACGCGCTGCACGCCGACGGCGGTGTTGATGATCATGGGCCAGATCGAGCAGATGAAGATGGTCCAGATGGCGGCCGGGTTGGCGCCCTTGAAGACCAGCAGCCCTATCGGCAGCCAGGCCAGCGGCGAGACCGGGCGCAGCAGGCTGATCAGCGGGTTGAACATGCGGCTCAGGAAATTGAAGCGGCCTATCATGAAGCCGACGGGGATGCCGACGACGGCCGCCATGCCGAAGCCCATGGCCACGCGCTTGAGCGAGGACAGCACGTTCCAGCCCACACCCTGGTCGTTGGGGCCTTTGCTGTAGAACGGGTCGCTGAAGATCTGCACCGCCTGGGCGAGGGTGTCCTTGGGAGACGGGATGCTGCCGCCCGTGCCCATGAACACCAGCTCCCAGACCAGCGCCAGCAGGCCCAGGCCCAGCAGCGGCGGCAGCACGGCCAGCCAGAGAAACGAGGCATCCCAGGGCGCGCGGGCCGGCGCGGTGGGAGCGGCCGCCTGCGCCGCGGCGGGAGTGGTGGTGGGGTGTGTCATGTTGTGGGGAGCCGCCAATGGGGCAGGGCCGGCATCCCTGGCTTTGGGCTTGTCGCCGCCGCGGGCCGCGGGCGCGGCCTCAAGCGGGTTGTGGAATACGGCACTGACCATGGCGTGACCTCTTTGCGTGGGGTGGAAGGTTCTGTGGATGAGGTGGGGCGGGGCGCGGGCTCAGGCCTGGAGCTTGAAGCTGTCGGCGTACTTTTTCGGGTCCTTGCCGTCCCAGACTGCGCCGTCCATCAGCTTGCTGCTGCGCATGACATCCTTGGGAACGCTGGCCTTGGCGGCGGTGGCGGCCTGTTTGTAGACATCGATCTGGTTGATCTTTTTGGCGATGCCCAGGTAGTCCGGGTGCTCCTTGATCAGGCCCCAGCGCTTGTGCTGCGTGAGGAACCACATGCCGTCGGAGAGGTAGGGGAAATTCACCGCGCCGTCGTTGTAGAACTTCATGTAGTTGGGGTCGTCCCAGGTCTTGCCCATGCCGTTCTGGTAGCGGCCCAGGATGCGCTGGTTGATCGCGTCGACGCTGGTGTTGACGTAGCTCTTGTCGGCCACGGTTTCGGCCATCTTGTTCTTGTTGGTGAGGCTGGCGTCAATCCACTTGCCGGCCTCGATGATGGCGGCGGTCACGGCGCGCGCCGTGTTGGGGTATTTCTGCACGAATTCCGCGGTGGTGCCCAGCACCTTTTCGGGGTGGTCCTTCCAGATGTCCTGGGTGGTCACGGCGGTCACGCCAATGCCGTCGATGATGGCGCGGTGGCCCCAGGGCTCGCCCACGCAGTAGCCGTCCATATTGCCCACGCGCATATTGGCCACCATTTGCGGCGGCGGCACGGTGATGACCTTGGCGTCCTTCATCGGATTGATGCCGTTGGCAGCCAGCCAGTAATAAAGCCACATGGCGTGCGTGCCGGTGGGAAAGGTCTGGGCAAAGGTGTATTCGCGTTTGTCGCTGGCCATCAGCTTGGCCAGGCCGGGGCCGTCCACCGCGCCCTTGTCGGCGAGCTTCTTGGACAGCGTGATGGCCTGGCCGTTGTTGTTGAGCGTCATCAGCACGGCCATGTCTTTCTTGGGGCCGGCCGTGCCCATGTGCACGCCGTAGACCAGGCCATAGAGCACGTGGGCGAAGTCCAGTTCGCCGTTGACCAGCTTGTCGCGCACGCCGGCCCAGCTGGCTTCCTTGGTCGGGATGATCTTGACGCCATACTTCTGGTCTATGCCCAGCACCGAGGCCATCACCACCGAGGCGCAATCGGTCAGGGGAATGAAGCCGATCTTGACTTCCTTTTTTTCCGGCGCGTCCGATCCCTGGGCGTACACGGCGGCGCGCAGGGCGGGGTTGATGCCCACGGCGCCCACGGCCGCGGCCTGCAGCACGGTGCGGCGTGTCAGCGAAGATTTCAGCAGTTCAGTCATGTGAGCGGCTCCAGCTAAGTAAAAACAAAAGACAAAAACAAAAAAGGCGCTCGACCCGGGCAACACGTTGAACGTGATGCAGGGTGCGAACGCCTTTGTTCCTTGGGGCACCACACACTTCGTCGTTGAAGTGCTGTGCCGTATGGCCATCCTTGGCCAGTGCTTAGGGCATTGCAAAAGCTGTGCCAGGGGCGCCTAGCGTTGCCGAAAGCCTTGTTCTACAGAGTGGGGACGCCGGGGGAGCTCCCCTTTGTGCGCCCCCAGGTCGAGCGCCCTGAAGAGTCGCCGCGGGGCGGGGCGCCAGAACGGTGGGGCTTGTTGTCCGCACCTAATTTGTGCGCTGCACCAATTGAGGGTGGGCGGATCAGCCCAGCAGGTCCAGGGCGTCCAGCATGCGCTGGGCCACCTCGCCCAGGCGCAGGCCTTTGTCCATGGCGGCCTTGCGCAGCTTTTCGTAGGCGGCCTGTTCGGACAGCCCCTGGCGCTGCATCAGCATGCCTTTGGCCCGGTCTATGACTTTTCGCTCGTGCAGCTCGGTCTTGGCATGCGCCAGCTCTTTTCGCAGGCCTTGCTCATGCTCAAAGCGCGCCATGGCCACGTCCAGGATGGGGCGGATACGGTCTGGCGAGAGCCCGGCCACCACGTAAGCCGATACGCCGGCCGCGACGGCGTCCTTGACGTGGCTGGTGTCGTTGTCATTGGTGAACAGCACGATGGGCCGCCGCGCGTCCCGCGTCGCCATCACCACATGTTCCAGGGAGTCGCGGGCCTCGCTTTCAGCGTCCACGATGATCATGTCGGGCTGCAGCTGCGCCAGGCGCTCGTCCAGAAAGGTGTCGGCCGGCAGCACCGCGACGATGTTGTAACCGTTTTCGAGCAGTCCTATGCGCAGCTGGCGCGAGCGCTCGGCGAGCTCCCGCGCATGGTCGTCAGCGGACGCGGACTCCAGGAGGTCCGGTGCGATGATGACCAGGCGCAGGGATTGTGACGGCGTCATGCGTGGTTTCGTGCAAGAACCGTGCCCCTGACGGCTCTGCGGCCCTGCTGATGTGGGGAGTTCTCTCCAAACCTTACACTTCGAAGATGAGAGTCTTAGGTATCGAATCGAGTTGTGATGAAACCGGCGTGGCGCTGGTGGATGCCAGCGGCGCTGGCGTGCCGCGCCTGCTGTCGCATGCGCTGTACAGCCAGATCGCCATGCACCAGGCCTATGGCGGCGTGGTGCCTGAGCTGGCCAGCCGCGACCACATACGCCGTGTATTGCCCCTGACGCAGCAGGTGATGGCGGAGGCGGGTAGCAGCCTGGCGCAAGTGGATGTGGTGGCTTACACGCGCGGTCCCGGATTGGCCGGCGCACTTCTGGTGGGGGCCGGGGTGGCTTGCTCGCTGGCGGCGGCACTGGGCAAGCCGGCCATGGGGGTGCACCATCTGGAAGGCCATTTGCTCTCGCCCTTCCTGAGCGCCGACCCACCCGAGTTTCCTTTTGTGGCGCTGCTGGTGTCGGGCGGCCACACCCAGCTGATGCGGGTGGACCGGGTAGGCAGCTACGAGCTGCTCGGTGAAACCATTGACGATGCGGCCGGCGAGGCTTTCGACAAGTCGGCCAAGCTCATGGGCCTGCTTTATCCGGGCGGCCCGCACCTGTCGAAACTGGCCGAGGGGGGCGACGGCGCGGCTTTCAAGCTGCCGCGGCCCTTGCTGCACAGCGGCGATCTCGATTTTTCATTCGCCGGGCTGAAGACCGCGGTGCTGACGCAGGCCAAAAAACTGGGGCCCGACCTGGAAAGCCGCAAGGCCGACCTCGCGGCTGCCACGCAGGCGGCGATTGTGGAGGTGCTGGTCAAAAAATCACTGGCCGCGATGGCCCAAACCGGGCTCAAGCGCCTGGTGGTGGCCGGCGGTGTGGGCGCCAATGCGCTGCTGCGCAGCCAGCTCAATGCCGTGTGCAAACAACGCGGTATTCGCGTGCATTACCCCGAATTGCATTTGTGCACCGACAACGGCGCGATGATTGCGCTGGCGGCCGGCATGCGGCTGCAGGCGGGGCTGGAAACGCTTCAGCGCGGCTACACCTTTGACGTAAAGCCGCGCTGGAACCTGGCAGAGCTGCAGGCTGAAGCAGCCTGAACCCTGGACCACCCGGTTATTGAATATCGAGGTGCGTGACGTTGCTCACCGGGATCTTCTTGCCCAGCGTCAGGGTCAGCACGCCGTTCTCGAGCTTGGCCGAGCTGTTGGCGGTGTCGATTTCCAGCGGGAAGCGCCAGGCGGCTTTGACCTTGCGGGGTGCGTCATCCTTGCTGGCCACGCGGACCACGTCACCCTCGATGCCGATGTCCAGGTGCTCGCGGGCGAGACCCGGGACGTCGAGTTGCAGGGTGTAGGCTTTTTCCTGGTCTTCCACGCTGGCGGGCTTGGCGGCGCCGGCATCAGAGAGCGAGGAGAAGGTGTCGTTGAGGAATTTTTCCAGGGCGCCGTTGCTCACGACGGGCGCGTAGTGGCGATGAAAGGCGCGGGCGGGGCGATGGGCGAGAGAGTAAAACATGGCTGTTCCTTGAAGGGTTAACAAGGGGCGGTTTCCCCTTACACTGCGCGGCGTTCACCGTGATTGCCGCATGCACACCAGTTAGGTGTGCAGCCGGTTTATTCAAGCCAGATCCAGCAAAAAACAGGGAGTTCTTTTTTTATGCGCCAACACTTGAAACGCCTTTTCACGGCCCTATGTCTTTGCGCTTCCATGGGGGCCGGCGCGCAGACGGCCGGCCAGCCGCCGGTAGCTGCACCTGTTCGTATTGCCCTGATTGAAAGCCTGTCGGGCGCCTTCGCCAACACCGGCGAGGCGGTGTTCCGCAACCTGGTCTGGGCCACCGAGCGGGTCAACGCACGCGGCGGCGTGAAGCTGGCCGGCGGGCCGCGCAACCTGGTGGTCGAGCGCTACGACAGCAAGGGCCAGAACGAAGAAGCGCTGGCGGCCCTGCGCTCGGCCATCGACGACGGCGTGACCATCATCGCGCAGGGCAATTCGTCGGCCATCGCGGCAGTGCTCATAGACGCCATCAACAAACACAACGAGCGCGAACCGAAAAAGCGCGTGCTGTTCCTGAACTACTCGGCGGTCGATCCCATCCTGACGAATGAAAAGTGCAGCTACTGGCATTTCCGTTTCGATGCGCACGCCGACATGCGCATGGCCGCGCTCATGGACGTGCTCAAGGACGACAAGGCGCTCAAAAGCATTTACCTGATAGGCCAGGACTACAGCTTCGGCCAGGCCGTGTTGCGCGAGGCCCGCAAGCAGCTGGGTGCGCAGCGTCCCGACGTGCAGATCGTGGGCGACGAGTTGCACGCGCTGGGCCGCGTCAAGGATTTCATCCCCTACGCCGCGAAGATCAAGGCCAGCGGTGCGCAGGCAGTGCTCACGGGCAACTGGGGCAACGACCTGACCTTGCTGATCAAGGCGGCCAGGGAAGTGGGCTACGAGGGCAAGTTCTACACCTTCTACGGCAATGCGCTGGGCGTGCCGGGCGCGCTGGGTGAGGCCGGCGTGGGCAAGGTGGTCGCCGTGGCCGACTGGTTCCCCAACGAGGCGGGCGCGCAGTCCGAGGCTTTTTACCAGTCCTTCCGCCAGCGTTTCCCGAAGCCGCAGGACGACTATGTGCACATGCGCATGCAGCTCATGGTCGAGGCGCTGGCCCAAAGCCTGGACAAGGCCGGCAGCGCCGAGGCCGGCGCGGTGGCGGCGCAACTCGAGCGCGGTGCCGTCAATTTCGCGGGCCACCAGGGCGCCATGCGCGCGCAGGACCACCAGTTCCAGCAGCCGCTGCTGGTGGCGCTGATGGGCAAGCAGGGCTCGCCGGGCGTGAAGTTCGACGTGGAAGGTTCGGGCTACGGCTTTCGCGTGATCAAGACGATCTCGCCCGAACGGGCCGAGCAGCCGAGCAGCTGCAAGATGGTCCGGCCCTGAGTTTCAATTCTTTTGTTTTTGACGAACGCCGGCAGGCAGATCGAACATTCCCATGACCCTGAGACAGGCTGTTTTAAACCTTGAAGAATCCATGATCCGCCAGGTCGCCAATGCCGGCATGGGGCGCAGCGACGTGCTCAAGTTCTGGTTTGGCGAAAGCGACGAGGTCACGCCGGCCTTTATCCGCGACGCGGCCGCCGCTTCGCTGCAGCAGGGCGAGACCTTTTATGCCCATAACCTGGGCCTGCCCGAGCTGCGCGAGGCGATCGCCGGCTATGCCACGGGCCTGCGCTGCCCGGGCGCCGCCCCCATCACGGCGGAGCGCATTGCGGTCACCTCGGGCGGCGTCAATGCCTTGATGCTGGCCGTGCAGGCGCTGGTGGATGCCGGCGACGAAGTGGTTGCCGTCACGCCGGTCTGGCCCAACCTGACGGCCCAGCCGGCCATCATGGGCGCGCAGGTGCGCTGCGTGAGCCTCAAGCCGGTGGCGGGTGAATGGCGGCTGGACCTGGCCGAACTGCTGGCCGCCATCACGCCCCAAACCAAGCTGCTGATCGTCAACGCACCCAACAACCCCACAGGCTGGACCCTGGCGCGCGCCGAGCAGGAGGCCATCCTGGCGCATTGCCGCCAAACCGGGACCTGGATACTGGCCGACGAGGTGTATGAGCGGCTGTATTACGAGCCCACCCCGAATGGCTGCGCTCCCAGTTTCCTGGATATCGCGGCGCCCGAAGACCTGCTGGTGGTGGTCCACAGTTTTTCCAAGAGCTTTTTGATGACAGGCTGGCGCCTGGGCTGGCTGGTGATGCCGGCCACGATGACGCCGCACATGGGCAAGCTGGTGGAGTTCAACACCTCCTGCGCGCCGGTGTTCGTGCAGCGGGCCGGGCTGGCGGCCATAAACCGCACGGCCGACATCACGCCGCGGGTGGTGGCCCACCTGAAAACCTGCCGCGACACCCTGGTGCCCCTGCTGCAGGCCGTGCCCGGCGTGCAGCTGGCCCCGGCCAAAGGGGGCATGTACGCCTTTTTCCGGCTGCAAGACCCCGCAGACCCCGCGCGCTTTGGCGACTCGCTGGAAACGGCCAAACGCCTGGTCGTGGAGGCCGGCCTGGGCCTGGCGCCCGGCAACGCCTTTATGGTCAAGCCCGGGCCCGAGGCCCAGGGCTGGCTGCGCTGGTGTTTCGCCAGCCAGGACCTGGCCAGGCTGGGGCAGGGGGTGGAACGGCTGAGGGGCTGGCTCTAGAACCAGTTCCCGGTCTTCAGGCTATAATCCAAGGCTCTGCGCAGTTTGAGGCCTTTTTGGGGCCTTTTTCATGCCGGAACACGACGAAAGCGGTTTATCCATCTCCCATGTCGGGAACGCTGCTTCGCTCGCAAGCGCACCTCGGTGCAAGAAAGAGAAAACATGATTGCAAAATCCGTCAAGGCCGAAATCGTCCAGGCCAACGCACGTGCCGCCGGCGACACCGGCAGCCCTGAAGTTCAAGTGGCGCTGCTGACCGGCCGCATCAACGAACTGACCCCCCATTTCAAGGCCAACGCCAAGGATCACCACGGCCGCCGCGGCCTGCTGCGCATGGTGAGCCGCCGCCGCAAGCTGCTGGACTACCTGAAGTCCAAAGACGCCGACCGTTACACCGCGCTGATCGCCAAGCTTGGCCTGCGCAAGTAATCGGTAACAACGATTTGAAAGCGCCTGAGTTAGTTCACTAGCTCAGGCGCTTTTTACTTCGGAGCAAGGCAAAACGAGCACGCGCTGTGTCATTCCACAAAAAAAGCCCTGGGCAAGCCGCTGAGCCCAGGCATTTTGTGGAATGGCATCGTGTTCAGCCAGCCGCCGCTCCGGGCCTCCCGCGCTGCCTCAAGCGTGTGAATTTAGTGGAGATAAGAACATGAGCATTTTCAACAAAGTCACCAAGTCCTTCCAATGGGGCCAGCACAAGGTCACGATGGAAACCGGCGAAATCGCCCGCCAGTCCAGCGGCGCCGTCGTCGTCGACATGGACGGCACCGTGGTGCTGGCCACCGTGGTCGCCAAGTCCGATGCCAAGCCCGGCCAGGATTTCTTCCCCCTGACCGTCGATTACCTCGAAAAAACCTATGCCGCCGGCCGCATCCCCGGCAGCTTCTTCAAGCGCGAAGGCCGCCCCAGCGAATTCGAAACGCTGACCTCCCGCCTGATCGACCGCCCCATCCGCCCGCTGTTCCCCGAAGGCTTCTTCAACGAAGTGCAGGTCGTGATCCACGTGCTGTCGCTGAACCCTGAAGTCGAAGGCGACATCCCCGCGCTGATCGCCTCGAGCGCCGCCCTGTCGATCTCCGGCATCCCCTTCAACGGCCCCATCGGCGCCGCGCGCGTGGCCTACATCGACGGCCAGTACGTGCTGAACCCCGGCAAGACCCAGCTCAAGGATTCGAAGATGGACCTCGTCGTGGCCGGCACCGAAGCCGCCGTGCTGATGGTCGAGTCCGAAGCCCAGCAGCTGTCCGAAGAGATCATGCTCGGCGCCGTGGTGTTCGGCCATGAGCAGGGCAATATCGCGATCAACGCGATCCACGAACTCGTGCGCGACGCCGGCAAGCCGGTCTGGGACTGGCAAGCCCCCGCCAAGAACGAGCCGCTGATCGCCAAGGTCAATGAACTCGCCGGCGCCAAGCTGCAGGCCGCCTACCAGATCCGCGCCAAGCAGGCGCGTACGCAAGCCTGCCGCGTGGTGACTTCCGACGTGATGGCTGCCCTGAAGGCCGACGGCGTGGAATTCGACAGCGTTGCCGTGGAAGGCATGCTGTTCGACATCGAAGCCAAGATCGTGCGCAGCCAGATCCTGGCCGGCGAGCCCCGCATCGACGGCCGCGACACCCGCACCGTGCGCGCCATTGAAATCCGCAACAGCGTGCTGCCCCGCACCCACGGCTCGGCCCTGTTCACGCGCGGCGAAACCCAGGCGCTGGTCGTGACCACGCTGGGCACCGAACGCGACGCGCAGCGCATCGACGCGCTGTCCGGCGACTACGAAGACCGCTTCATGCTGCACTACAACATGCCTCCGTTCGCCACCGGCGAAACCGGCCGTGTCGGCAGCCCGAAACGCCGCGAAATCGGCCACGGCCGCCTGGCCAAGCGCGCGCTGGTCGCGGTGCTGCCCACCAAGGAAGAGTTCCCCTACACCATGCGTGTGGTGTCTGAAATCACCGAATCCAATGGTTCCTCGTCGATGGCTTCGGTCTGCGGCGGCTGCCTCTCGCTGATGGACGCGGGCGTTCCGATGAAGGCCCACGTGGCCGGCATCGCCATGGGCCTGATCAAGGAAGACAACCGTTTTGCCGTGCTGACCGACATCCTGGGCGACGAAGATCACCTGGGCGACATGGACTTCAAGGTCGCGGGCACCACCTTCGGCATCACCGCGCTGCAGATGGACATCAAGATCCAGGGCATCACCAAGGAAATCATGCAGGTCGCGCTGGCCCAGGCCAAGGAAGCCCGCATGCACATCCTGGGCAAGATGCAGGAAGCCATGGGCGAGGCCAAGGCCGAGGTCTCCGATTTCGCGCCCCGCCTCTACGTCATGAAGATCAACCCCGAGAAGATCCGCGACGTGATCGGCAAGGGCGGCGCCGTCATCCGCGCGCTGACCGAAGAAACCGGCACGCAGATCAACATCGAGGAAGACGGCACCATCACCATCGCCTCGAACGACAGCGCCAAGGCCGATGAAGCCAAGCGCCGCATCGCCGAGATCACCGCTGAAGTCGAAATCGGCAAGGTCTACGAAGGCCCGGTCACCAAGATCCTGGACTTCGGCGCGCTGATCAACCTGCTGCCCGGCAAGGACGGCCTGCTGCACATCAGCCAGATCGCCCACGAGCGCGTCGAGAAGGTCACCGACTACCTGAGCGAAGGCCAGATCGTCAAGGTCAAGGTTCTTGAGACCGACGAAAAAGGCCGCGTCAAGCTGTCGATGAAGGCCTTGCTGGACCGTCCTGCCCAGGACCAGGACCGGGGCTGATCCGCACCGGCCATGGCTGTTGCGCCGCTTGCGCCCGGATGCCGGGCGCCGGCGGTGCAAACGAATTGCATACCCCATGAAAGCTGTTGAAATTACCTCCTACGGCGGGCCCGAGGTGTTGCGTCTGGGCGCGCGCCCGGCACCCATCGACGGCCCGGGCGAGGTGGTGATCCGCGTGAACGCCAGCGGCGTGAACCGCCCTGACGTACTGCAGCGCATGGGCCACTACCCGGTGCCGCCGGGCGCGTCCGATATCCCGGGCCTCGAAGTGGCCGGCGTGATCGTCTCCGGCGACACCAAGGCCATGGCCGCGGCCGGGCTGAAGCCCGGCGACCGCGTCTGCGCGCTGGTCGCCGGCGGCGGTTATGCCGAGCTGTGCGTCGCGCCCGTCGGGCAATGCCTGCCGGTGCCCGAGGGCTTCAGCGACGTCGAGGCGGCTTCGCTGCCCGAGACCTTCTTCACGGTCTGGAGCAATGTGTTCGAGCGCGCCCGCCTGCAGCCCGGTGAAACCCTGCTGATCCAGGGCGGCTCCAGCGGCATAGGTGTGACGGCCATCCAGATCGCCAAGGCCCTGGGCGCCACGGTGCTGGTCACGGCCGGCAGCGACGACAAGTGCGCGGCCTGCGTCGCCCTGGGAGCGGACCACGCCATCAACTACAAGAGCAGCGACTTCGCCGAAGAGGTGAAGCGGCTCACGAACGGGCAGGGCGTCAACGTCATTCTCGACATGGTGGCGGGCAGCTATGTCGCGCGTGAAGTCGAATGCCTGGCCGAGGACGGCCGCCTCGCCATCATCGCGGTGCAGGGCGGCGTCAAGGCCGAGGTCAACGCCGGCCTGGTGCTGCGCAAGCGACTGACCATCACCGGCTCGACCTTGCGCCCGCGTTCCGTCGAGTTCAAGGCGGCGATCGCAAAAGCGCTGAAAGAAAAAGTCTGGCCGCTGATGGCCCGCGGCGCCGTCAAGCCGGTGATCCACAGCACTTTTGCGGCAGCCGACGCGGCCAGGGCCCATGCGCTGATGGAGTCGAATTCGCATATCGGCAAAATTGTTTTGACCTGGTAAGCCAAAGATGAAAAAACTCATTGCAGGAAACTGGAAGATGAACGGCAGCCTGGCGGCCAATGCGGCCTTGCTGGACACGCTGGCGCAAGGCCTGGACCGCGCGCCGGCCTGCGAGGTCGCCGTTTGTGTTCCCGCGCCCTACCTGGGGCAGGTGCAGGCCATGCGTTCCGCGCAGGCCGGCCTCGCGGCCATCGAACTCGGCGCGCAGGATGTCTCGGCGCAGGCCTCGGGTGCCTACACGGGCGAGGTGAGCGCCGCCATGCTCAAGGACTTCGGCTGCCGTTTTGCCATCGTCGGCCATTCGGAGCGCCGCCAGTACCACGGTGAAAGCGATGCGCTGGTGGCCGACAAGGCCAAAGCCGCGCTGGCATCGGGCATCACGCCCATCGTCTGCGTGGGTGAGACCCTGGCCGAGCGCGAAGCCGGCCACACCGAAGAAGTCGTCAAGCGCCAGCTGGCCGCGGTGATCCACACCAACGGCCACTGCATCAGCGAAATCGTCGTGGCCTATGAACCCGTGTGGGCCATAGGTACCGGCAAGACGGCATCGCCCGAAGAAGCCCAGGCTGTGCACGCGGTGTTGCGCGCCCAGCTGAAGGCGGCGACTGACCAGTTCGCGCGTGTGAAAATCCTGTATGGCGGCAGCATGAACGCCGCCAATGCGGCAGCGCTGCTGGCCCAGCCCGACATCGACGGCGGCCTGATTGGCGGCGCTTCGCTCAAAGCCCCTGATTTCTTGACCATTATTGCTGCAGCCCGCAAGTAACGAGCGCAGAACGCTATTAATTTAGGAGTAGATATGAACGTTGTAGTAACCATTGTCCTCGCTGTGCAGATGCTCTCGGCGCTCGGCATGATTGGCCTGATCCTGGTGCAGCACGGCAAGGGCGCCGACATGGGCGCGGCGTTCGGCAGCGGCGGCTCGGGCAGCCTGTTCGGCGCCAGCGGCAGCGCCAACTTCCTGTCGCGCACCACGGGCATTCTTGCTGCGCTGTTTTTTGCATGCACCTTGCTGCTTGCTTACTTCGGCGGCAGCTCGCTGCCGCGCAGCGGTTCCAGCGTTCTCGAAGGCGCTCCTGTGACGGCGCCGGCGCCTGCCGGCGCGGCTTCCGGCGCGGGCCAAACCCCCGCGACCACGGCACCCGCGAGCGGCAGCGCCGCGGTTCCCGCGCCGCCTGCGCCCGCCGCATCGGGCGCCGCGCAAATCCCGACGAAATAACGTGATTTTGCTGCCGCCTCTCGTCGGGAGAGGCGGTATTTCAGGGTAAACTCTGAGACTGTCTGGAAAGCCCAAAACCGCAAGGTTTCCTCATGCCATCCAGTCAGTTAAATACCGCGGACGTGGTGAAATTGGTAGACACGCTATCTTGAGGGGGTAGTGCCGAAAGGTGTGCGAGTTCGAGTCTCGCCGTCCGCACCAGATTGACAAGCATCGGCAGCAGCGCTCCGGCGGTGCTGTCGGCTCAAACGGCAAGCTGAAACAAACCGCACAGGTGGCTTTTCAGAAGTTGAATCCACGATGAACCTCGATCAATACCTCCCTGTTCTCCTGTTCATTCTGGTTGGTGTGGGTGTCGGCGTGGTGCCCCAGGTCCTGGGGCGTTTGTTGGGCCCCGTGCGCCCCGACAGCGAAAAAAATTCCCCTTACGAATGCGGCTTCGAGGCTTTCGAAGATGCCCGCATGAAATTCGATGTGCGCTACTACCTGGTCGCCATCCTCTTCATTCTGTTTGACCTCGAAATCGCCTTCCTCTTTCCCTGGGCCGTGGCGCTCAAGGAAATCGGCCCCGTCGGTTTCTGGTCGGTCATGATCTTCCTGGGCATTCTGGTCGTGGGCTTTGTCTACGAGTGGAAAAAAGGTGCGCTGGACTGGGAATAAGAAGATAGAAATCCCGAGGGTTCTCTAGGGCTAGGGCGAATCTCGCCACAAAGGTACGGGTATGTCACTTGAAGGTGTTTTCAACGAAGGCTTCATGACCACGAGCTATGACTCGGTGGTGAACTGGGCCAAGACGGGTTCGCTCTGGCCCATGACGTTCGGCCTGGCTTGCTGCGCCGTCGAAATGATGCATGCCGGCGCGGCGCGCTACGACCTGGACCGCTTCGGCATGTTGTTCCGCCCCAGCCCGCGCCAGTCCGACCTGATGATCGTGGCCGGCACGCTGTGCAACAAGATGGGTCCGGCCCTGCGCAAGGTCTACGACCAGATGTCCGAGCCGCGCTGGGTGCTGTCCATGGGCTCGTGCGCCAACGGCGGCGGCTACTACCACTACAGCTATTCCGTGGTTCGCGGCTGCGACCGCATCGTGCCGGTGGACGTTTACGTGCCGGGCTGCCCGCCCACGGCCGAAGCGCTGATGTACGGCATCATCCAGCTGCAGCAGAAAATCCGCCGCACCAACACGATTGCGAGGGCATAAAGCATGTCCTCTTCCCCCGTGTCCATGGAGCAGCTCGCCGAAACGATTCACGCCGTCCTCGGCGACAAGGTCAAAAGCCTGAAGACAGCGCTCGGCGAAATCACCCTCACAGTCTCCGCCGCCGACTACCTGGCGGCCGCCACCCAGCTGCGCGATGCGCCCGGCTGCCGCTTCGAGCAACTGATCGACCTGTGCGGCGTCGACTATTCCGAATACCGGGACGGCCAGCACGACGGCCCGCGCTACTGCGTGGTGTCGCACCTGCTGTCGGTCAGCCTCAACCAGCGCGTGCGCCTCAAGGTGTTTTGCCCCGACGACGATTTCCCCGTGGTGGATTCGCTCAACGGCATCTGGAATTCGGCCAACTGGTTCGAGCGCGAGGCCTTCGACCTCTACGGCATCATCTTTGAAGGCCACAACGACCTGCGCCGCATCCTGACCGACTACGGTTTCATCGGCCATCCTTTCCGCAAGGACTTCCCGACTTCGGGCCATGTGGAGATGCGCTACGACCCCGAACAAAAGCGCGTGATTTACCAGCCGGTCACCATAGAGCCGCGCGAGATCACCCCGCGTGTGATCCGCGAAGACAACTACGGCGGCCTGCAATAAGCGGCGCCGGCAAGAGATACCCACATGGCTGAAATCAAAAACTACACGCTTAACTTTGGGCCGCAGCATCCCGCGGCGCACGGTGTGCTGCGCCTGGTGCTCGAGCTTGACGGCGAGGTGATACAGCGCGCCGACCCGCACATCGGCCTCTTGCACCGCGCGACCGAAAAACTCGCCGAGAGCAAAACCTACATCCAGTCGCTGCCCTACATGGACCGGCTGGATTACGTCTCCATGATGTCCAACGAGCACGCCTACTGCCTGGCCATCGAGAAGCTGCTCGGCGTCGACGTGCCGGTACGCGCGCAGTACATCCGCGTGATGTACGCCGAAATCACGCGCCTGCTCAACCACCTGCTGTGGCTGGGCGCGCACGGTTTCGACTGCGGCGCGATGAACATCCTGATTTACTGCTTCCGCGAGCGCGAGGCCCTGTTCGACATGTATGAGGCCGTCTCCGGCGCGCGCATGCACGCGGCCTACTTCCGCCCGGGCGGCGTCTACCGCGACCTGCCCGAGAGCATGCCGCAGTACCGCGTCAGCAAGGTCAAGAACGCCAAAGCCATCGCGGCGCTCAACGAGAACCGCCAGGGCTCGCTGCTCGACTTCATCGAGGACTTCGCCAACAAATTCCCGGGCTACGTCGACGAATACGAAACCCTGCTGACCGACAACCGCATCTGGAAGCAGCGCACCGTCGGCGTGGGCGTCGTCTCGCCCGAGCGCGCCCTCAACCTCGGTTTCACCGGCCCCATGCTCAGGGGCTCGGGTTTTGCCTGGGACCTGCGCAAGCAGCAGCCCTACGACGTCTACGACAAGATGGACTTCGACATCCCGGTCGGCAAGACCGGCGACTGCTACGACCGCTACCTGGTGCGCGTCGAGGAAATGCGCCAGTCCAACCGCATCATCAAGCAGTGCGTGGACTGGCTGCGCGTGAACCCCGGCCCCGTCATCACCAGCAACCACAAGGTCGCCGCGCCGGACCGCGAGTCCATGAAGACCAACATGGAAGAGCTGATCCACCACTTCAAGCTCTTCACCGAAGGCTTCCACGTGCCCGAAGGCGAAGCCTATGCGGCGGTCGAGCACCCCAAGGGCGAGTTCGGCATCTACATCGTCAGCGACGGCGCGAACAAGCCCTATCGCCTGAAGATCCGTCCGCCGGGTTTCCCGCACCTCGCGGCCATGGACGAAATGTCGCGCGGCCACATGATCGCCGATGCCGTCGCCGTGATCGGCACCATGGATATTGTGTTCGGTGAAATTGACCGGTAGTCCCCATGATTTCTGAACAAACCAGAGCGCGCTTCGACCGCGAAGTCGCCAAATACCCCGCGGACCAGAAGCAGTCGGCCGTCATGGCCTGCCTGACCATCCTGCAGGAAGAGCACGGCTACGTGAGCGCCGAGAGTGAAAAGGCCGTGGCCGAATACCTCGGCATGGCGCCTATCGCCGTGCACGAAGTCACCACCTTCTACAACATGTACAACCAGCGCCCCGTTGGCAAGTACAAGCTCAACGTCTGCACCAACCTGCCGTGCCAGCTGCGCGATGGCGCCAAGGCGCTCAAGCACCTGGAGCACAAGCTGGGCATCGCCATGGGCGAGACCAGCGCCGACGGCCTGTTCACGCTGCAGCAGTCCGAATGCCTGGGCGCCTGCGCGGATTCGCCGGTGATGCTGGTCAACGACCTCACCATGTGCAGCTTCATGAGCAACGAGAAGCTGGACCAGCTCATCGAAGGTCTCAAATCCGCCGAGGCAAAGCAACCATGACGCTCGCTCCCCTGTCTCCCAACAGCGCAGCCGCGCAAAGCGTGCTGTCCCAGTTCGCGGCCACCGGCGTGCAGACCTGCTTCCACGGCCGGCACATCAACCCGCAAATCCTGGCCGACCTCAACGGCAGCAACTGGCGCCTGAAGGACTACGAAGCCCGCGGCGGCTACCAGGCCCTGCGCAAGATCCTCAAGCAGGACGGCGGCGAGGGCATGACGCCCGACCAGGTCATCGCCGAGGTCAAGGCCGGCAGCCTGCGCGGCCGCGGCGGCGCGGGTTTCCCGACCGGGCTCAAGTGGAGCTTCATGCCGCGCCAGTTCCCGGGTCAGAAGTACCTGGTCTGCAACTCGGACGAGGGCGAGCCGGGCACCTGCAAAGACCGCGACATCATGCAGTACAACCCGCACAGCGTGATCGAGGGCATGGCGATCGCCGCCTATGCCATGGGCATCAGCGTGGGCTACAACTACATCCACGGCGAAATTTTCGCGACCTACCAGCGCTTTGAAGAAGCGCTCGAAGAGGCGCGCGCCGCTGGCCTGCTGGGCGACAACATCTTCGGCAGCGGCTTCAGCTTCCAGCTGCATGCCTCGCACGGCTTTGGCGCCTATATCTGCGGCGAGGAAACCGCGCTGCTCGAGTCGCTCGAAGGCAAAAAAGGCCAGCCGCGCTTCAAGCCGCCGTTCCCGGCCAGCTTCGGCCTCTACGGCAAGCCCACCACCATCAACAACACCGAGACCTTCGCGGCCGTGCCCTGGATCATCCGCAATGGCGGCCAGGCCTACCTCGAATGCGGCAAGCCCAACAACGGCGGCACCAAGATTTATTCGGTCTCGGGCGACGTCGAGTTGCCCGGCAACTATGAAGTGCCCATGGGCACGCCGTTCTCCAAGCTGCTGGAGCTCGCCGGTGGCGTGCGCAAGGGCCGCACGCTCAAGGCCGTGATCCCCGGCGGGTCGTCGGCGCCCGTGCTGCCGGCCTCCATCATGATGGAGTGCACCATGGACTACGACTCCATCGCCAAGGCCGGCTCCATGCTGGGCTCGGGCGCGGTGATCGTGATGGACGACAGCCGCTGCATGGTCGAGTCGCTCAAGCGCTTGTCCTACTTCTACATGCATGAATCCTGCGGCCAGTGCACGCCTTGCCGCGAAGGCACGGGCTGGCTCTGGCGCGTCGTGGACCGTATCCACAACGGCCAGGGCAAGCAGACCGACATGGACCTGCTCAACTCGGTGGCCGACAACATCCAGGGCCGCACCATCTGCGCGCTGGGCGATGCCGCGGCCATGCCGGTGCGCGCCATGATCAAGCATTTCCGCCATGAGTTTGAAGCCATGATCAAGCCACAAGTCTCCCACGCTCCGGTTTCGGCTGCCGCGCAAGCCTGAACCGCGGAAAGAAAAAAATATGGTTGAAATAGAACTCGACGGCCAGAAGGTGGAAGTGCTTGAAGGCAGCACGGTGATGCATGCGGCCGAAAAAGCCGGCACCTACATTCCGCACTTCTGCTATCACAAGAAACTCAGCATTGCCGCCAACTGCCGCATGTGCCTGGTCGATGTGGAAAAAGCGCCCAAGCCCATGCCGGCCTGCGCCACGCCCGTCACCCAGGGCATGATCGTGCGCACCAAGAACGACAAAGCCATCAAGGCCCAGAAGGGCGTGATGGAGTTCCTGCTGATCAACCACCCGCTGGACTGCCCGATCTGCGACCAGGGCGGCGAGTGCCAGCTGCAGGACCTGGCCGTCGGCTACGGCGGCAGCGAATCGCGCTACGAGGAAGAAAAGCGCGTGGTCTTCCACAAGGACGTCGGCCCGCTGATCTCCATGCAGGAGATGAGCCGCTGCATCCATTGCACGCGCTGCGTGCGTTTCGGCCAGGAAGTGGCCGGCGTGATGGAGCTCGGCATGTCGCACCGCGGCGAGCACGCCGAGATCGAAACCTTCGTCGGCATGTCGGTGGATTCCGAACTGTCCGGCAACATGATCGACATCTGCCCGGTCGGCGCGCTGACCAGCAAGCCTTTCCGCTACAGCGCCCGCACCTGGGAACTGTCGCGCCGCAAGTCGGTCAGCCCGCACGACTCGACCGGCGCCAACCTGATCGTCCAGGTCAAGAGCAACAAGGTCATGCGCGTCGTGCCCCTGGAGAACGAAGACATCAACGAATGCTGGATCGCCGATCGCGACCGTTTTTCGTATGAAGCCCTCAACGGCGACGAACGCCTGACCAGCCCCATGCTCAAGCAGGGCGGTGAGTGGAAAACCGTCGACTGGCAGACCGCGCTCGAATACGTGGCCAACGGCCTCAAGCAGATCAAGGCCGACCACGGTGCCGGCAGCATCGGCACCCTGGCCAGCCCGCACAGCACGCTCGAAGAACTCTACCTGGCCGCCTCGCTGATGCGCGGCCTGGGCAGCGAGAACATCGACTACCGCCTGCGCAACGCCGAGTTCGCCGCACCTTCGGCCATACGCTGGCTGGGCGCGTCCATCGCTTCGCTGTCGCAGCTGCAGCGTGTGCTCGTGGTGGGTTCCAACCTGCGCAAGGACCATCCGCTGTTCGCGCAGCGCATACGCCAGGCCGTGCGCAAGGGCGGCGCGCTGAGCAGCATCAATTCCGCAGCCGAACTGGCTAACGCCGATGCCTGGGCCATGCCCGTCGCCAACACGCTGCTCGCAGCGCCCGAGGCCTGGGCCCAGGCCCTGGCCGATGTGGCCGCCGCAGTTGCGGCCGACAAGGGGGTCACGGCGCCGGCCGCCGGCCAGGCCACCGATGCTGCCAAGGCCATCGCCAAGTCCCTGCTGGGCGGCGAGCGCAAAGCCATTTTGCTGGGCAATGCCGCCGCACACCACGCCAAGGCCTCCAGCCTGCTGGCGCTGGCCAACTGGATTGGCGCGCAGACCGGTGCCAGCGTGGGCTACCTCACCGAAGCGGCCAACACCGTGGGTGCACAGCTGGCCGGCGCCTTGCCAGCCGGCAAGGGCCTGAATGCCGGCCAGATGCTGGACGGCCAGCTCAAGGCCGTGATCCTGCTCAACAACGAACCCGAGTTTGATTCGGCCGCGGGCGCCAGGGCCAAGTCTTCGCTCAACACCGCGCAAATGGTCGTGACGCTGAGCCCCTTCAAGGCCAACATGGCTTTCAGCGACGTGCTGCTGCCTATCGCCCCTTTCACCGAAACCCCCGGCACCTTTGTGAACGCCGAAGGCCGCGTGCAGGGCTTTCACGCCGTCGTCAAGCCGCTGGGCGATACGCGCCCGGCCTGGAAGGTGCTGCGCGTGCTTGCCAACCTGCTGGGCTTGCCCGGCTTCGATTTTGAATCCTCGCAGGACGTGCTCAAGCAAGTCGCCGGTGCCGATGCGGCGCAGCTGTCCGCGGACAAGCTGGGCAACGGAACCCAGGCCGGTATCGACCTGTCGGCGGTTGCCGCCCAAGCGCCTGCCGTGGCCAGCATCTACCAGCTCGACGGGTTGGTCAGGCGCGCGACCTCGCTGCAGCTCACGGCTGATGCCCGCCAGGCCGCCGGCCTGGAAGCCCAGCTTGAAGGAGCAGGCGCATGATTGACGGAATCTTCGCCTTCGGCCAGGGTTTGATGGGCGGCATCTGGCCGGGCACCGTGTGGCCTGTGCTGTGGACGCTCATCAAGATCGTTTGTGTGCTGGCGCCGCTGATGGGCCTGGTGGCTTACCTGACCTTGTGGGAACGCAAGGCCATCGGTTTCACCCAGATCCGCCTCGGCCCCAACCGCGTCGGGCCTTTCGGCCTGCTGCAGCCTATCGCCGACGCGCTCAAGCTGCTGACCAAGGAAATCATCATCCCCACGGCGGCCAGCAAGGGCCTGTTCGTGCTCGGCCCCATCATGACCATCATGCCGGCCCTGGCCGCCTGGGCCGTCATTCCCTTTGGGCCCGAGATCGCGTTGGCCAACATCAATGCGGGCCTGCTGTTCCTCATGGCCATCACCTCGCTGGAAGTGTATGGCGTGATCATCGCGGGCTGGGCTTCCAACTCCAAATACGCCTTCCTGGGTGCGATGCGTGCCTCGGCGCAAATGGTGAGCTATGAAATCGCCATGGGTTTTTGCCTGGTGGTGGTGCTCATGGTGTCGGGCAGCCTCAACATGACCGATATCGTGATGAGCCAGGGCAAGGGCATGCTGGCCAGCAGCGGCTGGACCTTCCTGTCCTGGAACTGGCTGCCGCTGTTGCCGATCTTTGTCGTGTACTTCATCTCCGGCCTGGCCGAGACCAACCGCCATCCCTTTGACGTCGTTGAAGGCGAATCCGAAATCGTGGCAGGCCACATGGTCGAATACTCGGGCATGGCCTTCGCGATGTTCTTCCTGGCTGAATACGCCAACATGTGGCTGGTCGCCATCCTGGCCGTGCTGATGTTCCTGGGCGGCTGGTTGCCGCCCGTTGAAGCGCTGAGCTTCATCCCGGGCTGGATCTGGCTGGGCGCCAAGACTTTTGTCGTGGTCACCATGTTCCTGTGGGTGCGCGCCACCTTCCCGCGTTTCCGTTATGACCAGATCATGCGTTTGGGTTGGAAGATTTTTATCCCCGTGACCCTGGTCTGGCTGGTGGTCGTCGGCGCCTGGATGCAGACGCCCTACAACATCTGGAAATAAACCATGTCTTCCGCAGTAGCCTCCGTCAAGGATTTTGTTTCGAGCTTCATGCTCACCGAGCTGTTCAAGGGCATGGCCCTGACCGGCAAGTACATGTTCAGCCGCAAGATCACGGTCCAGTTCCCCGAGGAAAAAACCCCGCTGAGCCCGCGTTTTCGCGGCTTGCACGCCCTGCGCCGTTATGACAACGGCGAAGAGCGCTGCATCGCCTGCAAGCTCTGCGAAGCGGTGTGCCCGGCCATGGCCATCACCATTGAATCCGACGTGCGTGAAGACGGCAGCCGCCGCACCTCGCGCTACGACATCGACCTGACCAAATGCATCTTCTGCGGTTTCTGCGAAGAGAGCTGCCCGGTTGACTCCATCGTCGAGACCCACATCTTTGAATACCACGGCGAAAAACGCGGTGACCTGTATTTCACCAAAGAGATGCTGCTGGCCGTGGGTGACCGTTATGAGTCCGAAATCGCCGCCAACCGCGCGGCGGATGCCAAGTACCGCTGAACCCCAGGCCGCTGGCTCAAGAAAGAATCCACAACAACATGGACGCTAAAACAGGTCTTTTTTATGTTTTCGCCGCGGTGCTGCTGTTTGCGGCATTCAAGGTGATTACCGCGCGCAACCCGGTGCATGCGGCGCTGTACCTCGTGCTGGCATTCTTCCAGGCGTCCGCCGTCTGGATCCTGCTCAAGGCCGAGTTCCTGGCCATCACGCTGGTGCTGGTCTACGTGGGCGCCGTGATGGTGCTCTTCCTGTTCGTCGTGATGATGCTGGACATCAACATCGACAGTGTCCGCAAGGGCTTCTGGAAGCATTTCCCACTGGCCGGCTCCGTCGGCGCCATCATCGCGCTGGAAATGTCTTACGTGCTGATGGGCGGCTTTCGTGAGCCGCCCAAGGTCGCGTCCGGCGCGGGCCAGATAGGCGCGCAGCTTTCCAACACCAAGGAGCTCGGCAAGCTGCTGTACTCCGAATACCTCTACCCGCTGGAAGTCGCCGCGGTGATCCTGCTGGTGGCCATCATTGCCGCCATCGCGCTGACCCTGCGCGCGCGCAAGGACTCCAAATACCAGAACCCGTCGGAGCAGATCCGGGTCAAACGCTCGGATCGCGTGAGCCTGGTCAAGATGAAATCCGTCGTGGCCGCACCGCCGGTTGTCGCGGCCGTACCCGCCGAGGAGAAGAAGGCATGACGCTCACCCTGGGACATTTTCTTTCACTGGGCGCGATGCTGTTCGCGCTGTCGGTCATCGGCATCTTCCTGAACCGCAAGAACCTCATCGTGCTGCTCATGGCCATCGAGCTCATGCTGCTGGCCGTCAACATGAATTTTGTGGCCTTCTCGTATTACCTGAACGACATGGCCGGCCAGGTTTTTGTGTTCTTCATCCTGACCGTCGCCGCGGCCGAATCGGCCATAGGCCTGGCCATCCTGGTGCTGCTGTTCCGCAACAAGTCCAGCATCAACGTCGACGAACTCAACACGCTCCAAGGCTAAAAACAAGATGAGCCAAACCCTCTCCGCATCGGCCCTGCTGGCCGTCCCGCTGGCGCCGCTGGCCGGCGCCCTGGCGGCCGGTATTCTCGGCACTTCCTTCGGCGGCAACTGGATAGGCCGGCGCCTGTCGCACAGCCTGACGATTCTCGGCGTGCTGGTGGCCTTCATCATTTCGGCCATGACGCTCAAGAGCGTGGCCGTCGACGGCGCGCGCTTCAACGAAACGCTCTACACCTGGATGAACGTCGGCGGCCTGAAAATGGAAATCGGCTTCCTGGTCGACGGCCTCACGGCCATGATGATGTGCGTGGTGACCTTTGTGTCCCTGATGGTGCACATCTACACCATAGGCTACATGGAAGAAGACGAGGGCTACAACCGCTTCTTTGCCTACATCTCGCTGTTCACCTTCTCCATGCTGATGCTGGTCATGAGCAACAACATGCTGCAGCTGTTCTTCGGCTGGGAAGCCGTGGGCCTGGTGTCCTACCTGCTGATCGGTTTCTGGTACAACAAGCCGACCGCCATCTTCGCGAACATGAAGGCCTTCCTGGTCAACCGTGTGGGCGACTTCGGCTTCATCCTCGGCATCGGCCTGATCGCCGCCTATGCCGGCACGCTGAACTACGCCGAGGCTTTTGCCAAGGCCGATGAACTCTCCAAGCTGACCTTCCCGGGTACCGGCTGGATGCTGGTGACCGTGGCCTGCATCTGCCTTTTCATTGGTGCCATGGGCAAGTCGGCGCAGTTTCCGCTGCATGTCTGGCTGCCGGACTCCATGGAAGGCCCGACCCCGATTTCCGCGCTGATCCATGCGGCCACCATGGTGACCGCCGGTATCTTCATGGTGGCACGCATGTCGCCGCTGTTCGAGCTCAGCGACACCGCGCTCAGCTTCATCATGGTGATAGGCGCCATCACGGCCCTGTTCATGGGCTTTCTCGGCATCATCCAGAACGACATCAAACGCGTGGTCGCCTATTCCACGCTGTCGCAGCTGGGTTATATGACGGTGGCGCTCGGTGCGTCGGCTTATTCCGTCGCGGTGTTCCACCTGATGACCCATGCCTTCTTCAAGGCGCTGCTGTTCCTGGCGGCGGGCTCGGTCATCATCGGCATGCACCACAACCAGGACATCCGCTGGATGGGCGGCGTGCGCAAGTACATGCGCATCACCTGGATCACTTCGCTGCTGGGCACGCTGGCCTTGATAGGCACGCCTTTGTTCGCGGGTTTCTACTCCAAGGACAGCATCATCGAGGCCGTGCATGAAAGCCACCTGGCCGGCTCCGGTTTTGCGTATTTCGCGGTGCTCGCGGGCGTCTTCGTGACGGCCTTCTATTCGTTCCGCCTGTATTTCCTGGTGTTCCACGGCAAGGAGCGGTACGACCAGAACCCCGACGCACACCACCATGGCCACGACGACCACGGCCACCATGGCGAGCACCACGAGCCGCATGAATCCCCCTGGGTGGTGACGGTGCCGCTGATCCTGCTGGCGATTCCGTCCGTGGTGATTGGCTTCATGACGATAGAGCCCATGCTGTACGGCGGGTTCTTCAGGGACGCCATCTTCGTGAACCTCGAGAAACACCCCGCCATGGAAGAGCTCAAGCAGTTGTTCCACGGCCCGGCCCAGATGGCTTTGCACGGCCTCACCGCCGCGCCGTTCTGGCTGGCTCTGTCGGGCTCGGTACTCGCCTGGTATATGTACATGGTCAACCCGGCCCTGCCGGCTGCGATCAAGCGCATGTTCATGCCCGTGTTCACGTTGCTCGACAACAAGTACTACTTCGACTGGTTCAACGAAAACGTGCTGGCCCGCGGCACACGCCTGCTCGGTACAGCCCTCTGGAAGGGTGGCGACCAGAAGCTGATCGACGGCGCGCTGGTCAACGGTTCGTGGAAGCTGGTCGGCTGGGTCTCCGGCGTGGTGCGCCGGCTGCAGTCCGGCTACATCTACCACTATGCCTTCGGCATGATTGTTGGCGTGTTTGTGTTGATGACGTATTTCGTCTGGCTCAATCGCTGATCAGTTCAACAAAATCAAGGAAGAACAAGAATGGGTTTGTTGAGTCTTGCGATCTGGACACCGATTGTTTTCGGTGTGGTTCTGCTGGCGCTGGGCCGTGACGAGCAGGCGCGCAGCGTTCGCTGGGTTGCGCTGATAGGCGCGGTCGTCAGTTTCCTGGTCACGCTGCCTTTGTACGGCGGCTTCGAGCTGGGCACTTCGGCCATGCAATTCGTGGAGAAGGGCAGCTGGATCCAGCGCTTCAACGTCAATTACCACCTGGGTGTCGACGGCATCTCGCTGTGGTTCGTGCTGCTCACGGCCTTCATCAACGTGGTGGTCGTCATCGCCAGCTGGGAAGCCATCACCACGCGCGTGAACCAATACATGGCCTCTTTCCTGATCCTGAGCGGGCTCATGATCGGCGTGTTCTCGGCGCTGGACGGCATCCTGTTCTACGTGTTCTTCGAGGCCACGCTGATCCCGATGTACCTGATCATCGGCATCTGGGGCGGCCCCAACAAGATTTACGCGGCCTTCAAGTTCTTCCTCTATACCTTGCTCGGCTCGCTGCTGATGCTGGTCGCGCTGATCTACCTGTACAACAAGTCGGGCGGCAGCTTCGACATCCTGACCTGGCACAAGCTGCCGCTGGGTAGCACCATACAGACGCTGCTGTTCTTTGCCTTCTTCGCGGCCTTTGCCGTCAAGGTGCCCATGTGGCCGGTCCACACCTGGCTGCCCGACGTGCACGTCGAGGCGCCCACCGGCGGCTCCGCGGTGCTGGCGGCCATCATGCTGAAGCTGGGTGCTTACGGTTTCCTGCGTTTTTCCATGCCCATCGCCCCGGACGCTTCGCACGAATGGGCCTGGCTGATGATCGCGTTGTCGCTGATCGCGGTCGTCTACGTCGGTCTGGTGGCCCTGGTGCAGCAGGACATGAAAAAACTGGTGGCCTACTCGTCGGTGGCCCACATGGGTTTTGTCACGCTGGGCTTTTTCATCTTCAACGACCTGGGCGTCTCGGGCGGCCTGGTTCAGATGATCGCCCACGGTTTTGTCTCGGGCGCCATGTTCCTGTGCATAGGCGTGCTCTACGACCGCGTCCATTCGCGTGAAATCGCCAGCTACGGCGGTGTGGTGAACACCATGCCCAAGTTCGCGGCTTTTGCCTTGCTGTTCGCCATGGCCAACTGCGGCCTGCCGGCCACGGCGGGTTTTGTCGGCGAGTGGATGGTGATCCTGGGCGCCGTGAAGACCAACTTCTGGATAGGCGGAGCCGCGGCGACCGCGCTGATTTTCGGCGCGGCCTATACCTTGTGGATGTACAAGCGCGTTTACCTGGGCCCCGTGGCCAATGAAGACGTCAAGGCGCTCACCGACATCAACAGCCGCGAGTTCCTGATGCTGGCCATGCTGGCCATTGCCGTGCTGTACATGGGCATCTATCCCAAGCCTTTCACGGACGTGATGAACACGTCGGTCGCCGACCTGCTCAAGCATGTCGCAGTCTCCAAGCTGAACTGAAGCCGACCGAGCAACTACAAAGAATTCAGATGATAGACAAACTCTCCTGGATCGCGGTT
The DNA here is from genome assembly GCF_059491565.1 of Polaromonas sp. Polasp52. Classification (NCBI taxonomy): domain Bacteria; kingdom Pseudomonadati; phylum Pseudomonadota; class Betaproteobacteria; order Burkholderiales; family Comamonadaceae; genus Polaromonas; species Polaromonas sp. Polasp52. Next base: position 431,203 of record NZ_CP168513.1, on the reverse strand, counting down.
TATCCCGAACTCATACTCCTGACCATGGCCTGCGTGATCGCGCTGGTGGACCTGGGCGTCAAGACGCCGCAGCGCACGCTCACCTATGTGCTCACCCTGCTGACGCTGGCCGTGGTGGCCGCCATGGAAGCCGCCTACGCGGTGGGCGGGCAGACTTTCTACGGTTTCGGCAACATGGTGGTCGTCGACCCCATGGGCAGCTGGCTCAAATGCTTTGCCTGCATTACCCTGATGATCACGCTGGTGTACGGCCGGCCTTACGCCGCGGACCGCGAGATGCTGCGTGGCGGCGAATTCTTCACGCTGAGCCTGTTCGCGCTGGTGGGCATGTTCGTGATGATCTCGGGCCACAACTTCCTGGTGATCTACATGGGCCTGGAGTTGCTGACGCTGTCGAGCTACGCGCTGGTGGCCCTGCGCCGCGACAACGCCGTCGCTACCGAAGCGGCCATGAAGTATTTTGTACTGGGCGCGCTGGCCTCGGGCTTCCTGCTGTACGGCCTGTCCATGCTCTATGGCGCGACCGGCTCCCTGGACCTCAACGACGTGTTCAACGCCATCGCCAGCCGCCAGGTCCGCCACCAGGTGCTGATTTTCGGCCTGGTCTTCATTGTGGCCGGCCTGGCCTTCAAGCTGGGGGCCGTGCCCTTCCACATGTGGCTGCCCGACGTTTACCAGGGCGCACCCACGGCGGTGACGCTGCTGATAGGCGGCGCGCCCCAGCTCGCGGCCTTCGCGATCTGCATACGCCTGCTGGTCGAGGGCCTGCTGCCGCTGGCGATCGACTGGCAGCAGATGCTGGCCCTGATGGCGATAGGCTCGCTGCTGGTCGGCAACCTGGCCGCCATCGCCCAGTCCAACCTCAAGCGCATGCTGGCCTTCTCGACCATCTCCCAGATGGGCTTCCTGCTGCTCGGCCTGCTGGCCGGCGTGGTCAACGGCAACCAGCTCAACACCGAGTCCGCCTACAGCGCGGCGATGTTCTATGCCCTGACCTATGTGCTCACCACCCTGGGCGCCTTCGGCATCATCATGCTGCTGGCGCGCGCCGGCCACGAGTCCGAGGACATCGTCGACCTGGCCGGCCTGAACCAACGCAGCCCCCTGTACGCGGGCGTGATGGCCATCTGCATGTTCTCGCTGGCCGGCCTGCCGCCGCTGGTGGGTTTTTATGCCAAGCTGTCCGTCCTGCAGGCGCTGGTTTCGTCGCAACAAGCCAGCTACATCGCATTGGCTGTGTTTGCCGTGGTCATGTCGCTGGTCGGCTCCTTCTACTACCTGCGCGTGGTCAAGGTCATGTACTTTGACGCGCCGCTGGCCCACAACGCCCAGCCGGTTTCCGGACCGACGGACGCCAAGGTGGTGCTCGCGATCAACGGCGCGATGATCCTGATCCTGGGCATGCTGCCCGGCGGCCTGATGACGTTGTGTTCCCAGTCGATCAGCAGCATCGTCAAGTCCCTGGGTTCATGACACAAACGGCTTCGGTCTGGCTGGTGGTGTTGCTGGCCCTGCTGGCGGCCAACCTGCCTTTTGTCAGCAACCGCCTGTTCGCGGTCTACGCCCTCAAGCAGCCCAAGAACCTCGCGGTCCGGCTGGGTGAAATGGTCGTCTGGTATTTACTCATAGGCGGCCTGGGCCTCTACCTCGAGCAGCGCGGCGGCCAGATCGCGCCGCAAGGCTGGGAGTTCTACGCCATCACCGGCGCGCTCTTCATCACCTTCGCCTTTCCCGGTTTCACCTGGCGCTACCTGTTCAAGCACCGGCCATGAAAAAAGCCGCGCTACCGGGCGACCCTGAAGCCGGCAAGCCGGCCGATGCGCATCTTGTGGAGACCCGGCTGGCTTCCACGGAAATCCTCAAGGGTAATTTCCTCCACGCCATGCGCGACACCGTCAGCCTGCCGGACGGCACGCAGGCGACGCGCGAATACATCATCCACCCCGGCGCCGTGATGATCGTGGCCCAATGCGACGACGGCCGCCTGGTGCTGGAGCGCCAATACCGCTACCCGGTGCAGGCCGTCATGGTCGAGTTCCCCGCGGGCAAGCTGGACCCGGGTGAAGCCTCGCTGGCCTGCGCGCAGCGCGAGCTGCTCGAGGAAACCGGCTACACCGCGCGCGAGTGGGCGCGCGCCGGTGTGTTGCACCCGGTGATCTCCTATTCAACCGAGTTCATCGACATCTGGTTCGCGCGCGGGCTGGCACAGGGCGCCCGCAAGCTCGATGCCGGTGAATTCCTCGATGTTTTTACCGCCACGCCCGCCGAATTGCTGGCCTGGTGCGCGAACGGGCAGGTGACCGACGCCAAAACACTGACGGGCGCGCTGTGGCTGCAAAACGTGCTGTCGGGCGCATGGGCTTTGGACTGGCAGCCTGCCATTGCCTGACGCCCCGGCGATAATCCGCCCATGAAGGTCCTGAATCTCCAGTGTTCGCACCAGCATGTATTTGAAGGCTGGTTTGCGTCCGAAGACGATTTCCAGAGCCAGCTGTCACGCGGCCTGGTCGAATGCCCGCTGTGCGCCGACAAAAGCGTGCAAAAACTCCCGAGTGCACCGCGCCTGAACCTCGGCGGCCGCCAGGACCCGGATGCGTCCGCAAAACAGTCCCCATCGCCTTCCACCGCCGTGAATGCGCAGGAGGGCGCTGCGGGGCGCAACATGGCCGCCGTCGCGGGCATGCCGGCCGGTGCCGGCCAGGCGCAGCAGGCCGCATTCCTGCAGGCCCTGCGCCATGTGCTGGCCAATACCGAGGATGTGGGAACGCGTTTTGCCGACGAGGCGCGCCGCATGCACTACGGCGAGCAGGAAGCGCGCAGCATACGCGGCCAGACCAGCGTGCGTGAAGCCGTCGAGTTGCTGGAAGAGGGCATTGAGGTCATGCCGCTGCCGCTGCCGGCGGCGGTCAAGGAAACGCTGCAGTAGGCTGGCCGCTCAGCCGGGCACTGCCGTCCGGCGGCGCCGCACCATGCGGCTCGCCGCATAAAGCCCCAGCGGGATGGCGACAAAATGCGGCCAGATGAAATAGGCCGGCTCATAACTGACCCAGCTGAACGGGCTTTCACCGACGGCCATGGAGTCCAGGGTGCCGGTCACGGCGACGTAGAGCAGCCACGGCAGGCTGCTGATCGCCACCAGGGTGAGCGAGGTGTTTTTGAGCAGCCTGAACACCCCATTGCCGGCCGCTATCGCGAGCAGGAACATCGGCAGGTGGCGGATGGCGATCAGCGCGAAGGCGGCCCGCAGGTTTTCGTCTTCATAACTTTGCACGCTCCAGCGCGCCACAGCCGGGCCGTCGAGCAAAGGCCCCAGCAGCGCCGCGAGGACCGCCACCAGGGCACCCAGAAACAAGGCGGCCGCGGGCCGGCGAAAAGCGGCCATCGCGGACCGCCCGTCGCCGGGGCCGTCGGGCGCATGCTCCATCAGGGGTAGAGGCCGCGCAGCTCGCGCGTGTGCAGTATGCGTTTGCAGGCCACGATGAAGGTTGCGGTGCGCAGGCTGACCTTCTGGTCCTGGGCCACATGCCAGACGCCGGCGAAGGCGTCCTTCATGATCTTGACCAGGCGCTTGTTGATTTCTTCCTCGTCCCAGAAGAAGCTGGAGAAATCCTGTACCCATTCAAAGTAGCTGACCGTCACGCCGCCGGCGTTGGCGATCACGTCCGGCAGCACCAGGATGTTGCGGTCGTGCAGGATGTCGTCGGCGGCCGGCGTGGTCGGGCCGTTCGCGCCTTCGATGATCATGCGCGCCTTGATGCGGCCGGCGTTGGCTTCGGTGATCTGCTGCTCGAGCGCGGCGGGGATCAGGATGTCGCAGTCCACGTCCCAGAACTTGTCGTTGGCGATGACTTCGGCCTCCTGGAAACCGGCCACGCTGCCGTTGGCTTCCACATGCCTGAGCAGCGCCGGCACGTCCAGGCCGGCTTCGCGGTAAATCGTGCCGCCGTGGTCCTGCACTGCCACCACGCGCGCGCCGGTTTCGGCAAACAGCTTGCCCGCCACGCCGCCCACGTTGCCGAAACCCTGCACCGCGATGCGCGAGGTCGCGATGTCCAGGCCTATGTGCTTGGCCGCTTCCACGCCCACGGTGTAGACGCCGCGGCCCGTGGCCTCACGCCGGCCCAGCGAACCGCCCAGGTCCACCGGCTTGCCGGTGACCACGCCGGTCGAGGTGGAGCCGGTGTTCATCGAGTAGGTGTCCATCATCCACGCCATGATCTGGTCGTTGGTGTTGACGTCGGGCGCCGGGATGTCCTTGTTGGGGCCGATGATGATGCCGATCTCGCTGGTGTAGCGGCGCGTCATGCGCTCGAGTTCGCCGCGGGAAAGCTTCTTGGGATCCACGCGTATGCCGCCCTTGGCGCCACCGTAAGGCACGTTGACCGCCGCGTTCTTGACGGACATCCAGGCCGACAGGGCCATCACTTCCGACAGCGTGACGTCCTGGTGGAAACGCACGCCGCCCTTGCCGGGGCCGCGCGAGACGTTGTGCTGCACGCGGTAGCCCTCGAAGTGGGCGACGGTGCCGTCGTCCATGTGGATGGGCACGTCGACGATCAGCACGCGCTTGGGACGCTTGAGCGTCTCGGCCCAGCGCGCCAGGCTGCCCAGGTGGGGGATGACCCGGTCTACTTGCTGGAGGTAGTTGCCCCAGGGGCCGAGGTTGTCGGCCTGGAGGTAGGAGGGCAGGGGGTGGGAGCCCGCGGGGATGGGGCCGGTTGAGGCGTGCGACATGAAAAACTCCTTGTGGGATTTCTTGGTGAAACTCAGTGCACGGAGCTTAAAAGCCCGCTCCCGAATAGTCCAAGGCATTGTGCACCACGATCTATGCAAATAATGCATATCGCCGGGCTTGAATTCAGCAGCCGGGCCCTGGCGGGCGGCGCGGCGGGCCTCATACCGTGAACTGCAGGGCGGCCAGCCGCGCGTAAACACCGCCACGGGCTACCAGTTCGGTGTGGGTCCCCTGTTCCACCAGCCGGCCGTGGTCCAGCACCAGGATGCGGTCGGCCTGCTGCACCGTGGCCAGGCGGTGGGCGATCACCAGCGTGGTGCGGCCCTTCATGGCCGACTCCAGCGCCGCCTGCACCATGCGTTCGCTTTCAGCGTCCAGCGCGCTGGTGGCCTCATCGAGCAGCAGCAGCGGCGAGTTCTTCAGCATGGCCCGCGCGATCGCGATGCGCTGGCGCTGCCCGCCCGACAGGCGTACGCCGCGCTCGCCCAGAAAGGTGTCGTAGCCCTCGGGCAGGGCCGTGATGAACTCGTGCGCGAAGGCCGCTTTCGCGGCGGCGCGGGTTTCTTCATCGCTGGCCCCGGGCTTGCCGTAGCGGATGTTTTCCAGCGCGCTGGTGGAGAAGATCACCGCGTCCTGCGGCACCATGCCTATGCGCTGGCGCAGGTCCTCCAGCGCCATGGCGTCGGTGCGCACGCCGTCGAGTTCTATGCGGCCCGAAGCCGGGTCGTAAAAACGCAGCAGCAGCTGGAACACCGTGCTCTTGCCCGCGCCGCTGGGCCCGACGATGGCCACGGTCTCACCGGGCGCCACGCTGAGGCTGAAATCGCCGAGCGCGGCTTGCGCCGGGCGCGATGGGTAGTGAAAGTTCACCGCCTCGAACCGGACCGCGCTGCCCGCCTGCGTCAGCCGGGCCGGCACCGGCTGGGCCGGCGAGCTGACGGGCGAGCGCGAGGCCAGCAGCTCCATCAGCCGCTCCGTGGCGCCCGCCGCGCGCAGCAGGTCGCCGTAGACCTCGCCCAGCACCGCCGAAGCGCTGGCCAGGATGATCACGTAGACCACGGTCTGGCCCAGGTGGCCCGCCGTGATGTCGCCGCGCATCACGGCCTGCGTGCCCTGGTACAGGCCCCACAGCAGCGCCGCCGAGGTCGCGATGATGATGAAGGCCACCAGCACCGAACGCGCCCCGGCGCGGCGCACGGCGGTGTTGAAGGCCCGGGTGGTCGACTGGTCGAAACGCCCGGCTTCACGCGCCTCGGCCGTGTAGCTTTGCACCACCGGAATCGCATTGAGTACCTCGGCGGCGATTGCGCTGGAGTCGGCCACGCGGTCCTGGCTGGCGCGCGAGAGCTTGCGCACGCGCCGCCCGAACCACACCGAGGGCGCGACGATCAGCACCAGCACGCCCAGCACCTGCACCATCAAATAGGGGTTGGTATAGACCAGCATGCCCAGCGCGCCCACGCCCATCACGGCATTGCGCAGGCCCATGCTCAGCGAGGAGCCCACGACGGTCTGCACCAGCGTGGTATCGCCGGTCAGGCGCGACAGCACCTCGCCGGTCTGCGTGGTCTCAAAAAATTCCGGGCTTTGCCGTAATACATGGGCATAGACCGCATTGCGCAAATCGGCCGTCACGCGCTCGCCCAGCCAGCTCACCATGTAAAAACGGCCGGCCGAAAAAAGCCCCAGCGCGGCGGCCACGGCAAACAGCTCGAAGAAATGCGTGCGCAAGGCCATCAGTTGCTCGCCCTTGCCGGCCGCGCTGAAGCCGCCGTCAATCAGGCCGCGCAAGGCCAGCGGGAACACCAGGGTCGCTACCGCTGCCAGCACCAGGAAGAGCGCGGCCAGCAGGATGCGGCCTCGGTAGGGACGCAGAAAAGGCAGCAGGCCGGAGAGGGAACGTGGTGAGCCCTTGGGGCCGGAGGAGGGGGGAAGTGTCGCCATCCAGGGAGTTTAGTCAAAAATAGGTCAGAAAATTGCCAAAACAAACACAGCCTTGACATTATTTGTCTAGGCATGTATTATTCGGCCCCATGAATGCCAAATCCCCCCGCCCGGAAGCTCCCGGCCCCGCACTTTGCGGCCTGCCGGCCGAGTTTTACTGCGCGAGCGACTACGACGCCGGCCAAAGCACCGGTTATTTGATGCGCCAGATCATCAACAGCGTCTCCCAGCAGGTCGCGCGCGAACTCGAGCCCCAGGGCCTGACCAACGCCCAATGGGTGCCCATGCTCAAGCTCTACCTCGGCAAGGCCTCCACCGTGGCCGAACTGGCGCGCCAATGCCAGCTTGACGCCGGCTCCATGACCCGCCTGCTGGACCGGCTCGAAGCCAAGGGCTTTTGCCGCCGCATCCGCTCCAGCGACGACAGGCGCGTGGTGAACATCGAGCTCACGTCCGAAGGCCGCGAAGCCGCCAAGGAAATCCCCGCCGTGCTCAGCCGTGTGCAGAACGCCCACCTGGCCGGCTTCTCGGTCGAGGAGTGGCAAAACCTCAAAGGCTATCTGCGCCGCATCCTTGAAACCGCGCACACCCTCCAAGCAGCGAATGAACAAGATGACAAATAACACCTGTGACTTTCCCCGGGCCGTCCCCGGTATGACGCCCGATGCGGGCCCCAAGCTGCCGGTCTGGCAGGCATCCTTTCGCATGGCCCTGGTGGCTGCTGCCAGCGTGGTGGCCGTGGGCCTGATGGCGACCGGCCTTGCCGGCTGTGCCGACATGTCCGGCATCGCGCCGCAAGCCAGCCTGCGCGACGCGCCCTCGCTGGGCCTGAAGGCCAACCCGGATTCCGGCGCGCAGGCCACTGCGCAGGCGCCGCTGGCCGCTGAATGGTGGCGCGATTTCGGCGACGAGCAGCTCAACACCCTGGTCGCCCAAGCCCTGCAAACCAGCCCCAGCCTCAAGCTCGCGCAGGCACGCCTGGCGCGCGCGCAGGCCGTGATCGAGGTGGCCGACGCCGCCACTTTGCCGCAGCTCACCGGCCAGCTCGACCTGACCCGACAGCGCTACACCGCCAACGGCGCGGTGCCCCCGCCGCTGGCCGGCTCCATCCGCGAAAGCGGAACGGCCCAGCTCAACGCCAGCTGGGAGCTTGATTTCTTCGGCAAGAACCGCGCGGCACTCGACGCCGCGCTGGGCAGCGCCAATGCCGCCGAAGCCGACGCCCAGGCCGCGCGGCTGCTGCTGGCCAGCAATGTCGCGCGCAGCTACTTCCAGCTGGTGCGCCTCAATGAACAGGCCAATGTGGCGCGCCGCACGCTGGCGCAGCGCGAGGAAACCCTGAAGCTGGTGCGCGACCGCGTCGATGCCGGCCTGGATACCCGCCTCGAACTGCGCCAAAGCGAGGGCGGCCTGCCTGAAGCGCGCCTGCAGCTTGAAACCCTGCTCGAGCAGATGGCACTCACGCGCAATGCGCTGGGCGCGCTGGTAGGCCAGCCCGATGGTGCCGCCGCACTGGCACCTTCCGCGCAAGCCGCGATCAAAAACGTCGCGGTGTCCGCCACCATCCCCGCCGACCTGCTGGGCCGCCGCGCCGACATCGCCGCCGCGCGATGGCGCGTCGAGGCTTCGTCCAGGGACGTGGCCAACGCCAAGACCCAGTTCTATCCCAACATCAACCTCGTCGCCTTTGCCGGTTTCTCCAGCATAGGCCTGGGCAACCTGCTCGACTCGGGCAGCCGGCAGTGGGGCGTGGGCCCGGCGCTGCGCCTGCCGATTTTTGACGCGGGCCGGCTGCGCGCCAACCTGCGCGGCAAGACCGCCGACCTCGACGCCGCGGTGGAGAGCTACAACGCCGCCGTGATCGACGCGGTGCGCGACGTCGCCGACCAGGTCGCGTCCTCGCAAGCCATTGTTCGCCAGCAAACCGAGCAGCGCGCCGCTCAGGACGCCGCCGAAAGCGCTTACGAAATCGCCGTGCAGCGCTACAAGGCCGGCCTGGGCAACTACCTCAATGTGCTCACGGCGGAAACCAGCGTGCTGGCCCAGCGCCGGCTCGCGGTCGACCTGTCGGCCCGCGCGCTGGACACGCAGGTGGCGCTGATACGCGCACTGGGCGGCGGCTACACCCCCGGCCCCGCCATGACCGCGGGCCGCCATGCCAGCGCCGCAGCCTTCTGAGCCAGCCGCAGACGACCCCCAGATACAAACACCAACAGATCACCAGCAGACCCAAACATCATGAGCACTCCTGAATCCTCCAATTCCGCAGCTTCTCCAACATCCACGCCAGTCGCCGCACCGGTGCAGGCACCCGCGGGCAACCCCAAGCGCAAAAAGGCGCTGACAGCGCTGGCCGCCGTCGTGGTGGTCGCCGGCCTGGGCTGGGCCGCCTATGAATACCTGGTGGCCAGCCACTATGAGTCCACCGACAACGCCTATGTGCAGGGCAATGTGATCCAGATCACGCCGCAGATCGGCGGCACCGTCATGGCCATCATGGCAGACGACACCGACTTTGTGAAAGCCGGCCAGGCGCTGGTGCAACTGGACCCGGCCGACGCCAAGGTCGCGCTCGAGCAGGCCGAGGCCGCGCTGGCCCAGGCCGTGCGCCAGGTGCGCACGCTTTACGCCAACAACGGAACGCTGGCCGCGCAGATCGCCTTGCGCGACGCCGATGTGGTCAAGGCGCAAAGCGACATCGCGCGCGCCAATGACGACTTGAACCGTCGCCAGTCGCTGACCGGCAACGGCGCGGTTTCCAAGGAAGAACTCAACCACGCCCAGACGCAGCTGGCCACCGCCAAAAGCGCGCTGGCCGCCGCGCAGGCCGGTGTGACCGCCGCGCGCGAGCAGCTCGCCAGCAACCAGGCCCTGACCGAAGGCACCAGCATCGAGCAGCACCCCAGCGTGCAGGTGGCCGCCGCCAAGGTGCGTGAAGCCTACCTGGCCACGCAGCGCGCCGGCCTGCTCGCGCCGGTCGACGGCTACGTCGCCAAACGCACGGTGCAGCTGGGCCAGCGCGTGGCCGCCGGCACGCCCATGATGTCCATCATCCCGCTCAAGCAGGTCTGGGTCGATGCCAACTTCAAGGAAGTGCAGCTGCGCAATATCCGCATAGGCCAGCCCGTCACGCTGGTGGCCGACCTGTACGGCAAGAAGGTCGAATACAAGGGCTCCGTCGCGGGCCTGGGCGTCGGCACCGGCGCGGCTTTCGCCTTGTTGCCCGCGCAGAACGCCACCGGCAACTGGATCAAGGTGGTGCAGCGCGTGCCCGTGCGCATCGCGCTGGACGCCAAGCAACTGGCGGAGAACCCGCTGCGCGTGGGTCTCTCCATGGAAGCCGAAGTCGACGTGAGCAACAAGGACGGCAAGACCCTGGCCGATGCGCCGCGCGACGCTGCCCTGGCGCACAGCCAGACCTACGGCGCGCAGGATGACGCGGCCGACAAGGATGTGCAGCGCGTGATTGCCGCCAACACCGGCAAGGCCGCCGTGAAGTCGGCCAAGGCTGCCAACGCGGCCAGGCCGGCGCCGCAGCCGGGCGGCGCAGCTCTGCCGGCCCAGGCCGTCGGCGATGCCCAGACCCTTGCGTTCAGCCACACGCTGTCGCTGGCCGGCAACCGCACAGCACCTTAAGCCGCTCACCCCAAGCAAGCGCAACCGCGGTCAACCCTCATCGCGGTTTCCATCCGCTCTTTCCTCGCAAGGCATTCATGGCTTCCGCACCTGCTTCCGCCTATATCCCACCCCCGCCGCTGACGGGGTCGGCGCGCCTCTGGGGCACGCTGGCCCTGTCGGCCGCGACCTTCATGAACGTGCTGGACACTTCCATCGCCAACGTGTCGCTGCCCGCCATCGCCGGCGACCTGGGCGTGAGCCCCAACCAGGGCACCTGGGTCATCACCAGCTTCGGCGTGGCCAACGCGATTGCCGTGCCGCTCACCGGCTGGCTGTCGCAGCGCTTCGGCCAGGTGCGTCTCTTCACCGCCAGCGTCATGCTGTTTGTGCTGACCTCCTGGCTGTGCGGCCTGGCGCCCAATATGACCACGCTGATCTTTCTGCGCGTGCTGCAGGGCCTGGTCGCCGGGCCCATGATCCCGCTGTCGCAGGCCTTGCTGCTGTCGAGCTACCCGAAAGCGCTGGCCGGGCTGGCCATGGCCTTATGGTCCATGACGACCCTGATCGCGCCGGTGATGGGCCCGCTGCTGGGCGGATGGATCACCGACAACATCTCATGGCCCTGGATTTTTTACATCAACATTCCCGTCGGCTTCGGCGCGGCCTTCATCACCTGGAGCATCTTCCACAAACGTGAAAGCCCCACCAAAAAGCTGCCCATCGACTCCGTGGGGCTGGCGCTGCTGGTGGTCTGGGTCGGCTCCTTGCAGATCATGCTCGACAAGGGCCAGGAGCTCGACTGGTTCCATTCCGGTGAAGTCATTGCGCTGGGCATCATCGCGCTGGTCGGCCTGGCGGCCTTCGTGATCTGGGAACTCACCGAAGAACACCCCGTGGTGGACCTCACGCTGTTCAAGAAACGCAACTTCTGGGCCGGCGCGCTCGCGCTGTCGGTGGGCTACGGCCTGTTCTTCGGCAACGTGGTGCTGCTGCCGCTGTGGCTGCAGCAGTACATGGGCTACACCGCCACGCAGGCCGGCATGGTGCTGGCGCCCGTGGGGGCTTTTGCCTTGCTGCTGTCGCCCGTGGTCGGCAAGAACATCGCCAAGGTCGACCCGCGCCGCTTCGCCGCCTTTGCCTTCATGGTGTTCGCGCTGGTGCTCTGGATGCGCTCGCACTTCAACACCCAGGCCGACTTCCAGACCATCATGATCCCGACCATCATCCAGGGCGTGGCCATGGCCTTCTTCTTCATCCCGCTGGTCACCATCACGCTGTCGGGTATTGCGCCTGAGAAGATCCCGGCGGCGTCGGGCCTGTCCAACTTCGTCCGCATCACGGCCGGCTCCTTCGGCACCTCGATTGCCACCACCATCTGGCAGGACCGCGCCGCCATGCACCACGCGCAGATCAGCGAATACGTGAACCAGGGCAGCAGCGCCACCAACAGCGCCCTCAATGGTTTGGCCGGCGCCGGCCTCACGCCCGAACAGGCCCTGGGCACCCTCAACCGCCTGGCCGACCAGCAGGCTTATATGCTCGCGGCCAACGACGTGTTTTATGTCTCGGCGCTGATCTTCCTGCTGCTGATTCCGCTGGTGTTCTTGACGCGGCATACCAAGGCGGGGGCGGGGAGTGCGGACGCGGCGGCCGGGGCGCACTAGCCGGTGTGATTCCCGTGACGCAGTCCTTCGAACTCAACACGCTTATCAAGGCACCAAGGCCGCTTGTGTGGGACAGCCTGATCGATACCGGGAAAATGAAGCTGTGGATGGGCGAGCCAGAGATGGAAATCGGCATAGAGACCGATTGGCAGGTCGGCAGCGCTATGGTGGTGAGTGGCCTCCACCATTTGCCCTTCCGGAATATCGGTGTGGTCCTGGAGTGCAAGCCCATGGAGCGGCTCAGCTACACCCATTTGAGCTCCCTGTCACAGCTTCCCGATGAACCCGAAAATTTCACGACTTTGACGTTCAGCCTGGCACCCCAAGGGGATGCCACATTGCTGACACTCATGGCGGCAGGCTTCCCGACGGTCAGCATCTTCAAGCACCTGCAGTTTTACTGGGCCGGGACGCTGGGTATCCTGAAGCAGTTCGCAGAGCGGTGTTATTGCCGCGATGCCTGAGTAGCACCGCAGGCGCGAACCTCTATGGTGGTCTCGCTGGTGTTTTGACAGCTCCGGCTCGCCCACGCAAGGGCTTGCACGGTCGTGTTGCAATCGGTGTTTGACGTGCGGGCCAGCGCATGCCCGCCAGGCCGCGCCGCAGTCTGGCCCCTTACACTAGCCCAGGCTTCGTCAACCCCATCACCACACGAAGGAGTTACCTTGAGCATAAAAAATCACCTGGGCCTTTTTCTCATCTCCGGTGCGGCCGTCATCTCGGGCTGTGCCACCACGACTCAAACCGGCTCGGCGCCCCAGGCCAGCGCTGCTCCCATGGCTGAGCTGCCTGCCCTCAAAGTGACCCTGGATTGCGGTCCCTGCGTGGTCAAACCGCAGATTCCTTCCCTTATTGTTGCCGGCTACAACGAAGCCGCCGCCAAGGCGGGGCGCAAGGTAACGACGCAGAAAGAGGCAAGCCTGACTGTCAAGTCGTACACGGCCCGCGAGGACGCCTCGCGTTTCCTCGCCGGGGCGTTCGCCGGCAAGGACGAGATCAAGGCCGTCATTGCCTACCAGGGAAGGACCTACTCCGTTGAAGACTACTACCGGAACGCCTGGCTGGGGATAGACACGCTTGCCAAGAAGATTGGCGAGATGAGCTACGCCGAGTTGAAATAGACGCCTGTTCCCGACCCCCACCTTGCCCACCCGCCAGGTCTAGGCTGCCATGTCAGACGCCGTATTCGCTTTGCTGCGACTTTCAGGAGACCCTGATTCGCTGGCATCTTGCCGCGATGCCCATTTCAGCGCGGAAGCCTTCGATTTCAATTCGGTGATTCCGATGCCGCCTGAACTTGAGATTGAAGAAAGCAGCGCGGTGACAACGGGTTACGACGCGCTTTACGGCGACTGGACAGAGCCCGCCAAGTACTGGACATGGAAGGAATCGGCCGCGAAGCTCGGCCATCCGTTTCCGCTCGAGTCCCGCGAACAACTGCTGGCATGCATTCGCAGCCTTGATTGCGCGGAGATGTACCTGGCGCCCGCGCGCCAGTACAAGGAGAACATCGAGAAGCACGGCTTTGGGTCCTGGTACGACTGGTGCAAAAAGCATTGGGGCTCGAAGTGGAACGCCGAAGATTCAAAGATTGAAGCAGGGGCTGATGCGATCACTGTCCGCTTCACCACTGCATCAGCCTTTCCCAAGCCGCTGGTCAAGGCGTTGTCGAAGAAGTGGCCGGCGCTCGAAGTCCGGGTCCTGTATGCGGACGAGCATCTGCGTTGGGGCGGTGACTATGTTCTCAAGGGCGGCCGGGAAATTGAGAAGCTCAATCGGCCCGCGGCGGACATATTGCGGGAGATTCGGAACGATGGCATCAGAACTTGACAGATCTTCTGACATACATTTCATGGAGGCCTCCAAGTCATGGCAGCATGCGTTCGCTTCAATCCATTAGTCTGGGCTCTAAACGCAATCCTGGTTTTCGCAATGGCCACGTCTATTGCTGCAGCAGCAAGCGAGACCGTTGATGCTCCGTCGAATTTCAAATATGCGGGAGGCGAGGTCCCGGAATGGCCGGCTGATGCTCGTGAGCCGCCGGAAAACGGAGCCTATTCGGTAGCCTGGAAATACCCTGTGTTCTCGGATAAAAACGCAACACGCCTCGGAAAGCTAAATGGCTGGGCTCGAACGGTTGCGCTGACAGCGTTGTTTCAAGGTGACACGGAGATTTCACGTCGAGCACGGGCCATGAAGGACTCGCGTGTTTTGGCGGAACTTGGCCGCGACAAAGAATTCCGCGGTTCTGCCAATACGCAATCTGAGTTGTTCCCTGAACATATCTTCGGCCCCTATATTCTCTTTACCTTGTACACGGAATGGCTTGGAGGTACCCGGCCGCAGCATGCCATTGAGACTTTGGTTTTCGACTACGCAGCGGGAGTCCAGGTTCCTGTTCAATCACTGTTCAAGGCCGACGCTCAGGAAGAACTGAATGCTCTGCTTGGTACGGCGATTGAAAAAACGTTCCAGGAGGACAAGCGCGCATATGCCGTTTGCTTGAAGAGCAGGTCTCGTGACCCAAAGTTGATCTGCGAAAGGCAATTGGACGACCATGACATGAATGCCTGTGTTAACTGGCGTTCTTTTGATTGGAGCCTGCTATCGATAGACGGCCCTCAAAAGCTCTTCCTCACATTTCCATATCATCCTGGTTGGCGCCAAACGTGTGGGGATGAAGCTTACGTACTTGAGGGGAAGGCGGTCGAGCGCTTGTTTGCCGCGCCGAACGTCTTTCGCAAGGGGCGTATTCCGAACGAATTGAAACCATGATTTCGTCCTGCACACGACATCAAAAATTCAATCTTTCGGCCGGCACCGCCTGAAAGCACGGGCACCGTTGCCGACGCATTGACTGCCGATATTCAGCTTGCTTGAGCAGGCGATCCGGCGGACGCCTCCACCGGCACGAGAATCGCATTGCCCGTAGCCACCAGCACCAACTCGTCGCCGTCCTGTTCGGCAAACAACTCCGCGCTCGCAAACACCTGCTTGCGCCCGGCTTTCACCACACGCCCACGCGCCACAAAGCCGCGACCCACGGCGGGTACCAAGCAGTTCACTGAAAAGTGCGAAGCCAGCACGCGGCCCGACACAGTGGCCGCCGCATAGCCGCAGGCCGTGTCCAGCATGGCGCCTATCAGGCCCGCATGCAGATAGCCCGCGTACTGGCCCATGTCCTCCCCGCGCCAGGCCATGTGTATCTCGGCCTCGCCGGCTGCGGCGCGAACAACCTCAAAGCCGGCCCAGCGGTTGAAGGAAGCGGTGTGGTTTACCGCTTGCAGTGTGTTCAGCAGGGTGGAGTCCGTCATGGCTGGAAATATAGGACGGACAGGGGTGGCGCGCTGTAGCGCGGGTGACAGGCGGGTGGCCGGTGACGTCACCGGCCCGTCAACGCGAGATAGGCCTCGCGCGTCTCGGGCGACACCGATGCCACGAGCTGCTCATGCGAGGTCTTGTGCCGCACCATCATGCGCGCCGAGGCCACGGCCTTGGACTTGCAGAACCAGTGGCAGCTGTGCTGCATCAGGAACAGCTCGGCTGACATGGTGAAGGCCTTGTCCTTGGGCGTGCGCTGGGCGCTGTTTTCCGCCGCACGCAGAATGCCCTGGGCGTGGACTGCCAGCATTTTCCGCATGTCGAAGCTCAGGCCCGGCAGCAGCTTGGTCGCGAAGGGAAACGTGATCGGCAGCTTGCTGGTGCGCGCCTGCACTTCATCGACCTTGGAAAAGCCCGCGGCAAAAAGGGTGAACTGCTCGCACAGCTTGAGTTCGCTGCCGGCGAGCTGGTTCCAGACCTGTTCGCGGCGCTCCGGTTCTTTCTCGCCCAGGGCCCGCAGGTAACCGTCGGTCAGGGTCTCCATCAGTTTTTCGATCTGGTACTGGCCCAGGTGGCTGCCCAGCAGGGCAATGCGCCGGCGTTCCTCCGACAGTTTGAGGATGTAGACGACTATGGCGACGCAAGTCACCAGGGTGAAAAATTCCATTATTGTTGGGACTTAAGGAGTGGGGCCTGTGGGGCAACTCCACAGTGTAGTCACCCTGCTCGAAATCCTGGCCGTCGTAGGGACAAGGTGCAAGCTGTTTACAGCACGACCTGCTTGTCAGCCAAGGCCTTGCCCCAAGTCAACAAGCGATAGCTGCGGTGTTCGGGCACAAAGTAGGGGTCGTTCTCCACCAGTTCGGCGGCGCGCTCCTTCGACGCAACCTCGAGAACCCAGAGCCCACCGACAAAGCCGCCACCCGGCGCTTCACGCAACCCGCCTGCGGCCAGGATCTCGCTCTCGTGCGCGCGCAGATAAGCCAGGTGCAGCGGCTCGCGTTCCCGGCGTACGGCCAGCATGCCGGGCTTGTCGTCAAAGATGGCTACCCAACGCATGAATTTTCTCCTGTTGAAATTTGAAGAGAGACGGCGAATTCACATCCGAAGCGGCTGCGCATACCCTGTCATTTCCAGATACCCCATACCCACAAGCTTGCCGTTGCTGTCGATCAGCTCACTCAAGCCTTCCCAATAAATGGAGCCCGTGGATTGGCGGCTGTCGAGCTCCTGGTTGTCGATGACGGCGCGCACGGTATAAAAATCGGCCGGCGTGCGGACTATCCATTCCACCGGGTAGCTGGTTTGCGTCAGCGGGCTTTTCCAGTAACGCACGGGCTTGAAGATGACTTCGCCGCGGCTGAAGCTGTACAAGCCGCCCGTGGGCGAACGGAAGGAGCCGCCGTCCCACAGCGTGCCGCCGTCCTTGCCGCGCAGCCGGAAGGCGGTCAGGGCGCTGCCGTCGCTCAGGTTCATGCCTATCCAGTCCCAGCCCGCGGCGTCGGGGTGCAGGATTTCTTCGCTCCACTCGTGGTCCAGCCAGGCCTTGCCGCTCACGGCAAAATCCCGGCCCTTGAATTGCACGGTGCCGCGTGTGGCCAGCTGCGGCTGGCTGTAGTAGTAGCTGGCCTGCTTTTCTTCGGGGCCTTTGCGCGACAGGCCTTGTTTGCCTTGCAGCAGCACCTCCTGTGTCTCCTCAAACGCCAGCTTGAGCGCGAAGTCGCTGGACGGCAACTCTGCGATGTACTTGCCGCCTTGGGCTTTGAGCGACCAGTCGCGCAGCTTGAGGTCCATGTCGCGTTCGCTGGCGGTGGCGATGCCAAAGCCGTCGCGCGCGATGCGCTGGTCATGCCAGAGTTTTTTGCCCTGCAGGTCAGTCAGGGCCGCATGGGCAAAGAGCAATTGTTTAGCGGCGAATTTCGAGGCCATGCCCTGGGTCGCGTCCACGCGCGAACGGAAGAAGGTGAGCTGGAAGCCGAACACGCGCTTGCCCGCTTCGGCACTGGCCTGGCCCGTGATGTACCACCACTCGGTTCGAAAGTCGGGATGGGCGCCGCGGTCGCGCGGGAACACCAGGGTTTTGGCGGGCAGGGCCTGGGCCGGACTGGTGGTGCCTCCCCATCCGGCCAGTGCGGCGCCGGCCAGCAGCAGGCCGCGCCTGGGCAGCAGGGCGGGCAAGGTGCGCGTGGGCGGCGGCAAGGGCATGGGAGTTTCTTCAGGCGGCGGGCGCGGGCCGCAGCAAGCTGGCGACCTGCGCCTGGGCGGCCGTGCAGTCGCCGATGGTCCCGGCCACCCACTCGGCGTTGTAGTAAGTCGGCAGGTAGCGCTCACCCGAATCACACAGCAGCGACAGGATGGAGCCTTGCTCGCCGCGCGCCAGCATCTCGTGCGCCAGCGCCAGCATGCCGACCAGGTTGGTGCCGGTGGACGGCCCGACACGGCGGCCCAGCAGCTGCGAAAGCGCCTGCATGGCGGCGATCGAGTCCACATTGGCGACCTCCACCATGCGGTCTATCACGGTGCGGATAAAGCTGGCCTCCACGCGCGGCCGGCCTATACCCTCAATGCGCGACCCTGCGCCGGTGAGGCCCGCATCCCCGCTGCGGTGATAGGCGGCAAAGACCGAACCCACCGGGTCGGCCACGCAGAGCCGGCTGTCGTGGCGCTGGTAGCGCACATAGCGGCCTATGGTGGCGCTGGTGCCGCCCGTGCCCGCGCCCACCACAATCCAGCGCGGCACGGGATGCCTTTCGCGCGCCATCTGGCTGAACATGCTTTCGGCGATGTTGTTGTTGCCGCGCCAGTCGGTGGCGCGCTCGGCATAGGTGAACTGGTCCATGTAGTGGCCGCCGCTTTCCCGGGCCAGCCTGCGCGCTTCGTCATACACCTGCGCGGCGCTGTCCACCCAGTGGCAGCGCCCGCCGTAAAACTCGATCTGCGCGATTTTTTCGGGTGAGGTGCTGCGCGGCATCACCGCGATAAAGGAAAGGCCCAGCAGGCGCGCGAAGTAGGCCTCGCTGACCGCGGTGGAGCCGCTTGAGGCTTCGACAATGGTCGAACCTTCATGGATCAAGCCGTTGCACAGCGCGTACAAAAACAGCGAACGCGCCAGCCGGTGCTTGAGGCTGCCGGTCGGGTGCGTGGATTCGTCCTTGAGGTAGAAATCGATGCCGCGCGCGGCGAATTCCGGCAGCGGCAGGGGGATCAGGTGGGTGTCGGCGCTGCGCTGGTAGTCGGCTTCAATGCGGACGACAGCGGCGCTGAGCCAGGAGCTGCTGGGGGTTTGGGGGGCGGCCATGGCCCCGATTCTCGCAGCAAGCAAGGCCCTGGTGGCCGGCTTTTAATGCCGGCTGGCCCTCCAGGAAGAGGGCTCGCCGAACAGGGCCGGGATCTCGCTGCGGCCTATGCCCAGGTCGTTCAGTTCATGGCTGCTCATGGCCATCAGTTCGTCCCGCTGCAGGCGGGTGGGTGTCTGTGCGCCGCCCCACGATGGTCCGAACCGGGCACTCGCAAGCCTGCACAGCGCCGCTGCCAGGCCCGCGAAGCGCTGCAGTCCCGCTGTGAGGCTGAATCCCGGTGAGACGGTGGGAATGGTGGCGGCAGGCATGGGGTGCTCCTTGGGGGGTGACGGTGTGGATGAAGCCAGGCGCCCATGGTGCAATTTATTCTGGTATTGTGGAAGTTGAGTTTTCTGATCAAACTTATCAGCATTCCTGATGAGACACCTTATGAAGCATCTTCCATGCGCGAATTGAACCTGGACCAGCTGCGCACCCTGGTGGCCATCACCGACCTGGGTACTTTTTCGGCCGCGGCCCAGGGCTTGCACCTGGCGCAGCCCACCGTGAGCCTGCATGTGAGCGAGCTCGAAAGCCGCCTGGGTACGCCGCTGGTGGTGCGCGGCGGCCGCAAGGTGGAGCCCACGCCGGCCGGCGCCGTGCTGGTGGAGCGGGCCCGCCGCCTGCTGCGCGACGCCGATGATGCGGTCGATGCGGTCAAGCGCCACGTCGAAGGCCGCGCCGGCCGCGTGCGCCTGGGCAGCACCACCGGGGTACTGGTCTACTTTTTGCCGCAGGTGCTGAAGGCCATGGAGCTGGCACATCCTGACATCGACGTCGAGGTCAGCATCCTGGGTTCGGCCGACACCCTGGAGCGGCTGGCGCAGGGCACGCTGGACGTGGGCCTGGTCGCCACGCCGCCGCCCGCGCAGCGCGGCATGGTGATTACCCATTGGCGCAGCGACCCCATGATGGCTTTTGTGCCCAGGCGCTGGAAGGCGCCGAAACACGCCACGCCGGCCTGGCTGGCCGGCAAGCCGCTGATCTTCAACGAGACGCCCACCCATATGTACCGCATGACCATGGCCTGGTTTGCCGACGCGGGCTTCACGCCGCGCGCGCGCATCGAGCTCAATTATTCCGAGGCCATCAAGAGCCTGGTGGCTGCCGGTTACGGCGCCGCCGTGCTGCCCCGGGAGGAGTCGGAGCAAGAGTCCCATGTGCGGCACGACGTGCAGCTGCTGCCGCTCAAGCCCGCGCTGGTGCGCCACACGGCCATGGTGCACCGGCCGCCGGAGGCGCTGGACGGCGCCACGCGCAACCTGCTCAAGACGCTGGCGAAGTTTCGTCAGGCCTAAGGTAGGGCGTGGTCTCAGCTCAAGGCGCTGATAAGGCAGCGTAGTCTCCATGGGCCCATTGCAGTCGTTACTTGCTTCTTCGTCGCCTTTTTTCGTTCTGCGTGTCGCAACTTGCCGCGAAAGATTTGCTAGCTTTATTACACTGGCTGCCAACTAGAGGCGAGGAGACTGAAGCATGTCAGTGAGGGTTTTGATAAACAGCGCTGCGGCGACAGCTGTAGTGGTTGAGCAGTTGAACAGCTGCAAGAGCGCCGCTTGGGCCGTTGCCTGGGCAACGCCGAGCAAAACCTACGAAGCTGCGCTCACTCATATAGCCAAATTCAGTCATTTAGTAATTGGTACCCACAGTTTCCATACGGCCCCCGAGTGCCTGCGTGAGCTGCGCAAATATTCGGCAGTGGCTATTCGAGGCAATGCCGGCCCTCTGTTTCATCCAAAGCTGTATGTCTTCGAACACGAGGATCGGTACACCGCTATCGTCGGCAGCCACAATCTCACTCGTGGCGCGTTCGAAAGGAATATCGAGTTGAGCACGGTGACCGATTTCGCTAAAGACGACCCGGCAGCGCAAGAGCTCCTCACTTTCATCGAGGTTCAGTCGCGTGAGCACTGCGTCATCATTAGCAATGCGTTTCTCGCGCGATACGAGGACTTGTACCGCCTCGCGAAGCGTCAGAAGAGTGATGTTGACCGCCTATACGACGCCATGCCTGACGCGCGCACGGAGGAAGCTCGAAAGCACACGCCGATCTACCTTGATTGGGAAACTTGGTTCCAACGGGTACGCGAGTTCGACCTTCACGGGCTGGAGAGGCGCCTGGAGGTGTTGCGCCGCATCAAAGAGGTGTTCCTTCGCAACGATAGCTTTGCAGGTATGCCAGAGGTTGACAGGCGACGCGTGGCTGGTCTCGCCACCGCCGAGATGATCAGGATGGACGGTGTCGACTGGAACTACTTTGGAGAGATGTCGAACACGCTGCGCTATCGAAAGTCTTTTGGAGAGCTCGTCCTCGAGCGGCCTGAGGGCATTTCCGATGCGTTGAAGCTAATTCCTGCGGATGGCCCTGTCGCCAGAGACGACTGGGGTGCTTATTGGGGCGCGCTCATGACTGCCGCCGGTGCAGGCGGAGGCATTGGCCGGGCTTCGGCCACCCGCCTCGCGTGCGTCAAACGCCCAGACATCTTTGTACCTGTCAACAGCAAGAACGAGAAGAAACTGGCGACGCTTCTAGACGAAGCGGTCTCACGGCTCAGCGACGGGGAGTACTACTGGGACAGGGTCGTAATGCCTATGTGCATGTCGCCCTGGTGGAGCTCAAATCGCCCGATGGACGGCTTGCAAGCTCAAGCGTGGGACGGGCGTGCGGCACTCTTGGATGCCTTAGTCTACGACCCGAGTTCCTAGCAAGTCACAGCCGAAGGTCGCCCCAGTCCGGGAGGGTCTAAGCTCGGAGAATGTCTGCATTTGGCTGTCAGCAGCCGTCCGCCTCATAGCATCTAGCTTGACTTTCACACTCTGTGATGCGGCGAGAGAGCTCAGAGCCACGCGCCGTGAAGAAGCGGTGCAACTCCGCGGCATAGCCGCTGCCCACGGCCTGTTTCACTGACGGGCGTGCAGCGAGTGCTGTGCGCCATGCGCGAACTTTTGGCATGTCGTCAAACAACCCCGTTTCACCAGCGCTCTCCAGTACATCGAAGTAGCGAAACACCGGGCCGAACACGGCGTCGACCAAGCTGAAAGCAGCGCCAGCGAAATAGGGGCCTTGCTCCGGCAGCACGGCCTCAAGCCGAGAAAACCGCTGCTGCAGGGTTTCACGCTGCAACTCGAAGCTCGCCGCATCGGGTGCGTTGTAAAAGGCGGCGATGGTGTTCAGCACACTGGAGCCGAACTCCATCCACGCCCGGTGCCGTGCGCGCTGGAGCGCATCGCCCGGGTGCAGGCGCGGCAGCAGCGTGTCGTCCAGGTATTCGCAGATCACGGCCGATTCAAAAACCGCGTCTTCGTCCACCAGCAGTACCGGCGTCTTGCCCAGGGGCGAGACGGCCTTGAACCAGCCGGGTTTGTTGGCGAGGTCCACATCGTGGCGCTCAAAGGCCACGCCTTTTTCGGCGAGCACGATGGCCGCGCGCTGGACGTAAGGGCACAGCGCGTGGCTGATGAGGGTGAGCTTCATGGCGCGCTCCTTGTGCATTCAGCGGGGCGCCAGCAGGCTGCTGCGGCGCGCGGCCCAGGCGCCGTCGCCGAGCAGCCATTGCGCCAGCGAGGCCACCAGCAGGAACAGCGGGTATTCCCAGCCGCCCTTGGGGCTGGTGAACACCCAGCCGTTGGGCCAGTGCACCCAGACCACGACCGCCAGCACGGGCGCCAGCAGCAGCGAGGCCTGGCGGCCGTAAAAGCCCAGCAAGAGCGCGGCACCGCCGGCCAGCTCGGCCGCGACCACGGCATAGGCCATAAAACCGGGCAGGCCCACCGATTCAAAGAACTGCGCCGTGCCGGGCAGGGTGAAGACGAAAATTTTCAGCAGCGCGTGGGTGATCCACATGGTGCCCAGCGCGATGCGCAGCAGCGCGGCGCCGTGGCTGGCGGCGAGGTTTTCAGCAGAAGAGGTGGTGTTCATGGTGCGGTGCCCGGTCAGGGGCGGGAGTTGAAGGAGCCGCTACTGTATGTTTGCAAGAAAGCAATGTAAATTAGCGATCATGAAAACATCGATTGCAAAAACGCAATACGCCTTGACGGCTTACGACCTGCAAACCCTGCTGGCGCTGGTGCGCGGCGCCACGCTGGCCGAAGCCGCGCGGCGGCTGGGTGCCGACGCCTCCACGGTGTTCCGCTCCGTGCAGCGGATCGAGAAAAGCTTGGGCCAGCGCCTGTTTGAGCGCTCCCGCCTCGGTTACCTGCCGACCGAGCCCATGCTGGGCCTGGTGCCGCATGCCGAGCGCATAGAGGCCGAACTCGAAGCCGCGCGCGCCGGCGCCCAGCACCCGCATGAAGGCGTGGCCGGCCGGGTGCGGCTCACGACCACCGACGCCGTGCTGCGCGGGCTGGTGCTGCCCTCCATCAAGCCGCTGCTGGCGCAGCACCCCCTGCTGCAGCTGGACCTGCGAACCGGCAACGAGCTGGCCAGCCTGAGCCGGCGCGATGCCGACCTGGCCCTGCGCGCCACACGCAAGCCGCCCGACCACCTGGTGGGGCGCAAGCTGGGCACGGTGCGTTTTGTGCTGTGCGGCCTCAAGGCGCAGGCCAAGGCCTTGTCGGCGGCGAAGAAACCTTCAGCGCTGGACGTGCTCGCCGGCTTTGACTGGATAGCGCCCGATGAAGCCCTGCCCGAACACCCCTCGGTGCTGTGGCGCCGCAAGCAGCTGCCCAAGGTGACACCGCGTCACTATGCCGACGGCATCGTGGCGGTGATGGATGCGATCAAGGCGGGGCTGGGGGTGGGCATTGTGCCGGTGTTCATGCTGGGCGGTGAGCCGGCGCTGGTGCCGCTGGGCGGCGCGCTGGAAGGTTGCGAGTCAGACCTGTGGCTGCTGGCGCATGCCGAGTCGCGCCACCTGCGAAGGATCGCGGTGGTCTACGACCATTTCGCGGCCAGCGTGCGGCTGGCCTGAGCTGTTCGCAAAATCAAAACGACTGGCTGGCGCCGGAAGAGCCGGAAGTGCGGAACACGACTTCGCCGCTGGGGATGTGGACCACGCGCACTTCCTGGCGGGTGGGGTCGGCGACGCTTTTGACGGCGACGGCGACCGCCAGGGAATAGTCCGCAAAAACATGGTTGGAACTGCTGGGCGGCAACAGGCTGCCCTTGACCGGGTCGACGTTTTCAATGCGGTAGTCATGTGGCGGTGCTTTGACGTATGCCATGGTGAAGACCTCTTTGAAGTGATTTCGGTTTGGGGGGGTATGGCCTCCATGGTAGGAGCGCAGGGCGGCGCCGTGATGACAATTGCGGGACAAAAACGTGACCATGCGTAAGCAAAAGAAAGCGCCTTCACCGGAAGGCGCTTGCATTGGCAAAAACTAAGCCGATGTGATTGCGGGAAGTCCCGCCGCTAATCCTTTAGTTCAGTGCAGGCCCTGGCCCGGGCTGCGCTCCGACAGCTCCAGTTTCTTCATCTCCACGGCCACCGACTTGAGCATTTCCAGCGAGGCCTCGGGTGTCTGCACGATGCCCAGCCAGCCGAAAAGGTGGTGCCGCAGGAACAGCAAAATCTTGCCGGTCAGCGGGTCGCAGGCCACCCAGTGGCGCGGCGTGTAGCAGGGCTCCAGCGCGCACAGCGGCGGGCAGTCCAGCGGATAGGGCGGGTCCAGTTCGGCGCGCAAGCCGGCCAGGTCCGTCACCAGGTCTTCAAGCTCCTCGGCTTGCAGCGTGAGCGGCTGCGCCATCTCCAGCGTGACGCTGCCATCCTCGTTGCGCACGGCCAGCAGGCCGTGGGCGAGCCGTGTTGCCATCTGCGGCGGCCGCTGGCCGGCCGCGCCTGTATGAGGGTTGGCGTGGGAGGCGGGATTGGCGTTCAGGGTGGTGCTCATGGCGTGCTCCCGTGCGTGAAGGAATGACAGAAGGGGGCGAATGTGTGACCCGGGTGCCGGGTCCGCATGTGAACCAGTGTGCGGCGCGGCAGGGCCGGGCGGCGTGGGAAACCGGCCTTGCGCGCTGTAGGACGGCGCGGCTGCGTGCACCCAGCCGCCCTCCCGGCCAGGCGCGGCCGCGGCCTACCAGTCTTCCTTGACCGCGAGCACCGCATCCTTGCCGGCAGCGGCGCGCCCGGCCAGCCAGGCGGTCAATGTGCCCGCCACCACCACGGCCGCGCACAGCAGGCCCAGGCGCAGCCAGGGCGCCATCAGGTCCATGGTCCAGTGAAAGCTTTGCGGGTTCACCACGTAGACCAGCACGGTGGAGACCGCCAGCCCCAGTGTGAGGCCGGCCAGCGCGCCTATCAATGTCCAGGCTGCGCCTTCTCCGGCCACCACGGCCAGGATCTGCCGCCGTGTCAGGCCCAGGTGGGCCAGCAGGCCGAATTCCTTGCGGCGCGCCAGCACCTGGGCGCTGAAGCTGGCCGCCACGCCAAAGAGGCCTATGGCAATCGCCACTGCCTGCAGCCAGTAGGTGACCGCGAAGCTGCGGTCGAAGATCCGCAGCGAGGTCGCGCGCAGCTCGCTGACCGAGGCCAGCTCCAGCAGCGCGCCAGCGCCCGACTGGCGCTCGGCCAGCGTGCGCACTGCCTGCTGCACCTGCGCGTCGCCCGCGCTGCCGTCCAGCCACAGCGCCAGGTCGTTGGCGCGCCGGTCGCCGCTCAGGCTTTCGAAGTCGGCCCTGGCCATCGCAATGGCGCCGAACTGGCGCGCATAGTCGCGCCAGACGCCGGCCACATAAAACGGCGGCGCCGGTGTGCCGGCGGCCGTGACGCCCAATGATTGCGAGAGCGGGCGAAAGACGGTGCCCGGCTGCGCGCCATACAGGTCGACCATAGGCTCGCTCACATAGATGCCGATATGCCCGGGCGGCACCGGCAGCAGCCGGCCCACCAGCGGCAGCGCGCTGGCCGGGTCGTCCAGCGGGCGCGCGATCAGGGTGACCGCCGGCCTGGCCGGGTCCAGCAGCAGCTGCACGGTGCGCGCAGCGCCCACGCGCGCCACACCGGGCAGGCGTCCCAGCGCCTCGACGAATTCCGGCGAAAAATAGGCGGTGTCGCTGGCCGAGCTGCCCAGCGCCGTGCGCACATAAAGATCGGCCGGCAGCACCACGTCCAGCCAGCGCGTGACCGATTCGCGAAAGCTCGCTACCATCACCGTCAGCGCCACCGCCAGGCTCAGCGAGGCCACCACGCCGCTGACGGCCACGGCCGCGCTTTCGCGCACGCGGCGCGCGCGCTCCACCGCCAGCAGCGGCAACAGGTGGTGGGCGACGTGGGGGCTGAGCCTGTCGTACAGCAACGCGATCAGCCAGGGCAGGGCCGTGATGCCGCCCACCAGCAGCAGGCCCACGGACACATAAGCCGCCAGCGGAATACCGAACAGCGGCGGCACCAGCGCCAGCAGGCCGCCGGCGGCGACCAGGGCGAGGCTGAGCCAGTGGCCCTTGCCGGTGCCACCGCTGGCACCCAGGCCCTTGAGGGTTTGCGCGGGCGGCAGCTTTTGCGCGGCCCGCGCCGGCCACCAGCCGCCCACGGCCGCGGCCAGCACGCCCAGCGCGCCATAGCTGAGAGCCGCGGCCCCATTCCACTGCAGGCTGGGCGCGACACCGGAAAAAAAGCCGCCGCCCAGGTCACCGCCCAGCAGCCGCAGCGCCAGCACGGCCAGCGCCGTGCCCAGCGCGATGCCCATCCCGCTGCCGGCCAGGCCCAGCAGGACGGATTCGGCCAGCACCAGGCGCAGGCGCTCGCGGCCGGTAAGTCCCAGCACGCCTAACAAGGCGAACTGCTGCGCGCGCTTGGCCACGCTGAGCGAGAGCACCGAGAAAACGAGAAAAGCGCCGGTGAACAGCGCCACCAGCGCCAGCACCGTGAGGTTGACGCGGTAGGCACGCGAGAGCCTGCTCACGCGTTCGGCCGCATCGCCCGGCGCGGTGGCCGTGATGCCGGGCGGCAATTGCAGCGAGGCGATAAAGCCTTGTGCCGCGGTGCCCGGCTTGAGCCGCACGTCGATGCGAGAGAGCTGGCCGCCCTTGCCGAACAGGTCTTGCGCGGCGGCGATGTCCATCACGGCCAGTGGCCCGCCGCCCGCGCCCACGCTGCCGGCCACACTCACGCCGCGCAGTTCGAGGCCGCTTTGCAGGCGCAGCGAAGAGGCGCCGAACAGCTGCCGCGCGGCCGGATTCAAAAACGCCGTGCCGGGCGCGAACAGCGCGAAGCGGTCGGCGTTCGACGCGGGCACTGGCATCAGGGCCGGCGCCATGGCACCGACCGCCAGCACGTCCACGCCCATGATGCGCAGCGGCAGGCGTTCGGTCTTGCCGGCAGCGCTTTGTGTGGCCGCATAAGTGCTGATCTCCAGCACCGGGCTGGCCAGGGCGACCCGCGGGTCGCCGGCCACGCGCTGGTAAAGGCTTTCGTCAAAGCCGCCCTGCACGGCGCGCAGTTCCAGGTCGGGCTGGCCGTTGACCGCGCGCACCGCCTGGGAAAACTCGCTGAGCGCCGAGGCATTGATCAGCTGCACCGAAAACGCCAGCGCCACACCCAGCATCACCGCCGCCGCCGCGGCGGCGTTGCGCCAGGGATGGTGTTTCAATTCCCGCCAGGAGAAACTAAAGAGCAGGGCGCGCATGGGCTCATTGTGCTTCAGCCCCGCAAATGCAGCGCCAGCCGGCATCTGTACCGGTACAGAAAGGGCTTGCCTGTTGCTGCCGGGAAAACACCACCTTCGTTTAAGCTAGGCCCTGAATTTTTCGTCCTCCCATGAAAGCCTGCTCCACCATGCAACTCCCTACCTACGACGATGTCACTGCCGCCGCCGCGCGCATTGAAGGCCATGCGCACCGCACGCCGGTGCTGACATCGGCCACCGCCCAGGCACGATGGGGTGCCCAATTCTTTTTCAAGTGCGAGAACTCCCAGCGCATGGGCGCCTTCAAGTTTCGCGGCGCCTTCAATGCGCTGTCGAAGTTCGACGCGGCGCAGCGCAAGGCCGGCGCGATCGCGTTCTCCTCGGGCAACCACGCGCAGGCCGTGGCGCTGTCGGCGCGCATGCTGGGTATGCCGGCGGTGATCGTGATGCCGCAGGACGCGCCCGCCGCCAAGCTGGCCGCCACGCGCGGTTACGGCGCTGAAGTAGTGCTCTACGACCGTTTCACCGAAGACCGCGAGGCGCTCACCCAGGGCCTGGCCGCCGAGCGCGGCATGACGCTGATCCCGCCTTACGACCACCCCGACGTGATCGCCGGCCAGGGCACGGCCGCCAAGGAACTGTTCGAGGAGGCCGGTACGCTGGACCGTCTCTACATCTGCCTGGGCGGCGGCGGCCTCACCAGTGGCTCGGCCCTGGCGGCGCGCGCGCTGGCACCGAAGTGCAAGGTCTACGGCGTGGAGCCCGAAGCCGGCGACGACGGCCAGCAATCGCTGCGCGCCGGCCGTATCGTGCGCATCGCCACACCCAAGACCATCGCCGACGGCGCGCAGACCCAGTACCTGGGCGAATACACCTTCGGCATCATCCGCCGCGACGTGGACGACATCCTTACCGTGAGCGACGCGCAACTGGTGGAGGCCATGCGATTTTTCGCCGAACGCATGAAGATGGTGGTCGAGCCCACGGGCTGCCTGTCTTTTGCCGGCGCCTGCAAGGCGCTGGAAGAAAAACCGCCCGCCAAGGGCGAGCGCATAGGCATCATCGTGAGCGGCGGCAACGTCGACCTGGCGCGCTACGCGGAGTTGCTGGCCGCGCGCTGAGCCGCCGCAAGGGCAGGGGCGCGAGGCTTTGCCCTGGGCAGCTGGGGCCCGCTTTTTTTGAGGCTTGCCGGCTGTCCGGGACGCTGGCTCGCGCGTGCCAGGCTGCCCGCGTTCGGACTTGAACGCGGTTTTAGTACGGAAAATCCAACAAACAATAGCCGCGCCAGGACAATGTCCGCGGGTCTGCCTGCTGAGTTCGCATACGGTTCAGGGTCTTAAAAAAGTGCTTCATCAAAGTGCTTCTCCCACCTGGCCCCATGGCCTGAACCCAGCGCGGCAGACCCGACCATGTTTAGAACCGACTACCAAAATCCTTTGCGCCGCATCACCCGCGTCGAATCCGATCGCGAGCGAAGCTGGCGAGTCTCCGTCCGCCGCTATGGGCAAACCATTGTCAGGTCGTTTACCGACCTGGGCTACGGCGGCAAGCGCAAGTCACTGGCCGCGGCCAAGATTTACCGGGATGCCCTGGAAGCGCATATCGCCACCTTTGACGCGGACCACCGCCTGTGGCGCCGCTCGCAAAAAAGCAGAGGCAACTCATCGGGAACGGTAGGCGTGGCGCGTTACCTGGCGCCTTCCAAAGTACCGGGCGGCCCGCCCGCTCCCTATTGGCAGGCGTTCTGGCTCGACGAGCTGGGCAAGCGCCAGAGCAAGGTCTTTCGGGTAGGCGCCCATGGCGAGAGAGGGGCCAGGCGGCTGGCCCTGCAAGCGCATGCCCGGGGCTTGGCCGAGGTGCATGCCGCCTTCCAGCGCAAGGCATGGCCGGAGCCCCAGAACAGCAAGCTGGGCAAGGAACACGAGTCCCTTCTTTTTGCCGCCGCCTTTGCCGCCGAATCCTTGCGGCCATGATGCCAGGCCGGCGGCGATGTCAAGCGGCCCGTATGCCGCCCGCGTTCAGGTGCAGTATGCGGTCGGCGCGCGCGGCGGCGGCTTCCGAGTGCGTGACCAGCACCAGCGAGGCGCCTTGCCCGCGCGTCTGGGCGATCAGCGCGTCCATCACGCGGGCCGCGGTGGACGGGTCCAGGTTGCCCGTGGGTTCATCGGCCAGCAGCAGGCTGGGCTTGTGCACCAGCGCGCGCGCAATGGCCACGCGCTGCAGCTGGCCGCCGCTGAGCTGCTGCGGCAAGCGCCCGCCCAGGCCGGCCAGGCCTACGGCTACCAGCATGGCCTCCACCCGGGCCGCGTCGGGCTGATCGAGCAGCAGCAAGGGCAGCGCCACGTTTTGCGCCACGTCCAGGTGCGGCAACACATGGAAGGCCTGGAACACAAAACCCACATGGCGGCGGCGCAGCAGCGCGCGCCCGTCGTCGCCAAGCACGCCCAGGTCCTGGCCCTTGAGCTGCACCGAGCCCTCATCCCAGCTGTCCAGCCCCGCCATGCAGTTGAGCAGCGTGGACTTGCCCACACCCGATTCGCCGACGATGGCAACAAACTCGCCGGGCGCGACATCCAGCGAGACGTCGCTGAAGACGGGGGTATCCAGATAGCGTTTGGCGAGGTGGCGGACTTGGAGCATGGGGTTATCGTACCCCCCGTCCGGGCTCACTTCGTGTAGCCCGTTCCCCCCTCAGGGGGCGGCGCCTGGGGCCGGCTTTGCCGGGCCGCAGGCGGGCGGCCCCGGAGGGGCTGGAGCCCGCGGCTCCAAGCCTGCCTGCTCAGGCTTGGACGGGCGACAGAGGCGAAGCGTCTCGCGAGCCGCGGGCCTGCAAGGCCTCGGGAGCTACACGAAGTGAGCGACCGTGGGGGCTAGTCTTTATTCCAACGTTCCAGCCACCGTGACATCAGCTTGCCGGCGGCTTCGCGCCCGCCCAGCCCGAAGGACAGCGCTACGGCGACGGCCACCGAGCCCAGCGTGAGGCCGAAGGCCAGGTGCACGATTTCGTTGGCGATGCCCATGGCGCGCAGGCCCATGGCGATCACCAGCCCCAGGATGGCCACGCGCGCCACGCCGGCCAACCCGGCCGTGTGCTTGCCGCTGGCCTTCTGGATGGCGTCGAAGGCGAGGTTGGAAATCCAGAAACCCACGGCCAGGATGGCACCGCCCAGCAGGATGTCGGCGCCGAAGCGGATGAAAGAGGCCACCATGACGCCCACCTGCTCAAAGCCGAGCTGGCCGGCCGCCTCGGTGGCGGCGAACAGCATGGCAAAAAACATCAGCAGGGTGGAGGCCAGGCGCGAGGGCCGGCCCGCGCCCGACAGCAGGTGCTGCACGCCCATTTTCTGCGGCAGGTTGTCGGCGCCGGCGCTTTCCAGCAGGCTGGCGAGCAGGCGCGAGGCAAAACGCGCCACATACCAGGTCAGCAGCAAAATCACCGAGGCGGCCACGATGCGCGGCACGGCCGCGAACATCAGGCTGAGCATCTGCGAGGCCGGCCGCGAAATGGCTTCTATCTTGAGCGCGTCCAGTGCCGCGATCAGCGAGGGCACGAAGACAAAAATGAAGACCAGCGTGCCGGCCAGCGCCGACAGGCGTATGGAGCTGTCCAGGCCTATGCGCTGGTTGATGCGGTCGGCGCCGGCGGCGGCCAGCAGGTTGCTGACCAGGCCGCTCAGCACCCGGCCCACCACATAGCCGACCCCCGCGATCAGCAATGCCGCGAAGGCGCTGGGCACCATGCCCAGCACCTGGTTGAGCATCAGGGTCACCGGCTCCAGCAGGGCGTTGAGCTCAAAGGCCTTGAGGATGGCCGGCAGCAGCATCAGGATGACCAGCCAGAACAGCACGTTGCCGACGTTGTGGCTCATGGGGGCCATGCCGGCTTCGCTGGAGAGCTTTTCGTCCAGCGTGGTCAGCGCCAGCGCGCGGGTGGCCAGCGCGCGCAGCACGGTGGCCAGCAGCCAGGCCAGCAGCGACAGCACCACGCCGGCGAGCAGCTTGGGCAGGTAGCCGATGATGTCGCTCATCATGCTGGCGAAGGGGTTGGTCAGCAGCGACAGGTCCAGCACGTTGAGGACCGCGATCAAGGTGGCCAGCAGCACCAGCCAGAACACACCCGCCGCCACCGGCGACTCGGCGTCCATCTGCACGCCCGAGCTTTCCTCGATGCGGACGTTGACCTTGAGCAGCCTCAGCAGCCGCCGCACGGCCGCGCGCGCGGCCACGGCCAGCAGCCAGCCCAGCGCCAGCACGGCGACGGCGCCCAGGATTTGGGGAATGTGCGCGCCCAGGCTGGCTTGCAGGGCGTTGGCAAAGGGTGACAGCTCCATGATGCGCTCTCCTTGTTGTTGTGACACTTCAGGCAGGCGAGACGGGTGCGCTTGTTACCTCAGGGGGCCAGGCGCGCCCCATTCTTGCAGCTATGGATGCGGCGATCAAGCCGGGCGTGTGGCGGCCGTATCCAGGCTGTGCGCAATGGCCTGCAGCACCTGCGCCACCGGCTGCCCGCCGTCGCAGGCCACCACCAGGCGCTGCGGCATGGAGCGCAGCCAGGTGATCTGGCGCTTGGCCAGCTGGCGTGTGGCGAAAACACCCTTGTCGCGCAGCTCCGCCATCGGGTAGTCGCCGTCCAGCGCTTCCCAGGCCTGGCGGTAGCCGACGCAGCGCATGGACGGCAGGTCGCGGTTCAGGTCGCCGCGCGCGCGCAGTGTTTTGACTTCCTCGATGAAACCGGCCGCCAGCATGGCGTCAAAGCGCTGCGCGATGCGTTCATGCAGCCAGGCGCGGTCTTGCGGCTCCAGCGAGATCAGGGTGAAGGCTTGGGCGGTGCCTGCGGTGGATTTGCGGGCCGCGCCTTGCGCATGGAAAAAAGACAGCGGCCGGCCCGAGACGCGGAACACCTCCAGCGCGCGCGAGATGCGCTGCGAGTCGTTGGGCGCCAGCCGTTCGGCCGTGGCCGGGTCCACGCGCGCGAGTTCGGCATGCAGCGCGGGCCAGCCCCGCGCGGCGGCTTCATCGGCCAGCCCGGCGCGCACGGCGGCATCGGCCCGGGGCATGTCGTCCAGGCCGTCGAACAAGGCCTTGAAGTAAAGCATGGTGCCGCCCACCAGCAGCGGCAGCTTGCCGCGTGCCCGGATGTCCGTAATCAGGCGGCCGGCATCGGCGACGAACTCGGCGGCGCTGTAGGCCTGCAGCGGGTCGCGGATGTCGATCAGGTGGTGCGGCACGGCCGCGAGTTCATCACGCGTGGGTTTGGCCGTGCCTATGTCCATGCCGCGGTAGACCAGGGCCGAGTCGACGCTGACGATCTCGGCCTCATGGCGTTGCGCGATCGCCATCGCGGCGGCCGTTTTGCCCGACGCTGTGGGGCCGGCGATGCAGATGCAGGGAAGGCTCACGTCTTTCTCGCTGCGGCCTCATGCGCAGGCTCGCCGTATTTGCGCACCACCGTCCAGGCCGCCGTGGCGATCAAGACACTCCAGAACCAGACGCCGTGCGTCAGGGGCTGCACCGTGCCGTCCATGTGGGTGCCCAGCCAGCCACCCATGCCGAAGGCCACCAGCATCATCAAAAAGCCGTTGAGCGCCGAAGCCGCGCCGGCCGCCTGCGGGAAGGGGCCGACCGCGCCGCTCTGGCCGCAGGGCTGGTGCACGCCGTGGCCCAGCATGAAGAGGTAATAGGGCAGCATGATGGCCCAGACGTTTTGCACGCCGGCCCAGGCCAGCACGCCCATGGTGGTGCCGCCCGTCAGGCTCAGGCAGGCGGCAATCGCCACCGAGCGGCGCACGCCGAAGCGCGGCAGCAGGCGCCGGCAGATGAAGGTGCCGGCAAGGTAGCAAAAACACATGGAAAACATCACCAGGCCGTAGCCCGTCTTGCTCAGGCCCAGCACCTTGATGAAAACGAAGGAGGAGGTCGCAAGGAACGTGAACAGCCCGCCGTAGGAGGCCGCGGTGAGGGCCGAAAAAGCCAGGAAGGTGGGATGGCGCAGGATGGTGAGCCAGGTGCGCAGCAGCGTGCCGGGGCGCAGAGCCAGCGGATTTTTTTGCGCCAGCGATTCCTCAAAACGCAGGCCGACCAGGGCCAGCGTGGCCGCGCCGAACACGGCCAGCGCCGCCAGCGCGATGCGCCAGCCATAAAGCTCGGACAGCAGGCCGCCCAGCGGCGCGCTGACGCAAGCCAGCACGCCCAGGCCGCTCAGGCCTTTGGACATGACACGCGCGCCTTCGAGCGGCTGGTACAGGTCGCGCACGATGGCGCGCGCGCACATCACCACCGCGCCCATGGCCGCGCCCTGGACGACGCGCCAGACGATCAGCAACAGCATCGAGGGCGCGAAGGTGCTGCCGACCGAGGCCAGGGTGTAGGCCGACAGGCCCCACAGCAGGATGGGCCTGCGGCCAAAGCGGTCGGACAGCGGCCCCCAGATCAGCTGCGAGGAACCGAAGGCCAGCAGCAGCGCGCTCAGCGTGAGCTGGGCCTGCGACATGGGCGCGTCGAAGCCTTCAGTGAGCGCGGGCAGGGCCGGCAGGTAGAGGTCGGTGGTGACGGGCTGTATGCCCAGCAGCATTGAGAGGATCAATACGACCAGGCCGGCCGGCATGGCAGGCGCCGGGGTCTTCGAAACGGAAACATCCATTCAACTGAGCGTATCAGACAAACGCCGGTGCGGCAGCGCAGCCGCCACCACGTTTCAGCGCAGGCCCGACTTGTAGCGGGCGATGGCCTTGGCCCGTAGGTCTTCACTGATTTCCGTTTCGCTTGCCGCTGGTGCTGCCGGCAAGGCTTCGGCCGCGCCGGAAGCGCTTGGCGGCAAGGGTTCGCTGCCGCGAGGGCCGAAAATTTTGGTCTGCGCATAAGCGGCATAGCCGCGCAGGCGCTCGTCCTTGCTTTCCAGTGCCTCCTGAATGACTTCGGTGGCGTAGGGCAGGTCGTGCAGGAATTGGTGGACGTTCAGTGAGCGTCCGAACTCCCGCTTCATGGGAATAACCATGCGCACTGCGTAGGTCATGAGGTCGGAATCCGGCGGATTCATGGTGAGCTGCATGCTGTACTGTGTTGATCCAGGGGCTCAGGCGCCTGAAATCATTTCGCCATGCTGGGCGAGGTCCAGCCCCAGTTGCTCCTCTTCCGCGGTCACGCGAAGGCCGGCCAGGGGCTTGACCACCAGCAGGATCAGCCAGGTCATGATGGCCGCGTAGGCCGCAACGGCGCAGGCTCCCATGAGATTGGTCAGCACGGTCGCAGTGACGGGCGCAATTTCCTTGAGCGCAAAGACCGGCGTCAGGACCGTGCCTATGAACCCGCCCACGCCATGAAGTGCAAATACATCGAGCGAATCGTCGATCCCTGTCGCGCGTTTGAAACGGGTCACCGCGAGGAAACAGCCGACCCCCCCCGCCGCGCCCAGCACCGATGCGCCTAGGACGCCGACAAAGCCGGATGCCGGCGTGATGGCGACCAGGCCGGCAATGGCGCCCGTGGCCATGCCCAGCACGCTGAACTTTCCGCGCTGGACGTATTCGCAGATGCCCCACATGAAGGCGCCGACGCAGGCGGCCACCTGGGTGGCCAGCAAGGCGCCCACGGCGCGCGAACTGGCCTCAAAGGCCGAGCCCGCATTGAAGCCAAACCAGCCGGCCCACAACAGTCCGGCGCCGATGATGGTCACCAGCAGGTTGTGCGGCACCATGGGCTCGGTCCCGAAGCCCTTGCGCGGGCCCACCACCTTGGCGGCTACCAGGCCACTGGCGCCGGCGGCGATGTGCACCACCGTGCCGCCCGCAAAATCCATATGCCCCATGGCGGCGAGCCAGCCGGTAGGTTGCCAGATCCAGTGCGCTACCGGGGCATAGACCAGTATGGTCCAGAAGGCCGCGAAGAAAATGGTGGCGCTCAGGCGCATGCGCTCAACGGTGGCCCCGATGATCAGCGCGAAGGTGATGATGGCGAATGCCAGCTGGAACATGAAAAAAGCGGATTCCGGAACGGTGGGGGCCGAAAGGTGCGCACCGACCTTGGCGCCCAGCAGCCCGTCGCTGAGCGCGCGGCTCATGTCCCCGATCCAGGGATTGCCGGGCGTGAATGCCAACGAGTAGGCAATGCCCGCCCATACCAGCGTGACGACCGTTGTGGCCGCAAAGGTATGCGCCACGATCGACAGGGCATTTTTGGCTCGCATCATGCCGCTGTAGAACAGCATGATGCCGGGAATGGTCATCAGCAGCACCAGTACGGTGGAGATCAGCATCCAGGCCGTATCCGCCCCATTAAATTTTGCAAGCGCGGGCATCGCCGTGGTTGCGGCTGTTTGGGCGTGTAGCGGTGCTGATGCCAATAGCGGCAGGGCAAGCGCCAGCAAGTTGAAGGCAGGCAACCTGCGGATTACCAGGGGTTGGCGCATAGATCCCTCTCGATTTTTGGAGTTTTCGAAAAGGGATGTTACATGCAGCTACATGTTGTGTGTAAGTTAAAAATACCTATTTTTTGAAAAATATTGCCTGACCTACAGTGGCATTACCACTTTTTGACCAAGATTTTGGCGGCGGCCAGGTGTCGCAGACCGCCGAGTTCCTCCCGTGGGCTTATTTCAGGTCGAACAGCTGCGTCAGCGCTTGCCGGTACTGCGGCAGTCCGACAAGGTTGGCATTGTGGTGCGAACCGCCCGGTACAAGCACAAACTGCTTGGGTTGCGCAGCGGCGTCATAGAGCTTGCGCCCCAGGTCGGGCAGTATCAACCGGTCCTCGTCGCCATGCACCACCAGCAGCGGCGAGCCTATCTTGTCCACCTTGCGCACGGCCTCAAAGCGCTGGGTGATCAGCAGCGACACCGGCATCCAGCCCCACTGGGAACTGCTCACCACGTCGGCAATCGAGGTGAAGGTGCTCTCGACGATGGTGCCGCGCTCGTCGTTGACTTCGGTCGCCAGGTTGATGGCGATGGGCCCGCCCAGCGAATGGCCGAAGATGTAGCGTGGCCGGTCCGGGTATTTTTTCGCCAGCCAGTCCCAGGCGGCGCGGGCGTCTTCGTAGGCGGATTTTTCGGAAGGCAGCTCCTGCGTGCTCTTGCCGAAACCGCGGTAGTCGATGGCCAGCACCGAAAAGCCGAGCTCCTGCATGCGGCGCATGCGCGGCGCGGAGCCGGTGACGTTGTAGCGCGCGCCGTGCAGGTAGAGCAGCACCGGCGCTTTCGCGGAATTTTCGGCATCGGGCCTGTCGCTGGCCAGCCAGAGGCCGTGCAGGCGGACCGGGTGGTCGCCGGCGGCGGTGTAGTCTATCCAGACGTCGTCCATGCCCACCGCCGCGGCGGCGCCGCCGCTCCAGGTGCGGTCGCTGGGCTGGAAGATCCAGGCGCGCTGCTTTTCGTCGAGGGTGGCGCAGCCGGCCAGCAGGGCCAGCGCCGTGCCGAAACTTGCGAAAAGGTGCCAGCGTTTCATGGTCATGACTGAGTACACCGCGTCCCAAAAGTTCTGGACGCTGGTGTTTCCCCTAGATGTAACAGCCCGCGCGTGCAATCCTCACGCTCGCGGCGCTAACGTCCGCGCATGAAGAGCGAGTCCAGTTCCTTGATGCTGACCTGGCGCCAGGTCGGCCGGCCGTGGTTGCACTGGTCGGAGCGCTCGGTGGCTTCCATCTGGCGCAGCAGGGCGTTCATCTCGTCCAGCGTGAGCTTGCGGTTGGCGCGCACCGCGCCGTGGCAGGCCATGGTCGACAGCAGCTCGTTCTGCGCGCGCTGGATCACGGTGCTGGCGTCGTGCTGCGCCAGTTCGGCCAGCACGCTGCGCGCCAGCTCCACCGCGTCGCCCTGCGCCAGGCTGGTGGGCACGGCGCGCACCGCCAGGGTCTTGGGTGAAAAAGGCGTGATCTCCAGGCCCAGCGTTGCCAGGGTCTGGGCGCAGGCCTCGGCCGTGGCGACTTCCTGAGGGCTGGCGGCAAAGGTGGCGGGGATCAAGAGCGGCTGGCTGGCCAGGCTGGCGCCCTCGCCGCCGTCCATCTGGGTTTTCAGGCGCTCGTAAACAATGCGCTCATGGGCCGCATGCATGTCCACGATGACCAGGCCCTGGGTGTTTTCGGCCAATACATAAATGCCCTGCAGCTGGGCAATGGCCCGGCCCAGCGGCCAGTCGCCGGGAGGAAGGGGCACGGCATAGTCGGGGCTGGCCGCACTGTTGCTGGGCGATGCGAGGGCGGGCCTGGGTTCGGGTGCATGCGAAGACGCGGGCAGAAAAATACCGCCTGTCTCGGTGCGGCCTTCACCCGAGGGCGCCGGCACCGGCCACATGGCCTCAAAGTCGGAAACCCGGCTGCCGCCGTTGCCGCCATGGTTACCAAGGCCGCTGTTGCCGGCGAAATTCATGCTGGGCTGCGCCCATCCCTGGCGCGAAAAAGCCTGCTGCCCCGCGGAAACTTCCGCGGGCATCGCCGCGGCTGCGCCGAGGGCCGCATCGGCGGTGGCGGATGAGCGCGGAATCGCCAGCGCATTTTCGGTCGCATGGCGCACCGCCTGGTGCACCTCGCGGCTGTCGCGAAAACGCACCTCTATCTTGGTCGGGTGCACGTTCACGTCCACGCGGCTGGGGTCTATCTCGACATACAGCGCATAGACAGGCTGGCGGTGGCCGTGCAGCACGTCCTCATAGGCGCTGCGCGCCGCATGCGTCAGCACCTTGTCGCGCACATAGCGGCCGTTGACATAGGCGAACTGCTGGTCGGCGCGCGAGCGGGCGGCATCGGGAATGCCGGCCACGCCCCAGACACGCACGGCGGGCCGGCCGTCATGGCGCAGGGCCGAACTTTCGTAATTCACGGTAACCGACTGCTCGACGAACTCGCTGCCCAGCACATCGGCCAGGCGCTGCTCATGGGCCTTGTCGCCGCTGGCGGCGCGCCATTGTTCGACCAGCTTGCCCTCGTGCCAGATGGCAAAACCGACGTCGGGCCGCACCAGCGCGTGGCGGCGCACGGCTTCTATGCAGTGCGCCAGTTCGGTGGCGTCGGTTTTGAGGAATTTGCGGCGTGCCGGCGTGGCGTAAAACAGCTCGCGCACTTCCACGCTGGTGCCGCGGCTGCGCGCGGCGGGCTTGAGTTCGCCGGTGCGGCCGTCCAGTTGCCAGGCGTGCTCGCTGTCGGCTGTGCGGGACAGCAGGCTCATGTCGGCGATGGAATTGATGGCGGCCAGCGCCTCGCCGCGAAAGCCCATGGTGCCCACAGCTTCGAGGTCCTGCAGCGAGGCGATCTTGCTGGTCGCGTGGCGCCTCAGGGCCACCGGCAGTTCCTCGCGCGGAATGCCCAAGCCGTCGTCCTCAACCAGGATCAGCCGCACGCCGCCGGCCAGCAAACGCACCGTGACCTGGGTGGCGCCCGCGTCCAGCGCGTTGTCCACCAGTTCGCGCACCACCGAGGCCGGCCGCTCCACGACTTCGCCGGCGGCAATCTGGCTGATCAGTTCATCGGGCAGTTCGCGGATGGGGCGGCGGGTGGTGGCAAGGCTCATGCAAGGGATTTTAGGGTGTCACCCATTTTTCAGCCGGAAGCCGGGCGCAAGCCCTGCGGGCCGCGCGGCTTGTAATATTCTGTTTCTGTTTTTTCCCTGCCCAAAACCA
The DNA here is from genome assembly GCF_059491565.1 of Polaromonas sp. Polasp52. Taxonomy (NCBI): domain Bacteria; kingdom Pseudomonadati; phylum Pseudomonadota; class Betaproteobacteria; order Burkholderiales; family Comamonadaceae; genus Polaromonas; species Polaromonas sp. Polasp52. The sequence goes on along the minus strand of NZ_CP168513.1, from coordinate 392,421 downwards.
TGCCCTTCAAAATCCTCAATTTCGCGGCCCTCGCAACCCTGCTGCTGGCGGGCCCAGTTGCCATGGCGCAAGCCACGGGCGCCCCGGTGTGTGTGCAGGATGAAAGCGTCAAGGAACGTTTTGTGCCGGTGGAACTGCTGACCGGCAATCCCATGACCGAAGCGCGCGAACTGGTGTTCGCACCTGTCGACCGGGTCTATCCCTTTGTCGATGAACTACCGGATGGTTCCCTGGGAAAAGGCGAGGCCGCGCTCAAGGGGCCTCTCTCGTGGGAGGGCCATGAAATCTACGAACGCAAGGTGCCGCGCGCCCATGAACGATTTGCCCTGACGCCGGACCGCACGGCCATAGGCCGCGTCTACGACCAGCGCTTCGGCAATGCCAGCAACGAAGGCAAGTTTCCCGTAGGTAGCTGGTCGCAAGGGCAGGTGCGGCGCTACAGCACCACTTATTTTTCGCCACGCGGCCCGCGGCAGGAAACCACGATCCTGGAGATTGAAAAACTATCCTGCACCTATGAAGGCGTCCCTGGCGCGCTGCAGTACGGCTGGAAAACCAGCGGCGGCCTGAGCTACGGTTATATCTACGCACCCGGCAAGGGGCTGGTGCATGTGATGACGCGCGCCGGGGGACGCTGAGCCGCCAGAGCCGGGCTGGCGCACCTGTCAGAATCGGGGGCATGGAACTAGCCGCCTTTCTCATCGATTTCATTCTTCACGTCGACAAGCACCTGGAGGCCTTCGTCACCAGCTACGGTGCCTGGGTTTACGCCCTGTTGTTCATCATTATTTTTGTGGAAACCGGCGTGGTCGTCATGCCTTTCCTGCCGGGCGATTCGCTGCTTTTTGTGGTGGGCGCGATGTGCGGCGTGGGCCTGATGAGCTTTCCGCTCGCGGTGGGGCTGCTGTTTGTGGCGGCCGTGCTGGGCGACCAGTGCAACTACAGCATAGGCCGCGCCCTGGGGCCCAAGGTCTTCCAGTGGGAAAACTCGCGCTGGTTCAACAAAAAAGCGTTTGACCAGGCCCACGCGTTTTATGAGCGCTATGGCGGCATCACCATCATCGCCGCGCGCTTCATGCCGTTTTTGCGCACTTTCGCGCCCTTTGTGGCCGGAGTGTCGGAGATGACGCGCAGCAAATTCACGCTGTTCAACCTTGTGGGCGGCGCCCTGTGGGTGGGCGGCATCGTCACGGTGGGCTATTTCTTCGGCAACATTCCCTTTGTGAAGACCCATCTCGACAAGATCATCTGGGCCCTGATCCTGGTGCCCGGCCTGATCGTCATATTTGGCGCCTGGAAATCCAGGCGCAAGGCCGGTAGCGCCGGGGCCTGAAGCGCTTTTGCGGCCGGCAGGAAGACCCCAATGAGTATCACTTCCCTGGACCTTGCCGCCGTGCAGGTTGCAACCGCCGGCGAGGCGCTGGTTGACCTGATTGCCCAACCGGACGGGCGTTATGACGCTTGCCCGGGCGGCGCGGTTTTTAACCTGTCGCGCGCACTGGCGCTGCAGGGTGTCAATACCCTGTACCTCAATCCTTTATCACGTGATCGTTTTGGCCGCCAGCTGGCCGCCACGCTGGCCGGGGATGGTGTCCGGCTGGCCTGTCCGCAGCCCGTGGCGCAAAGCACCTCGCTGGCCGTGGTGGGGCTGGATGACACCGGTCATCCCGATTACGCTTTTTACCGGCAGGATGTGGCGGACCGAGCGGTCACGGCGGACGGTTTGATCCAGTCATGCCATCGCGTTCCCGCGCTGCAGATGGTGTGCACCGGCGCTCTGGCCCTTGCGCCCGAGGATGCCGGCCGCTACCTGCCATGGCTGCGTGCCCAGCACCAGGCCGGCAATGTGGTGGTGGTGGTGGTGGATGCCAACCTGCGGCCGTCGGCCATGCCGGACCTGCAGGCCTACAGGCGCAACGTGCACGCCGCGCTGCAGCACGCCGATGTGGTCAAGGCCAGCGATGAAGACCTGGACAACCTGCAGGTGCCCGGCGCGGATGCCGTGGCCCGGGCGCGGCATCTGCTGGACGTGAGCGGCGCGGCCTTGCTGGTTCTGACCCTGGGGCCGCAGGGGGCTTGCCTGCTGGCGCGCGACGGCCGGCAGTGGCGCGCCCGCGAATCCCGGCCATTGGCGGTGGTGGATACCGTGGGCGCGGGCGACTGTTTTCTCGCCGGCTTCATGGCCGCCTTGCTCGCGCGAAAAGCCGATACGGGCGGCGCCCGCGCCCTGCTGGCGCTACCCGACGATGCGGGGCATGGCTTGCTGGCCCATGCCGTGGCCAGCGCCAGCTTGTGTGTCTTGCGGCGCGGCTGCGTGCCTCCGACCGAGGCGCAGGTGCGGGCCAGGGTTGGGCAGGCCAGTTGCCTGTTTGACTGACAGCTTGGGCCGATGCCGCACTAAAAAATCAGGGAAAGACGACCCGGAGACACACAGATGAACGCACCTCAAACCCTGTCACGCTGGGGCGAGCCCGGTTCCAGCCGCATCCCTTTCTGGGCCTATACCGACGCCCAGCTCTACCAGCGCGAGCTGGAGAAAGTTTTTTACGGCGCGCACTGGTGCTACGTGGGGCTTGAGGCCGAGATTCCCAACGTCGGCGACTACAAGCTCAGCCACGTGGGCGAGCGGCAGGTGCTGATGGTGCGCGACCGCATCGCGCCCAAGGACCGCGCCACCGACCACGGCATACGCGTGGTGGAAAACCGCTGCGCCCACCGGGGCGTGCGCTTTTGCCAGAACCTCCAGGGCAATGCGCGCAGCTTTGTCTGCCCCTACCACCAGTGGACCTACAAGCTCAACGGCGACCTCGCGGGCCTGCCTTTCAAGGACGGCGTGAAGGAGGGCGACTGCGTCAACGGCGGCATGCCCGAAGATTTTGACCTGAAGGACCACGGCCTGACCAAGCTGCGCGTGGCGCTGCTGCACGGGCTGGTGTTCGCCACTTTCAGCGAGGACACCGAGCCGCTCGAAGACTATCTGGGCCCGCAGCTCATGCCCTGGCTGGACCGCATCTTCAAGGGCCCCGAGGGCGCGCGCAAGCTGACCCTGCTGGGCTACAACCGCCAGCGTATCCCGGGCAACTGGAAGCTGATGATGGAGAACATCAAGGACCCCTACCACCCCGGCCTGCTGCACACCTGGTTCGTGACCTTCGGCCTGTGGCGCGCCGACCAGAAAAGCCGCATGGTGATGGACGCTCATGGCCGCCACGCTGTGATGATTTCGCGCCGCAACGAAGGCGGGCAGAACACGGCCGTGACCGAGGGCGTGACCTCTTTCAAGGCCAATATGGCGCTGCACGACGACCGCCTGCTGGACGTGGTGCCCGAGCCCTGGTGGAAAGTGGCCGACCCGTCCAACCCGGGCAGCGACATCACGCCCACCGTCACCATGATCACGCTGTTTCCCAGCCTCATCATCCAGCAGCAGGTCAATTCGCTGAGCACCCGCCACATCGTGCCGCGCGGCCAGGGCGAATTTGATTTCATCTGGACGCATTTCGGCTTTGCCGACGACACGCCCGAAATGACGCAGCGCCGCCTGCGCCAGGCCAACCTGTTCGGCCCGGCGGGTTTTGTCAGCGCCGACGACGGCGAGGTGATCGAGTTCAGCCAGGCGGGCTTTACCCAGGCCGGCGAGGGCGCCACGCTGTGCGAGCTGGGCGGCACGGGCACCGAGATGACCGAACACATGGTCACCGAAACCCTGATCCGCAGCATGTATGCCTACTGGAAGAAAGTCATGGAACTATGACGGCGATCGAACAAATGGAGCGCCTGCTGCTGCAAATGCGGGTGGACCGGCTCAACGCGGACTACGCGGCGGCACTCGATGAAAAGCGCTTTGAGGAATGGCCGGAATTTTTTGTGGAAGACGGCCACTACAAGGTGCAGGCCCGCGAGAACTTCGACCGCGGCCTGCCGCTGGCGCTGATGGCGCTGGAAAGCCGCGGCATGATGAAGGACCGGGTGTACGGCGTCACGCAGACGATTTACCACGGGCCGTATTACACGCGCCATGTCGTGAGCCCCGCGCGCATCCTCTCGCAGGAGGGCGACACCATCCGGGCCGAGGCCAACTATGCGGTGTTCCGCACCAGGCCGGGCGGCGTGAGCGAGGTCTACAACGTGGGCCGCTATATCGATGAGCTCACGCAAAAAGACGGCTCGCTGAAATTCAGGAGCCGTCTTTGTGTGTACGACAGCGAGATGATCCTCAACTCGCTGATCTACCCGGTATGACAAGGCCTGGGGCTTAAACCAGGCGCTTGAACCAGGCGAGCGTGGGGTCAGCGCTTTTTGCCGACCTCGTTACCGATCAGCGCACCTGCGGCCGCGCCGCCCACGGTGCCCAGGGTGCTGCCGAAGACGGCATTGCCCACCAGGCCGCCGGCCACGGCGCCAACGCCGGTGCCTATCTGCGCATTCGTCGGGCTGGTGCTGCAGCCGCCCAGGCCTATCAGTGCCGCCGCCGCGACCGAGATCATCAGTTTCGTATTCATGTTGTTTGCCTTTGCTAAGAGTTCCAGGCGCTCGCTTCTTGCTGCGGGCCTTCAGCGTGTGAAGGCCCCGGCTTTGCCTGTGGCTTCAATGTAGGCGGGCCGCTGCCCCGGGGCTGTAGGAAAAGGCCACCGCGGGCTGTCGGCTCGCTGCGGTCTTTTGTGTTCAGTTTTGGCGCATCAGCGTGCGCCAAGGAGCGCCTAGACGGCGCGGTTGCGCGCCAGCGGCGGGTTGCGCGCGAAGTAGCGCGTGATGCCGCGCATCAGGGCATCGGCCAGCTGGACCTGGTAGTCCTCGCTGCGCAGCCTGGCTTCCTCGTCGGGGTTGCTGATGAAGGCGGTTTCCACCAGCACGCTGGGAATATCGGGCGCCTTCAGGACGGCGAAGCCGGCCTGCTCGACCTTGGGCTTGTGCAGCTTGCCGACGTTGCCGATCTCGCCCAGCATGGCGCTGCCGAGCTTGAGGCTGTCGTTGATCTGCGCGGTGGTGCTCATGTCCAGCAGGGCTTTTTGCACCTGGGCATCCTTGGCCTTGACGTTGATGCCGCCCACCAGGTCGGCCGAATTTTCCTTGTCGGCGATCCAGCGCGCCGCGCTGCTGGAGGCGCCTTTTTCGCTGAGCGCGAAGACACTGGCGCCCTGCGGCCGCGCCGTGAAAAAGGCGTCGGCATGGATGCTGATGAAAAGGTCGGCTTGCACACGCCGCGCTTTTTGCACGCGCACATGCAGCGGCACGAAGAAGTCGGCGTCGCGCGTGAGGTAGGCGCGCATATTGGGCTGCTGGTTGATGCGGTCGCGCAGGCGGTGCGCGATTTGCAGCACCACGTCTTTTTCGCGCGTGCCGCCGGGACCGACGGCACCGGGGTCTTCGCCGCCGTGGCCCGGATCCAGCGCCACGATGACGAGGCGGTCGGTCTTGCCGCTCTTCGCGGTGGCAGCCGCCTCCGGTGCGGATTTGGCGACACCCGGGCTTGCCGCCGGCCCTGGGGATTTGTCCTTGTCCTTTTCCGCGACGGATGCCGGCGGTGGCGGCTTGCTGTCGGCCTGCTTGCCCGATTGCCGCGCGATCAGGTCGGCAATAGGGTCGCTGGCCGGTGGCGGCGCGGCGGCGGATTGCCGGTCGGCAAGCTTCTCGGCGATCAGGGCCTCGAGCGGGTCGGCGACCTGTGTCGGATACAGGTCGAACACCAGCCGGTACTGGTAGGCGGCCACGGGCGGCAGGGTGAACACCTGCGGCTGTATGGGCTGCTTGAGGTCTATCACCAGCCGCACCACGCCAGGGGCGTTTTGCCCCACGCGTATGCCCGAGATGTTCGGGTCGTCTGATTTGACCTTGGCCACCAGCTCGCGCAGCGCCGGAATCAGGTCTATGCCCTCGATGTCCACTGCCAGCCGGGGCGGCTCGGCGACAAAAAACTGCCGGGCCTTGATTTCACCGTCCGACTCGATGGTGAGCCGCGTGTAGTCCTTGGACGGCCAGACGCGCACGGCCACGATGGTGGCGCCGCGCGCGATGTGCTGCACGCCCAGCAACAGCACCACGCTGCCCAGTTGCAGGGCGCCGCGGCGGCTCAGGGTGGGGCGCTTCATGCGAGCAGTTCCGCGCCGGTGGGCGTGTGGGCCGTCAGGGTGACGGCGCGGCTGTCGTCCGGCAGCACTTCCAGGCGCAGCAGCAGGTCGGGTTGCGGCAGGTGCGGCCCGGCTTTCTCGGGCCATTCGACGAGCTTGAGGCCGGTAGCCGCGAAGATGTCGCGAAAGCCGGCTTCTTCCCACTCGCGCGGGTCGTTGAAGCGGTAGAAATCGAAATGCCAGATGTTCATGCCGCCATTTTGGCCTGCATCCGCTCCGGCCGTGGCCAATGTGTAAGGCTCGACCACCGCATAGGTGGGACTCTTGATGCGGTCCTGCACACCCAGGCTCTTGAGCAGGTGGCGCACAAAGGTGGTTTTGCCGGCCCCCAGGTCGCCCTGCAGTTCGATCAGCGCGCGGCCTATGGCGGGGTGCTTTGCCAGGGCCCGCGCGAAATCGGCCGTGGCCTCCTCGTCCAGCCAGGTAATGTTTTTTACAATCGGCGGGTGTCCGCCAGCAACGCTTTGAACAGTCATCAGTTCGTTTCTCAAATTCAGGCTTGGGCGCGCGAGCTTGGATTTTCGCAAATCGGCATCGCCGGCGTCGACCTCTCCTCGGCTGAACCCGGATTATCGGCCTGGCTGGCGGCGGGCTTTCACGGCGACATGCATTACATGGCCGCGCACGGGCTCAAACGCGCCCGGCCGGCCGAACTGGTCCCCGGCACGGTCAGCGTCATCACGGCGCGCATGAACTACCTGCCGGCGGCAACCCCCGCCGTGCCCGGCGAGTGGCAGGCCCTGGAGTTCAGCCGCTTGGAGCGGCCCGCCGAGGGCATTGTGTCGGTCTATGCGCGCGGCCGTGACTACCACAAGATCATGCGCGGCCGCCTGCAAAAACTCAGCGAACGCATCTCGGAGCATGTGGAACAGCTGGGCCATCGTGCTTTCACCGATTCCGCGCCGGTGATGGAGGCCGAGCTCGCGGCCCGCAGCGGCCAGGGCTGGCGCGGCAAGCACACGCTGCTGCTCAACCGCGAGGCCGGCTCCATGTTCTTTCTCGGTGAAATCTATGTGGACATCGCGCTGCCACCCAGCGAGCCAGTGGCGCCGCATTGCGGCAGCTGCCAGGCCTGCATCGATGTCTGCCCCACGGGGGCCATCGTCGCGCCGCACAAGCTGGACGCCAGGCGCTGCATTTCCTACCTGACCATAGAGCACGCGGGCCCCATACCGCTGGAGCTGCGTGCGCTCATGGGCAACCGCATCTACGGCTGCGACGACTGCCAACTGGTCTGCCCCTGGAATAAATTCGCCCAGCGCAGCGCCTTGCCTGATTTCGACGAGCGGCACGGCCTGACGGGCCAGCAGCTGGTGACGTTGTTCGGCTGGAGCGAAGAGGCATTTTTGCGTTTCACCGAAGGCAGCCCGATACGGCGCATAGGCCACGAGCGCTGGCTGCGCAACATCGCGGTGGCCATGGGCAATGCGCTGCGTGTGCTCGACGCGGCGGCTGGACTGCCTCTGCGCGAGGCGCTGCAGGCGCGCGCCGCCGATTGCGGCGAGCTGGTTCGCGAACACATTGAATGGGCGCTCAGCCAGTAGGCTCCGTCTGCTTGTAATATCCCTGTGCACGAAAGGACACCCGCATGGACCCCACGATTTCAGGCGCCCTGGCTTCGCTGTTTGGCGCAGTCGTCGGCGGCAGCATCACTTTTTTCCTGAACCGCCAGCTGCACAAACACCAGCTGGCACTGGCGCACGAGCAGCACAAGACCGAGTTCATGGCCGAGGAGACGGCCCGCCACTTCCTGAGCCACAAAGGCTATACCGACCGCTCCTTTGAAACCCTGCAGATGCACCTGGGCGGGTTTGACGAGGACGAACTGCGCAAGATCCTGGTGCGGGCGGGGGCGATACGGGTTTATCGCGAGGATGGGTCGGAGTGGTGGCGCTTGATGAGCCGGATGGGCGAGTTCATCGAGAAGAAGAACGCTTCCTGAGGCCTTCGGCCCCGTAAGAACGCCTCAGCAGTCGGGGCGCCGGTAGTTCTGGTAGCACAGCTCGCGGATACGGGCTTTGTCCCTGGCAAGGCGCTGTTCCGCCGCCCTGGCCTCGCTTTGCTCGCGTGCTCGGGCCTCATAGTCCTTGCGCTGGGCTTCCCGCTGCTCGATGCTGTCCCGCTGTATCTCCCGGTAGCTGCGCTGTGCTTCCGTGTAACGTGCATTGTTGATCGCCCGCTCGCTTTCCTGGCGGAACTGGCGCTCCTGCTGCTCCGCGCGCCTGGCGAGCTGCTGCCGGCTGGCTTCCTCGGCGGCCAGCCGATCCGCTTCTTTCTTTTCTTCTTCGGCCGCCTGGGCTTTCAGTTGAAGTTCCAGCTCGGCTTGCGCTTTTCGCGCGGCTTCCCGCTTGTAGCTGACGTAGTAGCCCGTTGCAAAGATCAAGAGGACCAGCGCCAGCAGGACTGGCAGCGCCCGCACAGGCCACGAAGCCTCCGGCTTCACGCTGAGCGACCTGTCCACGCGCGCGGCTGGCGTGCTGGCTTGCGCACTGCTCAATTTGCGGTCGTGCGCGGCCCTGGACTCCGGGTCGCGCAGGATCTGGTGCGCGGTTTTGACCTCAAGGAATTTGTCGACGGCTTTCGGGTCTTCCGCAAGCCTGGCGGGAGAGTAAAAACTCTTGGCTTTTTCAAAAGCCGCTTCGATGTCTTCCCGGCTGGCGTTTCCCGGCACTCCCAGAACTAGATAGGCGGACTTCATGGGCTTCCTGTTGATTTGGCGTTGTTGTTGCCCCTGCGGCAGGGGAGCTGGGTTCAATAGCGGCGCGACGCGCGATCGGCCGCGGCTGCCGCTCTTGCCGCGGCTGCCTCGGCACGCCTTTCGGCTGCGGCCTGCCGTGCGTTGCTTTCGGGGTAAACGGGATAGGCGGGGTATGCCGCGTATGCGGACGGAGCGCGGGTCCTGGTGGAGGCCTGTTTGTTGTCCATGCACTCCGTCTCAATGGCGGCCCGGATTTCCACGGGGTTGCCTTTTTTGGCGAAAACCGCGGACGCCAAATCCTTTTCCTTGATTTTTTCCAGCCTTGCGATGGGTTTGGCGTCAATGCCTGCGTGCAGGCTTTCCAGGGTTTCCTGGCGGGTTCGCGCCTGGATGAAGGGCAGGGCACGCACGCCCCTGTCGGCGCACTGCGCGTCGGCCGTCGCATTGACCTGCTCCTTGCTGAAAGAACCGGTCAGCGAGGAGTACTTTTTCTGGACTTCCGTGTCGCAGGGTTTGTCCTGGAAAGTCGCGCCGCATTTGTACAGGTTCTGGCCGCCGCTGGCGCCCGAACACGCCGCGCCCATGACAATCAAGGCCGCAATTGAGCTTCGAATTTCCATCCCCGATCCCCTTGTTATTGCCTGGCCCTGTTGGCTACAAATTATTACATTAGTATACCCAGCAGCGGTGAAAGACGGGACCTGGCTGGCACAGCCCCAGGGAAACGAAAAAAACGAGAGCGGGAACGAGTACCTTAGCGCAACACCGCCAGGGCAAAGGGCAAGCTCACCACCCCCAGCATGGTCGACAAGGTCACCAGGCCCGCCACATAGCCGCCGTTGTAGCCCATGCGCGCGGCCAGCACATAAGCGCTGGAGGCCGTCGGCAGCGCCGAGAAGGCCAGCAGTATGGTGGTCTGCACCGGCGACAGGCCGAAGGCCTTGGCCAGGCCCAGGGCCACGATGGGCAGCAGCAGGTGGCGTATGGACAGCACGGCCACCGTCAGGGTCCTGGATTGCGCCAGGTGGACGAACTGCATGCCGGCCCCGGCCGACATCAAGCCCAGGGCCAGGGAGGCGGCGCCTATGCGGTTGACGGTGGGTTCCAGCCAGAAGGGGATGTTGAAGCCCAGCAGGTTGGCGACAAGGCCCGTGGCCGTTGCCACGATCAGCGGGTTGCGCACCAGCTCGCCCATGAAGCCGCGTTGCGCATGCCTTGCCATGGGCCATACCGCGGCGACGTTGAAGAGCGGCACGCAGACGCCGATCAGCACCGCGATCAGCTGCAGGCCCTGGGCGCCTGCGAGGCGGTCGGCCAATGCCAGGGCGATGAAGGAGTTGAAGCGAAAGGCCACCTGCGCGCTGGCCGCGTGCTCGCGCGTGTCGATGTGGCGGCGCAGCCAGGGCAGGTGCGGCAGGCTGTAGGCCATGGCGATGCCGGCCACGCCCATCAGCAGGCCGGCACCTATCAGGCTGGAGGCGGCACCCAGGTCCAGCGGGCTTTTCACGATGGAGTGAAACAGCAGGACCGGAAACAGAAAGTAATAGACCAGGCTTTCCACCTTCTCCCAGACCGTGCGGTTGAGAGCGGTGTAGCGGCACACCAGGTAGCCGCAGACGATGAGGGAAAAGTCGGGGAAAAGAAGCTGGGCGTAGTTCACCGGCCCAAGAATAACCGCAATCCCTTCGGGTTTGCCCTTATGCGTAATCCACAACTGGCGGTATTGGTTCTTGCGATTACCATTTCAGCAGTTAGTTTTTACCGTAAGGACCTGAACATGCAACGTCGTTATCTCTTTGCCTACTCCGTGCTGTCCGCGCTTGTGCTGGGCGCCGCCGCGGGCCCCGCACTGGCGCAGGGTTATCCCAACAAGGTGGTCAAGCTGCAGGTGCCCTTCGCGCCCGGCGGCACCACCGACATCGTCGCCCGCGTGATCGCCGAGCCGCTGGGCAAGGCCCTGGGCCAAAGCGTCATCGTCGAGAACAAGGCCGGCGGCGGCGGTGTGGTCGGCGCGCTGGAAATCGCCCGTTCCGTTCCCGACGGCTATACGCTGGGCGTGGCCACGGTGTCCACCACCGCGGCCAACCCGGCCATCAACCCCAAGATCCCGTACAACACGCTGACGGACTTCACGCCCATCATCAACATCGCGGCCACGCCCAACATCATCGCCGTGCACCCGAGCTTTCCGGCCCGCAACTACAAGGAGTTCCTGGCCGAGCTCAAGAAGAACCCCGGCAAGTACTCCTATTCATCTTCGGGCACGGGCGGCATAGGCCACCTGCAGATGGAGCTGTTCAAAAGCATGTCGGGCACTTTTGTGACCCACATCCCCTACCGCGGCGCGGGACCGGCCCTCAACGACACGGTGGCCGGCCAGGTCCCCATGATCTTTGACAACATTCCTTCCGCGCTGCCCTTCATCCAGCAAAAGCGCCTGATCCCCATCGTGGTGGCCGCGCCGCAGCGTCTGGCCGTGTTGCCTGACGTTCCGACCTTCAAGGAAGTCGGCCTGGAGCCGGTGAACCGCATGGCCTACTACGGCATCCTGGGCCCCAAGGGACTGCCCAAGGAAGTGGTCGACAAGGTCAGTGCCGGCGTGAAGAAGTCGCTGGAAGACCCGGCGGTGCGCAAACGCATCGAGGACACGGGTTCGCTGATCATCGCCAACACGCCCGAGCAGTTCACGGCCCAGATCAAGGCCGAATACGAGGTCTACAAAAAAGTGGTGGACGGAGCCAAGCTCAAGCTTGACTGAGCCCGATCGGGTCTTAGCACCATAAGCCGCCGCGCAAGAGATTGCGCGGCGGCTTTTTTTGTTATGGTTGCCTCCATGCAAGCACAAAGCCAGTCCAGCATAGACGCGTTCATCGATGCGCTGTGGCTGGAGGACGGCCTCTCGAAAAACACGCTGGCGGCCTACCGCCGGGACCTGTCCTTGTTCGCCGGCTGGCTGGGCGCGAAGGAGCAGGGCGCGCGCGCGCTGGACGCTACGGCCGAGAGCGATCTCAACCGCTATTTTTCCGCCCGGCACGCCGCGACCAAGGCGACCTCGGCCAACCGGCGCCTCACGGTGTTCAAGCGCTACTTCCGCTGGGCGCTGCGCGAGCGCCTGATAGACGCGGACCCGACGCTCAAGCTGCAGTCGGCCAAACAGGCGCTGCGGGTTCCCAAGACGCTGAGCGAAGCCCAGGTCGAAGCGCTGCTGGCCGCGCCCGATGAAGCTACGCCGCTGGGGCTGCGCGACCGCGCCATGCTGGAGCTGCTGTATGCCAGCGGCCTGCGTGTGAGCGAGCTGGTGGGCCTGAAGACTTTTCACCTGAGCCTCAACGAAGGCGTGCTGCGCGTCATGGGCAAGGGCAGCAAGGAGCGCCTGGTGCCATTCGGCCAGGTGGCGCGGGAATGGGTCGTGAACTACCTGGCCGAGTCGCGGCCGGCCATCCTTGGTGGGCAGCAGACCGACGACCTGTTCGTCACCGGCCACGGCAAGGGCATGAGCCGCGTGATGTTCTGGATGTTGGTCAAGAAGTACGCTGGGCTGGCCGGCATCCATTCGCCGCTGTCGCCCCACACCCTGCGCCACGCCTTCGCCACCCATTTGCTGAACCACGGCGCCGACCTGCGCGCGGTGCAGATGCTGCTGGGCCACGCCGATATTTCCACCACCACGATTTACACCCATGTGGCGCGTGAGCGGCTCAAGGCGCTGCATGCGCAGCACCACCCTCGTGGCTAGAAAATTTTTCCCACACCTTATCTTTGGAACGCTTTATGCCAGGACTGATTCGACGGCGCCGCGCGGTGGCCCTGCTCATGCTTTTATCGCCGCTTGGAGCCGCCTTGGCCCAGCCGGCCCCGGCATGGCCGGCGCGCCCGCTGCGCATTGTGGTGGCCTATCCGCCGGGCGGCATCAGCGATGCGGTGGCGCGCGCCCTGGCCGACAAGCTGTCCGCCCAGCTCGGCACGCCGGTGGTGGTGGAAAACCGCGCCGGCGCGGGCGGCAGCATAGGCATGGATGCGGTGGCCAAGGCCGCGCCCGACGGCTACACCCTCGGGTTTTCGTCCATCAGCCCGCTGGCCCTGAACCCGCACCTGGGCAAGCAGGCCTATGACCCGGCCCGTGACATCGCCCCGGTCGCCAGCGTGATGTATTCGCCCGTGGTGCTGCTGGCCACGCCGGCCTTTGCGGGCAAGGATTTCAAGGACATGCTGGCGACGGCCAGGACAAAACCGGGCAGCCTGCGCTGGTCGACCTCGGGGCTGGCCACGGTGGGCCATCTGGTGCTCGAGCAGGTCAGCCATGGGGCCAAGGTGGAATTCACCCATGTGCCCTACAAGGGCGGCGGCCAGCAGCTCACCGACGCATTGGGCGGGCAGGTGGAACTGGTCTCCACCAACCTCAGCGGTACCGTGATGCAGCACATCCAGTCGGGCAAACTGCGCCCGCTCGCGGTGGGCGCGCCGGCGCGCGTGGAGGCCTTGCCGCAGGTGCCAACCTTTGCTGAACTGGGCCTGGCGCCCGCCAACCTGAGCTCGCTGTTTGGGGTGTTCGCCCCGGCGAAGGTACCGGCGGAGCTGCTGCAGCGGCTCAACACCGAGGTCAACCTGGCTTTGCGCACGCCCGAGCTGCGCAAGAAGCTGCTTGATGCCGACAATGTCCCGACCGGCGGCAGCGCGGCGGAGTTTGCGCGCCAGATCGCCGCCGAGTCGGCCGGCAATGCCCGCATCATCAAAGCCGCGAACATCAAGGCCGAGCAGTGATGGAGGTATTTCACCAGTGGGGGCCGAGGGTCCGGCTTTGCCGGCCCCAGGCGCCGCCCCTTGAGGGGGAACAGGCTACACAGAGCGAGCCTGGACGGGGGGGTACATGTAGTCTCGGTTGAAGGGGTAGCCGGACTGGGCCCCGGTGACGACCGTGTTGTGCACATCGCCTGAAGGCCGCGTCGCCAGCATCTGGTGCAGCGAGATCCAGCCCTGCTCGAAGCTCATGGCGCTGCCGGCCAGGTAGAGCCGGTAGGCCCTCAAGGTTTTTTCGGCGCGCTCGGTGCCGCCGTCCTGGGCCAGCACCTGGCGTGCTTCGTCCAGCCTGGCTTCCAGCCCGTCGGACCAGTTCCACAGCGTGCGCGCGTAGTGCGGGCGCAGGTTCTCGGTGTCCACCATTTCCAGGCCGGCGCGCGACATGTGCTCCAGCACGGCGCTGACGTGCATCAGCTCGCCACCCGGGAAGATGTATTTTTCGATGAAGTCGCCCATGCCGGCGCCGAGCTGGCGGTTTTCCAGGCCGCCGGCCGTGATGCCGTGGTTCATGACCAGGCCGCCGGGTACCAGCAGGCGCATGATTTTCTGGAAGTAACCCGTCATCTTGGCCTTGCCCACATGCTCGAACATGCCGACTGAGGAAATTTTGTCAAAGGCCTGCTCCTCCGGCAGGTCGCGGTAGTCGCGCAGCTCCATGCGCACGCGCCCGCCCAGGCCTTTTTCTTCAATCAGCCGCTGCACGTGCGCGTGCTGGTTTTTCGACAGGGTGATGCCGGTGGCGTCGACGCCGTAGTGCTCGGCTGCCCATAACAGCAAGCCGCCCCAGCCGGCGCCTATGTCGAGGAAGCGCTCGCCGGGCTTGAGCATGAGCTTGCGGCAGATGTGGTCCAGCTTGGCTTCCTGGGCCTGGGCCAGGCTCATGGAGGCATCGCGGTAATAGGCGCAGGAGTAGACGCGCCGCGGGTCCAGCCAAAGCGCGTAGAAGGCGTCCGACACGTCGTAGTGGAACTGGATCTGCGCCGCATCGCGGGCATGGGTGTGGGCTGCCAGGGACTTGGCGTGGTGCAGCAGGCTGGACCACCAGCTTGTGTCGCTTTGCACCGGGTTGCCGGGCAGCAGCTTGGTCACCGCGCGCATCACGTCGCGCATGGCGCCCTCGAGCTGGAGCTTGCCTTCGACATAGTCTTCGGCCAGGGCACCTATCTGGCCGGCCTTGAGGCGGGCAATGCTGGACCAATGGGAAAACGCGAGCTTGACGGGTGCGTTGGCCGAGCCCAGGCGCTGGCCCTGGGGCAGCTGAAGAGCGATGTCCGCCGGCAGGCGCGGCATTTGCGATGGGATGTCTGGAACCAGGTGCCGGATCATGCGCAAACTCCTTTTCAAGAGATTTCCAGTCTAGCGCCGTTCGAAAATCCCTGCCGCAGTCGCGCATGTAGGAATTTGCCGCGTTTTGGACGCTGTCCCTAGCCCAGGAGCGCCAGTTCCGCCTCGTCAAATCCCGCCCGGCGGCGGGCGTCCAGGTTCAGCGGGCCCTTGAGCCGGGGCGCCTCGTACTGGCGGGCTAGCAGGGCATAGGTTGCGACCGGCTCCAGCCCGCGCTGGGCGCACAGCTGGCGATACCAGTGGTTGCCGATGGCGACATGGCCGATCTCGTCGCGCAGGATCACGTCCAGGATGTCCACGGCCCGCAGCGCGTCCGGCGTGCCGACCTTGCGCAGCTTGGCCTGCATGGGCGGGGTGGCATCCAGGCCCCGGGCTTCCAGGGTGCGCGGCACCAGGGCCATGCGCGCCAGCAGGTCGCCCTCGGTCTTGCGTGTCATGTCCCAGAGGCCGGTGTGGGCCGGAAAGTCGCCATAGTCATAGCCCATGGCTTGCAGGTGGGCGCGCAGCAGGCTGAAGTGCCGGGCTTCCTCGGCGGCGACCTTGAGCCAGTCCAGGTAGTAGGCGCGGGGCATGCCGGAAAAGCGCCAGACTGCGTCCAGGGCCAGGTTGATCGCGTTGAATTCGATGTGCGTCACGGCGTGGAGCAGGGCGGCCAGGCCTTCGCGCGTGAAGGGCGAGCGCTTGGGCACATCCAGGTGGGAGCGCAGCTCGGGACGCTCCGGGCAGCCGGGCAGGCCGGCCGGGGCCTCGAGTTCCAGCCCGGCCTCGACCGCCAGCGTGCCCGCCTGCGCCATGGCCTGCTGTGCCATCAGCACTTTTTGCGCGGGATCGGCTTCCAGCAGCGCCCGCAGCGCCAGCTGGCGCAGTTCCGCGGGAGGAGACTCGCTTGTCATGGGGGGATTGTCGGCGATACGGCAGTGGCTCCTAAGAGCCTGTTCAATGTCTAAACGGGGCCGCGTTGGGGTGCAATCGGGATGAGTGGGCCGACCGGGCACGCCGCATGGGCTAATGCCCATGCAAGGGCCTGGGTGGCTCAATCGCCCGACCGCCCAGCCGGTCGGCTGGGCGTCGTGCGGCTGCCCCAACGGGGATGCAAACGCGACCGCGTTTGCGTCACCCCAACCCGGAGGGCAAGCCCCTTCTCGGGCGGTCTGCGGCTTTGCGGCGCTAGCCCATAGCCATGCTATGGGCGTCGCACCGCGCCTTGCATCCCATCCCGAGAAGGCGCTTGCGCGGCCCCGTTTAGGCATTGAACAGGCTCTTACAATCGGGGGTATCGGAGCCGGCTGGGTGCTGGCCCTGCTTTTTTGACCCCATCCCCTCACCAAGTGCAAAACCCATGGCCCTCTACCAACTGGACAACCTGGCCCCTGACGTTCACGAATCCGCCTGGGTGGCCGACAACGCCCAGGTGATGGGCAATGTGAAACTGGCTGAGGACAGCAGCGTCTGGTTTGGGGTGGTGATACGGGGCGATACCGAGACCATTTCCGTGGGCCGGGGCTCCAACATCCAGGACAACAGCGTGCTGCATGCCGACATGGGGCTGCCGCTCAACATAGGCGAAAACGTCACCGTCGGCCACCAGGTCATGCTGCACGGCTGCACCATCGGCGACGGCTCGCTGATAGGCATCCAGGCGGTGGTGCTCAACGGCGCGAAAATCGGCAAGAACTGCCTGGTCGGCGCCGGCTCCCTGGTCACCGAAGGCAAGGAGTTCCCCGACGGCTCCATGATCCTCGGCAGCCCGGCCAAAGCTGTCAGGCAGCTGTCCCCGGAGCAGATAGAGGGTTTAAAAATGAGCGCGAAGCACTATGTAGACAATGCCCGGCGCTATAAGACCGGGCTCAAGAAAATTGCCTGAATGACCAAAACCATCAAATACACGCTGAGCGCTAACGCCTGCACTCTTATTCCAGCAGGGGCCGCGGAACCGGCTTTGCCGGGCGGCAGGCGCAGCGCCCCCTCGGGGGGCAGCGTATTACGCGAAGCGAAAAGCGTGGGGGCTTAATTAGTGTCCGAACTCCATAAATTCATCTTTGACGGTCTGCCCGTGCGCGGCATGCTGGTGCGCTTGACCGGCTCCTGGCAGGAAATCCTCAAGCGCCGGGAAGCGGCAGGCGGCTATCCGGCCGAGGTCACCAACCTGCTGGGGGAAATGACGGCGGCCGGCGCCCTGATGCAGAGCAACATCAAGTTCAACGGCTCGCTGATCCTGCAGATATTCGGCGATGGGCCGGTCAAGCTGGCCGTGGCCGAGGTGCAGCCAGACCTGAGCCTGCGCGCCACCGCCACGGTGACGGGCACGGTGGACCCGGGCAGTTCGCTGAGCCAGCTGGTCAACGTGAACAACCAGGGGCGCTGCGCGATCACCCTGGACCCGAAAGGCAAGCTGCCGGGCCAACAGGCCTACCAGGGCGTGGTGCCGCTGTACGGCGACCAGCGCGAGAAGATCGAAAACCTCGCCGAGGTGCTGGAGCACTACATGCTGCAGAGCGAGCAACTGGACACCAAGCTGATCCTGGCGGCCGACGGCAATGTGGCCGCGGGCCTGCTGATCCAGCGCCTGCCGGTCAAGGGCCAGGGCAACCTTGAAGGCCAGATAGACCGCGACGCCAACGAAGACCAGATAGGCGTCAACGAAGACTACAAGCGCATCGCGATGCTGGCCGGCACGCTCAAGCGCGAAGAGCTGCTGGGCCTGGATGCCGACACCATTTTGCGCCGCCTGTTCTGGGAAGAGCAGGTCACGCGTTTTGAGCCGGTGACGCCCAGCTTTGCCTGCAGCTGCTCGCGCGAGCGCGTAGGCGGCATGCTGCGCAGCCTGGGCGCCGACGAAATCGAGAGCATTATTTCCGAGCGCGGCAAGGTGGCGGTCGACTGCGAGTTTTGCGGCGCGCAGTATGAATTCGACCCGGTGGATGCGGCGCAGCTCTTCACCAGCCAGACCAACCAGCAGCCGCCGACCTCGACGGTTCAATAAGCGGCGCGCTGCGCCAGCAGGTCGCTCAGCAGGCGGTGTTCGCAGGCCGGGTCGCTGCATTTGTCGCAGACCCACACCCAGGCCTTGCTCCGGCCGGCCTGCGCCTGTTTCCGCGGCGGCGACCCCGGCAGCAGGCGTTCAACGGCGCCCAGCGCCTGCGCCAGGCGCTGCGGTGCGCTTCCATAGAGGACGCAGTAAGCCGTGCCGGCGGCGGCCAGGGCAGACCGTATGGACTGGTCGGCCGCCTGCCGGGCCGCTTCGGCCGACTCCAGCCCGCACAGCAGCGTCAGGCCATAGCCGGCATGGTCGGTATGGCCGGCTGCGCCGCCTGAAGACGCGGACGGGTCCGTCACGGCCACCTGCGCATCCCGGCCCGCGTCCTGGAGGGTGCGCTCCAAGTCGGAGGCCAGCTGATGTTTTCCGGTCGAAGGGGCGCCGGTGACGGCGATTTTCAGCACAGTCAATCCGTCAAGCGCACCGGCAGGCCTGGCAGGACTGCCCCAAGCCTACTTGGTGACCTGCACGAAGATTTCATTGGGCTTGACCATGCCCAGCTCGCTGCGGGCTTTTTCCTCGACCATTTCCAGGCCTTCCTTCAAGTCCCTGACTTCCGCCGTGAGCTGGTCGTTGGCGGCCTGGGCCTGGGCGTTCTTGGCTTGCTGCTCGGTCAGCCGGTGCTGCATTTCGCGCACGCTGGGAACGCTGCCCCGGCCCACCCAGAGTTGCGCATGGAAGATGACCAGCAGCGCAATCAGGACGGCAGGGACGAGTCGGTTTCCCACGTGCGGTTCAGTGCTTAGCGCAGGTTGTAAAAGGCGGCGCGCCCTGGGTAGGACGCAACGTCACCGAGGTCTTCCTCGATGCGCAGCAGCTGGTTGTACTTGGCCATACGGTCCGAGCGCGAGAGCGAGCCGGTCTTGATCTGGCCGGCGTTGGTGCCCACGGCGATATCGGCGATGGTCGAGTCCTCGGTTTCGCCGGAGCGGTGCGAGATCACGGCGGTGTAGCCGGCGCGTTTGGCCATCTCGATGGCGGCGAAGGTCTCGGTCAGGGTACCGATCTGGTTGATCTTGATCAGGATGGAGTTGGCGATGTGCTTGTCGATGCCTTCCTTGAGGATCTTGGTGTTGGTGACGAACAGGTCGTCGCCGACCAGCTGCACTTTTTTGCCGAGCTTCTCGGTGAGGATCTTCCAGCCGTCCCAGTCGCCCTCGGCCATGCCGTCCTCGATGCTGATGATGGGGTATTTGTCGACCCAGGTGGCCAGGATGTTGGTCCACTCTTCGGCCGAGAGGCTCAGGCCTTCGCCGGACAGCACGTACTTGCCGTCCTTGTAGAACTCGGAAGCCGCGCAGTCCAGGCCCAGGGCGATCTGCTCGCCGGCCACATAACCGGCCGCGGAAATGGCTTCCAGGATCATCTGGATGGCCGCCTCGTGGCTGGGCACGTTGGGGGCGAAGCCGCCCTCGTCGCCGACGGCCACGCTCATGCCCTTGTCGTGCAGGATTTTCTTGAGCGCGTGGAAGACTTCGGCGCCGTAACGCACGGCTTCGCGAAAGCTCGGTGCGCCCACGGGGATGATCATCAGTTCCTGCAGGTCCAGGTTGTTGTTGGCGTGCGCGCCGCCGTTGACCACGTTCATCATGGGCACGGGCATCTGCATGGCGCCGCTGCCGCCGAAATAGCGGTACAGGGGCAGGCCGGCTTCTTCGGCGGCGGCGCGGGCCACGGCCATGCTGACGGCCAGCGTGGCGTTGGCGCCCAGGCGCGATTTGTTGTCGGTGCCGTCCAGGTCGATCAGCGTGCGGTCCAGGAAGGCCTGTTCGCTCGCGTCCAGGCCCAGCACGGCTTCGGAGATTTCGGTGTTGATGTGCTCGACCGCCTTGAGCACGCCCTTGCCCAGGTAGCGCGACTTGTCGCCGTCGCGCAGTTCGATCGCTTCGCGCGAACCGGTGGAGGCGCCGGACGGAACGGCCGCGCGGCCCATGACGCCGGACTCCAGCAGCACGTCGCATTCAACGGTAGGGTTGCCACGGCTGTCGAGAATTTCGCGGCCGACGATATCAACAATTGCGCTCATTTAGGCTCTTTCAAAAATCGGAAAAACAAAGATAAAAAAACAAAAACGGTTACACACCTTCGACCAGCACCATGCGCATGACGGCAATGCCCTGGCGCGACTGGCGCGCCGCTTCGTATTCGGCGGATTCATTGAAGGCGCGGGCCTGCTCCACGCTGGGGAACTTCAGCACCACGATGCGGCTGGGCGTCCAGTCGCCTTCCAGTACCTCGATCTTGCCGCCGCGCACGCAAACTTCGGCGCCGTGCGCCTGCATGGCAATGCTAGACAGCTTTTTGTACTGTTCGTATTGTTCGGGGTTCGTAACCGTCACGTTGGCGATGATGTAGGCGCTGGGCATGTGGGCTCCGGAAACAGGTTGGGGACGCTTGCTATCTTGAACAGTGCTGTTGCCGCTGCGGGGTCAGCGGGGCAGGGCGCGGGATGACGTGCACCTGCGCCGGTATGGGGCTTGCGCCTGTTCAGGCAGCAAAATTGTTTTCAAGGAAGCCGTTGCGTTTGGTGACCCGGTCCAGCTCAAGCAGCGTTTCCAGCAAGGCCTTCATGTGTTTGAGCGGCACGGCATTGGGGCCGTCGCACAAGGCCTTGGCCGGGTCCGGGTGGGTTTCCATGAACAGGCCAGAGACGCCGACGGCCACCGCGGCACGCGCGAGCACCGGCACCATCTCGCGCACGCCGCCGCTGCTGGTGCCTTGGCCGCCGGGCAGCTGCACCGAGTGGGTCGCGTCAAACACGACCGGTGCGTTGGTCTCGCGCATGATGGCCAGGCTACGCATGTCGCTGACCAGGTTGTTGTAGCCAAAGCTGGCGCCGCGTTCGCAGGCCATGAAGTTGTCTTCCGGCAGGCCGGCCGCCTTGACGGCCGCGCGCGCCTTGGTGATGACGTTCTTCATGTCGCCCGGGGCCATGAACTGGCCTTTCTTGATATTGACCGGCAGGCCGGACAGCGCGACGGCGTGGATGAAGTCGGTCTGGCGGCACAGCAGGGCCGGTGTTTGCAGCACATCGACGACTTTGGCAACCTGGGCGATCTGGTCTTCGGAGTGGATGTCGGTCAGCACCGGCACGCCAATGTCCTTTTTGACCTTGGCCAGAATCTCCAGTCCTTTCTCAGTGCCCAGTCCGCGAAAGGCCGTCTCGCTGGTGCGGTTGGCCTTGTCGAAACTGCTTTTGAAGATGAAGGGGATGCCCAGTGAGGCGGTGATTTCCTTGAGCGTGCCGGCGGCGTCCATCTGCAATTGCTCTGATTCCACCACGCAGGGGCCGGCGATCAGGAAAAACGGTTGGTCAAGGCCGATGTCGAATCCACAGAGTTTCATGTCAAGCCACCGCCTTCAACGGCTTGGCCGCGGGTTTGCCGCCCTGGCCCGCGCTGGCCCGCAGCTGGAGCACGGCCGCGATGTAGGCATTGAACAGCGGGTGGCCGGCCCAGGGCGTGGATTTGAATTCGGGGTGGAATTGCACGCCGACAAACCAGGGGTGGACGTCCTGCGGCAGCTCGACGATTTCGGTGAGCTGCTCGCGCTGGGTCAGCGCGGAGATGACCAGGCCCGAGGCGCGCAGGGCGTCGAGGTAGTTGACGTTGGCTTCGTAGCGGTGGCGGTGGCGTTCGGTGACCACATCGCCGTAGATCTTGTGCGCCAGCGTGCCGGGGGCGACGTCGGAACTCTGTGCGCCCAGGCGCATGGTGCCGCCCAGGTCGGACTTGGCATCGCGCGTCTTGATGGTGCCGTCGGCGTCTTTCCATTCGGTGATCAGCGCGATGACGGGGTGCGGCGTCGCGGGGTCGAACTCGGTGCTGTTGGCGTCCTTCAGGCCGGCGACATGGCGCGCGAACTCGATGGTGGCGACCTGCATGCCCAGGCAGATGCCGAGGTAAGGCATCTTGTTCTCGCGCGCGAAGCGGGCCGCGCAAATCTTGCCTTCGACGCCGCGCACGCCGAAGCCGCCCGGCACCAGCACGCCGTCAAAGCGTGCCAGGCGCGAAACGTTGTCCGGCGTGATGGTTTCGGAGTCGACGTACTCGATGACCACCTTGGCATGGTTTTTCATGCCGGCGTGGCGCAGTGCTTCATTGAGCGACTTGTAGCTGTCGGAGAGGTCGACGTACTTGCCGACCATGGCGATGTGCACTTCGGTCTGGGGGTGCTCGGTTTCGTAGACCAGGTCGTCCCAGCGCCGGAGGTTGGCCGGCGGCGTGTTCAGGCGCAGCTTGTCGCAGATCAGGCCGTCCAGGCCCTGCTCGTGCAGCATGCGCGGCACCTTGTAAATCGTGTCCACGTCCCACATGGAGATCACGCCCCATTCAGGAACGTTGGAGAACAGCGAGATCTTCTCGCGCTCTTCGCTGGGGATGGGGCGGTCCGCGCGGCACAGCAGCACGTCGGCCTGGATACCGATTTCGCGCAGCTGCTTGGCGGTGTGCTGGGTCGGCTTGGTCTTGAGTTCGCCGGCGGCGGCGATCCAGGGCAGGTAGCTCAGGTGCACAAAAGCGGTGTTGTTGGCGCCCAGGCGCAGGCTCATCTGGCGCACGGCTTCCAGGAAGGGCAGGGACTCGATGTCGCCGACGGTGCCGCCGATTTCGACAATGGCCACGTCGACGGCATCAGGTGTTTCATAGCCGGCGCCGCGCTTGACGAACTCCTGGATTTCATTGGTGACGTGCGGGATGACCTGCACGGTCTTGCCGAGGTAGTCGCCGCGGCGCTCTTTTTCGAGCACGCTTTTGTAGATCTGGCCGGTGGTGAAGTTGTTGGCCTTGCGCATGCGCGTTTCGATGAAACGCTCGTAGTGGCCCAGGTCCAGGTCGGTTTCGGCGCCGTCGTCGGTCACAAAAACCTCGCCGTGCTGGAAGGGCGACATCGTGCCCGGATCCACATTGAGGTAGGGATCGAGCTTGATTAAAGTGACTTTGAGGCCTCGCGATTCCAGGATCGCAGCTAAGGAGGCTGAGGCGATTCCCTTGCCCAGGGAAGACACCACACCGCCGGTGACGAAGACAAATTTGGTCATGTCAGGTACGAACCGCAAGTTCGTAGAGGTGGTAAACGGAGATTATACGGGTTGCCCGCCGGGTTACCGGCAGCAAGGGCATTGAATTTCGAGGCGGTGCCGCCAAGCCTCGCATGCCCCTAGGGGCAACACCGCTGGATACAGCGAAACGCGAGGGGGAGGGTGTAACTGAGATACATTGCGGAACATGACACATCAAGCGCAAGCTGCGGAGAACGGTATGCAGCCAGAAGAGGCCCTGGACCTGGCCGGCAAACACATCGTGCTGGGCCTGTCGGGCGGGATCGCCTGTTACAAGGCGGCCGAGCTGTGCCGGGCCCTGATCAAGGCCGGGGCCACGGTGCAGGTGGTCATGACCGAGGCGGCCGAGCAGTTCATCACGCCCGTCACGCTGCAGGCCCTGAGCGGCCGGCCGGTCTACACCAGCCAGTGGGACAGCCGCGAAGACAACAACATGGCGCACATCAACCTGTCGCGCGAGTCCGACGCCATCCTGGTCGCGCCCATGAGCGCCGACTTCATGGCCAAGCTGCTGCACGGGCGCGCCGACGACCTGCTCAGCCTGATGTGCCTGGCCCGCCCCATCGACAAGGTGCCGCTGCTGGTGGCGCCGGCCATGAACCGCGAGATGTACGCCCACCCGGCCACGCAGCGCAATTTTGTGCAGCTGGATGCCGACGGCGCCACGGTGCTGGGCGTAGGCAGCGGCTTCCAGGCCTGCGGCGAGACCGGCGACGGGCGCATGCTGGAGCCCGAGCAGATCCTCGAGGACCTGGTGGCTTTTTTTGCGCCCAAAGTGCTGGCCGGCCAGCGCGTGCTGGTCACCGCAGGCCCCACCTATGAAGCCATAGACCCGGTGCGCGGCATCACCAACCTGTCCAGCGGCAAGATGGGTTTTGCCATCGCGCGCGCGGCGCGCGAGGCGGGCGCCGAGGTGACGCTGGTCGCCGGCCCGGTGAGCCAGCCCACGCCGCGCGGCGTGACCCGCATCGACGTGAGGTCCGCGCAGCAGATGCTGGACGCCGTGGCGGCGCGTGCCCAGGCCGCCAGCGTTTTTATTGCCACGGCGGCGGTGGCCGACTGGCGGCCCGCCGCGCCTTCGGCCCAGAAAATCAAGAAAGACGGCTCCGGCCAGGCGCCGCAACTCGCGTTCACCGAGAACCCGGACATCCTGGCCACCGTGGCCCAGTCCGCCCAAGCGCAGGCCGGCCGGCTTTTCTGCGTGGGTTTCGCGGCGGAAAGCCAGGACTTGGCGGAAAACGCCGAGGCCAAGCGCCTGCGCAAAAAAGTGCCGCTGCTGGTCGGCAACATCGGCCCCGACACCTTCGGCCAGGACCATAACGCGCTGCTGCTGGTGGATGCGCAGGGCAGCAAAGCCTTGCCCCGGGCCTCCAAGCTCTCATTGGCGCGGCGGCTGGTGGGGGAGATCGCGGCCAGGATGGCGGATGCCCCCAAAGGGAAAGCGGCCGCGCCGTGAACCTTCCCTCCAACACACCGCCGGACGGCGATTTTGTGGCCTACGTGGAGCGCCTGACCCATGCGAATGCGCCTGCGCCGGCCGAAGCCCGTGAAGACCGGCTCAAGCCCCAGGACAAAACCGCGCCGCGCACACCATCTCCGGCAAACATCGCTACGCCATCCGACAAGCCCGCGCCAGTCGCCGCCACCGTCGCCGCCTTTGCCACCCACGTCAAATGGGTTGTTATCCTGTGGATCGCCACCCAGGTTTTGTCCGAGGTGGTGCCCGGAACCGGTTTCCTGTTCCTGCCCGCGCTGCTGGTGTACGGCGCGTGGGCGGTGTTCCAGGCCAACCGCCGGTCATCCGGGGCGCTGCTCCAGCGCCTGCGTGAGATGGCGCGGCAAGCGGCCGAAGAGGCCCAAAAGGCCCAAAAGGCCCAAAAGGCCCAAAAAAATCAACCTCCGAAGAAAAAATAGTTCATGCACATCGACGTCAAGATTCTCGACCCGCGCCTTCAGAACAACCTTCCCACCTACGCCACGCCCGGCAGCGCCGGCCTGGACCTGCGCGCCTGCCTGGATGCGCCGCTCACGCTGGCTGCCAACGCCTGGCAACTGGTGCCCACCGGCATCGCCATCTACCTGCACAACCCGGGCTATGCCGCTCTGATCCTGCCGCGCTCGGGCCTGGGCCACAAACACGGCATCGTGCTGGGCAACCTGGTGGGCCTGATCGACAGCGACTACCAGGGGCAGCTGATGGTCAGCGCCTGGAACCGCAGCGACGTGCCCTTCACGATTGAACCCATGGAGCGGATCGCGCAGCTGATGATCGTGCCCGTGGTGCAGGCGCAGTTCAATGTGGTGTCCGAATTTCCCGCCAGTGAGCGCGGGGAAGGCGGCTACGGCTCCACCGGCAAGGCCTGAGCCCGGCACTCCGGGCCGCCGTGCGCAGGGGTGGGGGTTTTCCTACAACCCCTGCAACAAGGCTCCCACGCCACCACAGGCCCAATCCCCACCTGGGAAGACGCGGGCCGCATCCTTAATAAGCCATGAGAGTCCATGCGCCTGTGGTGCCGGGATCTCATGACTTACCAACAGGAGAGACTCATGCGAAACACATCCCGCTTTATTTCATCTGCGTCCGTGGTGCTGGCGCTGGCCGCCCTTGCGGCCTGCGCACCCATGAACCCGCCGCCGACCTCCGACGCGAATTACCCACCCGCCTATCCCAATACCGCCAGCTACCCCAACCAGACCTATCCGGCTGGAACCTACCCGGCAGGGACCTATCCCGCCAACCAGCAGAACCGCTATGTCGAATACGGACGCGTCAGCAATGTCGAAGTGTTTCGCACCCAGGAACAGGCCAGGAGCTCGGGCGTAGGTGCCATCCTCGGCGGTGTGGCCGGCGCGGTGGTGGGCCACCAGATCGGCGGCGGCACCGGCAAGGATGTGGCGACGGTTGTCGGCGCAGTGGGCGGCGCCGTGGCTGGTAATGCGATTGAGAAGAACCGCAATCCCGGTGCGGTTCGCGAAACCTACCGCGTATCTGTCCAGCTCGACAATGGCACCGGCCGTGCCTATGACGTGCCTTCCACGGGCGACCTGCGCATAGGCGATCGCGTGAGGATTGAGAACGGCCTGCTGTACCGGATGTAAGCGGCCGGGGTTGCCAAAAGGCGGCGGCATGCCGCCGCCTTGACCTTAGTGCAGGGTGCCGCTTCCGGGCGTGAGGGGCTCGAGCTTGAAGAAGCCGGTGCCCAGCGAGCCCTGGCCGATTTCCTCTTCGCTTGCTTCACGCACCGACTCGACCTTGACCGCCAGCCGGATGGCGATGCCCGCCAGTGGATGGTTGCCGTCCAGCACCACGTGCTCGGGATAGATTTCGGTGACCGTGTAGATATGGTCGTGCGGTGCCGCTCCGCTGACACCTTTGGGCAGGGCCGCGCCGTCGAAGGTCATGCCTTCTTCGAGTTCGGCAGGGAAAACCTTGCGGGGCTCGAGAAACACCAGGTTCTCGTCATAGTCACCAAAGGCGTCTTCGGGCTCCAGGTGCAGCTCAAGCTTGTCGCCGGCTTCACGGCCTTGCAGGGCCTGCTCGATCTTGGCCAGCAGGTCGTCACCGCCCATCAGGAACTCGATGGGCTCATCCAGTTCGTCCAGCACATCGCCCAGGGTGTCTTTCAGCGTCCATGTCAGGGCTACGACGCATTGCGGGGTGATTTTCATCCGACAATTGTCCCATGGATGTAAACCAATCTCTAGCGCTCCTTGCCGGCCTGAGCCCGGCGCAATTCATGCGCCGCCACTGGCAAAAAAAGCCGCTGCTCGTGCGCCAGGCCCTGCCCGGATTCCAGCCTTTGCTGAGCCGCGCGGACTTGTTCAAACTGGCCGCGAGCGAACAGGTGGAGTCGCGCCTGATCGTCCAGCAAGCCAAGGGCTGGCGCATGAAGCAGGGGCCTTTTGCGCCGCGCGGCCTGCCGCCGCTGAGCCAGAAGGCCTGGACCCTGTTGGTGCAGGGCGTGGACCTGCATGACGCCGGGGCGCACGAGCTGCTGCAGCAGTTTCGTTTTGTTCCCGATGCGCGGCTTGACGACTTGATGATCTCGTTCGCCACAGCGGGTGGCGGCGTGGGGCCGCACTTTGACAGCTATGACGTGTTCCTGCTGCAGGCCAGCGGGCGGCGGCGCTGGAAGATAGGGCGGCAAAAAGACCTGAGCCTGCAGGAGGGCGTGCCGCTGAAGATTCTGCGGAACTTCGAGCCCGAGCAGGAGTTTGTGCTGGAAGCCGGCGACATGCTTTACCTGCCCCCGCGTTATGCCCATGACGGCATTGCCGAAGCAGCGGTGTCGGGTGACGGCAAGGCGGCCGACTGCATGACCTATTCAATCGGCTTCAGGTCGCCGGGGCGCGGCGAACTGGCGGCAGAGCTGCTGCAGCGCCTGGCGGAATTCAGCGAGGACGACAGGCAGGCGGATGCCCCTGTGGGACGCCGCGCAGCCAAAGCCTCCGAGATCTACCGTGATCCCGGGCAGGACGCCACGGCCACCCCGGCGGCCTTGCCGGCAGAGCTGGCCACCTTTGCCAGCCAGGCCGTGCAGGAGGCGCTGAAAGACCCCCTCGCGCTGACCTGCGCCCTGGGCGAGTACATGACCGAACCCAAGCCTTCCGTGTGGTTTGACGAAGCCGACTATGAATGGGATGCCGAGGCCGCGCGGGCCGGCCGCGCGGGAGTCAGGCTGGATGCCCGCACCCGGATGATGTATGACGCCGACCATGTGTTCATCAACGGGGAGAGCTACCGCGCCAAAGGCGCCGATGCGACGCTGATGCGCCGGCTGGCTGACGGCCGAGGCCTGGCGCCGCATGAACTGCGCAAGGCCGGCGCCTCCGCGATGGCCTTGCTGGGCGACTGGCACGATGCCGGCTGGCTGCGGCAGGAGCCGTGCGCGGATTCCTGATCGGCCCAGCAACTGTTTGCCACCTTTGCCAAGGAGATGCTCCATGGAAACCGACACGACACCCACCCCGCCGCAGGCCTTGCCGGAAGGCCGTTTCAGCGGGCGCACCGACTTCACCGAGATGATCCGCCAGGCTTTTTCCGCGGCGGCCCAGCAGGGCTGGCGTGAAATCATCGTCTGCGACCCGGATTTTGAAGACTGGCCCCTGGGGGAGCGCGCGGTGGTGCAGGCCTTGAACGACTGGTCCAAAACCGGCCGGACCTTCACCATGCTGGCCAGGAACTACGACGAGGTGCTGCGCCGGCATGCGCGCTTCGTCACCTGGCGGCGAACCTGGGCCCATATCGTGGAATGCCGGGCCAACGCGTCGGCCCCGGCCGATGACCTACCCAGCGCCTTGCTGGGGCCGGGCTGGGTCTTTGAGCGCCTGGACCTGCAGCGCTGCACGGGCATGGCCGGGTCCGAGCCGGCGCGCCGGGTTGCGCTCAGGGAGCGGCTCAATGAAAGGCTGCTGAAAAGTTCGCCGGCCTTCCCGGCCACCACCCTGGGCCTTTAAACGCAAGGATTGCGCAAGCATCGCATGGGGCCCGTCATACGGTCACGATTCGTCGACTAAGGGTTTCCGGACTTGTAATATCCAGCATATAATTTAAAGCTGGGTAGAAAGAGCTCGAGTCCTTTCCCCGGTCAAAAATAACTTGAATTCCGGTTTGGGTTTCTTTTGACAATTTCCGGAAATTGTTTTCTTAAATATCATCAAGGATCGAAAAAATGAACAAGTCCCTCGTTTTGGCAGCTATCGTTGCCGCTGTTGCACTGGCTGCTTGCGGCAAGAAAGAAGAAGCCGCAGCACCTGCACCAGCCGCTGCAGCTCCTGCACCTGCTGCTGAAGCTTCCGCACCTGCCGCCGCTGCATCCGCACCCGCCGCTGCCACGTCCGCTGCTCCGGCTGCTGATGCTGCCGCCGCTGCCGCTGCTGCTACCGCTACCGCAGCTCCTGCAAGCGCCGCCAAGTAATTCTTCAGTGAATTGAAAAAGCCGCCGCAAGGCGGCTTTTTTTTGCCCTTATTTTTTCGCCCCATCGTGTTCTCGGCGGGCGCCCCGGCCTCAAACCGAAAGCCAGGGCGTTCCGGTGTCGGGCGCGGCCACGACGATGTCGTCCGCCCCGCAACCCAGGGTTTCGGCCATCAGCGCCTGCACCAGCGCGGGCCGGTTGTTCTGCACGCTCAGGTGCGCGGCCACCAGGTGCCTGAAACGCCCATGAACCAGGGTGCGGGCAATCTCCACCGCCGCGGCATTGGAGAGATGGCCGTACTGGCCGCCCACGCGCCGCTTTAAAAAGGGCGGATACGACGACCGCGCCAGCATGTCGGTGTCGTGGTTGCACTCCAGCATCAGGGCGTCGCAAGCCATGAGATGCGACATGACATGGGTGGTGGCGTGGCCCAGGTCGGTCAGGATGCCGAGCTTGGCCGAGCCGTCGGTGCAACTGAGCTGCAAGGGCTCCCTGGCGTCGTGCGGCACGGTAAAGGGCGTGAGCTGCAGGCCTCCCAGTTCTATGGCTTTGCCGTCACGCGCGGTGTGCAGCAGTCCGTCGAAATCCGGAGCCCCTATGGCGGCATGCGTGCCGTGGCTCATCCAGACCGGGATGCGATAGCGCAGGGCGAGTGAGCGCGCGCAGCCGATATGGTCGCCGTGTTCATGCGTGATGAACACGGCATGGATGTCCTCGGGCTGCAAGCCGGCTTCACCAAGCCGGTAAAGCAGGTGTTTGAGGCCCAGCCCGCAGTCGACAAGAACCCGCGATGGTGCGATTCCCGCCGCTTCGACCACGGTGGCATTGCCCGAACTGCCGCTGCCCAGGCTTTTAAACCTCAACATGGGCGTCGCAATCCGTGGCCGGGGCGGTCGGGCGGCAAGCCCGGATTATTTGAGGTCGTCGGCGATCACCTGCACGATGCGCTGGGCATTGGCCGACGATTCGGCGGCGCCTTGTGCATTGAGGACGGAAACCGTGGTGCTCTCGCCCTGGCTCTTGACGGCGATACGGTACTTCAGGGGCGGCGTGGCGGCCGGCGACCCGCTGAACAGCTTGCTGAAGAAGCCGGGCTCGGTCTTGTTCACGACGGGCTCGACGTAGCGCACGAAGTAGGTGCCCTGGCTGCGGTCGCGGTCTTCAACGGTAAAGCCGGTGCGGTCCAGCGCGAGGCCGACCCGGCGCCAGGCGCGGTCAAAACCTTCGTCGATCTGCACGACAGGCAGGTTGTTGACCGTGGCGATGCGCGAAGTCTGCTTGGTGGCGCCCGCGGCCACCAGGGCCTTGGACTGCTCTTGCGACACGCCCAGCTTGACCATCAGGCGGCGCAGGAATTCGGCTTCGAGTTCCGGATCGGCGGGACGGGGCTGCCAGACCGTGCTGTCGCCGGAGGAACTGCCGGATTTTGCGCCGGTAATCACTTCAATCATGCCGCGGTGGCTGACGTAAATTTCAGTGCCGCCATCGGGGCGGCGCTCCAGGCGCGTGCGGAACTTGTCGCGCTCGCCGGTCGAATAGAGGCCGTCGAACACCTTGCCCAGCGCGCTGCGGATGAAGTCCTGCGGCAGCTTGGCCCGGTTTTCGGCGAAGTCGGTTTCCATGATGCCCAGGTTTTCCTGGTCCTGCGCGAGCAGGAAGCCGCTTTCCAGCCAGAAGTCGCGCACAGGGCCCCAGAGCTTGTCGGCGGGCCGGTTCACGACCAGCCAGCGCTGGCTGCCCGCGCGTTCGATGCGCACGTCGCCGACGGCGGTGACGGCCGTCTGCACGGCCTGCGTGGGCTGGCCCACCTGGTAGCTGCTGGCGGACACCGCCGTGCCGGGCACCACGTAACGGGTGTCGCGGCTGAGCTGGGTCAGATCGGGGGGAATGTCCAGCGAAGGGCCCTTGGCGCCGCTGCTCTTGTAATCGACGCGTTCACCGTCCATCACTTCGCGGATGGAGGAGCAGCCGGCGAGCAGGCCGAGGGCAACCAGCGCGGACACGGCTGCGGCGCTCCGGGCTTTTGAAAATGCAGGACGTGTTGGCGATATCTTCACTTGGGTTCCCTTAAAAATCAGATCAGGCAAATCAAATCAGGCCGCAGGCGCGCAAGGCGTTTTCCACGGCCGCTTCGTTCGATGTTTCCAGCGGCGTCATGGGCAGGCGCAAGGTGCCGCCGCAAAGACCCATCCGGGCCATGGCCCATTTGACGGGAATCGGGTTGGCTTCAATAAACAGGTTTCTGTGCAGCGGCAGGAGCTTGAGCTGCAGCTCCATGGCGCGGGGCGTGTCGCCCGCCACGGCGGCCACGCACAGCTCGTGCATGAGCCGGGGTGCCACGTTGGCCGTCACGCTGACGTTGCCCTGGCCGCCGCAAAGCATGAGCGCCACGGCCGTCGGGTCGTCGCCCGAATACACGGCAAAGCCCTTGGGCACTTCCTTGATCAGCCACTGCGCGCGCTCGATGTTGCCGGTGGCTTCCTTGATGCCGACAATGCCGGGCACCTGGGCCAGGCGCAGCACGGTGGCGTGCGCCATATCGGCCACGGTGCGGCCGGGCACGTTGTAGAGCACGGTGGGCAGGTCGCCGACGGCTTCGGCAATCGCCTTGAAATGCCGGTACTGGCCTTCCTGCGTGGGCTTGTTGTAATAGGGGACGACCTGCAGCTGGCAGTCGGCGCCCACCTGCTTGGCGAATTTGGCGAGTTCGATCGCCTCGGCGGTGGAGTTGGCGCCGCAGCCGGCCATGATGGGCACGCGCTTTTTGGCCTGCTCCACCGAGACGCGGATGATTTCGCAGTGCTCCTCGACGTTGACGGTCGGGGATTCGCCGGTGGTGCCGACCACGCCTATGCAGTCGGTGCCTTCGGCGATGTGCCAGTCCACCAGTTTGCGCAGGGTGGGGTAATCTACGCTGCCGTCATCATGCAAGGGCGTTGCCAATGCAACGATGCTGCCAGTAATGGGTTTCATGCTTTACTTAAAAACGTTCGCGGCCGGATAGGGCCTGGCCGAAATACCGCCGGGCCGGCCCCGAAAAGCCAATCCTGCATTCTACCCAGAGCCTAGGGCAGGAAATAGCGCGGCGGTGCGGGCAAACCCGCAGTCGCGGCGGTTTCGCGGACGGCGGCGATGCGCTGGATGAAGCGCTGCGGGTTTTCATGGAAGCCTTCCTCGAAGGCTACTACCCGCAGGCCCGCGCAGATTTCCAGCAATTCGCCGCTGCGCAGCAAAAAATCGGGCCGCGAGGGCTTGCCCACGGTCTCGTTGCCCTGCGTAAAAGTTTCGTAAATCAGCACGCCACCCGGTGCCAGGCCGGCCAGCAGGGTCGGCAACAGCGGGCGCCAGAGGTAGTTGGTGACGACGACCGCGTCAAACTGGCGGCCCGCAAAAGGCCAGGGGCCGGCTTCAATATCGGCCACCACGGCCTCGTAAGCCGCTGCCGGGAGGGTGCTTGTAGCGGCCTCCAGGGCTTCCCGCGACCGGTCCACCAGCACCAGGGGGTGGCTTCGCCCGTGAAACCAGCGGGTATGGCGGCCATAACCGCAGGCGACGTCCAGCACCACGCCGCCTTCGCGCACCAGGTGCGACCAGCGCCGCACCCAGGCGGAGGGCGGCTCCGTTCCGTGCGGCCTGGGGTCCGTCAAAGTGGTTTCACCTCATCCTTGAGCGCCGCCAGCGCCATCGCCTCGACCCGGCCGGGCGCGATCAGCTTGAGCCAGCGGCCCAGCTTGCCCTTGGCCGTCATGACCACCTCGCGGTCCCGGCGCTCCATGCCCTGCAGGATCAGCCGGGCGCATTCCTCCACGCTCATGGCCTTGTCTTCCTTGAGCCCGCTGGAGCCCGCGGCCACGCCCGCCGCGTTGAAGCCGCGGTGGCGGATGTGGGTGGCGACCACGCCCGGGTAGGCGGTGGTCACGCCGACCCCAGCGCCCTTCATTTCGGCGCGCAGCGCCTCGAAAAATCCCACCATGGCGAATTTGGTGGCGCTGTAGGCCGTGCGGCCCGGCACGCCTATCAGCCCGGCCAGGCTGGAAACGGCGACGATGCTGCCGTGGCGCAGCCTCAGGTAGGGCAGGGCGGCATGGGTGCACCAGACGCTGCCCCAGAAGTTGATGCGCATCAGCTGCTCGTACCAGCCCAGGTCCTGGGCCTTGACGTCCTCCAGCAGCGCCTGCGCCGACATGCCGGCGTTGTTGATCAGGGCGTCGATATGGCCGAAGCGGCCGACGGCGGCATCCACCAGGTGCCGGCATTGGGCCTCGATGGACACATCGGTCTTGACGGCCAGGGTTTGCGCGCCGTGCGCGGCGCACTGGTGCGCGACCTCGTCCAGCAGCGTTTCATTGCGCGCGGCCAGCACCAGCGCCACGCCGGCGCCATGGGTTTTGGCCAGCTGCCGCGCCATTTCCGCGCCTATGCCGTCCGAGGCGCCGGTGATGATGATGGTTTTCATGATGTCCTCTTCCCGCTTTTTTTGGGGGCGCGGCCCCCATCACTCGCAAAACCGCCGGGCAGGCCCTAAAAGCAAGCCCAGATCTGGTTGGCGAGTGTGACCAGGAATTCCGGCCGTGTGTAGAGGGCAAACACCCCCAGCGACGCGATGACCGCGAGCGCCCACAGGCCGGCTTTTTTGGCCATCTCAGGCCCCTTGCGGCACGCCGGCGCGTGCAATCGGCGCCTCGCGTACCGGCAGGTTCACCAGGGCGGCAAACACGCCCAGCGCGATGGCGATGTACCAGACGATGTCGTAGCTGCCGGTGCGGTCATATAAATAGCCGCCCAGCCACACGCCCAGGAAGGAGCCGATCTGGTGGCTGAAGAAAATAAAGCCGCCCAGCATGGACAAATGCTGGATGCCGAAGATCTGCGCCACCACCGCGTTGGTCGGCGGGATGGTCGACAGCCACAACAGGCCCATCAGGCTGGCGAAGATATACACGCTCAGCGGGCTCAGCGGCGCCGCCAGGAACACGGCGATCACCACCGCACGCGAGAAATAAATCGTCGCCAGGATTTTCCGCTTGGCGATCTTCTGGCCCAGCGAGCCGGCGATATAGGTGCCGAAAACATTGAACAGGCCTATCAGCGCCAGCGCGTAGCTGGCCACCTGGGGCGACAGGCCCTTGTCCTTGAGGTAGCTGGGCATGTGCACGCCGATGAACACCACCTGGAAGCCGCAGACGAAATAGCCGGCCATCAGCAACTGGAAGCTCGGGTACTTGAAGGCCTCGCGCAGCGCCTGGCCTATGGTCTGCTCGCGTTTGGCCGGCTGGCCGCCGGCAAAGCCGCCTTCGCGCAGGCCCAGCGCCAGCGGCGCGATCAGCAGCACGGCGCCGCTGAGCACCAGCAGCGCTTCCTTCCAGCCCAGGCCACTGATCAGCAGGCCTTCGACCGGCACCATCAGGAACTGGCCAAAAGAGCCGGCCGCCGCGGCCACGCCCATGGCCCAGGAGCGCTTTTCCGCCGGGATGTTGCGGCCTATCACGCCGTAGATCACGGCATAGGTGGTGCCGGCCTGCGCGGCGCCTATCAGCACCCCGGCCGTCATGGTGAACAAAAAGCCCGTGGGCGACAGCGCCATGCCCACCAGGCCCAGCCCGTACAGCAGGGCGCCGCCCACGATCACGCGGAAGGCGCCGAAGCGGTCGGCCGCCATGCCGGCGAAGATGCCGAATACGCCCCAGGACAGGTTTTGCACCGCCAGCGCGAAGGCAAAGGTTTCGCGCGTCCAGCCCTGGGCCTGGGTGATGGGCTGCAGCCACAGCCCGAAGCCGTGGCGTATGCCCATGGACAGCGTGACGATGGTGGCGCCGCAGATCAGCACCTGCAGCATGGAGAGTTTTTTGGTGTCGGTGGTCATGGGTGGCCGCCGCAAGCGGCGAAAAAAGGAAAAGGCCCGGGTGGCCAGGAGACGATTCGCCGACTGTAACGAAAATGGCAAAACGCTGCCGCGCCGCGCCAGGTTTCCACGCCCGAATCGGGTCGGCTGTATGTCCATACAGTGACTTTTGCGGCCCGGACTACAATTGCGGCAATTCTTTCAACTGCCATGGCCGACAAACTACCCACCGAATATTCCGAAGGTTCGATCCGCGTGCTCAAGGGCCTGGAGCCCGTCAAGCAGCGCCCGGGCATGTACACCCGCACCGACAACCCCCTGCACATCATCCAGGAAGTGCTGGACAACTCCGCCGACGAGGCCCTAGCCGGCTACGGCAAGAAGATCAAGGTCACGCTGCACAGCGACGGCTCGGTCAGCGTGGACGACGACGGCCGGGGCGTCCCCTTCGGCATGCACCCGGAAGAAAAAGCGCCCGTGATCGAGCTCGTATACACCCGGCTGCATGCCGGCGGCAAGTTCGACAAGGGCAAGGGTGGCGCCTACAGCTTCTCGGGCGGCCTGCACGGCGTGGGTGTCAGCGTAACGAACGCGCTGTCCAAGCGCCTGGAGGTCACCTCCTACCGTGAAGGCATGGTCGCCCACCTGGTGTTTTCGGGCGGCGACGTCACCGAAAAGCTGCACCTGCGCAAAAACGGCGACGGCGACCGCAAGACCGGCACCACGGTCCGGGCCTGGCCCGACGCCAAGTACTTCGAGTCGGCGGCCTTGCCCATGGCCGAGCTCACCCACCTGCTGCGCAGCAAGGCCGTGCTCATGCCCGGCGTCACCGTCACGCTGACCAACGAGAAAACCAAGGACACCCAGACTTGGCTCTACAAGGGCGGCCTGCGCGACTACCTGATGCAGACCCTGACCGGCGACCCGGTGATCCCGATGTTTGAAGGCGAGGGTTTTGCCGACACCCAGCACGACAGCTTCGCCGAAGGCGAGGGCGCCCAGTGGTGCGTGGCCTTCACCGAAGACGGCCAGCCCATGCGCGAGAGCTACGTCAACCTGATCCCGACCAGCGCCGGCGGCACCCATGAAAGCGGCCTGCGCGACGGCCTCTTCAATGCCGTCAAAAGCTTTATCGACCTGCATTCGCTGCTGCCCAAGGGCGTCAAGCTGCTGCCCGAAGACGTTTTTGCCCGCGCCAGCTATGTGCTGAGCGCCAAGGTGCTGGACCCGCAGTTCCAGGGCCAGATCAAGGAGCGCCTCAATTCGCGCGACGCGGTGCGCCTGGTTTCCAGCTTTGTGCGCCCGGCGCTGGAGCTGTGGCTCAACCAGCACGTCGATTACGGCCGCAAGCTGGCCGAACTCGCCATCAAGGCCGCGCAAACCCGCCAGAAGGCCGGCCAGAAGGTCGAAAAACGCAAGGGCTCGGGCGTGGCCGTGCTGCCCGGCAAGCTGACCGACTGCGAAAGCCGCGACCTGGCGCACAACGAAGTCTTCCTGGTCGAGGGCGACTCGGCCGGCGGCAGCGCCAAAATGGGCCGTGACAAGGAAAGCCAGGCCATCCTGCCGCTGCGCGGCAAGGTGCTCAACACCTGGGAGGTCGAGCGCGACCGCCTGTTCGCCAACACCGAAATCCACGACATCGCGGTCGCCATCGGCGTGGACCCGCACGGCCCCAACGACACGCCCGACCTCAGCGGCCTGCGCTACGGCAAGGTCTGCATCCTGAGCGACGCCGACGTCGACGGCTCGCACATCCAGGTGCTGCTGCTCACGCTGTTTTTCCGCCATTTCCCCAAATTGATCGAATCGGGTAATGTGTATGTTGCGCGGCCGCCGCTGTTCCGGGTGGACGCGCCGGCCCGGGGCAAAAAGCCGGCATCCAAGTTTTATGCCCTTGATGAAGGCGAGCTGACCGCCATTCTGGATAAATTGCGCAAGGACGGCGTGAAAGAAGGCGCCTGGAGCATCAGCCGCTTCAAGGGCCTGGGTGAAATGAGCGCGGAACAACTCTGGGAGACCACACTCAATCCGGATACCCGCCGTTTGTTGCCCGTGCAACTGGGCAACCAGGATTTCCTGCAAACCGAGACCCTGATCACCAAGTTGATGGGCAAGGGCGAAGCTGCGGCGCGCCGCGAACTGATGGAGTTGCACGGTGACGCCGTGGAAATTGATATTTGATGAACCTGACTGAGACTCTTCTTTCCTTTCTGCGGCGGCCCCTGCGCGCGCTGGGCCTGCCGCTGGCGTTCATGGGCCTGGCCGCGCTGTTCGCGTCTCCCGCCCATGCCGACATCTGGGGTTACGTCGACAAGGACGGCATCGCGCACTTTTCGGCCGTGCGGCTGGACGACCGTTATGAACTCTTTTTCCGCGGCAGCGAAAGCTTCAGCGCCGACGGCAGCAACACCGGCCGCAGCGGCAAGGCCGTGGGCAGCGGCGCCAACCGTGCCACGGGCGTGGCCGCCGCGCCGCCCAAGCTGCTGGCCTACTTCGATGTGTCGCCCAACTACAAGGCCGTCAAGCACCTGCTGCGCGAGGCTTCGGCCACGCACGGTATTGACTACGAGTTGCTGCAGGCCCTGATCGCCACCGAGTCGGGCTTTAACACCCAGGCCGTCTCGCCCAAGGGGGCGGTCGGGCTGATGCAGCTGATCCCGCCAACGGCGGAGCGCTACGGCGTGCGGGCCAGCAAGGATTCCACGGTCCATAAAAAACTGACCGACCCCAAGACCAACATCCGGGCCGGCTCCAGCTACCTCAGCGACCTGATCGCCATGTTTCCCGGCCAGCTCGAGCTGGCGATTGCCGCCTACAACGCCGGCGAGGGCGCGGTGCAGCGCGCGGGCAACAAAATCCCCAATTACCCAGAGACCAAAAACTACGTCAAGACCGTGATGCAGCTCTATAACCACCTCAAGCCTCCCAGCATGATGGCCCCCGGCGGCCGCGTGCGCATGGAGATGATGGGCGGCAACACGGGCCGCGGCAACATGGTGCCGACCACGGTCGCGGCCACCACCACGCCAGAGGCCCCACCCGAGCGGAACTGAGACCCATGCAGCTGGCGTTTCGCCGGACCATCCGGCAGCGCTGCAAAGCGGCGCCTCCTTTTTCTTTTCATCATTCCGTACCGGCGCGCTTAAGCATGCCGGCCCGGCATCAACCGACTTAGCCCCAAGCCAAATTCACGATGGACGATCTCTTTACACCGGACGCAGTCGCCCCCATTCCCGAACCCGCCGACCAGGACTCGCTGGCCGCGTACGCGCAGCGGGCCTATCTTGAATACGCGCTCAGCGTTGTCAAAGGCCGGGCCTTGCCCGACGTCTGCGACGGCCAGAAGCCGGTGCAGCGCCGCATTCTTTTCAGCATGTCGCGCATGGGCCTGGGTTTTGGCGGCGCCAACGGCGCCAGCGGGGCCAAGCCCGTCAAAAGCGCCCGTGTGGTCGGCGACGTGCTCGGCAAATACCACCCGCACGGCGACCAGGCGGCTTACGACGCCATGGTGCGTATGGCCCAGGATTTCAGCCAGCGCTACCCGCTGATCGACGGCCAGGGCAACTTCGGCTCGCGCGACGGCGACGGCGCGGCGGCCATGCGCTACACCGAGGCGCGGCTGGCGCGCATCACGACCTTGCTGCTCGATGAGCTTGACGAAGGCACGGTGGACTTCGTGCCCAACTACGACGGCTCCTTC
Source organism: Polaromonas sp. Polasp52 (assembly GCF_059491565.1). NCBI lineage: Bacteria > Pseudomonadati > Pseudomonadota > Betaproteobacteria > Burkholderiales > Comamonadaceae > Polaromonas > Polaromonas sp. Polasp52. The sequence continues at coordinate 353,900 of NZ_CP168513.1, read as the reverse complement.
GAGGAGCCGCGCCAGCTGCCCGCGCGCCTGCCTTTTGCGCTGCTCAACGGCGCCAGCGGCATCGCCGTCGGCCTGGCCACCGAAATCCCCAGCCACAACCTGCGCGAAGTCGCCGACGCCTGCGTGGCACTCATCAAGACGCCCAAGCTGTCCGACGACGAGCTGTTTTCGCTGATCACCGGGCCCGACTACCCGGGCGGCGGGCAGATCATCTCCAGCAGCGCGGAAATCGCGGCCGCCTACAGCACGGGCCGCGGCTCGCTCAAGGTGCGCGCGCGCTGGAAAATCGAGGAGCTCGCGCGCGGCCAGTGGCAGCTGGTGGTGCAGGAACTGCCGCCCGGCGTCAGCACCCAGCGTGTGCTCGAGGAGATCGAGGAGCTCACCAATCCGAAAATCAAGGCCGGCAAAAAAGCCCTGAGCCAGGACCAGGTGCAGCTCAAGCAGACCGTGCTGGCCGTGCTCGATGTGGTGCGCGACGAGTCCAGCAAGGACGCCCCGGTGCGCCTGGTGTTCGAGCCCAAGACCAGCAAGATCGGCCAGTCCGAACTGATCAACACCCTGCTGGCCAACACCAGCCTTGAAAGCTCCTCGCCGATCAACCTGACCATGGTCGGGCTGGACGGCAAGCCGACGCAGAAAACCCTGCGCCAAATGCTGGGCGAGTGGATTGAATTCCGCCAGACCACGGTGCAAAAACGTTCGCAGCACCGCCTGGACAAGGTGCTGGACCGTATCCACATCCTCGAAGGCCGGCAGCTGGTGCTGCTCAATATCGACGAGGTGATCGCCATCATCCGCCAGTCGGACGAGCCCAAGGCCGCGCTGATAGCGCGCTTCAGGCTCAGCGACCGCCAGGCCGAGGACATCCTGGAAATCCGCCTGCGCCAACTGGCGCGGCTCGAAGCCATCAAGATCGAGCAGGAGCTCAAGAACCTGCGCGAAGAGCAGGGCCGGCTCGAGGAAATCCTGGGCAGCCCGGCGGCGCTCAAACGCCTGCTGGTGAAAGAAATCGAAGCCGATGCCAAGCAGTTCGCCGATGCGCGCCGCACGCTGATCCAGGCCGAGAAAAAAGCCGTGCTTGAAGTCAAGGTGCTCGACGAACCTGTGACCGTGGTCATCAGCGACAGGGGCTGGGTGCGTGCGCGCAGCGGCCACGGGCATGACCCGGCAGGTTTTGCCTTCAAGGCCGGCGACGGGCTGTACGGCACTTTTGAATGCCGTACCGTCGACACGCTGCTGGCCTTCGGCTCGCGCGGCCGGATTTATTCGGTGCCGGTGTCCTCGCTGCCCGGCGCGCGCGGCGACGGCCAGCCGCTGACCACGATGATCGACCTCGAATCGGGCACGCAGCTGGTGCACTACTTCGCGGGCCCGTCCAATGCCGCGCTGCTGCTCAGTGCCAGCGGCGGCTACGGTTTCCTCGCCACGGTCGAGAACATGACATCGCGCCTCAAGGCGGGCAAGGCCTTTATCAGCTGTGCCGAGGGTGAAACCATCTGCAGGCCCTCGCATGCCGCCTTCAACAGCGGCGCCACGCCCATGCTGCCTGCCACCCACGTGGCTTGCGCCTCCACGGGCGGCCGCATCCTGACCTTTGAAATCGGTGAACTGAAAATGCAGGCCGCCGGTGGGCGCGGCCTGATGCTGATAGACCTCGAAGCCAAGGACACCCTGGCCGGCGCGGCGGCTTACACCCGCAGCGTGAAGATTGAAGGCATAGGCCGCGGCGGCAAGGCGCGCGAGGAAACCCTGGAAATCCGCACGCTGAACAATGCCCGCGCGGCACGCGCGCGCAAGGGCAAGGCGGCCGACCTGGGCTTCAAGCCCACCGGCGTCACCCGCGTCGAGTAAGAAGTTCGGCGCCCGCCGCCTTGTGAAAAGGGGCGGGCATCCGGCCTCAGGCCGCGAGCAGTGTTTCGAGCTTCCTGAGGCCCGCCACGGTTTCCAGGCAGGCCTGCGCCACTTCCTTGCCCTTGGTCAGGAAGTGGGCGCTGAAGAACTGGCGGTGTTCCTCATGCTCATGGAAATGCTGGGGCGTCAGCACGGCGGAAAACACTGGCACGCCGGTTTCCAGCTGTATGCCCATCAGCGCGCTGATCACCGCGTCGGCGACGAACTCGTGGCGGTAAATGCCGCCGTCCACCACCAGCCCGCAGCAGACTACGCCCGTATAACGGCCCGACTGCGCGAGTTTTTTCGCGTGCAGCGGAATCTCGAAAGCGCCCGGCACTTCAAAGGTGTCAATGGATTCGGGGCTCACACCCTGCCTGGTCATTTCGGCCATAAAGGCGCCGCGCCCCTGGTCCACGATGTCTTCGTGCCAGGACGACTGGATAAAGGCGAAACGCGCCTTGGGTGTACCGCCGGACTGGGCGGTGGAAGGGGAAGAAACAAGGGTCTGACTCATGGATGGCCTCTAACTAGGTGTTACCAGAATCAGGGCGCACGAGCCTGCGGCCGGCCAGGGGCGGGCTGGCGCCCACGGCACAGCCGATGGCATCGCGCTCTCTTTCATCCGGACTGTGACCGTCGGCTTTGGAGTTGAACCAAATCTGCTGACCCCGGATGCCATTCCAATTCAACGCGATATGTCGTTGCGCCGCCTTGTCGTGCTGTAGCACTGCCTGCGGCGACGCGCCTAATCTCGCGCTGAATTGGAAATGGCATAGAACGGGCGCTCGCGGGCTGATGCAGTTACCTGCAAACACCGCCGGTGGGGAATTTCACCCCGCCCTGAGAACGCTGCCCCGGCGAAATGGCCGGGGCGTGTTGAGTTTAAAGGCTCGCGCGAACGGGCGCTCGCCGCCACTTTGCCGGCCCCACAGTGACTGCGGGTGCTTGCGGCGGCAGTGTTTACTCGACTTCCGCGACCAGGTCGATCTCGACGCAGGCACCCATGGGAATCTGCGCCACACCGAAGGCGGCGCGCGCATGCGTGCCGGCATCACCGAAAATTTCAGCGAAAAGTTCACTGGCGCCGTTGGTCACCAAGTGATGCTCGGTGTAGTCGCCGGTCGAGTTGACCAGGCTCACGAGCTTGACGATGCGCTTGACCTTGCCCAGGCCGACGGCGGCTTCGAGTGTGCCCATCAGGTCGATAGCGACCGAGCGCGCCGCCGCCTTGCCTTCTTCGGTTGTCATGTTCTTGCCCAGCTGGCCGACCAGGGGCTTGCCGTCCTTCTTGGCGATATGGCCGCTCAGGAAGACCAGGTTGCCGGTGCGCACAAAAGGCAGGTAGGCGGCGACGGGGATTGCCACGGGGGGCAGGGTGATGTTCAGTGCTTTCAGCTTGTCGTAGGCGCTCATGGTGTTCCCTTGGTTGATGACAGTTCCCGGGGCGGGTGTTTCGGGGAATTGTAGGGCGGGCCCGTCCATGCACCGGCCTGTGGCGCCATGAAAGGAAGTGATGCAGCCCCGGCCGGCGCACCCGCTTATTCGGGTTTGATGCCGGCCTTGCGCACCACGCTGCCCCAGCGGTCCACCTCGCTGCGCATAAAGGCGCGCAGCTCGTCGCGGCTAGAGCCCTTGAGGTCTATGCCCAGCGTGGTGAGCCGCTCGCGCGTCGACGGGTGGGCCAGCGCCGCGACGGCTTCGCTGCGCAGCCGCTCGACGATGTCGATGGGCGTGGTGGCCGGCGCCACCAGGGCCCACCACTGGTTGAACTGCATGCCGTCCATGCCGGCTTCGCGCGCGGTGGGCACCTCGGGCAGCGAGGCCACGCGCGTGTTGCCGGTCACCATCAGGGCCGAGATTTTTCCCGCGCCCAGCAGCGCGCTGGCGCTGGCCAGCGTCGCGAAATGGGCGTCCACCTGGCCGGCCGCGACGTCGGTGAGCGCCGGCGCCGAGCCGCGGTAGGGGATCGCGTTGACCTTGATGCCGGCAGCCGTGGCGAACAGCTCGCTCGAAAGATGGCTGATGGAGCCGTTGCCGCTGTTGGCCAGGGCCAGCGGCACCTTGCTGGCGCGGTAGTGCTTGAGGAAACCCTTGATGTCGCCGTTCTTGTAGGGCCCGCCGCTGGCAAACAGCATCAGCGGCGAGGTGCCGACCATGGAGATCGGCGTGAAGTCGCGCAGCAGGTCATAAGGCATTTTGTTGAACACGGCCGGCGCGATCGCATGCGGCAACTCGACGATGGCGAAGGTATAGCCGTCGGGCGCGGCCTTGGCCGCGGCCTCGGTGCCTATGCGGCCCGAGGCGCCGGAGCGGTTGTCCACCACCACGCTCTGGCCCATGGTCTCGCCCATGCGCTGCGCGACGGCGCGCGCAATCGCATCGGTGCTGCCGCCGGGTGCCCAGGGCACGATGAGGCGCAGCGGTTTGTCGGGGTAGGCCGCCTGGGCGGCGGTGCTGATCAAGGTGGCGCCGGCCAGGAGCAGGGCGATAAGCAATCGGGTCTTCATGGGGAAATCCTTTACAGGTATCGGTTCAGGGAGTCAGGAAAAAGTGTCAAAGGTGTCGCGGTCGCCCTTGGCGGTCAGCAGCAGCAGGGCATGCTCCGAAGGCGCGACCTCGCCGCGGGCGCGCAGCTGCGCGAGCGCGCTGAGGCAGGCGCCCGCGCACAGCTCCACCCACAGGCCTTGCGCGGCCAGCCGGGCGCTGCCTTCGGCGGCGCCGGCATCGTCCACCACCACCGCGCCGCCGCCCGAGCGCTGCACGGCCAGCGCCTGCTGCAGCGTGACGGTGCTGCCGCCGGTGGAAAACTGCGCGGTCCGGCCGGCGAAGTCGGATTGCAGCGGTTCGCCTCCCAGTGCGCGGGCCAGGCGGGGAAAGGGCTCGACCGCCCAGAGGCGCGGCATGCGCACGATCAGCCCGGCTTGCAGCAGGTCGCGCAGGCCGCTGTAAACACCCCAGAGCAAATCGCCGCGCGCGGTGGGCACCAGCACATGGTCGGGGATGCAACCGTCGGCCACACATTCGAGCGCCACCGCGCGGTAGCCTTCGACGCCAAAAGCCGGGCTGCCGACAGCGGGCACGCTGTAGTTGGTCAGCGCAAACGCGCCGTCCTGCTCGACGCGCCGGCGCAGGTGTTCCCAGCGGCCGAAGCCGCGGTCAAAGGTGAGGCGTCTGGCGCCCAGGCGGTGCAGCGCGCGCGCGAAGGGCTCCGGCATGTCGTGGTAGGTGGCGACTTCGCAGGCCAGGCCCGCGGCCGCGCAATAGGCCGCGGCCGACACCGCCGCGTTGCCGCTGGAGGCCAGCACCACGGTTTGTGCGCCCACGTCCAGCGCCCGACTCACGGCCTGGGCCGACATGCGGTCCTTGTGCGAGCCTGTGGGGTTCATGCCCTCGTGCTTGGCCGAGAGCTGGCGCAAGCCCAAGGCGCGCGCAAGGCGCGGCAAGTCCAGGCAGGGCGTGCCGCCTTCGCCCAGGGATATGCCCTGGGTGTAGGGCAGCCAGGCGCCCCACTTATAACCTGTGCTGGCGGCTTTGAGGGTTTTGGGCAGTTCGGCATACACCGCCTCCAGGCTCGCGGGTGCGCCGGCCGTCGCGCAGTGCGGGCAGCCGGCCGGCAGGTCCTGGAGGGGGTATTCGCGGGCGCAGTGGATGCAGCGTAGCCCGGACAGCTGCGGGTTGCGGGCCACGACGGGGGATTCGGAAACAAGGGAATTCATGCGGCCAATGGTAGGAAGGCCGGGGCTTGCCGTGCAGGCATTGTTGGCGATTTAGAATAAGTGAAACTTATAAGGAGATGGCCATGGCCGAAGCAAGCGCGCGCCAGATCGAGGTGTTCCGCATGGTCATGCGGCTGGGCACGGCCAACCGCGCGGCCGCGGCCCTGCATGTGAGCCAGCCGGCGGTCACGCAGCTGTTGCAGCAGCTCGAAGCGCGCGCCGGCCTCAAGCTGTTTGACCGGCCCAAGGGCAAGCTCACGCCCACGCCCGAAGCCCATGCGCTGATGGAAGAGGTCGAGCGGGTCTACGAAGGCCTGGAGGCCGTGCAGCGAAAAATCGTGGCCCTGCAGTCGCACGAAGACACGGTGCTGCGCATCGGCTCGCTGCATGCCATGGCCGCCAGCGTCATGCCCTGGGCCCTGGCCGAGTTCCAGCGCAGCTACCCGCGCACGCGCTGCCTGCTTTTGGTCGACAGCTCCAAGGTGCTGCGCGAGGCGCTGTTTCAGGGGGCGGTGGACCTGGCTTTCCTGGGCGACGAGGCCGACACCAGCGGCCTGGTGTCCTCGCTGTTCTACCAGGCGCCCGCGGTCTGCATCATGCCGGCCGCCCATCCGCTGGCACGCAGGCAGGTGCTGCAACCGCAGGACTTGCAGGAGGTGCCGCTGGTGGGCCTGTCGGCGTCCGATCCGGCGCAGCGGCGCCTGGAAGCGGCACTCGCGCAGGCCGGTGTGCAGCCGCGTTTTGTGATTGAAACCCCTTACAGCGCGACGCAATGCGCGCTGGTGCTGGCCGGCGCTGGGCTGGCCGTGACGAATCCGCTGGTGGCGCGCGAATACCTGGCGCTGGGCCTGCGCAGCGTGCCGCTGGCGGCCGAGGTATGGTTCCGCGCCTTGCTGGCCTTCAAGCCCAAGCAGGCGCAGTCGGGCGCAGCGCAGGAATTTGTGGGCCTGTGTAGGCGCTGCCTGGTGGGCAGCCTGCCCGACGGTTCGCTGCTGGGAGAGTCGCTCAGTTCGCGGTAGCCAGGGACCGGGCCTCGGTCTCGGCCAGGGGCTCCACCGTCACCGCCACGTCGAGGATGTGCTGCGCCCCGCCGCGTATCACGCCGCGCATGGGCGAGACATCGAGGAAGTCGCGCCCCGTGGCCAGCGTGACATAGTCTTCGCCCGGCGCGCGGTTGTTGGTGGGATCGAAGTCCAGCCAGGTGCCCAGGCCCGGGCAGTAGACCGAGGCCCAGGCATGCGAGGCGTCGCTGCCTACCAGGCGCGGCTGGCCTGGCGGCGGGCTGGTCAGCAGGTAGCCGCTCACATAACGCGCCGGCAGGCCCATGGCGCGGCAGCAGGCCACCATGATGTGGGCGAAGTCCTGGCACACGCCCTTGCCCTGCCTGAGCGCCTCGAGCGCCGGCGTGTTGACCTCCGTGCTTTCGCTCTCGTAGGTCATGGTGTCGTGGATGCGTTCCATCAGGTCGCGCGCCGCCTCGGGCAGCGGCCGGCCGGGCAGGAAGCTGGGTCGCGCGAACTCGGCGAAGGCCTCGTCGCGCGGCACATAGGGCGAGGCGAACAGGAATTCGGAGGCGCTGTCATAGGCCGCGCCGGCGCGGTAGCGGAACTGCTCGCGCACCTGCTCCCAGGGCTGCGACACCGCGGCGCCGGCGGACAGGGCGCTTTCGGACTGCAGCGGGTTGAGGGCCGTGGTGGCGACCACGCTGTCGGCCACCACGGTCAGGCTTTCATGCGCGGCCTGCAGCGAAAAATAGCTGCGTGTGTTGCCGTAGACATCCACGGTCTCGCGCAATTGCACGGGCGCGGGGTCGACGCGCAGCGCGTAGCTCAGCAGGCTCTGGCCGTTGCGGCTGGCTGGTTTGAGGTGCACCACATGGTGGGCGTTTTCCACCGCCGGCGCATAGCGGTAGCGGGTTTCATGGACGACGTGCAGCAGCATGGGTTCCGCGTCCGGTGTTCAAGCGCCCAGGCTCTGGCTGCCGGAGGCCGCGTGGCTGAAGTAGCGGCGGCTCAGGGTGTCCGACAGGTCCAGCGCGGCGTCGCAGCATTGCTCCAGCATCTGCACCAGGCGGCCGTCGTGCTGCCGGCAATCTTCATCGCCTTCATCACCGTCATCGGCTTGCATGCCCGCGCACAAATCGGCCAGCGCCCAGCTGCCGGGGTCGGGCAGCTCCATCGCGAGTTCGGGCATATCGCCCGGCGCGCTGCCGGCCAGCTTGGCCAGGCGCCCGCGCAAGGTCTGCACCACCCAGCCCAGGGAGCGCGGGTTGTCGCGGTCCAGCACCAGCAGATCGAGCAGGGCCGGGATGTCGCGGCGCTGCTGGTATTGCGCGTGAAAGGTGATGGTGCTGTCGAACAGTGCCACCATGGCGTTGAAGCCGCCTTCCTCGAAGACCGAGCCGGTTTCAAAACCGCGCGCCAGCGCGCCGGCCAGGGTGTTGAGCCGCTCGATGAGACGGCCCACGCTGAGCAGGCGCCAGCCGTCGTCGCGGGTCATGCGGTCGGTTTGCGCGCCCGTCATGGCCGAGAGGAAGCCGCTGGCCGATTCGAGCGCGCGCAGCGCCTCGACGGAGGAGTATTCAAGCAGGTACTGGCTCTGGCCTTGCCCGCCCTGGCTTTGCGACTGGCTTTGGCCCACGCCGCTGAACACCGCGCAGCGCTGGAAAAAATCGGCTTCGGTGCGCACGATCATGTGCCACTGTTCCTGCGACAGGCGTTCGCGCACGGCCGAGGCCGCGCTCTTGAGCGCGCGCAGGTTAAAGCCCACGCTGGCGGCCTGCTCGGTGTCGGCCAGGTTGGCGATCAGCGCGCGTTCAAACACGCGGCGCGCGTGCGTGGCCGGCGGCACGGTGTCCAGCACCAGCGCATTGCCAACCGCCATGCTGCTCAGCCAGGCCAGCAAGGGCTGCGAGCTCTGGTCTTCGCCGCCCAGGCATTGCAAGGTGATCTGCGCCAGGCGCGTCGAGTTTTCGGCGCGCTCAGTGTAGCGGCCCAGCCAGAAAAGGTTTTCGGCCGCGCGGCTGGTGACCGGCGGGCGATGCCGCAGCGGGGCGGTGGCCCAGGCGGGCGAGGGCTGTTCGGCACGCGGGGCTGCCGCCTTGGCCGCCGACGCATCGCCCAGCACCCAGACGTCGGCGCTGCTGCCGCCGTGCTGCATGGAGGACATGTTCTCGTTCTTGCCGGCCAGCCGCGCCAGTCCGCCGGGCAGCACCTGCCAGGAGCCCTTGCCGTCGGCCACGGCAAACACGCGCAGCATGGCCGAGCGCGGGGAAATCCGCTCGCCCTGCCAGGTCGGCGTCTGCGGCAGCGGCAAATAGGCCTGCACCGTGTAGTCCTCGCCGCGGCGCACGATGCGGCCGGCCCATTCGTCGAGCGCGCGGCGCGACAGCGTGTGGCCTATCACCGACTCCATGCCCGAGCCCGGGTAGGTCGGCTTGATCACGCAGTTCTTGAGCTGGCCCAGCACATCCTGCAGCACCGCCTGCTCGCCACACCACCAGGTCGCCAGCGAGGGCAGGGCCAGGGTTTCGCCCAGCAGGTGTTCCGACAGCGCGGGCAAAAAGCCCAGCAGCGCGCTCGATTCAAGGAAGGCCGAGCCCGGCGTGTTGACCACCAGCACATTGCCGGCACGGATAACCTGCAGCAAGCCGGGCACGCCCAGCGTGGAGTCCGAGCGCAGCTCCAGCGGGTCCAGGAATTCGTCGTCCAGGCGCTTGAGCAGGCCATGCACCGGCTCCAGTCCGCGCAGGGTCTTGAGGTAGAGCTTGTCGTCGCGTACCAGCAAGTCGCTGCCCTCGACCAGGGTCAGGCCCAGGAAGCGCGCGAGGTAGGCGTGTTCAAAATAGGTTTCGTTGTAAGGCCCCGGGGTCAGCAGCACCACGCGGCTTTCCTCGTTGCCGTCGGCCGGGCTCATGGCCTTGAGGCCGTCCACCAGCGCCTTGTAGGAGGCGGCCAGGCGTTCGACCTTCATTTCGCGGAAGGCTTCGGGAAACAGCAGCGAGATGGTCAGGCGGTTTTCCAGCAGGTAGCCCAGGCCCGAGGGTGCCTGCGTGCGCTGCGACACCACCGACCAGCGGCCGTCGGGGCCGTGGGCGATGTCGAAGGCGGCGATGTGCAGATAGGTGCCTCCGGCCGGCTGCACGCCCTGCATGCCGCGCAGGTAGCCCGGGTGGGCATGCACCAGCGCGCTGGGCAAGAGGCCTTTGGAGAGCAGCTCCTGCGGGCCGTAGATGTCGGCCATGACCCGGTCCAGCAGGCGGGCGCGCTGCTGGATGCCGGCCTCGATCTGTGCCCAGTCGCCGGCCGACACCATCATGGGGAAGAGGTCCAGCGCCCAGGGACGCTGCGGGCCGTTGGCGTCGGCGTAGACGTTGTAGGTCACGCCGTTGTCGCGGATCTGGCGGCGCAGGTTGGCGGTGCGGTGGTTCAGGTCGTAAAACCCGTCGGCGCCCAGGAAGTTGAAAAAGCGCGTCCAGTCGGGCGACAGGCTGTCGTCGGTGGCGGCGGCTTCGGGCGGGGGCGCGGCGGTTTCGGGGGCACCGGCCGCGCGCAGCGCGGGCTGGGCGGGCGCGGCCGTTTCCGCGGGCGCGGGGCCTTCGGAGACACGGCCCCGCAACTCGTCGAAATGGCCGGCTGCCGCATGCGGCGCCAGCGCGGCGGCCAGGGCGCAGGGAGATTCAAGCGCCTGGGCGGCAAAAAGGGACTGGGTGTTATTTTCCACGTGCTGCAAGTATGCCTGCGGCCCGCAGGCGCAAAGCCTCAATCAGGGGCGGCTTTCCCGCCAAATGGACGATTTATGCCGCTTGCGCATGCAATTGTTGCAGCCATAAGACAGGCTGATGGGCGCCGGGGAAGGCGCCCATCAGCCGCCCTCAGCGCAGGTCCAGCGTGAACGGAAACTCCCGGCTGGGCTGCGCCGGCGCCACGCGCATCTTGCCGGGCGTGTGGCCCATGCGGAAAAAGCGCGTGAGGCGGCGGCTTTCGGCCTCGTACGAATTGACCGGCAGCGTGTCGTAATTGCGCCCGCCCGGGTGCGCCACATGGTATTGGCAGCCGCCCAGCGAGCGCTCCATCCAGGTGTCGACGATGTCGAAGGTCAGCGGCGCATGCACGCCGATCGAGGGATGCAGGGCCGAAGGCGGGTTCCAGGCCTTGTAGCGCACGCCGGCCACATATTCGCCGACGCGGCCCGTGCTTTGCAGCGGCAGGGCCCGGCCGTTGACGGTGATGACGTAGCGGTTGTCGTTCAGGCCCGTGACGTGCACTTCGATGCGCTCCAGCGAGGAGTCGACATAACGCACCGTGCCGCCGGCCGAGCCTTCCTCGCCCATCACATGCCAGGGCTCGAGCGCGCTGCGCAGCGTCAGCTCGATGCTGTTGGATTTGACCTGGCCGATGAGGGGGAAGCGGAACTCGAAATGCGGCTCGAACCAGGCCATGTCGAAGGCGTAGCCGGCTTCGCGCAGCTCGGTCAGCACGTCCTCGAAGTCCATGCGCACAAAGCCGGGCAGCAGGAAGCGGTCGTGCAGCTCGGTGCCCCAGCGCGTGACGCGGCCGTGGTAGGGCTTGTTCCAGAAGCGCGCCACCAGCGCGCGCAGCAGCAGCTGCTGGGCGATGCTCATGCGCGCATGCGGCGGCATTTCAAAGGCGCGCAGCTCCAGCAGGCCCAGGCGGCCGGTGGTGGAGTCGGGCGAGTACATCTTGTCGATGCAGAACTCGCTGCGGTGGGTGTTGCCGGTGACGTCGACCAGGATGTTGCGCAAGGTGCGGTCCACCAGCCAGGGCGGCATGTCGGCACCGTATTTTTTGCGGTTGTTCTCGATCTCGCGCAGGGCGATTTCGAGTTCGTAGAGCTGGTCGTTGCGGGCCTCGTCCACGCGCGGCGCCTGGCTGGTCGGGCCTATGAACATGCCCGAGAACAAATAGCTCAGCGAGGGATGGTTGTGCCAATAGGCGATCAGGCTGCCCAGCACCTCGGGCTTGCGCAGAAAGGGGCTGTCGGCCGGCGTGGCGCCGCCCAGCACAAAGTGGTTGCCGCCACCGGTGCCGGTGTGGCGGCCGTCGGTCATGAACTTCTCGGCCGACAGGCGCGTCTCGTGCGCAATCTTGTAGAGGAATTCGGTGTGTTCCACCAGCTCGCCCCAGTTGTAGGCCGGGTGGATGTTGACCTCGATGACGCCCGGGTCGGGCGTGACCTGCAGCATTTTCAGGCGCGGGTCGCGCGGCGGCGGGTAACCTTCGAGCACGATGCTCACGCCCAGCGCCTGGGCCGTGGCTTCCACCGCGGCCAGCAGGTCCAGGTAGTCTTCGAGCCGCTCCATGGGCGGCATGAAGACATAGATCGCACCCACTTCGCCCCGGCCCGATTTGTTGGCCTGGCTGTCCGGGTCGGCCTTGGGTTTGTCCCTGGGGCCGTTGGCGCGCTGCGGGTCGCGCACTTCCACGCACAGCGCGGTGCGTGTGAGCCAGGCGGCCGACTCAAAAGGCTTGGGCGCGCGGTCGTCGGCGGGCGCGGCCGCCTCGGGCGATGCGCCGGCCGGCTGGCCGCCCGCACCGCCAGTGCCGTGGTTGCCCGTCGGACGGAACTGCAGGATGCGGCTGGCTTGCGACAGCGCGGTGTTGCCGCTCAGGTAGCGCGCCATGTACTGCGCCAGCGAACTGGCGCTGCCGCCCGCGGAAGGGCTTGCCGCCGTGGCGCCGCGGGCATCGCTGAAGCTGCCGTTGTAGCGCGCGGCCAGCGCCGAGGCATCCGGCAGGTCCTGCCGCGGCGCGAAAGGGTCGGACTCGATCATGTAGGGGTAGTCGGTCTTGGACACCCAGGGCACGGAATCCAGCGGCAGGCGGTAGCCCATGGGTGAATCGCCCGGCATCAAATACATGCGTTCGTCGCGGAAAAACCAGGGTCCCGTGGTCCATTTCGGGCCGGCCAGCGTGGGCGAGGCGCCGGCGTTTCTTTGTGTGAGCTGCTCCTTGGTCTGCAACGGCAGCACATAGCCCACCACTGAATCCAGGCCCTGCATAAAGACGCGGCGCAGGCGCTCGCGTTCCATGGCGTCGTCCAGCCGCGAATCAAAGGGGTCGACATTGACCGGCAGCCGACGTTCGCGCCAGAGGTAGTACCAGGTGTCTTCATAGCCCGGCGTGATGTAGGTCGTGGCCAGGCCCAGCTTGCCCGCCAGGGTCTGCACAAAACGCTGCGCGTCGGCGCTGGTATAGCTGCAGGGCTGGCGCTCGTCGGCGAACAGGGCCGGGTTCTGCCAGATCGGCTGGCCGTCCTTGCGCCAGAAAATGCTCAGCGCCCAGCGCGGCAGCTGCTCGCCCGGGTACCACTTGCCCTGGCCGAAGTGCAGGAAACCGCCTTCGCCGTATTCGGCGCGCAGTTTTTGCACGAGCTCGGTCGCATAGCCGCGTTTGGTCGGGCCCAGTGCGGCGATATTCCATTCGGCCGCGTCGCGGTCGGTGGTGGCCACAAAGGTGGGCTCGCCGCCCATGGTCAGGCGCACGTCTCCGGCCGCCAGGTCCTGGTCGACTTTCTCGCCCAGCGCCAGCACCTCCTGCCATTGCTCTTCGGTATAGGGCTTGGTCACGCGCGGCGATTCGTAGATGCGCTGCACCGCCATGTGGTGCTCGAACTCGACTTCGGATTTGTCGACGCCGCCCTCGACAGGCGCGGCGCTCGAGGGCTCGGGCGTGCAGGCCAGCGGGATATGGCCTTCGCCGGCCATCAGGCCCGATGTCGGGTCCAGGCCCACCCAGCCGGCGCCCGGCAAAAACACCTCGCACCAGGCGTGCAGGTCGGTGAAATCGGCTTCGGCGCCGCTGGGGCCGTCTATGGACTTGACGTCGGCCTTGAGCTGTATCAGGTAGCCCGAGACAAAACGCGCGGCCAGGCCCATGTGGCGCAGCAACTGCACCAGCAGCCAGCCGGTGTCGCGGCAGGAGCCGCAGGCCAGGCGCAGGGTCTCCTCGGGTGTCTGCACGCCGGGCTCCATGCGGATGGAGTACTGGATGTCCGACTGCAGGCTCTGGTTCAGGCCCACCAGGAAATCGATGGTGCGTTTGGGCGTGCGGTCGATTTTCTCGAGGTAGCGCTTGAACAGCGGTGTGGCCGGCTGGGTGGCCAGGTAAGGGGCCAGTTCCCGGGCCTGCAGCGCGTTGTAGCTGAAGGGGAATTCCTCGGCGGCCGGCTCCAGGAAGAAGTCAAAGGGGTTGAACACCGCCATTTCCACGACCAGGTCCACCGTGACCTTGAACTCGCGCGTCGGCTCGGGAAACACCAGCCGGGCCTGGTAGTTGGCGAAAGGGTCCTGCTGCCAGTTGATGAAATGCCCGGCGGGCTCGACCTTGAGGGAATAGGACAGCACCTGGGTGCGGCTGTGCGGCGCGGGCCGCAGGCGGACCACCTGGGGGCCCAGCCGCACCAGGCGGTCGTATTTGTAATGGGTGATGTGGCTCAGGGCAACGTGGATGGACAAGGCAACCTCGCTTAAAAAAATAACTGGGCGCAGGGACCGCCACATCATGCGGTCTTCTCAATGACGTGTGAACAGCTTACCCGGATTTGACGGTATTTCCGTAAGCAAGAGCTGCGCCATGCGGAGTTTGCATGGTGCGTTGTCGGCTTGCTGCTTCGCCCTCCCGTTAAACAAGTTCTAAAAAAGCAAAAAAGCAGGGGAGGCGGCTTTGGGGCCAGCTGTATTCATCATCGTGTCATGGCACGCACCATGAGGCCGGGGCTCGCCCTGGCCGGCTTTGTCGCCGGCGTGGCGCTGCAATTGCAGCAGCCCGCGCTGTGGCCATGGCAAGCTTATGCCCTGTGTGCCGGGCTGGCCTGTCTGGTGGCCTTGTTATGGCGGCTGGCGCGCTATCACGCCAAACCATCCTGGCGCAGGGCCCTGCGGGTATTGGGCCTGGCGGCGTTGCTGGGTTTTGGCTCCACCGGTTGGCGGGCCGGTATTTTCCAGTCCACCGCGCTGGACCCGGCCCTGGAAGGCCGCGACATCGAGGTCACAGGCAGCGTGCCGGCCATGCCGCAGCCCGGTGAGGACGGCTTGCGGTTTCGCCTCGATGTGGAATCCGCGCGCCTGGACGGCCGCAAGGTCAGCCTGCCGCCACAAATCCTGCTGGGCTGGTATTCGGGCTTTGCCGGGCGTGAGCCTCGCCTCCTGGCGCAGGATGCGGACCCCTTTGAAGCGGCACTGGCCCTGCAGCGCCAGCCGCAGCCCTTGCGCGCCGGCGAGCGCTGGCGCATGACGGTGCGGCTCAAGGCGCCGCACGGCAACAGCAACCCGCATGGCTTTGATTACGAGCTGTGGCTGTGGGAGCAGGGCATACAGGCCACCGGTTATGTGCGTGCCGGCGCGCATGACGCACCGCCAGCAAAGCTCTCCGGCAGCTGGCAACACCCCATCGAGCAAGCCCGGCAGGCGGTGCGCGAGAAAATTTTCGCGCGTGTGGAGAACCGCCAGTGGGCCGGCATCATGGCCGCGCTGGTGGTGGGTGACCAGAACGCCATAGAACGCGCCGACTGGGATGTGTTCCGCGCCACGGGCGTGGCCCACCTGATGAGCATTTCCGGCCTGCACATCACCATGTTTGCCTGGGCCGCCTCGCTGCTGGTCGGTGGCCTCTGGCGCCGCTCCGCGCTTCTCACGCCCAGGCTGTGCCTGGCGCTGCCGGCCGCCGGTGCCGGCGCGCTGGGCGGCCTGCTGCTGGCCGCCCTGTATGCGCTGTTTTCAGGCTGGGGTGTGCCCGCGCAGCGCACCCTCTTGATGCTGGCCACCGTGATCCTGCTGCGCCAGGGCGGCCGGCAATGGCCCTGGGCACAGACCTGGCTGCTGGCCATGGCCGTGGTGGTGGCCGTGGATCCCTGGGCCCTGATGCAGGCCGGTTTCTGGCTGTCTTTTGTGGCGGTCGGTGTGTTGTTCGCGACGGATTCCGGTGTGCGTCCTGACCATGGCATTCAAGAGCCGGTTTCGCCAGGCGGATGGCGGCGGCATGGGCCGCGCTGGCTGGCCGGCCTGGCCCGCGCCGTGCGCGAGCAATGGGTGGTGACGCTGGCGCTCACGCCGCTGTCGCTGCTGCTGTTCAACCAAGTCTCGCTGGTCGGCCTGCTGGCCAATGCCGTGGCCATCCCCGCTGTGACCTTGCTGATCACGCCGCTGGCCCTGCTGGGCGTGCTGTGGGCCCCGGCCTGGGGCGCGACCGCCGCCTGCGTGAGCGTGCTGGCGCTGTTCCTGCAATGGCTGGCGAGCTGGCCGCTGGCATCCATCAGCGTGGCCGCGGCGCCGCTGTGGTGCGCCGTCGCCGGTGTGGCGGGCGGCGGCTTGCTGGCCACGCGACTGCCCTGGCATTGGCGCTTGCTGGGCGTTCCGCTGGTGCTGCCTGTGTTGCTGTGGC
This sequence comes from Polaromonas sp. Polasp52, assembly GCF_059491565.1. NCBI lineage: Bacteria > Pseudomonadati > Pseudomonadota > Betaproteobacteria > Burkholderiales > Comamonadaceae > Polaromonas > Polaromonas sp. Polasp52. The sequence continues at coordinate 337,891 of NZ_CP168513.1, read as the reverse complement.
AGCCCCCGCGGGTCGCGCCCGGGCAGTTTGAGCTGCTGGCGGCCGACATCGGCCAGGGCAATGCAGTACTGGTGCGCACCGCGGGCCACAGCCTGCTCTACGACGCGGGGCCGCGTTTTTCGCGCGAAAGCGATGCCGGCCACCGTGTGCTGGTGCCGCTGCTGCGCGCGCTGGGCGAGCGGCTGGACGTCCTGATGGTCAGCCACCGCGACATAGACCACATAGGCGGGGCGGCCGCGGTGCTGGCCATGCAGCCTGGGGCGCGGCTGCTCAGCTCGATTGAGGACACGCATCCGCTGCAGGCCTTGCGCAAGGCCGAACGCTGCACGGCCGGCCAGCATTGGGAATGGGACGGCGTGCAGTTCGAGCTGCTGCACCCGCCTGCCGCGGCCTACGGCACGGTGGCCAAGCCCAATGCCATGAGCTGCGTGCTGCGCGTCTCCAACGGCAGCCGCGCGGCCCTGCTGGTGGGCGACATCGAAGCGCCGCAGGAAGCGGCCCTGGCCGCCGGCGATCCGGCACGCCTCCAAGCCGACTTTCTGCTGGTGCCGCACCACGGCAGCAAGACATCCTCAAGCGCGGCATTCCTGGACGCCGTCCAGCCGCAACTGGCCATGGCGCAGGCCGGCTACCGCAACCGCTTCGGCCACCCGGCTGAGCCGGTGGTGGCGCGCTACGAGGCGCGCGGCATCAGCCTTGTCAAATCCGCGACATGCGGGGCGGCGACATGGGACAGCCAGCATGCCGAGGCTGTGCGCTGCCAGCGGGAGGAGGGCAAACGCTACTGGCATCATGTGCCTGCACGTTAAAAATAAGGCGGGTGTGCGCCGCCTTGGCGCATAACTTGCTAAGCTATGTCAAAACAGTGCCCTGCGCATAACTTGCTGGAGATCAAGCCAATGAGCCGACCGATGTTTGATGAAATGAATGCCACGGGATCCAGCGTCCGTGAACACTACCAGGGCTACCAGCGCTGGCTGGCGAAACAGCCGGCCGACGTGATGGAGGCGCGCCGCGCCGAAGCCGAGATGATTTTCCGCCGCGTCGGCATCACCTTTGCCGTCTACGGTGCCAAGGACGAGGACGGCGCCGGGACCGAACGCCTGATCCCCTTCGACCTGATCCCCCGCATCATTCCCGCCCACGAGTGGGCCAGCATGGAAAAAGGCCTGGTCCAGCGTGTCACGGCGCTGAACCGCTTTATCCACGACGTTTACCACGGCCAGGAGATCATCAAGGCCGGTGTCATCCCGTCGGAGCAGATTTTCCAGAACGCGCAGTTCCGTCCCGAGATGATGGGCGTGGACGTTCCCGGCAACATCTATTCGCACATCAGCGGCATCGACATCGTGCGCGCGCCCAATGCCCAGGGCGAGGGTGAGTACTACGTGCTCGAAGACAACCTGCGCGTGCCCAGCGGCGTGAGTTATATGCTGGAAGACCGCAAGATGATGATGCGGCTGTTCCCCGAGCTCTTCAGCGAAAACCGCGTCGCGCCGGTCGCGCACTACCCCGATTTGCTGCTGGAAACCCTGCGCGCCATGGCGCCGCCGGCCACGGCCGAGCCCACGGTGGTGGTGCTCACCCCCGGCATGTACAACTCGGCCTACTTTGAGCACGCCTTCCTCGCGCAGCAGATGGGCGTGGAGCTGGTCGAAGGGCAGGATCTCTTCGTCAAGGACAACTTCGTCTACATGCGCACCACGCGCGGCCCGCGCCGCGTCGACGTGATTTACCGCCGCGTCGATGACGACTTCCTGGACCCGCTGGCCTTCCGCCCCAATTCCACGCTGGGCTGCGCGGGCCTGCTCAACGTCTACCGCAGCGGCAATGTCTCGCTGTGCAATGCCATAGGCACGGGCGTGGCCGACGACAAGTCCATCTACCCCTATGTGCCCAAGATGATCGAGTTCTACCTTGGCGAAAAACCCATCCTCAAGAACGTGCCCACCTATATGTGCCGCAACAACGAGGATTTGCAATACACCCTGGCCAACCTCAAGGACCTGGTCGTTAAGGAAGTGCACGGCGCCGGCGGCTACGGCATGCTGGTCGGCCCGGCCGCCACCAAGGCCGAGATCGAGGAGTTCCGCGCCGCCTTGCTGGCCAACCCCTCGGGTTATATCGCCCAGCCCACGCTGAGCCTTTCCACCTGCCCGACCTATGTCGAAAGCGGCATCGCGCCGCGCCACATCGATTTGCGGCCTTTTGTGCTCAGCGGCAAGGAAGTGCAGATGGTGCCCGGCGGCCTCACGCGCGTGGCGCTGAAAGACGGCTCGCTGGTGGTCAACTCTTCGCAGGGCGGCGGCACCAAGGACACCTGGATTCTGGAGGGGCCGTCGTCGCCCGTGGGGTTCCAGTCTCAATCGCAGTCTCAATTGCAGTCGCAGACCCAAGTCCAAGTGGGAGGGAAATAATCATGTTGTCTCGTACTGCCCATCACCTTTTCTGGATGTCGCGCTATACCGAGCGTGCGGGCGACATGCCGCAGGCATTCGCGGGGATGACTCATCAATTGCGCGAAGCGCTTGTGATGTCATCACCAAAACACGCAAAGCGCGTCAGCGCTTTCGGTGTTTGAGGCTTAGGAAGGAGAAAAAATGTTATCTCGCACCGCTGATCACCTTTTCTGGATGTCGCGCTACACCGAACGCGCCGAAAACACCGCGCGCATGCTGGACGTCAACTACCAGACCTCGCTGCTGCCGCAATCGGCCGCCGTGGTGCAGGGCGGCTGGCAAAGCCTGCTGAGCATCAGCGAACTCAAGCCTTCCTATGCCGCCAAGTACGGCGACAGCATCAACCCGCGCGAAGTCATGGACTTCATGGTGCGCGACGAGCAGAACTCCTCGAGCATCGTCTCGTGCCTGAAGAATGCCCGCGAGAACGCGCGCGCCGTGCGCGGCACCCTGACCACCGAAGTCTGGGAAACCCAGAACCAGACCTACCTCGAAGTGGTCCGCATGCTGCGCAACGGCGACTTCGAGCGCGACCCCGGCCAGTTTTTTGAATGGGTCAAGTTCCGCTCGCACCTCTCGCGCGGCGTCACGGCCGGCACCATGCTGCAGGACGAGGCCTTCCACTTTCTGCGCCTGGGCACCTTCCTGGAGCGCGCCGACAACACCGCCCGCCTGGTGGACGTGAAATTCCACGCGGTGCAAAACGACTTCCTGGGCAGCGACGGCGAGAAGGACCAGGAGTACGACTTCTACCACTGGAGCGCGATCCTGCGCAGCGTCTCCGGCTTCGAGGTCTACCGCAAGGTGTATCGCGACGTGATCAAGCCCGAGCGCGTGGCCGAGCTGCTGATCCTGCGGCCCGACATGCCGCGTTCTCTGCTCGCCTGCCTCAACGAGCTCATGGGCAACCTCGCCATGGTGACCAGCGACGCGGCCAGCGAAACGCAACGCCGCGCCGGCAAGCTGCGCGCCGACCTGCAGTACGCCCGTATCGACGAGATCCTCGCCACCGGCCTGCACGCCTTCCTGACCCAGTTTCTGGACCGGGTCAACGAGATAGGCGCGCACATCAGCCGCGAGTTTCTTGTGCCGGCTACACATTGAGCCCCCACGTTCGCTTGCTGCGCGTAGCTCTCGAGGCCTTGCAGGCCGCGGCTCGCGGGACGCTTCGCCTCTGTCGCCCGTCCAAGCCTGCGCAGGCAGGCTTGGAGCCGCGGGCTCCAGCCCCTAGGGGGCGCTGCGCCTGCGGCCCGGCAAAGCCGGTTCCGCGGCCCCTGCTGGCGAAAACCTCCCTCTCGGCGACGTTGCAGCGCGGCCGTGGTGCGTCCGATTCAGTATTTGCTCGAGCATGAAACTGCACGTCCGGCACATCACCGACTACCGGTATACCGAGCCGCTGCGCTATGCGCTGCAGACGCTGTGGCTCACGCCGCAGTCCGGCCCGGCGCAGACCGTGAACTACTGGAGCCTGGGCGCGCCCGAAAAGCTATTCACCCAGCGCGACGCCTTCGGCAACACCGTGAGCGCCTACACCTTTGTCGGCAAGGAGGCCGACAACGTGCGCTGGAGCTTGGTCAACGCGGCCGGCGAGGTCGAAACCTTGGGCGTGGCCGAGTTCAACGATGACGAAACCCTGCCGCATCCCTACTTTTTTCTGCGCGCCACCCACCTGGCCGAGCCGCACTGGGAACTCGCCGAGTTCGGCCGCCGCTTTATCCCGCAAAGCCTGGACGGCACGGCCAGCCTGCAGTCCTTGCTGGCCCTGAGCCGGGGCGTCGCCGATGCGGTGAGCTACCGCAAGAACAGCACCAGCGTGACCACGACCGCGCTGGAGGCCTTCAAGTCCGGCGCGGGCGTCTGCCAGGACCAGGCCCATGTGATGGTCGCCATCTGCCGCAGCCTGGGCTACCCGGCGCGTTATGTCAGCGGCTACTTCTACGCCGCCAACGAGCCCGACCTCGCCAGCCACGCCTGGTGCGACGTCTGCCTGGACGTCGCCACGCGCCGCTGGGCCAGCATCGACGTGACCCACAGCTGCCTGATCGACCAGCGCCACGTGCGCCTGGCCATGGGCACCGACTACAACGCCTGCCCGCCCATCAAGGGTGTGCGGCAGGGCGGCGGGGAAGAAAGCATGACGGTTGAGATCACCATCGAACCGGTTGTGGGAAACTGACAGCTTTCCGATTCCATCAACCGCCTAAGGGCCGAGGTTACCTTCCTGCCTCGCGATGCGCGTAAAACTCCATGAAAACAGACAACACAGTTTGCCCGGTCTGCAGTGCCAATTGCACGCTGCTTGATCCCGTTGATTTCAACAAGTCGTGCAACTCCCATCCACTGGGGCTTTCCGGCGTGCCTGTGACCTACGCAATTTGCCAAAACTGTGCTTTTTGTTTCGCGCCGGAGATCTGCGCGTGGAGCTTGCAGGAGTTCGAGGAAAAAATCTACAACGATGATTACGTTGCTGTCGACCCCGGTTACGTAGAAGGCCGACCGAAAGCCAACGCAACCATGCTTCGTGCCGGATTCGGCAATCTGCATCCCGCGCTCAGGCATCTCGACTATGGTGGTGGCAATGGCACCCTGTCCAGGCTGTTGCGCGAAATAGATTGGCCATCCACCTCATATGACCCCTTTGTGGACAGAGACCTCAGGATTGAGACGCTGGGCAAGTTCGACCTTATTACCGCCTTTGAGGTGTTTGAACATGTTCCCGATGTCTGGGCGTTGATGGCCAACCTCAAGAAGCTGATGTCACCGGACAGTGTGCTCCTGTTCTCGACCTTGACGTCGGACGGCCATATACAGGCCGGCCAGCCGGTCAATTGGTGGTACGCCTCGCCACGCAATGGGCACATCAGCCTTTTCTCAACGCGTAGCTTGACGCTTCTTGCGCAGAGCCACGGGCTTCACTTCGGCAGTTTTTCGGAAGGTTTCCATGCCTTCTATCAAGATATGCCGTCCTGGGCCGTCGAGCCTCTCCGCGAACTTCTATGATGCGGCTTGATGTAACCACGCTCCTCGTTGGATAGCTGGTGCGTCCCGTCGCCACTCAGCTGGCGTCCGGGTCAAGCTTAGCCCGTACCCGTGGAGCCGGCCATGCAGGATGTACTTCGTCATTTCCCATCCGCTGCACTTGTCTTGCAACATGCAGTACGCTTTCGCCATGTCCGACATCAAGCCCGCAAACTTTCCCGACGACCTTGAGCATGTCATTGCCATCCTTCGGGAATACGTCGCCAGCCCCAGCGTGAGCCTGGCCTTCCAGAACTACGAGGCGGAATTCGTCGCCTTGCCGGGCAAGTACGCCGCACCTGACGGCCGCCTGTTGCTCGCATGGAAAGGGCAAACCGTCGTCGGATGCGCCGCGCTTCGCCGCGTGGATGAAACCACCTGTGAAATGAAGCGCGTCTACGTGCGGCCTGATGCGAGAGGCGAAAGCCTTGGCCGCCGGCTCATCGAGCGCATTCTCGATGAAGCGAGGGCTGCCGGCTACTCGCGCATCTGCCTGGACGTACTGCCCGAGTTCTCTGCCGCGCAGCGAATTTACGAATCCCTGGGTTTTCAACCTTCAGCGCCCGTCACCTTCAATCCCGTTCCTGGCACCAAGTACCTGGCCCTCGAACTTTCCCCGTCACGGCTTGCGGATGCTGCTTGAACCTTCCTGGATGGCCGTCGCCCGCGCGGAAGCCGGCGTTCGCACGTTCCCCGTGGGTCAGAGCAATCCTCGGGTCACCGAATACCACGCACTCACCAACATTGCCGGTTATGACGACAAGGCTTCGTGGTGTTCTTCGTTTGTGAACTGGTCCCTGGCTCAGGTTGGCATCCCCGGCACCGGCTCCGCGCTGGCGCGTTCGTGGCTGGAGTGGGGTGAACCGCTCGATGTGGCTGTGCCCGGTTGCATCGCCGTCCTGTCGCGCGAAGACCCCACGGGCTGGAAGGGCCACGTCGGGTTTTTTCTTCGTGCGGATGCGGAGTATGTGTATTTGTGGGGCGGCAACCAGCTGGATCAGGTGCGCGAGCATTTTTATCCGCTGACTGCGGTGCTGGGCTATCGCTGGCCTTCGCAAAAGACAGCCTGACTCTTCGCCTCGGGGCCGTGTTGGGCCATATCTTTCATTCTGCTTTCGATGTCTGGCGCAGATGGCCACCCGCGTAGGGGAAAGCACGGGTCGCTGTGCCAGCGGATTGACAGCTACGCGCATTAATGTTGCGGGACACCCATCACAACAAGGACCCGACATGAAACGCCGCCACCTCCTGCAAGCCACTTCGGTTGCCATCGCTTTGCCCTCGCTGGCCTGGGCCCAGGACAAATACCCGAGCAAGCCCATCACTTTCATCTGTCCTTATTCGGCGGGCGGCAATGCCGACCAGCGCTCGCGCCAGATCGGCCGCTTCCTCTCCACGGCGCTGGGTCAGCCGGTGCTCGTGGACAACAAGCCGGGCGCGGGCGGCAACATCGGCACCGACGCCGTGGCCCACGCCAAGCCGGACGGTTATGTCATCGGCATGGGAAATTTCGCGCCGCTGGCGGTCAATCCCACCATGTTCAAGAAGCTGAACTTCGACCCGGCCAAGGATCTTGCGCCGGTCTGCCTGATCGAGAAAGGGCCGCTGGTGCTGATGGTGCCCGCGAGCTCGCCGTTCAAGAGCGTCAAGGACATCATCGCCGCCGCCAAGGCCAGTCCCGGCAAGCTGTCCTTCGCTTCGGGTGGTTTGGGCGGCTCGCACCATTTGTCGGGCGAGATGTTCAAGTCGCTGGCCGGCCTGACCATCACCCACATCCCCTACAAGGGCGGCGCGCCCGCCACGACCGACCTGATGGGCGGACAGGTGGACATGATGTTTGAGCAGATGTATTCGGCCGCGCCCTCGATCCGCGCCGGAAAGCTGCGCGCGCTGGCCATCACCAGCAAGACGCGTTCCCCGCTGTTTCCCGATCTGCCCACCATGGCCGAGGCGGGTGTGCCGGGCTTCGAGGTCCAGAACTGGCAAGGCCTGGTGGCACCGGCCGGCACACCCGCGGCCCTCATCAAGCTGCTCAATGAAACCGTCAACAAGGCACTCGCCGACCCGACCATCAAGGAGCAGATGCTGGGCCAGGGCAACGAACTCGGTGGCGGCACACCCGAGCAGTTCGCCGCCTTGATCAAGTCGGAGGCCGATCGCTGGGGCAAGCTGGTCAAGAGTGCGAATATCAAGCCTGAGTAGGGCCGTTCAGATTTGTGGAGTCGCTTCCCAAGCAAGCGACTACCGTTCATCCCGAGCTTGCTGAAGGGGCGCGTTCTCAAGCGCGTATCTGAATGGGTAAATGCTTTACTGGGCCTGCTTTTGTTTCAAAAGATCCAGCAGGTCGGTGTAGTCTGATTCAACGCTGTAAAAAGTAAGCCACGTATCTTCCTCGAATCTTTTTCTCAGGTCAGCCCCTTCATCCCACTTCACGGGGTTGGTTTTACGTGACATGTTTCCCATCATTCCGATATTGGAAAGATTGGATATCTTTGCCAGTGTCATTTCGATTTCAATTTGGGTGAGCTTAAAAAGCTCGGGAGCATTCTTGAGGTCCTGGTAAGAAGCCTGTACTTTTGCATGGGCAAAGGTACTCAGATCCGCGACTGAACCATACAGAATGTTTTTTGTCTGCATGACGTAAGTCGTGATTAAAAATCGGTTGGCAAAACGTGTACTGGCGTCAAGTTTTTTCCACCCCTCCTTCTTCATGTCTTCGCCAATAAAAAGGGTTTTGGTTCTTATGCCGTTAACAAGGGCGAAGCCGTTGCGCTTTTGCTCTTGTTTGGAAGAAGTGTTCAAAAAACTGCCCGCGTTCAATTCTTCTGATTGACTGGAATTTGTGGCCCATCGATAAATAAGTACACCATTTTTTCTGATCGCCAGAACCACTTTCTTATAGGAATCATTGAAGTTGTCTTGCGCTTTTTTGTAGTTGGTTTTTGCTTCTTCTACCGTCTTGGCATCTGCGTGAGCATTGGATTGCCTTGCGGATAGATCGACCCGCGCTTGAACTAGCGTCTGAGCGTCAATATCCAACTCGGTGATGTTGTCACGTATTTTTAGAAGGCAGTCGTCGTTGCATTGGCCGGGAATTTCGCTGACCAATTCGAAACTGTCGCCCGGGCTTAGCCCTATCGCAGCCGCAGGTTTTCTTTTTGCTTTGTAGAAATACAAGCCGCCAACGTCGGCGAATGGGAGCCACCCGGGGATCGAAGCCACCCTTTCCTGAGGGATTTTGAAAAACCCTTCAGCGGTCGACTCGGTGGTCAAGTCCTCAAGCGAGGTGATGAGACCTCCCGTGGTGGTGCAGCCTGCAAGACTTGCAAAAATGACGGCAAAACTTGCCCCTGATAGAAAATTCCTGACACGCATGGCGGTCCCTCCCCATCTTGTGTTGTTATCAGCCCTTGGCACCTGAATAGCTACGGTAGCCAGGCGACCCGCACATAACAAGTAAAAATTACCGCGAAATCGAAGAGAGAGAACAAAAAAATTGGACAGCCTCAAATTCCAGGTGCAAGACCGGGTGGAATCTGGACGTTGTGCTTGAGGCAGTCCTCGAAGAAGACTTCCGCTGGAATTCTCCAGTCCGGTGATGGTGTTCCGCTTGCGTTGCCGGTATTCAGATCCAGGGTTTGCGATGACAATTGACGGGCCACTCAAGCCAGGCTGCCACGCCGGCGGATAACTTCGACCTGGATTATTCAAGGAACTGCGATGCCACAAGTCCTGCTCGAGGGGTACACGGTCGATGAGGTGCTGAACCTGCCGACCGAGGAGCTCCAGGCCATCGTGCTTCGCGATGAACCGATAGTGTTCAAGGCCGGCAGCGCCAACATGCTCGGAAAATTCAAGGTTCAGGGCGATTCGCTGTTGATGGAACTGGCGCACGTTGATGGAGGCGGCGAAGGCGCTTTGCCGAGCCTGGCGGCACTGGCGAGCCGTTTTGCGAGGCGCGAGGGCCTTTTATTCGTGGAGTGGCGTGTCCACGCGGTTCATTGCGCTGTGCCGAATCTCAAGCTGCGCCGTGTTCTTGAAAGAAAGGGTTTTGCCGTTCGTGAAGTCGCGGGTGTCGGCGAGTGCTACTGGTTGCGTGTACCCGTGGATGGCGCGTGATTAGAGTTTTGGAAGCCGACGATTGTTGTTGGCATCATTGTTTTACTCGCGCTGCTATTTCCCTCTCCAACTCAATCGCCGTCATCGTCTGCCCCCCCTAAAAAAATGCTGAGTCACCTTGCCCCACTTTTCCTCTGCGCCTCACTGCTGCTGCCGTCGGCAGCGGGAGCGGCCCAAACGCCAGCCGATGATGCTCCGGTTTACCCCGGAAAATCATGGGAGACGATAGCCCCCTCGTCCCTGAGTTCCGAATGCCGTACGCAGCTCGACCTGGCACGCGGCTACCTGCGGACCCTGGACACAACGTCGCTGATGGCGGTGCAGCAGGGGAAGGTATTGTTTAGCTATGGCCCGACCGAGCTCGTCAGCATTTTGTTCTCGGCCCGCAAAAGCATTCTGTCCATGCTTTACGGCAAGTATGTGGCGGACGGAACGATTGATCTCGAGAAAACCCTGGCCGATCTTGGTATCGACGATGTAGGTGGGCTCCTGCCCATTGAGCGGCAGGCCAGACTCAGGCATTTGCTGACGGCGCGTTCCGGTGTGTACCATCCGGCCGCCAACGGCGGCGACGACCTCGCGTCCGCCCCGGCGCGGGGCTCGCAAGTGCCCGGCGCTTACTTTCTTTACAACAACTGGGATTTCAATGCCGCCGGCACGGCATTTGAATCGCTGACGGGGAAGAGCATCTACCGTGCATTTGCCGATGACCTCGCCGCCCCTTTGCAACTTGAGGACTTTCATCTGGAGCGCCATCGCCGCACCGGCGACCTCACGAAGTCGGAGCACGCCGCCTACCACTTCTTTCTATCCACCCGGGACATGGCGCGCCTGGGCTATCTGATGCTTCAGCAAGGCAACTGGCGCGGGCAGACGCTCATTCCGCAGCGCTGGGTTGCCGAGACCACTGCTGCCGTGACCCCTGCCGTGGAGATGCATCCGCCCCGAACGGCCAGGCGCCACTTTGGCTATGGCTACCTGTGGTGGGTACTCGAGGAGCCATCGGATTCCCCGCTCCAGGGTGCCTACATGGCCTGGGGCGTGCATGGCCAGTACATTCTTGTCGTGCCCAAGCGCCAGATGGTGATTGCCCACAAGCGCCAGGTCCCCGTTGCGGGGAATTGGAACGTCAGCTGGGTTGCGCCCGGTGATTTTTTAACGGCGGCCAGAGCGCTGGCGGGGGCGCCCTGCCGCTAGGCGGCCGGTTCTTCCGCCTACGGCCTTACCCGCGCCGCCACTTCCCGGCCCAGCTCAATCACGGCCATGGCGTAGTAGCTGCTCCAGTTGTAGCGCGTGATGGCGTAAAAGTTCTCGGTGCCGGCCACGTATTGCGGGGCGTCCTGCCCGTTCAACAGTTCGACCAGGGCGAGCGGCCCCTGGTGCTGAAGGGCCGGGCCTTCGAGCACTGCGCCTTTTTCGGTGAAGCTGGCCACGCTGAAGGTCGGCAGGATATCGGGCGCCATCAGCGCGTCCATGTCGAGCCGGCTTTTGTCGAAGCTCACGGGGTAATGCGTAGGCATGCCGGGCTGCCAGTTGAAGGCCTTGAAATAACTTGCGACGGAGCCGATCACGTCGGCCTTGCTGTTCCAGAGGTCCACCGTTCCGTCGCCGTCGAAGTCGACGGCGTACTTGATCCAGCTCGAGGGCATGAACTGCGGCATGCCCATGGCGCCCGCAAAACTGCCGCGCGCGTCGAAGGGGTTGGCTGCCAGCCGGTTCTGCAGGGTCAGGAATTGCTCGATCTCGCCCTTGAAGAATTCGCTGCGTTCCTTCGCGCGCGGGTGGCTGGCGGGGAAGTCGAAGGCCAGTGTGGTCAGCGCGTCCATCACGCGAAAGTTGCCGGTGTCGCGGCCGTAAATGGTTTCCACGCCTATGATGCCGACGATGATTTCGGCGGGCACGCCATATTCCTTTTCGGCGCGCTCCAGCGCCGCCTGGTTCTCCAGCCAGAAACGCCGGCCGGCCTCTATGCGCACCGGGTCTATGAAGCGGCTGCGGTAGACGCGCCAGTTCTTGACAAAGGTTTTGGTGGGCGGCTGCATGAGGCGCACGACGGTGGCGTTGTAGCGCGACTGGCCTATGGCGTCGCGCACCCAGTCCGGGTCCAGATCGCGGCGCGCGGCCAGGTCGTCGGCAAACTGCATGGCCTCGGGACGTGTCGAATACAGCGGCCCCTGGGTTTGCGCCGGCGCGGCCACCTTTTTCCGTAAGGGTTTGGCGTCACCAGCCCAGGCGGAACAGGCCAGCGCGGCAATCAGGCAAACGGCAAATCCGGAACGGTGAAAGGGCATGAGCGGGGGTGGTTGGTGAGGTGAGAGAGACGAGAAGGGGCAGCGGAGCCAATCCCGATTTTAAGCAGGCCAGCTCAGGCGGCTGAACTCTTGCTTGAGCGCATGCAGTTGCGGGGCCGCTTTGCCCGCGCCGGCCGGCGCGGCAGCGTAGCGCTGCTGCTCCAGGCGCAGCAGCCAGTCGGCCAGGGCCTGCGCGGCGCTGCCCGGCTGTCGGCCGTAGCGGGCCAACACCTCCTGGGCGAGTTGGCGCGGCGAGGTGGCCGGTGTGCTGGGAATGCCGGCCTTGTCCAGGCGGTGGCGCGCACGCATGAGCAAGCGCACCCAGGGGTCGTGCTGGCTGCGGTCCCACCAGCTCCAGCCCGCGCCCAGCAGCGCGGCCGCCACCAGGATGGCGATCAGGATGTAGCTGAGGTCTTCCCAGCTCGGCGATTCAAAGCCGAGGTTTTTCAGCAGGTTGAGCTGGCTGCCCTGGGTGTAGTTGAGCACCCACTGGTTCCAGTTGTTATTGGCCGCTTCCCAAAACAGGCGCAACTGGGTCATGAGCGTCGGGCTGAACGCACCGAGTGCCCGCGCCACCGCGCCTTGCGGCACCACCAGCCGTTCAAATTCGCCGATGCGCGCCGGGGCGACCACCGAAGTCGGGTCCACGCGCACCCAGCCGCGGCCGGCTTCCCAGACTTCGGCCCAGGCATGGGCGCTGCTCTGGCGCACCACCCAGAAGCCGTCCACGGTATTGACTTCGCCGCCCTGGTAGCCGGTGACGATGCGCGCGGGGACGTCCATGGCGCGCATCAGGATGACAAAGGCCGAGGCGATGTGTTCACAAAAGCCCTGCTTGCGGTCAAACCAGAATTCGTCGGCGCTGTGCTGGCCATAAAGGCCGGGCTCCAGCGTATAGGTGTAACCGCCAGTGCGCAGGCGGTCCAGGACCACCTCCACCAGCCGGGCGGTGTCCGCGCCCCTTAGGCGCGGGTCGCCGCGCAATTCCTGGGCAAGCGCCATGGTGCGGGGATTGAAGCCTGGCGGCAGGTCCCTGAACTCCTGCAGGCCCGGCACCGACTGCAGCGGGCCGTGCTGGAAAGCGGGGTAGCTCTGGGCCTTGTAGCGCACGAGGTCGTTGAAGGGACGGCTTGCCAGCCACTGGAGGTCGGGCTGCATCGCGCTTTGGTAGCCGGACGGCAGGGCTGGACCCTGGGCCGCCGCTTCCATCACGAACAGCCAGGGCCGGTTGGTGGGCTCCATGGTGACCTCGTAGCTGACCGGCGTACCGGAGACGGCGAGGTCGGCGGTCACGCCGTAGCGCGCGGCGGTGTTCAGGCGCGAGGGCCGCCATTCGCGCCCGTCGAAGCTGGATAGCACCGGGCCGCGAAAGTACATGTCCTGCTTGCGCGGCGGCGCGCCATCAAACTTGATGCGCAGGGCCACGCTTTCATCCAGCGCCAGTTTGGCGATGGTGCCGACCTGCATGCTGGAACTCAGGCCGCTTCGCCCGGTCATGGCGTCGCTGGGCACACCCCACAGGGGCGCCAGCCGCGGGAACAGCAGGAACAGCACCAGCATGATGGGTGTGCCCAGCAGGGCCATCCAGCCGGCGGTTTTGGCGGCATGCGACAGCGGTGGCCTGCCGACCGGCATGTGCGCATTGACCAGCATGGTCAGCAGGCCCAGCAGGCCCAGCAGCATGCTGAGCGCCGTCAACAGCGACTGCGAGTAGAAGAAATTGCTCAGCATGCAAAAGAAGCCGAGGAAAAAAATCACAAAGGCATCGCGCTTGGCGCGCAGCTCCAGCGTCTTGAGCGTCAGCAGCACCACCAGCAGCGTCACCCCCGCGTCGCGTCCCAGCAGCGTTCGGTGCGTGAGCCAGGTCGCGGCCAGCGTGAGCGCCATCAACAGCAGCAACCAGCGCTTGCCCGGCAGCGGCCGCGCCTTCACGGCCAGCCAGCCGCGCCAGAGGAGCACCGCGCCGGCTAGGGCGCTGCACCAGAGGGGTAGTTCATTCACTTGCGGCAGCAATACCCAGGCGATGACCGCCAGCAGGAAGAGGGTGTCGCGGGCGTCGCGAGGGAGGGATTGGAGGCGGCTCAGCATGGTTGCACCTGCTGGCCGCCTGCTGGGTCTTGCTCCGGCTTGCGCGCTCTTGCCCATTGCATAGGCTTGCTGGCCGGGTCTCGCCCCGGCGGGCGACCTACTTTCTTTTGCTTCGCCAAAAGAAAGTAGGCAAAGAAAAGGCGACCCGCAGTCTGGGTCCCTACGCTTCGCTTCGGGCAACCTGCGGTGCTCGAGCCAAGCGGGGTCTGGCTAAACTCGCTACGCTGCGCTTCGCTCAGACAACGCCAGCCCTTATCCGCTTGTCTCTGCGCTCCTCGGCCCAGCCAGGATGGGGAAAGCGGGATCGGGGACAAAGACAAACAAGGACACGCCAAGGCGTGTCCTTGTGGTTTTCGGTATTCGGAGGTTTGTCTTTGGCTGCTTGGCTGTTTGGTGTTCGGGTCCCCTTGTGTATGCGCCGAGGAGCGGAGGTTCAGGCGGATAAGGGCTGGCGTTGTCTGAGCCGAAGGCGAGTTTAGCCAGACCCCGCCTGGACCGAGCACCGCAGGTTGCCCGTAGCGAAGCGGAGGGACGCAGACACCAGGGTCGCCTTTTCTTTTGCTTACTTTTCTTTTGGCGAAGCAAAAGAAAAGTGAGTTGCCGCCGGGCAACCCCCGGCCAGCAGGATTCAAAAGAGACCACCCCCGTCGGGCAGACAAAAAAAACATCAACATACCGCCAGCGCCTCCAGGCACAGCCGCTTGTGTGCCTCCCCACTGCCAGGCTTGACCTCCAGAGAGGGCAAACGCAACCCATAGTCCAGCGACAGCTTGTCAGCCAATAGAACCCACGCACACAGCCTGGAGAGTTTCTGTTCGGCGCCGGCCGAGCCGGCCTGGGCGAAATCCAGCCAGAGCTCGTGCCGCTGGGCCTGCTGGGTGTCGCGCACCACCAGGCTGTTGCCCTGGCCGTCGTCTTTGGCGGCTTTTTTCCAGACCACCAGTTTCATCGGGTCGCCGCGGCGGTAGCCGCCCACGCCGTCGAATTCGCCGCTGCTTTGCGCGCGCAGGGCGGCGGCGGCGCCGCCGGAGCGCGGTTCGCCGGGCGGCAGGGGCGGCGGGTGGGCTTCGGGGGCGGGATAGACCAGGACCTGTGCGGCGGGCCGCCAGATGGTCCAGACGCGAAAAGTGCCCAGCGGAAAGCGGGTTTCGGCGGTCAGCGTGGGCAGCCTGTGCAACCCGCGCCGCCGCGGGGTGAACGCTACCTGCACCGTGCTGCTGCCCTGCGCGGGCACGTCGGTCCAGGCCCAGTGCCGTTCGCGGCCTTTTTCGGTGTCCACGTCCTGCGGGTTGAGCACGCTCAGGCCTATGCCATGGCGCGTGGAGCGCCGGGTGTTGGTCAGCTTGACCTCAAAGGCGGCGGTGGTCCCCACGTACTGGGCATGCGGCGCGGCGAGGTTCATGGACAGGCCGCGCAGCGTGCCGTGGCAGACATGCATGCCGACCAGCGCGCTACCGGCGAGCAAAAAGGTCAGCAGGTAGCCCAGGCTCAACTGGTAATTGATGGAGGCCACCAGCAGCACCAGCAAGGTGACGCCCATCATCCAGCCCGGGCGGGTGGGAAGGATGTACACGTTGCCCTGGGTCAGGGTCACGCTGTCGGTGAAGGACAGCCTGCTGAGCCACCAGGCCTGGAAGCGGGTGCGGACAAGGGCCGCGGGGTTGGGGAGGGCGATCAGCGCGGCCATGGGAAAAGCGGTTTCGCTCGGCTCGTGTTCAGGGCAGGGGCACGGCGTCCAGCATGGCGCGCACCTGCTCCACCGCGCCGCGGCCCGCGTCGCTGACGGGAATCAGCCGGTGCGCCGCGGTCTGCGGCAGCACGGCGGCGATGTCGTCGGGCGCCACGTAGTCGCGTTTGCTCAAAAAGGCCTGGGCCTTGGCGGCCCGCATGATGGCGATGCCGGCGCGCGGGCTCAGGCCCTGCAGAAACCAGCGGCCGGAGCGTGTGGCGGCGACCAGGTCCTGCAGGTAGTTGAGCAGGGCTTCCGAGGCGTGGACATTGGCCACCAGCTGCTGCAGCTCCAGCAGGTCGTGCGGCGCCAGCAGGGCCGGCAGCTGCTCGACCATCTCGCGCCGGTCGGCGCCGCGCAGCAGCTCGCGCTCGGCGGCGCGGTCGGGGTAGCCCAGGGAAATCCGCATGTGAAAGCGGTCCAGCTGCGATTCGGGCAGTGCGTAGGTGCCGAGCTGGTCGTGCGGGTTTTGCGTGGCGATCACAAAAAAGGGCAGGGGCAGGGGGCGGGTCTCGCCTTCGACCGTGACCTGTTTTTCTTCCATGGCTTCCAGCAGGGCGCTCTGGGTCTTGGGACTGGCGCGGTTGATCTCGTCAGCCAGCAGCACCTGGGCGAACACCGGCCCGGGGTGGAACACAAAACTTTCCTTTTGCCGCTCGTAAATCGACACGCCCGACAGGTCGCTGGGCATCAGGTCGGCGGTGAACTGCACCCGCGAGAATTGCAGGCCGAAGGAGCGCGACAGCGCGTGGGCCAGCGTGGTCTTGCCGACGCCGGGAACGTCCTCGATCAGCAGGTGGCCGCCGGCCAGCAGGCAGGCCACGCAGTCCTGCACCTGGGCCGGTTTGCCGACAATGACCGTGTTAAGCTGATTCAGGAGCGCTTGGAGTTTTTCTGTGGCATTCATGCCGCCAACCATACCGTAATTTTTCGTAAAACATTTGCCGATGATTTCCCGATGAACGCGACTGGTTATTTCAGCCATCCCGACTGCCGCAGGCACGAAATGGGCGCCGGGCACCCGGAATGCCCCGAGCGGCTCGATGCCATCGACGACTGGCTGCTGGCGACCGGCGTCAAGGACGCGCTGGACACCCGCGAGGCGCCGCGGGCGGCCCTGGGCGACATCGAGCTCGCGCACGACCGCATGATGGTGGCGGCGCTGCGCGGCCTGAGCGACCGCCTGGCCGACGACATCAAGGCGGGCGGGCCGGCCTATGCCCAGATAGACCCCGACACCGCCCTCAATGTGCACACCTGGAACGCCGCCTTGCGCGCCGCCGGCGCCGCGCTGGCCGCCACCGATGCGGTGCTGTCGGGCGAACTCGAAAACGCGTTTTGCGCCGTGCGCCCGCCCGGCCACCATGCCTGCCACGACAAGGCCATGGGTTTTTGCTTTTTCAACAACATCGCCATCGCCGCCCGCTATGCGCTGGAGCGCCACGGCTTGAAGCGCGTGGCGATCGTCGACTTCGACGTGCACCACGGCAACGGCACCGAGGACATCCTGAGCGGCGACGAGCGCGTACTGATGGTGAGCTTCTTCCAGCATCCGCTCTATCCCTACAGCGGCACCGAGGGCCACGCCGGCAATATGCTCAATCTGCCGGTGCCGGCCTATACCAAGGGTATGGACGTGCGCGAGCTGATCGAGATGATGTGGATACCGCGCCTGGAGGAATTCAGGCCCGAGATGATTTTTATCAGCGCCGGCTTCGACGCCCACCGCGACGATGACCTGGGCCAGATGGGCCTGGTCGAGCAGGACTACGCCTGGATCACCCAGCGCATCAAGGATGTCGCCAGGCGCCATGCGCTGGGCCGCATCGTCTCCTCGCTCGAAGGCGGCTACAACCTGAACGCACTGGCGCGCAGCGTGGAGGCCCACATCCGCGTGCTGGCCGACCTGTAGGAGTTTTGTTGATGAGCGCCGCATCCGCCGCCGGCCTTTCGGCCCCCGTGCTGCACAGCCAGGACGTGCGCGGCGTGCACCGCCTGGTGCTGAACCGCCCGAACACTTTCAACACCCTGGGCGAGGACGTGCTGGCCGCGCTGCAGGCCGCGCTTGATGCCATCGCCGCTGACGGCTCGGCACGCGCGCTGGTCATTGCGGCCGAGGGCAAGGCCTTTTGCGCCGGCCACAACCTCAAGGAAATGCGCGCGCAGCCTGATCTGGCCTATTACCAGAAGCTGTTTGCCCAGTGCACGCGCATGATGCTGGGCATCCAGAAGCTGCCGGTGCCGGTGATCGCGCGGGTACAGGGCCTGGCCACCGCGGCCGGCTGCCAGCTGGTGGCGCAGTGCGACCTGGCCGTGGCGGCCGAGGGCGCGAGCTTCGGCGTCAATGGCATTGATGTAGGCCTCTTTTGCGCCACGCCCAGTGTGCCGCTGGTGCGCAACATGCCGGCCAAGCAGGCCATGGAAATGCTGCTGACCGGCGAGTTCATCACGGCTGATGAAGCGCGTGCCCGCGGGCTGGTCAACCGCGTCGTGCCGCTTGAGGCGCTGGACGCCGAGATCGAGAAATTGCTGCAGTCGCTGCTGTCCAAGCCGCGCGAGGCGCTGGCCATGGGCAAGGCGCTGTTCTATCAACAACGTGAAACCGGCATAGAGGCCGCCTACCAGCTCGCGGGCCAGTCCATGGCCCGCAACATGGCCCATGCCGTTGCACAGGAGGGCGTGCAAGCCTTCATCGAGAAAAGGAAACCCCAATGGCCGGCGCCGTAACGACCCGTCCCCCCGCCCGTATCGACAGCCTGGACGCCTGGTTTGCCGCGCTGACCCAGCCCACGGCCCTGACGGAGCTCGCCGCGCTGGTGGCCTGCGCGATGCTGGCCTGGCTGGTGGTGCGCGTGGCGGGCCGCGCGCGCATGGCGGTCGACAACACTTCCATCCTGTTCGGGCGCCGCGTGATCGACGGCGTGCTGTTTCCGCTGCTGCTGCTGTTCCTGGCTTACGCGGCCCAGGCCTTGCTGGAGCGCCTGTTCCCGCTGGCGCTCTTCAAGGTGGCGATTCCCGTGCTGGTGTCACTGGCCGCAATACGCCTTGGCGTCAAGGTGCTGCAGGTGGCCTTCAAGGACGCGCCGCTGGTGCGCGCGCTGGAGCGCACGATTTCCTGGCTGGCCTGGATCGCCATGGTGCTGTGGGTCAGCGGCCTGCTGCCCGTGGTGCTCGATGAGCTCGACGGCATCAAGTGGAAGATAGGCAACAGCAACCTGTCGGTGCGCACCATGCTCGAAGGCGCGGTGACGGCCGGCGTGGTGCTGCTGATCACGCTGTGGATCTCCTCGGCCATAGAGGCGCGCCTGCTGCGATCGGCCACCGGCAACGAGTTGTCCCTGCGCAAGGCGGTGGCCAATGCGGTGCGCGCCGTACTGATGTTTGTCGGCCTGCTGCTGGCGCTGTCCTCGGTGGGCATAGACCTCACGGCGCTGTCGGTGCTGGGCGGTGCGGTCGGCGTGGGCGTGGGTTTCGGCTTGCAGAAACTGGCCGCCAACTACGTGAGCGGCTTTGTCATGCTGGCCGAGCGCAGCGTGCGCATAGGTGACAACGTGCGGGTGGACACCTTCGAGGGCCGTATCACCGACATCAACGCGCGCTACACCGTGGTGCGCGCGCCCTCGGGGCGCGAGTCCATCGTGCCCAACGAGATGTTCATCAGCACCCGCATCGAAAACCTGTCGCTGAGCGACCCGCAGGTGCTCCAGTCCACCGTGATCTCGGTGGGCTACGACAGCGACATGGAACTGGTGATGCGCTTGTTGAACGAGGCGGCACTCAAGCAGGACCGCGTGCTGCGCGACCCGGGGCCCGGCACGAACCTGACGAACTTCGGCCCTGACGGGCTGGAGTTCACGCTCAACTACTGGATGGCGGACCCGGAAAACGGCCAGCAAAACCTGCGCTCCCGTATCAACCTGTCCATCCTGGAATCCCTGCGCGCGCACAACATCGACATTCCCTATCCGCAGCGCGTGGTGCACACCCGCGTCGTGGCGGACGAAAAGAACCCCGCCAAGCCCTCCTGAGCCGGCGCGCCGTCCCCCGGCCGGTACCCAATTGACGCCTGAAAGACACCTTTAGGACAACGGTTGGGCAGGATGCTCTAATTCCCCCTGTCCCTCCCTCTATAATGAAAAATAGAACGACCGTTCTTTTTCTGCCCGGCACCCCTGGATACCCTCAGGCCGCCGTCCACGCAGCCCGCACCCGGCATGCCGCAGCATAGAATGCAAAGCTTACGTTTACGTCAACGTCAATCGATACGTCATATCCGCCAATCAACAACTCTGGAGCCCTGTCATGAAGGTCTTGGTCCCCGTCAAACGTGTAGTCGACTACAACGTGAAAGTCCGCGTCAAATCCGATGGCAGCGGTGTCGATATCGCCAACGTCAAGATGAGCATGAACCCGTTTGACGAGATCGCCGTCGAAGAGGCTACGCGCCTGAAAGAAAAAGGCGTGGTCACCGAAGTCATCGCCGTCAGCTGCGGCGTCGCCCAGTGCCAGGAAACCCTGCGCACCGCCATGGCGATCGGCGCCGACCGCGCCATCCTGGTCGAAACCGCCGAGGAACTGCAGCCCCTGGCCGTGGCCAAGCTGCTCAAGGCCCTGGTCGAGAAAGAACAACCCCAGCTCGTCATCCTGGGCAAGCAGGCCATTGACGACGACTGCAACCAGACCGGCCAGATGCTGGCCGCGCTGCTGGGCTGGCCCCAGGCCACCTTTGCCTCCAAGGTCGAGGTCGAAGGCGGCACCGCCAAGGTCACGCGCGAAGTCGACGGCGGCCTGGAAACCCTGTCGCTCACGCTGCCGGCCATCATCACCACCGACCTGCGCCTGAACGAGCCGCGCTACGTCACCCTGCCCAACATCATGAAGGCCAAGAAAAAGCAGCTCGACAGCCTCAAGCCCGAAGACCTCGGTGTCGACGTCAAGCCGCGCATCAAGACCCTGAAGGTCAGCGAGCCGCCCAAGCGCAGCGCCGGCGTCAAGGTGGCCGACGTGGCCGCCCTGGTGGACAAGCTCAAGAACGAAGCCAAAGTAATTTAAGGACCGATGACATGACCGCACTCGTTATTGCTGAACACGACAACGCCAGCATCAAGCCCGCCACCCTGAACACCGTGACGGCTGCCGCCCAGTGCGGCGGTGACGTCCACGTGCTGGTGGCCGGCAAGGGCGCCGAAGCCGCCGCCAAGGCCGCCGCCGCGATTGCCGGCGTGGCCAAGGTGATCCACGTCGAAGGCGAGCACTTCGCCCACGGCCTGGCCGAGAACATGGCCGCCCAGGTGGTGGCCATTGCCGGCAACTACTCGCACATCCTGTTTCCGGCCACCGCCTCGGGCAAGAACATCGCCCCGCGCGTGGCCGCGACGCTGGACGTGGGCCAGATCTCCGACATCACCAAGGTTGATGCCGCCGACACCTTCGAGCGCCCGATTTACGCCGGCAACGCGATTGCCATCGTGCAAAGCCTGGACGCGACCAAGGTCATCACCGTGCGCACCACGGGCTTTGACGCGGCAGCCGCCAGCGGTGGCTCGGCCGCGATTGAAACGCCGGCCGGCGTGGCCGACAGCGGCAAGTCGAGCTTCCTGGGCTCCGAGATCGCCAAGAGCGACCGCCCCGAGCTGACCGCCGCCAAGATCATTGTCTCGGGCGGACGCGCGCTGGGCTCCAGCGAGAAGTTCAGCGAAGTGCTCACGCCGCTGGCCGACAAGCTGGGCGCGGCACTCGGCGCCTCTCGTGCCGCCGTCGATGCGGGTTACGCCCCCAACGACTGGCAGGTGGGCCAGACCGGCAAGATTGTCGCGCCGCAGCTGTACATCGCCGCCGGCATCAGCGGTGCGATCCAGCACCTGGCCGGCATGAAGGACAGCAAGGTCATTGTGGCGATCAACAAGGACCCCGAAGCGCCCATCTTCAGCGTGGCCGACTACGGCCTGGAGGCCGACCTGTTCACGGCTGTGCCTGAGCTGGTTGCTGCACTGTAAAAACTCCCTCCCCCGCTGGGGGAGGGCAGGGGTGGGGGCCTGCGGCGGTTGACTAAGAGCAAGCGCTTTTGCCACAGCCGCAGGCCCCCATCCCAACCTTCCCCCAGCGGGGGAAGGAGCGAGAAATTTGGAGACAAAAATGAGCTACACCGCCCCCGTCAAGGACATGCTGTTTGATATCCAGCACCTGGCCAATATCGAACAGATCGCAAAAATCCCGGGCTTTGAGGAAGCCGGCCTGGACACCGCGCAGGCGGTGCTCGAGGAATGCGCCAAATTCAACGAAGGCGTGCTCGCGCCGCTGAACCGCGACGGCGACATCAACCCCTCGAGCTGGAAGAACGGTGAAGTCACCACCACGCCGGGCTTCAAGGAAGCGTTCAGGCAATACGTCCAAGGCGGCTGGCAGGGCCTGCAGCACCCGGCCGATTTCGGCGGCCAGGGCCTGCCCAAGACCATAGGCGCGGCCTGCGGTGAAATGCTCAATTCGGCCAACATGAGTTTTGCGCTGTGCCCGCTGCTCAGCGACGGCGCCATCGAGGCGTTGCTGACGGCCGGCTCCGACGAGCTCAAGGCGGTCTACCTCGAAAAACTCGTGAGCGGCCAGTGGACCGGCACCATGAACCTGACCGAGCCGCAGGCCGGGTCGGACCTGGCCATGGTGCGCAGCCGTGCCGAGCCGCAGCCCGACGGCACCTACAAGATTTTCGGCACCAAGATCTTCATCACCTATGGTGAACACGACATGGCCGAGAACATCGTGCACCTGGTGCTGGCCCGCGTGACGGGTGCGCCCGAAGGCGTCAAGGGCATCAGCCTGTTTGTGGTGCCCAAGTTCATGGTCGGCAAGGACGGCGCCCTGGGCGCGCGCAACGACGTGCACTGCGTGAGCATCGAACACAAGATGGGCATCAAGGCCTCGCCCACCGCCGTGCTGCAGTACGGCGACCATGGCGGCGCTGTGGGCTACATCGTCGGCGAGGAAAATCGCGGCCTCGAATACATGTTCATCATGATGAACTCGGCGCGTTATGCCGTCGGCATGCAGGGCATCGCGATTGCCGAGCGCGCTTACCAGAAGGCCGTGGCTTTTTCGAAAGACCGCGTGCAGAGCCGGCCCGTCGACGGCTCCATCAAGGCCAGCGCGCCCATCATTCACCACCCCGACGTCAAGCGCATGCTGATGACCATGCGTGCCTACACCGAAGGCTGCCGCGCCATGGCTTCCGTGGCCGCCGCCGCTTACGACGCGGCCCACCACCATCCCGATGCCGAGGTGCGCAAACAGAACCAGGCCTTTTATGAATTCATGGTGCCGCTGGTCAAGGGCTACAGCACCGAGATGAGCCTGGAAGTCACTTCGCTGGGCGTGCAGGTGCACGGCGGCATGGGCTTTATCGAGGAAACCGGCGCGGCCCAGTATTACCGCGACGCCAAGATCCTGACGATTTACGAGGGCACGACCGCCATCCAGGCCAACGACCTGATAGGCCGCAAGACCTCGCGCGACGGTGGCCAGGTGGCCAAGGCCATCGCCGGCCAGATCGAGGCCACCGAAAAACAACTTGTGAAGCAGGGCAATGCGGATGCCGTGGCCGTGGCCAAGCGCCTGAAGGCCGCGCGTGAAGCCTTTGTCGATGTGGTCGACTTTGTGGCCGGCAACACCAAGGCCAGCCCCAATGCCGTGTTCGCGGGCAGCGTGCCCTACCTGATGCTGGCGGGCAATGTGGTCGCCGGCTGGCAGATGGCGCGTTCGCTGCTGGTCGCGCAGGAGCAGATCGCGCAGGGAACCGACGTGGCCTTCATGCAGGCCAAGGTCACCACCGCGCGTTTTTACGCCGACCACCTGCTGACCAAGGCCCCCGGCCTGCGCGACAGCATTGTCGAAGGTGCGGACAGCGTGACCGCGCTGGCGCTGGACGCGTTCTGACGGGGCGGCCGCCACTCATCGGCGGCCGCCTGTTTTCCTGAATCCCCCTGTCTTTGCTTTGATACCCACGGAGCCACCATGTCCAGACTGCCCGGCGCATTGAACCAGCTGCCCTTGCCCATCATCGGCTCGCCGCTCTTCATCATCAGCAACCCCAAGCTGGTCATCGCGCAATGCAAGGCCGGCGTGGTGGGCGCCATGCCCGCGCTCAATGCGCGCCCGGCATCGCAGCTCGATGAGTGGCTCGCTGAAATCACCGAAGGGCTGGCCGCCCACAACAAGGCCAACCCCGACAAGCCGGCCGCGCCCTTTGCCATCAACCAGATCGTGCACAAGTCCAACGACAGGCTGGAGCACGACATGGAACTGTGCGTGAAGTACAAGGTGCCCATCTACATCACCAGCCTGGGCGCGCGCGAGGACATCAACGCGGCCGCGCACAGCTACGGCGGCGTGGTGCTGCACGACATCATCAACAACAAGTTCGCGCGCAAGGCGATTGAAAAAGGCGCGGACGGCCTGGTGGCCGTGGCCGCCGGCGCGGGCGGCCATGCGGGTGTCAAAAGCCCCTTCGCGCTGATCCAGGAAATCCGCCAGTGGTTCGACGGCCCGCTGGCGCTGTCGGGCGCGATCTCCACCGGCGGCGCGGTGCTGGCCGCGCAGGCCATGGGCGCCGACTTTGCCTACATAGGCTCGGCTTTTATCGCCACCGACGAAGCGCGCGCCGCCGACGCTTACAAGCAGGCCATCGTCGACGGCAGCTCCGACGACATCGTCTACAGCAGCCTGTTCACCGGCGTGCACGGCAACTACCTCGCGCCCTCGATACGCGCGGCCGGCATGGACCCCGAAAACCTGCCCGAGGGCGACGTCAAGACCATGAACTTCAGCGGCGGCGAAGGCAGCAAGTCCAAGGCCTGGAAAGACATCTGGGGCTGCGGCCAGGGCATAGGCGCCGTCAGCAAGGTGCAAAGCGCCGCGGCCTTTGTGGAGCAGCTCAAGCGCGAATACTTTGCCGCGCGTGAGCGCGTCTGCGCCTGACACCTCGGTGGCGACTGTATGACGGCACCCCAGCGCCTCCAGGGCCTTGACGCCCTCAAAGGCCTGGCCTGCATGCTCATCGTCTGGCACCACCTGGCTTTTTACGGACCCATGTCGGACGTGGTGTATGGCTATGCGCCCGGCCTCATGGACTGGCTTTATGACTACGGCCGCATGGCGGTGCAGCTCTTCCTGGTGGTGGGCGGCTTCCTGGCCGCCGCATCGCTGGCGCCAAAGGGCACGGCCGTCTTTGAGTCCGCCGGGCCGTTGATCCTGCGCCGTTATGGCCGCCTGGTGAAGCCCTATCTGGTGGCGCTGGCCGCCAGCGTGCTGGTGGCCGCACTGCTCAGGCCCTGGTTTGACCATTCTTCGGTGCCCGCGGCGCCCACGCTGCTCCAGTTGCTGGCCCATGGCCTGCTGCTGCAGGACCTGCTGGGCCAGGAGTCGCTGTCGGCCGGTGTCTGGTATGTGGCGATGGACCTGCAGCTGTATGCGATGGCCGTGCTGGTGTTTGCCGCCTCGCGGCGCTTGCGCGCCAGCATGGCGGTGTCGGCGGGCGCCATGGCCGTCTTGCTGATCGCGCTGCTGTCCTTGCTGGTGTTCAACCGGCAACCGTCTTTTGACATCACCGCGCTGTATTTCTTCGGCGCCTATGCGCTGGGCATGCTGGCTTTCTGGGCCTCGCGCGAGGCGGGTGCGCGCCGCGGATTCTGGCTGGCTGCCATCGCCGTCCTGGGCGCGCTGGCCCTGGCGCTGGACTTCCGGGGGCGGCTGGTGGTGGCGGTGGTGACTGCACTGGTCCTGGTGTGGCTCAGCCGCGTGCCGCAAGATGACTGGCCGTTGCGCTGGCTGCAGAAGCGCTCACTCGTGCACTTGGGCCGTATCTCGTACTCGGTGTTCCTGATCCACTTCCCGGTGTGCCTGCTGGTCAATGCCGTGGTCAGCCACTTCTGGCCCACGCAACTGGCCGCGAATGCGCTGGGCATGCTGCTGGCGTTCGCGCTGTCCTTGCTCGCGGGGCAGGTGCTGTATCGCTGGGTGGAGTCAGTGCCCCTGCCGTTTACCCCGGCGCGCAAGCTCAGCGCCTGAACATCTCCAGCTTCAGCTCGGCCGGCTCGCCCAGCCATGAGGCATGCGTGGTGTGGTCCGCGAGGTCGTCGCCCGTAACCCCGTGCACAAACACATCTAGGCCTTGGCGCTCGCTCTCCAGCCAGGGGATGATGCGGTCGAACTCCGCACTGTCGAACGAGAGCTGGCAGCTCCAGCGCGGGTGCGGCCCCACTTCGCGCTCATGCACGCGGCCCACACCCACATGGAACAACTCACCGGCCCGGCTTGCCAGGGCGCGTGCCTGCTCCACGGTGTCCGGTCCGAAGTAGATGTGGGCGTGGTAGTGGCTGTGGATGTTCCGGGGGCGCTGAATGGTATCGGGCATGGGTGCTCATTATTGCGGCTGGTCCTGAAAGCGTTTGCCAAAGGGGTTTTGCCTCAATATACTGTATTTATGTACAGTATTTATTCACCCCTTTCAAGGCCAGGTTGAATCCCGTGTCCGACGCCATCATCCCCCTGCATGCCATCAAAGGCCGCGGCACCGCCACGCGCATCGCGCACCGGTTTGAGAAGGACGTGCGCACGGCCTGGGACGATGGCTGGGGCACGCTGGAAGAGGGGCTGGCGGGCGGGGCGCCGCGGCTGGAAACCACGGTCACCCTGGAAGAGGCTCGCAGCGCCATTGTGCGCAACGATTCGCCCGACATCTTTTTTGACTACAGCATCAATCCCTACCGGGGCTGCGAGCATGGCTGTGTGTACTGTTATGCGCGGCCCACGCACAGTTACCTGAATCTTTCGCCGGGCCTGGACTTTGAAACCAAGATCATCGCCAAGCGCAATATCGCCGAGGCCTTGCGCGCCGACCTGGGCAAGCGCAGCTATGTGCCGCGACTGCTCAACATAGGCTCGGGCACCGACTGTTACCAGCCGGCCGAGCGCGAGCTGCGGCTCACGCGCGGGCTGATCGAGGTGATGCGTGATACCTGCCACCCGTTTTCCTTGATCACCAAATCCAGCGGCGTGGAGCGCGACCTGGACCTGATCGCCCCGCTGGCGGCCGACAAGCTGGCCGCCGTGTACATCACCATCACCACGTTGGACGGCGAGCTCGCGCGCAAGCTGGAGCCGCGCGCCGCGGCGCCGCACCGCCGCCTGCGTACCCTGCGCACCCTGGCCGAGCACGGCGTTCCTGTGGGCGTGAGCGTGGCGCCGCAGATTCCCTTTGTGAACGAGGACATGGAGCAGGTGCTGGAGGCGGCCTGGGAGGCCGGCGCGCGTTCGGCGTTTTACACGGTGATCCGCCTGCCCTGGGAAGTGGCGCCTCTTTTCAAGGAATGGCTGGAGCTGCACTATCCGCAGCGCGCCGCGCGCATCATGGCGCGCATCCAGGAGATGCGCGGGGGCAAGGACTACGACAGCGATTTCGCCTCGCGCATGAAGGGCTACGGCCTGTGGGCCGACCTGATCAAGCAGCGCTTTGAGAAATGCTGCAATCGCCTGGGTTTTAACCGCCAGCGTGTGGAACTGGACCTGAGCCGCTTCAGGCCGCCGGGCGCGGCGGGGCAGGGCAGCCTGTTCTGACGGCCCGGCAGCTTGGGGCCGCGAGGGCTATAGTGCAAGCCCAACATTGAAGGAGTTCATCTTGGCATTTGAGTGGAAGCATTCATCGGAGGACGTGGACTGGGACGCGCTGTCCCACCTTTACCGGATCGCGCCTTTGGGCGAGAAGAAACCGGCGGACCTGAAAATCGTGTTCTCCAACAGCCTGTTCAAAAGTTTTGTGTACGAGGGCGCCCAGCTGGTTGGCGCCGGCCGCGCGCTGGCCGACGGCATGGACTGCTCGTATATCTGCGACATCGCGGTGCACCCGAAGCACCAGGGGGTTGGCCTGGGCAAGGAGATTGTTGCCTCGCTGGTCGGCCTCTCAAAGGGGCACAAGAAGATCATCCTCTATGCGGTGGCCGGCAAGGAGCCGTTTTACCGCAAGCTGGGTTTCAGACGCATGCTGACGGCGATGGCGATCTTCAAGAACCAGGAGCAGGCGCTGCAGAGCGGGCTGATCAGCGACAGCTGAACGGATCCAATTTCTAGCGCAAATAGCTGCGGTTTAATCGCACCTCGAGCTTGCTCTGCAGTTTCTCGAAAGTGGCACTCATGGCCCAGTAAATGCCCGCGGCCGCCAGGTAGAGCGGAAAGGGCTGGAAGGTGGTGGCGATCACTTCCTTGGTCGCGAGCATCAGTTCGCCGACGGCGATCACCGAGACCAGGGAGGTGTCCTTGATCAGGCTGATCAAGCTGTTGGACAGGCTGGGCACGGCCAGCCTCAAGGCCTGCGGGCCAATCACGTAACGCAGGGTTTGCACCTGCGTGAGGCCCAGGCTGCGGGCCGCGTTCCACTGGCCGTGCTCCACGCCGTTGATCGCGCCGCGAATTGTTTCCGACAGGTAGGCGCCTACGTTCAGGCTCAGGCCCAGGATGCCGGCCGTGATGGGGTCGAACTGTATGCCTATGCTGGGCAGGCCGAAGTAGATGACAAAGAGCTGCACCAGCAGCGGCGTGCCGCGCATGCAGCTGACGTACAGCGCCGCGAACTGCGACAGCCCCGGCACCTTGGCCAGCCGCGTGATGGCCACAAAGGTACCGACGATGGCGCCGAAAAAAATCGAAGCCACAGCCAGCAGCAACGTCCATCCCGCGCCCTTGAGCATCAGCGGCAAGGCGTCGCGCAGCAGGGCGGTCAAGCCAGATAAATCCATGGGAAGTCTCCACAAATAAAAACCCCGGCTCGCGAGCCGGGGTGTCAGGCGCCTGCCGATAGCGGCGCGCGGCTGGATCGATGTTACTTCGATTACTTTGCGACAGGCGGCTTGCTCACGTCGCGGTCAAACCACTTCGTCGAAATTTTGGCGAAGCTGCCGTCGGCTTGCAGGTCGGCCAGCGCCTTGTCGAGGGCGGCCTTGAACTTGGGGTTGTTCTTGACGAAGGGGATGCCGGATTTTTCGAGATCGCCGACAGGGGCACCGGGTTTGAGCGGCAACTTGGTCTGCTTGACGATGTAGGGGATCAAGAGGCTGTCGTTGAGCGCCGCGTCGATGCGGCCCAGTGCCAGGTCCTGCAAATACTCTTGCGCGCCGGGATAGGTCTTGACGTCTATGCCGCCCACCTTCTTGGCGATGTCGGCGTAGTTGGTGCCCTGGCCCAGGCCCAGCTTTTTGCCCTTGAGGTCGGCCAGCGACTTGAACTCGCGCTTTTCATCCTTGCGGATGATCAGCTGCGGCGCGGAGATGGTGTAAGGCTCGGAGAAATCAAAAGTCTCCTTGCGTTTGTCGGTGATACCGACCTGGTTGATCACCACGTCGTACTTGCCGGCCTGCAGGCCGGCCAGGATGGCGCTCCATTCGCTGGTCGAGAACTCAGCCTTCACGCCCAGCTTTTGCGCCAGGGCATTGGCCAGCTCGACTTCAAAGCCGGCAAGCTGGCCGCCTTCCTTGAAGTTGAACGGAGGATAAGTGCCTTCGAGGGCCACCTTGAGCGTGCCGCGCTGCTTGACGGTGTCCAGCAGGTCGGCGGCGCTGGCGCCGAAAGCGAGTGTGAGAAGGAGTGCGGAGGCGACGGCCTTGCGAATATTCATATTCAACCCTTGCATAAGAGAATTGTTATTGAGATGAAATGTGAATATTAGATCCATCACCAAGCGCTTGCATGGCGGGCCTTTAAAGCCCTACATGGCATCCGGTGATGGTTGAACGGTGCTGAGAAAGTGCTCAGGGTTTGGTGCAGTGTGCGTAGATGTCGAGCGCGGGCTTGTAGACGCTGGTTTGCACGTTCATCAGGCCCAGCACCGAATGAAAGTAGTTGTCGTGGCTGACAGGCGCATCGAGTTGCTGCTTGAGGCAGGCCGTGCTCAGCTTGCTGCGCTGCTCGAAGCCGGGCGACAGCCAGGTGATCCAGGGCACGCGCTTTTGCACGTCGGGCGCGATGCCGTAGGGCATGCCGTGCAGGTAGAGGTTGTTTTCGCCCAGCGATTCGCCGTGGTCAGCCAGGTAGAGCAGGGCGGGCGCGCTGCGCGCTTCCTGCGCCTTGAGCCACTGGATGGACGAGGCCAGCAGCTGGTCGGTGTAGACGATGCTGTTGTCGTAGGCATTGACGAGGCCTTCCTTGCTGCAGCTTTGCAGCGCGTTGTCGGCACACTCGGGCAGGAATTTTTTGACGGCCTGCGGCGAGCGTTTGTAATAGGCCGGGCCGTGGCCACCCATCTGGTGCATCACCACCACCACGCCCCTGGCGCGGCGTTCGGCCGGCAGCGCGGCGATGCGCTCGTCAATGCCGCGCAGCATCACCTCGTCAAAACATTCGCCGCTGTCGCACAGGCCGGGTATCTGGAGCTGCACCGTGTTGACGTTGGGCACCCGGTCGCACACGCCCTTGCAACCCGACTGGTTGTCTATCCAGAGCACGGCCAGGCCCGCGCGCTGCAGCACGTCGAGCAGGCCTTCGTAGTTGGCCGGCCGCGAGTCATAGGCCTCGCGCCCGAAATGGGAAAACATGCAGGGCACGGAGGCGGCCGTGCTGGTGCCGCAGGACCAGGCGTTGCGCTGGCTCACCACGTTCTCTTTGGCCAGCAGCGGGTTGGTGGGGCGGCTGTAGCCGTTGAGCGAAAAATTGCCACTGCGCGCCGTCTCGCCCAGCACCAGCAGCAACAGCGGCGGCCTGGTTTGCGCGCTGTAGTTGGCGCCCAGTTTGGCGTCTTCGCCCAGCGGCAACACCACGGATTCATCGCGCTGGAAAGGCTTGGCCGCGATGGAGCCCAGCGCGTAAAAGGAATTGAGCGGATTGATCAGGTAGCGCACATGGGTGTAGTTGCGCATGACCGAGGCAATGCTCTGGAAAAACAGGAACACCACCAGCACCAACAGCACAGAGGCGCCGGCCAGCGTGGCGAAGTTGCCCAGCAGCTGCCGCGCGGCGCTGGCCCGTCTGACTTTTTGCCGCCACAGCAGCACCAGCGGCAGCACCGCCAGCACCAGCACCGTGGCCAGCAGCCGCCAGTTCAGCAGGTCGCGGGTTTCGCGCAGGTCGGTCTGCAGGGTGTTGACCATCATGGTCTTGTCGATGACCACGCCGTAGGCCATCATGAAGTAGGCGCCGAAGGCCGCCGAGAGCAGGAACAGGGTGATGGCCGGCTTGAGCGTCCAGCGCCAGGCCAGCAGGCTGAGCAGGGCGGTGGTGGCCAGCGTGATCACCAGCACCAGCGCGATGCTGATGACGGCGGCCTGGCCGCCGCTGAGGCCCGGCAGGCGGGACAGCTCGCGCCACAGCGCCACGTTACACACGGTGGCGATCCAGATGCTGGCCAGCACCACCAGCCACAGCGGTCGCATGCCGCGGCTGTGTTGGTTGGGAGATGCGAGAGGCTGGGAGGTGGGCGCGGGTTGCAGCGGCATAGCGCTGCATTGTATGGGTCGTGGGCTTATGCGGTCCTTAAGCCTGGGCAGCCAAACCCAGCTGCCGTGCATGGTGGTTCAGGTGTTCGGCCATGAAGCTCGCGATGAAGTAATAGCCGTGGTCGTAGCCCGCATGGCGGTGCAGTTCCAGCGGCTGGCCGGCCTTGGCGCAGGCGGCTTCAAACAGTTCGGGGTACAGCTGTTCGGCGAGGAATTTGTCGGCCAGGCCCTGGTCTATGCGTATGCCCCCAGGGTAGGGTGTCGCGGGCATGAGCTTCATCAAGGCGGTGGCGTCATGCGCGATCCAGTTTGATTCGTCGCTGCCGAGATAGCCAGTGAAGGCCTTGCGCCCCCAGGGGCACTGGCTGGGTGCGCAGATGGGCGCAAAGGCCGAGACCGATTTGAACAGGTCCGGATGCCTGAGCGCGAGTGTCAGCGCGCCGTGGCCGCCCATGGAATGGCCAAAGAGGCCGACGCGGCCCGCATCCAGCGGCAGGGCGTCGGCCAGCAGCGGCAGCAGCTCTGCCGTGATATAGCTCTCCATGCGGTAGTGCCGTGACCACGGTGCTTGCGTGGCATCGAGGTAAAAGCCTGCGCCCACGCCAAAGTCCCAGCTCTCGGCCTCGCCGGCAATGCCTGCCCCGCGCGGGCTGGTGTCGGGCGCGACCAGGGCCAGGCCCAGTTCGGCCGCCAGGCGCTGGGCACCCGCTTTGATCATGAAGGTCTCTTCGGTGCAGGTCAGGCCGGCGAGGTAGACCAGGAAGGGCACCTTGTTGCCGGCCAGGGCCTGCGGCGGCAGGAAGACCGAAAAGCGCATGGGCAGGCCGATCTCGCGCGAGCCGTGCTGGTAAAAGCGCTGCAGGCCGCCGAAGCAGCCGTGTTCGCTGAGGAGTTCAGGTTGTGTGGTCATCTTCTTCTTTTCAAGCAGGGGCCGCGGGACTGGCTTTGCCAGACCGCAGGCGCAGCGGCCCCCTCGGGGGGCAGGGAGCTACACGAAGTGAGCGACCGTGGGGGCTTACCTTAATACAGGACCACGCCGCGGATGGACTCGCCGCTTTTCATCAAATCAAAGCCCTTGTTGATGTCCTCCAGCGGCATGGTGTGGGTGATCAGGTCGTCGATGTTGATCTTGCCTTCCATGTACCAGTCGACGATCTTGGGCACATCGGTGCGGCCGCGCGCGCCGCCGAAGGCCGAGCCTTCCCATTTGCGGCCGGTGACCAGCTGGAAGGGCCGGGTGCTGATCTCGGCGCCGGCTTCGGCCACGCCGATGATGATGCTGCGGCCCCAGCCCTTGTGGGTGCATTCCAGCGCCTGGCGCATGACCTTGGTGTTGCCTATGCATTCAAAGCTGTAGTCGGCGCCGCCGTCGGTCAGCTGCACGATGGCGTCGACCACGTTCTCGGTGTCTTTCGGGTTGATGAAGTGGGTCATGCCGAATTTGCGCGCCATTTCCTGGCGCGTGGGGTTGATGTCCACGCCTATGATCTTGTCGACGCCCACCATCTTCGCGCCCTGGATCACATTGAGGCCTATGCCGCCCAGGCCGAACACCACGACGTTGGCGCCGGCTTCGACCTTGGCGGTAAAGAGCACCGCGCCTATGCCGGTGGTCACGCCGCAGCCTATGTAGCAGACCTTGTCGAAGGGCGCGTCTTCACGGATTTTGGCCAGCGAGATTTCGGGCGCGACGGTGTAGTTGCTGAAGGTGCTGGTGCCCATGTAGTGGAAGATGGGCTTGCCGTCCAGGCTGAAGCGGCTGGTGGCGTCGGGCATCAGGCCCTTGCCTTGCGTGCCGCGAATCAGCTGGCACAGATTGGTTTTGCGCGAGAGGCAGAACTTGCACTGCCGGCATTCGGGCGTGTAGAGCGGGATGACGTGGTCGCCTTTTTTGAGCGTGGTCACGCCGGGGCCGACGTCGACCACGATGCCCGCGCCTTCATGGCCCAGGATGGCCGGGAAGATGCCTTCGGGGTCGGCGCCCGAGAGCGTGTAGTAGTCGGTGTGGCAGATGCCGGTGGCCTTGATCTCGACGAGCACTTCGCCGAACTTGGGGCCTTGCAGGTCCACGGTTTCAATGGTCAGGGGTTGGCCTGATTTCCAGGCGACGGCGGCTTTGGTTTTCATGGTGAGAGGGCTTGTGTTGGAGGTGGGCGAAGGCGCGTTGCGCTGCGTAAGGCACTATAAGCCAGTCACCCAGGAGCACGGCCCGCAAGATGTTTCATTTTGAGAAAACCCGGGCACTCGCAACCCCAAAGAAAAAGCCGCCCGGCCCCCAAAGGGAGCGCAGGCGGCTCGCGTCGTATAAGGGGGGCTTAGCGGCCGGCTTCCTTCAGGTACTGCGTGCGCGCAGCGATGGCGGTGTCGGTGAAGTCGGTGAACACGCCGTCCACGCCGGCGCGGTAGAAGGCCAGGTACTCGGCCTTGGGGTCACCCTGGTAGTCGGCGGCCAGGCGGCGGCGCTCATTGCGGAAGGTGAAGGGGTGGACAAACAGGCCCGCCTTGTGCGCGTCAGCCACCAGGCTGGTCGCGGGCAGCGAGGTCGAGTCGGCGTCGTTGAGCTTGCCGTCGCCGTTGATGTCGACCTGCTTGCCGTCGGCGCCTATCGTGCCCTTGGTGCTGATGATGTAGCGCTTCCAGGGGCCAATGCCGTCGGCATAAGTCTTGATTTCGGCCAGGCCCGCGGGTGTGACCATGGCGTCGAAGAAGCGCTTGTCGCCGGCCAGGGTCCAGTCATAGGGACGGTCGCTGGGCAGGGCAAAGGTCACATTGCCGGTCTTGGGGTCTATGCCGTCGCCGTCTATGAGCTGGATCAGGCGCGTGTTCAGGCCCTTGCTTTTCATGTACTTGAGGCTGCCCGGTTCAAAGGACTGCACGTAGATGGGTGCGGTCTTGCTGTTCCAGCCGGCGGCATTGATGATGGCGATCAGCTTGTCTTCCATCGGCAGGCCGCGCTCGCGGAAGTAGCTCGGGTTCTTGGTTTCAGGGTAGATGGCAATGGTGCGGCCGGTCTTGATGGACTGGGCCTTGGCCAGGTCCACGACTTCCTGGAAGGTCGGCACCTTGTACTGGCCGTTGAACTGCTGCGGGCGCTCGGCATCGGTCGAGATCGCGCCCAGGGTGCGGATTTCAGCCAGCGTGAAGTCGTCGCTGAACCAGCCGGTCTGCGTCTCGCCGTCGACCTTGATGGTCTTCTTGCGCGAGGCGAATTCGGGGTGCTTGGCTACGTCGGTGCTGAAGGCCAGGTTGGGGTCGTGGCGCATCATCAGCACGCCGTCCTTGGTCACGATCAGGTCCATCTCGATCACGTCGGCGCCGAGTTCGATGGCGCGCACATAGGCTTCCAGCGTTTCTTCAGGGATGTAGCCTGAAGCGCCGCGGTGGGCGATGACCAGCGGTGCCTTGCCGTCCAGGGTGGAGAGGCCGGCTTGCGAAGGCGTGCCCGAAGAGGAGCAGGCGGCCAGCAGCACGCTGCTGCAGACGAGGGCGAGCAAGCTACCTTGCTTGAAGCTGAAGGCCTTGCGGGTCGAGACGGTCATTTTATTTTCCTGAGTTAAAAAGGCTGATCGTAGGCGCGTGATGACGACAGGCCTGTGACAGGGTGTGCGTCTTGTTGGCAAAAACAACACCCGCGTCTTTTCGGCCGGGCATAAAAAATGCCGGAACAGGTCCGGCATTTTGGGGGTTGAGCAAAAAAAGTTCAGGCGCTGAAGAAGCTCTTCAGTTTGTCGGCCCAGCCTTCTTCGCTGGGCGAATGTTTGGCGCCGCCTTTTTTCAGCGACTCGTCGAGCTCCTTGAGCAGCTTGCGCTGGTGCTCGGTCAGCTTGACCGGCGTTTCCACGGTGATGTGGCAGTACAGGTCGCCGGGATAGCTGGAGCGCACGCCCTTGATGCCCTTGCCGCGCAGGCGGAACTGCTTGGCGGCCTGGGTGCCTTCGGGGATGTCGATGGCGGCCTTGCCGGCCAGGGTCGGCACTTCGATCTCGCCGCCCAGCGCGGCCGTGGTGAAGCTGATGGGCACGGCACAATGCAGGTCGTCGCCGTCGCGCTCGAAGATGTCGTGCTTCTTCAGGCGGATCTCGATGTAGAGGTCGCCGGGCGGGCCGCCATTGGTGCCGGGCTCGCCGTTGCCGGTCGAGCGTATGCGCATGCCGTCGTCTATGCCCGCGGGAATTTTCACTTCCAGCGTCTTGTTGTTCTTGGTCTTGCCCACGCCGTGACAGCTCACGCAGGGTTCGGGGATCAGCTTGCCCGTGCCCTTGCACTGCGGGCAGGTCTGCTGCACGCTGAAAAAGCCCTGGCGCATCTGCACCACGCCGTGGCCGTGGCAGGTGGTGCAGGTCACCACCTTGGTGCCGGGCTTGGCGCCGCTGCCGTGGCAGGTGTTGCAGTCGTCCCAGCTCGGGATGCGGATCTGCGCTTCCTTGCCATGGGCCGCTTCCTCGAGCGTGATTTCCATGGCGTAGCTGAGGTCGCCGCCGCGGTAGACCTGGCGCCCGCCGCGTTGCTGGCCGCCGCGCTGGCCGCCGAACACGTCGCCGAAGATGTCGCCAAAGGCCTCGGCAAAGCCGCCGAAGCCCTCGGCGCCGGGGCCGCCGCGCATATTCGGGTCCACGCCCGCGTGGCCGTACTGGTCGTAGGCCGCGCGTTTGTTCTCGTCGGAGAGCATCTCGTAGGCCTCTTTGGCCTCCTTGAATTTTTCCTCGGCGACCTTGGATGCGTCCCCCTGGTTGCGGTCGGGGTGGTGCTTCATCGCGAGCTTGCGATACGCTTTCTTGATGTCCTCGTCACTGGCGTTCTTGGGAACGCCCAGTACGTCGTAATAGTCTTTTTTGGTGGCCATGGCAGCTCAGGGTCTTCGTTGATCGGTCTCGTCAGGCAGGCGGTCCATCCGGGCATTCGCGGGTGGCGGCAGATGCGCAAAAGCGGAAAGCCGGGATTGCTCCTGGTTTCCGCCTTTTGCATCCGCCTGTGCCGCCTGCCTTTGCATGCAGTTATCGCGCCAATGCGGGGCTTGTTGCCTTAGGGCGCTCAGCCTTTTTTGACTTCCTTGACTTCAGCGTCCACGACATTGTCGTCGGCCGGCTTGGCTTCCGCCTGCGCCGCGCCTGCCGCGCCCGCGTCGCCACCAGCGGCCGCTTGCGAAGCCTGCATGTCGGCATACATTTTTTCGCCGAGCTTCTGGCTGGCTTCCATCAGGGCCGTGTTCTTGGCGTCGATGGCGGCCTTGTCGTCGCCCTTGAGCGCCTCTTCCATGTCCTTGATGGCGGTCTCGATCTTTTCCTTCTCGCCGGCTTCGAGCTTGTCGCCGTATTCGCCCAGCGATTTTTTCACGCTGTGCACCATGGCTTCGGCGTTGTTCTTGGCGGTCACGAACTCGACCTTCTTCTTGTCTTCTTCGGCGTTGAGCTCGGCATCCTTCACCATCTGCTGGATTTCAGCTTCGGACAAACCGGAGTTGGCCTTGATGGTGATCTTGTTTTCCTTGCCGGTGCCCTTATCCTTGGCGCCCACGTGCAGGATGCCGTTGGCGTCGATGTCGAAAGACACTTCGATCTGCGGCGTGCCGCGCGCGGCCGGCGGGATGCCCTCGAGGTTGAACTCGCCCAGCGCCTTGTTGCCCGAGGCGATTTCGCGTTCGCCCTGGAACACCTTGATGGTCACGGCTGGCTGGTTGTCCTCGGCGGTCGAGAAGGTCTGCGCGAACTTGGTCGGGATGGTCGTGTTCTTCTTGATCATCTTGGTCATCACGCCGCCCATGGTTTCAATGCCCAGGGACAGCGGGGTGACGTCGAGCAGCAGCACGTCGGTGCGGTCGCCGGACAGCACCTGGCCCTGGATGGCGGCGCCCACGGCCACGGCTTCGTCGGGGTTCACGTCCTTGCGCGGCTCCTTGCCGAACAGCTCCTTGACCTTTTCCTGCACCTTGGGCATGCGGGTCTGGCCGCCGACCAGGATTACGTCATGGATGTCGGAGGCGCTGACGCCTGCATCCTTCATGGCCACGCGGCAAGGGGCAATGGTGCGCTCGATCAGCTCGTCGACCAGGCTTTCGAGCTTGGCGCGGGTCAGCTTGACCAGCAGGTGCTTGGGGCCGGTCGCGGGGTCGTGCGCGATGTAGGGAATGTTGACTTCGGTCTGCGGGCTGTTGGACAGCTCGATCTTGGCTTTTTCGGCGGAGTCCTTCAGGCGCTGCAGGGCGACCACGTCCTTGGACAGGTCGATGCCGCTGTCTTTCTTGAACTCGGCCACGATGTAGTCGATGACGCGCTGGTCGAAGTCCTCGCCGCCCAGGAAGGTGTCGCCGTTGGTGGACAGCACTTCGAACTGCTTTTCACCATCGACGTCTGCGATCTCGATGATGGAGATGTCGAAGGTACCGCCGCCCAGGTCATACACGGCGATCTTGCGGTCGCCCTTTTCCTGCTTGTCCAGGCCGAAGGCCAATGCAGCGGCGGTGGGCTCGTTAATGATGCGCTTGACGTCCAGGCCGGCGATGCGGCCGGCGTCCTTGGTGGCCTGGCGCTGCGCGTCGTTGAAGTAGGCGGGGACGGTGATCACGGCGTCGGTGACCGGTTCGCCGAGGTAGTCTTCGGCGGTCTTCTTCATCTTGCGCAGGATATCGGCGCTGACTTGCTGGGCCGAGATCTTCTTGCCGCGCACTTCCACCCAGGCGTCACCGTTGTCGGCGGCCACGATGGAATAAGGCATCAAGGAGATGTCCTTCTGGACTTCTTTTTCGCTGAACTTGCGGCCGATCAGGCGCTTGACGGCGTACAGCGTGTTCTTGGGGTTGGTCACGGCCTGGCGCTTGGCGGACGCACCGACCAGCACTTCGCCGTCTTCCTGGTAAGCCACGATGGAAGGGGTGGTGCGCACGCCTTCCGAGTTCTCGATCACGCGGGGCGTGTTGCCCTCCATGATGGACACGCAGCTGTTGGTGGTGCCCAGGTCAATGCCGATGATTCTTCCCATGATATTTACTCCTGCTTTTTTGATTCGTGAAGATGAAAAGTGGTGTGGCCGGGGTTTCTTCCTGGCCGCTGTGAATGACTATGTTGATAACTTGTGGGTAAGTTGATGGGCTTCAAGGGCCTCAACATGTTTTTGCATTCGTTTGTTTATTTGGGGGCTGCCACCGTGACCAGCGCGGGGCGCAGCACGCGCTCGGCGATCAGATAGCCTTTTTGCAGCACGCTGACCACGGTGTTGGCTTCCTGGTCGGCCGGCACCATGCTGATGGCCTGGTGCTGGGCGGGGTCGAACTTGGTGCCGGCGGGGGGATCTATGGCCACCACCTTGTTGCGCTCGAGCGCGCTCTTGAGCTGCTTGAGCGTGGCTTCGGCGCCTTCGCGGATCTGCTCGGGCGTGGCTTCCTTGATGGCCAGGCCGGCTTCCAGGCTGTCGGCCACCGGCAGCAGGCTTTCGGCAAAACTCTCCAGCGCGAACTTGCGGGCCTTGGCCACGTCCTCGTCGGCACGGCGGCGGGCGTTTTCGGTCTCGGCCTTGGCGCGCAGGTAGCTGTCGGCCAGCTCGGTGTTTTTGGCCTGCAGCGTGGCGACTTCGGCCTGGGCCACGGTCAGCGCGTCAAACTCGTTGGCGGCCTGCGCCGCTTCCAGTTCTTCAGGGCTGGGTTCACCGCTAAGGTTTTGATTTTGTTCGGGTTGTGTGTTTTCAGACATGCGAGGCAACAGGGTTGGTGTTGGTAAGGTTCCCAACTGGGGATGGCAAAGCCCTTTTCAAGACAAGGGCTTCAGTTTTGGCTACGAAAGTTTTGGCCGCCGGGGGGCAGGGCGGCCGGCTTGGCTTATGCGTCCTGGGCGGCCCATTCTTCTGCCCACTGGTGGAGCGGTTTGAGCTTGTGCAGCAGGCCGCTGCCCGTGGCGGTGAGGCCGTAGCCGCCGCTCCCGAGTTCGACCAGCCGCGCTTCGCGCAACTCCTTGAGCCGGTCGTTCATGACCGAAGGCGACATGTTTCCGGCGCTTGCTGCCAATTGCCGGAAATTTTGCGCCTGCCCGTCGCGCAGCTCCCACAGCAGCCGCAGCGTGCCGCGGCGGCCCAGCAGGTCCAGCAGCGCCATCACGGGCCGGCCCGTGGCGGAGCCGCGGACCGGTTTGCCGGGAAGGGGTAGCGTGGAAGTCATGCCCCGGATTGTAGGGGCTGCACCTGTCGTGTCCGCGACGGTTGCTACGGAATGCGTAGCGATATAGTTGTCGCACGCTACGGAATCCGTAGCGAATTGAAGCCCTGATCCCTCTACACAACAGGAAACCTATCACCATGGCCCAAATGACAAACGCCACCGCAGCCCCGCCGCGCATCGCGCCGCTGGAGCCGCCTTACACCCCGGAGCAGGACGCGCTGCTCAAGAAAATCACGCCGCCCGCCGCGCCCAACGTGCTGGCGTTGTTTCGTGTGCTGGCCGTCAACCCCAAACTGCTGGAGCGCATGCCTTCATGGGGCGGGTATCTGCTCGGCACCAGCGCCAGCCTGTCCCTGCGCGACCGCGAGCTGGTGATCAACCGCGTCTGCGCGCGCTGCGGGGCCGAGTATGAATGGGGTGTGCATGTCAGCGCCTTCGGCCGGACGGCGGGCTTCAGCGACGCGGACACGGCCGCGATTGCCGATCCGGCCTCCGGTGGCCGGGGCCTGGCGCAGCGCGACAGGCTCTTGCTGCAACTGGTCGATGAGTTGCACGACAGCAGCACGGTGAGCGATGCGCTATGGCAGGAACTGGCAGGCCTGTGGTCGCCGCCCCAGCTCATAGAACTGCTGATGCTGGCCGGCTGGTACCACGCGATCAGCTATGTGTGCAATGCGGCACGCGTGCCGCTGGAGCCCTGGGCGGCACGCTGGCCGGCGAGGGGATGACTTACGCTGCCGCGCGTTTTTGCAGGCGCGCCATGAGTTCGCGCTTGTTGTCCCGGCTGCGGTGGGCGTGTTCGCGCATCAGCGCCTCGGCGCGCGCGCCTTCGCCGGCCAGCAGGGCGGCCAGCACGTCCTCGTGGTCGCTCTGGGCGCGCTGGATGAAGCCGAACTCCAGCAGCGGCAGCGAGCCGTTCAGGCTCAGCGCGCCGGCGCCGGCCATGGGAGTTTTGCTCACATGCGCAAGGGCCGAAACCAGCGTGCTGTTGCCGGCGGCGTCCACCAGCGCGGCGTGAAAGCGCGCATTCATGGGTACCCAGCGGGCCGCGTCGATTACATGGCCGGCGGCGGCGGCTTTCTCCAGCAGCAGCCGGCCCTCAGCGATGCAGGCCCGCAGCTCTGCCTGGGTCTCGGGGCTGATGCCGCGCTCGGCCGCCTGCCGCGCCGCCATGCCTTCGAGCACGCCGCGCACATCGACAGCGTTGGCGATTTCGTCCACACTGAACTGCCGCACGCGAAAGCCGCGCGTCGGCAGGCGCTCCAGCAGGCCTTCCTTTTCAAGCTCGCCGAGCGCAATGCGTATGGGTGTGCGCGAGACGGCCAGCTGGGCGGAAAGCTCGAGTTCCACCATGCGTTCGCCGGGCGCGGCCTGGCCGCTGAGGATTCTTCGCCTCAATTCGTGGGTGGTGTAGTCGATCTGCGAGGACATGCGGGGATTCTGGTGGAATGGTTTTCAAATTATTGCATGCAAAAATAGCGTGACCTAGGGTTAACTAGCTATTTGTTGATGTTATTGCGTGCAATAAAATAAGATGACTAAGAATTTTATGCCTTGTCCCGGCGTACATATTTCCCAGGAGACACGATGAATTTGCTGCTCTGCCATATGCCCCATTGCTCGCCGCCGTCGGCTTTTTGGCTTCGCCGCCTGCTGCTGGCTCATGCCGCCGTAGTGGCCGCGCTAGCCCTGATGGCACCTGCCGCCCAGGCCCAGCCGGCAGTGACTTATCCCAACAAACCCATCAAGCTGGTCGTGCCCTTTCCGGCCGGCGGCGGTGGCGACACACTGGCGCGCCTGGTGATGCTGCGCGCGGCCAAGGAACTGGGCCAGCCCATCGTGGTGGAAAACCTGGGCGGTGCCGGCGGCAACGTGGGCAGCGCGGCCGCGGCCAAGGCGCCGGCCGACGGCTACACCTTGCTCTACGGCACCAACGGCACGCATGCCATCAACCATGCGATCTACAAGTCGCCGGGTTTCAGCGTGCGCGACTTCGAACCGGTGAGCCAGCTCACGCGCATCGCGGCCATGGTGGTGGTGCGGCCCACGCTGCAGGTCAACTCCATGGCCGAGCTCACCAAACTGCTCAAGGCCAATCCGGGCAAATACACCTTCGGCTCGGCCGGCAACGGCACGACTTCGCACCTGGCCGGCGAGATCTACAAGTCGCGCGCGGGCCTAGCGGTGGTGCACATTCCCTACCGCGGCGGCGCGCAGGCCATGACCGACCTGATGGGCGGGCAGGTCGACATGATGATCGAGGTGATGCCCAATGCCGCGCCCCAGGCCAAGGGCGGGCGCGTCAAGCCGCTGGCGGTGACCACGGCCACGCGCGTCGCGGGCTGGCCCGAGCTGCCCACCATCGCGGAGTCGGGCCTGCCAGGCTTCGACGTCAGCGCATGGGACGCGATTTTTGTGCCGGCCGGAACGCCGCGCCCCATCGTCAACCGGCTGAATGACGCGATCCACAAGGCACTGGCCGATCCCGAGTTGCGCGCGCAATTGCAGTCGCGCGGCGCCGAGGTCGCGCCCGGCACGCCGGAAGAATTGGCCAAACACATCGCGAGCAATATGACGCTGTGGGGCGATGCGGTGAGGCGGTCGGGCGCCGCGGTGGACTAGGGGGAGGGCGCAGCCCGCCATGAAAAAAGCGACCAGGTGGCCGCTTTTTTGTGGAACCGGCGAAGTTCAGGGCTTGGGTTTTTTGGCCTGGCTGAGCACCCATTTGCCGGCGAAGGCCTGCAGGTCATTCAGGCGCTTGAGCAGGTCGGCGCCCAGCGTGGTGACGATGTAGCCTTCATTGCCGTGGCCGATCAGGCCGGCCGCGCGCAATTCCTTGATGCGGGTGTTGAGGGTGTTGGGCGTGATGTTGCCGACGCTGTCCTGCAGCAGGCGAAAGGTCTGGGGATGGCCGTCTTTGAGCGCCCACAACACGCGCAATGCGTAGCGTGCTTCCAGCAATTCAAGTAGCTGGCCTACCGCTGCATTTTCTTTGGCGCTCATCAGCTCATCTCCTCGGTCACAATCCGGTCACAGGTAGTCGTTAAGCAAAAAGCTTCTATCGTCGGGACCAAATATAACGCAATTTCCTGACTGCTACGAGTTTTATAGCTGCACATGCCCGCCACGTCTGGACGACGGCCCCGCAGCTACATCATGGGAAGAATTGCTTGCGAATGCAAGGCCTCCGCGGCGCCGGATCGTGACGATGCCATGACGGCTTCTATCACTTGTTGCACACCCAGTGCGGAGCGTCCGCTGACGGCGGGCGTCGTGCCGGTTTTCACCGCGCGTATGAAATCCTGCAGCACGGTTTTGTGCGCGGCGTGGTCGAAGGCCATGGGGTCCGCGCCGCCGCCCGAAGCCTGGCGACCGCCGGCGCTCACGCTCCTGCCGTCCTGGAAAGCGGCCCGCATTTCGCCACCTTCGAGCGTCGCCGTGCCGCGCGTGAAGTTGAGTTCGATGCGCTCGGGAAAGCCCGGGTAGGCCGCCGTCGTGGCTTGCAGCACCGCCACCGCGCCGCTTTGGTAATGCAGCAGCGCGGCGGCCGTGTCCTCGCCTTCCATGCGGTGCACGGCACTGGTGCTCGCTGCGCCGGTCACGCGTGCCGGCATGCCGATCAAATCCAGCAGCAGATCCAGCGTGTGTATGGCCTGCGTGATCAGCACGCCGCCGCCGTCACGCGCCAGCGTGCCGCGCCCGGGTTCGTCGTAGTAACTTTGCGGCCGCCACCAGCGCACAGTTGCGCT
Organism: Polaromonas sp. Polasp52; assembly: GCF_059491565.1. Lineage (NCBI taxonomy): Bacteria > Pseudomonadati > Pseudomonadota > Betaproteobacteria > Burkholderiales > Comamonadaceae > Polaromonas > Polaromonas sp. Polasp52. The sequence goes on along the minus strand of NZ_CP168513.1, from coordinate 294,828 downwards.
GGCGCTCACGAGCTGTCCCAGCTCGCCCGAAGCCATCAAGGCGCGCAGCGCTACCGCCGCTTCGCGCAGGCGGTGCTGCAGCATCACGGCCAGCGTGACGCCGGCCTGCTCGCAGCACTCGACCAGTGCGTTGGCGCGGTTCAGGTCTATCTCCAGCGGCTTTTCGACCAGCACATGTTTGCCCGCGCGCGCGGCGCGCCGCACGATCTCAAGATGCGTGTTGGGCGGCGTCAGCACCAGCACGGCTTCAAGGTCGGAATCTTCGAGGATGTCTTCCAGCCGCGTGGTCTTGCGCGTGCCGGTGGGCACTTGCACACCCACCAGCCGTTCGGCGCTGCGGCCATAAACATAAACCAGCTCGGCTTCGCCGGCCAGGTCCCGCAGGCTGTGGAAATGCGGCGCGGACCCGAGGCCCGCGCCTATGGCGGCGATGCGCAGCCGCCGGGGAGAAGGTGAGGACATGGTTTTTGGGGGCAGGGCCCGGCGCCTCAATCGGCGGTGATGCGGCGGGTCTCTATCAAGGTCTTCCAGCGCGCCCATTCACGCAGCTGGAAGGCGGTGAATTCTTCGGGCGTGCTGGCGACGACTTCCAGTCCCTGGTCCAGCATGCGTTTTTTGAGTTCAGGGTCCTGCATGGCGGCAACCACCGCGTCGCTAATTGCCTTCTTGGTAGCGGCAGGCAAGCCTTTGGGCGCGGCCATGCCTTGCCACGAATACACCTCGGCACCCTTCACGCCGGCCTCGGCCAGGGTCGGCACGTCGGGCAGCACGGGCGAGCGTTTGTCGCCGGTGACGGCGATGGCGCGCAGCTTGCCCGCGCGTATGTGCGGCAGCACGGCATTGACGTTCTGGAACGAGAAGTCGACCTGGTTGCCCAGCAGGTCGTTGACCGCCGGGGCGCCGCCCTTGTAGGGCACGTGCACGCCTTCGGTTTTGGACTGCTGCCAGAAGAGCTCGGCCGACAGGTGGTCGGACGAACCGTTGCCCGAACTCGCGAACGAGACCTTGCCCGGCGTTTTGCGCAGCAGCGCCAGCACATCGTCCAGGCTGCGTTCGGGCCGCGCGGCATTGGCGACCAGCACATTGGGCGCCTGCACCGGCACGCTGATGTAGTCGAAGTCCTTGGTGGCGTCATAGGGCACGCCCTTGAGCAGGTGCGGCGCGACGACAAAAGCGCCCAGCGAGGACACCAGCAGCGTGTAGCCGTCGGCGGGCGCGCGCTTGACCTGGCCGGCGCCTATGGTGCCGGTAGCGCCCGGCCGGTTGTCGACGACGAAGCTACCGCCCAGCCTGGCCTGCAGCTGCAGCGCGAGTGCACGCGCCACCATGTCGGTGGAGCCGCCCGCGGGAAAGGGCACGACGATGACCACGGGCTTGGCCGAAGGCCATGCGCCTTGGGCCCAGGCGGGCAGGGCGGCACCGGCCAGCATGGACTGGATAAGGGAACGGCGTTTCATGGGGCTTCCTTCCCGCCTACTTGATGGCCTGGATGCGCTCGTACAGGCTCTTGGGCCAAGGTGCGTCGGCGGCGGTCAGCGAAGGCAGCACGGCGGCCGCGAAAGGCGCGCGGTCCACCTTGTTGACGGTCTTGCCCTTTTTCTCGAACTCGGCAACCAAGCGGTTTTCCGCGTCGACGATGTCCTGGCTGGCGCGGCTGGACGCTTCCCACAGCACTTGGTCGAATATCTTCTTGTCGGCGTCGCTGAGCTTGGACCAGACCGAGCCCGAGACGGCGGTCACCAGCGATTCGGTGATGTGGCCCGTCAGCGTGATGTACTTCTGCACTTCATAAAACTTCTTGGCCTCGATGGTCGGCAACGGGTTTTCCTGCGCATCGACGGTGCCGTTCTGCAGTGCCAGGTAGACCTCGGCAAAGGCGATGGGCGTGGGGTTGGCGCCGACCGCCTTGGGGAACATCACGAACAGCGGCGCATCGGGCACACGCAGCTTGAGGCCCTTCATGTCCTCGGGCTTGAAGATGACCTTGTTAGAGGTCATGTGGCGCAGGCCGTAATAGGTGTAGCCCGCGATGTGCTGGCCGCCGGTCTTGCTTGCATAACCCTGGGCCAGTTCCTGGAAGATGGGGCCGTTGCGGAAAGCCTGGAAGTGGTTGTAGTCGCGAAACACAAAAGGCGCGGCGGCAATCGACAGCGGCGGGTAGGCGCGGCCGGCAAAGGCGGCGCCGGTGTAGATGATGTCCACCGTGCCCAGTGTCAGGCCCTGGTTGATCTCGGTTTCCTTGCCCAGCGATGAGGCCGGGAAGACCTCGACCACATAGCGGCCATTGGTTTTCTTCTTGATTTCATCGGCGGCCCAGACGGCCTGCTTGTGAAAGGACTCGGACGTCTCGTAGACGTGCGCCCATTTGAGTTTGGTCTGTGCCGCCGCGCTGCCCGCGCCCAGCGTGCCGGCCAGGGCCAGCAAGGTCGCGCCCGCAAGGCTGCAGAGGGTTCTGCGTTTCATGTCTTGTCTCCTGATATTGCTATGGTTGTGGGTGGGTATCGCTGGTGGAAAAGGCGCCGGGGTATACCGCCCCCGGCGCCCGACTGGGCTACGTCCACGCCCAATGGCAAAAACAAAAAAAGACCTGCGGGAGCCTCTAACTTCCCGCAAGCCCGCTGTGTTTAGCGCACCATGCAGGGCATCTTGTTGTTGAAGGCCCAGCCCGGGATCAGGTATTGCATGGCCACGGCATCGTCGCGCGCGCCCAGGCCGTGCTTGAGGTAGAGCTGGTGGGCTTTTTCGACCTCGGCCATGTCCAGCTCCACGCCCAGGCCGGGCTGCTTGGGCACGGCGACCTCGCCATTGACGATTTGCAGCGGCGCCTTGGTCAGGCGCTGGCCGTCCTGCCAGATCCAGTGCGTGTCGATCGCAGTGACCTTGCCCGGCGCGGCGGCGGCCACGTGGGTGAACATGGCCAGCGAAATGTCGAAGTGGTTGTTGGAGTGCGAGCCCCAGGTCAGCCCCCAGGTCTGGCAGACCTGCGCCACGCGCACCGAACCCTGCATGGTCCAGAAGTGCGGGTCGGCCAGGGGGATGTCCACCGACTGCAGGTGGATGGTGTGCGAGAGCTCACGCCAGTCGGTGGCGATCATGTTGGTGGCGGTGGGAAGGCCGGTGGCGCGGCGGAATTCCGCCATCACTTCACGGCCCGAGAACACGCCTTCGGCGCCGCAGGGGTCTTCGGCGTAAGCCAGTTCCTTGTGGCGGTCCTTGCAGATGCGGATGGCGTCCTTGAGCAGCCAGCCGCCGTTCGGGTCCAGCGTGATGCGCGCCTCGGGAAAACGCTCGGACAGCGCGACGATGGCTTCCATTTCTTCCTCGCCGCGCAGCACGCCGCCCTTGAGCTTGAAGTCCTTGAAACCGTAGCGTTGGTAGGCGGCTTCGGCCAGCGCGACGATGCCCTTGGCGTCCATGGCGGCCTCATGGCGCAAGCGCAGCCAGTCGTCCTGGGCGTCGGGCGCCGACGCGTAGGCCAGGTCGGTCTTCTTGCGGTCGGCGACATAAAACAGGTAGCCCAGCATGGCCACCGAGTCGCGCTGCTGGCCTTCGCCCAGCAGGGCCGCGACCGGCACACCCAGGAACTGGCCCAGCAGGTCGAGCAGGGCGCTTTCCACGGCGGTCACGGCGTGGATGGCCACGCGCAGGTCAAAGGTCTGGTTGCCGCGGCCGCCGCTGTCGCGGTCGGCGAAGGCGGTGCGCAGCGTGTTGAGGATGCGGTTCCAGTCGCCTATGGACTGGCCTTCGATGAGGGGGGCGGCATCGTTGAGGGTCTTGCGTATCTTCTCGCCGCCCGGAACCTCGCCCACGCCGGTGCGGCCGGAGCTGTCGGTCAGGATCAGGATGTTGCGGGTGAAGAAGGGGCCGTGCGCACCGCTCAGGTTCAGCAGCATGCTGTCCTGGCCGGCCACGGGAATCACCTGGACGCGGGTGATGCGGGGCGTTTGTGAAGCGGCGGGTGGGGAAACGGGAGAGGCTTGGGTGGCTTGGGAAGCGGGCATACCGGGCGTGTTGTAGTGGGTTGATAAAGCTGATTTATCAGTTATCGTACAACTCGCTGATTTTTTATGCAACCAGGTTTGTACCCAGGGTCTGGGCGGCCGGTGTGTCCGCGGGCTCCCCGGGCGGCTGCATGGTGTGCGCGTTATTGCCCCGGCGCAGCCGCTCGCGGCTGTTGGACAGGTGGGTGCGCATGGCGGCGCGCGCCGCCTCGGCGTCCTGGTTGCGGATGGCGTTGTAAATGCTTTCGTGCTCGCTGTTGACGCGCTGCAGGTAGTTGAAGCGGCCCTCGGGCGCGCTGTGCGCCGTGTTCACGCGGGTGCGCGGGATGATCATGGTGCCCAGGTAGGTCATCAGGTCGGCGAAGTGCCGGTTGCCGGTCGAGCGGGCCACTTCCATGTGGAACTGGAAGTCGGGCGGCACCGCGTCGGAGTCCAGGCTGATGGAGTCGTGGAAGGCGCGCAGGGCGGCCTCCATGGCCTTGAGATTTTCCGGCGTCCGCCTCTGGGCGGCCAGGCCCGCGGCCTCGGTTTCCAGGCTGATGCGCAGCTCCAGCACCGAGATCACGTCGGCCACGGTGGCGAAGTCCTCGGCGGTGATCTTGAAGTTGCCGGCGTTCTGCGGCTGCAGCACAAAAGTGCCGATGCCGTGGCGGGTTTCCACCAGGCCCGAGGCCTGCAGCTTGGACAGCGACTCGCGCACCACGGTGCGGCTGACGTCGAAGCGGGCCATGATTTCGGCTTCGGTGGGGAGTTTCTCGCCGGGCTGCAGGCGGCCCTCGCGGATGCTGCTGGCCAGGCTTTCAACGATCTCGCCCACCAGCCCGCGGGGCCGGCGCACGCGCGGCAGCTCCTCGTGAAAGGCAGGCGTAAGGCCTGCTTCCGGGCGACTAGGGGTTTTCCTTGAGTCCATTAAAAAACCATTGACAAGCTAGGGGGCGAAACCGAGAATTCCGAGTCATCAGACAACCTATGACTGATGCATTTGTAGCTTGACTTTAACAAACTCCGAAAAAAAGTCCAGTGTTTGTCGGCGTTTATCGCGGCACCGGACCCGGACGTAAAAAATGACCATCAAAGTTCATGAAAAGCTGTTGCTGACCGGCGCGGCCGGCGGTTTGGGCAAGGCCCTGCGCGAGCGCCTGAAGGCCAATTGCTCGGTGCTGCGCCTGTCGGACGTCCAGCCCTTCGGCGCCGCCGCGGCCGGCGAAGAGGTCGTTCTGGCCGACCTGGCGGACTCCGCCGCGGTGCACACCATGGTCCAGGGCGTGGACGCCATCGTCCACCTGGGCGGCGTCTCGGTGGAGGGGCCTTTCGGCCCCATCCTGCAGGCCAACATCCTGGGTGCCTATAACTTATATGAGGCGGCGCGCAAGCACGGCGTCAAGCGCATTGTTTTTGCCAGCTCCAACCACGTCACCGGCTTTTACCGCCAGGACCAGACCATCAACGCCGACCACCCGCCGCGCCCCGACGGCCTGTACGGCCTGAGCAAGGCCTTCGGCGAAGACCTCTCGCGCCTGTATTTCGACCGCTACGGCATTGAAACCGCCTGCGTGCGCATTGGCTCCTCCTTCGCCGAGCCCAAGGACCGCCGCATGCTGGCCACCTGGCTGAGCTTTGAGGACCTGCACCGCCTGATCACCGCCTGCCTCACCACGCCGGTGCTGGGCCACAGCATTGTGTTCGGCATGTCCGACAACGCCGTGACCTGGTGGGACAACAGCCGCGCCCGCCACATCGGCTATGTGCCCAAGGACAGCTCCGACATCTTTCGCGAGGCCATCTACGCCCGCACACCCGCGCCCGACCTGAAGGACCCGGTGGCCCAGTACCAGGGCGGCGGCTTTGTCGTGGCCGGCCCTTTCGGCGACTAAGCGGCAGGCACGGCATGAACGAATTGCAGGCCGAACTGGTTCTGGATGCGCGCAACGGCGTGGGCGAAAGCCCGGTCTGGGACGCTGCCGAGCAGGCGCTGTATTGGGTCGATATCCCGGCGCGCCGTTTGTGCCGCTGGAACGTGGCGAACGCCGCACTGACCGAGTGGCTGGCCCCTGAAATGCCCGCCTGCATCGCCCGCCTGGGTAATACGCGGGACTGGATCGCCGGCGCCGAGAGCGGTGTCTTTCGCCTGAGCCCCGGGGCAGGCGGCCAGCTGGGTTTTCAGCGGCTTGCCGGCGTGAGCCATGCGCAGGCCGGCATGCGTTTTAACGACGGCCGCTGCGACCGGCAGGGGCGCTTCCTGGCCGGCACCATGCAGATGAACATGGCGGCCGGCGCGCGCGTCGGCAGCATCTACAGCTACCAGGGCGACAGCCTCAAGGTGCTGCTGGAGGGTTTCATCACGCCCAACGGCATGGCCTTCAGCCCCGACGGCCGCACCATGTACCTGTCCGACTCGCATCCTTCGGTGCAGTCGGTCTGGGCCTTCGACTACGACACCACAACCGGCACGCCGTCGAACCGCCGCCTTTTCATCGACATGAACCCGCTGCCCGGGCGGCCCGACGGCGCGGCCGTCGACGCCGACGGCTGCTACTGGATCTGCGGCAATGACGCCGGCCTCATTCACCGCTTCACGCCCGCCGGCAAGCTGGACCGCTCCCTGGCCGTTCCTGTGAAGAAGCCCGCCATGTGCGCCTTCGGCGGCGCCGGGCTGGATACCCTGTTCGTGACGTCGATACGCCCCGAAGGTGTCGATTTATCTGACCAGCCGCTGGCCGGTGGTGTGTTCGCGTTGCGCCCCGGCGTGCGTGGGCTGCCCGAGCCGGCGTGCCTGTATTAAAAGCACCAAAAAAGTTTCCGTTCCCGTTTCCACCACCAACCTAGAGGATGAGACATGAAGATTAAAAAAACACTGTTCGCCGTCGCTGCCGCCCTGGCGGTAATGCCGCTGGCCGGTTTTGCCACGGAATTCCGTTCGTCGGATATTCACCCCGACGGCTACCCCACGGTTGAGGCCGTCAAGTTCATGGGTGAGCGCCTGAAGGTGCTGACCAACGGCAAGCACAGCATCAAGGTGTTCAACAACAGCGCGCTCGGCAGCGAGAAAGACACGATCGAGCAGACCAAGATCGGCGCCCTGGCGATGACGCGCGTGAACATCGCGCCGATGAACAACATCTGCCCCGAAACGCAGGTCCCGACCATGCCTTTCCTGTTCCGCTCCAAGGATCACATGCGCCACGTGCTTGACGGCCCGATCGGCGAGCAGATCCTGGCTTCGTGCGCGCCCCAGGGCTTTATCGGCCTGGCGTACTACGACAGCGGCGCGCGCAACCTGTACACGGTCAAAAAGCCGGTTCGCTCGCTTGCCGATGCGAAAGGCCTGAAAGTGCGCGTCCAGCAGTCGGACCTCTGGGTCTCGCTGCTCGAAGCCATGGGCGCCAACGCGACGCCCATGCCCTTCGGCGAGGTCTACACCGCGCTGAAGACCGGCCTGGTCGACGCCGCCGAAAACAACTACCCATCGTATGAAAGCTCGCGCCACTTTGAAGTGGCCAAGTTCTACTCGATCACCGAGCATTCGATGGCGCCCGAGATGCTGCTGTTCTCCAAGCGCACCTGGGACGGCCTGAGCGCTGACGACCAGAAGGCGATTCGCCAGGCGGCCAAGGAGTCGGTGCCTTACATGCGCAAGCTGTGGGATGAGCGCGAGGAAAAATCGCTGGCTACCGTCAAAGCTGGCGGCGCAGAAATTATCCAGGTTGACAAGGTGTCTTTCCAGAACGCCATGAAGCCCGTTTATGACAAGTTCATCACCGACGCGGCGCTCAAGAGCCTCGTCAAACGCATCCAGGACACCAAGTAAGTCCTGATCCCGCGCCGGCCTGTTTGCGGCCGGCGCGTTTTACGGCATTCCTGCCGCTTGGAAAAACTTCTCTGGGGCGGCCTTCACCTCCGCACTTTATTTATGTACACAAAAATTTGTCGTGGGCTCGCCCGGACTTGCATGTGGCTGGGCATTTTCGGCCTTGTGGCGGTGATTTGCGCCGTCAGCTGGCAGGTCTTCGGCCGTTATGTCCTGAATAACACCCCCACCTGGGCGGAGAGCCTGGCCTTGCTGCTGGTGCTGTATGTCACGATGTTCGGCACGGCCGTGGGCGTTCGCGACGCCGGCCACATCGGGCTGGAATCCTTTCTGGTTCTCGCGCCGGAAAGCATTCGCCTGAAGATGGAATACCTGATCCACGCGCTGGTGTTGCTGTTCGGCGCTGCCATGGCCTACAACTGCGCCTCACTGGCCCAGTCCGTGTGGAGCTATCGTTTGCCCACCCTGTGGATTTCCGAGGGATGGCGCTATGTTCCCGCAACCATTGCGGGCGTTCTCATTGTGATGTTCTCCATCGAACACATCATCGCGCTCGCCAAGGGCCAAGAAGTCGAACCCGCCTGGGGCTAAAAAAATCATGACTATCCCATTGTTGATACTTTGTATTTCCTTCACGCTCTTTCTTTTGCTGGGCGTGCCGGTGGCGTTTTCCATCGGCCTGTCGGCGCTCGCCACACTGCTCTATGAAGGTTTGCCGCTGGCGGTCGGTTTCCAGCAGATGACCTCGGGCATGGGGATTTTTTCCTTTCTCGCGATCCCGTTTTTCATCTTCGCCGGTGAGCTGATGTTGTACGGCGGTATCGCCGACCGCATCGTGAACCTGGCCCGCAACCTGGTCGGCCATGTGCGCGGCGGCCTGGGCATGTCCAACGTGGTGGCCTGCACCTTGTTCGGCGGCGTTTCCGGCTCTCCCGTGGCGGATGTGTCGGCCATGGGCGCCGTGATGATCCCGATGATGAAGAAAGAGGGCTACCACGCCGACTACGCCGTCAACGTGACGACGCATGCCGCACTGGTGGGCGCCCTGATGCCGACCAGCCACAACCTGATCATTTATTCGCTGGCTGCCGGCGGCAAGGTTTCCATTGCCGCGCTGATCCTGGCGGCGCTGCTGCCTGCCGCCATCCTGACCGTCTGCAACCTGGCGGCTGCCTACCTGGTCGCCGTGAAACGCGGCTATCCGGCCGGCAGCTTCCCGGGGTGGGCGATCGTGGCGCGTTCGCTCGCCGCGGCGCTGCCGGGCCTGATGATTGTGGTGCTGATTCTCGGCGGCATTCTGTCGGGCATCTTCACTGCCACCGAATCGGCCGCCGTGGCGGTTCTGTATGCGCTGGCGCTGACCATCTTCGTCTACCGCACGCTCAAGTGGGAGCACTTCATCAAGGCTGCCTCCAAGGCCGTCAAGACGACCGGCGTCATCCTGCTGCTGATCGGCATTTCCAGCACCTTCGGCTACCTCATCAGCCTGTACGGTGTCGCGGAACTGACGGGGCAAATGCTGTCGCAGGTCACCACCACGCCGTGGGTGATCTTCCTGCTGATCAACATCATCCTGTTCGTGCTGGGCACCTTCCTGGACATGGCGGCCACCATCCTGCTGTGCACCCCTATCTTCCTGCCGATTGCCCAGCATTACGGCATGAGCTCGGTGCAGTTCGGCATCGTGCTGCTGATCAACTGCGCGCTGGGCCTGAACACGCCGCCCGTGGGCACCACCCAGTTCGTGGGCTGCGCTATAGGCGGGGTGTCCGTGGGCACCGTGATGCGCACCATCTGGCCTTTCTACGGCGCGCTGATTTTCGCGCTGGCACTGGTCACGTTCATTCCGGCTTTCTCCATGTGGCTGCCCAGCCTCTACATGACGGTCGGTCAATAAGGAAATCGCACGCCATGGCCGCACCCCTTCACATCCGCATGCATCCTCGCGACAACGTCGCGATCGTCGCCAACGACGGAGGACTGCCCGAGGGCAGCGTTTTTGAGGGCGGCTTGCGGCTGGTGGAGCGTGTGCCCCAGGGCCACAAGGTGGCGCTGGTGGACCTGCCCAAGGGCACGGCGGTGCTGCGCTATAACGTGCCTATTGGCTACGCGCTGAAAGACATCCCGGCAGGCAGCTGGGTGCATGAGCGGCTGCTGGAGATGCCCGACGCGCGCACGCTGGACAACCTGCCCAAGGCCACGGTGCGGCCCGAGCCGCTGCCGGCGCTGGAAGGCTATACCTTCGAAGGCTTTCGCAACCCGGACGGCTCGGTCGGCAGCCGCAACATCCTGGCCGTCACCACCACGGTGCAATGCGTGGCCGGCGTGGTGGACTTCGCCGTCCAGCGCATCAAGGCCGAGCTGCTGCCGCGTTTTCCCAATGTCGACGACGTGGTGGGGCTGGAGCACACCTACGGCTGCGGCGTGGCGATTGACGCGCCCGACGCCATCATCCCCATCCGCACCCTGCGCAACATCAGCCTGAACCCCAACTTCGGCGGCGAGGTCATGGTGGTGAGCCTGGGCTGCGAGAAGCTGCAACCCGAGCGCCTGCTGCCGCCTGGCAGCATACAGATCATCGACGAACGCAATGTGGCCGACGTGGGCACCAGCGCCGAAGCCGTGCTGGACGTGGTCTGCCTGCAGTCCGAGAACCACGTCGGTTTCATGTCCATGATCGACTCCATCATGCAGACCGCCTTGCTGCACCTGGAGCGGCTCAATGCGCGCAAGCGCGAGACGGTCCCTGCCAGCGAGCTGGTGGTGGGCGTGCAGTGCGGCGGCAGCGACGCGTTTTCCGGCGTGACGGCGAACCCGGCGGTGGGCTTTGCCACCGACCTGCTGGTGCGCGCCGGCGCGACGGTGATGTTCTCCGAAACCACCGAAGTGCGCGACGGTATAGACCAGCTGACCTCGCGCGCCAGCACACCCGAAGTGGCTGACGCCATGATTCGCGAGATGGCCTGGTATGACGCCTACCTCAAAAAAGGGCAGGTGGACCGCAGCGCCAACACCACGCCGGGCAACAAAAAAGGCGGCCTTTCCAACATTGTGGAAAAGGCCATGGGCTCCATCGTGAAATCGGGCAGCGCGCCCATCAGCGGTGTGCTCTCGCCCGGCGAGAAGGTCAAACAGAAAGGCCTGATCTACGCCGCGACGCCCGCCAGCGACTTTATTTGCGGCACGCTGCAGCTGGCCGCGGGCATCAACATCCATGTGTTCACCACCGGCCGCGGCACGCCTTACGGCCTGGCCGAAGTGCCGGTCATCAAGGTGGCCACGCGCAGCGACCTGGCGCGGCGCTGGCACGACCTGATGGACATCAACGCCGGGCGCATCGCCGACGGCGACGCCACGATTGAAGAGGTCGGCTGGGAGCTGTTCCGCTTCATGCTGGACGTGGCCAGCGGACGCAAAAAAACCTGGGCCGAGCACTGGAAGCTGCACAACGCGCTGGTGCTGTTCAACCCGGCGCCCGTCACCTGAGCCTGAACCGCATCCACAACACAAACAGAAGGAGACAGAGCATGACCATCGTTCCATCCGGCCTGCGCGCGCTGCGCCTGGCCTTGCAATTGACGGCGGCGGCCGGTTTTACGCTAGCTGCCGGCGCGGCTTCGGCCGCTACCTGGGTCTATGTGTCGAATGCCGACAGCCAGGAGATTTCGGTGCTCGAGCTGGACCGCGCCCAGGGCACGCTCAGGCCGGTGGAGACCGTGAACGTGGGCGGCACCGTGATGCCCATGGCCGTGAGCCCGGACAAGCGTTTTCTCTATGCGGCGCTGCGCTCGCAGCCTTTTCGCGCCGTGAGCTTCGCCATCGACGGCGCCAGCGGCAAGTTGCGCAAGCTGGGCGAGGCGCCCCTGGCCGACAGCATGGCCAACATCGACACCGACCTGACGGGCCGCTGGCTCTTCGCGGCGTCCTATCCCGGCCACAAGATCACCGTCAATGGCATCGACAAGGAAGGCAAGGTCGGCGCCATCCAGCAACTGATTCCCGGGATCGCGAATGCGCACGCCATTCATGCGGACTCGGCCAACCGCTTTGTGCTGGCCACGAGCCTGGGCAACGACAACGTCTCGAGCTGGCGCTTTGATGCCGCTACCGGCGTGCTCTCGCCCAACGACCCCGCGCTGACTGCCAGCGCGGCGAAATCCGGCCCGCGCCATTTTGTCTGGGACAAGGCGCAGCGTTTTGCCTACCTGCTCAATGAGCTGGACGCGCAACTTCAGGTCTTCGCCTGGGACGGCGCGCGCGGCACGCTCAAGCTGCTGCAGACCCGGACCACGCTGCCGGCCGGCTTTACCGAAAAACCCTGGGCCGCCGACCTGCACCTCACGCCAGACGGCCGCTACCTGTATGCATCGGAGCGGACCTCCAGCACGTTGTCGGCCTTTCGCGTCGACGCCGCCACCGGCCTGCTGGAGCCTCTAGGACAGACGCCCACTGAAAAGACCCCGCGCGGTTTCGCCATCGATGCGCAGGGACGCTACCTGATCGCGGCGGGCCAGGATTCGCACAGTGTGTCCGTGTACGCCATTGATGCCGCCACCGGCGCGCTGGGCGCGCCCAAGCGCCTGCCCGTCGGCAAGAACCCGAACTGGATTGAAATTGTCGAGATGCCCTGAGCGCGCGAAGCGCCGGGCAATTTTTTCTGACACATATTAAGGACTCATCATGATGCAACGCCGTACCCTGCTCAATACCGCGCTGGCCGCCATGGCCGGCGGTTTTTCAACGCTTCCCGCATTCGCGCAGGGCAACTGGCCGACCGGCAAGCCCATCACTTACCTGGTGCCATTTGCCGCGGGCGGCACCACCGACGTGCTGGGCCGGCTGATCGGGCAGAAGCTGGGCACCGCGCTTGGCACCACCATCATCGTCGACAACAAGCCCGGGGCCGGCGGCAGCGTCGGTTCGGAAGTCGGCTCGCGCGCCGCGCCGGACGGCTACACCCTGGTGGGCGGCACGGTCAGCTCGCATGCGATCAACGTGAGCCTGTATCCCAAGATCGGCTACGACCCGATCAAGTCCTTTGTGCCCGTCACGCTCATAGGCACCAACCCGCTGGTGCTGGTGGTCAACCAGGCCAGCCCCTACAAAACCCTGAAGGACGTGATTGAGGCCAGCAAGGGCAAAAGCGGCGGCCTGTCGTCGGCCTCGGCCGGCACCGGCACTTCGCAGCACCTTTCGCTGGAGCTGCTGGCCTTCCGTTCCGGCGTGAAGTTCACGCACGTGCCTTACAAGGGCAGCGGCCCGGCCATCCAGGACGTGATAGGCGGGCAGGTCGACATGATGTTCGACACCAGCGTCGTGGCGGCGCCGCATGTGCAAAGCGGCAAGCTGCGTGCGATCGCGGTGACGTCCGCCAACCGGTTGCCATCCATGCCGGACGTGCCGACGGTGGCCGAATCCGGCCTGCCGGGCCTGGCCAATTTCGAGGTGCTGTCCTGGCAGGCGATTTTTGCGCCGGCGGGAACGCCCGCTCTCATGGTTGATCGCCTGCACAAGGAAATCGGCCGCATCCTGGCGGAACCCGAGATGCAGGGAAAACTCAAGGGCTTCGGCATGGAGCCGGCCAACATGACGACGGCCCAGATCGCCGCGTTCCAGCGCGCGGAAGTGGCCAAGTGGGCGCAGGTCATCAAGGCCGCGAACATCAAGGCCGAATAAAGCCCGGCTGACCGCAAACCGAAGCAACAGACATCGTAGAAGCAAACCACCATGACACAAGCAACTCCCTACCAATCCTTTCCCAACAGCTTCAAGCGAGACCTGCTGGCCGGCAAAAAACTGATAGGCTGCTGGTCCTCGCTGGCCAACGCCATCACCACCGAGGTGCTGGGCGTGGCCGGCTTCGACTGGATTTTGCTGGACGGAGAACATTCGCCCAACGACGTGGGCACCTTCATTCCCCAGCTGATGGCGCTCAAGGACAGCCCGAGCGCGCCCTTTGTGCGCCCCACCAGCAACAACGAGGTCGAGATCAAGCGCCTGCTCGATGCCGGCTTCTACAACTTCCTGGTGCCCTTTGTCGAAAGCGCCGACGAAGCGCGGCGCGCGGTGGCTGCCACGCGCTACCCGCCGCAGGGCGTGCGCGGCGTGTCGGTCTCGCAGCGCAGCAACCGCTACGGGACCGTGCCTGACTATTTCAAAGGCATCAACGACCAGATCTGCGTGGCGGTTCAGATTGAAAGCAGCGCCGGTGTCGCGGCCGCGCGCGCGATTGCCGAAACAGAGGGTGTGGACTGCATTTTTGTCGGCCCCTCGGACCTGGCCGCCGGCCTGGGCCACCTGGGCAACGCGGGCCATGCCGATGTGCAGAAAGCCATCGCCGGCGTGTTCGCCGATGCCAAAGCCTGCGGCAAGCCCACAGGCATCCTCGCGCCGGTGGAAGCCGATGCGCGGCGCTACATGGAGATGGGTGCCACCTTTGTGGCCGTGGGCAGCGACCTGGGCGTGTTCCGCTCCGCCACGCAAGCCCTGCACGACCGTTACCGCGCCTGATGGGCGAAGTATTTTTCTGACTGAATTTTTGACTGGAGTATTTGAATGAGCAAGCTTGGATTTATCGGCCTGGGCATCATGGGCAGCCCCATGGCGGCGCACTTGATCGCGGCAGGGCATGAGGTTTTCATGAACACGCTGGGCAAGGTGCCCGCGGAACTGTTGACCGGCAAGGGCAAGGCCTGCGATTCCATCACCGACGTCGTCAAGCAGGCGGACATCATCTTCCTGATGCTGCCCGACACGCCCGACGTGGCCAAGGTGCTGTTCGGCGAAGGCGGCGTGGCCGGCGCGCTGACCAAGGGCAAGACGGTGGTGGACATGAGCTCCATCTCGCCCATGGACACCAAGGAGTTCGCCAAAAAGATCAACGCCCTGGGCTGCGACTACCTGGACGCCCCGGTGTCGGGCGGTGAAGTCGGCGCCAAGGCGGCCAGCCTCACCATCATGGTGGGCGGCCCGCAGGCGGCCTTCGATCTCGTCAAGCCGCTGTTTGAGCTGATGGGCAAGAACATCACGCTGGTGGGCGGCAACGGCGACGGCCAGACCTGCAAGGTGGCCAACCAGATCATCGTGGCGCTGAACATCGCGGCCGTGGGCGAAGCCCTGCTGTTCGCCAGCAAGGCCGGCGCCGACCCGGCCAAGGTGCGCCAGGCGCTGATGGGCGGCTTTGCCTCCTCGCGCATCCTGGAAGTGCATGGCGAGCGCATGATCAAGCGCACTTTCGCGCCGGGTTTTCGCATCGGCCTGCACCAGAAGGACCTGAACCTCGCGCTCAGCGGCGCGCGCACCCTGGGTTTGGCCTTGCCGCAAACGGCGGGCGCCGCCCAGCTGATGCAGGCCTGCGCCGCCAACGGCATGCAGGACCTGGACCATTCCGCCCTGGTGCGTGCGCTGGAATTGCTGGGCAATCACGAAGTCGCGAAATCGGCATAAAGCAAACAGGCGCGTTCGAGGAGCCCGAAAGAGGCTCCCGGCGCGGCGGAGGGCTAACCCCGTTTTTGAGAACATTCAGGAGACAGACATGACGATCAATCGACGAGAACTTATCGCGGCTTCATTGGCTATGGGCGTGGGTGCCGCAAGCGGCGCCGCAAATGCCCAGGCCGGATGGCCGTCCAAACCGATACGCCTGGTGGTGCCTTATCCGCCGGGCGGCTCTTCGGACATCATCGCGCGCGCCATATCGCAGCCGCTCGCCGAGGCGCTCAAGCAGTCGGTCATCGTGGACAACAAGGCCGGCGCCAACGGCAACCTGGGCGCAGACATCGTGGCCAAGTCCGCGCCCGACGGCTACACGCTGCTGCTGTGCGACACCGGCGCGCTGGCCATCAGCCCCTCGGTCTATCCCAAGCTGGGGTTCGACCCGTCCAAGGACTTGCGCGGCGTCACCATGCTCGCTTATTCGCCGCACTTGCTGGTGGTCCATCCCTCGGTGCCCGCGAGCAACCTCAAGGAACTCGTGGCCTTGTCGCACAAGACCGAGCTGAACTTCGCGGTGACAGCCATGGGCAGCGCGCCGCACCTGGCCGGCGTGGCGGTCGAGCGGGCCAGCAAGGCCAAGTGGCAGTACATCCCCTACAAGGGCGGCTCCCAGGCCGTCAGCGACACCATCGCGGGGCAAACGCAGATTCTGATGAACGGCATGCTGGCCACCTTGCCGCATGTGCAAAGCGGCAAGCTCAAGGTTCTGGGCGTTTCCAAGAGCACGCGCATGCCGCTGATCGGCAATGTGCCGACGCTTGCGGAGCAAGGCCTGGCCAACTTCGAATCCGGCACCTGGCAAGGCCTGCTGGTGGCCAACGGCACGCCGCCGGCCATCATCAACCGCCTGAACACCGAACTCATCAAGATCATCCGCAGCCCCGACATACGCGCCAAGCTCGCGGGGCAGGGCGCGGAAGTCGTGACCATGACGCCGGCGCAGCAGGACGGCTTCTTCAACCAGGAGCGCAGCCGCTGGGCCAAGGTCGTGACGGAAGGCAACATCAAGCTCGATTGAAAACGGCTTGCGTGAATTAGTGGTGATATCGCTCTATATCTTCTGATGAGGGCGAGTCATCCGTGCGAACATCCCCTCAGGGATTGACCACCAAAAAACACGAGACTGCCCGCCAGAGGTAGCCGTAGAGCCTTACATCCAGGAGACAAAAAATGCGTAGATCTTTCAAGGGGCTTTTATGCCTCTCTTTCGCGCTGTGCGCGAGCGCCGCGATGGCCCAGGCCAAGCTGAGGGCCTGGAACATCCACCCCGAGGGCTACCCGGTTTCCGAAGCCATGAAGAGTTTCGTGGAGCAGGTCGCCAAAAGCACCGGTGGACGCTACAACATTGAGCTTTTTAACGGCGGCACGCTCGGCGACCAGCCCAAGGCGGTGCAGATGCTCAAGAGCGGCGAGATCGACGTGGCCGAGTTCAGCTCGGGTCCCTTGTCGGACGCGGTGCCGGGCATCAAGGTGCTGAACCTGCCTTTCCTGTTCACCGATTCGGCCCATATGTTCCGCCACCTGGACGGCAAGCTGGGCGAGCGGTTTTCCGCCAACCTGAAAGCCGCCGGTTTTGTGGTGCTGGGCTGGTACGACGGCGGCGGCCGTTCGTTTTACTGCGTCAAGCCCGTCAACAACCTGCGCGACCTGGCCGGCATGAACATCCGCGTGCAGCAGTCCGAGGTCTACATCGAGATGGTCAAGCTCATGGAAGCCAAGCCGGTGGCCTTGCCCTTCAAGGACGTGCTAGGCGCGCTGGAGCAGGGCAAGGTCGATTGCGCCGAGAACAACCTGCCTTCCTATGAGTCCACGGGGCATTACAAGGTGGCCAAAAACGTCTATGTGACCAACCACGTGATCTCGCCCGAGGCGCTGGTGGTGTCCACCAAACTCTGGGATAAGCTCAGCAAGGAAGACAAGGCCGCCTTCGCCGAGGCCGGCGCCAAATCCGCGATCCTGATGCGCGAGCTGTGGAACAAGCGCGTCGCCGCTGCCCTGGAGGCCACGACCAAGCAGGGCTCGCAGTTCGTCAAGGTCAAGGACGTCTCGCCCATGGTCAGGCGCATGGGGCCGTTGTACGGCAAGTACATGGCCGACCCGACCACACGCGAAGAACTGCTGACGATTATTGCCAAGTGAGCGGCCCGGACCCTAGCCTTTTGCTCGATCCCGCGCGTTTCGCGCGCGAGATCGACGGCAAGCCCGTCAGGCTGTTCACCCTGCGCAACCAGCGCGGCATGGCGGTCTGCGTGACCAACTACGGCGCCAAGATAGAGCAGCTGCTGGTGCCGGACCGCGAAGGCCAGTGGGACGACGTGGTGCTGGGTTACGACAGCATTGAAGGTGTGGTGGGCGGCGCGCCCTCCGTGGGCGCCTTTGTCGGGCGCTATGCGGGGCGCATAGAAAACGCGCGCTTCATGCTGGGTGGCATAGAGCACCAGCTGGCGGCCAACAACGGCCCGCACTGCCTGCATGGCGGGCTGCGGGGTTCGCGCTTCCAGGTTTTCGATGCGGTGCAACATGATGCCTCCAGCGTGGAAATGCGTTATGTGTTTGCCGACGGCGAGGAGGGCTTTCCCGGGGCGCTGGCCTTGTGCCTGCTGTACCGCGTAACCGAGGCCAACGAGCTGGCGCTCGATTACGAGGCCGTGGCGCTGGATGTGTCCACCGTGGCCAACTTCACCACCCATGCTTTTTTTAACCTCGAGGGCGTGAACAGCACGCGCAGCGCCAGCCCGCTGGGGCATGAAGTCACGATTTGCGCGAGCCGCTATTTCGAGATGACGCCCGAACTGATCGCCACGGGCAAGTTGCTGCCGGTGGAAGGCACGCCGTTTGACCTGCGCCAGCCCGCGGCGCTCGATACACGCGTGGGCAAATCGCCAGCCGAGGGCGGGGTCGCCGGCTACGACGACTGCTTTGCGATAGACCGCGATGCGGCCACGGCTGGTGAACTGGCGCTCTGCGCGCGCGTGAGCGCGCCTGCCAGCGGCCGCGTGATGGAAGTCTGGTCGAGCGAGCCCACCATGCAGTTCTACACCGGCATGCTGGCCGGCGAGCCCCTGGCCGGCGGCCCGGGCAAGGGCGGCAGGCGCTACGTGCAGCAGCAAAGCCTGTGCTTTGAACCGCAGGGCTACCCGAATGCGCCCAATATCGCGGCCTTTCCTTCGGCCCTGCACCTGCCGGGGCAGGCGCGCCACGGCCGCACCCTGTACCGCTTCAGTACGGCATAAACACGTCCCGCGTGTCAGAATGTTCCGGCAACAACAAGGAGCCGGGCATGCACTGGTTGAAACAGGGATGGGTGATTGGCTTGGTGTGGGCGGCGCAGCTCGCCGCCGGGCCTGCCTGGGCGCAACAGCCGCCCGAGCGTGTGCCGCCGAAGATCGTCAAGCTGCCGCTGCTCATCGACAACAAGCAAGTGGAAGTTGTCACCCACGTCTACAAGCCCGAGGGCGAAGGCCCGTTTCCGCTGGTGATTTTTTCCCATGGGCGGGCCCCTTCGCGTGTCGACAGAGCCAGGCTGGAATACCCGGTGCTGGTGGGGCATGCGAATTACTGGCTGCTCAAGGGCGTGGCCGTGGTGGCCCCGGTGAGGCCTGGTTACGGCGACACCGGCGGGCTGGACCGCGAAGACTCCGGGGCCCGCTGGAGCGGCAAGGTCTGCAGCGGTGATCCCGACTTTGCGCGCCTGGCCAGCCAGGCCGGCAAGACGGTGGTGGCGATGCACCAGTGGGCGCTGCAGCAACCCTGGGTGCGCAAGGACAGGCTGTTGCTGGAAGGCCAGTCGGTGGGGGGCATGACCACGGTGTCGGTCGCCGCGCTCAACCTGCCGGGCGTGATAGGCGCCGTCAATTTCGCGGGCGGATCGGGCGGTAACCCTGCGGACTCGCCCACCAAAAGCTGCGCACCCGAAAACCTGCGCAAGACTTATGGTGAATTCGGCAAGCTGGTCAAGGTGCCCAGCCTGTGGCTGTATGCCGAGAACGACCAGTACTGGGGGGCCGAAGCACCCCGCGAGTGGCATGAGGCCTTCAAGGCGGGCGGCAGCGACACGCAGTTCATCCAGACCGGGCCGCTGGCCGGGCACGACGGGCATTCGCTGCTGACCTACGGCGGCAAGATGTGGTTGGTGCCGCTGGACGCCTTTGTGCGCAAAGTGGGGCTGACGGCGCCTTGAGTTTCGCCCAGGCGTAAAAAAGCCCGGCGGGGCCGGGCTTTCGGGGGGGGGCGGATGCCGCTTACAGCGTGTCGATAAAGCTGCGCAGCTTGTCCGAACGCGAAGGGTGCTTGAGCTTGCGCAGCGCCTTGGCTTCGATCTGGCGGATGCGCTCGCGCGTCACGTCGAACTGCTTGCCGACTTCTTCGAGCGTGTGGTCGGTGGACATTTCGATACCGAAGCGCATGCGCAGCACCTTGGCTTCGCGCGGCGTCAGGCTGTCGAGGATGTCTTTCACCACATCGCGCAGGCCGGCCTGCATCGCGGCTTCCAGCGGCGCCGTGTTGGCGCTGTCCTCGATGAAGTCGCCCAGGTGCGAATCGTCGTCGTCGCCGATCGGCGTTTCCATGGAGATGGGCTCCTTGGCGATCTTCATGATCTTGCGGATCTTGTCTTCCGGGATCTCCATCTTGGCGGCCAGGATGCTGGCGTCCGGCTCGAAGCCGAATTCCTGCAAGTGCTGGCGCGACAGGCGGTTCATCTTGTTGATGGTCTCGATCATGTGCACCGGGATGCGGATGGTCCGCGCCTGGTCGGCGATGGAGCGAGTGATCGCCTGGCGAATCCACCAGGTGGCGTAGGTCGAGAACTTGTAGCCGCGGCGGTATTCGAACTTGTCGACGGCCTTCATCAGGCCGATATTGCCTTCCTGGATCAAATCGAGGAACTGCAGGCCGCGGTTGGTGTACTTCTTCGCGATCGAGATCACCAGTCGCAGGTTGGCCTCGATCATCTCTTTCTTGGCGTCGCGCGAGTTGGACTCGCCTTCGTTCATGCGCTTGTTGATGTCCTTGAGCTGGGCCAGCGGCACCACCACGCGGGCCTGCAGTTCGGCCAGCTTGGTTTGCAGTTCCTGGATGGGTGGCACGTTGCGGGCCATCACCACCGACCAGGGCTTGCCGGCGGCGACCTGTTTTTCAACCCATTTGAGGTTCAGCAGATTGGGCGGGAAGTCCTTGATGAAGACTTCCTGGGGCATGCCGCACTTCTCGACGATGATGCGGCGCAGCTCGCGCTCCTTCTTGCGCACGTCCAGCACCTGGCCGCGCAGCATGTCGCAGAGCTTTTCGATGGTCTTGGCGGTGAAGCGCACGGTCATCAGCTCGTCGCTCAGGGCTTTTTGCGCCTTCACATAGGTGGGCGTGCCGTAGCCTTCCTTGTCGTAGGTCTTGTGGACCTTCTCGAACAGGGCGGCGATTTTGTCGAAGCGGCTGAGCGCTTCTTTCTTGAGTTCCTCGAGTTTTTTGGTCAGGGCTTTGGAGCCGCCCTTGCCGTCGTCGTCGTCTTCCTCGTCGAATTCGTCGAAGTCTTCCTCGGCCACATAGTCGTCGGCCTCGTTGGGGTTGGAGAAGCCGTCGACCACGGTGGAGATGACGATCTTGCCTTCGCGGATTTCCTCGCCCAGGCGCATGATTTCAGCGATGGTGGCCGGGCTTTCCGAGATGGCTTCCATCATCTTCATGAGGCCGCCTTCGATGCGCTTGGCGATCTCGATTTCGCCTTCGCGCGTGAGCAGCTCGACCGTGCCCATTTCACGCATGTACATGCGGACCGGGTCGGTGGTGCGGCCGAATTCGCTGTCGACGGTGGACAGCGCCGCTTCGGCTTCTTCCTCGGCTTCCTCTTCGGTTGCGACCGTGGGGCCGGTGTTGTTCAGCAGCAGGGTTTCGGCGTCGGGGGCCTGCTCGTACACGGCCACGCCCATGTCGTTGAGCATGTTGACCACGACTTCCAGCGTTTCAGCGTCGACCAGCTTGTCGGGAAGGTGGTCGGAGATTTCGCCGTGCGTGAGGTAGCCGCGCGTCTTGCCGAGCTTGATCAGGGTCTTCAGGCGCAGGCGCCGCTTGAGCATGTCTTCTTCGGAGAGGACGGTTTCGTCCAGGCCGAATTCCTTCATCAGGGCGCGTTCCTTCGCCTTGCTGATCTTCATGCGCAGCGGTTTGACCTTCTCGGTCGTTTCCGCCACGGGTTCACCGACCAGGTCGTCCTCAATGTCGGAGAGGTCCAGGTCTTCGCCGTCCTTGGGCGCGGCGGTGGCGCTCTTGGGCTTGCGGCCGCGCTTGGCACCGGTGGTGGCGGCAGGCGCGCTGCCGTCGGCCGCCGGGTTCTTGGGCGGGCGGCCGGGTTTCTTTTTCACGGGCACATCGGCGGGTGCGGCGAGAGGCTTGGATTCAGGGCTGGACTTGGTCGGCACGGCAGGAGCTTTCTTCAGGGGCAAATCGGAAATCGCGGATTTCGCGGTTTTCAGGGGGGCTTTGCTCACCGGGGCATTGGGTTTGCTGGGTTTGACAGATATGGTGGTTTTTCCGGGCTTTTCAACCTTGCCGCTCTTGGCGGCAGGCTTTGCGGCTGCTTTGACTGGAGGCTTGCCTGCGGGCCGGGCAGCGGCTTTGGGCGCTGTCTTGGCTTTGGGCTTGGCGGTGGCTTTAGGCTGCGCGCTTTGCGGCTTCTTGGACGTGCTCGGCTTCTTCGGCTTGGCAGTAGGCATGGGACCTCCAGTTGTCGGAAAAATTGTTCTAAATATCTATCGGCTACCAGTAAACAAAAATGCGCCTTGGCGCCTGCGCAAAGCACAGGCACGGTGGCAAGGATTCAGAGTCAGGAACAAGAGGACGGAAAAACAGGCCGGCAGCGCCAGGGCGCGTTTCGGTTTATTTTTCCGGGCAAGCTGTTTGGGCGAACATTTGGTGTGCAGTCCTTGCGGTATTCCCTGGGGGAAGTGGCCGTCTCATCTGTGAGTTCCCCGAAGTTGCGGGGTGGCCGGGCCGGAGGTGCTGCTGTCGCGCTTGCCGTCGAAAATCGGATTATACCCTGTTGCCTGTTTTTTGGGCGGTTTTTTACCCGCCAAAACAGCTATTTTTCAGGTCCCGGGCCGGCCTAGCGGGCCGTATCGGCCGGGGTTTTGAGGCTGGCAAGCAGTTCCAGGTAACGCTGGCGGGCGTCCGGGTCGGTGGCGGCGCGGGCGGCCAGCTCGCTCATCTCCTGCTGGCGGCGCAGGCGCAGCAGCTGGTCCAGGATGCTGCGAACCTCGGTCCAGTCGCTTTCTATGCCTTCGGGAATCTGCGCGATCTGGGCGGTGGCATGCCTTTCATAGGCATGGCCGCGCAGCCCCTCGCGCAGGGCCGCCCAGGGCTGGGGGCCGTGTTCATGCAACTGGCTCTCCAGCCAGACAAACAGGGGGCCATGGGGTTCGGGCAGCTCGACCAGCAAATGGTGTTCTTCGGTGCTGAGCCTGTCCCAGGTCTGGGCCTCGGTCAGCAGCAGCCTGAGCACCCGGTCTTCGCGGCTGGCCGGCAGTATGCGCCCGGCCACGCGGCGCGGCGCCCGGGCACCGCTGCTGCGCTCGCCAAAGCTGCGTCCTGGTGCTGACGAGGGCGGGTAATAAGTGGAAGGCTCGGACGCGCTGTAGTCGCGCTCTTCGGGGTAGTCCGGCGGGTAGCCACCGGGGTCGGGCATGTCCGCATGGTGAACCGGGGCCGGTGCGGCGTCCTGCCTGTGGCCCTTGCCTTGGCCGCGCGGGCCGCCGCTGTTCTTGTTGCCGGACTTGTAGCCGCTGGAGGCCGGCTGCCACAGCTGCAGCAGTTCGCGGCTGTCGATCAGCACCTTGTCGGCGATCTCGGCCAGCAGCTGGCGCTTCAAGGCGCCGTCGGGCATCAGGCTCCACAGCGGACGGGCATTGCTGGCCATGTGGGCGCGGCCCTCGGCGGTGTCCAGGTCGCAGCCCTCGGCGGCCGCTTCGAGCAGGAAGCGGCTCAGCGGCACGGCCTTGCTGACGTAGGCGGCAAAGCCTTCCTTGCCGTGCTCGCGGATGTAGCTGTCGGGGTCGTGCTCGGCCGGCAGGAAGAGGAACTTGACGGTGCGCACGTCGGTGGCAAAAGGCAGGGCGGCATCCAGCGCCTTGCGCGCGGCGCGGCGGCCGGCGCTGTCGCCGTCAAAGCTGAAAACCACCGAATCGGTGAAGCGGAACAGCTTTTGCACATGGTCGGCAGTGCAGGCGGTTCCCAGGGTGGCCACCGCATTGGCAAAGCCCAGCTGGGCCAGCGCCACCACGTCCATATAACCTTCGGTGACCAGGGCGTAGCCGTGTTCGCGCAGGGCTGTTCGCGCCTCAAACAGGCCGTAGAGCTCGCGCCCCTTGCTGAAGACCGGGGTTTCGGGTGAATTGAGGTATTTGGGCTTGTCGTCGCCCAGCACGCGGCCGCCAAAGCCTATGCATTCGCCCTTGACGTTGCGGATGGGGAACATGACCCGGTCGCGAAAGCGGTCATAGCGCTTGGCCTCGCCGGCGGCGTTTTCCTCGCCGGGCTCGCCGGTGATGACCAGGCCGCTTTCGACCAGCAGCGGGTCGTTGTAGTCGGGGAAGACGCTGGCCAGGCTGCGCCAGCCTTCGGGCGCATAGCCCAGGCCGAAGGTCTTGGCGACTTCGCCCGAGACGCCGCGGCCCTTGAAGTAGTCGATGGCGCGCTCGGAGTTGCGCAAGGCCTTGATGTAGGCGATGCCGGCTTTTTCGAGCACGCTGGTGAGCGTGGCCTGCTGCTCGCGCATCTGCGCGGCGCGGGCGCGGTCCTGCGGCGAGACGTCGTCCTCGGGCACCTGCAGGCCGTATTGCTGGGCCAGGTCCTTGACGGCCTCGATGAAGGTCATGCCGCCATATTCGGTCATGAACTTGATCGCGTCGCCGCTCACGCCGCAGCCGAAGCAATGGTAGAACTGTTTGGTCGGGCTGACGCTGAAGGAGGGCGACTTCTCGCCGTGGAAAGGGCACAGGCCCATGAAGTTGGCGCCGCCCTTTTTGAGCTGCACATGGCGGCCCACGATGTCCACAATATCCGCGCGCGTGAGCAGCTCCTGGATGAATGATTGCGGAATAGCCATCTGGGGATTGTAGAAACAACAAGGCCCTGCGACGGCAGGGCCTTGTAATTCACGGGGTATAGGGCGGTTTAGTCACCCAGGACCAGCCCCTCGCGCCGCGGGTCGGCGCCGCCGAAGAAGCCGTCAGGCGTTTTCTGGATGGCCTGCAGGCCGCTGGTCATGGTTTGCTCGCGCACCTCGGCGCCGCGGCTGCGCAGCGCCTCGACGGTGGCCGGCGAGAAACGTTTTTCTTCCAGGATGCTGGGACCGTTGAGCGAGCCGAAGTTGGGCAGGTCTATGGCCTGCTGGGCATTGAGGCCCCAGTTCAGCGTGCCGTACAGGGTCTTGGCCGTGAAGTGGATGATGAGCGCACCGCCCGGGCTGCCGCCGCTCATGACGAGCTGGCCCGAGTTTTTGTCGAACACCAGCGTGGGCGCCATGGACGAGCGCGGGCGCTTGCCGGGCTGCACGCGGTTGGCCACGGGCTTGCCTTCGGCGTCCGCCGGGGCGAAGCTGAAGTCGGTGAGCTCGTTGTTGAGCAAAAAGCCGCCGGCCTTGCCGGTGCCGCCGTCGGTCATCAGGCGCGAGCCGAACTGGTCTTCAATCGTCGTGGTCATGGCGATCGCATTGCCATAGCCGTCGATGATGCTGATGTGCGAGGTGCCGTACTCGGGCTGCTCGGGCATGGGCGCGTAAGCCGTCTTCACCGCACCGGGCACGCCAGGCTTGGCGGTCTTCATGCTGGGGCCCGTGGGCTGTATCAGTTTGGCGCGTTCGCTCAGGTAGGCGGGGGCCAGCAAGCTCATCCAGCTGCCGCCCGGCGGCTGCACGAAGTCGGGGTCGCCCAGGTACTGGCCGCGGTCGGCAAAGGCCAGGCGCGAAGCCTCGGTATAGAGGTGCAGCCAGTCGGCCGAAGGCGTGGGCGCAACCGTGCCGGGAACGCCGCCGCTGCCGGTGACCAGGCCCAGGGTGCTTGCCGGCGTGTTGTTCAGGATGCCGAGGATCTGCCCGACGGCGATCGCGCCCGAGCTGGGCGGCGGCATGCCGCACAGGCGGTAGGCCTTGCCGGCGGCGTTGTAGTCGGTGCAGATGGGGTCGCGTTTTTTGGGCTGGTAGCCGGCCAGGTCGGCGAGGGCCAGCTTGCCGGGGTTGGTGGCGTGGCCCTGCACCTTGGCGACGATGGCCTGGGCGACCTGGCCCTCGAGCAGCGCGCTCGATCCTTTGGCCGCGATCTGGCGCAGCACCTCGGCCAGGGCCGGATTGCGCAGGGTCTGGCCCACGTCCACCGGGCTGCCGTCGGGCTTGTAGAAGTAGGCGGCGGCCGTGGCGTCCTTCTTCAGGTGCTGCTCGCCTTTAAGCAGGGTGTTCAGGCGCGGGCTGACCTTGAAGCCGCCTTCGGCCAGCTGGATGGCCGGCGCGAACAGCTGGGCCCAGGGAAGCCGGCCGTACTGCTTGTGGGCCATCTCCAGCATGCGCACGGTGCCGGGCGTGCCGACCGAGCGGCCGCCGACCACGCCGTCGTAAAAAGCCATGGGCTTGCCGTCGGCGCCGATAAAGAGCTTTTCATCGGCCGCCGCGGGCGCGGTTTCGCGGCCGTCAAAGGCTTCGACCTTGCCGCCGCTGGCATGCAGCAGGAAGGCGCCGCCGCCTATGCCGCTGGATTGCGGTTCCACCAGCGTGAGCACCATCTGCACGGCAATCGCCGCGTCTACGGCCGAGCCGCCGGCCTTGAGCACCTGGTAGCCGGCGTCGGTGGCCAGCGGGTTGGCGGCGGCCACCGCGAACTTCTTCGTGGCCCAGCCCGGCTTGGGCGTGAAGCCCGAAGAACCTTCGGGCTGCATGTACTTGGCGCCGCGCGCGACTTCGTCGGCCGGGACCTGGTAGGTGAAGGAGGAGGGGCTGCTGGCGCAGGCGGCCAGCAGCGCGGTGGCTGCCAGTGCCGGGAAGGCGTGTCTCATGGGATATCCTTGAATGTAGTTCTTGCTTGGGGGGGGCTGTAGGCCCGCCGGCAAATATAGCCAGCGGCCCCGCGCCCCACAATGGCGTTTCGGAGAAATCACTCTTCCATGGAATTTGACAATCTTGATGCCTTGCGTGTGCTGCTGGCCACCGCGGAGACCGGCAGCCTCACGGGCGCGGGCAAGCGCTGCCGGCTTTCCACGGCCGCCGTCAGCGCGGCGATCAAGCGGCTGGAAACCTCGCTGGGCGTGCGCCTGTTCGAGCGCACCACGCGCGCCGTGCGGCCCACGGCCGAAGGCGCGGTCATGGTCGAGCACGCGCGCCGCGCGCTCGAGTTGGTGGCCGAAGGCCAGGCCAAGGTGCGCGCCGGCACCTTCGGCCTCACGGGGAGCATACGCATCACCGCCACGGCCATGCTGGCGCGCGAGATGCTTGCCTACTGGCTGGCGGAGTTCGCCGCGCTGCATCCCGGCATCGAGATCGACCTGCAAATTAGCGACGCGCGCGTGGACCTGGTGCGCGAAGGCATAGACGTGGCGCTGCGCAACGGGCCGCTGATGGACTCCACCCATTCGGCGCGCCTGCTGGCGCCGGCCCGCCGCATCGCCTGTGCCAGCCCCGACTACCTGGCGCGCCGCGGAACGCCCGTGCAGCCCTGCGAACTCGCGCAGCACGACTGTCTGGTCTGCCATGTGCGCGAGCGCCGCCAGGACCAGTGGCAGTTCGAATTGCAGGGGGAGGCCAGTGCGCCTTTCCAGGTGCGCGTGGCCGGGCCGCTGGCCTGCAACGACGCCTCCATCGCTCTGCAGTGGGCGCTGGAAGGGCGAGGCATTGTCTACCAGTCCGAGATCGACCTGATGGCCTCGCTGGCCGGCGGCAAGCTGGTGCGCTTGTTCGAAGGTCATCTGGGCGAGCCGGCGCCGCTTTACGCGGTGGTGCCGAGCCGGCGCTACGTGCCGGCCCGCGTCAACGAGGTGATAGACAGGCTGTCGGCGCTGCTGACCGACAGGCTGGCTGCGCTGCACCCGCCCGCGGCCTGAACCCGCTCAGCGCGGTGCGAGGCGGATCGCGCCGTCCAGGCGAATCACTTCGCCGTTGAGCATGTCGTTTTCGATGATGTGTTTGGCCAGGCGCGCATAGTCTTGCGGTGTGCCCAGGCGCGAGGGGAAGGGGACGCCGGCGGCCAGCGAGTCCTGCACTTCCTGCGGCATGCCGAAGAGCATGGGTGTGCCGAAGATGCCGGGGGCAATCGTCATGTTGCGGATGCCGTTGCGCGCCAGGTCGCGCGCAATCGGCAGGGTCATGCCGACGATGCCTCCTTTGGAGGCGCTGTAGGCGGCCTGGCCGATCTGGCCGTCGTAGGCCGCCACCGAGGCGGTGGAAATCAGCACGCCGCGCTCACCGGTGGCTTCGGGCTCGTTCTTGCACATGGCGTCGGCCGCCAGGCGGATCATGTTGAAGCTGCCGATGAGGTTGACGGTGATGGTCTTGCTGAACAAGGCCAGGCCGTGCGCGCCGTTCTTGCCCACGGTTTTTTCGGCGGGGGCGATGCCGGCGCAGTTCACCAGGCCCATCAGCTTGCCCATGGCGACCGCCTTGGCCACCACGGCCTGGCCGTCGGCCTCCTGGCTCACGTCGCACTTGACGAAGGCGGCCTTGTCCGCGCCCAGTTCCTTGGCGATGGCTTCGCCCTTGTCGGCCTGCATGTCGGCAATGACGACTTTCGCGCCATTGGCCACCAGCATGCGCGCCGTGCCTTCACCCAGGCCCGATGCGCCGCCGGTGACGATAAATACTTTGCCTGCGATTTCCATGGTGATTCCTTGAATGAAGAGTGGGAGGTTTAAAAGGGGTTGGTGCGAACGCCGGGGCCCGCTAACAAGTCCGGGCGACATGACGTTAACGTAAACGTCAATTATGGCGCATGAAAAAAGCCCGGCGCCTGTTGGCGGCCGGGCTTTTGCAAAACAAGGGCGCTGGCTGGGTTTTATTTGTAGCCGACGCGGTCCAGCATCTGCTGCACCTTGAGCTGGTTGTTGCCCACGGCGCTGATCGGGATGGTTTCGGACTTGAAGCTGCCGTTGCCCGAGGGGCTCATGGCCTTGAGCGCCGGGTTGCTGACGCCCAGGCCCGGCACGGCGGGCCATTCATTGTTGCCGTTGGCGAAGTATTCCTGCGCGCTCGGGCTGGCCAGGTATTCCATGAACTTGACGGCGTTGGCCGTGTTCTTGGCGTTCTTGGCGACGGCTGCGCCGGCGATGTTTACATGCGTGCCCCAGCTGTCCTGGTTGGGGAAGACCACACCGACCCGGTCGGCCACGACTTTGTCGTCGGGCGCGTTGGAACGCATGATGCGCGCCAGGTAGTAGGTGTTGGTCAATGCAATGCCGCATTCGCCGCTGGCCACGGCCTTGATCTGGTCGCTGTCGCCGCCCTTGGGGTCGCGCGCCATATTGGCCACCAGGCCCTTGAGCCACTGCTCGGCCTTGGCTTCGCCCAGGTGCTCGGTCACGGCGCCGAACAGCGAGAGGTTGTAGGGATGGGCGCCCGAGCGGGTGCACAGCAGGCCCTTGTTCTTCGGGTCGGCTAGTTTTTCGTAGCTGTCGACATCGGCCTTCTTGACCTTGAGCTTGTCGAACACCACCACGCGGGCGCGAGTCGAGAAGCCGAACCAGGTCGTGCCTTCGGCGGTTTCCTTGGCGCGCAGCTTGGCGGGAATGGCGGCCTCGAGGGCCGGCGACTTGATGGGCCGGAACAGGCCGTCCGCGTCGCCCTTCCAGAGGCGAGCCGCGTCGACCAGCAAAATCACGTCGGCGGGGGAGGCCGCGCCTTCAGCCTTCAGGCGGGCCAGGATGCCGGCGTCGTCGGCGTCCACGCGGTTGACCCTGATGCCGGTGGCCTTGGTGAAGTCGCTGTAGAGCTTTTCGTCGGTCTGGTAATGGCGGGCAGAATACAGGTTGACCACCTGCTCCTGGGCCGATGCCAGGCCTGCCAGCAAGAGCAGCGACGAGAGAAGCACTTTTTTGAACATAACTTTCCACTTCCTTACAGGTATTTTTAAAGCCCGGCCATGATAAAGCAAATAAGAATCATTCTTGGCAGAGTCCCTACGCTGGGCACGTTTTCATGCGAGCCAGGCAGGTATGCGGGCGCCTGCATGGCTGTGGCCATGCTGTTGCTGGCCGGTTGCGCCGTCATGCCGTCCGGGCCGGTTGCGACCGTGCCGCCGCCGGCGGAGGCCGCCAGAAAGCCGGTGCGTGTGGGGCTGGCGCTGGGCGGCGGTGCGGCGCGCGGTTTTGCCCATGTGGGCGTGATCGCCGTGCTCGAGGAAGCCGGGCTCAAGCCGCAGCTCGTGGTCGGCACCTCGGCCGGCAGCCTGGTGGCGGCGCTCTATGCCAGCGGCAAGACCAGCGCGCAGCTGCAGCAGACCGCGCTGAGTATGGAGGAGGTGGCCATCACCGACTGGATGCTGCCCATCTTCGGCCGCGGCATGTTCCGCGGCGACGCGCTGGCCCGCTATGTCAACGACCTGGTCGCCAACCGCACCATGGAGAACATGGCGATTCCGCTGGGTATCGTCGCCACCGACCTCAACAGCGGCCAGGCCGTGCTGTTCCAGCGCGGCGACACCGGCACGGCGGTGCGCGCATCGAGCGCGGTGCCGGCGGTGTTCCTGCCGGTCAAGATCAACGGCCGCGAGTACGTGGACGGCGGCCTGGTATCGCCGGTGCCGGTGCGTTTTGCGCGGCAAATGGGCGCCGACATCGTGGTGGCCGTCGATATATCGAGCGCGCCTGAAGCCAATCCCGCGGGCGACACCCTGCAAATCCTGCTGCAAACCTTTGCCATCATGGGCAAAAGCATCAACCAGTACGAGCTCAAGGATGCCGACGTCGTCGTGCGACCCTCACTCGCGGGCCTCAAGAGCGCCGACTTCTCGGCGCGCCAGCGCGCCATCGACGCGGGCCGGGCGGCCATGCTGGCGGCGTTGCCGCAGCTCAAGGCCAAACTCGAGGCCGCGGCGGTCACGGCGCAGAAATAGAGAAATAGCGCAGGCCAAAAAAAAGCCCAATCTTGCGATCGGGCTTTAAGGGGTCCGTGAAAATGAATTTCGGAAGGGACCCGAGGAGACAACTGGCTTGAAACCCGTTCAATCAAACAGGATTCGCGAAACAGGCTCCATGAACGGTAGCGCGCGAGGCGCTGCGATCAGCGCTTTTTGGCGGTGGTCGTCTTGGTGGCGTTCACGGCGGAAGCAGCCACCGTGTTGAAGTTGGCTTCAGCGATGTCGGTGGCTTGCTTGACGGCCTTCTGGACCGACTCGAAAGCGTTGTTGGCGGCGGCGACGGCGCTCTTCAGGACAGCCACGGCGGTTTCGGAACCGGCCGGTGCGTTCTTGGCGGCGTTGTCGACCAGGCCGACGAATTTCTTCTGTGCATCGGCAGCCTGGGTTTCAAAGGTCTTGCCCAGTTCAGCGCCGGCGGCCGAAGCGATGTCATAGAGGTGGCGGCTGTAGGCGGCGGTCTTTTCAGCCAGGGGCTGGACCAGGCCGGCTTGCAGGGCCAGCAGTTCTTGTGCGTCTTTCACGCCCAGCACGGCTTGCGTGTGGTTGGCGCTTTCAGCCAGGGCGGCCTTGGTGGCTTGCACGTTCAGTTCGACCAGTTTTTCAACGCCTTCGAAGGCTTTGTGGGTCAGGCCAAACATGGTTTCGATGTTGGCTTTGTGGGAAGCGAGGACTTGTTCAGCGGTCAGCATAATGAATCTCCAAAATAGGTTTAGGTGAGGGCAATGGTGTTGCTTTGCGCTGAATTGCTGCACTGCAACATAAGTCCAAGTATAGGGACTGTGTGCACCATTGCAAGTATTTTATGTTGCAGTGCACCAATTTAGAGGCCAAGCCCTAGGTAACGCTCTGAAACAGCGCTGAAAAGTACCCAAAAAGGACTACTCGACTCGCCCTGCATGCACCCATTTTTCTATATGTGTGGCCCGAGGCCACAATGGCCTCAGCCCCGAAATCGCAACACCTTCACCATCTTGCAAGCCTTCTACGCCGACAACTTTGTTTTGCCGCTGCCGCCCGGCCATCGCTTTCCCATGGCGAAATACCGTTTGCTGCGCGACCGCCTGGTGAATGAACGCCCGCGGGTGCGCATGGCGCAGGCGCCGGCCGCAACGGACGGCGAGCTCGCGCTGGTACACACGCCGGACTACATAGACGCCATCAGCCACGGAACCCTGCCGGCCGCGGCCCAGCGTGAGATTGGTTTTCCCTGGAGCCCGGGCATGGCCGAACGCGCGCGCCGCTCGGCCGGCGCCACCGTCGCGGCGGCCCGCGTGGCCATGGGTTCGCCGGGCCGGCTGGGGGAGGGCATTGCGGCCAACCTCGCCGGGGGAACGCACCATTCCTATGCGCACAAGGGCGGCGGCTTTTGCGTGTTCAACGATGCGGCCCTTGCCGCCAGGCTGATGCAGGCGGAATGGGCACGGCAACACAGGCACGGGCGCAAGCCGCTGCAGGTCGCCATCATCGACCTGGACGTGCACCAGGGCAACGGCACGGCCAGCATCTTTGCCAATGACCCCAGCGTCTTCACGCTGTCGCTGCATGGGCAGAAGAATTTCCCGTTTCGCAAGGAGGCCAGCGACCTGGACGTGGACCTGCCCGACGGCTGCGGCGACGCAGCTTACCTGCAGGCGCTGGAGCATGCGCTCGACGAACTCGAGCGGCGCTTCGAGCCCGGCCTGGTTTTGTACCTGGCCGGCGCCGACCCTTACGAGGGCGACCGCCTGGGCCGCCTGGCGCTCAGTTTCGACGGCCTGGAGGCGCGCGACCGGCGCGTCTTCGACTGGGCCTGGCAGCGCCGCATCCCGCTGGCATTTGCCATGGCGGGCGGTTACGGTATCAACATCGACGAGACCGTGCAGGTGCAGATGAACACTTACACGCTGGCACTCGAATACTGGGCGCGCTGGAATCCCTAGCATTGCTGCTACATTGCCTCAGATTCGCTTCGGCGACCCCTGGACAGACAAAAGCAAAACATGGCGCCGAACACCACCGATATTCCCGACCCTCCTGAAAAACCTTCCCTTGTGCGTGTCCTCGTCCTCGGCGGCACCGGCTTCATCGGCCGCCATGCCGTGGCGGCACTGCACGCTTCGGGTGCGCGGCTCGCGATAGGCAGCCGCCACCCCGCGCGCCACCAGGCGGCTTATTCTTTTGCCGACATGCGGCTTGCGCGCTTCGAGCAGTTGCTGCAGCCCGGCGCCTGGGCCGCGCTGCTCAAGGATGTCGATGTGGTTGTCAATTGCGTGGGCATTCTGCGCCAGCGGCCCAACGAGTCCTACGACCATGTGCACCACCGTGCGCCCGCGGCGCTGGCCGTCGCCTGCGCCGAGGCGGGCATACGCTTCATACACACCTCGGCCCTGGGTTTGCACGAAGGCGCCAAAAGCCGTTTCCTCTCGAGCAAGCTGCTGGGTGAGCGCGCCATCGCGGCCTCGGGCAGCGACTATGCCATCGTGCGCCCCTCGCTGCTTGACGGCGAGGGCGGTTTTGGCGCGCGCTGGCTGCGCGGCCTGTCGCGCTCGCCCGTGCATGGCATTCCGCGTGGCGCGCGCGGCGGCATCGCGGCCATGACGGCCACCGACCTCGGCCTGGCCTTCGCCGCCCTGGCGGCCATGCCGACCCTGGCCGCCCACCGCGAGGTCGAACTGGGCGGCAGCCGCCGTTATGGCTATGCGGAATACCTGCGCGAACTGCGCGCCGACTACACCGCCACCCGCGCGCTGCAACTGCCGCTGCCCAATTGGGCGGCACGGCTGGGCGCGCATGTCTGCGACGTGCTGCATTTCTCGCCGTTTTCTTACGGGCACTGGATCTTGCTGCAGCGGGACAACGTTCCCTCACCCAACCGATTGCCGGAACTGCTGGGGCGCGAGCCCCAGGCCATCGGGTCAAAAATGCCCGTGAGCCCGGCGCGGCCCGCACTGGCAAAATAAGGCCTCATGAGTTCCCCGACACGGCCGCAAGCCGAAGCCCGTAGCGCCTACAAAGCTTTCCGCGACATCGGCACCCGCTGGTCCGACAACGACATCTACGGCCACGTCAACAACGTCGTTTACTACAGCTGGTTCGATACCGCCGTCAACGGCCTGCTGATCGAGCGCGGCGCCATCGACATCCACACCGGCGGCGTGATAGGCCTGGTCATAGAAACCCAGTGCAACTACTTCGCGCCGCTGGCCTTTCCCGAGCCCGTGGTGGCCGGGATCCGCGTGGCGCATGTGGGTTCGTCCAGCGTGCGCTACGAGGTGGCCTTGTTCCCCGGCGATGAAACCCTGCTGTGCGCGGCCAGGGGCCATTTCATCCATGTTTACGTCGACCGCGCCACGCGCCGGCCGGCGCCGCTTCCGCCCGAACTGCTTTCCGTACTGGAGACCCTCAGATGACCCAGGCACCGCCCGTGCTTCCCTATATCACCCCGCGCCAGGCCGGCGATGCGCGCAATGCGGTCGATGAAGCCATCGTGAGCCGCCAGTCCATACGCCAGTTTTTACCCAAGCCGGTGCCGCGCGAAACCATCGCCCACCTGCTGGAGGTCGCCAGCCGCGCGCCCTCGGGCACCAACACCCAGCCCTGGAAAGCCTATGTGCTGCAGGGCGCGAGCCGCGACACCCTGGTCGAAAAAGTCTGCCAGGCGCATGACGCGCTGTACGCCAACCCCGCGCTGGCGGCCGAGTACCAGGAGGAGTACGACTATTACCCCGAGAAGTGGGTCTCGCCCTATATAGACAGGCGCCGCGCCAACGGCTGGGGACTTTACGGCCTGCTGGACATCACCAAGGGCGACAAGGACAGGATGCATGCGCAGCACCACCGCAATTTCAAATTCTTCGACGCGCCCGTGGGCCTGATGTTCACGCTGGACCGCGTGATGGGCCGCGGCTCGCTGGTGGATTACGGCATGTTCATGCAGAACCTCATGGTGGCCGCGCGCGGCCTGGGCCTGCACACCTGCCCGCAGGCCGCCTGGAACGGTTTCGGAAAAATCATCTTGCCGCACATAGGCGCGGGTCCTGACGAGATGCTGGTGTGCGGCATGTCGCTGGGCTATGCCGATGAAACCGCGCTGGTCAACACTTTCAGAACGCCAAGAGTCCCCGCTTCCGAGTTCACGACCTGGCTGGATTGAGGGGATGACGTTTTCCCTGGTCCAGCTCCTAGGTGGACTGTCTTACGCCACCACGCTGTTCCTGATGGCGGCGGGCCTCACGCTGATCTTCGGCGTAACCCGCATCGTGAATTTCGCGCATGGCAGTTTTTTCATGCTGGGCGCGCTGTTCACCGCGCACTGGGTCACCCATTGGTTTCCGGCCTGGGGCGAAAGCGCGCCGCTGTACTTGCTGGCGATTTTGATGGGCGCGGCCTGCGCGGGCCTGGCGGGCGCCGCGGCGGAGTTTTTGCTGCTCAGGCGCATGAGCGGAGCCCCCGAGCTGTACCAGCTGGTCGCCACCTTCGGCCTGACGCTGGCAATGCACGACGCGATGCAGTGGGGCTTCGGCCCCGACGAGGTGTTCGCGCCGCGCTTTCCGGGCCTCAAGGGCTCGGTGCAGATCGGCGACGAGTTTTTCCCGGTTTACCAGCTTGCGATGATCGCGCTGGGCCCGCTGGTCTGGCTGGGCCTGCACCTGTTGCTGCGGCGTTCGCGTTTCGGCCAGCGCCTGCGCGCGGCCACGCAGGACCGCTCCATGCTCGCGGCGCTGGGCGTCAACCCGCGCCCGCTGATGCTGGGCGCCGTGGTGCTGGGCTGCGCGCTGGCGGGCCTGGCCGGCGCGCTGCAGCTGCCGCGTGAGCCCGCCCACCTGCAGATGGACATGAACGTGATCGTGGAAACCTTTGTGGTGGTGGTCACCGGCGGGCTGGGCAGCATAGGCGGCGCTTTTGTGGCGGCGCTGCTGATAGGGCTGGTCCACGCCTTCGGCATCAACGTGTTCCCGCAGGCGACGCTGGTCATCGTGTTCCTGACCATGGCCGTGGTGCTGGTGTTCCGCCCCCAGGGGCTCAACGGCAGGGCGGCCTCAGCGCAGGAGGCCGGTAGCGGCGTGCGCGAGGCGGCCCAGAAATTCCGCGGCCTGGGCGTGGGTGCGGCCGGGTCTTCGGCCATCGCCGCATCATTTGTGCTGCTGGCCGGCCTGGCCTGGGCGGGCGGGCCTTACTGGCAGGCGCTGGCGGCCGATGCGCTGATCCTCATGATTTTCGGCATCAGCCTGCAGTCCATGATGGCGCTGGGCGGCCTGGTCAGCTTTGGCCACGCCGCCTTTTTTGCGCTGGGCGCCTACGGCGCGGCGCTCTCGCACAGCCTCTGGGGCGCCTCGCTTCCGCTGGCGCTGGCGGCCGGTTGCGGCGCGGCCCTGGTGGTGGCCGCGGTGTTCGGCGCGGCGGTGGTGCGCAGCAGCGGTGTGTACCTGGCCATGCTGTCGCTGGCGCTCGCGCAGGTCATCTGGGCCGGTGCCACGCAGTGGGTTGGGCTTACCGGCGGCGACAACGGCCTGATAGGCCTCACGCTGGTCGGCGACGAAGGCAGGCCGGTGTTTTACGCGCTGCTGGTGGGGCTGGCACTGGTGGCCGTGGCGGCGCTGCGCTTTCTGGCGCGTTCGGTCATGGGAGCCGCGCTGCAGGCCCTGCGCGACGCGCCTTTGCGCGCCTCGGCCTCGGGGCTGGCGGTGAACTGGCTCAAATACCGGATTTTTGTGGAGAGTGCCGTGCTCGCGGGCCTGGCCGGCGGCCTGTTTGCCGCGCACAAGGGCGCGGTGTTTCCCTCGCTCGCGTCGGTCTCCACCTCCGTCGATGCCTTGCTGGTGGTCTTGCTGGGCGGTGTGCACCAGCTTTGGGGCGCGGTGGTGGGCAGCTTGGTGCTGAGTTATGCGGGCGCCGAGCTGGGCCGTGAGGTCACTTACTGGCGGGGCCTGCTGGGTGTCTTCATCATGCTGATCATGGTGGCTTCGCCCTCGGGGCTGCTGGGCTTGCTGCCGCGCCTTGTTGGCGCCTGGCAGCGGCGCGGGCCTGGAAGGGGCGCCTGATGCTGCAGGTCCAACAACTGGTCAAACATTTCGGCGGCCTGCGCGCCGTGGACGGCGTGAGTTTTGAGGTAGGGCCGGGCCAGTGCGTGGCCTTGATAGGCCCCAACGGCGCCGGCAAGTCCACCACCTTTGCCTGCATTGCCGGCCAGTACCCGCTCACGGGCGGCAGCATCGCCTGGAACGGCCAGGCGCTGCGGGGGCTCAGCCCGCAGGCACGTCTGCAATTGGGCGTGGCGCGCAGCTTCCAGGTGGCCCAGGTGTTTGAAGCGCTCACGGTGCTGCAGAACGTGCAACTGGCGATTCAGGCGCGCCTGGGCCTGCGGGCGATCTCCGCCTTCAGGAGCCTGGATGGCCAGGCGCGCGAACAGGCCCTGGCGCTGCTGGCGCAAACCGGCCTGGAAGCGCTGGCGGCGCAGGATGCGCTGAGCCTGCCCTATGGCGCGAAGAAGCGGCTGGAACTGGCTGTGGCGCTGGCGGCCCGGCCGCAGCTCCTGCTGCTGGACGAACCCGCCGCCGGCCTGGCCGGGCCTGAGCGCGCCGAGCTGATGCAGCTCGTCAAGCACCTGGCGGGGCAGGGCATGGCCGTGCTTTACACCGAACACAATATGGACGCCGTGGCCGGTGTGGCCGACCGCGTGCTGGTGCTGATAGAAGGCCGGCTGGCGGCGCAGGGCTCGTTCGACGAGATCTCGCGCGATGCCGTGGTGCGCAGCCGCTACCTGGGCCAGGCTGGCGGCGAAGGAGAGGGCCATGCTTGAGGTCGACCAGCTCAATGCCTTCTACGGCCCGGCCCAGGCCTTGTTCGAGGTGTCGCTGCAAGTAGCACCTGGTGAACTGGTGGTGCTGCAGGGCCTGAACGGCGCCGGCAAGTCCACGTTGCTCAAGTCCCTGATGGGCCTGGAAGTGCGTACCGAAGGCCACATCCGCTACCGCGACCCGATGGGTCCCCAGGGCGCGGGCCTGGCGGCGATTGAACGCTGGGACACCCACCGCCGCGCCCAGGCCGGACTGGGTTATGTCGCCGAAGACCGCCGCCTGTTCACCGAACTCACGGTGCGCGAGAACCTGCGCATCGCGGCGGGCCGCGACCTGCAGGCCCAGGAGGCCAGGGCACTGGACCTGTTCCCCGCGCTCAAAGCCATGCTGGGACGCCGCGCCGACCAGATGAGCGGCGGCGAGCAGCAGATGCTGGCGATTGCCCGCACGCTGACGACCGGCCCGCGCATCCTGCTGCTCGATGAGCCCTGCGAGGGCATTGCCCCCGTCCTCGTCGAATCGATTCGCGATGCGCTGCTGGCACTGCGCCGGCAGGGCCTGGGCCTGCTGGTGGCCGAACAGAACCAGCTGCTGGCTGCCCGCGCTGACAGGCTGGTTTTGCTGGTTGCGGGTAAAGTCAGGGGTTCGTGAAGAAAGACCCGCCTCTTTCCCGTTTCTTCTCTTTTTCCTCCTCTTCTTAATCTTCCCTTCCCTCAAAGGACCCTCATGAGCAACATCACCACCACCGCCTCCGGCCTGCAGTACGAAGATACCGTGCTGGGCACAGGCGCCATCGCCAAGGCCGGCCAGAACGTCAAGGTCCACTACACCGGCTGGCTTTACAACGACGGCGTGCAGGGCGCCAAGTTCGACTCCAGCAAGGACCGCGGCCAGCCTTTCGAGTTTTCGCTGGGCGCGGGCCAGGTCATTCGCGGCTGGGACGAAGGTGTGCAGGGCATGTCGGTGGGCGGCACGCGCCGCCTGATCATTCCGGCCGCGCTGGGCTATGGCGCGCGCGGCGCCGGCGGCGTGATTCCGCCGAATGCCACCTTGCTGTTTGAAGTGGATTTCCTCGGTACCTGAGCCGGCGCGTTGGATGCCCGCCTGCATGGTTTGCAGCGGGCTTGTTCACCTGATTAACCGCCAAGGCTCCCCCTGCGCCGCGGCCCTCAAGCGTTCTCCATGATCATCACCAGTTTGCTCGACACTGACTTGTACAAGTTCACCATGATGCAGGTGGTCTTGCACCAGTTTCCGGGCGCCGAGGTGGAGTACCGCTTCAAGTGCCGCAACGCCGGCGCGACTGGCATAGGCGACCTGGCGCCTTATGTGACCGAGATACGCGAGGAAATCCGCGGCTTGTGCAACCTGCGCTTCCAGGATGCCGAGCTCGCCTACCTCAAGGCCATGCGCTTCATCAAGAGCGACTTCGTCGACTTCCTCGGCATCTTCCGGCTCAACGAAAAATACGTGAGCGTCACGGCGCTGCCCTCGGGCGAGATCGAGGTGTCCATCAAGGGCCCCTGGCTGCACACCATCCTGTTCGAGATCCCGGTGCTGGCCATCATCAACGAGGTCTACTTCCGCAACACGCAGAAAAAGGCCGACTTTGCCGAAGGCCGCAGGCGGCTGGACACCAAGATCGGCGAACTGCAGGCCGAGGGCCTGGGCGCGCTCAAGATCGCCGACTACGGCACACGCCGCCGCTTCGGCAAGGCCTGGCACGAGGAAGTGCTGCGCACGCTGGCCGGGCGTCTCGGCACGGGGATGCAGGGGCAGTTCGCCGGCACCAGCAACGTGCTGTTTGCGATGAAGCTGGGCCTGACGCCGCTGGGCACCATGGCGCACGAATACCTGCAGGCCTGCCAGGCGCTGGGGCCGCGGCTGCGCGACAGCCAGGTCTTCGCTTTTGAGTCGTGGGCCAAGGAATACCGCGGTGACCTCGGTATCGCGCTGTCCGATGTCTACGGCATGAGCGCCTTCCTGCGCGATTTCGACATGTATTTCTGCAAGCTGTTCGACGGCGCGCGCCATGACAGCGGGGACCCTTTCCAGTGGGGCGAGCGCATGCTTGCGCACTACAGCAAAAACCGGGTCGACCCCAAAACCAAGACGCTGATCTTCAGCGACGGCCTCACGGTGCCGCGCACCATAGAGCTGTACCACCAGTTCAAGGGCCGCTGCCAGCTGGCCTTCGGCATAGGCACCAACCTGACCAACGACCTCGGTTACGAGCCGCTGCAGATCGTCATCAAGATGATTCGCTGCAACGGCCAGCCGGTGGCCAAGCTTTCCGATACCCCGTCCAAGAACATGTGCGACGACGAAAAATACCTGGCCTACCTGCGCCAGGTGTTTGAAATCGCCTCACCGGCATAATCGACCGCTTACTTATCTTTTATCCAAAACCAGCGCGTGGCTATTGCAGGTATCCCCCTTGATTTTGTGTTGTTCGGCCTGACGCTGCTCGGTGTGGCGCTGCTGCACCGGCACACGCTCAAGGTGGCGCTGGCGGGCCTGGCGGTGATCACGCTCTACAAACTCGCGCTGGGCGATTTTTCCGGCACGCCCGGCCTGGGCGGCCTGCTGCAATTGCTGGCGCATGAGTGGGTGACGCTGGCCAACCTGCTGGGCCTGTTGCTGGGTTTCGCGCTGCTGTCCGACCATTTCGAAAAAAGCGGCATTCCGGCGCTGCTGCCGCGCTACCTGCCCGACGACTGGAAGGGCGGCTTCGTGATGCTGCTGCTGGTCTTTGTGCTCTCCAGCTTTCTCGACAACATCGCGGCGGCCATGATAGGCGGCACCATGGCGTCCGTGCTCTACCGCAAGCGCGTGCACATCGGCTTCCTGGCGGCCATCGTGGCCGCCAGCAACGCGGGCGGCTCGGGCAGTGTGGTGGGCGACACCACCACCACCATGATGTGGATTGCCGGCGTCTCGCCGGGCCAGGTGTTTGAGTCCTATGCGGGCGCTGTGGTGGCGCTGGCCATCTTCGGCGTGGTCGCGGCGCGCCAGCAGCACGCGTTCCAGCCCATCATGAAGGACGCTGTGCCGGGTGCGCAGCTGCACTGGGCACGCCTGGGCATTGTCGCCACCATCCTGCTGTCGGCGGTGGCCGCCAATGTGTACTTCAACCTGCGCGACCCCGCGGTGCTGGAGCGGCTTCCGGTGATTGGCATCGCCGTGTGGGTGGCGATCGCGCTGACCACGCCCTGGCGCCGCTCCAACTGGGGCCTGCTGCCGGAGGCCGCGCGCGGCAGCGTCTTCCTGCTGTCGCTGGTGCTGTGCGCTTCCATGATGCCGGTGCAGCACCTGCCGGCCGCCAGCTGGCAAAGCGCTTTCGGCCTGGGCTTCGTGAGCGCGGTGTTCGACAACATCCCGCTCACGGCGCTGGCCCTGCACCAGGGCGGCTACGACTGGGGTTTTCTGGCCTATGCCGTCGGCTTCGGCGGCAGCATGCTGTGGTTCGGCTCCTCGGCCGGCGTGGCGCTGGCCAATATGTACCCCGAGGCCAGGTCTGTAGTCGCCTGGCTCAAGGGCGGCTGGCATGTGGCGCTGGGCTATGTGGTCGGCTTCTTCGTGCTGCTGGCCGTGCTGGGCTGGCACCCCGATGCGCCCCGGGTCCGGCAAGCTGCGGGCACTTCACCTTTTACCTCGGCTGCTGGTTTGTCCGCTGAACCGGTAGCATCGTCTTTCACCTCATCCTGAACCACCATGAGCAAACCCAAAATCCTCGTCGCGCGCGCCGTGTTCCCCGAAGTCATCGCCCGCCTGGAGCAGCATTTCGAGGTCGAATCCAATCAGGGCGACGAGACTTGGTCCAAGGCGCAACTGACCGAGCGCCTCAAGGGCAAGGACGGCGCCTTCACCACTGGCGGCGACAAAATTGACGCCGAGGTGCTGGCCGCCTGCCCGGGCCTGAAAATCTGCGCCAACATGGCCGTGGGCTACAACAACTTCGACATCGACGCGATGACGGCGGCCGGTGTGCTGGCCACCAACGCGCCCGACGTGCTGACCGAAACCACGGCCGATTTCGGCTTCGCGTTGCTGATGGCCACTGCCCGCCGCGTGACCGAGAGCGAACACTACCTGCGTGCCGGCAAATGGACCAAATGGAGCTACGACATGTTCGCCGGCTCCGACATCCATGGCGCTACGCTGGGCATCCTGGGCATGGGCCGCATAGGGCAAGGCATTGCCAAACGCGGCGCCCACGGTTTCGGCATGAAGGTGATTTACCACAACCGTTCGCGCCTGGACGCGGCGCTGGAAGCCGAATGCAAGGCCAGCTACGTCGGCAAGGAAGAGCTGCTCAGGACAGCCGACCACCTGGTGTTGGTCCTGCCTTACTCGCCAGCCTCTCATCACACCATAGGCGCCGCGGAGCTGGCCTTGATGAAGCCAACCGCTAACCTGATCAACATCGCGCGCGGCGGCATTGTGGACGATGCCGCGCTGGCCGCGGCCCTGCGCGACAAACGCATCGCGGCCGCCGGGCTGGACGTGTTCGAGGGCGAGCCCAAGGTGCACCCGGACCTGCTGACCGTTCCCAATGTGGTGCTGACCCCGCACATCGCCAGCGCCACCATTCCCACGCGCATGGCCATGGCGAGCCTGGCCGCCGACAACCTGATCGCGTTTTTCAGCGGCAAGAAGCCGCTGACCCCGCTCAATCCTGCGGTGCTGGCGGCAAGCGGAAAATAGACACATGATGGAAAACTGGCTGATCATCGCCTTGCTGGCGGCCAACCTGCTGTTGCTGGTGTGGCTGCTGCTGCGCAAGCCCGGCCAGCCTTCCGGTGCCGGCACCGAATTGCTTGCGGCTATCGTGGCGGGCCACGACAAGCTGGAGCGCGAGCTGCGCCGGGAGATCGGCGACAACGCGCGCAGCGGCCGCGAGGAACTCGCGAAAACTTTCGCCACCTTTCAGCAAACCCTGGTGCAGCAAAGCGCCGAAGCCACCCGCACGCAGAACACCCAGATCGACGCGTTCGCGCAGCAGCTCACCTTGCTGCAAAAGACGCTGTCCGACACCCTGAGCACGCAGCTGCAATCGGTCAGCGAGTCGAATGCCAGGCGGATGGGTGAAGTGCGCGAGACGCTGGAAAAGCAGCTCGCGCAGCTGCAACAGACCAATTCCGCCAAGCTCGACGAGATGCGCAAGACGGTCGACGAAAAGCTGCAGACCACGCTGGAAACCCGCCTGGGCGAAAGCTTCAAGCAGGTGGCCGACCGGCTGGAGCAGGTGCACAAGGGCCTGGGCGAGATGCAGACGCTGGCCCAGGGCGTGGGCGACCTCAAGCATTTGCTGACCAATGTGAAAACGCGCGGCATTTTCGGCGAGGCGCAGCTCTCGGCCCTGCTGGAGCAGGTGTTCACCGTTGACCAGTACGCGGCCCAGGTCATCACGCGCCGCGGCGGCAAGAACCCGGTCGACTTCGCCATCAAGCTGCCGGGCCGTTCCGATTCGGGCGAGCCGCTGTGGCTGCCGATAGACGCGAAATTCCCGAACGAAGATTACGAGCGCCTGCTGGACGCGCAGCAGCGCGCCGACGTGCTGGGCGCGGAAATCGCCGGCAAGGCGCTGGAGGCGCGCATACGCCTGGAGGCCAAGTCGATTTCCGACAAGTACATAGACCCGCCTTACACCACCGATTTCGCCATCCTGTTCCTGCCGACCGAGGGCCTGTATGCCGAGGTGCTGCGCCGACCGGGACTGATGGAATTCCTGCAGCGCGACCACCGTGTCACGTTGGCCGGCCCGACCACGCTGCTGGCGATGCTCAACTCCCTGCAAATGGGCTTTCGCACGCTGGCGCTGGAAAAACGCTCCAGCGAAGTCTGGCAGGTGCTGGGCGCGGTCAAGACCGAATTCGGCAAGTTCGGCGACGTGCTGGCCAAGGTCAAATCCCAGACCGAAACCGTGCTCAACACGCTGAGCAGCGCCGAGCAGCGCAGCCGCGTCATGGGCAAGGCCCTGCGCAACGTCGAAGCGCTGCCCGAAATCGAATCCGCCCGCCTGCTTCCATTGGACCCCCTTGACAAAGACCTGGACAACCCCTGATGCACCGCGCATGAGCTGCGCCGCATGACGCCTGAACTCGCACGCCTGATCCTGGCGCAGATCTGCCTGCATGCCTGCATGGCCGGCACCCGCATGGCGGCGCCCCTGCTGGCGCTGCGCGAAGGCTACAGCCCCGCGGCGGTCGGTGTGCTGCTCGCGCTGTTTGCCCTGACGCAGGTTTTCCTGGCGCTGCCGGCCGGCCGTTTTGCCGACCGCCACGGCTTGCGGCGCCCTATACGCTACAGCGTGTTCGCCGCGGTGCTGGGGGCCGGGGCAGCGGTGGCTTTTCCGGTGTTCCCGGTGCTGTGCCTGGCGGCGCTGCTTACCGGCGGCGCCACCGGCGCGGCGGTGATTTCGCTGCAGCGCCATGTGGGCCGCGCGGCGGTCGGCGCGCTGGAGCTGCGCCAGGTGTTCAGCTGGCTGGCCATAGGCCCGGCCGTGTCCAATTTCATCGGGCCGTTTTCGGCCGGCCTGCTGATCGACCATGTGGGCGCCGTGCCCGGCAGCACCTCGGGCTACCGCGCGGCGTTTTTGCTGATGGCGATACTGCCGCTGGCCTGCTGGTTCCTGGTGCGCAAGACGCGCGAGCTGCCGCCGGTGATCGCCGCCAGTGGCGGCCCGCAGCCCAGGGCCTGGGACTTGCTGCGCCAGGCCACCTTCCGCCGCCTGATGCTGGTGAACTGGTTTTTGTCGTCCTGCTGGGACGTCCATACCTTTGTGGTGCCCGTGCTCGGCTTTGAGCGCGGCATCAGCGCCTCCGTGATAGGCACCATCCTGGGTTCGTTCGCGGTGGCCGCGGCGCTGATCCGCATGGTGATGCCGCTGGTGGCCGCCCATCTGCGCGAGTGGAAGGTGCTGGCGGTGTCCATGCTGGTGACGGCGCTGCTGTTCGGCATCTACCCGCTGATGCACTCTGCCATCGGCATGGGCCTGTGCTCCATCCTGCTGGGCCTGGCCCTGGGCATGGTGCAGCCCATGGTCATGAGCATGCTGCACCAGATCACGCCGGAGGCGCGCCACGGCGAGGCGCTGGGCCTTCGGCTGATGGCCATCAATGCGTCCAGCGTGGTCATGCCCATGCTGTTCGGCTCAGCCGGCGCGCTGATCGGGATTGCCGGCGTGTTCTGGACCACCGGCGCGATGGTGGGCGCGGGCTCGCGCGCGGCCTGGCTGCTGAAGGACAGCATGCCGGCCCACGGCGGGCACGGCGACATCAAAGACGGTAAAAGTCCTTGATCAGGTCCCAGGCGACCTGCGGGTCGTCCACGTACTGGAACAGCTTGAGGTCGTTCGCCGAGATCACGCCCTCTTCCACCAGCATCTCGGTATTGAGCAGGCGCTTCCAGTAGCTGCTGCCGAACAGGATGATGGGCACCGGCTTGGCCTTGCGGGTCTGCACCAGGGTGATGACCTCGAACAGCTCGTCCAGCGTGCCGAAGCCGCCCGGAAACACCACCAGGGCCTTGGCGCGCATCATGAAATGCATCTTGCGCAGCGCGAAGTAGTGGAACTTGAAGGAGAGCTCGGGCGGCACGTAGGGGTTGGCCGCTTCTTCCATGGGCAGCACGATGGCCAGGCCCACGCTGAGGCCGCCGGCCTCGTGCGCGCCGCGGTTGGCCGCCTGCATGATGCCCGGGCCGCCGCCGGTGCAGATGAA
This sequence comes from Polaromonas sp. Polasp52, assembly GCF_059491565.1. NCBI lineage: Bacteria > Pseudomonadati > Pseudomonadota > Betaproteobacteria > Burkholderiales > Comamonadaceae > Polaromonas > Polaromonas sp. Polasp52. Next base: position 249,927 of record NZ_CP168513.1, on the reverse strand, counting down.
GAGCTTGGTTTCCGGCGGCTTGTCGCTGCTGTACTGGGCCACCAGCTTGCCGAAGGCGCGGGCGCTTTCGTAGTAATGGGCATTGCGCGCCAGCTTTTTCGCGCGGTCTATCACCTCGGGGTCGCCGCCGGCCTCGGCCTCGGCCACCATGAGGGCGGAATCCTCTTCGCTGCGAAAGCGGGCGCTGCCGAACACCACCACGGTGTTTTCAATGCCGTGGGCCTGCTGTTCCAGGTCCGGCTTGAGCAGCTCCAGCTGAAAGCGTATGCCGCGGGTTTCGCGCCGCAGCAGGAATTCCGGGTCGGCAAACGCCAGGCGGGAAGCGTCGGCTTCGAGCGGGTTACCCTCATTGGCGTGGGCCTGCAGTGCCGCCCAGGCGTTGGCCAGGCGGCTGACGGATAAATCCTGTTTTTGTTCCATGGGCTTATTGTCAACGATCGGGGAGGGCGGTTGCTTTTCCCGGCACTGGCGCGGGACGCGGAAAGCAAAAAGGCTCCGTGAGGAGCCTTTTGCGGGGTGCCGAAGCGGGTTTACACGCGTTTGCGGTATTCGCCGGTGCGGGTGTCGATTTCGACCACGTCGCCCTGGGCCACGAAGATGGGCACGCCGATTTCAAAACCGGTGGCGATCTTGGCGGGCTTCAGGACCTTGCCGGAGGTGTCGCCCTTGACGGCGGGTTCGGTCCAGGTGATTTCGCGCTGCACGCTGGTGGGCAGCTCCACCGAGATGGCCTTGCCGTCGTAGAACACGACTTCCAGCTCCATGCCGTCCTGCAGGTAGTTGAGCGAGTCGCCCATGTTTTCGGCTTCGACTTCGTACTGGTTGTACTCGGAGTCCATGCAGACGTACAGCGGGTCGGCGAAGTAGGAGTAGGTGCAGTCCTTCTTGTCGAGGACGATCTGGTCCATCTTGTCGTCGGCCTTGAACACGACTTCGGTGTTGAAGTTGGCGACCAGGCTTTTGAGCTTCATGCGCACGGTGGCGGAATTGCGCCCACCGCGGCTGTATTCGGTCTTGAGTACCACCATCGGGTCCTTGCCGTGCATGATGACGTTGCCGGCGCGGATTTCTTGAGCGATTTTCATAGCAGTTTCACTGAGGTAGGCCGCTAAACGCTTGCACCGGTGTGCAGGTTCCGCGGCGGGTTGTGCAGGACGCCAAGACCTGGCTGGTCTTCGGGCTGGTCTGCAAAGCCCATGATTTTAACGTTTTTTTGCCACAAAGCCGAGCAGCCGGGTCGCCAGGTCGTCCTGGGCCGCCAGGCGGGCGCGGCTCGCCTGGGTGGCGGCCTGCCAGATGGGCAGGTCGGCGGGCAGGGGGGCCGGGCCAGTCGCGGAGCTTTGAGGCGTTTCCCGGCTGTTCCAGGCGGCATGAAATGCGCGCAGGGAGGGCGGCGCCTGCAGCCAGTCCAGAAAGGCCTGGAGCTTGGCCAGGTGGATGTCGTCGTGCTGGGGGTAAATCTGCCAGACAAAAGGCCTTCCGGCCCAGAGCGCGCGCACCACCGAGTCCTCGCCGCGCACAAAATTCAGGTCGCAGGCCCAGAGCAGGTGGTCAAACTCCGACTGCGCCAGCAAGGGCAGGTAGGAAATTGAAAGCTGCGAGCCCCCGGTTCGGCCGGGGTTTTCGCCGGCAAGGGCCCGTACCGCGGCGGCCGCGCGGCCGGCGGCTACCAGCAGGCGCACCGGCCGGCCTTGCAGGCCCTGCCGCGCGAATTGCGCGAGCAGGCTTTGCAGCGCTGGGGGTTCATAGCAGAACAGGGCTACCAGGGTTTGTCCCTCGCCGGGGATTCCATGGGCTTGAAGCCACTTGGCGCGGTCAAACTGCGCTTGCCGCTCCAGCAAGCCGGGCTCTCGCAGCAGCCCGCCGGTGTTGTCGGTGAAGCCGGGGTAGAAAAACCACTTGGTCCAGCCGGCTGCCGGGCCGGTTTGCACGGGCGAGGGCAGGGCGTGGCTACGTTCGACATAGTCCTCGGCGGACAGGTATTCGAGGTTGATCCAGACGGGCTTGCGGCCGCTTGCCTGCGCGGCACGGGCGCAGGCGGCCAAAAACTCGGGCGCTATTTCACAGCCGAAGGCCTCGACCAGCACCTCGGTCGGCTGTTGCGCAAGCCCGGCGGCCTGCGGGTCCAGCGGCTTGCCCTCTTGCGGCCAGGGCAACACATGAACCCCCGCGCATCCGGCCGGCGCCATCCAGCGCAGGGCCGAGGCATCGTCCACCCACAGCCGCACCGTGTGGCCCCGCGAGGCCAGGTCGGCGGCCAGGCGCCAGCAGACGCCAATGTCCCCGAAGTTGTCGATGACTTTGCAAAAAATATCCCAAACGCGCGCGGTAGCCATGGCGGGTATTGTGATGCAGCGGCTGCCGCCGTCTCGAAGCGCCGCTACACGGCAAAATAGGGGAATGCCTGAACATCCCTCCGTTGAAAAGCCGAACTCCGGACATGCGCCCGAGCTGCTGGCCGAAGTCGCCGCGCTGCCCGCCTTGCCCGGCGTCTACCGCTACTTCGATGCCGAGGGCGGCGTGCTTTATGTCGGCAAGGCGCGCAACCTCAAGAAGCGGGTTTCCAATTACTTCCAGAAGAATCATGGCGGCACGCGCATAGGCCACATGGTGACCAAGATCGCCCGCATGGAGACCACAGTGGTGCGCTCCGAGGCTGAGGCGCTGCTGCTGGAAAACAACCTGATCAAGACGCTGAACCCGAAGTACAACATCCTGTTTCGGGACGACAAGAGCTACCCCTACCTCAAGCTCACCGGCGCGCGTCCGCCCGTGGAGGGCGAGGCGCCGGCGGCCGCGGTGTTTCCTCGCATTGCCTACTACCGCGGCGCGGTGGAGAAAAAGCACCGCTACTTCGGGCCTTACCCGAGCGCCTGGGCCGTCAAGGACACCATCTTGCTGCTGCAAAAGGTGTTCCGGCTGCGCACCTGCGAAGACACGGTGTTCAACAACCGTACGCGGCCCTGCCTGCTGTACCAGATCAAGCGCTGCTCGGCGCCCTGCGTGGGCCATGTGTCGCCCGAGCAGTACGCGCTGGACACCGCCAACGCCGAACGCTTCCTGCAGGGCCAGGCCCAGGACATCCTGACCGAACTCGAGAAAAAAATGCTGGCTCATGCCGAGAAGCTGGAGTTCGAGCAGGCCGCCGAGTTGCGCAACCAGATATCGGCGCTGTCCAAGGTGCTGCACCAGCAGTCCATGGAAATCGGCGGCGACAAGGACGTCGACATCCTGGCGGTGAAAGTGCAGGGCGGCAAGGCCTGCGTCAACCTCGCCATGGTGCGCGGCGGCCGCCACCTGGGCGACAGGGCTTACTTTCCGAGCCATGTCGAGAACGCGGCCGACGTCGCTGCGCTCGATGCCGAGACCGGCACGGAGGCTGTGCCGGCCTCGGCGCCGCCAGCCAAACCGCTGGAGGCCCTGGTGCTGGAAGCCTTTATCGCGCAGCACTACATCGATGTGCCGGTTCCGCCCACCCTGGTCTGCAGCGAAGCTGTGGATAAGGAATTGATGGAGGCGCTCAGCGCCCAGATCGGCACCAAGGTCACGGCCATCCACCAGCCGCGCGAGCAGCGCCGCATCTGGCTGGAGATGGCGCAGAAAAATGCCGGCCTGCAGCTGGCCCGGCTGCTGGCCGAGCAGGGCTCGCAACAGGCGCGCACGCGCGCGTTGGCCGAGGCGCTTGATTTGCCGCTGGACAACCTGGACACGCTGCGCATCGAGTGCTTCGACATCTCGCACACGGCCGGGGAATCGACGCAGGCCTCCTGTGTGGTGTTCCAGGAGCACAAGATGGTCAACAGCGAATACCGCCGTTACAACATCGAGGGCATCACGCCCGGCGACGACTACGCCGCCATGCGCCAGGTGCTGACGCGCCGCTATACCCGCCTGGCCGAAGCCGCGCGCAACGGCGAGGCCAAGCTGCCCGACCTGGTGCTGGTCGACGGCGGCAAGGGGCAGGTGTCGATGGCGCGTGAGGTGTTCGAGGAGCTGGGGCTGGACCTGGGGCTGATCGCTGGCGTGGAAAAAGGCGAGGGCCGCAAGGTCGGCCTGGAAGAGCTGGTGTTTGCCGACGGGCGCGACAAAGTCTATTTAGGGCGGGATTCGGCCGCGCTGATGCTGATCGCGCAGATCCGCGACGAGGCCCACCGCTTTGCCATCACCGGCATGCGGGCCAAGCGCGCCAAGGTCAGGGTGGGCGGCAGCAAGCTGGAAGATATCGCAGGCATAGGCCCGAAACGGCGTGCCAGCCTGCTGCAGCGCTTTGGCGGCATCCGCGGCATTGCCTCGGCCAGCGCGGAAGACATCGCCACGGTGGACGGCATTTCCAGGGACCTGGCCGAGGAAATCTACCGCGCGCTGCATTGATGCGCCAATGGGCGCCAGACGTATTTGAGCAACGGAAACCACCGTTTTGGTGCGCTTTGACCCGGTGCCCGGCGGGCTTGGTGCGGCTCATGCCAAAATCGGGTCATGTTTCTGACCATCCCAACGCTGATGACCTGGACCCGCATTGTTGCGATTCCGCTGATCGTGGGGGTGTTCTACCTGAACCTGGCGCCTGTCGAGCGCAACCTGATCGCCACCGTGATGTTTGTGGTCTTCGCCGCGACCGACTGGCTGGACGGCTTTCTGGCACGCAAGCTGAACCAGACTTCCTCCTTCGGCGCCTTCCTGGATCCGGTGGCCGACAAGTTCCTGGTCTGCGCCTCCTTGCTGGTGCTGGTGCACCTGCAGCGTGCCGACGTGTTCGTGGCCCTTATCATCATTGGCCGCGAAATCGCCATTTCGGCGCTGCGCGAGTGGATGGCCCTGATAGGGGCGACCAAAAGCGTGGCCGTGCACATGCTGGGCAAGGTCAAGACCACGGTGCAGATGATTGCCATCCCCTTTTTGCTGTTCGACGGTGTGCTCTTCGGCGTGGTCAACACGCACGTCTGGGGCACCTGGCTGATCTGGATCTCCGCCATCCTCACGGTCTGGTCCATGATTTATTACCTGCAAAAAGCCATCCCGGAAATCCGCGCGCGCGCCAAATAGCCCCGCTGTCCCCCTAAAGCTGCCCTCCTTGAGTTCTGCCTCTTCTTCCCCGGGTGCCTTGATCCGGGCCATGCCCGCCGTGTTTGTCCTGATCTGGAGCACCGGCTTCATCGTCGCCAAATACGGCCTGCCTTACGCCCCGCCGCTGACCTTCCTGGCCATACGCTACTTCCTGTCTATTCTTTGTTTCCTGGCCTGGATAGTCCTGACCCGAGCCGCCTGGCCCAGGACGCGCGCGCAGTGGGGCCACCTCGCGGTCACCGGCTTGCTGATGCATGCGGGCTACCTGGGCGGCATCTGGAGCGCGATGAAGGCCGGCATGGGTTCGGGCCTGACGGCGCTCATCGTCGGGCTTCAGCCCGTGCTGACGGCGCTGTGGGTATCGTGGATGTCCTCGGGCGATGCCGGCAACGCGCAGGCCCGGGTCAGCCCGCGCCAGTGGGCCGGCCTGGCATTCGGGCTGGGCGGCTTGCTGCTGGTGGTGTCGCGCAAGTTCGGCACCGGCCAGGAGGTCAGTACGCTGACGCTGGCCTGCACCGTCTTCGCCCTGCTCTGCATCACGGCCGGCACACTCTATCAAAAGCGTTTTGTCCAGCCGACCGATGTGCGCACGGCCAATGCCATCCAGCTGGCGGCGGCCTTTGTGGTGACGCTGCCGCTGGCCTTGTTTGAAACCGAGGCGATCAACTGGAACGTGCATTTGCTGGGCGCCATGGCCTGGTCGGTGCTGGCGCTGACGCTGGGCGGCAGTTCTCTGCTTTACCTGCTGATCCAGCGCGGTGCGGCGACTGCGGTGACCAGCCTGCTTTACCTGGTGCCGCCCACCACGGCCCTGATGGCCTGGGCGCTGTTTGGTGAATCCATCACCACGGCCACCATCCTGGGCACGGCGCTCACGGCGCTGGGCGTGAGCCTCGTGGTGCGGCCCGTGAAGCCGCCGCCGGCCCTGTAGTTTTCCAGGGCGTGTCCTGGAATTGCGCGGCCAGGTGGTCTATCAGCAGGCGTATGCGCCGCGGCTGGTCGGTGCGGTAGGGGGCTAGCCAGTGGATGTCGGCATCGGGCATCGAATAGGCCGGCAGCACGCGCACCAACTGGCCCGAAGCCAGTTGCGGCGCGATGTCCCACAGGCTGCGCAGCATGATGCCGCGGCCTTCGAGGCACCAGTCGCGCACCAGTTCGCCTGAATTGCTGGCCAGGGGGCCGTGGACGCGCACGCGCGCAGGCACCTTGTCGCGCTCCCGGTGCAGCGACCAGACATCAAAGCGCCGCCCCGCGGTGTTGCCGTTTTCACGCACGATCAGGCACGCGTGGTCCTGCAGGGCTTCCAGGCTGGCCGGTGCGCCGTGCTGCTTGATGTAACGCGGCGAGGCCACCAGCACGCGCTGGTTGCGCGCGAGCCGCCGGGACACCCACTGCGCCGCCTGCCGGCCCTCCACCGACCAGAGCCAGATTGCACCGTCAAACCCTTCAAGCGCCAGGTCGGGCAATTGCTCGGTGAGTTGCAGCTGGATTTCGACGCGCGGGTAACGCTCCTGAAAACCGGAAAGCGCGGGCCCCAGCCACAAGCGCCCAAACCCGAAAGTCGCGACGAGGCGTATCAGTCCTGTTGGCTCCGCCTTGCGCTCCTGCAACTCTGATTCGAGCGACGTGAATCCCTGCAGCAGCACCCGTGCGCGCTCGCACACGGTCTCTCCCTCGGCCGTGGGGCTGACCCGGCGTGTCGTGCGCTGGAACAGGCGCTGCCCCAGTTGGGCTTCCAGGGCGGCAAGACGTTTGGTCACGACCGGTGGCGCGACATCGAGGGCCAGCGCGGCGGCGCTCAGGCTGCCGCCATCGCGAACCGCCAGCACAAGTTCAAGGTCGCTGCGATCCATTCATGCCTTAAAAGAAACAATTGATTGCCGGATTATTGCTTGAATCAAGGCGATACGCTAGCCAGAATGAGTCCCACAACGAACAGGAGACTCGCATGCCATTCATGGACCTTCATCACGAGCTGCGCCGATCGTGGTTGCGCCGCGCCGCCTGGCTTGCCTTGGCGTGCATCGCCGCCCCAGCCTGGAGCCAGGGCTTTCCCGACAAACCCATTCGCCTGGTGGTGCCCTATGCGCCGGGCGGCAGTGCGGACATCGCGGCCCGGCTGATTTCGGACGAATGGGGCAAGCGCCTGGGGCAGCCGGTGGTGGTGGACAACCGGGCCGGAGCCTCCGGCAACCTGGGCATGGATGCCGTCGCCAAGTCGCGCGCGGACGGCTACACGCTGTCGCTCAATACGGTGTCGCAGGCCATCAATCCGTCGCTGTTTGCGCGGCTGCCCTTTGACACGCTGAAAGACCTGAAGGCGGTTGGCACGGTGGCCACGTCGCAGCATGTGCTGGTGGTCAACAACCAGGTGCCCGCCAAGACTGTTCGCGAGCTGGTGGCGCTTGCCAAAGCCCGGCCGGGAAAGCTGTCATTCGGCTCGGCGGGCACCGGGAGCACCTTTCATATGGCGGCCGAATTGTTCAAGGCCGAATCGAATACCTTTATTCTTCACGTTCCCTACCGGGGCGGTGGGCCGGCCCTGGTCGATACCATCTCGGGGCAGGTGGACATGAGCTTTCCCGTGCTGTCCGCCGCGCAGCAGCATGTGGCGGGCGGCAAGCTGAGGGCGCTCGCGGTGACGGGCCCCAGGCGCTCGCCCATGCTGCCGGAGGTGCCGACCATGGTGGAAGCCGGGCTGGCGAACTATGTGTTTGAAACATGGTTTGTGGTGAGCGCGCCTGCCGCCGTTTCGCAAGACGTGCTTGGCAAGCTCAACCAGTCCCTGAACGAGACGCTGAATGCACCCGAAGTCCGGGCGCGCCTGGCGCGCGAGGGTTTTGACGCATGGCCTCAAACGCCAGCGCAGTCCGACGCCTTGATCCGGTCAGAATACCAACGCTGGAACAAGCTGGTGGCACAAAAAGGAATCAAGGCCGATTGATGTTCGAAGGATTTTCCCAACGCGACATAGAAGGGCCCGCCGGCAGGCTGCGCACCTTGCAGGGCGGCAGCGGCGCGCCCCTGCTGCTGCTGCACGGCCACCCGCAAACCCATGTGATGTGGCACGCGGTGGCCGGTGAGCTGGCCAAGTCATTTAGCGTGGTCATGATGGACTTGCGCGGCTACGGGGATTCGGCACGGGTCGCGAGCGACGCGGATCACCAGGCCTATTCGAAACGTGCAATGGCGCAGGACGCCGTGTCCGTCATGAAGGCCTGCGGCTTTTCGCGCTTTCAGGTACTGGCCCACGACCGCGGCGGGCGCGTGGCGCATCGCCTCGCGGCCGACCACCCGGATGCGGTGGAGCGCCTGATGCTGCTGGACATCGCGCCCACGCTCGCCATGTACGACAACACCTCGGATGCCTTTGCACGCGCCTACTGGCACTGGTTCTTCCTGATCCAGCCGCCGCCCTTGCCGGAAGCGCTGATAGCTTCCGACCCGTCGCGTTACGTGCGCAGCGTGATGGGCAAGCGCCATGCGGGCCTGGCCGCATTCGCGCCGGCCGCGTTGGCCGAGTACGAGCGCTGCGCGCAAATCCCCGGCACCGCCCAAAGCATTTGCGAAGACTACCGGGCCTCCGCCGGCATCGACCTGGTGCACGACCGCGCCGACGTCGCGGCCGGCCTGCGGCTGGCGCAGCCCTTGCGCGTGCTGTGGGGCGAGCATGGCGCGGTGGGCCAATGCTTCAAGGTGCTCGATCTCTGGCGTGAGCGTGCGCAGGATGTGTCGGGCCTGGCCCTGCCTTGCGGCCACTACATCGCGGAAGAAGCGCCGGCGCTGCTGCTGGCCGAAGCGCTGAAATTTTTTAAACCCTGAAAACCCAAAGGAACACCATGAGCAAGAACACCGGCAAAAAGAGAATCGCTGTCATCGCGGGCGACGGCATCGGCAAGGAGGTCATGCCCGAGGGCGTACGCGTGCTGGAGGCCGCGGCCGTCAAGTACGGCATTGACCTGCAGTTCGACCATTTCGATTTTTCAAGCTGGGACTATTTCGAGAAGCACGGCAAGATGCTTCCCGACAACTGGAAGGACCAGATCGGCGGCCATGACGCGATCTACTTCGGCGCGGTGGGCTGGCCCGAGAAGATCGCCGACCATGTCTCGCTGTGGGGCTCGCTGCTGCTGTTCCGGCGCGAGTTCGACCAGTACATCAACCTGCGGCCGGCGCGCCTGATGCCCGGCATCATCGCGCCCGTGGTGCGTCGCGACGGCAGCCCGCGCCAGCCCGGCGAGATCGACTTTTACATCGTTCGTGAAAACACCGAGGGTGAATATTCGAGCATAGGCGGAAAAGCCTTTCCCGGAACCGACCGCGAGTTCGTGCTGCAGGAATCGGTGTTCACCCGCATCGGCGTCGACCGCGTGCTGAAATTCGCGTTCGAGCTGGCGCAGTCGCGGCCCAAGAAGCACCTGACGAGTGCAACAAAATCCAACGGCATCTCGATTTCCATGCCGTACTGGGATGAGCGCGTGGCCGAGATGGCGAAAAGCTATCCGGCCATCCAACTGGATAAATTCCATATCGACATACTGACCGCGCATTTTGTGCAGCGCCCGGACTTTTTCGATGTGGTGGTGGCCAGCAACCTGTTCGGCGACATCCTGAGCGACCTCGGGCCGGCATGCACCGGCACCATTGGCATCGCGCCCAGCGCCAATCTCAACCCCGAACGAAAATTCCCCTCGCTATTCGAGCCGGTGCACGGCTCGGCGCCCGACATCGCGGGGCGCAACATCGCCAATCCCATAGGACAAATTTGGTGCGGTGCAATGATGCTGGAGTTCCTCGGGCACAAGGAGGCGCACGACGGCATACTCGCCGCGATCGAAAAAGTATTGAGTCCCGAAAGTGGTGCGCCGCGCACGCCCGATCTGGGCGGAAAGGCCGGAACGGCCGATGTCGGCAAAGCCGTTGCACAGGCGCTGGTCGGGTCGTAAATTCGTTGGAAAGCCCTGTTTTGTCAAGCATGAAAATTACACACCATGCTTACGATTAAGTCGTGAAAGCGCCGAAAAAACGTCTAGAATCCGCCTCCGCACGTTGTAAAAACTTGCTGCTGTATTGACAGGTTAGAAGTCCATGGCTCTAATTGGAAGCAGCAGAAAACCTGCACAAGCCGCTCCCGCTGACGCTACACCACAGTGTCCCGGGAGATATTTTTTAGAGACAACCAGATTAACTTTTTATCAACGAGGGGCTCCTTGTGAACAAGACCGAACTGATCGAGCACATTGCCAAACATGCTGACATTTCCAAAGCTGCCGCCACGCGCGCGCTGGAATCCACGATTGGCGCTGTGAAAACAACCCTGAAAAAAGGAGGCTCCGTGTCTCTGGTGGGTTTTGGCACTTTCGCGGTGGGCAAACGCGCTGCGCGCACCGGCCGTAATCCACGGACCGGCGATGCGATTAAAATCAAGGCAGCCAAGGTTCCAAAGTTCCGTCCGGGCAAAGCGCTCAAGGATGCTTTGAACTGACAAGAACGTTTGACGTGGGGTGCTTAGCTCAGTTGGTAGAGCAGCGCCCTTACACGGCGTAGGTCGGCGGTTCGAGCCCGTCAGCACCCACCACCCACGAGGAAAAAGGCGAACGAGGTTCGCCTTTTTTGTTGGTGGGCCCAGGTTGTCCGTTAGCAGTCGTACAGGAAATTCGAGATGTTTGATTTCGTTCGCAAGCACACCAAAATCGTCATGGTGCTGCTGTTTTTGCTGATTCTTCCGTCCTTTGTGTTGTTCGGCCTCGACGGCTACAACCGCTCCAAGGACCAGAGCGCGACAGTGGCCAAGGTGGACGGCAAGAACATCACCCAGCCGGAGTGGGACCGCGCGCACCAGCGTGAAATGGACCAGCTCCGCAACTCCATGCCCAACCTGGATCCCAAGCTGCTCGACTCACCCGAGGCGCGCTACGCTTCCCTGGAGCGGCTGGTGCGCGAACGTGTTGTCGCCGCGGCGGCCGAGAAGTTCAAGCTCACGACGAGCAACGAGCGCCTGGCGCGCGAGTTGCAGCAAAGCCCCGAGATCGCCTCCTTGCGCCGCCCGGACGGCAGCCTCGACATGGAGCGTTATCGCCAGCTGCTGGGGGCCCAGGGTCTGAGCCCGGAGATGTTCGAAGCCAATGTGCGCGCCGACCTGTCGAACCGCCAGGTGCTGGCGGGTGTGGGTGCCAGTGGTTTTGCTTCCAATTCGGCCGCCGACATTTCGCTGAACGCCTACTTCGAAAAGCGTGAAATCCAGTTGGCCCGCTTCAATGCCGCCGACTTTGTCGCCAAGCTGAACCCGACGGACGCCGAGCTCGAGCAGTATTACAAGGCCAACGAAAAGCTCTTCCAGGCGCCTGAGCAGGCCAGCATTGAATATGTGCTGCTGGACATGGATGGTGTGGGCAAGGGCATTGCCGTCAATCCGGCCGACCTGAAAACCTATTACGAGCAGAATCTTCCGCGCTTTGAGGGCGAGCGGCGGGCCAGCCACATCCTGATCGCATCCCCGAAGTCCGCCCCCGCGGCCGACCGTGAAAAAGCCAAGGCGAAAGCGCAGGAGCTGCTGGCCCTGGTCAAAAAATCCCCCGACAGCTTCGCCGACGTGGCCCGCAAGAATTCGCAAGACCCCGGCTCCGCAGCCAAGGGGGGCGACCTGGATTTCTTTGGGCGCAATTCCATGGTCAAGCCTTTTGAAGATGCCGTTTTTTCCATGAAAAAAGGCGAGATCAGCGACGTCGTCGAGTCCGAGTTTGGCTACCACATCATCAAGCTGACGGACGTCAAGCAACGCAGCTTTGAAGAGCTGCGCCCGGAGCTCGAGGCCGCCATGAAAAAGCAGGAAGCCCAGAAGAAGTTCGCTGAATCCGCTGATATCTTTACCAACGCGGTATACGAGCAGGCCGAGAGCCTCAAGCCGGCGGCAGACAAGCTGAAGCTGGAGATCAAGTCGGCGTCGAATGTGACGCGCCAGCCCCAGATCGGCGCAACCGGCGTGTTGGCAAACGCCAAATTCCTCAACGCCTTGTTTGCCCCGGACGCGATCGAGAAAAAACGCAACACCGAAGCCATTGAGGTGGGGCCCAGCCAGCTGGCCTCTGGCCGCATCGTGCAATACACGCCCGCGCATACCCGCCCCCTGGCCGAAGTCAAAGACACCGTGCGCCAGCGCTGGTTGGCCCAGCGCGCCGCGGAAGAAGCTCGCAAGGAAGGCGTGGCCAAATTGGCCGCCTGGAAGGCCGCTCCCGCGTCGGCGACGGGCCTGGCCGCGCCGGTCGTGGTGTCCCGCGAACAGACACAGAAGCTGCCCATCCCGGTGATTGATGCCGCACTGCGCGCCGATGTCGCCACCCTGCCGGCTTTTGCGGGCGTCGACCTGGGGAGCCAGGGCTACGCCATCGTCAAGGTCGAGAAGGTGGTTCCCCGCGACGCGCCGGTTGAAGCCGCCGCCAAACAGCAACGCGACCAGTATGCGCAGTGGTGGACGTCGGCGGAAAGCCTGGCGTATTACAACAGCCTGAAAGACCGTTTCAAGGCGGAAATCCTCGTTCCCAAGCCTGTCCCGGCCAAGGCAAATGCAGAAGAAGTCGTGACCCAATAAAGAAGCGGCATCTTTGCCGCTATAATGCAGGGCTCCGGTGGCTGTAGCTCAGTTGGTAGAGTCCAGGATTGTGATTCCTGTTGTCGTGGGTTCGAGCCCCATCAGCCACCCCAGTATCTGAAATCCCGCGTGCCGTTTGGTACGCGGGATTTTTTCCTTGGGCTTGCCGCAGTCACAATTCGAAACGCGCCCCCCGACTGTGTGCGGCAAGATACAGACGCTGGCAGCTGTTTCAAGCTGTGTGTCCGCCACTTCAGCTCCTCCCACCAGGTTTTCTCGCAAATTTCGGGAGAGCCGTCTTTCACGACAGGAACGCCTTGTTTCAGACATTGGGTCATTTCGCCTCGGCCAGACAGTGCTTGATCCGTTTGCCGGCCGTTTTTCTGGCTGCGGTGTTGGCGGCGGCCGGCGTGCATGCTGCGGCCGATACCTGGCTGACCATCACCGGCGATCCCGCCAATTCCGCGAGTCATTACGTGCAGGTCAACGTGGCCGCCATCGAGGTCAAGGAGGACTTGCGCCTCATCCCGGTGCGCATCAACCGCGCGACGCAGTGGGCCCCCGCCGGCGAGGCCCTTCAATTCCGCTCGGTAGTGACCGAGGTGCAGATCGACTGCACGCAGCAAATCGCCCGTTATGTGAAGGCGGCCTTTTATGCCCAGCCGGATTTTCGTGGGGAGCCTTTCAGGATCACCACTTATGCCGGGGACGATATACGGCCGATGATCTTCAAGGAGAGTGACGACGACCCCAATGCGCGCATCGTCAAGGCTGCCTGCAGCGTCGGGAATGTGACAAACAACTAGCGTGCAAGCGGCGCTTTCCGGGACGCCGCAGCGTTCTAAAAGTCAGTTGACCATGACCAGCTTGCCCTTGACGCCGCGCGAGCCCATGTGGGCATAGGCGGCTTTGAGCTCGGCCATGGGCATGGTGCGGTCTATCACCGGCTTGATCTTGCCCTGTGCGTACCATCCCGCCAATTCGGCCATCATGGCGGCATTGGCCTTGGGCTCGCGTTTGGCAAAGTCGCCCCAGAACACCCCCACGATGGAGGCGCCCTTGAGCAGCGTCAGGTTCAGCGGCAGGGCGGGGATGGGGCCCGAGGCGAAGCCGACAACCAGGTAGCGGCCGCGCCAGGCGATGGAGCGGAAGGCCGGTTCGGCAAAGTCGCCGCCCACGGGGTCGTAGATCACATCCGGCCCCTTGCCGTCGGTCAGGGCCTTGATTTCATCGCGCAGGTTCTTGCTGCTGTAGTTGATGGTGGCATCCGCGCCTATGGAGGTGCAGAGCGCGCATTTCTCATCGGTGGAGGCGGCCGCGATCACACGGGCCCCGGCGGCCTTGGCAATCTGGATGGCGGCGGTGCCCACGCCGCCCGCAGCGCCCAGCACCAGCACGGTTTCACCTGCCTTGAGCTGCGCGCGGTCCATCAGGGCATGCCAGGAGGTGGCGTAAATCATGATGAAGGCGGCGGCATCCACATAAGAAAAGCCCGGGGGCAGGGGCATGCACAGGGCTGCCGGCGCGATGGTGTGCGTGCCAAAGCCGCCGGTGCCCGAGAGGCAGGCGACGTTCTGCCCCACCTGGAGGTGCTTGACGCCTTCCCCCACGGCCTGGACGACGCCGGCGTACTCGGAGCCCGGCACAAAGGGCAGGGGCGGCTTGATCTGGTATTTGTTCTGCACGATCAGCAGGTCGGGGAAGTTCAGGCTGGCCGCCTTGATTTCAATCAGGACTTCGCCGGCCTTGGGTTGCGGCGTGGGCAGCTCTTTCCAGGTCAGGGCGTCTACGCCGGTGGGATTTTCACAAAGCCAGGCTTGCATGAGATGTCTCCGATGAGGTGAGGGGCTGAAGGCGGCACGCTTGAAGGAGCGGAAAACGCGGGGGGCGGCGCCTTGACTGCATCATAGGCAAAGCAGGGGCGCTCGCCAGTCCCAAAGAGGTCCGGGCTGTCACGGCCGTGACCGTAAAATCACCCCATGAAAATTCTCATCTGCAACGACGACGGTTACCAGGCTTCCGGCATCATCGCCCTTTACGAAGCGCTTAGAACCGTTGCGGATGTCGAAGTCGTGGCGCCCGAGCAGAACAACAGCGCCAAATCCAACGCGCTGACCCTGCACTCGCCGATGTACGTGCACACGGCGGCCAACGGTTTTCGCTACATCAACGGCACCCCCGCCGACTGCGTCCACATCGCGCTGACCGGCCTGCTGGGCTACCGGCCCGACCTGGTGGTGTCCGGCATCAACAATGGCGCCAACATGGGCGACGACACGATTTACTCCGGCACGGTGGGCGCGGCCATGGAGGGCTATTTATTCGGCATCCCGTCCATCGCTTTTTCGCAGACTGAAAAAGGCTGGGCCCACATCGACGTCGCGGCCAAGCGCGCGGCCGGGCTGGTGCGGCAGCTGATCCCTTCGCTGGAAAATGTGGCCGAGGGCGCGGAGCCCACGGTGCCGCCGTGGCTGCTCAACGTGAATATTCCCAATTTGCCCGACGACGAGATCCGCGGCGTGAAGGTGTGCCGCCTGGGGCGCCGCCATGCGGCCGAGCGCGTCATCATGCAGACCAGCCCGCGCGGGGAGACCATGTACTGGATAGGCGGCGCGGGGCCCGCGAAGGAAGCCGGCGAGGGCACCGACTTCCACGCGACCAGCCAGAAGTTTGTCTCCATCACGCCGCTGCAGGTGGACCTGACCGACCATGAGCGCCTGCCTTATTGGGCCCAGACCGCCGCCAGGCTGACCGAGACGCGCTGAAGGCCTGACGCATGAAACCCAGCCTCAAGCCGCCTTTCAATCCCGCGGCAGCCAAGCCCGCCTCCAAGGTGTCGGAAGGCGCGACGCGCCCGTCCTTTCCGGTGCGCCTCAAGCCCGATGCCGGCGTCCCATCGGCAACCCGATTGGGTGCGGCCAATGCCCGCCCCGCGGTGCCTGCGGGCGGGAGCATGGCGAAGAAGGCCGCAACCAGCGTCTCTCCTGCGCGGCCGGGTGGTGTCGGCTTGGACTCGCAGGCCGTGCGCGCGCGCATGGTGGCCAAGCTCGCGGCGCAGGGCGTTAGCGATGCGCAGGTACTGGCCGCCATGGGCCTGGTTGAGCGCCACCGCTTTGTCGACTCCGCGCTTGTCAACCAGGCTTACGAAGACACCAGCCTGCCGATAGGCCTGGGCCAGACCATCTCCAAGCCCAATGTGGTGGCCCGCATGCTAGAACTGCTGCGCCACGGGGCGGCGGGTGGTGCGGGAAAACTGGGCCGGGTGCTGGAGATCGGCACCGGCTGCGGCTACCAGGCTGCGGTGCTCAGCCACCTGGCCACTGAGGTCTACAGCATAGAGCGACTGCGCGGCCTGCATGACAAAGCCAGGGAGAACCTGCGGACTTTACGCCTGCCCAATCTGCACCTGCTCTTTGGGGATGGCATGATGGGCTATGCCAAAGGCGCACCTTATGCGGCCATCATCGCGGCGGCGGGCGGCGAGGCCATCCCCGCAGCCTGGATAGACCAGCTGGCCGTGGGTGGCCGCCTGGTGGCGCCCATGCAAACCGCCGGCGGCGCGCAAGCGCTGGTGGTGCTGGACAAAACCCCCCAGGGCGTGCGGCAGACCTTGCTGGAAGCCGTTCACTTTGTGCCTTTAAAATCGGGGACAAGCTAAGGCCGGGCGCATATAGAGGCGCAGACCGGCATCATGAAGAAATAAGTCCGATAAACCAGACGCGCCCTTCGGGCCTTGCGGCTCAGGCAAGTCAGCCAAGATTGAAGACGAAAGAAACAATGAACCAAACCGTAAGGCCGAACAGGATAGCCACTCTGCCTGCCACCCGCTCCATGCCCGGCAGGCTGGGCTTGTCCTGCATGCTTGCAGCCGTGCTGCTTGTGGCGGGTTGCGCTTCGCGTTCCCCTACCAACGCACCCGTGGAAGACCGTGGAACCTTCGGGGCGCGCCCAACCGCGGGCGCGGTGGATCCTGGCAGCGTCAAACAACTGCCCGGCTTTGAGAACGCCGGCAAACCCGGCTACTACACGGTCAAGCCCGGCGACACCATGATCCGCATCGGCCTGGAGAACGGCCAGAACTGGCGCGACATCGTGCGCTGGAACAACCTTGAAAATCCCAACATCATCGAAGTGGGGCAGGTGCTGCGCGTCGTGCCGCCGACCAATGAGAACCCCTTGGTCGTGACCCGTCCGGTGTCGCCGGGTTCGGCCCCTGCGTCCAGCACGGCACCGGCGCAGGCCGCCAGCGCTGCCAAACCCGCATCGGCGCCCGCTGGTAGCAGTGCCAGCCCGGCAACAGCCGCGACGGGGGGTGATGAAGACATCGCCTGGATCTGGCCGGCGCAAGGCCCCATGGTGGCGGGCTTTGACGAAGCCAAAAACAAGGGCCTCGATATCTCCGGCAAGGCCGGCGACGCGGTCGTGGCCTCCGCCGACGGGCGTGTGGTGTACGCGGGTGCCGGCTTGCGCGGCTACGGCAACCTGGTCATCCTCAAGCACAACAACACCTTCCTCACGGCCTATGCGCACAACCAGACGCTGTTGGTGAAGGAGGACCAGAACGTCAAGAAGGGCCAGAAGATTGCCGAGATGGGCAACAGCGACGCGGATCGCGTGAAACTGCATTTTGAAATCCGCCGCCAGGGTAAACCGGTGGACCCGGCCAAATACCTGCCCGCCAAATAAACGCGCTGCATCCAGGCAAAAGGAGCCCGGCGGCCGCCCGGCTCCTTTTTCTTTGCCCGCCGTTTGGGCCCTTTAGCGAGGATCCACGATTTCGTCGTAGCCGCGCCCCCTGAACTCCAGCAGGTCCAGCCCGTGGCCGAAAGGGTCGGCCAGCCCGGCGATGCGCCCCCAGGCGCGATCGGCTACCGGCATCTCCAGTACTGCGCCGCAGCGCTGCAGCCGTGCCACGGCGGCATCGATGTCTTCCACCACAAAATCCAGGTGAACCGGCGTCCAGTGCCGGCTGTAATTGCGCACGCCTTCGCTGCCGCTGACAGGCTTGGTGCCTGGCGCGTTGAAGAGCAGGTCTATGGGGCTGCCGGCCCCCAGGATTTCCACAAAATCGCTCTTGAAACGGCGGCCGACCCGCAGCCCCAGTCCCTGGGTGTAGAACGCGATGGCGCGCTCCATGTCGTCAACGTCTATGCAGATGCGAAGTTCCATGCGGCATTCCTTTCGGTGGTCCGGAAAATGGTAGCGCAGCCTGAGACAATCGGTGCATGACAGAAGAAAGCCCCATCACCAAGCCCGCCGCTGCCGCAGACTATCCGCCTGACCTGCTGGAGGTCGAGTCGCTCGACATTGAGGCCCAGGGCATTGCCCACAGGGCCGACGGCAAGGTGGTGTTCATCGAGGGGGCATTGCCTTTCGAGCAGGTGACGGCCAACGTCTACCGCAAGAAGAGCAGCTTTGAAAAAGCCGTGGTGATGGCCATCCACCGCGAATCGTCCCAGCGCGTGCGCCCGGCTTGCCCGCATTTCGGCATGCACACCGGCGCCTGCGGCGGCTGCAAGATGCAGCACCTGCACGCGGGCGCGCAGGTGGCTGTGAAGCAGCGCGTGCTGGAAGACAACCTTCGGCACATCGGCAAGCTCGGCGCGGACAACCTGCTGCGCCCGATAGAGGGGCCGACCTGGGGCTACCGCTACCGCGCGCGGCTGTCGGTGCGCTATGTGCGCAAAAAGGGCACGGTGCTGGTGGGTTTTCATGAGCGTAAAAGCAGCTATGTGGCCGATATGGTCGAGTGCCATGTGCTGCCCCGCCATGTCAGCGACATGCTGGTGCCGCTGCGTGAGCTGATCGGCGGCATGGACGCGAAAGAAACCCTGCCGCAGATCGAGCTGGCGTGCGGTGACGACGTGACGGCCATGGTGCTGCGCCATATGGAACCGCTCAGCGCGGGCGACCTGGCGCGCTTGCGTGCCTTTGCCGCGGCCCACCCGGGCCTGCAGTGGTGGCTGCAGCCCGGCGGGCTGGAGACAGTGAAGCTGCTTGACGACGCCGCGCGGGAACTGAGTTACGGCCTGCCCGAGTTCGGCATCACCATGCCTTTCAAGCCGACCGACTTCACCCAGGTCAATCCTCAGATCAACCAGGCGCTGGTGTCGCGCGCCCTGCGCCTGCTGGCCGTGCAACCGGATGAACGGGTGATTGACTGGTTTTGCGGCCTGGGTAACTTCACGCTGCCGCTGGCCACACGCGCCCGGGAGGTGTTGGGCATCGAGGGCAGCGAAGTGCTGGTAGCCCGGTCCCGTGAAAACTTTGAAAGAAACCGGGCGGGTTCTTCCGTCCGACGCGCATTGGCCCCGACCCGGTTTGTGGCGCGCAACCTGTTTGAAATGACCCCGGCCATGCTGGTCAAGGACGGCGCGGCCGACAAATGGCTGGTGGACCCGCCGCGCGAAGGGGCGTTCGAGTTGTTCAAGTCCCTGTCGGCCCTGCAGCAGCAGATCGCGAGCGGCGTTCCCTGCGACGACGGCGAGCACCAGCAAAGCCTGGCCCTGGACGGCTGGACACCGCCCAGGCGTATCGTCTATGTGAGCTGCAACCCGGCCACCCTGGCGCGCGATGCGGGGGTGCTGGTGGCTGGCGGCGCCTGGCGCTGCACGGCGGCCGGTGTGGTCAACATGTTCCCGCATACGGCGCATGTGGAGTCCATTGCGGTATTCGAGCGGGCATAAAAAAAGGAGCCCAGGAGGCTCCTTTTTTCGAGGCGGGAATTTTTAGTCGCTGTCGCCGCCGAAAATCCCCAGCAGGGCCAGCAGGCTCTGGAAGATATTGAACAGGTCCAGGTAAATGGCCAGGGTGGCGCTGATGTAGTTGGTTTCGCCGCCGTCGATCACCTGTTTCAGGTCATACAGCAAATAGGCGCTGAACACCGCGATGGCCAGGGTGCTGATCACCGCCATCAGCATCGTGGAGCCGACAAACACGTTGATGACAGCCGCCACCAGGATGACCAGGGCGCCGGCAAAAAGCCACTTGCTCATGCCGCTCAGGTCGCGCTTGATGACGGTGGCCAGGCTGGCCATCACGAACATCACGCCGGCCGTGCCGGCAAAAGCCGTCATCACCAGCGAGGAACCATTGCTGAAGCCCAGCACCATGGCAATCAGGCGAGAGAGCATCAGGCCCATGAAGAAGGTAAAGCCCAGCAGCACGGGCACACCGGCGGCAGAGTTCTTGGTCTTCTCGATGGCAAAAATAAAACCGAATGCACCGCCCAGGAACACGATCAGGCCCAGTCCACCTGTCAGCGAACGGGTGATGCCGGTCGCCACGCCCAGCCAGGCGCCCAGCACGGTGGGCAACAGGCTCAGGGCCAGCAACCAATAGGTGTTGCGCAGGACCTTGTTGCGTTGCTCGACGCTTGTGGCAACGCCATAGTCGAGGGTTTGAACATTGTCAGTCATGAGAGTCGTCTCCAGGGCGCCAGCAAATGCGGGCAAGATTATTTTAGGGTGCATTGCCGTTTTTCCAGTCCGCACTCCCTACTTTTTGTAAGGGTTCTATAAGCTAATTTGACGGCAATGGGTCTGAAGGACGGCCTCGAATTTGCGTATGCTCGGTATCTTTGCCAATCAACGGAAATCCTGAAGACCATGAAATCAAAAGCAGTGCTTGAACTCGCAGACGTCAAAACCATCGCCGCGGCCGCCGAGGCGGAAGCCCTCAAAAACAGCTGGGCCGTGACCATCGCCATCGTTGACGACGGCGGCCACCTGCTGCACCTGCAGCGCCTGGACGGTGCTCCGCCGATTTCCTCGCACATCGCGCCCTCCAAGGCCAATACCGCCGCCATGGGCCGCCGTGAAAGCAAGGTGTACGAAGACGTCATCAACGGCGGCCGCACGTCCTTCCTGTCGGCTCCTTATATCCACGGCATGCTGGAAGGGGGCGTGCCCATCGTGAAAGACGGGCAGTGCATTGGCGCCGTGGGCGTGAGTGGCGTGAAGTCCAGTGAAGACGCGCAGATAGCGCGCGCGGGTATCGCCGCTATCGGCCTTTAAAGCACCGTGTTCGCGAGGGCATAAAAAAAGCCGACCACCAGGTCGGCTTTTTTGTTGGCGTGAACTGAACAGGAGTCTCATGAAAAAAAGCCTGGCTAAACAACTCCGGGGAGTCTATGGCTGGCTAAAAACGACCTTGGGAGCTTGGTAGCCCCGGATCGCCCCACGATGAAACTTTTGATGAAAAACTGTGCTGAAACCTGCGTGCGACTTTATTTGGTCAAGATCAGTTTGCCCAGGCGCGTGGCTTGCAGCCGGTAGGTGGCGCCGTTGTGGTTGATTTCCACGGCTTTTTGTCCGCGCAGGATTTCCGTGCTGCTGACCGTAGCCGCGGGACTGCCCTGGCCGCCCGAAGCGGTCTCTGTGTGCACGGGCGCGCGGGCAGGAAGGCTCAAGGTGTTGGAGGGGGGCAATGCGATGGACATGGTTTAAACCTGTTTGGGTTTCGTTGAGTTAATGATAACCATTCTCATTTAAAAGTCAAGCGAGTTTGGGCTGCGAAGTGTTTTCTTTTTGTGTCAAAGGAAAAGGCCCACCGTGCGGTTTAGCGGGGACGGGCCTTGATCGGCTCTGATCAGTTCTTGGGTTCGGTGATAAAGCCGATCTTGCGCAGGCCTGCCTGCTGCGCGGCTGCCATGGCCTGGGCCACGCGCTCGTAGCGAACCGACTTGTCGCCGCGGATGTGCAGCTCGGGTTGCGGGTTCTGGGCCGCCGCGGCCTTGAGCTGGGTGCCCAGCTGTTCATCGGTGATCTTGGTTTCGTTGAGGAAATAGCTGCCTTCGGCATCCACGCTCAGGCGAACCGTTTCCGGCTTGATGTTCTGCGCTTCGTTGGAGGCGCGCGGCAGGTCGATGTTGACGGAATGTTTCATCACGGGGACCGTGATGATGAAGATGATGAGCAGCACCAGCATGATGTCCACCATGGGCGTCATGTTGATCTCGTTCATCACGTCATCGCTGTCGTCTTGGGTTCCAAAGGCCATGGTGCTTCTCGGTCGCTGAATAGGGAGCCCCGCGTTGCGGGTCGCGGGGGCTGTTTGAATGGAGCTCAGGCCTTTTTCATGGCCACGACGTTGGCCTGGCCCCCGGCGCTCACGCGGGCGCCGGTCACGAAGTAGGCATGCAGGTCGTGCGCGAAGCGGTTGAGCTTTTGCAGCACGCCCTTGTTGCCGCGCACCAGCGCGTTGTAGCCCAGCACGGCGGGAATGGCCACGGCCAGGCCCAGGGCCGTCATGATCAGCGATTCGCCGATGGGGCCGGCCACCTTGTCGATGGTCGCCTGGCCGGCCGCGCCTATGGACAGCAGCGCATGGTAGATGCCCCACACGGTGCCGAACAGGCCGACGAAGGGCGCGGTCGAGCCGACGGAGGCCAGGATGGCCAGGCCGGACTGCAGCTTGCCGGTGAATTCGTCGATGGTATTGCGCAGCGTGCGCGTGACCCAGTCGCTCACGTCCAGGGCGTCATGCAGGTGCGCCTTGGTATTGCGGTGGTGCAGGGTGGCTTCGCGGCCTTCGAGGGCCAGCTGGCGGAAGGGATTGGTCGGGTCGCCGCCGAGCTTGGTGAGGCCGGCCGCAAAGTCCTCGCTATGCCAGAAGTCTTCGGCCGCGCGGGCGATCTTTTTGTACTTGATGAGGTCCAGCGACTTGATGATGATGACCATCCACGAGGCCAGCGACATCACCAGCAGCAGCACCGCCACTGATTTGGTGACGATGTCGCCCTGGCTCCAGACGTTGGCAAGGCCGAATTGGGAATTCATGAATCAATACTCCAAGGTTCAAAAAGATTTCGCTCAGTCCTTTAATGTCCAGTTGATGGGGACATTGAAGGGCATGGCTTCGGGAACGCCGTTTCGCTTGCCGGGCACATAGCGCCAGCTCATGACGGCGTCGTAGGCGGCCTTGTCGAGGCGGGAAAAACCGCTCGAGGTAACGAGTTCGGCGCGCTGGGGCTTTCCGTCGGCACCGATCCATACCTTGTAAGTCACCTTGCCATGCTCACCGAAGCGTTTGCTCAGGGGGGGATAGATCGGCGTCGGGTTCTGCAGATAGTCGGCGTCGCTGGAAGGCAATTGCACAACTGGGGGCCCCGGCGGCGCTGCGGGTGCGACGGCCACGGGCGCGGGCGGCAGCGGCGGCGTGACCACGCCCGTCGGGGCATTCGGGAGGGCGCCGGGTCGGGAATGGCCAGGGGTTGGGGTGCTGGCTGTACGGGAGCCTTGGCCACCGGCTTTTTTTGCACAGATGGAGTTGGCGGCGTGGGCGGCACCGGCTCCACCTTGGGAGCTGGTGGGCTTATGAATTGCGTCAGGATTTCAGCGGGCACCACGATTTCCGCTGCGCGCATCAGCAAGCCGCTTTGCAGTGCCCAGATAAAGCCTATGTGCAGGCCGACCACGACCAGGGCGATCACGGCATTCCGGCTCAGGGGCTGGCGCGGCGCGGGCGGGCGCGGGGCGGTGGAGAAAGTGGCGGTCATCGGGAAATGGTGGGTAGGCGAAGGACCGCGAGTGTGTCGTGGCCCGGTTCTATCGGTGTTTGAGCAGAATCAGCGGCGGAAGATCCACCACGTGGAAGCTATCACCAGGACCAGGCTGGCGGGAAGTGCCGCGATCAGGCTTGGGGTGAGTGTTGCAAGATGTTCCATGGGCTGCCTTCCTGTGTGTGGGTGGCGAGCTTGATGTTGGCGGTCGGGCTGCTGTTGCTGCACTGCGCCACCACGTCACGGGCGCAGCCTTCGCATTGGCCGCACTGGGTGGCCACGCCGAGTTCGAACTGGATCTCGTCAAAGCCCAAGCCCGCGCGGGCATGGCGGACAATTTCGCGGTCGGAGATACGGCGGCAGACGCAAACAATCATGGAGTAGCTTGGCTGGGGATTGATTCAATCGGTGTGCAGATTATAAATGCGAATCTGTCGCATTTGCAATCTTGAAGGTGTTATTTCGGTATCGGGCTGCCGCCGGTAAGCCATCCACCGTCAGGTGCACAGCCCGGAAATCCCGCTAAGCGATACCTGGTAAGCCTTGGATGCTATGAATTTTGTAGTTTTCCGGTTGGCGCGCGCGACTGCGTTCTCCGGCCCCAAAAGACCTCTAGCGGGAGGGGCGATGCCTGGACGGACCTCAGACCTCGGCCCACATGCGGAGCAGGTTGTGATAGCAGCCGGTCAGGCGCACCACCTCCGGGCTTTCGGCGGCACCTTGGGCCGCGCGTTCCAGGTCTTTCTGGCGCAGCGAGGTGATGGCCATGTCCATCTCGTACAGAAGCCGGCGCTGGGCGTCGGAGCGGACCATGCTTTCGATCCAGAAAAAGCAGGCCAGCCGTTCGCCGCGCGTGACCGGCTCCACACGGTGCACGGAGGTGCCCGGGTACATGACCAGGTCGCCGGCATCGAATTTGATGCGCTGCTCGCCGTAAGTGTCCTGCACCACCAGCTCGCCGCCGTCGTAGCCGGCCGGGTCGCTGAGGAACAGCGTGCAGGAGATGTCGGTGCGCACATGGCGCGCCGTGGCCGCATGCGTGCGCACGGCATTGTCGATGTGGTTGCCGAAGTTGTTGGCGTCCCCGCCATAGCGGTTGAACAGCGGCGGGTAGACCGATTTGGGCAGCGCCCCGGTCACGAACATGGGGTTGCGGGCCAAGGCCACCGACACGATATGGCGCGCCTGCTGGGCGGCCGGCAATTCTTCGGGCAGTTGCAGGTTGTTCTTGACGGTGCCGCTCTGGCTGCCGGCGGTGATACGGCCGTCGGCCCAGTCGGCACCCAGGATCAGCTCGCGGACCTGCGCGAGTTCGCCGGGCTGGAGGGCTTGGTGAATGCGAAGCAGCATGGAGGCATCTCCGGAAAGATCGCTGAAATGAAAAAAGGCACCCGGAGTATCCCCCAGGTGCCCAAGACCTTTGAAAAAATTCTCTTCGTCGAATCAGAACTTGCTGGTCAGCGTCACGCGCACGCTGCGCGCGTCGCCGGGCGCGGCGAAACCGCGGTACAGCGTGTTGTAGTAGACCTTGTCGAAGATGTTGTCGATGTTCAGCTTGACGGTGTTGCCTTCGCTGATGCGGTATTCCACCAGCGCGTCGGCCTTGACGTAGCCTGGAGCGCGGTTGAAGGTGGTGACGCTGTTGGCCGGCTTGTTGGTGCTGACGGCTGTGAAGCCGCCGCCGATGCGCCACTTGTCGCCTATGCGGTAGGTGGTGAACAGATTGGCCTGGCGGCTTGGGCTCAGGCCGGGGTTTTGGCCGACTTCGGCCTGGCCTGCCGCGTTAGAGCCGGACTGGTCGATCTTCGCCTTCAGGAAACCAATACCCGCAAAGACGTCCCACTGCGGCGTGATGCGGCCGGCGATCTCGAATTCGAGTGCGTCGGTGTGGCGCTTGCCGGACAGCAGGTAGGAGTTGGTGTTGGTGTCCAGGTCGGTGTTGCGCTCGTTGTACTTCTCGGTGCGTGCCAGCGCGGCGCGCAGCGACAGGTCGCCGCCGTAGAGCTCCCATTTGGCGCCGATTTCCATGTTGCGGCTGCTTTCGGGGGCGGTGTTGGCCGATTGCGGATCGAACTGGTACAGGTCGCCCTGGGTGTTGAAGGACGTACCGTAAGCTGCGTAATAGCTGACCTCGTCAGTCGGTTGGTACATCACGCCCAGGCGCTTGCTGAGCAGGCTGTCAGACCGGCCAAGTGGTGTGTTGTTGGGCGCGGTGCCGCCGGGACGCTGGTAGTCGGCCTTGAAGTTGTCAATGCGAAGGCCTGCGACCAGTTTCCAGTAAGGCGCGAGGTCGATCGTGTCCTGCATGTACAGGCCCAACGTCGTGGCCTTGAATTGCGTTTCCAGTCTCTGCGTGAGATTGCCGCCTATGCCGTTGCTGATGGGGTTGCCGACGACGGTGGAGGGCTTGGCGGGGCCGCCTGCCGCCACCGCGAGGAAGGGGTAGCTGGAGCGGTCGGAGTTTTCCACCGCGTATTCGGCGCCTATCAGCAAGCTGTTCTTGCGGCCGAACCACTGGGTGGTGGTGAGGTAGTCGGTTTGCAGGAAGGTGTGGTGCTCATTGCCCGCCTTGGCATTGCCGGCACCGCTGGCGCCACGGCTCACCACCGTGTTGGCGTTCAGGTTGGCCAGCGTGGTGCCCGCGGCAAAGCTGGCCTGCGTGGCGCGCAGCGTGCGCGAATAGTAGCCGTCGCGCACGGTGGTTTTCAGGCTGCTGCCGTCGGCCCAGCGGTGGGTGTGGCTCAAGGTGACGGCGTCGGCCTTGTCGTTCTGGAAGTCGGTGTTCAGGCCGTACCAGTATTTGTTGGTGGGGCCGGGCGCCGGACGGTCGTTGAACCACGCAAAACCCCAGTCGGGCTTGTCGTTGTAGTGCAGGTGGTAGTAACTGATTTCAAATTCGTTGGCCGTGCCGATGCCGAAGCGGTAGTCCAGCGCCAGGCCGCGGCGGTGGGTGGAAGCGCTGGCGTTTTCACCGCGGCCGTCGCCGTCGGTGGCCATGGCGTTGATGCGAAAGGCCGCATCGTCGTCCAGCTTGAAATTGAAGTCGCCCTGGTAGCGTTGGTAGCCCTTGGTGCCGACGGTGGCGTTCACCTCGTGTTCGGTGATCAGGCGCGCCTGCTTGCTGACTTGGTTGATCACGCCGCCGGTGGAACCGCGGCCGAACAGCATGGAGGCCGCGCCGCGCAGGACTTCCACGCGCTCGGTGTTGAAGTTGTCGCGGTTGTACTGCGCGATGTCGCGCATGCCGTCCAGGTAAATGTCGCCCGCTGCGCTGAAGCCGCGCAGGCGGATGTTGTCGCCGACGCGGCCGCCTTCGCCGGCTTCAAACGTGATGCCGATGACGTTTTCCAGGGCGCTCTTGAAGCTGTCCTTGCCCTGGTCGTGCATCAGCTTTTCATTGACAACCGTCAGCGACTGGGGAATGTCCTTGGCCGCCACGGGCATCTTGCCGACGCTGGTGATGCCGCTCTGGTAGGTTTGGTTCTCGCGGTCGCGCGTGCCTGTGACCGTGACGGGCGCCAGGGTTTTGCCCTCGGCCTGCGTGGAAGTCGTGGTGCTTGCGGCGGCGGGTGCCGGGGCGGCGCTTTGCGCCCATCCGGACACCGAGACAGCCAGCATCAGCGCGCCCAGCGGCAGCAGGGCTTTGTCGGAAGAGGGGCCAGAAACCGCAGGTGCGGCGAGAGGGGCGAAGCTGTTGGTACCGGCGTTGCGGATTTTTTTATTGCGCGCAGTTTTTGCGGCGCGAGCGGACGGGTGTGCCAAGATGGCCTCCAAGCAGGGTCCGGCCTGTGCAGGCGGACCGGGTTCAGGAAAAAGCTTGGCTGGCTCGAAATCACCGAAAAGGGACGCGAGTTGGCTGGCTCGAAAAGATCGCTTGAAGTTTATCCCAAATGATAATGATTCGTAATATCTTGTTTCTAAATGCTGAAGAACCGGGTCCCGCAAGGCTTGTTTTTGTCGCAAAAATGCGAAACCGAGGGAACCAAAGTCCATTTCAAGGCGGGGAACACGCACGAAATGAGAGGGGCGGCAAAAGCTGTCGAAACAACAACGGGGCCCACAGGCCCCGTATTTTTTGAGCTGCACCGAAGGTGCGAGACTGCCGCAAGGGCTTAGCTGATTTCGCCCATCTGGCTTTGCAGATAGTTCTGTACGCCGACCTTGGCGACCAGCTCGATCTGGGTTTCCAGGAAATCGATGTGCTCTTCGGTGTCGTCCAGGATTTCCTGCAGCAAATCGCGCGAGACATAGTCGCGCACGCTTTCGCAGTGAGCGATGCCGTCCTTGATGGTTGCCTGCGCGCCGGTTTCGGCTTTCAGGTCGCAGTTCAGCGCCTCCAGCACGTCCTCGCCGATCAGCAGCTTGCCCAGGTCCTGCAGGTTGGGCAGACCGTCGAGCATGAAGATACGGTCCATCAGCTTGTCGGCGTGTTTCATTTCGCCGATGGACTCCTCGTATTCCTTCTTGGCCAGCTTGTCCAGGCCCCAGTGCTTGTACATGCGGTAATGCAGAAAGTACTGGTTGATGGCCGTCAGTTCATTTTTGAGCTGCGCCTGCAGATGAGCGATGACTTTTGCGTCGCCTTTCATGGGAATTCCTTATCGTTGTAGTTCGGATCGCCCATTGTCACTGGCCGCAGCTCGCAACTCAAGCATTCCCCCTGCTGGCGCGGTCTGCTTGCGTTTGATTGTGAGAACTGTTCGTATTGTGTCGTGGGCGATGCTCAGCGCTCGGCGAAGGCGCGCTCCACCACGAAGTGGCCGGCGTGCTGCATATTGCCTTCTTCCAGGCCCTGGGCTTCCAGCATGGCCTTGATGTCGCGCAGCATGTCGGGGCTGCCGCACAGCATCAGGCGGTCGTTTTCCGCCGAGATCGCCGGCAAGCCGAGGTCGCTGTAGATCTTGCCCGACTGCATGAGCTCGGTGATGCGGCCCTCGTTGCGAAAGCGCTCGCGCGTCACAGTCGGGTAATACATCAGCCGGCCGCGCACAAGTTCACCCAGGAACTCATGCTCGTGCAACTCATGCTCGATCAGCCCGCGGTAGGCCAGCTCGGCGCTGGTGCGGCAGCCGTGCACCAGCACCACGCGCTCAAAGCGCTCATAGGTGTCGGGGTCCTTGATCAGTGAGAGGAAGGGCGCCAGGCCGGTGCCGGTCGCCAGCAGCCACAGCGTCTTGCCGGGCAACAGGTTTTGCAGCAGCAGCGTACCGGTAGGCTTGCGGCCCACCAGGATGTCGTCGCCGGGCTTCAAGTGCTGCAGCCGCGAGGTCAGCGGGCCGTTGGCTACCTTGATGCTGAAAAACTCCAGCTGATCTTCATGGTTGGCGCTGGCCACGCTGTAGGCGCGCATCAATGGCTTGCCGTCGACAGGCAGGCCGATCATGGTGAACTGGCCGTTGACGAAACGAAAGCCGGGGTCGCGCGTGGCGGTGAAGCTGAAGAGCGTATCGGTCCAGTGGTGGACGGAAATAATGCGTTCGGTGTTAAAGGCGCTCATGAGAAAAAGAAAGAAGGAAAGAACGAAAAGTAGTTTGGGCAATGCAAGAGGGCAGGAGGCCCGCCGCGCACTCCTTCAGTTCAGCCTTCAGATCGTGCGTGAGCAGCGCCGTATTTTATCGCTTGCGCGAAGCTGTCGTTCGCGACCGGTGCGACGCCATGCCGGCGCCAAGGTCTCACTGTTGCTCAGGGCCCTGCCGGCTTGCGGGGCATCCATGCGCACCAGGCCATCACGGCCACCGGCAGGCCCAGGCTTAACCAGGCCCACCAGTCGCCCCAGCCGTCGGAGACCAGCGCGCTCAGCAAGCCGCTGGTGCTGAGCAGGCCCAGCACCAGCGGCCAGCGCCAAAGGCGCCAGAAGGAGTTTGCCGCCGTGCTCATGCTGCACCGCCCGGTGCCTTGCGGGCGAGGGTGCGCGGATCCGGCGCATGTGTGGTTGTGGCCGGCTTCGCCAGCGCCGGGTTGCGGCGCTTGACCCACAGGTAGAGGCCGCTGCCCAGCACGACGATGGTGGCGATGTCCAGCAGCGCCCAGAGGATTTGCATGGGCATGCCGCCGTAGTCACCGAAGTGCAGCGGCTGCGATACCAGCAGCGCCGTGAGGTACCAGGGCAGCGGCGGGCTGGCGGTGAGCGCGTTGGTACCCGCATCCACCAGCACCGGCTTGAGCAGGCGTGAATTGAAAGGCTCGTTGCCGCGCAGGAACACTGTGTAATGGTGTGGGTTGGAAAACGTCGTGCCCGGAAAGGCAATGAATGCCATCTTCATGTCGGGCGCGAGCGCGGTGGCCGACGATGCCGCCTGCTGCACCGAGGCCAGGCGAGCCGGCGGCTTTTGCCCCTGGTAAGGCGCCAGCAGTGCGCTGAGCTGGTCGTACTGCCAGTATTTGATCACCAGGTCGGCCCAGGTGTTGATCATCCCGGTGGCGCCCACGGTGAAGGCCCACACCAAGGTCACGATGCCCAGCAGGTTGTGCAGGTCCAGCCACCTGGCGCGCGGCCGGCTTTGCCGCACGGCGCCGAAGTCCAGCTTGCGCATAAAGGGCGCATACAGCACCACGCCTGACACAATCGCCAGCAGCAGCAAGAGGCCCATCAAGCCCAGGAACAGCTTGCCGGGCAGCCCGGCGAACAGGTCCACGTGCAGCTTGAACATGACGTACATAAAACCTTCGTCAAACTTCGGCTGCGCCAGCACCGCGGCGCTGCGCGCATCGACGGCGACGGTTTTGTTGCCGACCTCGGAGGTCGGCGTGTCACCCAGCGTGACGTACCAGAAGCGGTCGTCGTCGATCTCATGCGAGGCGAACATGGGCACTTTGCCTGGATGCAAGGCCTGCGCCACCTGCATCACCTTGTCCAGGCTGGCACGCGGCGTGTCCTTGGGCAGGTCGGGCGCTTCCACTTCGGTGCCCAGCAGGTGGCCGATCTCATGGTGAAAGATCAGGGGTAGCCCAGTCAGGCACAGCAGCAGCATAAAGACCGTGCAGACCAGGCTGCTCCACTTGTGGATCCAGGTCCAGGTTTTGACCTTGCGGCTGTTCATCATGGTGCTCCTTCGTGCCTAGAAACGGTAGGTGGCGCTGGCCACCAGGTTGCGCCGTGCGCCATACCAGCAGTCACCGCGCGCCAGGCAGGTGCTGAAATAGGTCTTGTCGGTCGCGTTGTTGATGTTGACGGCGTAGCGCCACTGCCCGGTGTCGTAGGCGAACATCAGGT
Organism: Polaromonas sp. Polasp52; assembly: GCF_059491565.1. NCBI lineage: Bacteria > Pseudomonadati > Pseudomonadota > Betaproteobacteria > Burkholderiales > Comamonadaceae > Polaromonas > Polaromonas sp. Polasp52. The sequence continues at coordinate 219,561 of NZ_CP168513.1, read as the reverse complement.
CCAGCAAGGCGACGCTGGGGATGTGCGGGCCGTTGCCGCCGCCCTGTTGGTCGTTGAAGGAGCCCATCCAGCGGACGCCGGCGCCGGCCGAGAAGCCGTTCACGCCGGCGATGGAGAACCGGTATTTGGCCCAGGCGCTTGCCTGGTGCTTGGGCAGGCCCTCGAGCTGCTTGTCCAGTTCGGTGTAGTTGTAGTGCGCGACCAGTTCCAGGTTCGGGGTGACGGGGCCCTTGAGCTCCAGCTCCAGTCCTTGGGTGCGGGTGGCGCCGACCTGGGTATAGGTGTCGGGCAGCGGCGAGGCGATCTGGTTTTTCTCGCGCAGGTCGTAGAGCGCCGCGCTGAAAGCCAGCGCCCGGCCCGCCGGCTCGTATTTCAGGCCCAGCTCCCATTGCTCGCCGCGTAGCGGCTTGAATACCTGGCCTTTGATGGCTGCTTGTGGTGTGAACGATTCGCTGTAACTTACATAAGGCGACCAGCCCGAGGGGAAGGCGTACATCAGGCCCAGGCGCTTGGTCGTGGCCTTGCTTTCTTCCTCGGGGCTGCCGTCGGCGCCCGCGACGGCCTTGTCATGGCGCAGGCCCGCGGTGACGATCCAGTGGTCCCACTTCATCTGGTCCTGCATATACAAACCAGTCTGGCGCTGGGTGGTGCGCGGCAACGCCGTACGGTCCGGAACCAGCAGGTTGCCGTAGACCGGCGCATAGGCATCTATGTCGCTGACCGTCGCGCCCGACCAGACGTTCTCGCGGTGGCGCGCGAAATCCGCACCGAACAACAGCGTGTGCTGCAGGGCACCGGTGTTGAAATGGCCTTCGACGTGGTTGTCGAGCGCAGTGATGCGGTTGCGTGTCAGCGAACTGTCGTTGATGCGTCCCAGCCGCCGCTTGGCCACCGGGTCCGATCCCCAACTGCCCGGGGCCGTGAAGAAGTCGCCATAGTGGTAGCGGTTGTCGTTCTCGTTGCGCGAGACGCGGAAGTTCTGGCGCACTGTCCAGTTGTCGTTGAACTTGTGCTCGAACAGCCAGCCGAAAGTCTTGCGCTCGGAGTTGTAGTAGTCGCCGGGCTCCCCGATGAAACGGCTGGTCGGCAGGCGGCCGTTGGGGTTGGGCAGCAGCGTGCCCTCCCACGGGAAGAATTGCGAAGTCGAGCCGCTCTTGTCTTTCTGCCACAGCGCCTGCAGGGTTAATGAGGTGGCGGCGCTGGGTCGCCAGGTCAGCGAGGGTGAGAGCAGGCTGCGGTCGTCCGGCACGTAGTCCACCTGTGTGCCCGATGAGCGCTTGAGCGCGACCAGCCGGTACAGCCACTCACCGTCCTGCGTGAGCGGGCCGGTCAGGTCTAGCTGGAGTTGTTTGCGGCCATAGCTGCCGTATTGCACAGCCACTTCGTGCTGGGCTTCGGCTAGCGGCCTTTTGCTGACCATATTGATCACGCCGGCGGCGGTGCCCGCGCCGAACAGCATGCCCGAGGGGCCACGCAGCACTTCCAGCCGCTCCAGCGTGTAGGGATCGGCCCGGGTGCGGCTGGTGTAGTAACCGTAGGCCTCGCGCAGGCCGTTGAGGTAGTTGTCGGGGTTGCTGCCGCGCACCCGCACCGAGTCGGTACGCGAGTCCAGCCCGTAAGCATCGGAGCGCACGCCGGCGGCGTAGCCCAGCGCATCCTGCAGGTTGTTGGCGCCCTGGTCGCTGATCTGCTGGCTGGTCACCACGGTGACGGCTTGCGGCGTTTCGGACAGCAGCGTGTCGGTTTTGGTGGCGGTGGAGGCTCTTTTGGCGCGATAGCCTGTCACCGGGCCGGTGGCGGTTTCTTTTTCGGGCTCGGCGCTCACCTGCACTTCGCGCAGGGTGGTTTCGGCAGGGGCCTGGGCATAAGCGCCCTGGAGCGCGGCGGCCAGCGAAAGAACGGTGAACGGAGCCAGGCGGCGTGTGGCGCGCGGCAGGTGCAAGCTGGGCAAGTCAGAACTCCGGGAGGAACGCCAGGAAACTGGCGTGCGCACGGCGGCCCGATGCGCCACGGTGGGTGGCGGAAATTCAGGGGCCGCGTGGGCAGGTTGTTGGCTTGCTGCGCCTGGCAGCGCGAGAGGCTGCTGGGATGTCTGGCTAGCGGAAGATGAGGCAGCGAACTATATCATCGATGAGAGTAATTCTCATTTGAAAGACGCTAGAGCCCGTGCGGTCTTTGCCGAATTTTCCTCGCTAGCCGCAGAAAAAAAGCCGCCCCGGTCGGGGCGGCTTTTTGCGTTCAACGTTCACTGGATCGCGAGCTTATTGCGCGGCGATGGGGCTGCGGATCAGGTAGTCGAAGGCGCTGAGGGCGGCCTTCGCGCCTTCACCGGCCGCGATGATGATCTGCTTGAAGGGCACCGTCGTCACGTCGCCGGCCGCGAACACGCCGGGCACCGAGGTCTGGCCCTTGGCGTCGACGATGATTTCGCCGTGTTTCGACAGCTCGACCGTTCCCTTGAGCCAGTCGGTGTTGGGCACGAGGCCGATCTGGATGAACACGCCTTCGAGCGCCACGGTTTTCAGCTCGCCGCCGGCGCGATCCTTGTAGACCAGGCCGTTGACCTTCTGGTCGCCGGTGATTTCGGTGGTCTGCGCGTTGGTGATCACCGTGACGTTCGCCAGGCTGTTCAACTTGCGTTGCAGCACGGCATCGGCGCGCAGCGCGGTGTCGTATTCGATCAGCGTGACGTGGCCGACGATGCCGGCCAGGTCGATGGCCGCCTCGACGCCCGAGTTGCCGCCGCCTATGACCGCCACGCGTTTGCCCTTGAACAGCGGGCCGTCGCAGTGCGGGCAGTAGGCCACGCCCTTGTTCTTGAACTCGTGCTCGCCGGGCACGTTGATGTTGCGCCAGCGCGCGCCGGTTGAAATCACGATGGACTTGCTCCTGAGCGAAGCGCCGTTCTCAAGCTGGACTTCGATCAGGTTTTTGTCCGGCCCGCTGTTCGGGATCAAGGCCTTGGCGCGCTGCAGGTTCATGATGTCCACGTCGTAATTGCGCACGTGCTCTTCCAGCGCATGGGCGAATTTGGGCCCTTCGGTTTCCTTGATGGAAATGAAGTTCTCGATGCCCATGGTGTCCAGCACCTGGCCGCCGAAGCGCTCCGAGGCCACGCCGGTGCGAATCCCCTTACGCGCGGCGTACACGGCCGCCGCGGCACCGGCCGGGCCGCCGCCGACGATCAGTACATCAAAAGCTTCCTTTTTGTCGATGATCTTGGCTTCACGTTCCACGCCGCTGGTGTCAATCTTGGCGAGGATTTCTTCCAGGCTCATGCGGCCGTTTCCGAACATGGTGCCGTTGAGGAAGACCGTGGGCACGCCCATGATCTCGCGCTCCTTCACTTCGTCCTGGAAGGTGCCGCCCTCGATCATCGTGGTCTTGATGCGCGGGTTCTGCACCGCCATCAGGTTCAGCGCCTGGACCACGTCGGGGCAGTTGTGGCAGGTCAGCGAGACATAAACCTCGAAGTCGAAATCGCCATCGAGCGCGCGGATTTGTTCCAGCACGGCTTGCTCGACCTTGGGCGGGTAGCCGCCGACCTGCAGCAAGGCCAGGATCAGCGAGGTGAATTCATGGCCCATGGGCAGGCCGGCAAAACGCGGGCCGTGGTTTTCGCTCGGGCGGTTGATGGAAAACGAGGGCTTGCGGTGATTGTCGTCGCGGCTTTCCGTCAGCTTGACCAGCGGCGAGGCTTCGGCAACGTCCTTGAGCAGCGACAGCACTTCGCCGGAGGCCTCGCTGTCGTCGAGCGAGGCAACGATTTCAATCGGTTGCGTGGCGCGTTCGAGGTAGCTTTTCAGTTGGGCTTTGGTGGCGTCGTCGAGCATGGGGGACTCACTTTCAATGGCAAAACGGGATCAAAAGGGAACAAAAAAGCCCGGGACGGCACACATGTGCCGGGCCCCCGGGCCTTGTCAGGAGGGCAGCAGGGCGCTTAGATCTTGCCGACCAGGTCGATGGACGGGGCGATGGTCTTGGCGCCTTCGTTCCACTTCGCGGGGCAAACCTGGCCGGGGTGGGCTGCCGTGTATTGGGCTGCCTTCAGCTTGCGCAGGGTTTCCTTGACGTCGCGTGCGATCTCGTTGGAGTGCACTTCGGCGGTCTTGATGACGCCTTCGGGGTTGATCACGAAGGTGCCGCGCAGTGCCAGGCCTTCTTCGGGAATGAACACGTCAAAGGCCTTGGTCAGCGTGTGGGTCGGGTCGCCCACCAGCGGGAATTTGGCCTTGCCGACGGCGGGGGAGGTTTCGTGCCAGACCTTGTGCGAGAAATGGGTGTCGGTGGTCACGATGTAGACCTCTGCACCGGCCTTCTGGAATTCGGCGTAGTTGTCGGCGGCATCTTCGACTTCCGTGGGGCAGTTGAAAGTGAATGCAGCCGGCATGAAGATCAGGACCGACCATTTGTCCTTCAGCGATTCGTCGGAAACGTCGATGAACTTGCCATTGAGGAAGGCTTGGGTTTTGAAGGGCTGGACTTGGGTATTGATCAGGGACATCTAGTTGGATTCCTATAGGTGATGAAAAAAGGCTAAAACTTGCCGGCGAATCGATAGTATATAGCTTTTAATTGCTAACAAACGATTGACATTGACTATTGAGTGGATAGGCGCGATGCAGCCTGTCCGGCCACTATCCTTGTCGCTCCTTGTGACTTCATGGTGACCCACACAGAGTGGGAGACGCACCAGGACAAATGTTTCCCCGTTTTTTTTGCATCCAAATGTTGCGAATGAGAATAATTCGCATATACTTCGGTCTCTCCAGAGCCAGCCACAAGTGACCGGGAGCCGACAGGCTCATTCGCGTTGCCGCAGCAAGCCCTCCAAACCTCTTACTTTGGGCTTGCATGACTTCCATCCATCCATCCTCCCGCTTCGCGCTGCGCGAAATCTCCCTGTTGACCGCCTTGGCCTGTGGCGCCGGCTTTGCCGCGCAGGCGCAAACGGCTGCACCAGCCGCGGTGCAAGTCGCCGCCCTGAAAGAAGTCGTCGTCAGCGGTTCGCGCGGCGAGCAGTCGGTTGACGACATCCCGCAAACCATAGACGTGATCAATGCCGCCGACATCGAGCAGGGGCAGATCAGGGACATCCGCGATGCGGCCAAGAATATTCCCAACGTCTCCGTGCGCCGCGCGCCGGCGCGTTTCGGCCTGGCGCAAGGCGATACCGGCCGCGAGGGTAATGCCGGCTTCAATATCCGCGGCCTCGACGGTAACCGCGTGCTGATGATGGTGGACGGCATACGCATTCCGCGCAGCTATGCCTTCAGCCCCAACTCCTTCGGGCGCGACAGCGTCTCCATAGACCTCATCAAGCGCATCGAAATCGTCAAGGGTCCGGCTTCCGCGCTGTATGGCTCCGACGGCATTGCCGGCCTGGTCAACTTCATTACCTACGAGCCGGACGACTACCTGAAGGACGGCAAGTCGCTGGGCGGCCGCGCGTCCATCAGCTACAGCGGCGACAACAACGAGAGCGCCGTCAGCGGCACGGTTGCCGGCCGTGTCAACGAGATGCTGGCCTGGCAGCTGAATGTGGCCACCAGCAGCGGCAAGGAACTGGAAAACCGCGGCGACAACAGCGGCACCGGCTTCACCCGCACGGCACCCAATCCGCAAAGCGACAAGACCAACTCCCTGCTGGGCAAAGTCGTGCTGACGCCGACCGCTTCGCAAAAACACGTGATCACCTTCGAGCACGTCGACAAAAAGAGCGACTACAACCTGCTGACTGCGCGCTCGACCACGGTGCTGGATTCCTATTCGACCGGCAAGATGGACCGCGACCGGCTGACCTGGGACGCCAGATACAAGGTGGGTAGCACGCTGGCCGACAACATCCAGACCGTGCTCAGCTACCAGGATGCGAAGTCCAGCGACTACACCTACGAGCGGCGCACGGCACTGCCGCAGGAGCGCGTGCGCGACACGACCTACAGCGAACGCACGCTGCAGGCCAGCATCCAGGCTGACAAGACCCTGCGCATGGGTGCCAACTCAGCTCAGAAGATCACCTACGGCCTGGACCACACCAGCGCAAAAATCGAAAACCTGCAGACTGGCCTGGTGCCGCCCGCTGGTGAAAGCTTCCCGCTCAAGCGTTTCCCCGACACCACGGAAACCGCCACCGCCGTCTACGTGCAGGATGAATTCATCCTGGGCGACTGGAGCGTGACGCCGGGCCTGCGTGCCGACAGCTTCAAGATAGACGCGGCGCAGGCCGCCTTCCCGGTGCCCGCGGTGTCGATGTCGGGCTCGGCCGTATCACCCAAGGTCGGCGTCATTTACCGCGCTACGCCGCAGTGGAGCTTCTTCGGCAACTACGCCAGCGGTTTCCGCGCGCCCAATGCGGGGCAGGTCAACGGCTTCTTCCAGAACCTGGCCGGCGGCTACCGCACCGTGCCCAATCCCAACCTCAAGCCTGAGAAGAGCCGCAACATCGAATTCGGCGTTCGCGCGCGGCTGGAGCAACTTAGCTTCGACACTGCCGTGTTTTACGGCCGCTTCAAAGACCTGATCCAGGACGGCGCCATCGTGAGCGGCGCCTTCGGCAACCCCGCCAACCCCGCTGTGATCCAGTCGATCAACATCGACAACGCGACCATCAGCGGTTTTGAGATCAAGGGCGACATGAGCTGGGGCAAGTTCGGTGAGGGCAAGCTCAGCACGCCATTCTCCTACGGCTACACCCGTGGCACCGTGAAGAACACCGGCAAACCGCTGGACACCATAGATCCGGCCAAACTCAGCGTCGGCCTGAAGTACGAGACCGCGACATGGGATGTGCGCCTGGACGCGAACCACCATTCGGCCAAGAAGTTCGACGACATCAGCGCGCAGACCATTGCCGCCTCGCCGCCCGCGGTGCCGGTGGCGACCACCCAGTTCGCCGTGCCGTCCGCGACCACGCTGGACCTGACCGGCCAGTGGCGTTTCAGCAAAACCCTGCGCCTGAACGCCGGCCTGATCAACCTGACGAACAAGAAGTACTGGAACTGGTCGGACGTCCGCGGTGTGGCGGCCAACTCCTCCTTCCGCGACGCCTACAGCCAGCCTGGCAGGTACTTCACCGTCTCGCTGGTCGCCGATTTCTGATACCGACCTGCACCTTTTTCAAGCCAGAAGGAAAGCGCATGAGCCAGTCTCCCGACCATGGTGCCAACGACGGCGACACCGCTGCAGCCGACGTGCAGGGCTTGCCCCCGGCGCAAGCCCTGCTGGCCGGGACGCTGGCGTTGATGACCGGCCATGCCCAGGCCTGCTGCGAAGGGCAGCGCGCCTTGCTGGCCCAAAAGATCACCGACAACCTCCTCATGCTGTCGCGCCACGCCGGCGCGCCGCCGAATTTCAGGGCCATTGCCGCCAACCTGCATCCCCTGTGGGTGCGCCTGTTGCAGCAGGGCCCCGACCAGCCACAGCAGGGGCTTTCACCTGCGGACCCTTCTGATACCCATCGCGTGCTTTGGCACACAACCCCGGAGACCCTTCAATGAGCGCAGTCCTTCAAACCCCGACGCGGTCCGACGCCGCAAGCCAGGCCGATGCCGGCACTGCTCCCCTGAACCCTGCCGCGCTGCGCGAGCGCTTTGCCGCCGTGCGCAGCAGCGGCATGCGTGCCAAGGATGCCGCCGAGAGCCTTGGCATTACCGAAGGCCAGGCTGTGGCCGCCCACGCGGGTACGCACGACCTCGCGCTCAAGGCTACGCCGCTCAAAGGCCCCTGGGTCGAACTCTTGCAGGCGCTGGAGCTGTGCGGCCCGGTTATGGCGCTTACGCGCAATGAAGCCACCGTGCATGAAAAAACCGGTGTCTACCGCAACATCAGCGCTCAGGGCCATATGGGCCTGGCGTTGGGCGAAGAGATCGACCTGCGCATTTTCTTCAGCCGCTGGCATGCCGGCTTTTACGTCTTCGAGCCGGCCAATGATCCCAAGAACCCGGCCTCGGAAAGCCTGCAGTTTTTTGACGCGCACGGTGTGGCCGTACACAAGGTGTTCGCCCGGCCCGAGACCGACCGCGAAGCCTTCAGGGATGTCGCCAACCAGTTCGGCGACGCCGGCAAGGCTTATGCCTTCACGCCCGCTGAGCCCAAGGCCGCGCCCAAGCCCGACGCGGACATCGATGCCGCCGCACTGGCCCAGGGCTGGAGCCAGATGAAGGACACGCACGAATTTTTCGGCCTGATCGGCAAGGCCGGTGCCGAGCGCCAGCAGGCTTTCCGCCTGGTCGAAGGCCGCTTCACACAGAAAGCCGACCTGGGCATCGTGCGCAAGCTGCTCGATGAAGCCTCCGTGGACGGCACGCCCATCATGGTGTTCGTCGGCAGCCCGGGCTGCATCCAGATCCACACCGGGCCTGTCAAGCGCGTCGAGCCCATGGTCACGCCCACCGCGCAGTGGATCAACGTGCTGGATGCGGGCTTTAACCTGCACCTGCGCGAAGACAGGGTCAAAAGCGCCTGGATTGTCGAGAAGCCCACGACCGAAGGCCTGGTCACCTCGGTGGAAGTCTTCGACGGCGCGGGCGAGTTGATGGCGATGTTCTTCGGCGCGCGCAAACCCGGTGTTCCCGAGCTGCAGGCCTGGCGCGACATCGTGGCGCGCCTGCCCAGGCTCAAGGAAACTGCCTGAGCGGCTCATGACAGCGCTTTTTCGCAGCATTTCCCCACGCAAGGGCTTCCATGAAAACACCTCCATCCCCACTCCACCGGCGCGACGCCCTGCGGTATTTTTCACTGCCGGTGGTTTCCGCCGTCTCCAGCGTTTGCGGCCTGTCTGCGACTGCTGCGCGGGCCCAGGCGCCGGTGCCGGCGAAGATGCCGCGCATCGTCTCGGTGAGCGGCGCGACCACGGAAATCGTCTACGCGCTGGGCGCTGAAAAGCAGCTGGTCGGCACCGACACCACCAGTCTTTACCCGGCCGCGGCCCTGCAGACGCCCAAGGTCGGCTATATGCGCCAGCTGTCGGCCGAAGGCCTGCTCTCGCTCAAACCCGACGCGGTGATAGGCACGACCGAAGCCGGCCCGCATGTGGTGATGGACCAGATCCGCAACGCCGGCGTCAAGGTCGAACTGGTGGAGGCCGACCACAGCTGGGCTGAAGTGCAGCGCAAGGTCGCCGCGGTGGGGCGGGCCACGGCCCGCGTGGCCCAGGCCGCCGCGCTGCAGGCCAAACTCGATGCCCAATGGGCCGAGGTGCTGGCCGCCGTGGCCCGCAAAAGCGGCCGCAAACCCCGCGCCATCTTTATTCTTTCGCATTCGGGTTCGCCGCAGGTGGCCGGCGAGAAAACCGCCGCGCATGCGATGCTGAACTACGCGGGCCTGGACAACGCCCTGATCACTGCCGGCAGCGCCAGCAATTTCGCCGGCTACCGCGCCATGACGCCCGAAGCGGTGGTCGCCGCCGCGCCCGACGTGATCATTACCACCACGCAAGGCATCGAGGCCGTTGGCGGGCTCGAAAAATTCTGGCAGCGTCCCGGCCTGGAGCTCACACCCGCCTACAAGCGCCGCGCGCTGGTGGCGCTGGACGCGCTCTACCTGATCGGTTTCGGCCCGCGCCTGCCGCAGGCCGTGGCCGAGCTGCACCAGGCCGGCCTGAAGGCCGCCGCATGAACGACCAGCCCAAGAGAACCGCCATGACCGAAGTCCTTTGCGCGCGCACGCCGGCCGTGCTCCACTGCACCGATTTGCGCCAGGCGCTGGCGTTTTACCGCGACTGCTGGGGTTTTGCCCTGCGGCACAGCGTGCCCGGCGTGATCGCGGTTCTGAGGCGCGAGTCGGTCACGGTGCAACTTTGGCAGCGCCGCGCCGACATGGCGCCGCAGCAATTCGCCTGCCGCCTGCTGGTAGACAACATCGAACAATGGCACATGGCCCTGCAATCGGCGCCCGGCCAGGCGCTGCCCGCGCTGCTGGAGCAGGAGTGGGGCACTGAATGGGGTATCAGTGACTGTGAAGGCAACCGGCTGCTGCTGGTGCAGTCGGCCCCGCACGCCGCCAGGCGCAAGGCCAGCGCATGAAGGCCGCCTTGCACGGCGACCACAGGCGCTGGCCGGCGGCGCTGGTGCTGGGTGCGGGCGTGCTGCTGCTGGCCCTGAGTTTTATCGCCGGCAGCGCGCGCGGCGCTTATGCCATCAGCCCGCTGCAGCTGTGGAATGTGCTGCTCGACATGCTGGGCGGCAGTGCCCAGCCCACACCGGAGCACCTGGTCTTCATGAACATACGCCTGCCGCGGCTGCTGCTGGGTGTGGCGGCCGGCGCGGCGCTGGGTCTGTCCGGCGCGCTGATGCAGGGCCTGTTTCGCAATCCGCTGGCCGACCCCGGCCTCATAGGCGTCAGCAGCGGCGCGGCTTTGGCCGCCGGCATGGCCATCGTGCTGGGCAGCCTGTGGTTCCCCGAGATGCCGCGCACGCTGGGCAGCTGGACGCTGGTGGCCGCGGCTTTCACGGGCAGCCTGCTGGTCACCATGCTGGTGTATGCCCTGTCCCAACAGGACGGCGCGACGCGGGTCGGCCTGATGCTGCTCGCGGGGGTCGCCATCAACGCACTGGCCGGTGCCGGCCTGGGTTATCTCACCTTCCTGGCCACCGACGAGCAACTGCGCAACATCCAGTTCTGGCTGCTGGGCAGCCTGGGCGGCGCGCGCTGGAGCGCGGTGGCCCTGGTGTTGTCGGTGGTGACGGCGGCCGTGGGCTCGGGTATCGCGCTGGCCAGGCCGCTGAATGCCATCGCACTGGGCGAGGCGCAGGCGGCGCTGCTGGGCGTGCCGGTGGAACGCGTCAAGCGCCTTGCGGTGCTGCTGACGGCACTGGCGGTAGGCGCCGTCACGGCCACCACCGGCATCATCGGTTTCATCGGCCTGGTGGCGCCGCACTGCGTGCGCCTGGTGGCCGGGCCTGACCACCGCGTCGTGCTGCCGGGCTCGGCCCTGCTGGGCGCGGCCCTGGTGCTGGCGGCGGACAGCGCGGCGCGCACCATGGTCAAGCCGGCCGAGCTGCCGCTGGGCGTGCTGACGGCTTTTGTCGGCGTGCCGTTCTTTTTGTTGCTGCTGCGGCACTTTCGCAGCCGGATATGAGCCATGAACGCGCGCAACCAGACTGATTTTCTGCCGCTGGCCGGCATGCTCGAAGTGGCTGGCGTGGGCGTCGAGGTGCCGGGCCGCTCGCTGCTGCAGTCGGTTTCGGCGCAGTTCATCGCGGGCCAGGTCACGGCGGTGCTTGGGCCCAACGGCGCGGGCAAGTCCACCTTGATGTCGCTGCTGACCGGCCAGCGCCAGCCCTCGGGCGGCCATGTCTGCCTGGCCGGCAAGGCGCTGCCTGCCCATGCCCCCGCCGAGCTGGCCCGTATGCGCGCCTGCGTGGCGCAGGAAACCCAGGTCGCGTTCGAGTTCACCGTGCGCGAAGTGGTGGAGCTGGGCCGCTATCCGCACCGCCGCCATTTGGGCCGGAGCGAAGCCGATGTGGTGCTGCAGGCCATGCAGGCCACCGCGGTCGAGCATTTGCAGCACCGCGTGCTCAACACGCTCTCGGGCGGTGAAAAAGCGCGTGTCCACCTGGCGCGCGCGCTGGCACAGGTGTGGGAGCCTCTGGCGGGCCAGTCCGCGCGCTGGCTGCTGCTCGATGAACCTACCGCCGCGCTCGACCTCCAGCACCAGCACCGCATGCTGCAACTCATGCGCGCCTGGGCCACCGCCCAGGGTGTGGGTGTGGTGGCCGTGCTGCATGACTTGAACCTGGCGCTGCGCTACAGCGACCGCTGTGTGGTGCTGCAGGGCGGGCAGGTGGTGGGCAGCGGTACCACCGCCGAGGTGCTCACGCCGCTCTGCATTGAAAAAGTCTGGGGCATGGTGGCACACCCGGTGGCGCCGCAGGGCGGGGCACCGGGGCCCCACCAGTACCTTTTTGAGGCGCCTGTCTAGACGCTAGGCCGACAAGGCAATCACGACGGCCGACTCGTCGATCTGCGCCTGCACAGGGCTTTTGGTTTTCAGCCCGCTGCCCGGCGCCGCAAAACCCACCAGCTGCAAGCCGCCGTCAAGCTGCAGCGACACCTCGTCGCCGCCGGTCCCGCGACTGATCCGCACGGCCTGGCCCCTCAGGCTTTGCACACCTGGCGGTGTGGGGTTTTGCGCGCTGACCACCACCGCTGTGGCCTTGCACAGCGCCAGCACGGCCTGTCCTTTTTTCAGGCCGAGCAGCTCGGCGCTGGCCTTGGTGATGCGCGAGACCAGCGCGGCGCCGCCGGCCAGCCTCAGATGCACATGCGCCACCTGGCCCCGCAGCGCCAGCTTGTCGACTTCGCAAGGCAGCTGGTTGCGCATGCTGGTGCGCACACCCATGTTGGAGAGTGTGGGCAGAGCGCGCGGCAGCAGCAGTTCATTGGACTTGAAACCGGCCAGTACCTGGCTGCGGGTTTCGTTCAGGAGGCCGGCGACCGCCAGCAATTTCTGGCCCGCCGGCGTCAACGTCGCGCCGCCGCCGCCCGAGCCGCCCACGGCGCGCTCCACCAGCGCCACGCCGGCCAGGTTGCTCAGGGTGTCGATGGCCTGCCAGGCGGCCTTGTAGCTGACTTCGGCTTGGCGCGCTGCCTGCGAGATCGAGCCGCTTTCGCCGACCAGGCGCAGGATGTCGATGCGCTTGTCGGCCGGTTCGTGGCCCAAGGCGCTGGCGAAGGAGGGGGCGGTGGATGTGGCTGCGGGTTTTTTCATGGAAGGCCCAAGGGCAGGCAGCGCTATTCTAAAATAGAATAGCGCTTGGGTGGAAGGCTTGGCTGCCAAGGCCGCTTCGCCCATCACTTTCCCTCTTTCAGTTCCGGAGCCTTCTGATGTCCAAAACCTTGTTGCGCTGGTTGCCTGCGTTGTGTCTTGCACTGGTCTCGACAGCCGCGCTGGCCGACGACGTCCAGGTCGCCGTCGCGGCCAATTTCACGGCGCCCATGAAGCAGATCGCCGCGGACTTTGAAAAAGAGACTGGCCACAAGGCGGTGCTGACCTTTGGCGCCACCGGCAAGTTCTACGCGCAGATCAGTAACGGCGCGCCCTTCGAACTGTTCCTCGCGGCCGACGATGAAACCCCCGCGAGGCTTGAGAAAGAGGGCGCGGCCGTGAACGGCAGCCGCTTCACCTATGCCACCGGCAAGCTGGTGCTCTGGTCGGCCCAGCCCGGCCTGGTCGATGCGCAGGGCGAGGTCCTGAAAAAGGGCAACTTCAAAAAGATCGCCATCGCCGCGCCCAAGCTTGCGCCCTATGGCGCAGCGGCCGTCGAAACCATGAACAAGCTGGGCCTGCAGGCCGCGCTGGAGCCCAAGCTGGTGCAGGGCGAAAGCATAGGCCAGGCCTTCAGCTTTGTCTCCACCGGCAATGCCGAACTCGGTTTTATTGCGTTGTCGCAGGTCTATGAAGGCGGCAAGATCAAATCCGGCTCGGCCTGGATAGTTCCCGAGAGCCTGCATAGCCCCATCCGCCAGGACGCGGTGCTGCTGGCCAGGGCCAAGGACAGCAAGGCCGCGGCGCAGCTGATGGCCTATCTCAAGACCGACAAGGCCAGGGCGGTGATACGCGCCTTCGGCTATGAGCCCTGAAGCACGGCCGGCCATGCTGGATACCGCAGGACTGCAGGCACTCGCGCTGACCTTGCGGCTGGCGGCGACCACCACCTTGGTGTTGCTGCTGGCCGGAACGCCGCTGGCCTGGTGGCTGGCGCGCACGCGCTCCTGGCTCAAGGGGCCGGTGGGCGCGCTGGTGGCCTTGCCGCTGGTCTTGCCGCCGGTGGTGCTGGGCTTTTACCTGCTGGTGCTGATGGGGCCGAACGGCGCGGTCGGCCGGCTCACGCAGTCGCTGGGCTGGGGCCTGCTGCCTTTCAGCTTTGCCGGCCTGGTGGTCGGTTCGGTGCTGTACTCCATGCCTTTTGTGGTGCAGCCGTTGCAAAACGCTTTTGAAGCCCTGGGCGAGCGGCCGCTGGAGGCCGCCGCCACCTTGCGGGCCTCGCCGCTGGATACTTTTTTCAGCGTGGTGCTGCCGCTGGCACGGCCCGCCTACCTGACGGCCGCCGTCATGGGCTTCGCGCACACGGTGGGCGAGTTCGGCATCGTGCTCATGATGGGCGGCAACATCCCCGGCAAGACGCGTGTGATGTCGGTGCAGATCTACGACCATGTGGAGGCGCTCGAATACAGCCAGGCGCACTGGCTGGCCGGCGGCCTGCTGGTGTTTTCCTTCCTGGTGCTGCTGGCGCTCTACACCTTGAATACCCTGCAGCCGGGCCGGCGCAAAGGGCAGGGCACATGAAGCCCGCCGTCCCATCCGAAGGCGGTATCACCGCATCTTTCCGCCGGGCATTCCCCGGCTTTTCGCTCGATGTGTCACTGGCCGTGCCGGGGCGCGGCGTCACAGCCATCTTCGGCCCTTCGGGTTCCGGCAAGACCAGCCTGCTGCGCAGCATCGCCGGGCTGGAGCGATCCGGCAGTGGCTACCTTGCCGTCAACGGCGAGCTCTGGCAAGACGATGCCGTGGGTGTCTTTATGCCCGTGCACCAGCGCCCCTTGGGTTATGTATTCCAGGAGGCCAGCCTGTTTGAGCACCTGGACGTGCGCCGCAACCTCGACTTCGGCCTGCGCCGTGTGCCGCCGGCCCAGCGCCGTGTCTCGCTCGAACAAGTCATCGCGCTGCTGGGCCTGCAGGCGCTGATGCAGCGCATGCCGGCCACACTCTCGGGCGGCGAGCGCCAGCGTGTGGCGATCGCCCGGGCGCTGGCCACCAGCCCGCGCCTGCTGCTGATGGACGAGCCCCTGGCCTCGCTGGATGTCGCCCGCAAGGCTGAAATCCTGCCATACCTGGAACGCCTGCATGACGAACTCGACATGCCCGTGCTTTATGTGAGCCATGCGCCTGATGAAGTCGCGCGGCTGGCCGACCACCTGGTGCTGCTGGATGCCGGCCGGGTCACGGCTTCGGGCCCCACGCGCGAACTGATGACGCGGCTGGACCTGCCGCTGGCGCACGGCGATGCCGCGGCCGCTGTGCTGGACGCGGTGGTCAGCGCCGTCGAGCCCGATTGGCACATGAGCCATGCCGAGTTCCCCGGCGGCCGCGTGAGCCTGCTCAACCCCACGCTGCAGGTCGGCCAGCGCGTGCGCGTGCGCATCCAGGCGCGCGACGTGAGCCTCACGCTGGCGCGCCAGGAGGGCACCAGCGTGCAGAACATCTTCCCGGTCACCGTCACCGGCCTGGCGGCCGACAGCCCGGGCCAGCTCATGGTGGGCCTGGACGCCGGCGGCAGCGCGCTGCTGGCCCGCATCACGCAGAAGTCGGCCCAGGCACTGCGATTGCAGCCGGGCAGCCGCGTGTTCGCCCAGGTCAAGGGCGTGGCGGTGTTGGGCTAAGAACCTGTTGACGGTCTGAGGCGCTGGGCAAAAAAGGCCAGGATCTCGTCGCGCGCCGCCAGTGTGGGCTGGCCCGCCTCATCGACCAGGTGGGCGGTCACCACGCTGTGTGGCGTGGGTACATGCCGGGCGAAGAAGGGCGGCACTTCGGTATTGGCGGAGCTGTCCGGCAGCACCCTGCCCACAAAACGGTCGCCCAGGGCCTCGGCATAGGCCGCAAAGCGCTGGGCCCGGCAAAATTTGTCGCCTTCGAATCGGTAGGCCAGCACGGTGAGCTTCTCTCTATCGAGCCGCCGGCGCACAGCCTGGATGTCGGCGGGCGAGATCTCCAGGCCGGCCGGGTCGTTGAGCGGCAGCGAGGGCTGCGACAGCACAGGCGCCAGCACCGCGGGCTCCAGCATCATGGAGAGCGCGAAGTTGCCGGTCCAGCACATGCCGATGGCGCCCACGCCGGGCCCGCCGCATTCCCGGTGCGCCAGCCTGGCCAGTGCCGTCAGCCATTGCGTCACCGGGCTGGTCTCATTGGCGCGCAGCGCGCGGAATTCGGCGCTGACGCAGGCACGCTGGAAAACGGCCGCGCCTTCGTCGGCACCGGGCACCGCGCCGTCGCGGCCGAACAGCGAAGGCATGTAAACGGTAAAACCCGCATCGCGCACCCAGCGGCTGAAACGCGCGACCTGCGGGCTGATGCCCGGCATTTCGGTCATGACGATCACGGCCGGGCCCGAACCGGCCACGTAGACTTTTTTGGCCACGCCGTCCAGCGTGATGGTGCGGGCCGTGAAATCTTCGAGGGGGTCGTCCTCATTCATGCTGCGTTGTGCGGGGGAGGCAGAGTGGGCCATGGTCGTGCTTTTTGGGTGGAAAACCTGCATTGGACGCGGCGGGCGGCTAAACTGCGAGTGTCTATTTAGACATCTTTAAGGCTTTTTCAGTCAATGAGTGATTTCACCGTTCTGGTCCTGCCCGGGGCTTTTGCGGCCAGTGTCGCGGTCACGCTGGACGTGCTGCAGGCGGCGGCCACACTGGCGCCGCGCCTGAAGCTGGTGCGCCCCGGCTGGCGCGTGCTGTCGCCATCCGGCGGCGCCGTGCCCCTGAGTAGCGGCATGCGTTTGGATACCACGGCGCTGCCCAAACGCCGGCGTGCCGACACGTCGACCTGGATCATCCCGGGGCTGGGCCTGGACAACGCCCAGGCGGTCGCGGCCGGGCTGGCGGGCGCGGATGCACAGCGCGCCATCCAAGCCGTTACCGCTCACGCGGCGCGGGGCGGCCGTGTCGCGGCCTCCTGCTCGGCGGTGTTTTTGTTGCAGGCGGCAGGCCTGCTGGCCGGTCGCCGCGCCACGACCTCCTGGTGGATGGCGGCCGAGCTGCGGCGGCTGGAGCCGCGCTGCACCGTGGATGCCGACCGCATGGTCTGCGCCGACGGCCCCGTGAGCACGGCGGGCGCCGCTTTCGCACAGACGGACTTGATGCTTCACCTGCTGCGCACGCAGTTCGGCCCGGGGCTGGCCGACGCGGTGGGGCGCATCCTGCTGATAGACGGGCGGCAGGCGCAGGCGCCGTTTGTGCTGCCGGCCATGCTTTCCAACGGCAACGAGCTCGTGGCCCGGCTGATGGCGCGCATCGAATCGGCCCTGCCGCATCCGCCCAGCGTGCAGGCGTTGGCCGGCGAGTTCGCGATGTCGCAGCGAACCCTGTCGCGGCGCGTGCGCGAGGCCACGGGCCGGAGCACGCTGGCGCTGGTGCAAAGCGTGCGCCTCAACCGCGCCCGCATGTTGATCGAGTCCAGCCGCATGAGCATAGAACAGGTGGCCGGACAGGTGGGTTATGAGGACGCGACGGCCTTGCGGCGGCTGATGCGCAAATCAGCGGGCGCCAATCCCAGTCGCTACCGGTCGGCGGCAAACCCGCACGCGAGCAGGCCCGGCCTTTTATAATCCGCATTGAAGCCAGCCAAGGGGCGCGTCCGCCGCGCCCAGCCAGCCAATCGAGTTCCTCAACTTGTCTGCTGGCTTATGCAATCCCACTCTCCTTCTTCTTTTCCTTCCCGTTTTTCCCTCGCACCGCTGGCCGCCGCTATGGCCTTGCTGGGCGCCACGCCCGTTCATGCGCAAGACGCCTCGCCGGACGCGGCAAGCGCCGGCTCGCTCGGCACGGTCACCGTCAGCAGCGAACGCCAGGGCAGTTTCACCTCCAACACTGTGCAGGTCGGCACTTTCCGCGATCAGAGCCCGCTGGACGTGCCGCTCACCAGCAACGTCATCACTCGCGAGGTGATAGACGCCCAGGGCCAGCGCACGCTGTACGGCGCGCTGCGCAACACCGCGGGCGTCACGCGCTCGCAGCTCAACGGCTCGGCCTACGACAACGTCGCGATCCGCGGCATCCTGGTGGAAAACCGCGGCAACTACCGCCTCAACGGCTCGTTGCCCATCATCAACCTGGTCGATGTGCCGCTGGAGAACAAGGAACGCGTGGAGGTGCTCAAGGGCGCGTCCTCGCTGTATTACGGCTTTGTACCGCCTTCGGGCATCGTCAACTATGTGACCAAGCGAGCCGGCGCGACGCCGGTGACCAGCCTGTCGACCTCGCTGAACCAGTACGGCGCGGTGGACCTGCACGCCGACATAGGCCGGCGCTTCGGCCCGGACAACAACACGGGCCTGCGCATCAACGCCGCGGCCGGGCATGAGGATATCGGCATCGACAATTTTTCGGGCAAGCGGCAGATGCTGTCGGCCGCGCTGGACGTCAAGGTGTCGCCTTCGGTCAACCTCAAGTTCGACGCCGAGTACTACAAAAAAGACTCCTCCGAGCAGGCCGGCATCACCCTGCCCACCGCGGTGAACGGCGTGATCACCTTGCCGCGCCTCACGGGCAACAAGGTCAACCTGGCCGGCGAATGGCAGCGCTATGTGGCCGACGCCACCAATCTGCTGGCGCGCGCCGACGTGGCGCTGAGCGACGACTGGTCGGCCATTTTTGAGCTGGGCCAGGCGCGCAACAACCGCGACCGGCGCTTTTCACAGTTCAACCTCACCAATGCGGTCACCGGCGCGGGCACCCTGACCGTGAGCCAGCAGGACGGCCAGGAATATGAGAACAACAACTTTCGCACCGAACTGAGCGGGCGCGTCGCCACCGGCAGCATCGCGCACGAGCTGTCCATAGGCTACACCGGCAATGAGCGCAAGCAGGACAGCCGCAATTCGCCGACGCTGACTTTCGCGCAAAACCTCTACAACCCGGTGCTGATCCCGTACACGCCGCGCACCGCCGCCAATGCGAGCGCACCGTCCAAGATCACCGATAACGGCCTTTATGTGTTCGACCGCATCGTGCTGTCCGAACAATGGCAGTTCATGGCCGGTGCGCGGCGCTCCGACTACACCAGCGTGACCACCACCACACGCTATGAAGCCCAGAAAACCAGCCCCTCGGTTTCGGTGATGTACAAGCCGACGGCGCGCACGTCCGTCTACGCGAGCTACATCGAGGGCATGGAGGAAAGCGGCACGGCGCCGGCCAACCGCGCGAACGCGGGCGAGGTCCTCGCACCCTCGCTGAACAAGCAGGTCGAGCTCGGTATCAAGGCCGAAGTGGCCCAGGGCCTGCTGCTGCAGGCGGCCTACTTTGACGTGAAGCGCCCGTCCACCACCGTCGACGCGGCCAACCGTTTTGTGCTGGGCGGCGAGGCCGAGTACAAGGGCTTTGAATTCGCCGCCTCGGGCGAGATCAACAAACAATGGTCGGTCGTGGCCTCGGCCCTGGTGATGAACCCCAAGATCACCAAGACCACGGTGGCGGCCGAACTCGACAAGACGCCCGAAAACGCGCCCAAGCTGACTTACAGCGTATTCGGTGAATACCGCGTGCCCTCGGTGCCCGGCCTCGCGCTCAACGCCGGCTGGTATTTCACCGGCAAGCGCCCGGTCAACAACGCCAACCAGGCCTATATCGACGGTGCCGGCACCTTGTCGCTGGGCGCGCGCTACCGCACCAAACTCTTCGGCACTAACACCACCCTGCAGGCCAACCTGGACAACGCCACCGACAAGGTCTACTGGAGCACGGCCGGCAACGGCCTGCTGGGCGTGGGCGCGCCGCGCACGCTGCGCGTCGCCGCGAAGTTTGACTTCTGATGGGGCTGCGCACATCGCGGCCGGTGCTGCTCAAGCTGCATCGCTGGCTGGGGCTGACGGCCGGCCTGCTGTTGATGCTCAACGCTTTTACCGGCTCGCTGATGCTGGGCGCGCGGCCGCTGGACCGCGTGCTCAATGCACAGCTCTTCGAGGTGAAGCCTGCGGGCCAGCCGGTGCCGCTGGAGGCAATTCGCCAGGTGCTGGTGGCCGACTACGGTGGAAAGGCGCGTTTCACCATCCGACCTCCGCGCGAGCCTGAAGAGTCCATCCTGGTCTATGTGGCCGGCGACGGCTGGCAGGGCCAGGCTTATTACGACTCCTACAGCGGCCGCAAGCTGGGCGCGCGCGAAGAACACGAGGGTTTTGCCAACGCGCTGTTTGAGTTCCATTCGGCGCTGCTTGCCGGCGACACGGGCAAGACCGTGCTGGCCTTCAACACCGTGACCATGCTGGCGATGCTGGTCACCGGCGTGCTGCTGTGGTGGCCGGCCCGGAGCTGGCGCGGCGCGTTTTCCGTCAGCCTCAAAGGCGGTTTGCTGCGCGGGCTGTTCGATTTGCACCGGGTGGGCGGTGCGATGCTGGGCGCCTGGGTGCTGGCATGTGTGCTGACCGGCACCTGGATGGCCTGGCGGCCGGTCTCGCAGTGGGTGACCCAGCTGGCGGGGCAAAAGCAGGTGCTGCCGCCCGCCGTCAAACCCGGCGCCCCATCGGGGCGGGCCGCCACGGCCGATGAGATGGTGGCCGCCGCCAACGCCGCCTTGCCCGGCGGCATTGTGGGTTATGTCGGCCTGCCGGCCAAGCCCACGGCGCCGGTGCGCATACGCAAGAAGCTGGACGACGACCCGCATCCCAACGGCCTGTCCTCGGTCTGGCTGCACCCGCTGAGCGGCGAGGTGATACGCGTGGACCGCTGGAGTGATCTGGACCTCGGCGCGCGTTCCTATGCCTGGATTTACCCGCTGCACGCCGGCAAGCTGGCCGGCGTGATCGGGGTGCTGGCCACGGCGGCGGGCGGCTTTTTGCTGTTCGGTTTTGGTGTCAGCGGCACCTGGCTGTGGTGGCTGCGCTGGCGTATGCGGGCCGGAAAGGGCTAATACTCCAGCCGTTCCGGCCGGATTTCCTGCAGGATGGTGGTCGAAATCTCTTCGATCGACTTGGTGGTGGTCGAGAGCCAGCGTATGCCTTCGCGCCGCATCATGGCCTCAGCCTCGTGGATTTCGTCGCGGCAGTTCTCCAGGCTCGCGTATTTCGAGTTGGGCCGGCGTTCGTTGCGGATCTGGCTCAGGCGTTCCGGCGCGATGGTCAGGCCGAAGATCTTCTTGCGGTGCGGCACCAGCGCCGGCGGCAGCTGGCGGCGCTCGAAATCTTCCGGGATCAGCGGGTAATTGGAGGCCTTGAGGCCGTATTGCATGGCCAGGTAGAGCGAGGTCGGCGTCTTGCCGCTGCGGCTCACGCCCACCAGGATCACGTCCGAGTTCTCCAGGTCGCGGTTACTCTGGCCGTCGTCGTGCGCCAGCGAGAAATTGATGGCCTCGATGCGGTCGTCGTATTCCTTGCTCTTGGAGGCATCCGAAAACCGGCCCACCCGGTGGTTGGACTTGATGCCCAGTTCGCCCTCCAGGGGCGCGACGAACATGCCGAACATGTCCAGCAGCATGCCGTTGCAGTGGGTCTTGATGACGGCCAGGATTTCCATGTTGACCAGCGTGGTAAAGACGATGGGACGCTTGCCCTCGACTTCGGCCGTGTGGTTGATCTGCCGTATCGCCTGGTGGGCCTTGTCCACGCTGTCGATAAAGGGCAGGCGGACGTGGCGCGGCTTGAACTCGAATTGGGCCAGGATGGCGTTACCAAAGGTTTCCGCGGTGATGCCGGTGCCGTCGGAGATGAAAAACACGGTGCGTTGGGACATGGTGGGTGTTTGGCTGATTGAAAGCTGGGTGAAAGGCTGACGCGGCACATCCGGCGGCGGGCCCCTACAATTGGGCCAATTATCCAGTTTGCCACGCTATGCCCCGCCACAACCCCCTAGAACAACAACAAGGTTGCCTGCCGCGCATGGCGAATTCCCCGGTTTTTAAACCTCCCGGAGTATTTTCATGTCCAAGCTGTTTGAGGCGACCGCCCTGGTCGTACCGTTTGAAAACCTGAGGATGACAGACGTCGAGGCCGTTGGCGGCAAAAACGCCAGCCTCGGCGAGATGATCTCGCAACTGCCCACCGGCCCCGAGGGCGTGCGGGTGCCCACCGGATTCGCCACCACGGCCCACGCTTTTCGCGTGTTCCTGGCCCACGACGGGCTGGACAAAAAAATCAACGGCGTGCTGGACGCGCTCAACACCGACGACGTGCGCGCCCTGGCCGACGCCGGCGCCAAAATCCGCGCCTTGGTCGAAGCCCAGCCTTTTCCGGCCGACCTCGAAAAAGCCGTGCGCGACAGCTTTGCCGTTCTGAGCGCCGGCAACGCCCAGGCCAGCTTCGCGGTGCGCTCCTCGGCCACCGCCGAGGATCTGCCCGACGCGTCGTTTGCCGGCCAGCAGGAAACCTTTTTGAACGTGGTCGGCATCGAGGACGTGCTGCACAAGATGAAAGAGGTGTTCGCCTCGCTCTACAACGACCGCGCCATCAGCTACCGCGTGCACCAGGGTTTTGCCCATTCCGACGTGGCGCTGTCCGCCGGCATCCAGCGCATGGTGCGCAGCGACAAGGGCGCGGCCGGCGTGATGTTCACCATAGACACCGAAAGCGGCTTTGAGGACGTGGTCTTCATCACCTCCAGCTACGGCCTGGGTGAAACCGTGGTGCAGGGCGCCGTCAATCCCGACGAGTTCTACGTGCACAAGCCCATGCTCAAAGCCGGCAAGCGCGCCGTGATCCGCCGCAACCTGGGCTCCAAGCTGCTGCAAATGGAGTTCGCCACGCCGGAAGAGAAAAAAGCCGGCGGCAAGCTGGTCAAGACCACCGACGTGCCGACGGAGCTGCGCAACCGCTATTCGCTGACCGACGACGACGTCGAGCAACTGGCCCGCTATGCGCTCATCATCGAGGCGCATTACGGCCGCCCCATGGACATCGAATGGGGCAAGGACGGCACCGACGGCCTGCTTTACATCCTGCAGGCCCGCCCCGAGACGGTGAAGAGCCAGGCCAAGGGCAAGGCCGAGCAGCGCTACAAGCTCAAGGGCACCGGCACGGTGCTGGCCGAGGGCAGGGCCATCGGCCAGAAAATCGGCACCGGCCCGGTGCGCATCGTGCACGACATCAAGGACATGGACCAGGTGCAGGCCGGCGACATCCTCGTCACCGACATGACCGACCCGAACTGGGAGCCGGTGATGAAGCGCGCCAGCGCCATTGTCACCAACCGTGGCGGGCGCACCTGCCACGCGGCCATCATCGCGCGCGAGCTGGGCATTCCGGCCGTGGTCGGCTGTGGCGACGCTACCGAGACGCTGAAAGACGGCATGCTGGTGACGGTGAGCTGCGCCGAAGGCGACACCGGCAACATCTATGACGGCCTGCTCGAAACCGAGGTGACCGAGGTGCAGCGCGGCACCATGCCGCCCATAAACCTCAAGATCATGATGAACGTGGGCAACCCGCAGCTGGCCTTCGACTTCTGCCAGATGCCCAACCACGGCGTGGGCCTGGCGCGGCTGGAGTTCATCATCAACAACAACATCGGTGTGCACCCCAAGGCCATCCTCGAGTACCCCAACATCGACGCCGACCTGAAAAAAGCCGTGGAAAGCGTGGCCCGCGGCCATGCCTCGCCGCGCGCCTTCTACGTCGACAAGGTGGCCGAAGGCATCGCCACCATAGGCGCGGCCTTCTGGCCCAAGCCGGTGATCGTGCGCCTGTCGGACTTCAAGTCCAATGAGTACCGCAAGCTGATAGGCGGCTCGCGCTACGAGCCCGAGGAAGAAAACCCCATGCTGGGCTTCCGCGGCGCGGCGCGCTACCTGAGCCCCGACTTCGCCGAGGCCTTCGCGATGGAGTGCGAGGCGCTCAAGCGCGTGCGCAACGACATGGGCCTGAGCAACGTCGAGGTCATGGTGCCCTTTGTGCGCACCCTGGGCCAGGCCAAGGCCGTGACCGAGCTGCTGGCCAAACACGGCCTCAAGCGCGGCGAGCAGGGCCTGAAGATCATCATGATGTGCGAGGTGCCCAGCAATGCGGTGCTGGCTGACCAGTTCCTCGAGTACTTCGACGGCTTCTCGATTGGCTCCAACGACCTGACCCAGCTCACGCTGGGCCTGGACCGCGACTCGGGCCTGGACATCCTGGCCAAGGACTTCGACGAACGCGACCCGGCCGTCAAGGCGCTGCTGGGCCAAGCCATCGCCGCCTGCAAGCGTGCCAACAAATACGTCGGCATCTGTGGCCAGGGCCCCAGCGACCATCCCGACTTCGCCCTGTGGCTCAAGGAGCAGGGCATAGGCTCCATCTCGCTGAACCCCGATACGGTGATGGACACCTGGAAACAGCTGGCCGGCTGAGCCAGGCCCACCGCGCCCACCGAGGGAAAACCCCCGGTGGGCGGTGCCCCCGTGGTAAGCAATTGGCAAGTCCTCCGATGACAATCGGAGGCACTGCCTTACTTGTCTGCCCCCAGCCATGCTTGCCGTCGCCACCACCGCCAAACTGCTAGCTGAAATTGCGCTGCTCGCGCTGGCCGGCCAATGGGTGCTGGGGATGCTGGCCGGTGCCGGGCGCAGCGGTAACCCGTTTTACCGCCTGCTGGAACTGCTGGGCCGGCCCTGGGTGAGGGCGGCGCGCTGGATCGCCCCACCCGTGGTGCTGGACCGCCACCTGCCTTTGGTGGCCTTCCTGGTGCTGGCGCTGGTCTGGCTTGCGGCGGCCGTCACAAAAGTCCGCATCTGCCTGGAAATCGGGGTGGCGTTGTGCAAATGAGCCTGCCGCTTGCACCCGCCCTGCAGTACCACTTGCTGAAAGCGCAGGCCTTGCTGCTGCTCGCGGCGGGCAAGCGCGCGGCCGCCTTGCCGAAGTTCGCGCGGATGCTGCGCCTGCGGCCGGCCGACCCTTACGCTCTGGCCAGCCGTGGCCATGTGCAGGCGCAGCTGCAGCTTACGCAGGAGGCGATTGACAGCCTGCGGCAACTGACCGGCGCCTGGCCGCAGCAGGCCGCGGGATGGTTCAACCTGGGCTATGTATTGCAGCAGGCCGGGCGCCATGAGGAGGCTGGCCCCGCCTTCGAGCGCGCGCTGGCGCTGGATCCGCGTCTGGACCGGGCCTGGTACGGCCTGGCGCTGGTGTGTATCCACCAGCAACGCTGGCAGGAGGCCGCCCAGGCGCTGGAGCGCAACACCACGCTGCAGCCGCTGGGGCCGTATGGCTGGTACCGGCTCGCGCAGGTCTGGCTGGCGCTGGGCGAGCCGGGCAAGGCATGCAAGGTCATCGCCCACCTGCGCCGTTTCGAGCCGCGCGTGGCCGCGCAGCTGGAACGCGAAAACGCCGCGGCGTTGCAGGCGGGCAGGGTAGCCACCGGTGAGGCGCGCCATGCAACCCGGTGACAGCCACCGCCGCTACTGGCGCAAAAACCTCGCGGTGACGGCCTTGCTGCTGCTGCTCTGGTTCAGCGTGACCTTCGGTGTCAGCTACTTCGCGCGCGCGCTGAATTTCCGGTTCTTTGGCTGGCCTTTCAGTTTCTGGGTGGGCGCGCAGGGCGCCCTGCTGGTGTACTGCCTGATCATCGGCTTTTATGCCTGGTACATGAACCGGCTCGACATCGAACACGACGTGGCGGACGGGGACTAGATGGCCGGCTTCTTCGGTTCCCGCGACGGGGTCATGCTGTCCAGCCAGCAGTTCAAGGCGCAGCTCAACCGCGTCTACCGCTGGTACACCGTGGGCCTGGTGGTATTTGTGCTCATCCTCGCGGGCCTGGAGCGCATGGGCCTGCCGCGCCTGTGGATAGGCACGGCATTTTTGCTGGCCACCATAGGGCTGTACGCGGGCATAGGCATCATGAGCCGCACCACCGACGCCGGCGAATACTATGTGGCGGGCCGGCGCGTGCCGGCGGTCTACAACGGCATGGCCACCGGCGCCGACTGGATGTCGGCCGCCTCCTTCATCGGCCTGGCCGGCACGCTTTACCTCACGGGCTACAGCGGCCTGGCCTTCATCATGGGCTGGACCGGCGGCTATTGCCTGGTGGCGCTGGTGCTGGCGCCTTACCTGCGCAAGTTCGGCCAGTTCACCATTCCCGACTTCCTGGGGGAGCGCTATGGCAAGCTGCCGCGCCTGCTCGGTGTGGGCGCGGCCATCCTGTGTTCCTTCACCTACCTGGTCGCGCAGATTTACGGTGTGGGCCTGATCACCTCCTACCTGACCGGCATTGCCTTCGAACTGGGCATTTTCCTGGGCCTGGGCGGCATCCTGGTGTGCTCCTTCCTGGGCGGCATGCGCGCCGTGACCTGGACGCAGGTGGCCCAGTACATCATCCTGGTGGTGGCCTACCTGATCCCGGTGGTGTGGCTGTCGGTCAAGCAGACCGGTGTTCCGGTGCCGCAGCTGGTTTACGGCTTGCAGCTCGAGAAAGTCAGCGCCAAGGAAAAAGAGCTGGCTGCGGATCCCAAGGAGTTGCAGGTGCGTGAGCTGTTCCGGCAGCGCTCCGAGGCGCTGTCCGGCAAGCTGGCCCACCCGGCCGAGGCGCTGGCCGCCGACAAGCTGGCCGCCGCCAAACGCATGGAGCAGCTCAAGGGCGGCAATGCCTCGGTGGCCGAAATCACCTCGGCGGCCAAGACCCTGGCTGCCATGCCCAGGGACGAGGCGGCGGCCGTCAAGGCCTGGACGGCGGCCAAAGCCGCAGCCGAGGTCAAGACCCAGCCGCTCAACGGCATGCCCGCCCATGCTGCGCAGTTCTCGGGCGACCCCGAGGGCACGCCCCGGGAGCAGGAGGCCTACGACACCTCGCGCCGCAATTTCCTGGCCCTGGTGTTCTGCCTCATGGTGGGCACGGCCGCCTTGCCGCATATCCTGATGCGCTACTACACGGTGCCCAGCGTGCGGGAGGCGCGGCAGTCGGTCACCTGGTCGCTGTTTTTCATCTTTTTGCTGTATTTCACGGCGCCGGCCCTGGCCGTTCTGGTGAAGTACGAAGTCTTCACCGTGCTGGTCGGCACGCGTTTTGACCAGCTGCCGTCCTGGGTCGGCGCCTGGAGCCGGGTGGACGCCAGCCTGCTGTCGGTGGCCGACATCAACCGCGACAACATCCTGCAGCTCAACGAAATGACCATAGGCGGCGACATCATCGTGCTGCTCACGCCCGAGCTGGCGGGCCTGCCCTATGTCATTTCGGGCCTGGTGGCGGCCGGCGGCCTGGCCGCCGCGCTGTCGACCGCCGACGGCCTGCTGCTGACGATCGCCAACGCGCTGGGCCATGACCTCTATTACAAGATGATCGACCCCAACGCCTCCACCGTGAGCCGGGTCACGGTGTCCAAGATCCTGCTGCTCATCGTGGCCCTGCTGGCGGCCTATGTGGCGGCGCAAAAGCCGGCGGACATCCTGTTCCTGGTGTCGGCGGCGTTTTCCTTCGCCGCCGCCTCCTTTTTCCCGGCGCTGAGCCTGGGCATCTTCTGGAAGCGCGCCAACGGCGCAGGCGCCGTCCTTGGCATGATGTCGGGCCTGGGCGTGACGTCTTACTACATGTTCACCAACCAGCCCTGGCTGCGCGCCACCTTCGGCATCAGTTCGCCGGTGCAGCTGTGGTGGGGCATAGACCCGATTTCGGCCGGCCTGTTCGGCGTGCCTGTGGGTTTTGCCGTGATGGTGCTGGTGAGCCTGCTCACCCCGGCGCCCAGCCAAAAAATCCAGGAGTTGGTCGAATACATCCGCTACCCGGACCTAAAACGCCTCTAAAACACGGCCGGGGCGGTTATTCGAGGGTTTTTCGGCGGTTTTAGGGCTTTCCCCCAAAAAATGGGCAGAGCCTGCCTGATCCCCCTATCCGTACCAGCATGAGCCGTGGAACCGGCTTTGCCGGGCCACAGGCGGGCGGCCCCCTCGGGGGCAGGGAGCTACACAAAGTGAGCGACCGTGGGGGCATGCTATACTCTTGGGCTTCGCCTTGCTGCACCCTTAACGACGCTGGGGCAGCTTTAATCAACCACAAGGAGAGTTTATGCGTCACTATGAGATCGTCTTGCTGATCCACCCGGATCAAAGCGAGCAAGTCCCAGCCATGCTGGAACGTTACAAGGGCATGATCACCGCCGGCGGCGGAAAAGTGCACCGTGTTGAAGACTGGGGCCGCCGCCAGCTGGTGTACCTGATCCAGAAGCTCGCGAAAGCCCACTACCTCTGCATCAACATCGAAGCCAGCCAGGCCGTGATGGAAGAAATCGAACACGCGTTCAAGTTCAACGATGCCGTGCTGCGCCACCTGACCGTGGTCAAGAAAAAGGCCGAAACCGGCCCATCCCTCATGATGCGCAACGTCGAGAGGGAAGAAGCCCGTAAAGCCCAACAGCAGGAGTATGCGGCTTAATTGCCACCATGCTGTTGAACGCCTCGCTGCCGCGCAGCTGCCACTGAGCAAAAGCCCGCAGTGAACCACGTTGAACTGACCGCCTGTATCGCCGAGGCAAGTCCTCTTCGCTACACGCCCGCTGGAATCCCCGCCGCCAATTTCGTCCTCGAACACGAGTCCGAAGTTGTCGAGGCCGGAATCACCAGACAGGTCAAATTGACGGTCAGGGCGGTTGCCTTCGGAGCGCTGGCTGAGCAATCAGCCAAGTCACCCTTAGGCCAGCCCTTCAGGTTCACCGGTTTCCTCATCAATGCGCGCACCAGCAAAGGTGTTGTTTTCCATATTCAAGCTCTTCACAAGGTAGAGCAAGTACCGAACCCCATTTAAGGAGTCCATCATGGCCGGACCAAAACGTTTCAACAAAGACAAGCGCCCCAAGCGCAATACCCAATCCCTGCTGTTCAAGCGCAAGCGTTTTTGCCGCTTCACAGCCGCTGGCGTTGAAGAAATCGACTACAAGGACATCGACACCCTGCGCGATTTCGTTGCCGAAAACGGAAAAATCATCCCCGCGCGCCTGACCGGCACGCGCGCGATTTTCCAGCGCCAGATCAACACCGCCGTCAAGCGCGCTCGCTTCCTCGCGATGCTGCCTTACAGCGACCAGCACCGTACCCTGTAAGGAGCGCGACCATGCAAATCATTCTGCTCGACAAAGTCGTGAACCTCGGTAACCTCGGCGAAATCGTCAAGGTCAAAGACGGCTACGCACGCAACTTCCTGATCCCTTCGGGCCGCGCACGCCGCGCCACGGAAGCCAACAAGGCCGAATTCGAAGCCAAGCGCGTCGAACTCGAAAAGGCTGCGGCCGCCAAGCTGGCCGAAATGCAAGCCCAGGGCGAAAAGCTGAGCGGCACCACCGTCAAGCTCACGCAAAAAGCCGGTGTGGACGGCCGCCTGTTCGGCTCCGTCACCAACCACGATATCTCGGCCGAGCTGACCAAGCAGGGTTTCCCCGTGCTGAAGTCGCAAATCCGCATGCCCAACGGCCCGCTGAAGATCGTCGGCGACCATGCCGTGACCGTGGCCCTGCACACCGATGTGGCTGTGGACATCACCGTGACCGTGTACGGCGAAACCGCTTAAGCGCTTTTTCCCTTCACGAAAAAAGCCGCTCGCCGAGCGGCTTTTTTCATGCCCGGCCGCATCCCCCGGCTGTGCACACCTTCCCGGTCCATTTCCACCCGATTTCCCCCGGTTATCCACAGCCTTATCCCGCGGTGTTTTGCGCCCACGGCGTACCATTCACCCTCTCCCAAGGAAACCCATGTCCGCCGTACTTTCCACCTATGACGATCCCGGCTACAGCCCCGACCGCCAGATCGCCCAGCTGCGCATTCCGCCGCATTCCATCGAGGGTGAATCCAGCGTGCTGGGCGGCCTGCTGCTCGACAACGGCGCCTGGGACCGGGTGGGCGACCTGCTGGTCGACGAGGATTTCTACCGCTCCGAGCACAAGCTGATCTTTGCCGCCGTGGGCGCACTCATCAACGCGAACAAGCCGGCTGACATCATCACGGTCTACGAATACCTGCAGAACCAGGGCAAGGCCGACGAAGTAGGGGGCCTGAGCTACCTCAATTCGCTCGCGCAATACGTGCCCAGCGCAGCCAATATCCGCCGCTACGCCGAGATCGTGCGCGAGCGCTCCATCCTGCGCAAGCTGGTGTCGGCGTCCGACGAAATCGCCACCAACGCCTTCAACCCGCAGGGCAAGGACGTCGCCACCATCCTCGACGAAGCCGAGCAGAAGATCTTCAAGATCGGCGAGCAGGGCTCGCGCATGAAGGAAGGCTTCCAGAGCATGGACACGCTGGTCGTGAGCCTGCTGGACCGCGTGACCGAGATGGCTGAGAACCCGCAGGACGTCACCGGCGTACCCACGGGCTTCAGGGATTTTGACCATATGACGTCAGGCCTGCAGGCCGGCGACCTGATCGTCCTGGCGGCGCGCCCCTCCATGGGCAAGACCGCGCTGGCCATCAACATCGCCGAACACGTCGCGCTCAATGAAGGCCTGCCGGTGGCGGTGTTTTCCATGGAAATGGGTGCATCCCAGCTCGCCGTGCGTATCGTCGGCTCCATAGGCCGCATCGACCAGACCCATTTGCGCACAGGCGCCCTGACCGACGAGGAGTGGCCGCGCCTGACCGAAGCGATTGAAAAGCTGCGCACCGTCTCGCTGCACATCGATGAAACGCCGGGACTGACCGTGAGCGAGCTGCGCGCCAATGCCCGGCGCCTGGCCCGCCAGTGCGGCAAGCTGGGCCTGATCGTGGTCGACTACCTGCAGCTCATGAGCGTCTCCGGCGGCATGGCCGAAGAAAACCGCGCCACCGCCGTCGGTGAAATCTCGCGCGGCCTGAAGATGCTGGCCAAGGAACTGCAGTGCCCGGTCATTGCGCTGTCGCAGCTCAGCCGCGGCGTCGAGTCGCGCACCGACAAGCGCCCCATGATGAGCGACCTGCGCGAGTCCGGTGCCATCGAGCAGGACGCCGACATCATCATGTTCATCTACCGCGACGAGTACTACACCAAGGAGGCCTGCAAGGAGCCCGGTGTGGCCGAGGTCATCATCAGCAAGCAGCGTAACGGCCCCACCGGCACGGTGAAGCTGGCCTTCATCAACCGCATCACCAAGTTCGAGAGCCTGGCTCACGGCGCGTCCGGGGACTTCTAGCCATCGGAGCGAGGGCTCAGGGCGCAACGCCCGCGTCGGCAGGCGTGCGCCTTTTTTTGCGTATGACCGTCACCGCTCCGGCGACATTCGCCGCTGCCGGGGCTTGCACCGGCCTGGCGGCGAACAGGTGCTCGGCGCTGCTGATGGCGGCATCGACGTCGCCGCGGTTCAGCCGCTGAACCACGGACCCATTGACCTGCAAGTAGGCACCGTCGCGCGCAATGGCCAGAAAACCGAACTCCATACCGCGGTGCACGGTTCCGATCACGCGGTAGCAGTCCACCGGCGGAATGGCCCAAGGAGCCCTCAGGATTTTGTGCAGGCGGACCGTCAGGCGTTCATCCATACGGCTTTCTCCCTTGTTTGTTCTGGTCTCGGATGGCATCGAACCCGCCGGCCGAAGCCGGAGTGCGGCGCCGGGATGCGATGGTGTTTGTTGATGGCGCTTTCTGGCATCGTTCTCCCCCTCCTCGAAAACTTCGCTGGCGGCTTGCCGAACTCTTGTGAAGACGTTGAAAGGTATTCGAGTTCGCCAGGGGAGGCCGCGCGAATTGTCTGTGCGCGGTAGATGTTTGTCGGATTTCCCGAATCCGGCCTGCTTTGGCCTGTTCTTTGCCGCTCGGACTGGCTAGCATCCGCCGGGACGGCAAGGTTGATCCGCGTTCGTCTGGAAGCAGGGCTTGTTCCGTCCGGTTGTCTCGCGGGCACCCGAACCGTCACTTGAAGTGGAAGTTTTCAACTAACCAACCTACAAGGAAAATCCTATGCCTACCACCTCGAATAACGCGGAAGCCCACACCTTGTCGCGTAACCTGACGTCCAATTTCAAGGGCGACGTGAATTCGCTCAACCAGAAGGTCGTCGAAGGCCGCATCCTGGAAACCGCCATCGCCCAGCTTGCGGGCCGGCCCGGTTTCAATCCGGCGGCGATCAGCATCGTGTTCGGCCTGAAGTGGTAACAGCCGGCTAGCCGCCGCGGGGCGCGCGTATATTTTTTCGCGCGCCCCGTTCCGGCTCCGGTCCTTTACTCGCCTGTTCCCATGTTTCGTTCGGCCATCATCAAGCTGACCGCGGTGTGCGACATCGATTGCAGCTACTGCTACATGTTCAACCAGGCGGACCGCACGTTCGAGCGCATGCCGGCACGCATGGCATTGCCCACGGCCTTGCGCCTGCTGGACCGCATCTGCGACTACCACCCTCGGGGTGAACCCGAGCCCTTCTCCATCGTCCTGCATGGCGGCGAACCCATGCTCTGGCCCGATGCCAGTTTTGCCGAACTGCTTTCGCAGATTGCGCGGCGCCGCGAACAGGGCTGGAATCTCGACGTCGCGGTACAGACCAACCTGGTGCAGCCGATCGCCCCGCAACTGCTTGCCCTTTTTCGCGAACACGGCGTGTCGCTGGGCGTCAGCCTGGACGGCCCGCGCGAGGTGAACGATGCCGCGCGCGTGGACAAGCTCGGCCGCGGCACCTATGCGCGTGTCATGGCCAACGTCGAGCGCATGCTGGCGGGCGGCGACGGCGGTTTGATAGGCGGCTTTCTGGCCGTGGCCAACCCTTCGCTGCCTCCGGCGGAGTTCCTCGCCTGGGTGCGCAGCCTGCCGGTTTCCAAGGTCGACGTGTTGTGGCCCATCGAATTCAACTGGCGCCATCCTCCGTGGCCGCTGGGGGCGTCAAAGGCCTATGCCGCCGCGCCGCGTTACGGCGCCTGGTATGCCGACCTGTTTCGCGCCTGGTGGGCGCTGGACGATCCGGGCATCACCATCCGGCTCTTCAACAACCTGCTTCACGTCGCGCTGGGAGGGCAGGGCCATATCGACGCCCTGGTGAACGACAGCCACAACATGTTCGTCGTCAATACCGACGGCAGCTACGAATACCCCGACTACCTGCGTGTGGCCGCAGACGGCTCGGCTGGCACATCTTTCCACATAGCCACGGACGGCATCGCCGCGCTGGCCGGCGACCCGCTGTTCGCGCGGCTCCTCGACCTGCGCGCCGAACTTCCGCTGAAATGCTCCGGCTGCCGCCACCGCCTGATCTGCGGCGGCGGCTTCCTTCCCGGCCGCAGCGATGTGAAGGGCGGCATCACGCCGCGCGAGTCCGTGCTGTGCGCGGACCAGATGTATTTTTTTGACGCCGCGCTCGGCCTTATCGAATCTTCCTTTCAACCGCGAGGTAGCCATGCCCACAATGACCCGAAAAATGCCGCCGCAGGCAGCCAAGCCTGAATTGCAGTGCGCCGACTTTGTCGAGCTGGCCTTGATGCCGGACGCCGTGATCACGGCCGACCTGGTCCATGAATCCGCCGCAGGCCGCCTGGACGACTTTCTGGCCCTGGCCGAGATCGTTCGGGCTTCACCGGCGCTGGCCGCGCATCGCGAGCGCTGGGAACAAGCGGTGCTCGACCTGCAGGCCCTGCTGCCGCATGAGCGCACCGCCATCGGCTCCTCGCCTTTGTACCGCCGCTGGCTGCATGCGATCGGGCGCGCGCTGATCGCCGGCGCACCGCTGCCGGCGGTCGAGCCCTTGCTCGCGTCGGTTGCCAACTATGTGCCGGGTTTCACCGAGATGTCACCGCGCAGCAGGGTGCTGATGTCACGCGGCGGCCGCATCGAGACCTGGGATTGCGCCGGCAGCGTCGAACTGCCGGCCGGCCATGCCGACGGCGCCTGGTTATGCCGGCGTAAAGGCGCGTGGGTCCACCTGAGCCGGCCGTCCTCGGGCGGCCAGACCCTGAGTTCCTGTCTTGCCGCGCCGCAGGCCCTGCTGCCGCGGTCCCACATCGTGGTCCGCAACGATCTGCCGGGCCTGCGGGTGTCGCTTGACGAGACCCGCACACCCGAGCGCGGCAGCACCGTGCGCGAACAGGAAACCGACGCGCGCGAACGCTCCTATCCGCAGGGCCGCTATCGCCCCATCGTGGAGGCGGCGCAGGCCCTTTTGTCGGCCTGGCCCGAGGAGTACGAGGACTGGCGTTGCATGATGCGCGTGGTGGTGCCGCGCCTGCCGCCGCCGGGCTGGCAGATGGAAGGGTTCACGATCTCCTCCATGCAGGGGGCGGCATGGATACACCCGTCCGATACCTTGCGTACCCTCGAAAGCCTGGTCCACGAGCACAGCCACGTCAAGCTGCGTTATGTCGAGGAAGCCGTTCCGCTGCTGCAGCCCGTGCAGACCGGCGCGCGCTTTCCGGTCGGCTGGCGCACCGACCCGCGCCCGGTGGTCGGCATCTTCGAGGGGGTGTATGTACACCTGCACTGCGTCATGGCGCTGGTCCGCTACCTGCAGGCCCCTTACCTGGATGCCGCGGCGCGGCGCGAGCTTGCAAGCCGGCTGGATGAATTGCGGGCACAGGCGCGCGAAGGGCTCGAACTGCTGCGCGCGCACGCGCGTTTTACCGCGGCGGGCCAAGGCTTTCTGCGCTGGGCCGGGGCTGCCTTGCAGGGCCGCTAAGCCGCCGCCCCCCGGGCGGTGTTGGAGAAGATGCGCCTCAGCGCACGCACTCAAAGCCGTACTGGCCCTCAGCCGGCTTGGTGATCAAGCGGGCGTGCCGGCCACCGCGCTTCTGGCATTCGGTTTCGGCGATCTCCGTGGCATCGGGCAGCTGTGAAGGGCGGCCTTTGACGATGATCAGCTTTTCGCTGTTGCTCAGCAGTTCGGCGGCACAGCCGGAGAGCAGGGCGCCGGCCAGCAGCAGCGAAGACAGCACGTAGGTGTTTTTCATGAGAATTTCCTTGATGGGGTTAATGTAAAGCTTGCGTCAATCCAGCCCCAGCGCCCGGTACACCCGCAGCGCCCCATAGGCGTCATTGGCCGCGTAAATGATTTGCGCCTCCGTGAGCCTTTCATTGGCCCAGTTGGAGGTGGCCGCTTTCTTGGACTTGAGGAAGCGCTTGTTGAACATCACGGCCACGGCGCCGCGCACGCCCATGTCCTTGCGGTAGCCGCGCTCGCGGAACACCACGTTGAGGTCCAGCACACCCTGCAGGTCCGTGCCCAGCTTGCGGATGATGCGGCGCTGGTCGTCGCCCAGGCCGAAGCCGGCCTTGATCACGGCGGGTGAGCTCAGCACCAGGCCTACGGCGCGCCGGCATTCGGCGTCTTCAAGCTGGAAGATCCAGGCCTTGTGAAGTGTCGCGAGCTGCACGATGTGCGGCCCATCCGAGGCCTCATTTTTGGCGAAGGTGGGTTTGGACTCGGTATCAAAGCCCAGCACGGTGGCGCCGGTCAGGTCCTTGAGGGCCTGGGCTGCCCGCTCGGCTGTGGACACGACTTCGATCTGGTCCAGGCCCAGCCGCTCGAAGGGCTCGAGCAGCGCGATTTCTTCTTTACCGGGGGTGGGATGGCGCTCGGTCATAGGGATCCATGCGAAAAGGGCGTTCAAAAAAAACAGGAATCGGCAGGGCTAGAGCTTACAGTCGGGGTAGGGCGCCATTTCGGGCAACCCGTTTCCTGACTTCACCATGGCCGCACAAAGCATCACTACCGAGCATTACAAGCTCTTTCCGTCGCCGCGTAACCGGCACCGCACGATTTTCCTGCACCAGGTGTTTGTGCCGCACTCCTACATGCTGATCGACATGGAAAGCTACCAGCTCAAAGGCAAATACAGCCTGTTCGGCGCTTGCCGGCTGGCCGACATGCGCATGGGCCAGCTGGTCACGCTGGAGCTGGCCGAAGACGAAGCCAGCTTCAACGCCAGGTTCGTGCCGGACTGAAGCGCCCGCCACACGCGCCTAACGAACGGCGCCCACGCCGCGCAGCATTTCATGCACGTCGTGCGTCATCACGGCCAGGAAGCCCGCCAGCGCCAGGTAATAAAAACCATATTCGAAACGTGTGGCCGCGCTGACCGCGTAATAGGTCTGGGCCTCCTCGCTGTCCGATTTGTAGCGTATGGCCTTGAGCAGCTGCGGCGCGGCCAGCAGCGCCATCAGGATCAGCATGGGGCTGGGCCGCCAGAAGAACAGCGCCACCAGCACCGGCACCCCCAGCAGCCAGATGCGCGGCGACAGCACCGCGGTAATGCGCCCGCCGTCAAACGGTGACAGCGGGATCAGGTTGAAGAGGTTCAGGAAGAAGCCGGAATAGGCGATGGCGAGCAGCAGGTTGCTGTCCTGGTCGCGCGCCAGGAAGTAGCAGGCCAGTGCGCCCACCGTGCCCAGCAGCGGGCCGCCCAGGCCCACATAGGCCTCGGTTTCCGCGTCATGCGGCATGTCCTTGAGTTCCACCCAGGCGCCCACAAAGGGGATGAAGGTGGGCGCGCCCACATTGAGGCCACGCTGGCGGGCGGCGATGTAGTGGCCCATCTCATGCACGAACAGCAGCAGCACAAAGCCCACCGCATAACGCCAGCCGAACAGCAGCGCATAGGCGAACACCGACACCAGCATGCTGCCGCCGGTCAGCAGCAGCTTGCCGAACTTGGCGCCCGTGAAAAGCAGCAACAGGAGCTTGGCCATGCCGCTTCGCTGCTCAGGCTTTGGGTGGCGCGGGCGGCACGTCCGGTGCGCCGCCGCCGAACGCGGCGGGCACGGTGTCCTGCTCGGCCCGGCTGACCGCCGGCATAGGCGCAGGCACAGGGGCCGGTTTGCGCTTGAAGTACTTCACGAACACCGTGCCCAAACCCGCCAGGGCCAGGACGATCACCTTCGCGAACTTGGCGAAAAACAGCGCAATCACCGCGAAGAAGCCCAGTTTTTTCGCGGCCACACCCAGCACCAGCGCGGCCAGCCCGTATTCGGCCACCTTGTCGGTCTTGGAATTGAAGTCGGCGTAGCGCTTGCCCTGGTCGTACTGCAGGGCCGCCAGCAGCTCCGCCGCCGCGGGCTTGTCCTTGGGCAGGTCGGCCAGCGCCGTGACCAGGTTCATGCTGAAGTAACCTTCGCGGCCCAGCGCGTAGGTGTTGTAGTTCACGCCCTGCGCCGCACCTGCGGGCGCGCCGCGGTCCTTGCTGGACATGGCCCAGACCAGGCGGTGGGTGGCGGCGCTGTAGGCCGGTTTTTCAGCCCAGCCCACGATCTCGATTTCAGGGAAACCCATTTTTTTGCGATCGGCATTCGAGGCCTCGGTGCCTTCGCGGTAGCTTTTGAGCAGCTCGTCCGCGTTCCAGTCCTTGGCGTCGTCGTCCTTCACATAGCCGGCCGCCTCGAAGCGCACCGTCATGAACCAGCTGTCGCCCGTGGCCGGGAACACCAGGCCCTGCAGCCGCGAGTCGGTGCCCGGGTTGCCCATGGCGTTGAGCAGCTTGCCCGCCTGGGGCTGCGGCACAAAGATGCGGCCGGCGGGCAGCTTGAGCACGGCCTGGCTCGCCAGCGCGATGTCCTGCGGCCCTTCCTTGGCGGCGGCGCGGCCCTCGGCCCAGATCTTTTCGCTTTCTTCTTTCGACAGGGTCTGCGCCATGGCGGCGGCGCAGGACAGACAGACAGCCAGCGCGCAGATGCGCATCCACAAACGGTTCATGAAAGCCCTCCTTGTTGGAATAATTTGCGGGCTATTCTGACATGCTCCTGCGCGGCGGCCGGGAAGCGGCCCGAAAGTGCCCGGGACGCGCTAGGGGACGAGACCTAAGCCTGCAACTGCCGCGCCAGCAGCACCGCCACGTGGATGGCCTCGCGCTGCGCCCCGTCCTTGATCTGGTGGCGGCAGCTGGTGCCGTCGGCCACCACGATGGCATCGGGCTGCTTGCGCACCGCCGGCAACAGGCTCAGCTCGGCCATCTGCATCGATACCTCATAGTGGCCGGCCTCGTAGCCGAAGCTGCCGGCCATGCCGCAGCAGCTGGACTCGATCAGTTCGGGCTGCGCGCCCGGGATCAGCCTCAGCACGTCCAGGATGGGGCTGACCGCGCCAAAGGCTTTCTGGTGGCAATGGCCGTGCAACAGAATGGGCTGGTCCGCGGGCTTGAGCCGGCCCTTGAGCGTCTCGAGCAAGCCGTCCGCCGCCTCGCGCGCCAGGAATTCTTCCAGCAGCAGCGCATGGCGGCTGATGGTTTGCGCCGCCTCGCCCAGGCCCATCACCAGCATCTCGTCGCGCAGCGTCAGCAGGCAGGAGGGCTCCAGGCCGACGATGGCGATGCCGCGTTCGGCAAAGGGCAGCAGGGCACCCACCACCTCGCGCGCCTTGGCCTTGGCCTTGTCGACCATGCCGCCGGCCAGGTAGGTCCGGCCGCAGCACAGGCTTTTGCCGTCGGCCGTGGTTTTGGCCGCCACATGCACCGTGTAGCCGGCCGCCTGCAGCACCGTGAGCGCGGCCAGCGCGTTTTCCGATTCGAAATAGCCGTTGAAGGTGTCCACGAACAACACCACGGGCCTGGCGGCGGCCAGCACCTCTTCGCGGCTCGCGGTGTGGAGACGGCCCTGCGGCGCGGCGCCGGCTTCAGCCTGTGCGCCCAGCCGCTTCCAGAAGGTGTTGCTGTGCCACTGCGGCAGCGTGCGGCGCGCCGACAGGCCCAGCAGCTTTTCACTCCAGCCCGCCAGGCCCGGCACCTTGTCGCGCAGGTTGAGCAGCGGCGCAAAGCGGCTGGCCCAGTGCGCGTAATCGGGCAGGTGGGCGACCAGCCGGTCTTTCAGCGTATAGCCGTGTTTGGCCTTGTAGTGGTGCAAAAACTCCACCTTCATCTTGGCCATGTCCACGCCGGTGGGGCAATCGCGCTTGCAGCCCTTGCAGCCCACGCACAAGTCCATGGCCTCCTGCACGGCCTCGCTCGTAAAGGCATCTTCTGCTTTTAAACCGTCCAGCTGGCCCGACAGCGCCAGGCGCAAGGTGTTGGCGCGCCCGCGTGTCAAATGTTTTTCGTCGCGTGTCGCGCGGTAGCTGGGGCACATGGTGCCGGCATCAAACTTTCTGCAGTGGCCGTTGTTGTTGCACATCTCCACGGCCTTGGCAAAACCCTGGGCCGGGTCGCCGCCCGTACCCGGCTCGCTGGTCTGCTCGGTCACCGGGTCGTTCTGCACGTTCCAGGCGCTCCAGTCCAGCGCAGTCTTGATCGGTATCACCTTGTAGCTGGGCGGAAAGCGCATCAGCCGCGTGTCGCCCATCTTGGGCGGGTTGATGATGCGGTTCGGGCTCAGCAGGTTCAGCGGGTCCAGGTAATTCTTAATTTGCGCAAAAGCCTCGTTGATCTTGGGGCCGAACTGCCACTCAATCCACTCGCCGCGGCACAGGCCGTCGCCGTGCTCGCCGCTGTAGGCGCCCTTGTAGTGGCGCACCAGGGCAGAGGCCTCCTCGGCAATCGCGCGCATCTTGGCGCCGCCCTCGCGCCGCATGTCCAGGATGGGCCGTACATGCAGCGTGCCGACAGAGGCGTGGGCATACCAGGTACCCTTGCTGCCGTACTTGCGGAACACCTGCGTCAGCGCATCGGTGTACTCGGCCAGGTGCTCCAGCGGCACGGCGCAGTCCTCGATAAAGCTGACCGGCTTGCCGTCGCCCTTGAGGCTCATCATGATGTTCAGGCCGGCCTTGCGCACTTCCCAGAGGTTTTTCTGCGGCGCGTCGTCCATCATCTCGACGACCGAGCCGGGCAGGCCCAGGTCGCCCATGAGCTCGACCAGCTGGCGCATCTTGGGCGCCAGCTCGGCCTTGGAGTTGCCCGAGAACTCCACCAGCAAAATCGCGTCGGGCTGGCCGATGAGCGCGGTGCGCACCGTGGGTGCGAAGGCCGGGTTTTGCAGCGAGAGCTCGATCATGGTGCGGTCCACCAGCTCGACCGCGCTCAGCGTGCCGTCGCCGCCCAGCTTCACGATGTGCTGGGCCGTGTCCATGGCCTTGTAGAAGGTCGGGAAGTTCACCACGCCCAGCACCTTGGTGCGCGGCAGTTCGGCCAGGCGCAGCGTGAGCGATTTTGTCAGTGCCAGCGTGCCTTCGCTGCCCACCAGCAGGTGGGCCAGGTTCACCGAGCCGTCCTGGGTATAGGGCTTCTCGTTCTGGTTGTTGAAGATGTCCAGGTTGTAGCCGGCCACGCGGCGCAGCACCTTGGGCCAGTGGGCCTCAAGCTCAGGCCGCAGCTGGTCCGACAGTGCTTTCACATAGTCGCCTAACTCGCGCGCGGCGCCGCCGGCCGTGTCGTAGCGCCCCAGCTCCAGCAGGCTGCCGTCGGAGCGCCAGGCGCTGGCGCCCAGCACGTTGTGCACCATGTTGCCATAGGCGATGCTGCGGCTGCCGCAGGAGTTGTTGCCCGCCATACCGCCGAGCGTGGCCTGCGCACTGGTGGACACATCCACCGGGTACCAGAGGCCGTGCTGCTTGAGCGAGGCGTTCAGGTGGTCCAGCACGATGCCCGGCTGGACTTCGGCCGTGCGCTCGCCCGGGTTCACATCCAGGATGTTGCGCAGGTGCTTGGCATGGTCTATCACCAGGCCCGCGCCCACCGTCTGCCCGCACTGGCTGGTGCCGCCGCCGCGCGGGACGATGGGCACCTGCAGGTCGCGGCAGATGTCCAGCGCGGTTTTGACGTCGGCATCGGTGCGCGGCACAAACACGCCCACGGGCGTGACCTGGTAGATGGACGCATCGGTGGCATAGCGCCCGCGGTCCGCCGGCGAGAACAGCACCTCGCCCTGGGTTTCGGCGGCCAGGCGCGCGGCCAGCCGGCCGGCAACTTCGTTGCTGACGCGGGCCACGTCGTCATAGGCCTGGGCCGTGGCCTCGCGGCTGATCTTGAGGGGGAGGGGAGCGTTCATCGCGGCTTTTCGCCTTTGGGTGGGGGACTGTTAGGGAGGAGACGGGCCGGGCTCAGGCCTTGGCGCCGCTCTTGCTGTGCGTGGCGTTGATGGCGCGCAGCTGCTGCACCACCACATCGCGCTTGCTGGTCAGGTGGCGCAGCAATACGTTGCGCATGGCCGCGCCGTCGCGCGCTTGCAGGGCTTCGATCATCAGTTCGTGTTCCTTCACGGCCGCTTTCCATTTCTCCTCGTCCTGGTTGGAGCGAAAACGCAGCGCCTGCAGCCGCGCATTGACCTGCGCATAGGTGCTGGCCAGCACCGGGTTCTTGGCCGCCGCGTTGATGGCGCTGTGGATGGCGGCATTGAGCCGGTAGTAATTGGGCAGGTCGCGGCGCGTGTAGGCGGCCAGCATCTCGAAATGCATGGCCTTGATTTCCGCCAGCTCGGCCTCGGTGATGCGTTCGGCGGCCAGTTCGCCCGACTGCGCTTCCAGTCCGGCCATCACCTCGAAGGTGTTGAGCACGTCGGTTTCGGTCAGTTCCACCGCGATCGCGCCGCGGTTCGGCAGCAGCTCCACCAGGCCCTCGGCGGCCAGCATCTTGATGGCTTCGCGCAGCGGCGTGCGCGAGACGTTGAGCACCTCGCTGAGTTCGCGCTCATTGAGCTTGGCGCCGGGCTGGATGCGGTTTTCCACCAGCATCTGGCGCAGTCGGTGCGCCACCTGTTCATGCAGGGCGGCGCGCGGGATGGGGATGATTTCAGCAGCCATGGACAAATTTTGTATGCAAAATTTACCCCTGTCAAATCAATGTGTAGTCCTTTGATGACTTGACAAATGAATTTTGTATGCAAAAAATAGGGGCTTACTTCAGGAGCAGACCGCCATGTTGACGCTTGACTTTCATCCCACGGGACGTCATTTTTTGCAGATTCCCGGCCCTTCGCCGGTGCCGGACCGCATCCTGCGGGCCATGAGCCTGCCCACCATAGACCACCGGGGCCCCGAATTCGCCGCGCTGGGCCTGAAGGTCCTGGCCGACATCCGCAAGATCTTCCAGACCAAACAACCCGTCATCATCTACCCGGCCTCCGGCACCGGCGCCTGGGAAGCGGCGCTCTCCAACACCCTGAACCCCGGCGACCACGTGCTGATGTATGAAACCGGCCATTTCGCCGCGCTGTGGCAAAAGCTGGCCGCGCGCCTGGGCCTGAAGACCGAAGTCATTTCTTACCCGGGCGCCGATATCTGGCGCCACGGCGTGCAGGCCGCCCTGATTGAAGAGCGCCTCAAAGCCGACACCCAGCACAGCATCAAGGCCGTCTGCGTGGTGCACAACGAAACCTCCACCGGCGTCACCAGCAACATCGCGGCCGTGCGCAAGGCCATGGACGCGGCCAAACACCCGGCGCTGCTGCTGGTCGACACCATCTCGGGCCTGGCCTCGGCCGACTACCGCCACGACGAGTGGGGCGTGGACGTCAGCATCAGCGGCTCGCAAAAAGGCCTGATGCTGCCGCCCGGCATCAGCTTCAACGCCGTTTCCGCCAAGGCCCTCGAAGCCAGCAAAAAGGCTACGCTGCCCAAGGCCTTCTGGGCCTGGGACGAAATCATCGAGATGAACAAGACCGGCTACTGGCCGTCCACCCCCAACACCAACCTGCTGTACGCGCTCAGCGAAGCCTGCGACATGCTGCTCGAGCACGGCCTGGAAGCCGTGTTCGCGCGCCACCAGCGCTGGGCCGTCGGCGTGCGCGCGGCGGTCAAGGCCTGGGGCCTGCAGATCCAGTGCGCCGACCCGGCCGTGTATTCGCCGGTGCTGACCGGGGTGATGACGCCTGAAGGCGTGGATGCCGATGCGGTGCGCAAGATCATTTACGAGCGCTTCGACTGCTCGCTGGGCACCGGCCTGGGCAAGGTCAAGGGCCGCATGTTCCGCATCGGCCACCTGGGCGACTGCAACGACCTCACGCTCATGGCGGCCCTGTCGGGCTGTGAAATGGGCTTGAAACTTGCTGGTGTCAAGCTCGCGGGTTCGGGCGTGCAGGCCGCCATGGACCATTTCTCCAGCCATGCGGCCGTGGTGCCGCAGCGCAAGGCGGCCTGAGAGCCGTCACCGCCATCCGCCTTCAAACTGTCACTTCGCTTCGTTCTACTACTGAATCAGAGGGAAACCATGCAACGCAGAACTTTTATCAGCGCGACGGCGGCCACGGCCGCCCTGGTGGCGTCGCCCATGCTCAGGGCGCAGACCTTGCCGTCCGGCCCGGTGCGCATCATCGTGGGCTTTCCGCCCGGCGGCGGCACCGATGCACTGGCGCGCGTGGTCGGGCAAAAGCTCTCCACCATGTGGAACACCTCGGTGGTGATTGAAAACAAGGGCGGCGCCGCGGGCGTTATCGCGGCCGACTATGTGGCCAAACAGCCGGGCGACGGCAACACCCTGCTCATGGCCCACATCAACAGCCACGCGCTGGCACCGGCGCTGGGCCTCAAGCTGGGCTACAACCCCGAGCGCGACTACGTGCCCATCAGCATGGTCGGCGTCACGCCCAATATGCTGATCTGCAACGCCGACGAGCCCGCCAAGACCGTCAAGGACCTGGTCGCGCTGTGCAAGGCCAAGCCGGGCCAGATCAGCTTCGCCTCGGCCGGCGGCGGTTCGGCCCAGCACTTCGCGCTGGAGATGTTCAAGCTGCAGGCGAAGATTTTCGCGCTGCACATTCCCTACCGCGGCTCCGGCCCGGCCCTGGTCGACCTGATAGGCGGGCAGGTCAACTACTGCTTCGAGACCATGACCTCGGCCACGCCGCACGTCAAAAGCGGCAAGGCCATCGCGCTGGCGCAGACGCGGCTCAAGCGCGCCAAGGGCCATCCCAATGTGCCCACCATGGCCGAGTCCGGCTTTCCCGGCTTCGAGGCCACCGTGTGGTACGGCCTCATGGGC
This sequence comes from Polaromonas sp. Polasp52, assembly GCF_059491565.1. Taxonomy (NCBI): domain Bacteria; kingdom Pseudomonadati; phylum Pseudomonadota; class Betaproteobacteria; order Burkholderiales; family Comamonadaceae; genus Polaromonas; species Polaromonas sp. Polasp52. The sequence continues at coordinate 176,179 of NZ_CP168513.1, read as the reverse complement.
CCGTCCAAAATGCCGCACGCCATGGTCCAGCGCATGAATGAGGACGTCAACAAGGTGCTGGCCATGCCTGACGTGCAGGAAAAGATGGACCAGTACGGCGCCGAGGACGGCGGCGGCAGCATCGAGAAGTTCGCCACCTTTATCAAGGCCGAGCAGAAAAAATGGGCGCAGGTGGCCGAGCAAGCCAAGGTTAAGGTTGACGCCTGATACTGGACGCCTGGGTAGAAACCGGCCCCCGGGCCGGTTTTTTTATTAACAACAAACAAGTTTTTTATCAGCAGAGGCTAGGGATCGTTTCATGACAGTTGTGAATTTTTCAAGGGCCGGCCGTGTGCTGGCCGGTTTTTTTCTGTGCGCCGCCAGCGTGGGCGCTTCGGCCGACATCATCCTGGGCCATTCGGGCGACCTTTCGGGCACCAGTGCGGCGCTCACCACCGACTATGTGCGCGGCATGAATGCCTACTTTGACGACATCAACAAAAAGGGCGGCATACGCGGCGAGAAGATCAAGCTCGTGAGCCTGGACGACGGCTTCAACCCCGACAAGACCGCCGAGAACACCAAGGCGCTGATCGAGCAGAACGCCGTGGCCCTGGTGGGTTTTCGCGGCACGGCCAATATGCTCAAGATCGTGCCCATCGTGCAGGGCGCGGGCATCGCCCAGATCGGCAACACCAGCGGCGCCAAGTCGCTGCGCGACCCCTATGTGCCCAATGTGTTCCATGTGCGCGCCAGCACCACCGACGAGATCGAGGCGGCCGTCAACCACGCCTGGACCATAGGCATCAACAAGATCGCCGTCGCCTACCAGGACGACGCCTTCGGCAAGGAAGGCCTGGACGCGCTCATTGCCGCCATGCAAAAGCGCGGCGCGGCGCCTGCCGCCGTGGCCCCGGTGCCGCGCGGCACGGTGGACGTGGCCAAGGCGGTGGACGTGATCGCCGCCGCCCAGCCGCAGGCCGTGATGCTGATCGCCCAGGCCAAGCCCAATGCCGCCTTCATCAAGGCCTACAAAGCCAAGGGCGTGAGCGCGCAGTTCATGGTGCTCAGCGTTTCCTCGGGCCTGCACGCCGAGCTGAAAGAGCCGGCCGCCGGCACCATCGTCTCGCAGGTCGTGCCTTATCCCTTTACCGAACTCGGCAATGCCGTCGTGAAGGAATACCAGACCGTGATCCTGGGAACCGCCGACAAGAAGTTCAGCTACAACAGCATGGAAGGTTTCCTCAACGCCAAGCTGGTGGTGCGCGCGCTGCAGAAAACCCCGGCGCCCATCACGCGCGCCAAGCTCATCAGCACGCTGGAGACCTTCACCAATGAAGACCTGGGCGGCTTCGCGCTGACCTACAGCAAGCAGAGCAACCTGGGCTCGCGTTTCGTCAACCTGACCATGATTCGGGCAGACGGAACCTTCGCGCGTTAAAGACTTACGCCGCCGGCGGCGGCGTCTTCGGTTCGAAGTCGCACCAGGGCGCCACCGCGCATTGCCAGCACAGCGGCTTGCGTGCCAGGCACACATAGCGCCCGTGCAGGATCAGCCAGTGGTGCGCGTCCACCAGGTAATCGGCGGGCACGCGCTTGAGCAAATTCATTTCGACTTCCAGCGGGTTCTTGCCGGGTGCCAGGCCGGTACGGTTGCTCACGCGGAAGATATGCGTGTCCACCGCCATCACCGCCTCGCCGAAGGCCGAGTTCAGCACCACATTGGCCGTCTTGCGGCCCACGCCGGGCAGGGCTTCGAGCGCTTCGCGCGTGCGCGGCACCTCGCCGCCGTGCTGCTTCACCAGAATCTCGCAGGTCGCCAGCAGGTTTTTGGCCTTGGTGCGGTACAGCCCTATGGTGCGTATATACGACTCCAGGCCCTCCAGCCCTAAATCGAGGATGGCCTGCGGTGTGTTGGCCACCGGGTAAAGCTTGCGCGTGGCCTTGTTCACGCTGACATCGGTCGCCTGCGCGCTCAGCAGCACGGCGGCCAGCAATTCGAACACGCTGGTGTATTCGAGCTCGGTCACCGGCATGGGGTTGGCGGCCTTGAGCGTGGCGAAGAAAGGGGCGATGGCTTCTTTTTTCATGCCCCGCAGTGTATCGGGGTGTCCCGACTGCTGCTGTTCAGGCCACCATGCGCGGCACGTCCCACACCGAGCTGGGCGGCTCGCCGGCGCGCTGGAGCTGCTGCTGCACGGCCTGCCAGATCGCATTGCAATCGTCCGGCCTGGCCATGCTGGCCGCGACATAGGCCAGGTGGGCTTCAGCGGCCATGGCCTGCATGCGCTGGTGTGTCTCGGCATTGGGCGCCACGCCCAGCAGGGCCGGCGTGGCCGGCAGGTTTTCGCAGGCGGCCATCATGCGGCCCATCAGCGCATCGTCGAATTTGGGCGCGCCGGAAAACAGCATCACAAAATACGGCCAGTCGGGCAGGAAGGCACGGCGCAGGCCGTGGGTCAGGCCGTTGCGCGCCACGGCGATCATGCGGCACGGATGGCCGCCTTCCATGAACTCCACATATTCGCTGCTGCCGTCCATGTCCTGCTCGCCCGCGAAGCGCCGTTTGGCCACCGTCCCGCCGGTGCGTTGCGCCAGCCAGCCGACCATGGCGAAGGCCTCGTTGCCGCCGGCCGCGCAGATGCCGACACGGTGGAAGGCCTCGGGGTCGGCCAGGCCCTGGGCCTGCGGCAGCTGCATGGGCGCCGAGAGGCGCCGCAGCACGGAGGAGGGCGCGTACTGCACGCCTTTTTCGAACTGCTCGCGCAGCGCCATCACGCGGCGGCCGAACTGCACGGCCGACTCGCTGGCCTGCGACATCACCATGGACCAGGGCGTGGGCAAAATGCGCCGGCCCCGGCTGCTGTGCAGGGTATGCAGCGAGTGGTGGCGCGGGTCGCCGGCCAGTCGCAGCAGCAGGGCGCGCAGCTCGGGCGACGGGCCCTCGGCCCAGTGGACGAACCAGCCGCTCTGGTAGTGCAGGATGGCGCGTATGCCGTCCGCGGCGTTGTTGGGCAGGGAGTGCGCGCGTATGTCCTCCATCTGCGCATAGATGCCTTCCTTGATGTGGCAGATGCTGGCCGTCACCACACGCTCGACTTCCGGATGTCCTGGGGGCGCGGCATAGGGCGCGATGCTGTTCACCATGGGGCCATCCTGCCCGATAAGCAAAAACCCCGTCAATGCCTGCCCCCAAACGCTGCGGGTGAATAGTGGCAAAAATGCCTCGTGAAAAGGATAGCAACATTTTCTTGCAACTCGGCGTTGGGGATGTGGGGGCATGATGCGCGCCGCCGTGGTGGCGCGCCGGGCCAATGGCGGCTCGCGCGGCACGGGTCATTACGGGGGCAGTGCCGGCCCGAACTGCTTTAGCATCGCAGCCATGAAAGCTCACACTCTTTTACGACTGCTGGCGGCCTCTTTGGCCGCCGCATTGCTTGCCAGCTGCACCGCCGCGCCCGGCACGATGGCCGATGCCGCGCCGCGCCCCAAGCTGGTGGTCTTCCTGGTCGTCGACGGCCTGCCGCAACGCCAGGTGCTGGACTACCGCGACCAGCTCGCGCCCGACGGCTTCGCGCGCTTCCTGGAGCGCGGCGCCTGGTTCGCCAACGCGCACTACGGCCATGCCTTCACCGTCACGGCGGCCGGCCACGCCACCATGCTGACCGGCGCTTATCCGCAGCGCACCGGCATCATAGGCAACGACTGGCGCGACCCCGTCACCGCCGAACCCGTCTACTGCACCGGCGATACCTCAGCCACCTACATCGGCCACCCAACCAATGCCCTCGACGGCACCAGCCCGAAAAACCTCAAGGCCGAAACCGTCGGCGACGTGCTGCGGCGCGTCGACAGCCGCTCCAAGGTCATAGGCATCTCGGGCAAGGACCGCGGCGCCATCCTGCCGGCCGGCAAGACCGGCATCGCCTATATGTATATGGGCGCCACCGGGCAGTTCGCCTCCAGCACCCACTACATGGCCGCGCACCCGGCCTGGGTGGACCGCTACAACGCCGGCAAGCCGGCCGACCGCTACTTCAAGGCCGAGTGGAAGGCCTTGCTGCCCGAGGCCGCGTACGCACGTTCGCTGCCCGACCAGCAGCCCTGGTACGGCCCCGCGGGCGGCGGCCTGCCGGCAATGTTCGGGGCGAAGGACGACAGCGCGCCCGGCCCGCGCTTTTACGGCTCGCTGCTGCGCGGCCCCTTTGTCGATGCGATGTCGCTGGACTTCGCGCGCGCCGCCATCGCCGGCGAGCAACTGGGCCAGGACGACATTCCCGACATCCTGTCGGTCAGCCTTTCGGGCCACGACTATGTGAACCATGCCTTCAGCGCCGAGTCGCGCCTCTCGCACGACCACCTGCTGCAGCTGGATCGTTTGCTGCAGGCCTTCTTCCAGGACCTGGACGCGCGCATCGGCAAGGACAACTACATCGCCGTGCTCACCGCCGACCACGGCTTCATGCCCGCGCCCGAATACAACGCCAGCCAGGGCCGCGAGTCCGGCCGCGTCAACAGCAGCCAGGTGCTGGGCCGCGTCAACGCCGGGCTCGAAAAACGTTTCGGCCCCGGTAAATGGGCCGCGGGTTTTTCAGGCTCCAGCGTGCTGCTCGACAAACAGCTGATCGCGCAAAAGCAGGCCAGCGCCGACGCCCTGGCCGAGGAAACCCGCGCGCTCCTGATGGCCGAGCCCGGTTTTGTCGCGGCCTACACGCGGCGTGAGCTGCAAAGCGGCAGCCGCGCCGGCGCGCCGTTCTTTGAGCAGATCCGTAAATCCTGGCATGCCGAGGTTTCGGGCGACGTGCAGTACTCGCTCAAGCCCGGCTGGATGTTCGGCAACACGGTCGCCACGCACGGCTCGCCCCACCCGTATGACACGCAGGTCCCCATCCTGATGTACGGCCCGGCCTGGGTCAAAGCCGGCCGCATCGATGCGCGCGTGGAAGTCGTGGACATTGCGCCCACGCTGTCGCGTGTGCTGCGCATCGCGCCGCCTTCGTCGGCCGAAGGCAAGCTCTTGCCCTTGCCGGGGTTGTAGAAAGAAGAAGCAGAAGAAGAAGAAGGGCGCTCAGCCGCTTTTTTTTGCGCCGTGCCTGCGCGCCGGCGCCATGCCGTCGCCCGATTCGCGCACGGCGGCGATCAGCTGCGCGGTGAAGTCCAGCACCAGCGGCGCCAGCGTCTGCCCCTCCAGCGACAGCACCTGCAGCACGCGCTGGCGCAGTTCCGGCTCGGCAAAAGGCACGGCCACCAACTGGCCCTGGCGTATCAGGTGCGCGGCCGTCAGGTAGCCCGACAGCATGATGTCGTCGCCGCGCGTGCTGGGCAGCAGCGCCGACGAAAAATTGCTGACCACCGAGGCCTGGTACTGCAGGCCCTGGATGCTGGCCACCATGTCAAAGAGCTGGCGTCCCGTCATGCCCTTGGCGCTGATGCCCAGTGGGTACTTCACGACATCCGCCACCGTCACCGCGCGGGCCCGCGCCAGCGGGTGCGTGGGCAGCATCAGCGCATACATGGGCGCGGTGGCCGCATGCCGCACCGTCATGCCTTTTTCCGGCGCCATGGTGTACTTGAGTGCCACGTCGGTTTCGCCCTGCAGCAGCAGGCGGCTGACGCTTTCGGGTGAGCCCACGCTGAGCTCGATCAGCGCTTCCGGGCGGCTGCGCCTGAAGCCCGTCATCACCTCCGGCATGAAACCCGTGGCGAAACCCTCGGTGCAGGCCACGCGCACGCGGCGCGCGCTGTAGCCGGCCAGGCCGCGCACCTGCTCCATCACGCGTTCGGCGTCGTCGCTGCCCGCGCGCGCATAGGCCATCAGGCGTTCGCCCGCGTCCGTGGGCACCATGCCGCGCGCCCTGCGCTCGAACAGCGCGCAGCCCAGCTGGTCTTCCAGCTTGCCGACCTGGCGGCTCACTGCCGAGGCCGCCACGTGCAACTGCGCCGCGGCCTGGCTGACCGAGCCGGTGCGCGCCACTTCAAGGAAGTAGCGGATCTGCGTGCTGAAAAAATTGGTTTTCATGCGAAGGCGGGTGGGAGGGGCGGGGCGCTCGAAAGGATGTTTTGCCAAAAAGGCAAAGCCCTATTGCGATATCTCTCATTGTAGTAAAGGCTGATTCTTCCTACATTTGGTTTCATGACGCGCCCATGACACGCCATGACCGCGCCCCTTTTTGAGAACGATGAAACATGCTGAGATCCGACTGCCTTGATAGCGCCACGGCCTGGTTTGACGAGGGCCACTTCTTCGACGTCCTGCAAAGGCGCGTCGCCCTGCGCACCGAAAGCGACAGCGGCAAACCCAACCCCGCGCTGGGCGACTATCTGCGCGGCGAAATGACGGACTCCCTGCGCGCGCTCGGCTTTACCTGCAGCGTCCTGCCCAATCCCGTCGAGGGCGCCGGCCCCTTCCTGGTCGCGCGGCGCGTGGAAGACACGGCGCTGCCCACCGTGCTGACCTACGGCCACGGCGACGTGGTCAGCGGCCAGGAAGGGCGCTGGCGCGAAGGGCTGCAGCCCTGGGAACTGGTGCGCGAAGGCGAACGCTGGTACGGCCGCGGCACCGCCGACAACAAGGGCCAGCACACCGTCAACCTGGCCGCGCTGGCCAGCGTGATCCAGGCGCGCGGCGGGCGCCTGGGCTACAACGTCACGCTGCTGCTCGAGATGGGCGAAGAAGCCGCCTCGCCCGGCCTGCATGCTTTTTGCGAAAGCCATCGCGCCCAGCTCAAGGCCGATTTGCTGATCGCCTGCGACGGCCCGCGCGTGCATGCCGACAAGCCCACGCTGTTCCTGGGCTCGCGCGGCGCAATCAATTTCAGCCTGCGCCTGCGCGCGCGCGACAAGGCCTACCACTCGGGCAACTGGGGCGGGGCCCTGCTGAACCCGGCCACCGTGCTGGCCAGCGCCGTGGCTTCGCTGGTCGATGCGCGGGGCCGCATCCTGGTGCCGGCCCTCAAGCCGCGCGCGCTGCCCCTGTTGGTGCGCCGCGCGCTGGCCGATGTGCACATAGGCGGCGGCGAGGACGACCCGCTGCCCGATGCCCACTGGGGCGAGCCCGGCCTCAGCACGGCCGAACGCCTGATCGGCTGGAACACCCTCGAAGTGCTGGCGCTGGGCGCCGGCTCGCCGCAGCGCCCCGTCAATGCGATTCCCGGCGAAGCCGTGGCCCATTGTCAGCTGCGCTTTGTGGTCGGCACGCCTTACCAGGACCTTGCCTCCATCCTGCGCAAGCACCTGGACCGCCACGGCTTCAACCGGGTCGAGGTGGAGATCACGCTGACGGGCGCGGCCACGCGCCTGGACCTGGACCACCCCTGGGTGGGCTGGGCGCAGCGCTCCATAGGGCAGAGCAGCGGCAAGCCGGTCGTCACCCTGCCCAACCTGGCCGGCTCGCTGCCCAACGACGTCTTCGCCGACCTGCTGGGCCTGCCCACCTTGTGGGTGCCGCACTCCTACCCGGCCTGCGCCCAGCACGCGCCCGACGAACACCTGCTGGCGCCCGTCGCCCGCGAAGGCCTGCGCATCATGGCCGGCCTGTATTGGGACCTGGGCGAGCCCGCAGGCTTGCCCTGGCACGCCGCGCCGGCCGCCGCCTGAGTTGTTTTTGTTCTGATTGCCCCCACTGGAGTTGCCCATGCCGTTCCCCATGCCTTCCGCTGCACGCCGGTCCCTGCTTCAGGCGGCCCTGCTGGCCGCCGCCTGTTCCGCCCTCGCGTTTCCCGGCCTGTCGCAAGCGCAGGCACAGGCCTGGCCCGCCAGGCCGATCAAGCTGGTCGTTCCTTTCCCGCCGGGCGGCGGCACCGACGTGGCGGCCCGCATCATCGGCGAGCGGCTCAGCGCCCGCCTGGGCCAGCCCGTGATCATCGACAACAAGCCGGGCGCTTCCACCGCCATCGGCGTGGTCATGGTCAGCGCGGCCGAGCCCGACGGCTACACGCTGCTGTTCTCCGGCTCCAGCAGCTACACCGTCAACCCCGCGGTGCGCAGCAAGCTGGGCTACGACCCCTTCAAGCAGCTCTCGCCCATTGCCATGGTCGCGCGCACGCCGCTGGTGCTGGTGACCGCGTCCACCGGGCCCTACAAAACCCTCAAGGATGTGCTGGCCAAAGCCAAGGCCGCCCCGGGCACCCTGACCTATGCCACCTTCGGGGCCGGCTCGGCGCCGCACCTGGCCGGCGAGCTGCTGGCCAGCGCCACCGGCGTGAAGTTCTCCGCCATTCCCTACAAAGGCAGCGCCGAGGCCGACATCGGCGTGGTGCGCGCGGACGTCAGCATGGGCATAGACACCCTGGCAGCCGTCAATCCCCTGGTGCAATCGGGCAAGCTGCGCGCCCTGGCCGTTATCAGCGAAAAGCGTTCCCCGCAGATGCCCAACGTGCCCGCGTACGGCGAACTGCAGCTGTCGCCGGCCTTGCTGGACGGCTGGTACGCGCTGGCCGCGCCCGCGGGCATTTCACCGGCCGTGCGCGACCAGCTGCTGCAGGCCTTGTCGGCCGTGATGGCCGATCCTGCTGTAGGCAAGAAGCTGCAGCAGCAGTCCCTGGAGCCGGCCTTCCTGGGCCCGCAGGCGCTGCGCGATGTGATGGATTCGGAGATCGCGCGTTATCGCGCGCTGGTGGCGCGCGCCAATATCCGGGTCGATTGATTGTTCAGGGCGCGGCCACGGCCTCGCGAAGCGCCGAGTCGATGTCGGCCCGCCTCTTGAAGACCAAGGAGCCCTGGTCCTTGATACCGTGCTCCGAGGCGATGGCCACCGGGTCCACGGCGGTCAGCCAGACGGCGCCGTCTTTCTCCCAGGCGGCGGCACGCAGCGGCAGGGCCATTACCGCGGCCGGGTTGGACTGCATCAGCGGGGTGCCGGCGGCGGGGTTGCCGAAGATGAGTTCTTCGGTCGACGCGAGCTGCAGGCCGGCGTCTTGCGCGGCACGGGCGTGGTTGATGTGCGCGATGATGGCGTTGCCCCGCGCGCGCAGGATTTTTTCAAGCCTGGCCATGGTCTCCTTCACCGTGAAAGGGCTTTGCTGCACCCGTAGCCTGGCGGTCGCCAGCGGCGGGCCCAGGCGCGCGTCATAGGCCCCGGCAATGCGGCGCGCCAGCTGCGTGAGGTCCACGCCTTCCTTGTTGGCCAGCAGCGTCACGCACAGCAGCTCGGATGCATCGGTGAAACGGCTCAACAGCGAAGAGAAACCGGCGCCGTCACCCGTCGTCACCATCAAGCCCTTGTGCCCCGGGAAATACCAGGGCCCCGAAGACACCCCGCCTTCGGGTGCGGAATAAATCCATCTGCGCAGCGCCGGCGACGCGATCAAAATTTCGCCGGCCAGGCCCACGTCCCACAGCGACACATCGAGCGCCGAGGCATAGATGCGCAGGCCCGTGGGCACGGCGATGGCGCCGCCTGCGGCATAACCCGTGGCCGGTTCGCTGGGATTGATCAGGGCCGGGGTTTTCAGAAAGGCGCTGTGCGGCCGGGCGTTCCTCACGTCTTTTTCCCAGGCCAGCGAGGCAAGGGTGCTGCCGAAGGTGGTGTGCTTCAGGCCCAGGCGCTCGATCTGGTTCACGCGGATGTGGTCTTCGGCCGGCAGGCCGCTGGCCTGCGCGACCAGGGGCGCCAGCCACTGCGATGTCGTGTTGCCACCGCGTATGGCCTGGCCCACGGTGAGGCCCGCGGGCGCGCCCGGCACAAAGCGCGAGACCGCGTCGTCGAGGCCGAGCTTGTTGGCCTCCACCAGTTGCAGCACCGCCACCGCAAGGTAGGCATTCGCCATCTGGCCGATGTCGAACATCGTGTTCGACGCCGAGAGCCGGCGCGACGCGACATCGCTGAGCCCGTAACCCGTCACCCGCGTGATGTAAGGCGCCTGCACAATCGCCACCGCCATGCCCGAAATCCCCTGTTCGGCCATGAAGGTGGAGATCATCTGGTCTATCGATTGCCCGGCATAGGCTACCTCGGGATTGCCGCGCTGCGCCCAGGCACTGGAATGGCCTGCCGCCAGCAGCAGGCCGGCGAAAAAGAATTTATGCAGGGAAAAAACAAGCTTGTGCATGGCGGCGCCCCCCCGTGGTTTTGCGGGAGTATGGCACGCGCCGCCAGGCAATAGCACTACAGGGCTCTGACGGGCACGCACAGCCAGCAGCTGAAGTTTCCTGTTTTCGGGTCCATCACAAAGTCTTCGTCATACAGTTCCAGCGCCGGGTTGTTGTCCGGCTGGTAGCCGCTTTGCGGCAGCCACTCGGCGAACATGTGCGTCCAGGCTTCGTGCACATCGTTGCCCGGCTTGCCGGTGAAGCGGCCGCAGGCATAGCGCCCGCCGCCAAAGTTTTGCACACCGATTTCGCCCTGGGGTTTGAAGGACTCGTCCACTTCTATGCAGGCGTCGTAGCGGCACTTGTCCGCCGGCGTGATCTCGGGGTTGTCCTGGCTGATGCCGTACATCTTGGGGCGCGGGTTCATGTAGCCGTTCTGGCCGCACCAGGCAACAAAGCGTTGCCACAGCTGTGCCACGCCGTCGCCGTAAGGCCCGGTGTTGCGCAGATAGGCCAGGCGCATGGGGGGAAGGGTTTTGAGTTCAATGTGCATGGCAAGGGTTCTTTCGGATGAAGGGACCAGCCCGGCGGGCCAGAGGGTTCTATCTTTAAACAACGCCATGATGGATTCTTGATTCGGCTTGTGATTGCCTTGATGAATCTTGCTAAGTTCAATCTGCCGGTGCGTCGCCCACTCGCGCCAGCCCCCGCGCCGCCACGCTGTGGGCGTCGTGCCGAAGTGGGTGCGAAAGGCACGGCTGAAGACTTCCGCTGAAGCAAAGCCCGTGTCGAGCGCTATTTGCAGCGCGGTCTGCGGCGTAAAAATCAGGCGCTGGGCGGCGGCCTCCAGCCGCAGGCGGCGCACGCAGTCGGCCAGGGTTTCGCCCGTCACCGCCTGGAACACGCGGTGGAAGTGCCAGGGCGAAAAATACGCCACACCGGCCAGCGCCTGCAAATCCAGCGTGCCGGCCAGGTTGGCGCTGATGTGGTCCACCACGCGGTTGATGCGGGCGATATAGGTGCTACGGGCCGCGGGGCTGGAAAGAAGTTCTGTCATGGATGTCAGTTCAGCTCAGCCACGAATTTTTCGGCCTGCGCCAGCATGCCTTCGCGTATGGCCGTGAATACGGGCATGGGGAAATCCGGCGGCAACTGCGCCGCCACGCGCTCCAGCGCGTCGGGCACCTGCAGCACCAGCGCCACCATCTGGTCGAAGGCGCCCGGCACGCCGCTTTGCCGCGCCAGGGCCTCCCAGTGGCGGGTGCGGATCTCGTGCAGGTGGTAGTGCGTATTCTTGTTGCGCAAGGCCATGGCCAGTTTGGCGCGGCGCGGGCTGACCTGGTTGGGCCCGCTGCCGATGATGGGCCAGGCCGACAGCACGTCGTACAGCGGCGTCATGCGAAAGCTGCCGCCGCGCTCCAGGAAGATGGAGAAGTTTTTGGCATGGCCGTCGGTGGCCCCCATGATCCAGAAAGCCAGCTGGACCTGCGCGAAATGCAGTGCGTCCGCGCGTGCATTGCTGCCACCGCCCAGCAAGTCCAGGCCCGCGCGTATGCCGGGGCCGCCATCGCTTTCATACTTGAGGTCGCCGGGCGTCCCGGTGGCCTGGCAGAAATCCTCTTGCGGCAACCTCGCAATCCATGCGCCGCCGTCCATCCAACGCCTGTCGAAGCGCTCCACGATCAGCACTTTTCGATCGCCGAAGCGGCCCATCTGTGTGGGCGCGACCTCAAACCCCAGTTCCCCCAGCAGGGTGGCGCAGAGCCATTCGTTTTCCACTGAGTCCGTCATGTCGGCGCGCATATTGCCCACCAGGCCCAAGGGCAGTTTGAAGATGTGCGTGGTCGGCGTAGAGCCCGAAGGCAGGTGCCAACGCTGGCCTATGCGCAGCAGCGCGGTTTTTTCCTGGGCACCGGCAATGGAAATCCTGAAATCATCCGCGAGCGAGGCGCCTTCCGCGTCATCGCCTGTCACCTCGCCCAGCAGCGCCTCCACCTGGCTGTCGCTCAGCGGCGTGCTGTCGATGCGGTCGTGCGGCGGTGGTTGCAGACCTTGCGGCATCAGCTGCAGCGCGCCCACGCAGTCCCGGCCCACGGCGGCCAGCAGGTCGGCCGCGCGAATGGAAGAGGTCCCAAAGCGCCGCCGCAGCCGTTCGCGAATGCGGCCGCTGTCGGGCAGCAGGTTGTCGAAGTAATGCTCGACCTTGGCGCCCATCACGTCGCCGCCGCCGGCCGGCATGGGAAGCGAGACCGACAGCGGGCGCGCCTGGGGCGAGCGCAGCCAGCTCTCGTCGTAGCGAAAGCCCGGGGTGCCGGTGCGCGTCCAGAACCACAGGCCCACGTGCTGGCCGTTCATCCACACATCAAGATCGGCGAATGCCATGGGCCACCTTTTGAAACTGCCTCGTCATGATTTTCTCAAGCGTTTTCCCCGGCTACCAATCGGCCGTGGGGCTGTTCGCGGTGGGGGCGGGTGGTGCGTCGGTCTCGGCATAGCGCCGCAAGTCTGCCAGCAGCACTCGCGCATCCAGCGCGTGCAACACCTGAAGCAACTGGTCGAGGCTTACCGCGCCGGGGTTTTTTTCAATATCGGCCATGCGGACTTGTTTGACGCCTATGCGCTGACCCAACGCGGTCTGCGTCAGCCCGCGTGCTTTTCGCAGCGATTTCAAATGCACTGACAGCTGTGCTGATGTCTGAACAGGAAAGGTTTGAAGTGTGCTCATTAATACCACCTTTGAGTGATATTTGCACAATATCGTTTTTATACAATATTGTCAATATATCGTTCAAAGGCGATCAAATGGCCCGGCTTGTGCTGTCCCGCCGGCACCGCGTTTTGCGAGGCCTGGAGCCTGTTAACAGTCCCTAGGCCGCTTTACGAATCGTGCCCTGCGCCGCGGCGCACAGCGTGCGCTCCCCACCGCGCAGCACAAAGATGTCGCAGCGGCACACGGCCTGCGTCTTGCCGCTGCCCACCACCGTGGCCACGGCCAGCAGGCGTTCGGCATCCCTGGCCGGCCGCAGGTAGTTGATCTTGAACTCGGCCGTTACCGAATCGCCCAGCACCGAACCGCCCGCGAAGGTGAGCGCGTTGTCCGCTAAATAAGACAGCACACCACCGTGCACAAAGCCATGCTGCTGCAGCAGGCCGGGCACCACCGGCACCGACAGTTCCGCGCTGCCGGGCGTAAAGGCGTCGAGCCTCGCATCCAGCAGTGCGCTGAAAGGCTGCCGGCTCAATACCTCGCGGCCGAAGCGCAGCAGCTCATCCGGTTGCTCAGCGGGCATGCCGGCTCCCCGCAAAAGGCGGTGCCGGCCGCCGGCGGCCGCCCGAGGCCAGCCAGCGCAGCAGCCGTACACCCGCCGTCCGCGCTACAGGCCGGGGCTCAATGCCCAGCGAGACCTGGGTCTGCGACAGCACGTCCTCCACGCACACGTCGTGCAGCGGCCTTATGACCAACAGCCAGTAGAGCAGGGCAGCGCCGCGCGTTCGCATCTCGATGCGATGCTCGAGCACGCAATGCGCGGGCGTAGCGTCCAATACCTCAAAGCCGTGCCAGCCGTCAAACCCCTTGGGCCTGGTGAACCGGAAACGCACCGACTGGCCCGGTGTGTAGGCCTCCACCGTATAGCGTATCGGGCCATGGCCGCCGATGGCGCCTACGGCCAGCGGCCTGTCGAACTTCATGCGCGGCCAGTCCCACCCCGGCCATAGCGCATCCGCCGGAGAACCCAGCGAGTCAATCAGCGTACCCACGCGTTCGGGGCTCGCATGCAGCAGGCGTTGATGAACGTTCACGACTTTCATACAGACACTCCTTGTTGAATTTCTCTTGGGTAGTCGGCTCAGGCCGCCACGGCCATCCAGGCGCCGTGCTCCAGCGCGGCCCGCAGCTTGGGCGCGACAGCCGGCTCAGGCTGGCTGACCCAGCGCTGCGTCAGCGACATGGACGGCGAAAACACCAGCGCCATCCACACATGAAAAGGCATGGCCCGTATCTCGCCGGCTTCAATGCGCTGCTCCATCCACAGCTTCAGCGCGGCTAAGGCGTGCTCATTGGCCGTGCTGGTCTCGGCACCGTCCGTCATGTCGCCGCCGCGGCGCAGCGTGTGCAGCAGCCGCGCCTGGTCCGGGTGCTGCAGCACCCACTGGATATAGGCGCGCACCAGGCCCTTGACGCCGGCCTGGGCCGAGGCCTTGCCGGCAATCGGCTGCATCAGCGCCGTGTGGAAGTCGCGCAGCATGTGGGCATACAGCGCATCGGCCAGCAGCGCCTTGGTCGGGAAGTGGTGGTACAGGCTGCCGTTGCTCACGCCGGCCTCCTGGCGCACCATGTCCATGGAGGCGGCCGTGAAGCCCTGGGCCAGGAACACCCTGGTGGCGGCCTCGAGCAGGCGATCCCGGGTAGAGAGGGGGGTGGAAGGCGTGGAGGAGGCGGAGGAGGGGGGAGCGCTGGAATCCATGACTAGAGTATTACTCTAGACCAGTACTCTGTCAATCACCCCTTGGCCCGCCTTGCCGCGGGCAGGCCGCGCCCAAATTGGCGACAATGCAGCCCAGAAAGCGAGAAACCGAACATGCCCCTGCACTTTGCCGACCGCCTCAACAACGTTGAAACCTCCGCCATCCGCGAACTCTTCAAGCTGCTGGGCAAGCCCGGCATTGTCAGTTTTGCCGGCGGCTTTCCCGACCCCGCCATGTTCGACGTGGCCGGCATCCAGGAAGCCAGCAACAAGGCCCTTGCGGAAGAACCCGGCGGCGCGCTGCAATACGGCGCCACCGAAGGCTACGGCCCGCTGCGCGAACAGCTCAGCGCCTTTATGGCCACCAAGGGCGCCAAAGACGTCGCGCCCGAGAACCTCATCGTCACCACCGGCAGCCAGCAGGCGCTCGACTTGCTCGGCAAGACCATGATCTCGCCCGGCGACAAGGTCATCGTCGAAGGTCCGACCTTCCTGGCCACCATCCAGTGTTTCCGCCTCTACGGCGCTGAACTCATCAGCGCACCCATCGACGCCCACGGCGTCAAGACCGACGAGCTCGAAAAGCTCATCGCCCAGCACAAGCCCAAGTTTGTCTACCTGATCCCCACCTTCGGCAATCCCAGCGGCGCGCTGCTGAGCCTGGAGCGCCGCAAGCAGGTGCTGGAAATGGCCGTCAAGCACCAGACCCTGGTCGTCGAGGACGACCCCTACGGCGACCTCTACTTCGGCGAAGCGCCGCCCCCTTCGCTGCTGGCGCTCAGCCCCAGCGTGCCCGGCAGCCGCGAGCTGCTTGCCCACTGCGGCTCCCTCAGCAAGGTGCTGAGCCCCGGCCTGCGCGTGGGCTGGATGGTCGCCCCCGCCGAGCTGCTGGCCAAGGCCACCATGTGCAAGCAGTTCAGCGACGCCCACACCAGCACCTTCGCCCAGGCCACCGCCGCCCAATACCTGAAAGCCGGCCGCATGCCCGACACCCTCAAGCGCGTGCGCAAGGTGTACGGCGAGCGCGCCACCGCCATGGGCAATGCCTTGAAACGCGAACTCGGCGACGCGATTGAATTCACGCAGCCGCAAGGCGGTTTGTTCTTCTGGGCCCGCCTCACGGGCGCGGGCGGCAAAAGCAAGGACGCCGGCGAGTTCGCCAAAAAGGCCATTGAACAACTCGTGGCCTTTGTCCCCGGCGCGCCTTTCTATGCGGCCAACCCAGACCTCGCCACCTTGCGCCTGAGCTTTGCCACGGCCGATGTGGCGAAGATTGAAGAGGGTGTGGGGCGGCTTGGGAAGGCTCTGTAAATAAAGGGTGAAAGCCTCGTGCAGGCAGGCGTCTTAAGTCCACATTTTCAGTTCAGGAAATAAATCGGATGACTCACAACAAAAGCTCGCTAGCCACCCTGACGCTGCTCTGCGGGTTGGTGCTCTGCGGCAGCGCGGCGTTTGGTCAGGTCAAGCGACCTTGCTCCCAGTACCTCAGTGATTCCGCTTCGGCGGGCCTTCTTGGCAAGGCAGCAACGACGGCGGACAAGGATGGGCAATATTCCAGGGAAAAGGATCAGGAAAGCCTTTTTTGCCATTGGGGTGCCAAATTCCCGCCTCATGTGCCGGGTGCACCGGAGATTTACGCTCAGTTGGACCTGCAAATTACCCAGCATGCGTCGGCGATTTCGCTCAAACAAGCAATACTTCCTTGGCCCACGGGACCCAAGATCAAACTGGAGAAAATTCCGGAGTTCGGGCCTGAGGGGGTGTTCTTTCAGGACTCGGATCGAAACGTGGCGATGGTGATTGGCAACAAGGGCTTGAAAGTTTTCAGCATTTCAGTCGATATGGGGTTGGTCAAGGCATTGCCATCGGATGTGCGGTCAAAGCTGATGCAAGCCGGAAAAACGGCGATGTCGACTTTGTGAACTCCATCCCTTCCCGGATATCCCGGGCCACCCGCCGCTCTTTCCTGCTGCTATCCTGCGCCGCCTTCTTCAGCATGGCGGCCGCGCCCGGGTTCAGTCAGTCGGGAAGCACACAGCCGGCTGCGCCGCCGCAAGCCACCGCAGCGCCCAATCCCGAAGACGCCGCGCTGGGCCAGCAACTGATGGCCGCTGCCCAATTGCTGCAACTCCGCCAGCCCGAGCGCGCGATCACCGAGCACCTCGACAAAATCATCGCTGCCTATGAGCTGCGCTACCAGGGCCAGGCATCCAGGCCCTACACCGGCCGCTCACAGATGGAGGGCCTGATGTACCTCCTGGAAGCGGCGGCGTCCAAACAAGAGCCCAAACAGGGCGCCATCATCGTGCCGCAGACCTGGTCCGACGCCTGGTACCTCAAGGCCTACGCGCTGATAGAGCTCAGGCGCGCGGCCGAAGCGCGCAGCGCGCTTGAAGCCGCCCTGGCCCTGGCGCCGCGCAACTCCCAGTACCTGGGCGAGCTGGGCACCTGGTACCTGGGCCAGCGCAACTGGCCCCAGGCCCTGAAGATTTTTGAACAGGCCGAAGCCGCCGCCAAGGAGTTTTCCCCGCCCGAGGTGAAGAACAAGGAGCTGTCCCGCGCCTGGCGCGGCATCGCTTATGTGTATGTCGAGCAAGGCCGCTGGGACGATGCCGAAAAGGTCTACCTGCAGTGCCTGGAACTCGACAAGAACGACAGGCGCGCCCAGAACGAACTTAATTACGTGCGTACCCAGCGGCCCGCACAGCGTGCGCCGGCCGCCGCCACGCCCTGATGCTGGCTTGATGACCAGCCACAGTTGGGGGCTTACTCGTTGATCTCCACCTCCACCAGCTTGCCCAGCAGCACCAGCGACTGCTGCCAGCCCACATAACACTGGTCCGCGGGGATCACCGCGGGAATACCTTCCTGCACCACCTGCATTTCCACGCCGGCCGAGACTTTGGCCAGCGTGATGGTGGTGGTCATCTCGCCCGGCAGGTTGGGGTCGTCGAACTTGGCGGTGTAGCGCAGGCGCTCGCCGGGCTTGAGCTCCAGGTAGGTGCCGCCAAAGGAGTGGCTGTGGCCGTTGGTGTGGTTGGTGAATGACATCTTGTAGCTGCCGCCGACCTTGGCGTCCATTTCGTGGACGGTGCCGGTAAAACCGTTGGGCGGCAGCCATTTGCTCATGGCAGCGGGGCTGAGGAAGGCGCGGTACACCCGGTCAGGGGTGGATTGCAGAACCCGGTGAAGCTTGACGGTATTGGTAGTCATGGCGTGTTTCCTTGGTTAGTGACAGAGACAAAAGAGAGAAGGCGGGGACGGCCCTCTACCTGTACGACGAACGGCCCGTGGCGGAATCGACATGGTGTTTGAAAAATCTTGAATATTTTCTGTCCGGTCCCGCTTCATTCCCGGGACCAGACCGCAAGCTCATACCCATCCGCGTCCAGGAAATGAAAGCGCCGCCCGCCGGGGAAGGCAAAAATCTCCAGCTTGATGGTGCCGCCCGCAGCCAGCACGCTGTCGCGCGCGGCCTCCAGCTTGTCGGCATACAAAATCACCAGCGGGCCGCCGGCTGGCGAAGGCGCCGCCTGCGTCGTGAAGCCGCCCTTCATCGCGCCGTCAGAGAACTCGGTGTACTGCGGGCCGTAGTCGGTAAACGTCCAGCCAAAAGCCTTGCCGTAAAAGGCTTTGGCTTTGGCGATGTCGCTGACGTTGAGCTCCACATAATTGATGCGGCAGTTCTCGGGTGTGGCGGGCATGGTGTCTCCAGGGGTTGGTTCTCAATCGACCTGCCATTTTGCACAGGGGGCAGGGTGCCATGCCCCTTGCCCATACGTTTCGCGGGTGTTTGCCTACAATCCGATACAGCGTGGGTGTGTCGCCCGCGGCACTTGATTCGGGCCTGTTCACCTTCATGACTTCCGCCGCCGCGCACAGCGCCACCCGTTCCGCCTCTTCGCCGATATCCTCCGCCACCCGCCGCTCCATCCTGCTGCTGTCCTGCGCCACTTTCTCGAGCATGGTGGCGCAGCGCATTTGCGACGCCATGTTGCCTGAGCTCTCGCGCGTGTTCGCCGTCAGCCTGGCGCAGGCGGCGCAAGTGGTGTCGGTGTTTGCCGTGACCTACGGCATCTCACAACTTTTTTACGGCCCGCTGGGCGACAGGCTGGGCAAGTTTCGCATCGTGACCTTTGCCGCGTTGGGCTGCAGCGTGGGCAGCGCGGTGGCCGTGTTCGCGGGCAGCCTGGACATGCTGCTGCTGGCCCGCATCATGATGGCCCTGGGCGCGGCCGCGCTGATCCCGCTGGCCATGGCCTGGATAGGCGACACCGTGCCGGCCCACGAGCTGCAGGAAATGCTCACGCGCACCGGCCTGGGCAGCACCCTGGGCATCGTCTGCGGCCAGCTGCTGGGCGGGCTGCTGACCGATGCGCTGGGCTGGCGCTGGGCGTTTGCTTTCCTTGTGCTGCTGTTTGGCGCTGTCGGCTCGCTGCTGTGGGGCGATTTGCGCCGGCAGCAGGCACTGCCAAAAGCGGAAGCAGCGCCAACACCGCAAGCGCCCGTGGTGCACCCGCATTTCCTCAAGCAAGCATTGGTGATCGCCAGCCGCCCCTGGCCGCGCACCATTCTGCTGCTGGCCGTGATTGAAGGCGCCATGGGTTTTGGTGTGCTGGCCATGTGGGCCTCGCATCTGCACCATGCTTTGGGCTTGTCGCTCTCGGCCGCGGGCGCCATCGTCGCGCTGTTCGGCCTGGGCGGCGTGGGCTATATGGCCGCCGGCCGCGCGCTGATTCCCCGCCTGGGCCAGCACGGCCTGGTGTTGCTGGGCGGCGCGCTGCTGGGCATCAGCGCGCTGGTGCTGGCCTACATACCGCACTGGGGCCCGGCCATCCCGGCCAGCCTGGTGGGCGGCTTTGGCTTCTTTATGTTCCACAACGTCATGCAGGCCAACGCCACGCAAATGGCGCCCGAGGCGCGCGGCACGGCCGTCTCACTGTTTGCGTCTTTTTTATTCCTGGGCCAGTCCCTGGGCGTGGTGCTGGCCGCGGCCTTGATAGGCCGCATCGGCAGCAGCGCCGTGGTGGCACTGGGGGGTGGGGTGATGGCGGTGGAGGGGGCTTATTTTGCTTGGGTGTTGAGGCGGCGAAATTGAGCTCTGCGGCCTTGTGGCTTTTTCATTCACTAGGCACGCAGGCGGTGTCGAACGTGATTTCGGCGCTTTCTCCTCCAATCAAAGGAGGAAATTAATTAACTTCTGTCATAAATTGTGTGGGCGTTAATCGCATCACTAGGGGGCATTTATGGCAACTCGAAAAGACAAGGAATTTGAACCGCCAGAAAGGCTCCGCCGGCGTCGAAATGCCGCCGGACACGCCGCAGCAAGAAATGCTAGGAGCCTTGATGACCTAATCGATGTCTACCGAACGCATTTCTCCCAAGGGCGAGCCGCTGAGCTGACTAGATATAAAAAGGATATTCAGTTTTCGAGAGCGCTTGAACTGGCTGCTAAAGCACTCATCCCCGCACCTGATCGGGTATCGGGATTTTTAAGAGAGCCTCATCAGTGGCGCTTGAAAGCAGCAGATCTCAAACAAGGTTACCTGGAGTTAAAAAAGCTTCGCCTCGATTTGCTCAGTGATCTCACGTTTGAAGAACTACTGATAAAAACTAAAAGCGTTGCAAAGTCGATCCCTGGGTTGGGTGAGATGTGGTCATTTGATACAGCATTTCGTCTCAGTATCTTTTTTGATTGTGAGCCTAAAGATATCTATCTCCATGCTGGATGCCGCAAGGGAGCTAAGAAATTGCTGGGTCCTATTAGTACTGATCACGTTCCTCTTTACACGTTCGGGGCACTTGGAAAAGAGCTTGGACCAGCTCATTTAGAAAGTTTTTTGTGCACGTTAAAAGACTACCTAAATCTCGCGATGACTAAAAAAATAGCTAATGGTAGTTAGATGATTTCAAACCTTCTTCCAAGCTCAGTATTGACTCATCTTCATGATCGTTACGCGGGTGGTGTGGCAGACGCGGAAGCAACTTACTTTGAAAATCGCGCAGACGAAGATTCATTGACAGGTGCATTGGGACAAGCACTCTCATCAAAAGGTATCTGGATCGTTCGAGAGGGTGAAGCTGAATACCACGTGCAAATCAGGTATGAAAAAATTCGCGGCCGAGGCCCGGGCGCTGGAGAGCAAGTAACGGGGGGCGATGGTATTTTTCAAATAGCTGTATTTAGCGAAATTGGCGAATACTTGGAAGGAAAGGGGTTGCCGTTTCAGGCAAAGAAGGAATGGACCGGACGAGACACGAATCTGTTTAAACAAGCGAAAAAGCTAAAAACGTTCGGTAAAACTGGGATCGCAATTGATTTCTCTCCAAACGGCTATAAAGCATGTTCTATCGGCGACGTACTCACTCATCAGGGAGACAGACGGGCATTGGAAGCCGCGGGCAGAATGAGTTCACTAGGGCATATGCTAGGTTCGGATTTTCTGCAATGCAAGGTTGGACGGCGTGATCTATATTTTGATGCCAATTTAGGTAGGTTTCGGACAGGGACGCCCGTTGGTCCAACCCCAGCAGAGCTCATCAGCACTTCAGTAAGTCTAAGGTCCACTAGACAAGCCTATTCTGGTCGATGACCAGAAAGGAGTGGCACACAATCGGAGCGGTCTATGGGATATGAGCTTTGGGCATCGCCGACAACTGGATATCGGCGAAAAGGTACTCGGTTCAATGACTTGAGAGCGCTTATTGATGCCGGAATAACGGCACGTGCAATCCAGGAACCACTTCTGTCGTGCAATGCGGATACACCAAGTGCCGAAGTGGCGCAGGCCTTAAGGCGGCGAAGTTTTGACGTGGCTGGAGTTGCTGAAGTGGGTGAGAGCTGGCCAAAGAAGTGGGTCTTGGCTACATCGCTAAAGAGCGGTCTGGCACGAGATCATGCGCAAGCAATTAGTGTTGATCAACTGTTGGCTGATAGCACTCCTCTTGCACTTGTTTTTAAGTCCCTTAAAGAGCGGCAGTATGCATTCGTAATTGTTGGATCGGATGTCGCAGGCATAGTTACGCGAGCTGACTTAAATAAACCACCGGTACGAATGTATTTATTTAGCCTAGTGTCTTTATTGGAAATGCACCTAAGCTTCTGGATAAAAGCAGAATTCCCTAGAGACTCTTGGGTCGCGGAATTGTCCGAGAACAGATTGGCGGCCGCCAAGAAAATTCAAATTGCACGTAAAGAAAGGAGGCAAGATCCCTTTTTAGTGGACTGTCTCCAATTCTGTGATCGAAGAGATATCGCTAGTCGTAGTGACGTAATTCGAGACAAACTTCTGCTCGGTAAGAAGAAACATTCATCCCACTTTCTGAAGGAGGCAGAAGCATTGCGCGACACACTGGCGCACAGTCAGCATGATTTGGTCTCCGGGTCGTCTTGGGAAAATATGATTGATCTGATTGGATGGATGGAAAAGGTGATTCAAACTTCAGACGTTGAAGTGGAACGGTTGGCCGTAAAGTCGTCTGAAATCCCAGAACCCAATCATTAGATTGCTTCCTTAACTAGGGCTACTTGATTGCGTATGGGAAGATCGATAAAGGGAAATTCGATAGTGAATATTCAGAAGGTAAAAAAGGGATGGGACGAAAACTCACGATTTTTATGTTGGACGGAACAGTTACCGGTCCTAAAACTATCGAAATTGGCAACTGGTCAGGTAAAGCAATTTATTCTCCCAGGGCATTTTTGAAGAATTTACTGACAAGAGGTGAATTTGACTCGCCTGGTGTTTACTTTCTTCAAAGTCAAAGTGAGTCGTATGAATTTGATGGGAACGTATATATCGGTGAGGCGGAGGAGCTTCGAGCGCGACTTAAACAGCACATTTCAGATAGGGACTTCGAATCAGTTGTGTGTTTTTTGAGCAAAGATGAATTGCTGACCAAGGCCCATATCAAATATCTCGAGTCCAAGCTCGTTGGGATTGCGCGAGAGGCAAACAGCTCTTTGGTAGAAAACAGTGCTACGCCACGAACACCGCGTCTGTCGGAGGCTGATGTTTCCGATATGGAGTATTTCATCGAGCAAATACGCCTGATTCTTCCTGCTGTTGGGATCAATACGTTAGTCACTGCAGCGCCTCATGCGGTGTCGTCTCGGCCTTCGCTGGTTGGAGATAAGGAATACAGAGTTAACTCAAAGACATTACAAGCCACCATGGTCGAGTTGGATGGGGCATTTGTTGTGCGAAAAGGTTCTCGAGCTAGCGCAAAAACTTCGCCTTCGATTGCTGCGGGCTGGCTAAAGATTAGGAAAAAACTTTTGGATGCGGGTGTTCTTTTGCCGCGTGACGGCCAGTTAATCTTCTCCGAAGATGCCGTCTTCTCGTCTCCTAGTGCTGCTTCTTCCGTAGTTTTGGGACGGCAAGCGCCGGGTCCGGTCTCCTGGATTGATGAAAAGGGAAAAACATATAAAGATGTTCAACGTCAATTGCAAAAGGGCTAAATGATGAAATTCCTGACGGTGGTGCAAGTTTGAGGGAGATTGAAATGGATGTTCATGGATTCTCGCAAGAGCATTGGGAGCAAGCCAAAGTTGAAATTCAACAGCTATTGGCTGAGCGTGCAAAACTGCGTGGAATGATTCCTTACTCGGAACTTGTCGCAACACTTCGGTCTGTAAAGCTTGAACCGCGCGATCCACGACTATTTCAGCTTCTTGGTGAAGTGTCCTCTGAGGAGGACGCTGCTGGTCGAGGAATGCTAAGCGTTATCGTTGTGCATAAGTTCGGGGATATGCAGCCAGGTCCTGGCTTCTTTGAGTTGGCAAAATCGCTTGGTCGCAACACCTCAGATGTTTTGACATGCTGGATTAAAGAATTGAAAAAAGTACACGCGTATTGGTCGAATACGTAGAACTGCATCGCGATCCTCACCCCGTCCTAATCACCGTCACAAACTCCGTCCCACTCTCAGGCAACCAGACCTCCCCGGGCCGCCCCAGAATCTGCCGCACCGCGGCATTGGCGCGCGGCAGGGAGATCACATCAAACTTCTCGCTGCCCAGGTCAAAACGCAACATCGCGTTGTTGCTCCTTCGTGAGCGTTGTCAGGGGCGAATGCCTGACATCCCCATCAAAGCCCAACACCTCGAGAGGCAAACTCCACAACTGCCGGGTCACGAAGAAGAATGGCCTGCGCCAACTCGCGCGCCTGGGTGCTGACGGCATATTGTTGTGCTTCGGCGGCGGAGTATGTGTTGCCCAGTTCGGCGCCCCAGACGGCGTCGGAATCCACCAGGACGAACTCGGGGACCGGTTGGGAAAAAGAGGCGTGAAAGGCAATGATGTGCCGGTTTTGCCATGTGGTGCCCGTACCCCATTCACCCACCGTGATTTGCAGGTCAAGCCCGCGCTGCCGGTCGCCCTCAAACCAGCGGGCGAGGTAGGTGGCCAGTGGAGCGCCCGCCCTGTAGATGTCGCCGTGCGCAACGCACACGGGCTCCGTGCAGCCTTCAAAGTCCTCGTAGATGTCGCTGCCCAGTTCGGTGAATGTCAGGTCCTCAGACATGCCTGGCCCTTGCGGAAGCCGTGCTGGCTGGAATGCTGCTACTGAGCTTCTTCACGAACCACGCCTCCTCACTTCGATTGAGAGAAAACTGGCTCGGCGAAATCCTGAGGGGTCAGCGTGACATCGCCGTCGAATGCACGCGCCACCGCAGCGGCATAGACCGGCGCCCAGTTTTTCAGAGCTTCATAGAAATTTTCGCGGGCTGAGTTCTGCGTCACCACCTTGACATTCCAATCGTTAAAAGCGCGAGCGGATTTCTTGCTTTTAGGTATTCCATAGGGCTGAGGGTTAAAGGCGACTCGCATCACGAGACAGTCGTAAGACGTGTATTTGGTGACGATGATGAAAGGCATGTCGGAAGAATATTTGATGCCGGCCGATACGATGTCGCGAGCCCAAGCTTGGAAAACCTCGCCTCTGGATCCATTGACAATACCGCTTAGATAGCCTATTCGAATACAGAACTGATCGTTAAAACTGCGCTTTCGGTCGTCAATCCAGTAAGAATCGCCCAGCGTTTTGCACGGCTCATCGACCCAATTGAGGTTATTGGATTGCTTGGTTGCCGATATCGTCAAAAGCCGGTTGAGTCTTCCTTCCAGAACTTCGTCGAAAGTGATATCAAGCATGGTCGCACCACCGCCAGATGTGCTGGCGTCGCGCTCGGCATGGTAGATGACGCGCCACTTTCCCGCTGGCAAAGTGATGACGCGGCGGCCGTACTTGAACGCGCCTGAGACGGTGTCGCCAGCATGCAATGAGCCGGCCGTTACAACCGGCTCTTGTGCGTACGTGAACTGAAGCGAGAAAAGAAGTAGCGCCGCAAGTGATCCCCGGAGAAGCGTCGATGTGGTTTTGGTGGTGGCTGGCAGCATTGGATCCCTCGGTTTGCTGGTCGTTTTTATTGGGGAGCAAAATTAGCCCCGATGGCGAGTATGGTATCTGCCGCTGAGCTTGTCATCCTCTAATTGGAGTTCTTGAGCTTGAGTCTTTAGGGCTGGATTTAACCTGCGGGGCCAAGACAATCGTCTGCACCGCCTGTTTTTTTCAAGCGGTCAATTTGCGCTCACCCCGTCCTGATCACCGTCACAAACTCCGTCCCACTCTCAGGTAACCAGACCTCACCGGGCCGGTCCAGAATCCCTCAAATCCCCTGGCCCCCGGATACCTCAATCCGCTGGGCATTCACCCAACGGTTGTCTTCGGTCAACAGGCTCGCGATCATGGGGCCTATGTCGTCGGGCAGGCCGGCGCGGCCCAGAGCCGTGATGCCCGCGAAGATTTTGTTGATCTCGGGGTTGTCGCGCACGGCGCCGCCGCCGAAGTCGGTTTCTATCGCGCCGGGCGCGACCGTGTTGACGGCGATGCCGCGTGCGCCCAGTTCCTTGGCCATGTAGCGGGTCAGCACTTCCACGGCGCCCTTGACCGCCGCGTAGGCGGCGTAGCCGGGGTAGGAGGTTCTGGTCAGGCCTGAGGACAGGTTGACGATGCGGCCGCCGTCGGCAATCAGGGGCAGCAGGGTTTGGGTCAGAAAGTAGACGCCCTTGAAGTGCACGTTGACGAGGCCGTCGAATTGCGCTTCGGTCGTGTCGCCTATCAGGGCGTAGTCACCGTGGCCGGCGTTGTTGACGAGGTGGTCGAAAGTGTCCCGCTGCCAGCTGCCCTGCAGCGCGGCACGCAGGCGGTCGGCGAAGGGCGCGAAGGTGGCGACCTTGCCGGTATCCAGCTGCAGGGCCACAGCCTTGCGGCCCATGGCCTGGATGTCGGCGACAACGGCTTGTGCGTCTTCGGCCCGGTTCTGGTAAGTGAGGACGAGGTCGCCGCCGCGGCGGGCAATGCTGAGGGCGGTGTTGCGGCCCAGGCCGCGGCTGGCGCCGGTGATCAGGGTGATTGGGGTGATTGGGGTGCTGTTGCTCATGATAGGGTTTCTTGTCTGCAGGCTTGGTTGATGAGGATTCCAGTGTCCGGCGGGTGGGCCGGCGCGGGTTGCCGGAAATTCGGTGCTTCTTGCCTGATCCTCCAAATTTCGGCGCCGGGCTCGTGGCAACCGGCCGCCAGCGGTTAGGCTTGCGGCATGAGCACGCTGCCTTTTCTCCTGGATGTTGTCGGCCGTTATGCCGAAGCCCATGCCGACAAGGCGGGTCTGGCGCAGACGGCCATCCCGGGCCTCAGCCTGGTGCGCGCGACTTCGCCCAGCGGCCTGGTCCATGCCATATCGCAGCCGCTGGTCTGCCTCCTGTTGCAGGGCAGCAAGCAGGTGGCCATGGGCACACAATCCTTCGCGTTCAGCGCGGGTGAAACCCTGCTGATCACGGCGGACGTGCCGACGGTCAACCAGATCACGCGCGCAAGCCTCGCCCGGCCTTACCTCTCGCTGGTGCTGGAGCTGGACCTGGCGGTGATCGCGGACCTGGTGCTGCAGATGAAGGACGGGCCCGTGCCCGACACGGCGGCTGTGCGGGTGGGCGCCACCGAAGCCGAGGTGGCCGAGGCGGCGTTGCGCTTGATGCAATTGCTCGATCGCCCGGCGGCCTTGCCGGTGCTGCGGGCGCAACTGGTGCGCGAGATGCACTACTGGCTGCTGGCGGGCCGGCTGGGCGCCGCGATACGGCGACTGGGCTGGCCTGACGGCCATGCGCAGCGTGTGGCGCGCGCGGTGTCTGTGCTGCGGGCGGATTTTGCGCGGCCTTTGCCGGTGGAGCGACTCGCGGGCGTGGCGGGCATGAGCCCGTCTTCATTTCACCAGCACTTTCGCAGCGTGACCTCGCTGTCGCCGCTGCAGTTCCAGAAACAATTGCGGCTGATCGAGGCGCGGCGTTTGATGCTGTCGGAAGGCTTGAGCGCGAGCAGCGCGGCGTTTGCGGTGGGCTATGAAAGCGTGCCGCAGTTCACGAGGGAGTACGGCCGCATGTTCGGCTTGCCGCCGGTGCGGGAAACGGGCGCGACGCGAAGCAGGGCGGCGGCGACAGCCTGAAGATCGCCGTCATGCGCAGCGCGCTGGGGGCTTGCCACTGCCGGGTGCTGTCGGGTGCTGCCGGATGCTCACCCCGTCCTGATCACCGTGACAAACTCCGTCCCGCTCTCAGGCAACCAGACTTCCCCAGGCCGGCCCAGGATCTGCCGCACCGCGGCATTGGCGCGGGGCAGGGGGATGACGTCAAACTTCTCGCTGGCCGGGTCAAAACGCAGCATGGCGTTGTTGCTCCATTCCGAGGCCCAGATGATGTCCTTGTTGTCGACATAGACGGCATAGACATGCGGGTCGGCGCCTGGGGCCTTCCAGGTTTTCCAGCTGCTGGGGCCTGTGCCCAGTGCGGGGTCGTGCATCGACAAATTTCCGCTGCTCCATTCCGAAACCCAGATGCGGCCCTTGCTGTCTGACCACACCCGTCTTGCGCCCTGGCGCGGCGTGGGCGGTTCGACGATGCGGGATTCGCCGGTCTTGGTATCCATATGGGCGATAAAGGAGCCGGCCAAGGAGCACCACCAGATATCGCCCTTGGGTGTGGCGCAGATGCCGTAGGGGCCGCGGCCGCGCGGGGAGTCCTTGACGGTGACGGTGCCGCTGCGCACATCGACCTTGCCGACGTAGCCGCTCTGGCCGGTGAACCACAAATTGCCCTCGCCGTCGAAGGCGCAGGTGTTGAGGTTGGCGTACGGTGTGCCGGTGGGCAGGGGGAAGACTTTGACCTGGCGCGAGGGCCAGGCGACGCGGGCAATCGCGTTTTGCCCGCCGTCGGTCAGCCAGGCCGCGCCGTCGGGGCCGGCAATGACGCCGTGGGGTGATGAGCCGCCACCCAGGGCAACCAGTTCGGTCTTGCCGCTGCGCGGGTCAAACCAGCCCAGGTGGCCGCTGCGCTGGGCTGAAAACCACACGCCGCCGTCGGGTGCGGGCGCGATGTCGTGGATGCCGGTGGCGGAGCGGGTGCCTAGCGGCCAGGATTGCAATCGCTGTGTATGCGCCGTTGCGCTGGGCGCCTGGGCTTGCGCGCCGCGGGGCGAGAGCAGGGCGGCGCCCAGGGCCGGCAGGGCCGCCAGCGTGGTGCGGCGCTTGAGGTCGAAGCTAAAGGCGAGCTGCTGCATTGCCATGGCAATACCTCCTGCGGCGCAGGGCGGCTTGGCCGCTGCGCGGAACACGGTGGATGGACGGGCGAAACGGAGAGAGCGGGGTGCTCAGCCCATTGTGGCGGCAACAGCGGCGGCCATCAATGGGGCTTGTCCCTGTCCTCTTTGCTGCCGTCCTGGAGGTATTTCTCGACCTTGCTGGCCTTGTCGCCGACGGCGGCGATGGCGCGCCTGAGCTGTTCGCGGTCGGCGTGCAGCTTTTGTTCCCACACGGCGGCGGCCTGGGGGTTGTGGAGGTTGATGCGGTCGGGTTGCACAGCATGCGCAAGGGGGCGGTGCGGGAGAAAGCTCATGGATGGAAGTCTCCTTGGCGTCTGTATGTGGCGTCTGTATGTCTATAGAACTACCTTAGCGCCAAGCGGGCCTGGCCTTTGTAGGCCGCCGCCGATATTTGGGCGGGGTGGCGGCAGGGGCAGCGGCCCTGAACACATGTGTTTTCCCCGGCTTTGCCGGCTTTTCACCATCCTTGCGTCACCCTTGCGCCACCGCGCCGCCGTCCTACAAAAGGGGTTTACAGCGCCCCAGTAAACTTGCAGGCAATGAAGAACCCCTTCCAGACCCTTTTCCAGGCCCCCCTGGGCCCGCGCCTGCGCGCATTCGCGGCCTCGATTCCCGGCCGGCTGCGCAACCTGACCAAACGTGATGTGGCCCTGGCGCTGGCCATGGTCCCGGTGCTGCTGCTGCTGTATACGGTGCTGCTGCTGCCGTTCACGCCCAGCATCAGCGATTTGCTCAAGGCCAAGACGGCCAAGCCCTCGGTGCTGATGTCGGTGGACGGCCAGGAGCTGGCGAGCTTCCAGCGCGCCAACCGCGACTGGGTGAAGCTCGACGCGATTTCGCCGAATGTGGTGGCCGCGCTGATCGCGACCGAGGACCACCGCTTTTACGATCACCACGGCATGGACTTCCGGCGCACGGTGTCCTCGGTGCTGCTGACGCTTGTGGGCCGCAAGCAGGGCGGCTCCACGCTGACGCAGCAGCTGGCGCGCAATATGTACCCCGAGGAAATCGGCCGCTCGGCGACGCTGACGCGCAAGCTCAAGGAGGCGATCACGGCCTTCAAGATAGAGGCGGTGTACAGCAAGGACGAGATCCTCGAGAGCTACCTGAACACCGTGCCCTTTCTCTACAACGCCTACGGCATAGAGATGGCGGCGCGCACCTATTTCGACAAATCGGCCAGCGAGCTGGACGTGCTGCAAAGCGCGACGCTGGTGGGCATGCTCAAGGGCGCGAGTTATTACAACCCGGTGGTCAACCCCGACCGCGCGCTGCAGCGCCGCAACATCGTGCTGATGCAGATGGTCAAGCACGGCAAGCTGCCGGAAGACAAACTCGCGGCGCTCAAGAAAAAACCGCTGAAGATCGACTTTGAGCGCCTGGACCCGGAACTCGGCGAGATGCCGCACCTGGCGCAGCAGCTGCGCCGCTGGCTGATCGACTGGGCGGACCGCAACGACTACAACATTTACGCCGACGGCCTTGTGGTGCGCACCACGATTGATTCGCGCCTGCAGGCCATGGCCAACAAGGCGCTGGTGGCGCAGGGCGAGCGGCTGCAAAAAATCGTCGCGGGCGACTGGCGCTTTAACTCGGGCTGGAAGGCCAAGAGCGGTGCGCAGCGCGAACTGGCCCTGGCCTTTGTGCGCGACACCCCCGAGTACAAGGCCGCGCGCGCCGCGGGCCAGACCGACGAGCAGGCGCTCAAAACCCTGACGGCCAATGCCAATTTCATGCAGGCCCTCAAGGACGAGAAGACGCGGCTGCAGGCCGGCTTTATGGCGCTGGACCCGACGAACGGCCAGGTGCGGGCCTGGGTGGGCAGCCGGGATTTTTCGGACGACCAGTTCGACCATGTGCAGCAGGCGCGCCGCCAGCCGGGCTCGACCTTCAAGCCTTTTGTGTATGGCGCGGCCTTTGAGGAGGGCGCCCGGCAGAGCGACGGTTTTGTGGACGGCGTGGTGGAGATCCCGCTGGGCAACGGCGCCTTCTGGCGGCCCACCGACGGCGGCGGGCCCAGCGGCGAGTTCATGAGCCTGCGCCAGGGTTTGATGTTCTCCAAGAACACCATCACCGCGCAGGTGATGCAGGTGGTGGGCCCGGCCCATGTGGCCAAGCTGGCGAAAGCCATGGGCGTGCGGCAAAGCAAGCTCGAGGAAGTGCCCTCGCTCGCGCTGGGCACCAGCCCGGTGACGCTGAAGGAAATGGTCACGGCTTACGGCACGCTGGCCAATGACGGCCGCTATATCGAGCCCATCATCGTCACGCGTGTGGAAGACCGCAACGGCAAGGTGCTGGAACAGTTTGAAGCCAAGGCGCCGGAGACGGTGATGTCGGCCACGGTGGCGCAGACGCTGCTGGACGTGATGCGCGGCGTGATCGACCAGGGCACGGGTGCGGCGATACGCAGCCGCTACGGCCTGCGCGCCGACCTGGCCGGCAAGACCGGCACGACGCAGGGCAATACCGACGGCTGGTTTGTGATGATGCACCCGCAGCTGGTGGCGGGCGCCTGGGTGGGCTTTAACGACAACCGCGTGACCATGGGCGACAGCTGGGGCCAGGGCGCGCGCAGCGCGCTGCCCATCGTGGGCGAGTTTTTCCAGCAGGCGATCAAGGCCAAGGTGGTGGACGCCGAGCAGCGCTTTGCGGCGCCGCAGGGCGGCGGCGTGACGGACCAGGAGCAGCAGCGCGTAGAAGCCTTGCTCAACGGCGCCGAGCCGCCGCAGGAAGGCCAGCCGGGCGAGCTGCCGGCCGGCGTGGGCATGGTGGGCGCGTCAACGGGCGGGCAGGGCGGCGCGCCGCGCTGGCAGCCCGCGCCTGTGATCAAGTACGTGACCATCCAGGCGCCGGCCGAAAACCAGGTGCCGGCCGTGCAGGGTGGGGATTCGGGCGGCATGCCCGGTGTGGTGCTGCCGCCGCCGGCGCCGGTGGCGGCCGAGAAGTTGCCGGTGTTTCCGGGTGTGGTGGTGGGGCCGCCAATCGCGCCGCGCTAGCTTCTGGCACCCCCAAAAAAACGGCCGCTCGAAAGCGGCCGTTTTTCATTGGAACGGGAAAGCGCGATCAAGGCTTGAGCGGATCGCGCTCCAGGTCCTTTTTGATTTCCTTGGCGGTGTCCTTGATGTCTTCCTTCACATCGCCGTAGGCCTTCTGGGCCTTGCCTTCAAACTCGCGGGCATGGCCCTTGGCCTGCTGCTCGGTGTTGCCGACCATCTTGCCGGTGTGCTCCTGCACTTCGCCGGCGACTTCCTTGATCTTGCCTTTGACCTGGTCTTTGTTCATGGGGATACCTTTCGGGTGGTTGGGAGGGGACATGGAAAAACTCCATGCCTTCAAGTTAAGGGCTGGCTGGGGCGGCGCACGCAGGGAGGGGGCGCGGCCGGATGTCGGCTGCGGACTACAAGGTGTTGTTGCACCCTCAGTTTCACCTGTAGGAATATGTCTTTTCATGTGACAAGGCCGCTTGCCCCCGGTTAGACTGGTTTTGAATGCGACATTGTGCAAATGCTGCAAGTGGGGGAAACATTCTTAGGTCCCGCATCATCGGCTGCGGCGCCGCCTGAGGATGGACAACATCGAAGAGCTGCCATGAAAAAGAACATGCTGTTTTGGGGCTTGCTGGGAGGCGCCTCCGTGCTGCACGCGCAGGCCGCGTGGTTCACCGTGCTCGGCGACCCGCAGGACCCGGCGCTCAACACCATAGAGGTCGATCCGGTTCCGGTGAGCGTGCAGGGCGGGCTGCGCACCATGAAGATACGCGTGAGCCGCTCCCAGCCACGCACCAGCTGGGACGGCGTGCCTTACCGCTCCTACACCTCCACCGTGCAGTTCGATTGCGCGCACAAAAACGCGCGCTACCTCTCGCTGGAGTTTTACAAGGAGCCGCTGTGGCAGGGCGAGCCGCACCAGACCTCGAGCTATCCCGAAGGGGTGGTGCGGCACATGGCGTTTCGCGACGTGACACCCAACCCGACGCAGCGGCTGATACGCGCGGCCTGCCGCCCGGCGGAGAAAAACTAGCGGCGGCGCCGCCCTTGTGCCTTCGCGGGGCCGGCGCTACGATGGGGACGCCGCCATGTTGGGAGTGGCGGCGATACTCCCAGAAGAAAGGCTTCTCCTCATGCCGCAACTCATTGCATCGGTCGAAGGCGTCGAAATCAAGCATGTCTACCTGAAGAACGACCGCACGACGCTGGGCCGCCGGCCGTACAACGACATCGTGTTCGACAACCTGGTGGTCAGCGGCGAGCACTGCGTGTTTGAACTCAAGGGCATCGCCGACGTCTACCTGCGCGACCTGGGCAGCACCAACGGCACCTACCTCAACGGCCACATGGTCAAGGCGCGCGAGCTGCTGCACGACAACGACATCATCAACATCGGCCACTTCAAGATCCAGTACCTGGCGACGTCCGCGCACGACGAGCCCGCCGAGAGCCAGGAAACCACGGCGATGTCGCTGGACGCGATAGGGCTGCCAGGCACCGCGGGGGCGCGGCAGGCCAGCCTGCGTGTGCTGTCGGGCTCGTCGGCGGGGCTGGAAGTGCCGGTGGTCAAGGCGGTCACCACCTTCGGCCAGCCGGGCGTGGCGGTGGTGTCGATCTCGCACCGGCGCGACGGCTACTACGTGGCCCATATGGACGGGGAGACGCCGTCCACCCTCAACGGCAAGGCCATAGGCCCCAAGGCCACTCCGCTGTCACACCAGGACGTGCTGAACCTGGCGGGGACGGAGATGGAGTTCTTGCTGAAGTAAGACTGACTCCGTCTCCCAGGGGAGAGGGCACTGGGGGGACTGGGAAGATGCGCCGCCGCTTGGCGGCGCTTGGGCCCCATTCATAACAACATCGGCGGCGAGGGCGCACTCATCATGACCAGACGCGAATGGCAATTGGCCATCCCCATCCTGATCGGCCTTGCGCTGTGCGTGGCGGCCTTTGTGCATGGCCAGGGCATGGCCAACCCGGATGGGGGCATGGTGGCGCTGCGGGTGTTCAAGGCGCCGCAGGGTGAGCGTGTCGCCGTCGTTGCCAACAAGGCCTTGCATGTGCTTGATGCGCAGGGGCAGCGCATCGCGCGCCAGGACCTGAAGGCGCTGGGCCTGGGCGAGAGCCCCGGCGACATGGACTGGACGGTGGATGCCCGGCAGCGGGTCGAGGCCTGGTTTTTTGACGGCGCCGCCGTGCCCCGCGTGCTGCGTTGCGCCTGGAGCGATGCGCAGGTGCAGCTGGTGGACTGCCGCACGGCGATGGAAGGCCCGCAGCTCAAGAACAATGCACTGTCCCTGACCGTGCACCTGGCCGTGGACCGCACCGGTGAGCGCGTCTTCATCGCTGATGGCAAGGGCAGCCGCGTACAGTCGTTTGGCCTGGACGGCAAGGCCCTGGCCGGCACCGATCCGCAGGTGGCGCCGTTGCTGTTTCCCAACCGCCTGCGCTACCTGGGCAATGACACCCTGGTGGTGGCCGACAACGACCACCGCCGGCTGATCTGGCTGCGCGTCGCTCCCGGCCAGCCCACCGAGCTGCTGCGCAGCCTGGGCTCGGCCGCGCACGGCCAGGCCCGCCAGGGCCGCGGCAAGGTCACCGACGTGGCCCTGGGCCCGGACGGCACGCTGTGGATGCTGGCCGTGAAGCAGGGCCAGAAGGATGGGGACGTGCTGGTGTTCGACGCCCAGCGGCGGCCCGTGGCACGGGCGGCATTGGCCGATGATTCCGACCCCCTGCTGATCGACGCGCTGGGCGACACCGCGCTGGTCGGCGACTACAGCTTCATCAGGCTGAACCGGGTCGACGCGCAAGGCCGCGACCTCGGTGAGTTTGGCGACGCCGCTTTCCGTGGCGAACTGCGGGCCGTGCCGCAGCGGGCGCGGGCCGGCGTGCTTTGGAAAACCGGCGCCATGGCCATGGGGGGCGTGCTCATCGCGGCCGGCCTGGTGCTGGGCCTGCTGTTTGGCCAGAAACCCAAACGGCCAGAGCCGTTTGACGACCGCCCAGAACCGCAAGAACCTAGATGAGGGAACTGCTCGGGTTGGTGCTCGAGTAATTGACAGGCCTGCGCGGCGGGCCTTCGCCGGCCAGGCGCAGCGCGAAGGCGCGGGCCAGGGCCTGCAGTTTGAGGGTGGACTTCAGGTGCAGCGGCGTCATGCCGGCCTTGGTGAGGTCCGAGGCATTGCTGGACACGCGCGAGAGCTGCGGCTGCTCGAGCTTGGCGCGAGCCGGGCGGCGGGCGCGTTCGGCCGGGGCGAGTTTGGCGGCTTCGCTGGTGGCGGCGCCCAGGAATTTTTCGCGCAGCAGCGCGGCGCTGGGCCGGCGCTGGCTTTCAACAATCCAGTAGGGCAGGCCGGCGCGGGCCAGCAGTTCGCGTTTGAAGCCATGGTTGCGGCCGGTGACCTCGCCGCGGCCCAGCACGTCGATGCAGCCCAGCACCGTGCCTTTCTGGTCGGCCAGGGCGCAGGAAAAATTGACGGTGCTCAGCAGCGCCTGCCAGTGGGCGTCGCCGCCGCGCTGGTTGGGTTCGATAAAACCGGTGAAGGGGACTTTGGGCAGGATGCGGTGTTCGGGGAACACATCCTCCAGCCAGCGCCAGACCTGGAGCTCGTCGCGGCTGGCCAGGGGCTTGGCGCGCAGGGTGTGGTTGCGCGCCACTTTTTTGCGGGTGGCCACCACATGGGACAACCAGCGTTCATAAGCCAGGGCGCCCAGGGCCACACTGCCGACAAAGAGGAAAAACCCGATCAGAAAACTGCTGCCCGTCATGTTCGCGCCCTGAAATCGCCCGGAGGTCATGCTGAAGAAGAAGGGCGTCGCGCCTATCCCGGCCCTGTTTATAAGGGATATCAGGTACATTTTTGTTTTTCTGTGAACTACTTCACAATTTTTTACGAACGATCGTTCTAAAACCTGGCGCGCTGTCCGGCGGCCATCCCTTCTTCCTGGTTCCTCTTTCATGAAACAAACTCCCGCAGGCGGCCTGGTGTATTCCACCGAGGCCGGAAGAATGTGCCCGGCCTGCCGCCGGCCGGTGGCGGCCTGCAGCTGCAAGCAGGCGGCGTCGCCCGCGGCGGGCGGCCCGGTACGTGTGAGCCGCGAGAGCAAGGGCCGGGGCGGCAAGACGGTGACCGTGGTCAAGGGCCTGCCGCTGGACGCCATGGCCCTGGCGCTGCTGGGCAAGCAGCTGCGCACGGCCTGCGGATCGGGCGGCACGGCCAAGGACGGCGTGATCGAGGTCCAGGGCGACCATTGCGACACCGTAATGGCGGCGCTGCAAAAGCAGGGCTATGCGCCCAAGCGGGCCGGCGGCTAGGCGCGCCTTCCTCTAGATATATATAGATGAACCCCGAAGACCTGCTGCTGCTGGTGACCCGTGAAATGCCTTTCGGCAAGCACAAGGGCACGCTGATCGCCGACCTGCCGGGCAATTACCTCAATTGGTTCGCACGCGAAGGATTTCCCAAAGGGGAGATCGGCCGCCTGCTGGCGCTGATGCAGGAAATCGACCACAACGGCCTGAAGCCGCTGCTGGATCCCTTGCGCCGTTGAGCACCGCGGCCCTGCCGCGCGTGGCCTCCTACATTTGCAGTATTGCCCCCTGGTGCATTACTGCGCAGAATCCTTGCACTCGCGTTGGCCGGCAGCATGCCGGCCCAGGCCGCACCCCGCGCCGCAACGCCCGCACGAGGTGACCCGAATGGAATACGAACTGCCCCTGGAAACCAGGGCCAGGAAAATGATGGCAAGGTTCCGCACCCACGAGTGGCTGGGCCTGGCCGCGGGCTTCCTGATTTTTGCCGCTGCCGACCTGCTGCGCGCCTGGTGGGCGCCGCAGCTTCCGGTGTGGATGGTGCGCGGCTGGTTTTTCCCCATCATCGTGCTGGCCTCGGTGGCCGCGATTTACCTGTCGGTGTCCATGCACAAGGCGCTCAAGCAGCACAGCGCCGTCGACCCGCAGCGGCGGCGCGAGATGTGCCTGCTGTTCCTGCTGGGCTCGCAGGACCAGCAGGGCCTGCGGCTCATGAAACGCATCGCCATGGCGGCCAATGTGCATGCGCTGAGTTTCGGGATGGCGCTGGGGCTGCTGGTGTTCAGCCTTGTGCGGGTTTAGGGCCGCACCCGAAAGAGCCGTTCACAAACCCAGCGAAGCGGTCCTGGCTAGGCGCGCCGCCGCAGACAGTGCACCAGCACGGCAAGGCGGCGCAACAACGCCAGGAGGGTTTTTGAACGGCTCTCAAAGCGCTGCCGCGACCCTTGTTCCCTGATTGATCGCCCGCTTGGCGTCCAGCTCGCCGGCTTCGTGGGCGCCGCCTATCAGATGGGTCTTGACGCCGGCCGCGCGCAGCGGCTCCAGTAGCTCGCGCAGCGGCTCCTGGCCGGCGCACAGCACGATGTTGTCGACGGCGAGCACGGTGCCGTCCAGGCGCTTTTCGCCGAAGGTGATGAACAGGCCCAGGTCTGAGCCCTGCTCGCCTATGCGTTCGTAGTTGACGCCCGAGAGCATTTCCACATTCCTCATCTTGAGCGCGGCGCGGTGTATCCAGCCGGTGGTCTTGCCCAGGCCGGCGCCCAGCTTGCCGGGCTTGCGCTGCAGCAGCGTGACCTGGCGCGCGGGTGGCGCCACCTGCGGGCGCACCACGCCGCCGCGCACCTCGCCGGGATCGGCCACGCCCCATTCGGCCAGCCAGGCCGGCAAGTCGAGTGCGGTGGAATGGCCGGCGGGCGTGACCAGGAATTCGGCCACGTCAAAGCCTATGCCGCCCGCGCCTATCAGGGCCACGCGTTTTCCCACGGGCTGGCGGCCCAGCAGCACGTCGATATAGCTGAGCACCTTGGGATGCTCCTGGCCCGGAATGCGCGGGTTGCGCGGCGTGACGCCGGTGGCGAGTATGACTTCGTCGAACTTCTGCGCGATCAGGTCCTGGGCGCTGACGCGGGTGTTCAGGTGCAGGCGCACGCCGGTGCCGCTGATGCGGTTGCCGAAGTAGCGCAGGGTTTCCTCGAACTCTTCCTTGCCGGGCACGCGCTTGGCCAGGTTGAACTGGCCGCCGATTTTGTCGGCCGCGTCGTACAGGTCCACGCTGTGGCCGCGCAGGGCCAACGTGGTGGCGGCGGCCAGGCCCGCCGGGCCCGCGCCTATGACGGCGACGCGTTTTTTGGCGGGGGCGATGCGGATGACGAGTTCGGTCTCATGGCCGGCGCGCGGGTTGACCAGGCAGCTCGCGAGCTGGGCCTTGAAGGCGTGGTCCAGGCAGGCCTGGTTGCAGGCGATGCAGGTGTTGATCTCATCGGCCCGGCCCTGGGCGGCCTTGTTGACGAATTCCGGGTCGGCCAGGAAGGGCCGGGCCATGCTGACCATGTCGGCGCAGCCCTCGGCCAGCACCTGCTCGGCGACTTCGGGCATGTTCAGGCGGTTGCTGGTGACCAGCGGGATGGTCAGGCCCGCGGCGCGCAGGTCGGTGCGCAGTTTTTTGGTGACCCAGGTGAAGGCGCCGCGCGGCACCGAGGTGGCGATCGTCGGCACGCGGGCTTCGTGCCAGCCTATGCCGCTGTTGATGATCGTGGCGCCGGCGGCCTCCACGGCCTTGGCCAGCAGCACGACTTCCTCCCAGCTGCTGCCGCCGGGGATCAGGTCGATCATGGAGAGGCGGTAGATGATGATGAAGTCGCGGCCCACGGCTTCGCGGGTGCGGCGCACGATCTCCACGGCCAGGCGCATGCGGTTTTCGTAGCTGCCGCCCCAGTCGTCAGTGCGCTGGTTGGTGTGGGTGACGAGGAACTGGTTGATGAAATAGCCTTCGCTGCCCATGATCTCGACGCCGTCGTAGCCGGCCTCGCGCGCCAGCAGCGCGCAGCGTATGAAGGCGCGTATTTGCCGCTCTATGCCGCCGGCGCTCAGTTCGCGCGGGGCGAAGGGCGAGATCGGGCTCTGGATGCGCGAGGGCGCGACGCACAGCGGGTGGTAGCCGTAGCGGCCGGTGTGCAGGATTTGCAGCGCGATCTTGCCGCCTTCGGCATGCACGGCATCGGTGACCTGTTTGTGGCGCCGCGCCGCGCCCGAACTCGCCAGCATGCCGGCGAAGGGTTTGGTCCAGCCGGCGATGTTGGGTGAAAAACCGCCGGTGACCATCAGGCCCACGCCGCCGCGCGCGCGTTCGGCGAAGTAGGCGGCCATGGCGGGGAAATGCTTGCGCCCGTCTTCCAGGCCGGTGTGCATGCTGCCCATGAGCACGCGGTTTTTCAGCGTGGTGAAACCCAGGTCCAGCG
This sequence comes from Polaromonas sp. Polasp52, assembly GCF_059491565.1. Lineage (NCBI taxonomy): Bacteria > Pseudomonadati > Pseudomonadota > Betaproteobacteria > Burkholderiales > Comamonadaceae > Polaromonas > Polaromonas sp. Polasp52. The sequence goes on along the minus strand of NZ_CP168513.1, from coordinate 137,796 downwards.
GGGCGAGCAGGTGGGGATAGGGGGAGGAAGGGGAAGAGGGGGGCACGGCCACAAGCAGGTCTCCTGTCAAAACTGCCTGCATCGTAGTCGCAACGCGGGGCGCGACAAAGCCCGCCGGGTACTCTAGGGGACAGGCTCTACCGGGACTTGGCCCCCACGGTCGCTCACTTCGTGTAGCTTCCTGCCCCCCGAGGGGGCCGCCCGCCTGCGGCCCGGCAAAGCCGGTTCCGCGGCTCATGCTGGCCTGGCCGGCTCGCTTCACATCGCTTTTTCTGGCGTCCTACCGGTGGTGTCTGATGGTTAGCGGCTTTTTTTGATCGCCAGTGCCGCGCTGGTGACCAGTTCCGGGCCTTTATAGATCAGCCCGGTGTAGATCTGCACCACGTCGGCGCCGGCCTGGATCTTGGAGACGGCGTCGGCGCCGCTCAAAATGCCGCCCACGCCGATGATGGGAAAGCCCTTGCCCAGCGCCGCGCGCAGCTGGCTGATGACGCGGTTGCTGGCTTCGAGCACGGGCGCGCCGCTCAGGCCGCCGGCTTCCTCGGCATGGCGCAGGCCCTTGACGGCATCGCGGCTGAGCGTGGTGTTGGTGGCGACCACGCCGTCCATGGCGTGGCGCTTGAGCGTGGCGGCGATGACGGCCACCTGGGCTTCGTCGAGGTCGGGCGCGATTTTCACGAAGATGGGCACACGTTTGCCGTGCTGTTTGGCGAGTGTTTCGCGGCGTTCGGCGATGCGGCCCAGCAGGGCGTCCAGCGCCTCGTCGCTTTGCAGCGCACGCAGGTTTTTGGTGTTGGGGCTGGAGATGTTGACGGTGACGTAGTCGGCATGCGGGTAGACGCCGTCCAGGCAGATGAGGTAGTCGTCGACCGCGTTCTCGATCGGCGTGGCGGCGTTCTTGCCGATGTTCAGGCCCAGCAGCAGGCCGCCCTGTGCGCCGGGCTTGCGCACGCTGGAGCGCTGGACATTGGCCAAAAAGGCGTCCAGCCCCTCGTTGTTGAAACCCAGGCGGTTGATCAGCGCGTTGGCCTCGGGCAGGCGGAACATGCGCGGCTTGGGATTGCCGGGCTGGCCCTTGGGCGTGACGGTGCCGACTTCGACAAAACCAAAGCCCATGGCGGCCAGGCCGTCTATGCAGCGGGCGTTTTTGTCCAGGCCCGCGGCCAGGCCGACGCGGTTGGGAAATTTGAGGCCGGCCAGTTCTATCGGGTCGCTGACGCGGCTGGACAGGTAGGCCAGGGCCAGCGGCGTGCCCTGGGTGCGCGCCAGCGAGGCCATGGTCAGCTCGTGGGCGGTTTCGGGATCCAGCCCAAATAAAAAGGGGCGGGCCAGGGCGTAGGGGAGCAGGGACATTGGATAATTCGGTGCGGATGGCTGTGAATGGCCCGGTATGCCCGGGCAAGAGCCCCGATTGTCGCAAAACCCGTTTCACCCTCCCGATTCATCCCTCCCAACACTCCCATGACCCAAGACGAACTCAAAACCCTGGTCGGCCAGGCAGCCCTGCACTACGTGGAAGAAGGCAGCATTGTCGGCGTCGGCACCGGCTCCACGGTCAACAAATTCATAGATGCGCTGGCCACCATGAAGGACCGCATCGTGGGCGCGGTGTCCAGCTCGGTCGCCTCCACCGAGCGCCTGCAGGCCCTGGGCATCAAGGTTTTCGACGCGACCGAGGTCGAGGAGCTGGGCGTCTACATCGACGGCGCCGATGAAATCGATCACGCCGGCTACATGGTCAAGGGAGGCGGCGCGGCGCTCACGCGCGAAAAAATCGTGGCCGCGCAGTCGCGCAAGTTTGTCTGCATCGCCGACGAGTCCAAGCTGGTGGCGGCCCTGGGCAGCTTCCCGCTGCCGGTCGAGGTGATTCCCATGGCCGCCAAACGCATCGCGCGGCAGTTCGCGGCCCTGGGCGGCACGGCGGCGCTGCGCTTGAAGGACGGCAAGCCGCTGGTGACCGACAACGGCCAGCACATCCTGGACGTGACCGGCCTGAAGATCACCGACCCGCTGGCTTTTGAGTCCCAGACCAGCCAATGGCCGGGGGTGGTGACGGTGGGGGTGTTCGCTTTCCAGAAAGCCCATGTCTGCCTGCTGGGCACGCCGGGCGGCGTCAAGACGCTGGTGTTCTGAGTTTCCGGCCCCGTCCGGAACGCAAAACGCCGGGTGGAAACCCGGCGTTTTGCTTTGAAGGAACAGGCCTGCCTAGAACTTGATGCCGGCCGGGTTGTCCGCTGCGGGAGGTGGCGGCGCCACCGGTGTGGCCGCGGGGGCCGCGGCGGTGCGGGCCGCGCCGCTGCTGGCGGCCGGCGGCGCGGTGACGGCCACCAGGGGTGTGGCAGCCGGCGGGCGGTAGCTGGACGGCAGCACCGAGGCGGCGGGGTAGCCGGCGGCGTTCAGGAACTGGGTCCATTCCACATCGGAAAAGCCCTTGAGCTGCTGGCTGCCTATGGTGGCGAAGGGCAGGGAGGTGTCGCCGCTGAGGCGCTGCAGCGCCTTGAAATCCTCGCTGGTGATGACGGTGCGCTCGGAAAAGGGAATGCCGCGGTTGACCAGCATGGACTTGGCGGTGGCGCAGGGGCCGCAGTCGTTGCCGGAATACAGGGTTACCGGGTATTTGCTGGCGATTTGCCGCAGTTCAAACGGAAGGCCGGTGGGCGCCGCGCCGCCGGCGCCCGCGCCGGGGGTGGCTGCGCTGACCTTGGCGCCGGCGGCGGCGGGTGGCGGCTGGTCGGAGAAGGTCACCTTGCCGTCGGGCCCGATGATGCGGTAGACCTGCTGGGCTTGCGCCAGGGGCGAAAAAAGACCGCCCGCGGCGAGTGCCAGGGCCAGCAGGGCATGGGGCGCGAGGGATTTCACGGCATTTGTGTTCATGGGTGTTCCAGTCGTCTCAGGTACGGGGTGGCGGAAAGAGCAAACTCAAAGGGCAAGCTTAACGCAGGCCCTGGAAGTCTCACAACGTTTTAGGCGTTTTGACGGCGTCAGGCCATACCCTGATGACGCAGCAAAGCATCAATCGAGGGTTCGCGGCCCCGGAAGGCCTTGAAGGACTCCATGGCCGGGCGGCTTCCGCCGGCCTCCAGGATGGCTTTGCGGTATTTGCGGCCGGTTTCCACCGTGACCGTGGTCTTGCCGCCATCGTCGCCCGACGGCGAGGGCGCGGCTGTCGCCGTTTCCTCGAAGGCGGCGTAGGCGTCGGCCGACAGGACTTCCGCCCATTTGTAGCTGTAATACCCGGCGGCGTAACCACCCGAAAATATGTGGCTGAAAGTATGCGCGGTGCGGCTGTAGGGCGGCGAGGGGATCACCGCGACTTCGCGGCGCACCTCGTTCAACAGGCCCATGAGGTCGTCGGCCGGCTTGTGTGAGGTGTGCAGCAGCATGTCGAACAGCGAGAACTCGACCTGGCGCAGCGTCTGCATGCCGCTCTGGAAGTTCTTGGCGGCCAGCATCTTGTCGAACAGCGCGCGCGGCAGCGGCGCGCCGGTCTCGACATGCGCCGTCATGTGCTTGAGCACGTCCCATTCCCAGCAGAAGTTTTCCATGAACTGGCTGGGCAGCTCGACCGCGTCCCACTCGACGCCGCTGATGCCGGAGACGTCGCGTTCGTTGACCTGGGTCAGCATGTGGTGCAGGCCGTGGCCGAATTCGTGGAACAGCGTGGTCACGTCGTCGTGCGTGAGCAGCGCGGGTTTGCCGCCCACGCCCTCGGCGAAGTTGCAGACCAGGTGCGCCACCGGGGTTTGCAGCTGGCCGGTGTCGGGGCGCAGCCAGCGCGCGCGCACGTCGTCCATCCAGGCGCCGCCGCGCTTGCCGGTACGGGCCGGCTGGTCGAGGTAGAACTGGCCGACGAGTTCGCCATTGCGTTCAATGCGGTAGAACTCCACGCCGGGTTTCCAGACCGGGGCCGAGTCCTTGCGGATGGCGACTTCAAACAGGGTCTCGACGATCTTGAACAGGCCCGCCAGCACCTTGGGCGCGGTGAAGTACTGCTTGACCTCCTGCTCGCTGAAGGCGTAGCGCGCTTCCTTGAGTTTTTCGCCGACGTAGGCGTAGTCCCAGGGCTGGAGTTCGGCCATGCCGAGCTGGCCGGCGGCGAAGGCGCGCAGGTCGGCCACGTCTTTTTCGGCAAAGGGGCGGGCGCGGCGCGCCAGGTCGCGCAAAAAGCTGATCACTTCGTCGGGGGATTGGGCCATCTTGGCCACCACCGAGACTTCGCCGAAATTGCGGTAGCCCAGCAGCCGGGCTTCCTCCAGGCGCAGCGCCAGGATCTCTTTCATGATGGCGCTGTTGTCGAATTGGCTGAACTCGGGCGCGGCCTGGTCGCTGGCGCGTGTGGTGTAGGCCTTGTACAAGGTCTCGCGCAGCTTGCCGCTGGCGGCGAACTGCATGACGGGCAGGTAGCTCGGCATCTTCAGGCTCAGGCGGTAGCCGGCCTTGCCTTCAGCCTCGGCCTGGGCGCGCGCGGTCTGCAGCACGTCGGCCGGAATGCCGGTGACCTCGGCTTCGCTGGCGTAGTAGGCGAAGGCGTCGGTCGCGTCCAGGGCGTTTTCGCTGAACTTCTGGCTCAGCTCGGCCTGGCGCTCCTGGATTTGCGCGAAGCGCTCGCGGTCCGCGCCCTGCAGTTCGGCGCCCGAGAGCACGAAATTGCGGATCGCATTCTTGTGGGCCTGGCGCTGCTCGGCGTTCAGGGTGGCCACGTCAATGGCCTTGTATTTGGCGTAGAGGCGCTCGTCGGCGCCCAGGCGGGTCCAGAACTCGGTCACGCGCGGCAGGGCGGCGTTGTAGGCGGCGCGCAGCTCGGGCGTGTCGGCCACGCTGTTGAGGTGGCTCACGGCGCCCCAGGCGCGGCCCAGGTTCTCGGTGGCAACGTCCAGCACGCGGGCGATGCCGGCCCAGGTGGCCGGGAAATCCGCCGCGGTGACGGTTTCCAGGGCCGTATCGGCCTTGGCCATCAGTTCGTCGACGGCGGGGCCCACGTGTTCGGGCTGGATACGGTCAAACAGGGGGAGGTCGGAGAAGTCGAGGAGGGGATTGGTCATGGCTGTAGCTGTGGGCGGAAGTCTCGAATCTAAAGGCCGCTCCGCACGGCCGGCAAGAAGAATGTCGCTATCGGGGTGATTGGCCCGGGGCCGCCGGTCGGCGGCCTGCGGCGGGGCTCAGCCTTGCGCGCTTTTCTTGACGCTCTTGAGCTGCGGTTTTTTGGCCCGCTTGACGGTGCCGCCCGGCGTGAGGCGCTGGTTGCCCAGCACGCGCAGGGTTTTGACCTCGGGCCGCTGGCCGTGGCGCGAGCTGTTCTTGAGCACCTTGACGTCGCGCGGGCCGGGCATGCGGTCCTCGTTGACCTTTTTTTCCTTGGGCGGCATGGGGCGCCAGAGCACCAGCAGCTTGCCGATATGCTGGATGGGCGCGGCATTGAGTTCGTCGGCCAGGGTCTGGAAAATCTCCTCGCGGCCGGCGCGGTCGTCCGACAGCACCCGCACCTTGATGAGCCCATGGGCCTTGAGCGCCGCGTCGGTTTCCTTCTTGACGGCGGGGGTCAGCCCGTCGGAACCTATCATCACGACTGCGTTCAGGTGGTGGGCATCGGCGCGGTGGTCCTTGCGCTGGGCGGGGGTAAGTTGTATTTGAGCCATGGCCCAATTATCGGGCGAGTCCGGGAGAGGACAATAGGCCCCATGAAAGTAAATGCCAAGACCGGTTTCAAGCCCGGCGTCCAGACCGATGCCAAGGCCGCCGCCAAGGCGGCCGGCAAAACCGCCGTGAAGGCCGGCGGCAAGGGAAAAGTCAACAAGGCCTGGCTGCACGAGCACATCAACGATCCCTATGTGAAGCTCGCCCAGAAAGAGGGCTACCGGGCCCGCGCCGCTTACAAATTGAAGGAAATCGACGAAACCTTCGGCCTGGTCAAGCCCGGCGACTGTGTGGTCGACCTGGGCAGCACACCCGGCGCCTGGAGCCAGTACGTGCGGCGCAAGCTGTCTCCCGCGGGCGCGGCGGCCGGCACGCTCAACGGCCGCATCATCGGGCTGGACCTGCTGCCCATGGAGCCGATTGAGGGCGTGACCTTTATCCAGGGCGATTTCCGCGAGGCCGAGGTGCTGCAGCAGCTGGAGGACACCCTGGCCGGCCCCGACGGCCAGGTCCAGGTGGACCTGGTGATTTCGGACATGGCGCCCAACCTCTCGGGCATCGAGTCGGCCGATGCGGCCCGCATCGCCCATTTGATCGAGCTGGCTGTGGAATTCGCCCAGAACCGCATGAAGCCGGACGGCACGCTGGTGGTCAAGCTGTTCCACGGCAGCGGCTATGACCAGCTGGTCAAGCTGTTTCGCGACACCTTCAAGGTCGTCAAGCCGCTCAAGCCCAAAGCCTCGCGACCGGGCTCATCGGAAACCTTTCTGATAGGCCGGGGGCTGAAAAAGCGTGCCTAAAGCCACGGACTTTCCCTTAATCCCGCTTTAAACCAGGGGCCGGGACCGGGTTAAGCTGTTTTGGCCCTTGAAAGGCCTAAAATCAGGCGCATGTGACTTTTGTTCTTACACCGGAGTAGTCCTTGAACAATCAGTGGTTTTCCAAAATTGCAATCTGGCTGGTGATCGCCATGGTGCTGTTCACCGTATTCAAGCAATTTGATACACGTGGCGGCGCCGGTTCCAACTACCTGGGTTACTCCGAGTTCCTGGAAGAAGTGCGCGGCAAGCGCATCAAGCAGGCGACCATCGCCGAAGGCCAGGGCGGCACCGAGATCTCGGCCACCACCGTGGACGACCGCAAGGTCCGCACCACGGCCACCTACCTGGACCGCGGCCTGGTCGGCGACCTGATCGCCAACGACGTCAAGTTCGACGTCAAGCCCCGCGAAGAAACCTCCCTCCTCACCTCGCTGCTGATCAGCTGGGGGCCCATGCTGCTGCTGATAGGCGTGTGGATCTACTTCATGCGGCAGATGCAGGGTGGCGGCAAGGGCGGGGCTTTCAGCTTCGGCAAGTCCAAGGCGCGCATGCTGGACGAGTCCACCAACCCCGTCACCTTCGCCGACGTCGCGGGCTGCGACGAGGCCAAGGAAGAGGTCAAGGAAGTCGTCGACTTCCTCAAAGACCCGCAGAAATTCCAGAAACTGGGCGGCCGCATTCCGCGCGGCTTGCTGCTGGTCGGCCCCCCGGGCACCGGCAAGACCCTGCTGGCCAAGGGCATCGCCGGCGAGGCCAAAGTGCCTTTCTTCTCGATTTCCGGCTCCGACTTCGTTGAAATGTTCGTCGGCGTGGGCGCGGCCCGCGTGCGCGACATGTTCGAGAACGCCAAGAAAAACGCCCCCTGCATCATCTTCATCGATGAAATCGACGCGGTCGGCCGCCAGCGCGGCGCCGGCCTGGGCGGCGGCAACGACGAACGCGAGCAGACCCTGAACCAGATGCTGGTCGAGATGGACGGCTTCGAAACCAATGTCGGCGTGATCGTGGTGGCCGCCACCAACCGCCCCGACATCCTGGACGCTGCCTTGCTGCGCCCCGGCCGCTTCGACCGCCAGGTCTATGTGACGCTGCCCGACATCCGCGGCCGCGAGCAGATCCTCAATGTGCACATGCGCAAGGTGCCGCTGGGCCAGGACGTGAACGCCAGCGTGATCGCGCGCGGCACGCCCGGCATGTCCGGCGCCGACCTCGCCAACCTCTGCAACGAAGCCGCCCTGATGGCCGCGCGCCGCAATGCACGCACCGTCGAGATGCAGGACTTCGAAAAAGCCAAGGACAAGATCCTCATGGGCCCGGAGCGCAAGAGCATGGTCATGCCCGAGGAAGAGCGCCGCAACACGGCCTACCACGAGTCCGGCCACGCGCTGCTCGGCAAGATGCTGCCCAAGTGCGACCCGGTCCACAAGGTCACCATCATCCCGCGCGGCCGCGCGCTGGGCGTGACCATGAGCCTGCCCGCGCAGGACCGCTACAGCTACGACCGCGAGTACATGCTGAGCCAGATCAGCATGCTGTTCGGCGGCCGCATCGCCGAGGAAGTCTTCATGAACCAGATGACGACCGGCGCCAGCAACGACTTTGAGCGCGCCACCGCGCTGGCGCGCGACATGGTCACGCGCTACGGCATGACCGAGGCCCTGGGCCCCATGGTCTACGCCGAGAACGAAGGCGAAGTCTTCCTGGGCCGCTCGGTCACCAAGACCAATAACATGAGCGAGTCGACCCTGCAAAAGGTCGACGGCGAGGTGCGCCGCATCATCGACCAGCAATACGCCCTGGCGCGCAAGCTGATCGAGGACAACCAGGACAAGATGCACGCCATGGCCAAGGCCTTGCTCGAATGGGAAACCATAGACGGCGACCAGCTCGACGACATCATGGCCGGCAAGGAGCCGCGCCCGCCCAAGGACTGGACGCCGCGCAACTCCTCCGTCGGCGGTGGCGGCGGCCCCTCGGGCGGCACGCCGGCCGTCAGCGCCGACCCGGCGCCCACGGTGGCCTGAGGCCCGGCGACGGACACAGCATGACGGGCTGCCGGGCAGCCGTCACCACAACCGGGGCCAGTCCCCGGTTTTTTATTTCCGAGGACAAACCATGATCTGGCAAACCTCCCGCTTCCAAATCGACCTCGCCAAGCCGCGGGTCATGGGCATCGTCAACGTCACGCCCGATTCTTTTTCGGACGGCGGCAAGTACTTCAGCGAAGGCAGCGGCTTTGCCAGCGTGTTCGCCCATTGCGAGAAGCTGCTCAAGAATGGCGCCGACATGCTGGACATAGGCGGTGAGTCCACGCGGCCCGGCGCGCCGCCCGTGCCGCTGGAAGAAGAACTCGCACGCGTGCTGCCCGTGGTGCGCCATGCCGCCACCCTGGGTGTGCCGCTGTCCGTGGACACCTACAAGCCCGAGGTCATGCAGGCCGTGCTGGACCTGGGCGCCGACGTCATCAACGACATCTGGGCCTTGCGCAAACCCGGCGCGGCCGAGGTGGTGGCTGCGCACCCCAACTGCGGCGTCTGCCTCATGCACATGCACCGCGAGCCGCAGACCATGCAGGTCGCGCCCATGGAGGGCGACGTGGTGCCGCAGGTGCGCGGCTTCCTCGAAGCCGCCGCGGCCGGCCTGCTGGCCGCCGGCGTCGCCAGGTCGCGCATCGTGCTCGACGTGGGCATAGGCTTCGGCAAGACCGTGGCGCAGAACTTCGCGCTGCTGGCGCGCCAGCAGGAATTCCTGGCCGCCGGCTACCCGCTGCTGGCCGCCTGGTCGCGCAAGTCGTCCCTGGCCGCTGTCACCAGCACCTCGCTGGCCGCCGTGGCCCAGCTCGACGTGGCCGACCGCATGGTGCCCAGCATCGCGGCGGCCCTGCTGGCCGTGGACCGCGGCGCGCGCATCGTGCGTGTGCATGACGTCAAGGAAACCGTTCAGGCACTCAAAGTGTGGGCCGCCGCTCGTTGAGGTTTTGACTGACAGCCGGGCAGGGCGGCGCCGCCTAAAATAGCCCCACATTTGCAGAACAACAAGCTCCACAGGGACAAAACGCCATGACCAGAAAATACTTCGGCACCGACGGTATCCGCGGCACGGTGGGCCAGCCGCCCATCACCCCCGACTTCGTGCTGCGCCTGGCCCACGCCGTGGGCCGCGTGCTGCGCAGGACCGAAACCCGCCCCACGGTGCTGATCGGCAAGGACACGCGCATCTCGGGCTATATGCTCGAAAGCGCGCTCGAATCGGGCTTTAACTCGGCCGGCGTCGACGTGGTGCTGCTGGGCCCCCTGCCCACGCCCGGGGTGGCCTACCTCACACGCGCCCAGCGCGCCAGCCTGGGCGTGGTCATCAGCGCCAGCCACAACGCCTACCCCGACAACGGCATCAAGTTCTTCAGCGCCCAGGGCACCAAGCTCGACGACGCCTGGGAGCTGGCTGTGGAAGCCGCGCTTGAAGAGCCGCCCGTCTGGGCCGACTCGGCCACCCTGGGCAAGGCGCGCCGCCTGGATGACGCGGCCGGCCGCTACACCGAATTTTGCAAAAGCACTTTTGCCAACGACCTCACGCTCAAGGGCCTGAAGATCGTCGTCGATGGCGCCCACGGCGCGGCGTACCACATCGCACCCATGGTGTTCCATGAACTGGGCGCCGAGGTCATCTCCATAGGTTGCGCGCCCGACGGCCTGAACATCAACCACGAGGTCGGCGCCACGCATCCCGAGGCGCTGATCAAGGCCGTGCAGGCCTACAAGGCCGACTACGGCATTGCGCTGGACGGCGACGCCGACCGCCTGCAGATGGTGGACGCCGAGGGCCGCCTCTTCAACGGCGACGAAGTGCTCTTCCTGATGGTCAACGAGCGCCTGGCGCGCGGCGAAAAAGTGCCCGGCACCGTTGGCACCTTGATGACCAATATGGCCGTCGAGGTCGCGCTGAAGAAGAAGGGCGTGGAGTTCGTGCGCGCCAAGGTCGGCGACCGCTATGTGCTCGAAGAGCTCGACAAGCGCGGCTGGCTGCTGGGCGGCGAGGGATCCGGCCATCTGCTCGCGCTCGACAAGCACACCACCGGCGACGGCCTGATCAGCGCGCTGCAGGTGCTGCAGGCCTGCGTGCGCAGCGGCAAGACCATTGCCCAGCTGCTCAGCGAGGTGGTGTTGTTCCCGCAGACCTTGATCAATGTGCGCCTCAAGCCCGGCCAGGACTGGAAGAGCAGCAAGCCCCTGGCCGACATGAGCAAAACCGTGGAAGCCGAACTCGGCGATACCGGCCGCCTGCTGATACGCGCCAGCGGCACCGAGCCGCTGCTGCGCGTGATGGTCGAGGCCCGCGACGCGGCCCAGGCGAAACGCTGCGCCGAGCGCGTGGCGGATACGGTGCGGTCTTAAACGGCCGTCATCAGGCGGGCGCGCTCATCGGGCGTGAGCACTTTGGGCGATACCCGTGGCGTTCCCGTCTCCGGGTCAAAGAAGGGCGTTTTCGTGTAGCTGCCATCCAGCCTGGCGCGCAGCAGCCTAGCCATGAACTGGAGGATGGCCACCGTGGTGCTGAGCGCCATGGCCTTGGGTGTGCCCTTGGCACTCTTCATGCCGACCCGCATGCGCACCGGACCGAAAGCGCTGTCCAGGCTGGTCGAAGAATCCCGCAGGCAGTTGTGCAGCAAGCCGACATGCGAAACCTTGAAGTCGCGCGAGGTGTTGCCGACAGGCGTGTTGCAGCAGCTCGCATACCAGCGCAGCATGCCTTTGTCGCTCAGCGACATACAGCTCAGCTTCTCGACACCTTGCGTGAAAGTGACATGCTGGGGAAGCGTGGCGACCACGTCCGAGCCACCCATCTCATCGAGAGTCTCGTCCGCCTTGCCCAGGAAGTGCGCATAGGCCTGGCAGTCTTTGCAGTAGCAAACGCCGCGGCATACGGATTCGGTGTGGCTGACGTGGCCGCGTAGGGTGCCGCATTGGCAGCGCAGGGGATGGTTCATGACGGGAGCTTACTGCATGCTGGATTGTGAGCAGGTGTGCGAAGTGTTGCCACATGCCCCTGGTTTTTCCGGCCGTTTCACACGTGTTCCTCATCCCTCCAGGCCGGTGCATGCGCACAGAGCTTGGTCAGCAGGTGCCTGAGTTGCTCTTGCTCGCTGCAGGACAGGCATTCCATCATGACCTTTTCCCGCTCCACCAGGCCCGGCATGAATTTGTTGTGCATCCGACGGCCGCTGGCTGTGATGTAGATCACCTGGCGGCGCTGGTCTTCCTTGCTGGTTTCGCGGCGGACCAGTCCCTTGTTCTCCAGCGCGGTGATGGCCCTGCTGATGTTGTTCTTGAGGTGTCCCGAGAAGTCGCAGATGTCCGATGCCGAGACACCGTCTCTGTAATGGAGAAGGATGAGCGACAGTATCTCCGGACGGGTCAGGCCGTACTTGACCTCGATGGATCGAAACGAGGGCTCACGGTAGTTGTTGATCATGTACCCCAGCTTGTAGGCATAGGGGATCGAAACATCATGAAGGATGTCGCTCAAGGGTTGGTGGCGGGTCATTTTTGGTTTGATGGATGTGTCTGTGGCGCGACGAAGGCCTGGTTTGCCTCGCAAGTTGTAAATGGTACCAATCGAAGCCATGTGATGCCAGAGAGCCGGGGTGGGCACCATCGACACCGGCTAGGGAAAATACCATGTCCCAATTGGTTCCATATGGAACTAATTGGGATTAGACTCGCATCAAACCAAAACGCGGCCTTCGTGCCCTGGTTAATTGTTTGATGAAAGCGTACATGTCCTTTTGCCCAACCATTGCCGAGACGCGAAACACCAGGGTGGAACCCATGAGCCTGCGGCTGGGTACGGCGAGCCATCCTATCCACGTCGCCCATGTGCCTGCCGTGCCGAATGCGTGCAGGCGGTTGCCGGTTGTCATGATTCACGGAGGCTTCCACACCGGTGAGGGCTACCTGCAAACGCCCGACGGCAGGGACGGCTGGGCTTGGCTGTTTGCCGCACGCGGGCATGAGGTCTACGTGCCGGATTGGCCTTGCCACGGGTATTCACCGGGTGTCGGGAACATCGTTCAACTGACAACGCTGGACACCGCCGCGGCCCTCGGGACACTGCTTGAAGCGGTGGGGCCGGCGATTGTCATTGCCCATTCGGCGGGCGGTCCGCCCGCGTGGTGGATGGCCGAAACACTGCCGGACAAAGTGGGTGCGGTGATCGGCGTCGCGCCGGGGGCGCCGGCCAATCTGGTCGATGTACTGCCTGACGATCCGGCGCTGGTGGGATCGCTGGCGCAGGACAAAGAGGCTGGCTGCCCGGTGTATGCACCACGGGACAGTCCCGTCGTGGCTCATCGGGCCTTCATCCGGGATTTTTGGGCCAATGCGCCTCGCTTCCCCCAAGCCGCTTTTGATGCCTATGCGGCGACAGTGGTTGCCGAGAGCCCGAATGTCCTGAACGAACGATTCAACATCGGCGGCCAAGGCTTGGCCATCCGTGAACCATCGGTGGTCGCCCAAAGGCCGCTCCTGGTCGTCACCGGTGAGCACGACCCGCGCCATCCCAGGTCAATCGACCAGAAGCTGGCCGACTACCTGGCAGCCGATTCCATCTGGCTTCCGGACCTGGGCATCAAGGGCAACGGGCACATGCTCATGATCGAGGACAACAGCGATGACATTGCACAGGTGCTGTTTGGCTGGCTGCAGAGCAAAGGACTGTGAGCTGATCGTCTGCACACGGACTGCGTCGCCCTATATCAATCGCGTTACGAAAAACCAGCTGGCACTGACCAGCGCCCTATCAAGGAGACATCATGAAGAATGAAATGAATCGCAGGGCAGCCCTGTTCGGGCTCGGGGGCTTGGCAGCGGCGGCAACACCGCTGGCAGCCCTGGCCCAAGCGCAGGCCTATCCTTCGCGCCCGGTCAAGATCATCATGCCGTGGGCGGCTGGAGGCGGCGGCGATGCCTTGGTGAGGGCGATGGCGCCTTCGCTTGCGCAGCGACTGGGACAGCCTGTCATTGTCGACAACAAGCCCGGCGCCATCGGGACCATAGGCAGCCTTGCCGCCGCCCGGAGCGCCCCCGATGGATACACGCTGGTCTATGGAACCGCGGACTCTCATTCGATTGCACCCCACATTCTGAAGACGCCGCCTTACGACGCAAAGAAGGAATTCGTGGCGGTGGCACCCATTGGCTTCACGCCGCTGGCTCTTGTTGTCCACGCTTCAAACCCGGCTCGAAGTTTCGCCCAGTTTCTGCAGACGGCCAAGGAGGCGAAAGAGCCGCTGACATTCGGGTCCTTGGGGGCTGGGAAGTTCAGGCCAGATCATCATGGAGGCCTTGAAGCAGAAGTCCAAAGTGAACCTGCTGCATATACCCTATAACAGTACAGCGCCTCTGATGCAGGCGCAATTGGCCAACCAGGTGGACTGCTCCATTGTTCCCGTGCTGGTGGCCGATCAGCACGTCAAGGCCGGAACGGTTCGAATCCTGGCCATCACCGCGCGCGAGCGGCTACCGGGCTTTCCCGACACACCCCTGCTCAAGGAATTTGGCGTTGAAATCGACATGGGCCCCTGGCTGGGATTCCTGGCGCCCTCGGGCACGCCGACGGACATCGTGAACAAGCTGAATGCGGCCATCACAGCCACGATTGCCGAGCCGCAAGTGGCGGAAGTGATGAAAAAAATGACGATGGTGATCGAACAGATGTCACCCGCGGCCTACCAGCGTTTCTACAACAGCGAATATGACCGGTGGGGCAGTTATATCCGGACCGCCAAGGTGACACTTGACCAATGACGCGGTCTGGCTGCAATCCCGAGAAAAACGGGGAGAGCGGTGCAACAAAGGCCAGGGAGCTAGGGCTCGTCTGGAATGGTGTCCGGGAAAGATTTCCCATGCGGCCGCACTTCATCCACCGGGATATCAATTCGTTTCCTTGCATCGCGCCTGGCCAGCCATCGTTGCCGCGCGACATACGCAGGCGTGAAGAAGCGGCGGTATATCGATCTTGTGCCAACGTAGAGGGCGAAGGGCAGTACGACGGGTGCTGCATCCTGCGCCTGGAAATAGGTGGTGATGAATTCCAGGTCCTCCTCCAGCGCAAATGCCGAGGTTGCCAAGTGCCATGCACCAAGAATGGCGCTGGCGATTGACGTGAGTATTGCCCACCTTGGGAGTGTTTGCAGGGAAAGACCGCCAAAGATGATGGGGCCAAAAAGCGCCGCGGGAACAAGGAGGAGGAAAACGCAGCCCAGCAGGGCACCATCGATCCGATGCCGGACGGCTTGCCGCTTGTTGCGAGGTGCCTCTTCGGCCGAGGCGTTTGCAGGGTCGGCTATTCGCTTAAGCACTTTCAACCTGCGACGGATAAAGATGCCGGCAAAAACCGCCATTCATGCACGGGCTGATCGTCAGTATAGGCCGTGGGTTTGGGCGGAGTGTCATCGACGTCTACCAAAATGACTTGCGAAGTCATGGCTGCCGAATCCGCACTTTGTCGCGCAGCACATGTGATGCCAACAGCCACAATGCCACCGGCAACAAAAGCGCGGCGGCAACAACTTCCGAAAGAATCGTGACATTGGCCATCAAGGGATGAAGCTCCATGGGCGCCACCGCATAGTGGCCCAGGCCGTCAAAACCCAGCGCCGCATAAACGGCTATCAGCAACAGGCCCGTGGCCATGAATTTTTTGCGCATCAGCAGCAGGCCGGTCGCACCCACGGAGGTGATGCCCGCCCACACCGCATAGACCTGGGCGCGGGTGAGCCAGGCCGGAAGATTGGGGTACTCGCAGATGAACTCGGCGTTGTGGCTGAAGTGGCCCAGGCTGGTGAGGAAGTAAGCCGCGGTCAGGGACAACAGCAGCGTGCGAAGGTGTTTGGAGGAGTGAAGGGGGCGCATGGGGTTCAGGCCTGGACTTGGAAGGACGGAGATACCGCAGGCGTTCTGCCTTGTACCGGCTAGGTAGTCTAACCATGCGCCGCCGGCGCAGGCTCCGACGAGGGGAGTTGTTTCTAAATGTATGGTGCCTAGAGTGGGTTGTTCGAGGCTTGAGCGGGGTACCCGTGCCCCGGTTCGTGCCACATGCAACAACCCGGCTTTCCGCTGGAAAGCTTTCACGCCATTGATGTATGAAGCCCAAGACTCCCGTTTCCGAAGGTGCCGGCACCAAACCCGGTGAAGCGCCAGCACCACCGCGGCGCCGTTACCTGTTTATCCACCAGAACTTTCCGGGGCAGTTTGTCCACGTGGCCAAGGCCCTCGCGGCCCAGGGACACGAGATTGTGGGGCTTGGTATCACACCGCGGCCGGTGGAGGGGGTTAGTGTGGTGCGCTACCCGCTGCCCTCCCTGGCAACGCCCAGCCGGCTCGCGGCGGTCCGCGATTTTGAGGTCAAGGCCTTGCGCGGCTCGGCCTGCGCGCAGGCCATGCAAGGGCTTGCCGACCAGGGCTTCAGCCCGGACCTCATCGTGGCGCATCCCGGCTGGGGTGAGGCGCTTTTCTGCAAGGACGTCTGGCCGGGCACCAGGCTTTTGGTGTTTTCGGAGTTCTACTATTCCGCGCAGGGCAGCGATTGTGATTTCGACCCGGAGTTTTACACCGCCAGCCTGTCGGCGCGTGCCGTGCTGCGCCTCAAAAACACCGCGCTGATGCACGCGCTGAACGCTGCGGACATGGCGTATGCGCCCACCGAATGGCAGCGCCGGCAAGTGCCCGAGGAATACCGCGGCAAGGTACGGGTCGTTCACGACGGCATTGCCACGGGCCTGGCCCGACCCGATCCGGGCGCCTTGTTTTCATTGCCCGACAAGGGCTTGCAGTTCAAGCCCGGCGACGAAGTCCTGACATTCATTAACCGCAACCTGGAGCCTTACCGGGGTTTCCACAGCTTCATGCGGGCCTTGCCGGCCATCCTGAAAGCCCGGCCCGGCGCGCATTGTGTGCTGGTGGGGGGCGACGAGGTGAGCTACGGCCGCAAACCCGCGGGTGGCGGCACATGGCGCGAAGTCCTGCTCAAGGAGGTCGGCGGCCAGCTGCCGATGGAGCGTGTCCATTTTGTCGGGACACTGCCTTACGCCCGCTACCTCCAGCTGCTGCAGGTTTCACGCTGTCATGTGTACCTGAGCTATCCCTTTGTCCTGTCATGGAGCTGCCTGGAAGCCATGAGCGCGGGCTGTGTCGTGGTTGGCAGCCGTACCGCCCCTGTCGAGGAGGTCATGGAACACGGGGTCAACGGCTTGCTGGTTGATTTTTTTGACGTGCGGGCCATGGCCGAAACCGTGGTGAACGTCCTTGCCGACCCGGCCGCCTATGCGCACCTGGGGCATGCGGCGCGCCAGGCCGTGGTGGCGCGCTTTGATCTCGCCACCCGCTGCCTGCCCGACCTGCTGGCGCTGGTCGAGCAGGCCGCGAGGCGGGATCAAGCCAGCGTGTAGGCCGTCTTCACCGTCGTGAAAAACTCTTGCGCGTACTTGCCCTGCTCGCGCGGGCCGTAGCTCGAGCCCTTGCGGCCGCCGAAGGGGACGTGGTAGTCCACGCCCGCGGTGGGCAGGTTGACCATGACCATGCCGGCCTGGCTGTGGCGCTTGAAGTGGGTCGCGTATTTGAGGCTGGTGGTGGCGATGCCGGCCGACAGGCCGAAAGGCGTGTCGTTGGCGGTGGCGAGAGCCGCTTCGTAGTCCTTCACGCGGATGATGCTGGCGACCGGGCCGAAGATTTCCTCGCGGTTGATGCGCATGCCGGCCGTGCTCTCGCTGAAGAGGGCCGGCTGCATGTAATAACCTTCGGCGCCGCTGCCGGTGTGGCAGGGAATGCGCGCGCCGCCAAAGGCCAGGGTCGCGCCTTCGGCCTTGCCAATTTCGATATAGCTCAAGTCCTGCTCAAGCTGCGCCTGCGAGGACACCGGGCCCACGTCGGTGCCGGCCGTGAGGGCGTCACCGACCTTGATGCGGGCCATGCGTTCCTGCAGGGCTTTGACAAAAGCCGGGTAAATGCCTTCGGTCACGATCAGGCGGCTCGACGCCGTGCAGCGCTGGCCGGTGGAATAGAAGGCGCTCTGCGCGCTGAGCTCAACGGCCTGCGTGAGGTCGGCGTCGTCGAGGATGACTTGCGGGTTCTTGCCACCCATTTCGAGCTGCACTTTTTTGAGGTTCTTCGCGCAGGCCTCGGCGATGCGGCTGCCCACGCCGACCGAGCCGGTGAAGCTGATGGCGTTGACGCCGGGGTGGTTGACCAGCGCATCGCCGATCACGCGGCCCGGGCCCATGACCAGGTTGAACACGCCGGCCGGGATGCCGGAGCGCGAGATGATCTCGGCCAGTGCCCAGGCGCTGCCGGGCACCAGGTCGGCGGGCTTAAGCACCACGCAATTGCCGAAGGCCAGCGCGGGTGCGATCTTCCAGGCCGGGATGGCGATGGGGAAGTTCCATGGGGTGATCAAGCCGACCACACCCACGGGCTCGCGCGTAATCTCCACGCCTATGCCGGGGCGCACCGAGGGAATGGTTTCGCCCGACAGGCGCAGGCATTCACCCGCGAAAAACTTGAAGATATGGCCGGCGCGCGTAGCCTCGCCTATGCCTTCGGGCTTGGTCTTGCCTTCTTCGCGCGAGAGCAGGGTGCCCAGCTCTTCGCGGCGCGCGAGGATTTCCGTGCCTATCTTGTCCAGCGCGTCCGAGCGCGCCTGTATGCCCGAGGTCGACCAGGCCGGGAAAGCCGCCTGCGCGGCCTTCACCGCTGCGTCCAGGCCGGCCGCGTCGGCCTGCGTGTACTCGCCGATCACGTCGGCCAGGTTGCTGGGGTTGAGGTTGGGGCTGTAGCTGTTGCCGGCCAGCCATTGGCCGGCAATGAGGTTGTCATGTTTCGTGGTCATGGGTGTGGTTCCAGGGGCTGGGCTTGATTGGGAGAAGGGTCACAAAGGCAGTGTCACATCAATCGCATAAAAACGCAGGGCGTTGGCGCACATCATCGCATGCTGCTGGTGGGGCGGCAGCTGGGCCAGCATGCCGGCCACACTGTCCACCAGGTCAGGGTAGTTTATGCGCAGGCCGGCCACCGGAAAGTTGCTGGCGAACATGCAGCGCTGCCATCCAAAAATTGCAATCGTTTCATACACAATTCGCGCGTTCTCCTGGAGATCCCAGGGCCGGTCGCGCAGGCCGAATTCCGAGAGTTTGACGTGCACATTCTCCTGCCGGGCCAGGGTCTGCATCCAGCCGCGCCAGCGCTTGAGGCCTTCTTCGCTGCGGTCCCAGGCAAAGCCGTGGTGGTTGAGGACAATCGGCACCTTGGGAAACAGCGCCGCCACTTCGGCTGCCTCGGGCAAATGCCAGGCCGGCACGCGCAGGTCCCAGCGCAGGCCGTATTTCTCCAGCAGCGAGAAACCGCGCAGCCAGGCCTCGTCCTGCATGCTGCCGGCCTGGCCTTTCACGCTGTGGTTCGGCGACGCGGAAGTCACCGGCTTGCTGCGTATGCCGCGCACCAGCGGGAAGCGCGATTGCGCGAGCAGCTGTTCCTCGCTGTCCGGCCGGTCAAACCAGGCATGGGCAACCACGGCATTCGGGAAGCCGTGCTGTGCATGCACCTCATGCAGCCAGGCGGTTTCGGCCAGCTGCTCGTCGCGGCTGCGCTCGGCCTCCACGTGTACGGTGGCCACGAGCTCGCAAGGCCCCGCGGCGGCGTGGTAGTCGGCTGGCAGGAAGTCCCGGCAGATGGCGCGGTAGTCGCCCAGGAAAAAGGCCTCGGGGTCGTAGGCCTCCTGCAGCCAGGGGTAATGGCCGCGCGACAGGTCCCACAGGTGGTGGTGGGCATCGACGATGGGCATCGCCGGCATCATGGCCTCAATGCCGCCAGACGTAGGATGAATCGGGTTCGCGCAGGGTGTTGATCTGCTGCCCGAACTCAAAGTTGTCCAGGCTCAGCCGGCGCACCGTGTCGTCCTGGAAAGAGATATACACCGCGCGCTCCACCGGGTGGAAGGACAGGGCCAGCGGGTTGCTGGGCAAGGGGAGGCAGCGCTGCTCCTGCAGGTCGGTGCCGAAGACCGAGAGCGAATGCTCGCCCGAGTTGGTGGTGAGCAGCAGCTCATCGCCCTGTGCGCCGCGGAAGCGGTAAACGCGGTTGGGGTCGCGCCGCGTCTTGCCCCGGGCCACGACCTTCATGGTCGCCGTGTCCACGGCCACGATGCTGTCGTCGCCGCGATTGGCCACATACAACAGCGACTCGTCGGCCGACAGCACATTGCCCTCGGGCACCGGGCCCGGCACCATGGCCACCGGCGCGAAGGTCGGGTCATTGGGTTTGATCTTGGTCACGGTGTTGGACAACAGGTTGAGCGCGTAAGCCGTCTGCGCGTCCCGGCTCAGCGCGAACAAATGCGTCTTGTAGCCGCCCGAAGGCACGGCCAGGTCCGGCACATGGGCTGTCGCCGGGTTCGAAAAACGCAGCAACACGTTGTGTGCCTCCGACATCACGAACAGCCGCCCCTGGCCATCCACCGCCAGGCCATGCGGCCGGTAGTAAGGCCACAGGTTCAGCGTGGCCACGTGTTTTTGCTGCGCGAGGTCGATCACAAACACCGAGTGCCCGCCCATGTCGCCCAGGTGGCTGGCTGTCTCTATGCCGTAGTGGCCCACATAGGCCAGGCCGCGCGCCGCGTCCACCGTGAACTCATGCGGGAAATTCGGCAGCACGATGTGTTTTTGCGCCAGGCCGGTGCCGAGGTCGTAAAAACTGAAGGTATGGGCGCATTTTTGCACCAGCAAGAGTGTTTCCCGAAGCGGCATGGATGTCCTGAAAATGGGGGCCTGAAAGGAAACGGTGCCTGCACAGCAGGCGGCTGAAGCGCCTATTTGCCCCAGCGTAGCACCAGCGGGTCCAGCCGGCGCGCGGTGGCCAGCAAGCCCTTGCGCACCTCCGGGTGCATGGCGGGGAAGGGATGGCGCGGCGCCTCGCAGGCAATCACACCGCCTTCCTTCATCAAGGCCTTGGCCGTGAGGATGCCGCCCTGGCGGTTCTCGTAATTGATCAGCGGCAGCCAACGCGTGTACTCGGCCGCGGCCTCTTCGCGCCGGCCGGCCGCCCAGGCGTCCATGATCTTGCGTATGCCGTCGGGGTAGCCGCCGCCTGTCATCGCACCGGTCGCGCCGGCCTCCAGGTCGGGCAGCAGGGTGATGGCTTCCTCGCCGTCCCAGGGGCCTTCAATCGCCTCGTCGCCCAGGCGCAGCAGCTCGCGCAGTTTGGAGGCCGCACCCGGTGTCTCGATCTTGAAATAGGCGACGTTGCGTATTTCCTTGGCCATGCGCGCGAGGAAAGCGGCGGGCAGTGGCGTGCCGCTGACGGGCGCGTCCTGGATCATGATGGGAATGTCGATGGCGGCCGACAGCGTGGCGAAAAACTCGTAGATCTTTTCTTCCGGCACGCGAATCGTCGCGCCATGGTAGGGCGGCATCACCATGACCATGGCCGCGCCCAGGTCCTGCGCGCGGCGGCTGCGTTCGGCGCAGACCCGGGTACCGAAGTGGGTGGTGGTCACAATCACCGGCACGCGGCCGGCCACATGCTGGAGGATGGTGCTGGTCAGCATCTCGCGCTCCTCGTCCGACAGCACAAACTGCTCGGAGAAGTTGGCGAGTATGCACAGGCCGGTGGATCCCGCGTCAATCATGAAATCGACGCAGCGCTTCTGGCTCGCGAGGTCCAGTTCGCCCGCGTCGGTGAAGGTGGTGGGCACCACCGGAAACACGCCCTGGTACCTGGCTGCCATGGCGCTCATTCGACGATGTTGAAGTCTTTGAGGAACTCGGTCTTCATGGTCAGGCCCAGGCCGGGCTTGTTGTCATCGAGCTGCAGGAAGCCATTCTCGGCCACGGGCTCGCCATCGAAGATGTAATAGAACAGCTCGTTGCCGACTTCCACGTCGAACATCGGGAAATATTCGCTCATGGGCGAGGCCAGCGTGCTCATGGTCAGGTGGTAGTTGTGCATCTGGCCGGCATGCGGCACCACCGGCACGCTGTAGGCCTCGCACAGCGCGTTGATCTTGTGCGCGGCCGTGATGCCGCCCACGCGGTTGGTGTCGTACTGCACGACGGACACGGCTTTTTTGTCGAGCAGCTGCTTGAAGCCGTAGAGGCTGAACTCATGCTCGCCGCCCGAGATCGGGATGCTGGTCAGCTGGTTCAATTCGGCATAGCCGTCGATATCGTCGGCGATCACGGGTTCCTCGACCCAGCGCGGCTGGAATTTCTCGAGCTTGGGCAGCATGCGCTTGGCGTATTCGAGGTTCCAGCCCATGTAGCACTCGAGCATCAGGTCGTTGTCGTAGCCGATCACTTCGCGCAGCGCCTCGACGGCCTTCAAATTTTCCGCCACGCCTTTGGTGCCATGCGCCGGTCCGTAGCCGAAGCGCGACTTGAACATGGTGAAGCCCTGGTCCAGGTATTTCTGCGCCTCGTCCTGCATGGCCTTGATGTCGGTGCGGTAGAGCTTGGAGTAGTAGCAGGGAATTTTTTCCTTGGTGCGGCCGCCCAGCAGCTTGAACACCGGCTTGCCCACCGACTTGCCCAGAATGTCCCAGATCGCGATGTCCACCGCCGAGATCGCGGCCATGGCCACACCCTTGCGGCCCCAGGCATGTGTGGCGCGGTACATGCGCTGCCACAGGTATTCATAGTCCCAGGGGTCCTGGCCCAGCACCAGCGGCGTGAGGTACTGGTCGATGATGGCTTTGGCGATGTGCGGCGCCAGCGCGACGTTGCCCAGGCCGACGATGCCGTCGTCGGTTTCAATCTCCACCACCGTCCAGGAATGGAAGCGGAAGGTGCTCATGGTCTCGGTGTTGGAGTAGACCAGGTCCATGGCGTTGGAGCAGAAATTGCCCTGGGGTGGAACGGTCTTGCCTTTCCATTCGAAGACGCGGGCGCGTACGGATTTGATTTTCATTTGAGGTCCTTTGAGGTGAGTCTTTCGAGCCCTCCCCTGGAAGGGGCGGGTTGGGGAGGGGTGAGCCGTTTACTCCCCTTGGGGAGGCGCCGTCAGGCGTACTCCCATGCGCTGGGCAATCTTGAAAGCATTGAGCGTGGCGTTGACGTCGGCCACGCCCTGGCCCGCAATGTCGTAGGCCGTGCCGTGGGCCGGCGTGGTGATAGGCACCGGCAGGCCGCCCTGCACCGTCACGCCCTTGCTGAAACCCATGAGCTTGATCGCGATCTGGCCCTGGTCGTGGTACATGGTGACGATGGCCTGGTAGAGCCCGTCGCGCGCTTTCAGAAAGATGGTGTCGGCCGGGAAGGGGCCGTCCACCGGCACGCCGGCCGCGCGCAGCTCGGCCACGGCCGGCTCGATGATGTCGATCTCTTCACGCCCGCAGACACCGCCGTCGCCGCCATGCGGGTTAAAAGCCGCCACCGCGACTTTGGGATGGGCGTTGCCGCTGGCTTGCAGCGAGGCATAAATCAGCTTTGCCGCGTCCACGATGCGCTGCTGGCTCAGCATGGCCGCCGCGTCTTTCAGCGGAATGTGGGACGAGACACGCGAGGTCCACAAGTCGCCCAGGGTGTTGAACTCGCAGAAGTAGCCGGTCACGCCCAGGTATTCGGCGAAGTGGTGCAGCTCGTCTTCATGCTTGAGGCCGCCCAGCTTCATGGCCTGCTTGTTGAGCGGCGCGAAGCAGATCGCATCGACCTCGCCGCGTTTGGCGCCGTCCATGCAGAGGTTGAGCACCTGCAGCACGGCCGCGCCGCAGGCGGCCTGCGCCTGGCCGCGCTGCACCTGGGTGGGTTGAATCGTGTCTATGGCCAGGAAAGCCGGCAGGCGGGTGTCGGCGCGGCCGCGCACATCGGCCAGGCTGGTGACGGCTTGTGTCGCCACAGCCTGTTTGGCCGTGGCCTGGCCTTGCTGCCAGAGCCAGTCGTCACCCACCAGCACGATGTTGGCGCCGGCCGTGATGCCGGGCTGGGCCAGCAGCCGGGCAACCAGTTCCGGGCCTATGCCGGCCGCATCGCCCAGTGTGAGGGCGACCACGGGCAGGGCTGCGGGCGGCGTTTGCGTGTTGCTCATGGTTTGATTCCGTCAGTCGAGTTTGATGTTTTTCCGGGCGATCAGCTCACCATAACGCTTGTTTTCATCGGCGTGGAACTGCGCGAACTGGGCCTGCGTCATGGGCGTCAGGTCCGCGCCTATGGCACCCAGGCGGGTTTGCGTTTCGGGCATGGCCAGCACCTTGCTCACTTCGGTATAGACACGCTCCTGCACCGCCTTGGGTGTGGAAGCCGGCATGTAGATGCCGTACCAGGCACTCATCTCCACGCCCTTGAGGCCGGCTTCGGCCATGGTGGGCACATTGGGCAGTTGCGGGTTGCGTTTGGCGCTGGCTACCGCCAGGGGCTTGATGCGGCCGTTTTTGATCTGGCCTATGACCGAGGGCATGGTGTCAAAACTCAGCTGCACCTGGCCGGCCACCAGGTCTATCAGCGCCGGGCCGCTGCCGCGGTAGGGGATGTGGGTGATGAAGACGCCGGCCTGGTCCTTGAAGAGTTCGGCCGCGATGTGCTGGGTGCTGCCCGAGCCGCTGGTTGCGTAATTGAGCTGGCCCGGTTTGCTTTTGGCCAGCTTGACCAGCGCCTGGACGGAGTCGACCGGCAGCGCGTTGTTGACCACCAGCACATTGGGCACCGCGCCCACAAAGACCACGGGCACCAGGTCCTTGTTGTTGTCATAGCCCAGCTTGAGCAAATGCGGCGCGATCGCGTGCGCGGTCGAGACGCCCATCAACAGGGTGTGGCCGTCGGTGGACTTGGCCGTGAGGTCGGCCGCCAGGGTGTTGGAGGCGCCGGGGCGGTTTTCGACCACCACGGGCTGCTTGAGCAGCGGGCCCAGCCGGTCGGCCACGGCGCGGGCCATGGCGTCGGTGCCGCCGCCCGGGGCCGAGCCCACCAGGATGCGCAGCGGCTTGGCGGGCCATTCCTGCGCCTGTGCCAGGGCGGGGGAGGCGGCCGCCAAAGCGCAGGCGGCCGCCAGCAGGGCGGGGAGGAATTTGAGGGATTTCAGGCGGGGCATTGTCTTTGTCTCCGGGTCATTGTTGTGGGAAAGGCGCGGGAAAGCTGGAACGAATGCCCTGATGGTAGGGATGGCGACACTTAACGTAAATTGAAAATCCCTGATTATTTGATAACCTAAGGTGATCAATTGAAATTAACGCCCCCTGGAGGCCCGCCATGCTCGCCACGCCCCGTAGCTCCTCATCGATTCCCCAACTGCTGAATCGCCTGCGCATGCGCCAGGTTGCGCTGATCCTGGCCGTGGGCGAACACGGCACGCTGCGCAAGGCCTCGGCCGAACTCGGCATGACGCAGCCGGCCGCCACCAAGATGATCCAGGAGCTTGAGTCCGCGCTGGGCCAGCGCCTGTTCGAGCGTGTGGGCCGGGGGCAAAAACTCACGCCGGCCGGCGCCAGCGTGCTGCGCTACTTCCGCGGCATGCGCGGCTCGGTGGAGTCGATGACGCGCGAACTGGCAGAGCTGGAGCTGGGCGGCACGGGCCGGGTCTCGGTCGGCAGCATCATGGCGCCTTCGCCCAATCTGCTCACGCAGGCCATCATCGCGCTCAAAAAAGCCTATCCGCTGCTGTCGGTCGACGTCACGATGGACACCAGCGACCGGTTGTTTGAATTGCTGCGCGAGGGCGTGCTCGACGTCGCCATTGGCCGCATACGCGACGAGCACCGCGCCGACTACAGTTTCACGCCGCTGGAGAACGAGGCCCTGGCCCTGGTTGTCGGTGTGCGGCACCCGCTGGCCAAAAAGAAAGCCGTGAAGTTCGCCGACTTGCTGGGCTACGGCTGGATTCTGCAGCCCACCGGCAGCCCCATGCGCGAGGTGCTGGAGCAGGAGTTCCGCATGCTGCAGGCGCCTTCACCCAAGGGCCTGATAGAGACGGCCTCCATCCTGACCACCACCAACCTGATCGCCGAGACCGAGATGGTCGGCGTGATGCCGCAGTCGATTGCCGACACCTATGCGCGCCACGGCCTGCTGGTCATCCTGCCCTGCTTTATCCGCCACAAGATGGAAGCCTTCGGCAGCATCACGCGCAAGGACAGGCCGCTGAGCGAGGCGGCGCGGTTTTTCTTGTCGGCGCTGCACCAAAGCAAACTGCCGATGCGTGATGGGAAACCGCACTAGCGCCAAAACACGGCTTGCCACCGTGAATGCGCGCTCCATGACCTGGATCAAGTCTTTGCGGCATGCCCTGGCTTACGCTGGGGCATTGCAATGCTGGAAGCACACACATGCCGAATCTTCAATGGTCTGAAGCCCTTGTGCTCGGACTACCCCTGATGGATGACACGCACCGGGAGTTTGTCGAGCTGCTGGCGCAGGTGGAAAACGCGGCGGACGAGGCGCTGGCCGGCCACTGGCGCACGCTGGTGGAGCACACCGACGAGCACTTCAGCCGCGAAGACCGCTGGATGCTGGACACGCGGTTTTCGGCTTCCAACTGCCATACCGTGCAGCACAAGGTGGTGCTGCAGGTCATGCGGGAAGGCCTGTTGATGGCCCAGGCCGGGGATTTCATGTCCGTGCGCCATATGGCCCGGGAACTGGCCCTGTGGTTTCCGCAGCATGCGCAAACCATGGATGCCGCTCTGGCCCTGCACCTGCGCGGTATCGGTTATGACCCGGTGACGGGGGTGGTGGGCATGCCGCAGGCTTTGCCCACGGACGTCATCCGAGGTTGCGGCGGCCTTAGCTGTTCCCCCGCGAGCCCGGCGTTGGTGTCCGGCGCATAAACGCGGCTTTGGCGCGCGGCAGGCTATTGTTTGACCTGCCAGCCGCCCCCCAATGATTGGATCAGCGCGACAGCCGTGGTCTGGCGGTCGGCCATGGCCTGCACCAGGGCGCGGCGCGCGCTCAGGGCCGTGGCCTGGGCGGTGATGACTTCGGTGTAGCCGACCTGGCCGCTGCGGTAGCGGTTGAGCACTTGCTGCTCGACCTGGTCGGCGGCCTCTGAAGCCTGGCGGCGCAGTTCTTGTTGGGTTTGCAGCACGCGGGTGGCGGAGAGCTGGTCTTCCACGTCCTGGAAGGCGACCAGCACGGTCTGGCGGTAGCGGGCCACGGCCTGTTCATGACCAGCCCGCGCGCCGTCCACGCGGGCGCCCGTGGCGCCGGCGTCAAAAATCAGTTGCGCGGCCGACAGTCCCAGGGACCAGACGCTGCTTGAGGCCTTGAACAAATCGGCCACGCGGCTGGCGCCGGTGCCGGCCGAGGCGTTCAGCGACAGGCTGGGGAAGTAGGCGCTTTTGGCGATGCCTATCTGTTCATTGGCCGAAGCCACGCGGCGCTCTGCCGCGGCGATGTCGGGCCGGCGCTGCAGCAGGGCCGAGGGCACGCCCAGCGGCACTTCGGGCACCAGCGGGTTCCAGGCGGCCGTCGGCAGGCTGAAATTGGCGGGCGCTTCGCCGACCAGCACGGCGATCGCGTGTTCAAGCTGCGCGCGCGTACGCTGCAGGCCGGCATTGTCGGCCTGGGCGTTGGCCAGCGTGGTTTGCGCCTGCAGCACGTCGGTCTTGGCGGCGATGCCGGCCTTGTAGCGGTTTTGCGTGATTTCGAGCGCGCGCTGGTAGCCGGCCAGCGTGGTTTCCAGCAAGGCTTTCTGCGCGTCGGTCTGGCGCAGCGAAAAATAATTGGCCGCGAGTTCGCCCTGGGCCGAGAGCTTGGCCGAGGCCAGATCGGCGGCGCTGGCCTGTTCACCGGCCGTGGCACTGTCCACCGCGCGGCCCAGCCGGCCCCAGACATCGGGCTCCCAGCTGCCGCCTATGCTGAGCTGGTAGTTGTTGCCGACCCGGCCGGTGCTGCCTGTCGTGACGTTGCCGCTGGCGCGCGAACGCGTGGCGCCGGCGTCCAGCGTGACTGTAGGGAACAGCGAGGCGCGCTGCTCGCGCACCAGCGCGCGCGCCTGGGCATAGGCGGCCACGGCCAGCGCGACATTCTGGTTGGAGACGTCGACGCGCGACTGCAGCTGGTCCAGCACCGGGTCCTTGAAGAGGCTCCACCACGGGCCGCGCTCCAGCGCATCGGCCGGCGCGGCCGGCACCCAGCCTTCGGCTTCCTTGAAATTTGTGACTTCGGCGGTGGTGGGCCGTTTGTAGTCTGGGCCGACGGCGCAGCCGGTGGCGAGCAGGGTGAGCACGGCCGCCAGGATGTAGCGATGGGATTTCAGTGTGTGATGCATAGTTTTTTGACCTTCTCAGTCACTCTTGCTCCTTGCCCTTTTGGGGGAAGGCTGGGATGGGGGCCGCCGCTGCCAGCTCGGCCACGCGGTTGTGTATCGCCTGGACCATGGCTGTCAAATCGGAGAACGGCAGATTGGCTGGGAAGCGCAGCACGTCAAATCCGAGAGACTTGAAATAAGCATCACGCTTCACGTCGTAGGCCTGCTGGTCGGCATGCTGCGATCCGTCTACTTCCACAATCAGCAGGGGAGCCAGGCAGGCAAAGTCAGCCACGTACGATCCAACCGGATGCTGGCGCCTGAACTTGATGCCCAGTTGTTCTCCGCGCAAGCGCTGCCATAACAGCCGCTCGCCGTCGGTCATTTCCCGGCGAAGGGACCTGGCGAACATCCTGGCGTTAGAGCTGGCTTGGTTTTGCATGCCGAAGAGAGGGATTTACTCCTTCCCCCTTTGGGGGAAGGCTGGGATGGGGGCCTGCTGCGCTTGATGGAATGGCCGGCTGTAAATTGGCGGCCGCGCGGCCCCCATCCCTGCCTTCCCCCAAAGGGGGAAGGAGCAAGAGAAAGACCGTGGGCTCGGTTTGTCCATGATTACGCCTGCGGCGCGGCATCGGCCTCGCCGGGATGGCGGCTGAGCTGGCGCTCAAGAGGGCTGCGGCGGCGCAGCTTGTCCATCAGCACATAGACCACCGGCGTGGTCAGCAGCGTGAGCAGCTGGCTCGCGATCAGTCCGCCGATGATGGCGATGCCCAGCGGCCGGCGCAGCTCGGCGCCTTCGCCAAAGCCTATGGCCAGCGGCAGCGCGCCCAGGATGGCGGCCAGCGTGGTCATCAGGATGGGGCGAAAACGCAGCAAACAGGCTTCGCGCACCGCCTCCAGCGCAGAAATGCCGCGCGCGCGTTCGGCCTCGAGCGCGAAGTCGATGATCAGGATGGCGTTTTTCTTGACGATGCCTATCAGCAGGAAGATGCCTATCAGCGCGATGATGGAAAAGTCCAGCTTGAACATCAGCAGCGCGAGCACCGCGCCCACGCCGGCCGAGGGCAGGGTGGAGAGCACGGTGATGGGATGGATCAGGCTTTCGTAGAGGATGCCCAGCACGATGTAGATCACCACCAGCGCGGCCAGGATCAGCAGCGGCTGCTGGCCCTGCGATTGCTGGGCGCTGAGCGCCGTGCCGGAAAAGCTGCCGCGCACATTGGTGGGCAGGCGTATGTCGGCTTCGGACTGGCGCACCGCTGCCTCGGCGTCGCTCAGCGTGAAGCCCTCGGCCAGGTTGTAGGAGATGGTGGTCGAGAGTTCGCCGTCCTCATGGCTGATGGAGGCGGCCGTCGGGTTCTCGCTGAAACGCGCGATCGCCGACAGCGGCACCATGGTGCTGGGTGCGGTGCTCAGCACATTGCCGCTGGAGGCGTCGCGCAGGCCCGGGTTGGCGCTGATGCTGGGCATGCTGCTGGTTGTTGTTGTACCGCCGCTTATGGTGGCGGCCGAGGTGCTGGATGTGCCCGTGCTGGCGGCCGTGCCCGCGGTAGACCTGGTGGCGGTTGTTGTGGTGCTTGCCGCGCTGGTACTGGTGGTGCTGCCCGTGCCGCCCCCGGCATTTTTGGCCGGCACATAAATGTCCTTGAGCGACTCGGGGCTGCGCGTGTAGCGCGGCGCGACCTCCATGATCACGTGGTACTGGTTGAGCTCGGCGTAAATCGTGGCGACCTGGCGCTGGCCGAAGCCGTCGTAGAGCGCGTTGTCCACGTCGCGCGAGCTGATGCCCAGGCGCGCGGCGCTTTCCTTGTCGACGGTGACCATGGTCTCTACGCCGTTTTCCTGCTGGTCGGTGTCCACGTCGGTCAGCGCTTCCTGGGTTTTCATGCGCTCGGCCAGGCGCGTGGCCCACAGGCTCAGGTCGGCCGCGTTGTCGCTCTTGAGGGTGTACTGGTAGGTGGAGTTGGTCTGGCGCCCGCCGCCGCGCAGGTCCTGCACGGTGTTGAGGAAAAGGCTCACGCCCGTCACCTGCGCGAGCTGCGGGCGCAGCCGCGTGATCACGGCCTGGCCGCCTTCCTTGCGTTGGCCGACCGGCTTGAGGTTGATGAACATGAAGCCGCCGCCGGCGCGCGAGCCGCCGGTAAAGCCGACCACGGTGTCCACCGCCGGATCGGCGCGGATGATCTCGACCAGCTGCCTGAGCTTGCCCTGCAGCGCCTGGAAGGAGATGCTGCGGTCGGCGCGCAGGCCGCCGTTGATCTGGCCGGTGTCCTGCTGCGGGAAAAAGCCCTTGGGCGCTTTCACGTACAGGTAGACATTGAGGCCCACCACGGCCGCCAGGATCAGCATCACCAGCAGCTTGCTGTGCAGCGCCCAGTCCAGGCTGGTCTCATAGCTGCGGTGCACACGGTTGAAGGCGCGTTCAAACCAGCGCGCAATACGGCCCGGCGGCTTGCTGTGCGCGTCGGGTTTGAGCAACCAGGCGCACATCATGGGTGTGGTGGTCAACGAGATCAGCAGCGAGATCAGCACGGCGGCCGACAGCGTGACGGCGAATTCGCGGAACAGCCGGCCTATCTGCCCGCCCATGAAGAGCAGGGGGATGAACACCGCCACCAGCGACAGGCTGATGGACAGCACGGTAAAGCCCACCTCGCGCGCGCCCAGCAACGCGGCCTTGAATCGGTCCATGCCGGCTTCGATGTGGCGGCTGGTGTTCTCCAGCACCACGATGGCGTCGTCGACCACAAAGCCGGTGGCGACAGTGAGCGCCATCAGGCTCAGGTTGTTGAGGGAAAAACCCATCAGGTACATCACGCCGAAGGTGCCCAGCAGCGAGGCCACGGTCGCCACCGCCGGGATGATGGTGGCGCGCGCGCTGCGCAAAAAAGCGCTGACGACCAGCACCACCAGCACGATGGAGATGATCAGCGTGAGCTCGATTTCATGCAGCGAGGAGCGTATCGAGTTGGTGCTGTCGGAGGCGACCTGCAGGCGCACGTCCTGCGGCAGCTGGGCCTGCAGCTCGGGCAGCAGGTCGCGCACGCCGTCCACGGTTTCAATCACGTTGGCGGCCGGCTGGCGCGTGACCAGCACGATCACGGCCGGCTCGCCGTTGAACAGGCCCAGCGTGTTGGTGTTCTCCACACCGTCCTGCACCTCGGCCACATCGCGCAGGCGTATGGCCGCGTTGTTGCGCCAGGCCACGACCAGGTCCTGGTAGTCGGCAGCGCGGCGCCCGCCGCTGGCGGTGTTGGCGCCGGTGTAAATCTGGAAGCGTTGGCCGTTGCCCTCGATGGCGCCGCGCGGCCGGTTGGCGTTGGAGGCCTGCAGCGCCGCGCGCACGTCTTCGGCGGCCACGCCATAGCGGTTCAGCGCGAAGGGGTTGAGCTCCACCCGCACCGCGGGCAGCGAACCGCCGCCGAGCTCCACGTCGCCCACGCCCGGCACCTGGGCGATTTTTTGCTGCACCAGGTTGGAGACCTCGTCATAGATCTGGCCCGGCGAACGCGTCTTGGAGGTCAGCGCCAGGATGATGACGGGCGCCGAGGCCGGGTTGGCCTTGCGGTAGGTCGGGTTGCTGCGCAGGCTGGCCGGCAGGTCGGCCCGCGAGGCATTGATGGCGGCCTGCACCTCGCGCGCGGCTGAATCGATTTTGCGGTTGAGGTCGAACTGCAGGCTGATGCGCGTCGAGCCGCTGCCGCTCGAGGAGGTCATTTCATTGACCCCCGCGATGATGCCCAGCCGCCGCTCCAGCGGCGTGGCCACACTGCTGGCCATGGTCGAGGGGCTGGCGCCCGGCAAGGTGGCGCTGACCGAGATCACCGGGAAGTCGACCTGCGGCAGGGGGGAGACCGGCAATACGAAGAAGGCGCCTATGCCGGCGAGGGCCAGGCCTATGGTTAATAGGACTGTTGCTACCGGGCGGCGGACAAAAGGTTCGGAGAGGTTCATGGGGTGGCTCCTCCCCCGCCCTTGCTGAGCGTATCCAAGCCTTTGTTTGTTCTAACGGGTGCTCTCTTTGCTGAGTGTTGCTGGCCGGGGGTTGCCCGGCGGCAAGTAACTTTCTTTTGCTTCGCCAAAAGAAAGTCACCAAAGAAAAGGCGACCCGCAGTCTGGGTCCCTACGCTTCGCTTCGGGCAACCTGCGGTGCTCGAGCCAAGCGGGGTCCGGCTAAACTCGCTTCGCTCAGACAACGCCGGCCCTGATCCGCTTGTCTCTGCGCTCCTCGGCCCAGCCAGGACGGGGCAATCGGGAGCGGGGACAAAGACAAACAAGGACACGCCAAGGCGTGTCCTTGTTTCTTCAGGTATTCGGTATTGGTATTCGGCTGTTTGGTATTTTTGTCCCCACCCCCTTGTGGATGCGCCGAGGAGCGCAGGGCCAGACGGATCAGGGCAAAAACTTGTTTGAGCGAAGCGAGTTGTTTTTGACCCCGTCTGGACCGAGCACCGCAGGTTGCCCCGGAGCGAAGCGCAGGGGACGCAGGAACCAGGGTCGCCTTTCTTTTGCTTACTTTTCTTTGGCGAAGCAAAGAAAAGTGAGTTGCCGCCGGGCAACCCCCGGCCAGCAGGCCTTTGCAAAGAACAAAAACCTTGAAAACGGGAGAATGAGGGAAAGGCCCTCATGCAAGAACCTCTTTCTTGCGTCCAAACCTCCGCCCCAGGCGGTCAAACCCCAGATAGATGACGGGCGTGGTAAACAGCGTGAGCATCTGGCTGACAATCAGCCCGCCAAAAATCGACAACCCCAGCGGCTGCCGCAGCTCGGCGCCCTCACCAAACCCCAGCATCAGCGGCACGGCGGCAAACAGCGCGGCCAGCGTGGTCATGAGGATGGGCCTGAAGCGCAGCAGGGCCGCCTGGTGGATCGCTTCCTGGGGGGACTTGCCTTCGTTGCGTTCGGCGTCGATGGCGAAGTCGATCATCATGATGGCGTTTTTCTTCACGATGCCTATCAGCAGGATGATGCCTATGATGCCTATGACCCCCAGGTCGGAGCCGCTGAGCATGAGGGCCAGCAGCGCGCCCACGCCGGCCGAGGGCAGGGTGGAGAGGATCGTCAGCGGGTGGATATAACTTTCATAGAGCACGCCCAACACGATGTAAACGCAAATCACGGCGGCCAGGATCAGCCACAGCTGGTTGGACAGCGAGGCCTGGTAGGCGCCGGCCGCGCCCAGGAAGCTCAGGGTCACGCTGCCGGGCAGGCCCACGTCCTTGGCGGCCTGGCGGATCTCGTCGACGGCGCGGCCCAGGGAGGTGCCGGGCGCGGTGTCAAAGCCCAGGGTCGTGGCCGGGTACTGGGCCACGCGGGTGATCTGCAGCGGCGCGGGCTGCTCGCGTATGGTGGCGATCGCCGACAGCGGCGTGGTGCTGCCCGAGCCGGTCTTGAGCCGCAGCGCGCCCAGCGAGGCGGGCGTGGCCAGCGGGTCCGGCATGGCTTCAAGGATCACGCGGTACTGGTTGGTCTCGGTGAAGATGGTGGAGACGATGCGCTGGCCGAAGGCGCTGTAGAGCGCGTCGTCTATGGCCGAGGTGGTGACCGCCAGGCGCGAGGCGGTGTCGCGGTCCACGTTGATGTAGGCCGAGGCGCCGCTGGAGCCGGCATCGGAGGCCACGTTGCGCACGCCGGGCAGCTGGCGCATGCGTTCGGCGAGCTTGTTGGCCCAGAGCACCACCGTGGCGTTGTCCGAGCCCTCGAGCGAGACGCGGAACTGCGTGGGGCCGGTCTCGGCGTCAATCGTCAAGTCCTGCGTCGGCTGCAGGTACAGCGTCACGCCGGCCACCTGGCCGACGCGCTCCTTGAGCCTGTCCATGGTCTCCTGCTGGCTGCCGCTGCGGCTGGACTTGAGGTTGATCAGCATGCGGCCGGTGTGCAGCATGGTGTTGTTGGCCGCGTCCACGCCTATGAAGGAGCTCAGCGTTTCAACGTCAGGGTCTTCGAGGATGGCTTTGGCCGCCGCTTGCTGCAGCCCGGCCATGCGGGCATAGGACACCGACTGCGCGGTCTCGATGCGGGCCTGCAGCTGGCCGGTGTCCTGCGTGGGGAACAGGCCCTTGGGGATCAGCACAT
The DNA here is from genome assembly GCF_059491565.1 of Polaromonas sp. Polasp52. Taxonomy (NCBI): domain Bacteria; kingdom Pseudomonadati; phylum Pseudomonadota; class Betaproteobacteria; order Burkholderiales; family Comamonadaceae; genus Polaromonas; species Polaromonas sp. Polasp52. The sequence continues at coordinate 104,048 of NZ_CP168513.1, read as the reverse complement.
AGAGCAGCACCGTGAGCAGCAGCGTGGCCAGCGCCACCAGCAGGGTCAGGCCCTGGCGCTTGAGCACCCAGGTGAGCCAGCGGTCGTAGTGGTGGATGACCTTGTCGAAGAAGCGCTGCATATACAGGCCGAATTTGCCGCCTTCCGGCTCGCCCTCGGGGTGGCGCGTGAGCCAGCGTGCCGACATCATGGGCACCAGGGTCAGCGAAACCACAGCGGAGATCAGGATGGTGATGGCCAGCGTGACGGCGAACTCGCGGAACAGCCGGCCCACCACGTCGCCCATGAAAAGCAGCGGGATCAGCACGGCGATCAGCGAGACCGTCAGCGAGATGATGGTGAAGCCGATCTGCGTCGCGCCCTTGAGGGCCGCGGCCATGGGCGCCTCGCCCTCCTCGATGTAGCGCGAGATGTTTTCTATCATCACGATGGCGTCGTCGACCACAAAGCCGGTGGCGATGGTCAAGGCCATCAGGCTCAGGTTGTTCAGGCTGTAGCCCAGCAAGTACATGGCGCCGCAGGTGCCGATCAGCGAGATGGGCACGGCCAGGCTGGCGATCACGGTGGCGCGCAGGCTGTGCAAAAACGCAAAAATCACCAGTACCACCAGCAGCACGGCCAGCACGAGCTCGATTTCGACATGCAGCACCGAGGCGCGTATGCCGGTGGTGCGGTCGCTCAGCACATCGACATTGAGCGCGGTGGGCAGGCCGGCCTGCAGCTCGGGCAGGCGCGCCTTGATGGCGTCCACCGTGGCGATCACATTGGCGCCGGGCTGGCGCTGCACGTTGAGAATGATGGCCGGCTTCAGGCCGCTCCATGCGCCGAGCTTGATGTTCTCGGCGCTGTCGACCACCTGCGCGACGTCCGACACGCGGATGGCCGCGCCATTGCGGTAGGCGATGACCAGGCGCTGGTAGTCGCTGGCGGCGACCAGTTGGTCGTTGGAATTGATGGAGTAGGAGCGCGTGGGCCCGTCAATGCTGCCCTTGGCGCCGTTGGCGTTGGCGGCGCTGATGGCGGTGCGCAGCGAATCCAGGCCCAGGCCGTAGGAGGCCAGGGCGCGCGTGTCGGCCTGTATGCGCACGGCGGGGCGCTGCCCGCCGCTCAGCGATACCAGGCCCACGCCGTTGACCTGGCTGATCTTGAGCGCCAGCCGCGTATTGACGATGTTCTGCACCTCGGTGAGCGGCAGCGTGTCGGAGGTGATGGCCAGCGTGAGCACCGGCGCGTCGGCCGGGTTGACCTTGGCGTACACGGGCGGGGCGGGCAGGTCGGCGGGCAGCAGCGAGCCGCCGGCGTTGATGGCAGCCTGCACTTCCTGCTCGGCCACGTCCAGCGTCAGCCCCAGGCCGAACTGCAGCGTGACGATGGAAACGCCCGCCGCGCTGGTGGAGCTCAGCCGCTGCAGCCCGGACATCTGGCCGAACTGGCGCTCCAGCGGTGCGGTCACGGTCTGGGCCATGACCTCGGGGCTGGCGCCGGGGTAAAGCGTCTGCACCTGGATGGTCGGGTAGTCGACCTGCGGCAGGGCCGAGAGCGGCAAGAACTTGAAACCCACGAGGCCGGCCAGCACGATGGCCACCATCAGCAGCGAGGTGGCGACCGGGCGCAGGATAAACGGGCGTGAGGGACTCATGCGGCGAGATCCCTATTTTTCACTGCGCGAGCGTTCGCCGCCCTGGCGTTTTTCCCTCATGCTGCGCCAGCGTTCGAGCGCGGCGGGGTCGCCGGCGTCTATGGCCGCGAGAAAGCGCTGGCGGCGTTCCAGGGCTTCCGGGTCGTCCTTGACCTGGTCCAGCATGCGTTTGCGCTGTTCCGGGGTCGGGCCTTCAGCGGCGGCCGCGACCGGGGCCGAGGCACCCGCCGCGGGCGCGGAAGCCCCGGCGCCCGGCGCGGAAGCCGCGCCGCGCTGGCGCTTGCCGCCGCCGCCCCCGGGGCCGCGTCCCCCGCCGCCGGGAGGATCGCCGGGCAGGACCACGGAGGCGCCGTCCTTGAGCCGGTCCGCGCCTTCGGTGATGACGCGCTCGCCCACCTCCAGGCCGGAGGCGATCACGACCTTGTCGACGGTAGCCTGGCCGCGCTTGATGGGCCTGAGCGAGACGGTGCGCTCCTTGGCATTGACCACATAGACATACTCGCCGCTGCTGCCCATGCGCACGGCCGTCACCGGCACCACGATGGCATTGTCTATGGTGCGCACCTGCAGGCGCACGTTGACGAACTGGCTGGGGTAGAGCTTGAACTCGCTGTTGGCAAAGCGGGCCTTGGCCTTCACGGTGCCGGTGGTGATGTCGACCTGGTTGTCGAGCGAGGCGAAACTGCCGGTGTCCAGCGTGACGGCGCGCGTCCTGTCGAGCGCGGTGACCTGCATGGCGATGCCCCTGGCGGCGTTTTGCTGCAGCTCGCCGACCTGGTCCTGCGGAATCGCGAAGACGACGTCTATGGGCGTGATCTGGGTGATCAGCGCGATGCCGTTGGCGTCGCCGCTGCTCACCACATTGCCCACGTCCACGGCACGCAGGCCGACGCGGCCGCTCACCGGCGCGACCACGCGCGTGTAGCCGAGGTTGAGCCGTGCCGTGCCCTCATTGGCCTTGTCGACGACGACCGTGCCTTCGAGCTGCTTGACCAGCGCGGCCTGGGTGTCGACGTCCTGGCGGGCGATGGAGTCCTGCTCCAGCAGGGTCCTGTAGCGCTGCAGCTGCACGCGCGCGCTGTCGAGCTGGGCCTCGTCGCGCTGGCGCTGGCCGGTGGCCTGCATCAGCGCCATTTCAAACTGGCGCGGGTCTATGGTGGCCAGCAGCTCGCCGGCCTTGACCATCTGGCCTTCCTTGAACAGCACTTTCTGCATCACGCCCGAGACCTGGGGCGTGACCCTGACGCTGGCCTGCGGCGTGACGGTGCCCAGGGCTTCCAGAACAATCGGGATGCTGGCGCGTTCGGCGGTGGCCACGCCGACCGTGGTGGCCGGCGCGCCGCGCCGGCCACCGGCAAACCCGCCGGCGGTGGCGTCGGCGGAGGGGTGGGTCAAATGCCAGGCCAGCCAGCCTATGCCGGCCAGGGTGATCACGGCGATCACGCTGCCTATGATGGACGCGCGGCGGCTGATGCGCTTGCGGGGAGGGGTTGCGGCGCCGGTCTGCGGCGTTTCGGCTTTCGGGTCCATCGGCTGTCCTTGGGTGCCCGCCGCCCACCAGGTGGAGGCGGCATTTTTTGTGTTTGATGAGGCTGTTCGCCAAGCCCTGAAGGCCTGTTCATACAGCGCTCAGGAATTATCACTGCTAGCCCATGGGCGCAGGTATACGGCCCGAAAGAGGCGCGTAAATATCCGGTAAAGCGGCCTTGGGCCTACAGCGCGACGGGCAAAAAGGCCGTGAAAAAGGCCGTGGTGGTTTCAGCCCAGCAGCGCGGCCACATCGGCCAGCCGCGGAATGCCGTCTATGGCGCCGTGGCGCGTCACCGAGAGCGCGGCCGCCGCGTTGGCCCATTGCATGGCTACGGGCAGCGCTTCGCCGCGGGCCAGCGCGGCCGCGAGCGCGCCGGTGAAGGTGTCGCCCGCGCCTATGGTGTCGCGCACGGCCATTGGGCGGCCCGGTATCGAATGCGGCGCCTGGCCGGCCTGGTAGAGGCGGCAGCCGGCCGCGCCCAGCGTGACCAGCACGGCGCGGGCGCCGCGCTCCAGCAGGCGCGCGGCGGCCTGGTCGGTCGAGCCGGCGTGTGCCTGGCCGGCCAATAAAAGGAGTTCGCTCTCGTTGGGCGTGAGCACGTCGACCAGCGCAAGCATCTCATCACTCAGCGGCCGCGCGGGCGCGGGATTGAGCACGGTCAGGGCGCCGGCCGCGCGGGCCAGGGCAAAGGCCTGCAGCGCGGCCTCGGCCGGCACTTCGCAGGAAGCCATCACGACGCGGCAGCCCGCCAGCAGCGCGGCCGCGGCCTGCGCATGGCGCGCGCCCAGGCCGCTGCCGGCGCCGGGGTAGACGGCAATGCTGTTGTCGCCGTCTTCATAGACCAGGATTTGCGCGACGCCGCTGCGCTCGCCGGCTACCTGCTCGACATGCGAGGTGTCTATGCCTTCGGCATGCCAGAGATCCATGCCCATGCGGCCGAAGTCGTCCTCGCCTATGCGGGCCAGCAGCGCCACGCGCGCGCCCTGGCGCGCGGCGGCCACCGCGGCATTGCTGCCCTTGCCGCCCGGGCTGATGCTGAAGTCGCCGGCCATCAGCGTCTCGCCGCGGGCAATCGGCCGCGCCACCTTGGAGATCAGGTCGGCGTTCCAGCTCGCGACGCAGACGACATCAGCGTTCATATCGCGGCGTCCAGGTGAAAAAGCGGAGCCCACGCCTGGCGCGATGCAAGCAAGCAGACGCCGCGGAACCGGCTTTGCCGGGCCGCAGGAGTCGCCCCCTCGAGGGGCTGAGGGCCGCGGCTCCAAGCCTGCCTGCGCAGGCTTGGACGGCAACGAAGAGCTTCGGCCTCTGGCCGTTGCACGGAGCGCCGCGGGCGCTTCGGGGGGGAATCACTTCGCTCCATAGCCCATGGTTTGCGGCAGCCAGAGCACGATCTGCGGGAAGCAGGTCATGGCCAGCAGCAGGAGCAGCAGCATGACCAGGAAGGGCCAGCCTTCCTTCATCATCTCGCCGATGGGAATGCCGGTCAGCGCCTTGGTTACGAACAGCAGCATGCCGAAGGGCGGGTGGATCAGGCCTATCATCATGTTGAGCACCACCAGCACGCCGAAGTGCACCAGGTCCACGCCCAGCAGCTTGGCCGCGGGCAGCAGCATGGGCACAAAGACCAGCAGCAGCACCGAAACGTCAAGGAAGCAGCCCAGCACCAGGAACATGACGTTCACCATCAGCAAAAAGCCGATCTGCGAGAAATGCATGCTGTCGACCCACATGGCCATGGACTGCGGCACGCCCTCGGCGGTGAAGGCGTAGTTGAGCATGAAGGAGCCGGCCAGGATCATGGTGATCACCGCGCTGGCGCGCGTGGATTCCATCACCACGCCCCAGAAACTGCGCCAGGTCAGGGCCCGGAACACCAGGGCCGCGAGGATGAGCGCATGCAGCGCCGCCACGGCGGCCGCTTCGGTCGGCGTGAAGATGCCCGAGTAGATGCCGCCCAGCAGCACGATGGGCATGGACAGCGGCAGCGCGCCGCGGAAGATCAGACCGGCCCATTCCGAGCGCGGCACGGGCTCGTCGCGCGGCATGTTGCGCTTCTTGGCAATGACCGCGACCACGCCCATCATGAGGCCGGCCATCAGAAAGCCCGGCACCACGCCACCCAGAAACAGCGCACCCACCGAGGCGCCCGAGACCAGCGCGTAAATCACCATCGGGATGGACGGCGGAATGATGGGCCCCAGCGTGGCGCTGGCCACCACCACGGCGCCGGCAAAGCCGCGCGTGTACTCGGGTTTCTTGAGCATCTGGCGAATCGTGACCAGGCCGGGGCCGGCGGCATCGGCGATCGCGCTGCCGCTCATGCCCGAGAAGATCACGCTGACCAGGATGTCCACCTGTGCCAGCCCGCCGCGCATGCGGCCCACCAGGATGCGGCAGAAATCGAAGATCCGTTCACTGACCGTGCCCGCGTTCATGATGTTGGCGGCGAACACAAACAGCGGCACGGCCAGCAGCACATAGCTGTTGTAGAGGCCGTTGCCGATCTGCTCGGCCACCAGGCCCACGTCCTGGCCCTTGGCCACGAGGTAGCCAATGCCGGCCGCGATCATCGAAAAACCGATGGGCATGCGCAGCAGCATGCCGCCCGCCAGCACCCCAACCAATATCCAGATACCGCTTGTCATATGCGCAACTCCGCTTCAAGACCCTTGCCACGGATCGCGTTCCAGATCGCCCAGGCCGAGCGCACCGCCAGGGCGGCGAGCAGCAGCACAAAAGGCATGAAAACCCATTGGAAAGACACGCCCAGCACGGGCGTTCCCTCGCGAGCCATGAAGTGCACATAGTCCCAGCAGCCCGGGATGCCCCAGGCCGCGAGGCCGCCGACCAGCAGGTTGCCGACAATGGCCATGGCCTGGCGGACACGGTAGGGCGCGTTGTTCCACAGCAGGTCGAACACCACGTGCTCACGCTCAGGCACGACCACGGCGGCGGCCCACAGAATGACCCAGACATAAAGGATCACGGCGGCCTCGTCGGTCCAGGCCAGGGGCTTGCCGAAGAAAAAACGCGCCGTGATCTGGATCACGAACACGATGAACAGGGTCAGAAAGAGTCCGCCGCCAATCACATTGGCGGCCTTTTGGGGCCAGCTTTTCATGGGCGTTGTGGTGTTTGCCGCGGGACTTATTTGGTCGCGTTGATGCGCTCAAGCAAGCCCTTGGGCCAGACCTTGGCGTATTCGGAGTTCAGGTAAGTGGTCTGCACGGTCTTTCGGAAGGCGTCCACGTCCGGTGTGGTGACCTGCAGGCCTTCCTTCTTGAAGAAGTCAACCAGCTGGCCTTCTTCCTTGATGCGGTTTTCGTTGTTGTAGACCGCCGCCGCTTGGGCCGCCGCCTTGACCTTGGTCTTTTGCGCCGGGCTCATGGCGTTCCAGGCCTTGTTGGAAATCGAGATGAAGATGCCGTCCACCAGGTGGCTGGTCATGACGATCTGTTTGGTGACTTCATAAAACTTGGCGGCGCGCACCGAGGGCAGGGGGTTGTCCTGGCCGTCTATGGTGCCGGTCTTCAGGCCCAGGTAGACCTCGCCGAAAGCCAGCGGCGTGGGCGTGGCGCCCAGCGCTTCGCCGAGGAACAGCCATTCCTTGGAGCCCGGCATGCGCAGCTTGATGCCCTTGAGGTCGGCCGGCACCTTGACGTTGTGGGCCTCGCGCAGGTTGACCTGGCGCGTGCCGAGGTAGACGGTGGACAGCGGCGTCACTTCCATCTTCTCCGAGACGGTCTTGAACATCTCGGTGCCTATGGGGCCGGAAAACACCTTTTGCTGGTGGTCCGGGTCGCGCACGATGTAGCCGGCGGTGAAGATGGAGAACTCGGGCACCAGCTTGGCGATGTCGAAGGCCGAGATCGAGGAGAGCTCGAGGTTGCCGCGCGCCATGGCGGTCGGCTCCGTGCCCTGTTTGAACAGCGAGGCGTTCAGGTTGATCTGCACGTCGAATTCGCCGGGCGCGCTTTTTTCGAGGTTGTCCTTGAAGACCGTCCACATCTTGGCGTGCCAGTCGTCGGGCACGGCCGGGGTGGATACGCGCAGCACCATCTTGTTCTGGGCCTGGGCCGCAGGCAGCAGCGCGCCCATCAGCAAGGTGGCGGAAGCCGCGGCCAAAAGGGTGCGGCGAAGGGTGGACGAGAGGGAAGTCTTCATGGTTGTCTCCTTTTTTAGGTCAATCGTTGTTGGGCTCAGGCCCCGGGTCGGCGTTCGGCAGTCACTCGGATTTTGTATCAATCCCGAAAGCGCTGATGGTTTTTTCCAGCGCCTTGTATTCGTCGGCGGTCAAGGCCACCAGCGGCGCGCGCACGCGCAGCCAGGCGGCATCGCCGCTCAGCATGGCCATGATGCCCTTGAGCGCGGGCATCAACGAGTAGCCGTCCAGCAGGCCTATCAGCTTGATCACGCGCTCGCGCTCGGCGGGCGTTGCCGGCGCCGCGGGTTCGGTCACCAGGCGCTTGACCAGGCGCGGCATGAAGTTGGCCACGCCGCTGATGGCGCCGGTGCTGCCGCGCTTGCCCATCTCGGGCAGGTCGGGTTCAAAACCTACGTAAACCGTCATGTCCTTCATGAAGGCATTGGCCAGGCCCACCGAATGTTCTGTGCTGCAGGCGCTGTCCTTGATGCCGACGATGGTGTCCGGGTATTGCTTCTTGAGCGTGGCGATCACGTGGTGCGACAGCGGCACGCCCGTGACCTGGGGGATGTGGTACAGGTAAAGCTTGAAGGGCGTGCCGGCCATGCCGTCGATGACATAGCGGTAGCTGTCGATGACGCCCTGGTCCGACACGCCCTTGAGGAAAAACGGCGGCAGCATCAGGCAGCCGTGCACGCCGGCTTTCACGGCGTGGCGCGTGAGCTCCAGGGTTTCGGGCAGGGCGGCGCAGCTGGTCGAGACCATGATCTGCTTGGCGGGAATGCCGTTCTTGATGAGCTGCTCTATCGCCTCCTTGCGTTCGGCCAGCGAAAAAGACGGGCCTTCGCCCGTGGTGCCGAAAGCCGTCACGCCGGGGCAGCCGCTGGCGATCAGCGCCTTGCAATGGGCGGCGAACTTGGCGTGGTCTATGTCCAGGCCGGCCGTCAGCGGCGTCAGCAGGGCGGGCCAGATGCCGCGGAAGGAATTTTCGGCGGCGGGAAAGGAACTCGTCATTCAGGGATCTCCAGAGACCACGGCATTGCGGGCCGCGGCAGGCCGAGCACGCGTCTGTGCGCGCTCTCGATGTGATGGCTCAGGCGGTCGACCACGGCTTGTGGGTCGCGTCGCTTGAGGGCATCGATGAACCAGAGGTGCTCTTCCATCGCGGGAATCAGCACATCCGGGGAAAGGGAGGAGGCTTCGAGCTTGATCAGGCGCACCCGCAGGCTGTTGATGCGGTAGACCTCGGAAATCAGCTCGTTGCCCAGCGTGTCTATCATGAGGTCGTGCAGGCCCCAGTCCACCGTGGTGGCGTCTTCGAGCAGCGCGTCGTCGATGGCCTTTTTGCGCGCGCGCTTCACGATGTTGAGGTGCGCCTGCTCAATCGCGGCGAGGTCGGCGTCGGACACCGTGGTGACGAAGCGGCTGGCGGCCTCGCGCTCGAGCAGGCCGCGCAGCTGGAAGGCGTTGTTGATCAGCTTGAGGTCCACATGGGCCACCTGCAGGCCGCGCTGCGGCACGGTCTTGACCAGGCCCTCGGCTTCCAGCCGCGGGATCAGCTCGCGCACCGCGCCCAGCGGCATGCCCAGCAGCTGCATGAGTTCGCGCTGCGAGACGAACTGCCCGGGCCGTATGTTGGCGTCGACGATCTGCTGCTGGAAACTTTCGTAGGCCTGGGCCCGAAGGCTGATGGGGGACGCGCTGCTCATGGGATCAGCCGTGGTCGCTGGCGATGACACCCTTGCGCAGCAGGATGTTGCCGTACTTGCGCTGCTCGCCGGTCTGCAGGATCAGGAAGGCCGACTGCGCGCGTTCGTAAAACGCAAAACGCTCCAGCGAGGCGGCCGGGCGCTCGCCGGCCTGGTGCAGCACGGTGGTAAATTCGGCCACCGGCGCGGGAACCGCCTCGGGGTCGCCCACCACCTGCATGGTCCAGGCGGCTTCGGGCACGAAGTCATCCAGCGGCAGCAAACGCAGCACGGCGGCCAGCGCCTGCGGCGCGGTCACGCCCGCCAGCGCTACCAGCCGGGCGCCGCTTTGGCGGGCCACCTGGGCGGCCGGGAAATTGGCATCCACAATCGCCAGGTCATCGCCATGGCCCATGCTGGCCAGGGCATGCAGGGCGTCGGGAGTGAGCAGCGGTGGAATGTTCTTGAGCATGGGAGCAAGCGGTCTTGGCAGGGAAGCCCGGTTTTTGTGAAAACCTCGGGATTTCCCGCTGTCGATGACTGACATGTTAGTCATAACATAACTGAACTTTTATTGGGATTAACCCTGAATGCGGCTTTGACATGACGACTTTGGACATGGCCCCTGTGTTTTCCGCCTGCAAAGAAAGCGGCCTGCGGCTGGGCCTGGGCGGCGCGCCGCTGGGCAACCTGTTTGCCGCCGTGAGCGATGCCGAGGCCAGGGCGCTGGTCGACGCGGCCTGGGCTGACGGCTGCCGCACTTTCGACTCCGCGCCGCACTACGGCCACGGCCTGTCGGAGCGGCGGCTGGGCGACGCGCTGCGCGGCCACCCGCGGGACAGCTATGTGCTGTCGAGCAAGGTGGGCCGGCTGTTGTTGCCCGACGCGAACGCGGCGCGCGCCCAGCACGGTTATGTGGACATCCTGCCCTTCAACCAGGTGTGGGACTTCAGCGCCGCCGGTATCCGCCGCAGCGTGGAAGACAGCCTGCAGCGCCTGGGCCTGCCGCGGCTGGACGTGGTCTATGTGCACGACCCGGACGCGGCCTCGCACGGCGAACGCGCGCCCGCCGTGCTGCGCCAGCTGCTGGATGAGACCCTGCCCACGCTGCGCGCGATGAAGCATGAAGGGCTGATACGCGCCATCGGCCTGGGCACCAATGATGTGGCGGTGGTGCTGCAGGTGCTGCGCGAAGCCGGGCTGGACGTGCTGATGCTGGCCGGGCGCTACAGCCTGCTGGACCACAGCGCATTGCCGGCGCTGCTGCCGCAGTGCGCGGCGCGCGGCGTGCGCATCGCGCTGGGCGGCGTGTTCAATTCGGGCATCCTAGCGACCGGCGCGCGCGGCGGCACGGCCAGCTTCAACTATGCGCCGGCCGCCCGCGAATGGCTGGAGCGCACGGCCCGCATCGAGTCGGTTTGCGCGGCGCACGGCGTGCCGCTGCGCGCGGCGGCCCTGCAGTTTCCGCTGGCCCACCCGGCCATCGACATCGTGATGCTGGGCGCGCGCAGGGTCGCCGAGTGGGCCGATGCGGTGGCCATGATGCAGCACCCGATTCCCGCGGCCTTCTGGGCGGATCTGCGCGCCCAGGGCCTGTTGCCCGTGGAGGCACCGACACCATGAAAATCATCGATGCGCACTTTCACTGCTGGGAACTGGCGCGCGGCGACTACGGCTGGCTCACGCCGGCGCTGGCGCCCCTTTACCGCGACGTGGCCGTGGCCGACTGGCGGGCGCAGTCGCGGTCGCACGGCGTGCGCGGCGGTGTGCTGGTGCAGGCCGCGCCCACCGAGGCGGAAACGCAATTCCTGCTGGACCAGGCCGACGCCAACCCGGCGGTACTGGGTGTGGTCGGTTGGGTCGACATGCTGGCGGCCGACGCGCCGCGCCGCATAGAGGCATTGGCGCGGCACCCGCGGCTCAAGGGCTTGCGGCCCATGCTGCAGGACATCGCCGACCCTGAATGGATATTGCAGCCCGCGCTCGCCCCGGCCCTGCATGCCATGGCTGATTGCGGCCTGGTGTTCGACGCGCTGGTCAAGCCCGTGCACCTGCCGCACATCCTGACCCTGGCCAGCCGCCACCCCGGGCTGCGCATGGTGATAGACCACGGCGCCAAGCCCGATATCGCGGCGGGCCAGTGGCAGCCCTGGGCCGAGGGCATCGCGCGCATCGCAAAAGAAACGCCGGCCATGTGCAAACTCTCGGGCCTGCTGACCGAAGCCGGCCCGCGCCCCGCGCCGGGCGCGGTGCGGCGCTGGGCCGAGCATGTGCTGCAAAGCTTTGGCACGGACCGCGTCGTCTGGGGTAGCGACTGGCCGGTGCTGGAGCTGGCCGCTCCCTATGCGCTCTGGTGGGCCGTGTCGCGGCAATTGCTGGAAGACCTGGACATGGAAAGCCAAGCTGCGGTGATGGGCGGCAACGCGATAAGGCTTTATGGGCTTCACATTCCCCAAAAAAGCGGTATCCCTAAAATCGCCGGATGACCGAAGCCGCTGCCTCTTCTTTTTCTCCTCCTTCCCTGCGCGTCTGCCGCGCCGACTATGCGGACCCGGCGCACGCGCGTGCCCTGGTGCAACTGCTGGACAGCTATGCGCAGGACCCGGCCGGCGGCGGCAAGCCGCTCGGCGACTTCGCCAAAACCCACCTCGTGAAGGAACTCGCGGCCCGCCCGCAGGCTTTCAGCGTGCTCGCGTTTGACGGCGACAAGGCCGTGGGCCTGGTCAACTGCATCGAGGGCTTTTCCACGTTTGCCTGCCGCCCGCTGGTCAACATCCACGACGTGGCCGTGCTGCCCGGCCACCGCGGCCGTCGCATCGCCGAAAAAATGCTGGCGCTGGTGGACGAGATCGCGCGCGAGCGCGGCGCCTGCAAGCTGACGCTGGAAGTGCTGCAGGGCAACCTGGGTGCGGTCAAGCTTTACGAGCGCGTGGGCTTTGCGGGTTACCAGCTGGACCCGGCCATGGGGCAGGCGCGGTTTTTCCAGAAGTGGCTGGACTGAGTGATCCGGCCAACGAGTCTTGAGCCCTTCGCGGGTTCAAGCCTTGGGCTGTTTTGATCCAGTGTCGCGAGATGAGCCGCCAGCACGCGCGACCAGACGCTCCAGGTAGTTTTCAAACAGGCCCCGGGACGCCTGTTGGAACATGCGTATGTGCCCTGTGTGGCTGAGCACCAGCAGCCCGACCATGTGCGTGAACAAGGCCGTGATTTCGGCAAGCGCCTCGCCGGCCGGCATGCCGAGCGCTTCGAGCGCCTCCTGGGTGGGCAGCAGCGCATCGCGCAGCCGCTGCTTCAGGCGCTCGTCCAGTTCGGGCGCCAGTCCTCGCGGCTGCATGCCCTGGAACAGGTAAAAACCGAGGTCCAGCTCGCGCGGGTTGTCGCGGTAGAAATCAAAAAAAGCTGTCGCCGTGGCACGGCCCGCCGCCGCCGCTTCGCGATGGGACTGCGCGCGCGCGGCCTGGACCTTTTCGTTCAGGCGCTCCAGCGATTCGCCGAGCAGGGCCGCGTAAACCTCTTCCTTGCTCGCGAAGTAGCTGTAGATCGCGCCCGGCGTGTAGCCCGCGCGTTGGGCGATCTCACGGATGCTGGTGCCTTCGAGCCCATGCTCGAAGAAGACGGCGCGCGCCGCATCGAGCACCAGCGAGCGCCGCACGTCGGTGAGGGCTTGCCGGCGGACGTCCCGGGCCACGGAAGGACCCTGCACCGTGCGCGCACGGCCAGGTTTGCCGGGGCTGCCGGTTCTGGAGGGTTTGATCATTAAGGAACACTTTAACGCCTTGCGAAGTTGGCTAAACAGTGTTTAATCACAAAAAACACTGTCCAGCTTCCAGCTGAGCGCGCTTGCGCGCGGCTCAATCCTGGCGCGGGGCGGTCGCGGACGGATCGTGCAAGCGCATCAAGGCCGCGAAAGCCAGCAGTCCCAGCGCCGCTGAAAACCACAGCGCTCCCGCGCCGAAGCGGTCAATCGCCAGGCCGAACAGCCAGGGCGCCGTCGCCTGCGCAAAGCGCGCCGGCACCATCAAGAGGCCCTGGCGCGCGCCATAGTCGCGCACGCCGAACAGCACCAGCGGCAGCGTGCCTTTGGCAATCGTCAGCACGCCGTTGCCGGCGCCGTGCAGTACCGTAAACACCGCCCCGGCCGGCACGCCGAAAAACAGGAAAGCCGCCGCGCCCAGCGTGTGCAGGCTGCCGGCCACGCGCGCCGAGACCAGCGGGTGGATGTTGCGCAGCAGGCCGTATTCCAGCAGCCGGCCGGCCACCTGAGCGGGGCCGACCAGGCCGGCAAACACCAGCGCGGTGGCCAGCGGCACGCCGTGGGCCTGCAGCAGGCGCGGCAAATGCGAGGCCATGGCCGTGCTGATGAACCAGGTCACCGCAAACACCAGCGCCAGCAGCACCGCCGTGCGCGTGCCACTGCCGGATGCGGCGGGCGCAGCCGCTTCGGGCGGGGTCGCGTCCACATGTGGTGTGGCATCAATGGCTCTCACAGGCGAGGCCGGCAGCCGCCAGTTCAGCGGCAGGCCCAGCAGCAGGTGCAACACGGCCCAGGCCAGGCAGGTGGCGCGCCAGCCCCACTCAAGCTCCAGCCAGGCCGACAGCGGCCAGCCCACGGTGCTGGCAAAGCCGGCGAACAGCGTGATGCCGGTAATGGCACCGCGTGCATCCTTGCCGTACAAGTGCACCAACGCGGCAAATCCTGCTTCGTAAAGGCCCGCGGCCATGGCCACGCCCAGGATCACCCAACCGGCAATGAGGCCTACCGGCCCCTGCGCCAGTGCCAGCACAAGGAGGCCGGCGGCAAACACCAGGCTGTTGGCGGCCAGCACCGGCCGGCCGCCATGGCGGTCTATGGCTTTGCCCGCGGCCGGCCCCAGCAGGGCGGAGACCACCAGCGCGGCCGAGAAAGCGGCAAACACCGTGGGTGTGCTGACGCCCAGCTCGCGCGCCATGGGCACGGCCAGGATGGCGGGCAGGTAGTAGCTGGAAGCCCAGGCCAGGGTTTGGGCAATGCCCAGCTGGACGATGGTGGCGGTGCGGCTGCTTGTTCGACTCACGGCTGCAAGGGTAGCAAGAAAGGCCGTGGGCCTCAGCCTTTGCCGGCGCTTGCTTGCGACCCGCCCAGCGCCCGATGTAGCACCACGCCCGCCAACGCACCTGCTGCCTGGGCCAGTACAAAGCCGGGGGCGCTGGCCGGTGCGATGCCGGCAAAGCTGTCCGAGAGCATGCGGCCCAACACGGCCGCCGGGTTGGCAAACGAGGTGCTCGCGGTGAACCAGTAGGCCGCGCCTATGTAGCAGGCGACCATGGCCGGCGCCCTGGCCGCGGGCGCGCGCAGCACGACGAGGATCAGCCCGGCCGTCGCGACGGCTTCGGCCAGCCACTGGCCGGTTCCGCTGCGAATCTTGGCGCTGAGCTGCAGCAGGCTCATGTCAAACATCGCATGGGCCAACCAGGCGCCCGCGACCGCGCCCAGCAACTGGCCGGTGATAAACAGAAGGGTTCTTCGCGTGCGCTTGCCGGAGGCCGCGGTTTTGGGCCCGAGCACCAAGGTCACCAGCGGGTTGAAGTGCGCGCCGCTGACCGGGCCCAGCAATTCAATCAGCACATAAAGCGCAAACACCGTGGCCAGCGTGTTGGCCAGCAGGGCCACGCCCATGTTGCCGGCCGAAAGCCGCTCGGCCATGATGCCCGAGCCTATGACGGCACAGAGCAGGGCGGCTGTGCCCACGAACTCAGCGACAAGCTGGTGTGTAAGGCGGGGCTCCTGGCCTTGGGCGGCCGCTGCAGGCTTTAACAGCACGCCGCAGCCGCGCCCGATGTTTTGCTCTCAACCGCGGCGCAGCAGGCCGAAGCGGCGGCCGGCTTGGCTTCGCTGAATACCGGGATGCTGCCCAGCGTGTGGAACTGTTCCCAGGCAATGCCTTGCGGGTCGGTGAGCCAGTATTTGTCGCTGCGGGCGTAGCAGCAGGTGGTGGGACCTTCGTCGAGCAGGGTCATGTCGGCCCGGGTCGCGTTGGCTTTGAGTGCCTCGAGTTCCTCGGCCTGGTCGACCTGTATGCCCAGGTGGTCCACGCCGGGCGCATCACCGCGCGTGGAGATCGCGAAGTTGACCGGCGGGTCGCTGAGCATCCACTTGGCGTAGTCGGCTTCGGTGCGCGCGGGTTGCTGGTCGAACATGGCTGAATAAAAGGCGATGTTTTTTTCGAGGTCCTTCACGTGGACGTGTACATGGAAGCGTTTCATGGGGCTCTCCTGGGGTGGTAGGGGTGAGGGGGAGGGATCAGCAGGTGGCGCAACCGGCCTTGGGGCCGACTTCGCAGGCGCCGCCTTCGCAGCAGTGCTCGGTCAAATAGCCGAGCAGGGCGTTCATCTGGCCGAAATTGGCGCGGTAGATCAGGTTGCGGCCGCGCGCCTCGCTGCTGGCCAGGCCCGAATGCGACAGTTCTTTGAGGTGGAAAGACAGCGCACTGGCGGCGATGCCCAACTGCTCGGCGATGGCGCCCGGCGTCAGCCCCTCGGGGCCGGCGACCACCAGGGCGCGAAAAGCGCGCAGGCGCTGGGCCTGGGCCAGGGCGGCCAGCGCCTTGACGGCGGCGCTTTCATCGAGAACGGTCGATGGCTGGTTTTGTATTAAAGATTCCATAATTCAAATATAATTGAATTATTGAATCGAGGCAAGTTGCCGTATTCTCAGCCCTCTCTTTTCATCCCCTTTTCTCAACCCGTCCACTTCCAGGAGCGAAACCGCATGCCAGCCGTCCCCCAGGTCACGATTTACCACAACCCCAAATGCGGCACTTCGCGTAATGTGCTGGGGCTGATCCGCAATGCCGGCATAGAGCCCGAAATCATCGAATATCTCAAGACGCCGCCCACGCGCGAAAAACTGCGGGAACTGGTTGCGCAGATGGCCGTGTCCGTGAGTGACGTGATACGGCAAAAGGAATCCATCTACCAGGAGCTGGGCCTGGGCGCGCTCGGCGATGAGGCGCTGCTGGATGCCATGCTGGCCCATCCGGTGCTGATCAACCGGCCCATCGTCGTCACGCCGCTGGCCACACGCCTGTGCCGGCCGTCGGAAGCCGTGCTGGACATCCTGCCCTTGCCGCAGCGTGGCGCCTTCGCCAAAGAAGACGGCGAGCAGGTCGTCAATGAGCGCGGCGAGCGCGTGGCCAAGCCTTAAGTCCCGCCGCCTTGCCTTATCCCGGCGCGCGGACTCGCGCGCCGCGGTCTCCCCCGCGGATTTCTACTCCGCCTTCTCCCGGCCTGTGGCTTCCCAGCCACGCCTGCAGGCCCGCTGCGCCGTGTCACACAACTGCCATTGAACTGACACGAACGCGTCACCCCCCACTCCCAGAATCACGTCATGACCAGCATGACTGAGCACCCGTTGGGACTCCCTTCACATGACAGGCAGGACGCAGGCGCCGCCCGCGGCCTGGGCGCCGGCATACAGGACCTGAACAAGCAGTGCCTGCGCATTTTGCGCTGCACGGCCCAGGCCCTGGCTAACAGTCCCGGCGGCCTGCGCTTCAAGGCCGGTACCCGGCCCTGGCTGGAGGGTTTGTCGAATGCGCGGCCGGCGCTGATGGCCGGCCTGGGGCGACCCGGCAAGGCGGTTTCGCTGTCCGCTGGTGATTGAGTGTCCAAGCCCCTTTATGGGGCTTTTTTACAGGCGGCGAAGAAATGCCGCGCGTCAGTGAGCTTGCCGAAGTTGTTGAGACACAAGGAAACAAGGAACAAGGAGTTAGCCATGAAAGAACTGCCCAATCCCACTTTTGCATTGTCGCCCGTCGCAATGCCACGGGGGTCACTTCATCAAAGCGGTCATGCTGTCGGTCCAGCCCCTGTTCAAAGGGCTTCCGTGGGGAAAATCTCGGTCAGCTGGGCCCGGCACCAGGACGAGGTCCGGCAGGCGCAACGCCTGAGGTACCAGGTCTTTGCGCTCGAGATGGGCGCCACGCTGTCCAAGACGCTGCCCGGCCACGACGTGGACCTGTTTGACGATTATTGCGAGCACCTGCTGGTGCGCGACGCCGACAGCCAGGAAGTGATAGGCACCTACCGCGTGCTCACGCCCACCCAGGCCAAGCGCGTGGGCAGCACTTACAGCGACACCGAGTTCGACCTGACGCGGCTGCGCGCGCTGCGCGAGCGCATGGTCGAGCTGGGCCGCAGCTGCGTGCATGCCGACCACCGCCACGGCGGCGTCATTCTGGCGCTGTGGGGTGCGCTGGCCGAATTCATGTCGCGCAACCAGCTCGACACCATGATTGGCTGCGCCAGCATCCCGATGCAGCACAACGGCGTGTCCAACGGCCACGCGGCCGCCAGCATCTGGCGCCAGGTGCGCCAGACGCACCTGGCCCCCATCGAGTACCGCGTCACGCCGCGCCTGGCGCTGCCTGTCGAAAAGCTCGACGACACGCTGGACGTGGAGCCGCCCGCGCTGATCAAGGGTTATTTGCGCCTGGGCGCCAAGGTGCTGGGTGCGCCGGCCTGGGACCCGGATTTCAACTCGGCCGACCTGCCCATGATGATGCGCATCGCCGACCTGCCGCCGCGTTACCTCAAGCATTTTTCCGGCAAACCGGTGCCGGGCAACGCCGCGGAGGCCTGATGCGCAACATGTTTGACGCCATGGGGGCGCTGGGCAACGGCTTCGGCGGGGGGGAGGGCGACCACGACGATGACGATTCGCTGCGCAAGCGCTATCGCACCATCTTCATTTCCGACATCCACCTGGGCACGCCCGGCTGCCAGGCGGCGGCCCTGCTGGACTTCCTCAAGGCCCACCCCAGCGACAACTTGTACCTGGTCGGCGACATCGTGGACGGCTGGCAGCTGCGCCGCCGCTGGTACTGGCCGCAGTCGCACAACGACGTGGTGCAAAAACTGCTGCGCCGCGCCCGCAAGGGTTGCCGCGTGGTGTATGTACCAGGCAACCACGATGAGTTTGCGCGTGAATTTATCGGCAACCAGTTCGGCGGCATCGAGGTCATCGATGAAGCCGTGCATACCACCGCCGACGGCCGCCAGCTGTGGATCATCCACGGCGACTACTTCGATGCGGTGGTGCAGTGCGCCAAATGGCTCGCCTATGTGGGCGACAACCTGTATGAATTCACGCTCAAACTCAACCGCTATCTGAATGGCCTGCGCGCCCGCATGGGGCTGCCCTACTGGTCGCTGTCGGCCTACCTGAAACAAAAGGTCAAGAGCGCGCTCAATTACGTCACCGACTTCGAGGTGGCGGTGGCCAACGAGGCGCGCCGGCGCGGCCACCAGGGCGTGGTCTGCGGCCACATCCACCGCGCCGAGATGCGCGAGATCAACGGCGTGCTCTACTGCAATGACGGCGACTGGGTGGAAAGCCGCACCGCGCTGGTCGAAAACTTCGACGGCACGCTGGAGCTGGTGCACTGGGCGCCGGCCCATGAGACCCAGGGCCGCGGCCACGCCGCCTCCACGGTGGTCGCATGAGGATCGCCCTGGTCACCGACGCCTGGCAGCCGCAGGTCAACGGCGTCGTCACCACGCTGGTGGAGCTGGTGCGCGAACTCGCGGAACTGGGCCACCAGGTGGAAGTCATCCACCCGAATCTCTTCAAGACGCGGCCTTGCCCCGGTTATGCCGGCATAGACCTGGCGGTGCGCCCCAAGCGCGGGCTGACCGATAAGCTGGACGCCTTCCAGCCCGAAGCCATCCACATCGCCACCGAAGGCCCGCTGGGCTGGGCGGCGCGCGGCTATTGCCTCAAGCGCGGCCTGCGCTTTACCACGGCCTTTCACACCAAATTTCCCGAGATACTGCATGCGGCGCTCAAAATCCCGCTGTCCTGGGGTTACGCGCTGTTCCGCCACTTCCACAGGCCTTCGTCGGGCGTGATGGTGCCCACCCAGGGCGTGCTGCGCATGCTGGAGCAGCGCGGCTTTAAAAACCTGCGCGGCTGGACGCATGGCGTGGACACCGTGCTTTTCGGTTTTGAGCCGCAGCCGCGCCCGCACCCGCCCATGGGCACGCTGCTGCGCCCGGTGTCGCTGTTTGTGGGCCGGGTGTCCTACGAAAAAAACATCGAATCCTTCCTCAAGCTGGACATCCCCGGCACCAAGGTGGTCTGCGGCGTGGGGCCGCTGGAAGAGTCCCTCCAGCAGCGCTACCCCCAGGTCCGCTGGATGGGCGTGCTGGCCCGCGACGAACTGGCCAAGGTCTATGCCGCGGCCGACGTCTTTGTTTTCCCGAGCCGCTCGGAAACCTTCGGCTTGGTGATGCTCGAAGCCATGGCCGCCGGCACGCCGGTGGCGGCTTATCCGGTCGACGGCCCGCTGGAAGTGCTCGGCAAAGCCGACGGAAGCTGTCACGGTGGTGTCATGAATGAAGATTTGCAACAGGCTTGTTACGGTGCGCTGGCCGTGCCGCGCCATGAAGCGCGCCAACGCGCGCTGGACTTCAGCTGGGGCCATGCGGCCCAGCTTTTTGAGTCTTTCCTCGTAGCCGCTGGACACAACAAGGTCATGGGCAGCACTTGCCAGCCATTTCAGGCCGGTGCACCATCAGTCAAAAGTACTGTCACGCCATTGTCATGAAACACGTCAACACTGTGACTTGTTACTAATGACACGTAAATGCCTTGTTGATGCCCACTTCACCCGCTTCGGTGGCCGCCGCCGCGCCCCCTGTCCAGTTCCTGGACCGCGACCACAGCATTCTCGCCTTTAATGAGCGGGTGCTGGACTGGGCCAAGCGCCCGGATGTGCCGCTGCTGGAACGGCTGAGGTTTTTGTGCATTGTGTCGTCCAACCTGGACGAGTTTTTTGAGGTCCGCACCGCGCCCCACCTGACGGCGGCCCAGGCCAATGAGCAAAAGGCGCCGTATTCGGTGCAGTCCTTCAAGGCCTTGTCGTCCGCCGCGCACGACATGGTGGCGCGCCAGTATTCGCTTTACAACGACGACCTGCTGCCGGCCTTTGAGCGCCAGGGCATACGCATCGTCTCGCACGGCGAGCGCAACACCGCCCAGCGGCGCTGGGTCAAGGAGTATTTCGAGCGGGAAGTGCGGCCACTGCTGATACCGGTCGGGCTGGACCCGTCCCACCCCTTTCCGCAGGTGGCCAACAAGTCGCTCAACTTCATCGTGCGGCTAGGCGGCCATGACGCCTTCGGCCGCGAGAACGACATCGCCATCGTCAAGGTGCCGCGCGTGCTGCCGCGGCTGATCCACATGCCCTCGCGCGGCCACCACAAGGAAGACAGGCTGTTCGTCTCGCTCTCCAGCGTGATACGCGCCCACCTGGCCGAGCTGTTTCCCGGCCGCGAAGTCGGGCAGTTTTCGCAGTTCCGCGTCACCCGGCATTCGGACCTCGCGGTGGACGAGGACGACGTCAAAAACCTGCGCACCGCCTTGCGCCAGGGGCTGGAGCAGCGCCACTACGGCCAGGCCGTGCGGCTGGAGGTGTCGGCCGGCTGCTCGGAATACCTGGCCAACTTCCTGCTCAAGCAGTTCAACCTGCCGGCGCCGTCGCTGTACCGCGTTCACGGCCCGGTGAACCTGGTGCGCCTCACGCAGCTGGTGGACCTGGTCAACGATCCCAAGCTGCTGTTCCCCAGCTACCGCCCCTGCTACCCGACGCAGCTGCAGCCAGGCCAGTCCTTTTTCGAGCGGCTCAAGGAAGGCGACGTGTCCATCCACCAGCCCTTCGAGAGTTTTGACGGCGTGCTCGCCTTCCTGCGCGAGGCCGTCAACGACCCGCAGGTGCTGGCGATCAAGCAGACGATTTACCGCACCGGCGCCGATTCGGAGCTGATGGTGCTGCTGCGCGAGGCCGTGCGGCGCGGCAAGGAAGTCACCGTGGTGGTGGAGCTCAAGGCGCGCTTTGACGAAGAGGCCAACATCAACTGGGCGGAAATGCTGGAATCCATAGGCGCGCAGGTGGTGTACGGCGTGGTGGGCCTGAAGACCCATGCCAAGATGCTGCTGGTCACGCGCCGCGAAGGCCGGCAGCTGGCGCGATACGCACACCTGTCCACCGGCAACTACAACCCGCGCACGGCGCGGCTTTATACCGACATCAGCTACCTCACGGCGGATCCGCTGATGACGGCCGACATCGACAACGTGTTTGTGCACCTGGCCAGCCAGAGCCGCCTGCCCAAGCTGCACCACCTGTTGCTCGCGCCTTTCCAGCTGCACCACAAGCTGATCGAAAAAATCGATGCGCTGGGCGCGGCCGCCCTGCAGGGCAAGGACACGCGCCTGGTGGCCAAGATGAATGCGCTGACCGATGAAGACCTGATGCTGGCGCTGGTGAGGGCAGGGCGCTGCGGCGTAAAGATCGACCTGATCGTGCGCGGCGCCTGCATGCTGCCGGCCCAGGTGCCGGGCGTGACCGACAACATCCGCGTGCGCTCCATCATTGGCCGCTTTCTGGAGCATTCGCGCGTCTTCTACTTCCGCTGCGCCGAAGAGGAGACCCTGCTGCTATCCAGTGCCGACTGGATGAACCGCAACATGCTGCGCCGGGTCGAGCTGGCCTGGCCGGTGACCGACCCGGTGATTCGCCAGCGCATCATCGACGAATGCCTGGTGGCCTACCTGCACGACGGGCGCGACGCCTGGGATTTGCAGCCCGACGGCAGCTACCTTCGTGTGAGTTCGCAGGGCGAGCTGCCGCGGCATGGCGCGCAGGCGGCCCTGATGGCCCGCTATTCGGCTCCCCAACACCAGGACAAATGACATGGACCTCATCTTGTGGCGTCATGCGGAGGCAGAAGACTGGCCAGAAGGTGATCCCCAAGGATGCAGCGACCTGGAGCGCTCACTCACGGCCCGCGGCGAGAAGCAGGCGGCCCGCATGGCCAACTGGCTGGACCGCCAGCTGCCCGAGGGCGCGCGCATTTTTGTGAGCCCGGCACGCCGCTGCGAGCAGACCGCGCTCGCGCTGGGCCGCAAGTACAAGATCAGGAACGAACTGGCGCCCGACGCCACGGCCGCGCAGCTGCTGGAACTGGTGCAGTGGCCTTCGGCCAAGTCGCCCATCCTGGTGGTGGGCCACCAGCCCATACTCGGTGAAACCATCGCCCATCTGCTGGGCCTGCAGGCCACCGATTGCCCTGTCAAGAAGGGCGCGCTCTGGTGGCTGCGCAGCCGGGACCGCGAAGGCCACAACCAGACCGTGGTGGTGACGGTGCAGTCGCCCGAAGTGCTCTGAAATAGCTGGCAGCTCCTTGGGTTATGCTGCGGGCTTTGCGGCATTCACGACCTTTAAGCACAGGGGGATATAGAGATGCGTCTGGCTGTTTGTGTGTTTCTTGCCGGTCTTTCGTTCGGAATCCATGCGCAGCCCGCGCCCGCCGGAATCAAGGAGATGATCGTGACCGGAGGGCTTTCCAGCGGAAAGACTTACCAGGTCGCCGAACATTGCGGCGCATCCGCGGAGACGCTCAAGGCCTACAAGGCGCGGTTTGACGCTGATACCAGGGGCGGAGAGCAACTCTACGCCAGCCTCGGAGTCAACATCGAGCAAGTCTTTCTTCAAGGGCGCAAAGAGGGCGACTCCTTTTATGCGAGCATCAAGGCCGCGCCGAATCGCGACGTGGTTTGTTCGCAAACACTGGCGCTGGTCAAGAGCCAGGCGGCGAAGCAGTGAAATGCATTCCAGCCCATTCATCGCGAGGCCTTACAAATGAATGACCTTGTTGCCGAGTATCGAGCCATGCCGTGGGCTACGGACCATTTGCCGGATTCCGGCTTGAATCATCGCAAATGCGAAATCATTCGAGCGCTTGATTCTGAGGCGAACCAGAACGATGTTTCCCGGTTACTTCTTGATGTGCTCCGGGAACCCCTGGAGTTTGATCTGGCGCGGGTTGAGGCCATTCAAGTGGTCGGGCTCTACGTCGATGAGAGCAGCGCTTTGCGCAATGAACTCTTCAATGAGGTCATTCGTATATTCAACAGCGAAGAGGAAGATGAGATGCTCCAGGGTTGGGCTGAGCGGTACGTGGAACGCCTGGAGCAAGCGCTGGAAAACAAGTGATTCATCCATGAGCGTGCGTTATCCGGCAACCGCGTACCTTCAACTTTGGGCATCGAAAGGACACCTGCAAGGAGTCGCCGCCGTGGCAATCAAGATCAAGCACGATGACGATCAATTAGATCGCAACCGCCACGTTATGCTGCAGGTTTTGCGGCATACATCACGTTAGACCTCAGTAGTTTCTATCGCGAGCCTCTATGCCCCAAGAGAAGATTCCAGTCGTTATGTCACACCCGCATTGGATTCGTATGCACATCTCCAGGTCACTCGCGGTCGCCCTGTTCTCTGCGGCCCATGTCGCCATAGCTGCTGCTCAATCAGGAATTCCGGAGGTGGATGCGTCATGCCGGCAGAAAAAATGACTGAACGATCTAACGAGTTGATCGACATGGACCCACAACCCCAGGAGGCGGCTTTGCCGCGAGTTGTTGTGAGCCGGTCATTTTTACATTAGGCGTCGCAAGATACGGCGCATTCATTCGGGGGTTTTAAATGTCTCTCACTTTTTCTCCATCTGACTTGGCTACACGCCTGGCGGTCGAGGACGCCGTCGTTCAGATGTTCGTTGCCACCGATGAACGAGACTGGCCAGTGCTGGAGAGTTGTTTTACCAGTCCCTTTACGCTCGACATGACCTCCATGGTCGGTGGAACGCCGACCGAAATGACTCCAAACCAGGTGGCTCAGGCGTGGGCTGCCGGATTCAAACCGCTCGACCGCGTTCACCATCAGGTTGGCAACCTTCGAACTGAGATCAGTGGTAATCAAGCGCTTGTCAGATGCCACGGCGTGGCCTTCCACCACCGGGGCAATGCAATCGGCCTCAAGACCCGCATCTTTGTGGGAACGTACGAACTGCAGTTGCAGCTCTTCCCGGACAGATGGCGCATCTCCCGGCTGGTCTTCAAGCTCAAGTTCATCGAGGGCAACCTCGAGCTTGAGAAGTCGGCGTAGCTGTGAGAACGGCGTTTAATCCTTCCATCGAGCGGGCGTCTTCCAGCGAGCTTTGCTTGCGTCCAGCGGCCCCTCATGTCAAACGTTATGCCGCACAACCACACGTGGAGACGAGTTATGGCGAAGAAATCCAGCAGCGCAACGAAGATCGTCGTACCTGGTGGCGTTGACGAGTACATCAAAGCCAGCCCGCAAGAGGTACGCCCCCAACTGGAGGACATGCGCGATGCTATTCAAAGCGCTTCTCCCGGCAGCTCAGAAACGGTCAGCTATTTTCAGATGCCGGGCTACTACTATGAAGGCTATGACTACAACGGGATGTTTGCCTGGTTTAGCTATAAGAAGCCATTTGTCCGTCTCCATGTGCGCCCACCGGTGCTCGAAGACCACAGCAAAGAAATTGGTGTCTATGCCAAGACCAAGGCGATTGTCAGTTTCCCGGTTGATGAGCCAATACCAAAGGCGTTGATAAAGAAACTGGTGAAAGCGAGTATTAAAGTGATGAAACAAAATGCGGAATGACAAGGCGTTCCGAACGGACGCATTTGCCCTATCCGGCGTTTGCGTGCGCAAAAGCTGCACCACCGTAGACTCAATCCTCCCATGACTATTTCTCGTCGAAAACCCCAGGTTTGCGTACTCGGCAGCGCCGAGCCCGGTTCCCGCGCCTATGAACTCGCCGGTGAGGCGGGTGAGGCGCTGGCCAGACTGGGTATCACGGTTGTGAGCGGATGCGGCAGTCCCGCAACCAGGGTTGCTGCCGAGCGCGCCATTGAGGCAAAAGGCCTGGTGCTCAGCATCGTGCCGCCAGACCAGATGCCCGCGCCGGATTGGCCCGCCACGGTTGTATTGCCCTGCGGGATGGGAGATGCCCGTAACCTCCTGATGGCGCTTGCGGGCGATGCCTGCATCGTCATCGGTGGCCGCGCGGGTACCAAATCCGAGGTGCATCTGGCGTGGCTCCACAAACGGCCTTTGCTTCCGCTGGTCGGCTGCGGCGGGTGGTCTGATGAACTGCCGTCTCATCCTCCCGACGAGCGGGAAAACTCCCCCATCTTGCCTTGGAGCACCATCGCCGAGTTGGAGGCGAATCTGCGCAGTCTTGGCTTGGTCAAGAGTGTGGCATGAATTGCCCGCCGGCCGTCTTCAACGTTAGATCTCAGAACCCAACTACTGGCTCGAACACATGTCAACCCAACAGCACCGCGTAAGGCCTGTATCGCTTCCTCCGGAGTCGGCAGTTACCAGAGCCTACGCATCGACGAATCTCGCAGATGCCTACTCAATCGAGCTTCCACCCGGAGCGTCGACCAATCCCGAGCAGTTGGCAAGGTTCATCTTCTCCCATCAGGCACCGTGGGTTGGCACCCTCATGGCGGTCCGGGATGCGGTCGTCGGCGGGGTCGGCCTCAAAACTGCGAGGCAACTCGCGTCACTTGACGCGCAGGGCAAGCCAGGCCGCCTTAGCATCTTCAAGATCTACGGCACAAGTCCGACCGAAATTGTCTTTGGAGAAGACGACAAGCACCTGGACTTCAGGCTTTCTGTCCTCTGCTCCGGTCAGCCCTTGCCGGGAGGCAGACGCCACCTGACTTTATCAACCGTGGTCCATTGCCACAACCGCTTGGGCCGTCTCTATATTTTTGTCATCGCCCCGTTCCACCGCCTGGTCGTTCAATCCAGTCTTCGTCGTGCTGCCCAAATCGGCTGGCCGTCAGCAGCGCAGGCGTAAACCAGATTCCCAGTCGCCATGTGTAGCCCGCTGCGGCCTGACTCTTTTATCGAGGGGACGTTCACAAGCAAGCTTCGCATGCTAGCGGCAACCGCTCATGTCAAACGTTAACTGGAATGAAAGCTGAGAGCTCCTGCTTCATCTTCTCGACGCCGAGTTGCGTCTGAAACGAAGTGATGGTTAAACTGGTCTTTAACCTTAGGCCTCAATGGAGTGACATGAAAAACGATATTCGACAGGTTCTGACGCTTGCAGTCCTTGGCTGTGCACTGGGCAATGCGTTTGGCCAGCCCGCAGCCGCTGCAAATACGGCCCAAAAGTCAAACCAGTTCGTGGTTCAAGCCGAGGCCGCCTACAAAGGCATGCTCGAAGCGGAACGGGCTGGAAACCTCACGTCCTATAGAAAGTTCAGATCAAAGGCTGCTCTTGATGAGACCCTTGGGAATCTGCGCAAAACCGGGACTCCCGAGAGCGAGGCTGGCGCCGCGTTGCAGCGGGTATCAAAGTACTCCACGAGCCTGGATGGCTTTGATTTTGTGAGGGCCGAAGGACGGGCAAGCGTCGGGCGGCTCTTCTACCAAAAGCGCTGGAAGTCCAATGGTGAAGAAATGGTCGACTTCTTTGGCTACCTGATGCGGCTCGAGGACAACACGTGGAAAGTTGATTGTGTTGTGAATTCGACTGGAACAAAGTTGGGCATGGGCAAGTCGCGCAAGATTGAAGAACGAACCATTGATGAAGTTGCTGAGCATCCATGCTTGAAGATGAGCTGAGGCCTGACTCTTCATGGGTGGACTCCCCCTCAAGGGCAAGGATCTGACTGGTAGATTGGCTGGGTAATCCGGCACGCTTGCGAGTGCCGGAGCTTGCCTCTGTGCAGTTTTAGCTGCCCAGCGTAGGCCGGCCGGTCTTGATCGCGGGGACCTGCTCCAGCGCCGTCAGGAAAGCAGCATCGGAGATGCCGGCCAGCAGCTTGATGCCGGCGCGCAGCAGTTCGCTTTTCTTCGCGGGGCGGGTCAGCCTGGCGGCGCGCTGCTTGAGCTCGTCGAGCACCACGTATTCGGCCTTGGGAATCGTGAAGCTGTCGCGCACCAGTTTTGGCTTTTTGGTTTTCTCTGGCTTGGCGGCCTTCACAGGTTTGGCGCTTGCCTGGGGCTTGGCGGCAGGCTTCTTGGCGCCGGCCTTTTTCACGATGGCTTTCTTGACCGTGCCTTTGCCGGCAGGCGCCTTGGTGGTGGTCGCTTTTTTCGGGGCGGGTTTGGCCGCGGGTTTCACGGGAGCCTTGGGCTTTGCCGGTGCGGCGGGTTTCGCAGTTGCTTTTTTGCTGGTAGCCATGGATTGATCCTTTTTGGGTGCGGTCGAATAAACCGTATATACAGTTTATACGGTTTATTCAAAAACGGTCAAGCCGCGCCGGGTGGTGCCCATGCGCTTGAAGGGCGGGGCGGCAAGGAATGGATCAGGGATTCGGGACGACCAGCGTCCACGGCGTCTTCTGCCAGGCCAGCACTTCTTCCTGCAGCAGGTGGGCCGATTGCGGGAAGGCCTGCGCCCAGCCGGTGCGGCAGTTCAGCACAAAAATCCGGCCGGGCTGCTCGCCGCATTCGAGCTGCAGGCCTTTGAGGTCGGGGTCGCGCCGCGCATGGCACAGGATGACGGCCAGGCGCAGGCACAGCAACTGCTGGATGAACACCCGGTCCTCGAAGTCGATTTCGAGCTTGCGCAGCTTGCCGCGGTGGCCCAGCACCAGCAGGCTGATGCGGTGCAGCTCGGGCAGGGCAAAACCCGGCGCGTCGGCGTTGTCCAGGATATAGGCGCCGTGCTTGTGGTAGTCGCTGTGCGAGATCTGGCTGCCGATTTCATGCAATTGCGCGGCCCATTCGAGCTTGCGCTGGAAACGCGCGGAATCGGCTGGGGCCAGGCCGGCGCCGGCCATCGCGAACAGGTGGCGCGCCACCTTGCTCACGCGCTGGGCCTGCACCGGGTCGGCGCTGAATTTGTTGGCCAGGCGCTGCACCGTGGTGGAGCGCAGGTCCGTCAGGTCGTGTTCGCGGTCCAGCAGGTCGTAAAGCACGCCGTGGCGCAGGGCGCCCTGGGCGGCTTCCATGTGCGAAATGCCCAGCAGCTCGAAGACCGCGCGCAGCACGCTGACGCCGCCGCCTATGACGGCGCGCCTGTCGTCCTTCATGCCGTCGAGTTTCAGGCGGTCGGCGCTTTGCGCCTTGAGCAGGCGGTCCAGCAGCCAATCGAGGCCCTCGCGCGTGACCTGGCCCGCGGGCCAGCCCGCGGCCGTGAGCACGTCGCTGACGGCGCCTATGGTGCCCGAGGAGCCGTAGGCCGTGTCCCAGGTATCGGCGCGGTAGGCATTGACGGCCTCATCGAGCACCGCCTTGGCGGCCACCTCGGCAGTCGTGAAGGCGCGCGCGGTGAACTGTCCCTCGGGGAAATACTTCATGGACCAAGCCACGCTGCCGACGCGGTAGGACTCCATGGTGCGCGCATCCAGGCCCCTGCCAAGGATCATTTCGGTGGAGCGGCCGCCAATGTCGACCACCAGCCGGCGCTCGTTGGATTGCGGCAGCAAATGCGCCACGCCCTGGTAAATCAGGCGGGCTTCCTCGCGGCCGGGGATGACGTCGATGGGAAAACCCAGGATTTTGTGGGCGCGTGCGAGGAACTCCTCCCGGTTGCGCGCCTCGCGCAGGGTCTGGGTGGCGACGGCGCGGACCTGGTGTTTCTTGAAGCCCGCCAGCCGTTCGCCGAAACGCGCCAGGCAGTCCCAGCCGCGCTGCATGGCTTCCGGCGTCAGGTTGCGGTCGGCGTCCAGCCCGTTGCCCTGGCGGACGGTTTCCTTGATGTATTCGGTGCGGTGTATGCGGCCGTGGTCAAAGCGGCCGATTTCGAGGCGAAAGCTGTTGGATCCCAGGTCCACAGCCGCGAGCAGCGTTCCATTTTGCATGCCTGAGTTTAAGGGCTGTGCATAGCTATCGCGCGGGACCCGCATGAGCATTTCGGCCTAACCGATGAGCCGGCCGTCGACCGTCATCATGCTCTGGGTCACGTAGGTGCTGCTGCGGCGCTGGGGGTTGAAGCTCACGCTGAAGCCGCCCATGTTCATGGCACCGCGGCGCTGGAAGGCGGCCAGCACATTCTGGCGGTTCAGCGGGCCGTCCACCTCGCTGAGCACTTCATAGGTGTAGCGCGCGGCGATAAATCCGGCCAGGCTCAGGGCCGCGGGCGGCTCGTCAAACAGGCGCGCCAGGGTTTCGCGGTAGCTCCTGACAATCGGCAGGCTGGCGTTGACCAGGGGCACGGGCTGGGTGGCGATTACGGGGGTGTTGCGCGCCGCGCCCATCTGCAGCATGGTCGTCAGGTTGACGTCCGCCAGGGCCACGATGTAGCGCTGGCGGGACTGCTTTTCCAGGCCCTGCGTGAATTCGGCCAGTTCGGGCGTTCCGCCCACGAACAGCAGCACGGCGGGCGTGCGCGGCGTGAGCTTCTGGCCCAGGGCGCGCAGGTCGCCCGCGCCCTTGAACGGCAGCAACTTGAGCTGCAGGGCTGCGGCGATGCGTTCCACGTCGGCGTGGTAGGCGCTGTAATCCTGTGCCGTGGCGTAGATCGCGCCCAGTTCCTTGAGGCCCATGGTGGAGAGGCTTTTGAGCGCGTAGGCCATCTGTTCCTGGCGCGCCGCAAAGATCGGGAAGGTCTTGTCGTCAATCTCGACACTGGAGTTCTGCAGCCAGGGCGCCACGTGCGCCATCGGCAACCCACCCTTGTGGGAGAGATCCACGAGCTGGCCGGCGACAAGGTCACCGACGCTGCCGGACAGGGCCACGCAGGCGGGGTTGTCCCTGACGGAATCGAGTGCGACCTTGAGGCCGGCCGGCGTGCCGTCGGTTTCCAGCGTCAGGTGCTCGATGCGGCGCCCGCGAATGCCGCCTTTGGCATTGATGTCTTGCCAGGCGGCGCGCGAGCCGATCAGGAAGTCCTTGGAGACATCCTGTTGCGACTGGGAAAAATCCACCACCTGTGCCACGGTGAGGCTGCGCGATGCGGATTTTCCGGGCTGCGCCCATGCGGGCGCGGCAACGCCGGCCGCCAGCAGGCCGGCGTGCTGCAACAGGCGGCGGCGGGGGAGGAGGGGATTGGGCGGGAGCATGGTGAATTCCTGGTGTTTGTCGCCGTCAGATGTCAGACGAGGTATGGCAAAACTGTGAAGGCCCCTGCTTTCCGGGGAAAACAGGGGCCTGAAGTGGGCAAAAGCCGAGGCAAGGCGCACGGCCTTGGCGGAAGGGTTATTTGCGGACTGGCGGGATCAGGACGGCGTCCACGAGATGCACCACGCCGTTGGTGGCGGAGATGTCCGCGGTCTGCACCATGGCGTCCTCGACGATGACGAATTCGCCGGCCTTGGACAGGGCCACATTGGCGCCGTTGACGGTTTTGCTGTTGCCGTTCTTCACGTCGGCGGCCATGAGCTTGCCGGGGATCAGGTGGTAATTCAGCACGGCCTTGAGTTTGGCGGGGTCCTTGGCCAGTTCGTCCATGGTCTTGGCGGGCACTTTGGCAAAGGCGTCGTTGGTGGGGGCGAACACGGTGTAGGGGCCGGCACCCTTGAGCGTGTCCGTCAGGCCGGCCTTGGCCACCAGGTCGTTGAGCGTGCTCAGTTGGGACTGGGAAGCGATGGTGTCGGCCACGGAAACCGGGGTAGAGGAGGTGGCGCAGCCGGTGAGGGCGGCGACGGCGGCGGCAATGGCCAGAAAACGGCGGTTCAGCATGGAATTTCTCCTGATTAAGAACAGGGCCAAGCGTAGGAGCCGCCGGTGACAGATTCGTGACGGAAATTTAAAGGTTTTGTGACACCGAGAGGGGTGGAGGTGGCTCAGGGCACTGTCATATTTGTCACAAGCTTGTCACACAAGATTCCTACAGTCGACGCATCACCTGGTGCAGCCCGGATCCACCCAGACTGTTCCCTGACTTGTGCTTTAACTGTTTCTAACCGTTTTCTGACCGCTTCTAACTGCTCTAACTGTTCCCAACTATTCCCAACCAGAGGTATTCTGATGAACCTGACTTACAAAGCATCCCTGACGGCCGCGATGGGCCTCGCCTTCGCCTCTTTTGCAACCCTGGCCACCGCCCAGGACGTGACCGGCGCCGGCGCCAGCTTCCCGGCTCCCCTGTATTCCAAATGGGCTGCCGACTACAACAAGGCCACCGGCGTCAAGATCAATTACCAGTCCGTCGGCTCCGGCGCCGGCATCAAGCAGATCGAAGCCAAGACCGTGGACTTCGGTGCTTCGGATGCGCCCCTGAAGGACGAAGAACTCAAGGCCAAAAACCTGGTGCAGTTCCCTACCGTGATTGGTGGCGTGGTGCCCGTGGTCAACATCAAGGGCATCGCCCCCGGCCAGATGAAGCTCAACGGCCAGCTGCTGGGCGATATCTACCTGGGCAAGATCACCAACTGGAACGATGCGGCCATCAAGGCGCTGAACCCCGGCCTGGCCCTGCCTGACGCCGCCATCGCACCGGTTCGCCGCGCCGATGGTTCCGGCACCAGCTTTGCATTCACCAACTACCTGAGCCAGGTCAACGCCGAATGGAAGGCCAAGGTCGGTGAAGGCACCGCGGTGAACTGGCCGGTGGGCGCAGGTGGCAAGGGCAATGAAGGCGTCGCCGCGTTCGTCGGCCGCCTGCCCAACTCGATCGGTTATCTCGAGTACGCCTACGTCAAGCAGAACAAGATGACCTATGTGCAGATGCAAAACCAGAGCGGCAGCTTCGTCTCTCCCGACGACGAAACCTTCAAGGCTGCAGCCGCCGGAGCCGACTGGACCAAGACC
The DNA here is from genome assembly GCF_059491565.1 of Polaromonas sp. Polasp52. Lineage (NCBI taxonomy): Bacteria > Pseudomonadati > Pseudomonadota > Betaproteobacteria > Burkholderiales > Comamonadaceae > Polaromonas > Polaromonas sp. Polasp52. The sequence continues at coordinate 72,472 of NZ_CP168513.1, read as the reverse complement.
TTCTACCAGATCCTGAACAACAAGCCAGGCAAGGATTCGTGGCCCATCACGACCGCCACCTACATCATGATGCAAAAGAGCCAGGACAAGCCTGCCCAGGCCGCTGCCGCCCTGAAGTTCTTCGAGTGGGTCTACAAGGGTGGCGACAAGACCGCAACCGACCTGGACTATGTGCCCATGCCTGCGAGCGTCAAGACGCTGATCGAAAAGTCCTGGGCTGATATCAAGGACACCTCCGGCAAGGCCGTTGCGTACAAATAAGACGGCAATTCCATTGCTGCCCATATTGTCCAGAACATAGGGGTTTTCCAACGTGTCCTCTACACTTCCCGCGAGCCGGGCCGATTTTGACCACCCGGTCAAATCGTCCGGACGCGATATGGCTACACCACCCCCCAACAACCCAGTGCGCAGAAGCCCGCTGGCAGACCGGCTCTTCGGCTGGGCTGCCCAGGGAGCGGCGCTCCTGACCCTGGGTCTGCTGTTTGGCATCCTGATCTCGCTGCTCATCGGCGCATGGCCGGCGATCAGCAAATACGGGCTTGGCTTCCTGACCAGCAGCGTATGGGATCCGGTCAAGAACGAGTACGGCGGCCTGGTGATGATCTACGGGACGCTGGCAACCTCTCTCATTGCGCTGGTGATCGCCGTTCCGGTGAGTTTTGGGATCGCCCTGTTCCTGACCGAGTTGTCGCCGGCCTGGCTCAAGCGCCCGCTGGGCACGGCCATCGAACTGCTGGCGGCGGTGCCTTCCATCGTCTACGGCATGTGGGGCCTGCTGGTTTTCGGTCCGATTCTGGCCACCTATGTGCAGCAGCCGCTGCAGGGCATGCTCAAGGGTGTGCCTTACCTGGGCGCCCTGGTCTCCGGCCCGCCGGTGGGCATCGGCATTCTGTCTGCCGGCATCATCCTGGCGATCATGATCATTCCCTTCATCGCCTCGGTGATGCGGGACGTGTTCGAAGTGACGCCGCCGCTGTTGAAAGAGTCCGCCTATGGGCTGGGTGCGACGACCTGGGAAGTGGTCGGCAAGGTCGTGCTGCCCTATACCAAGGCCGGCGTTATCGGCGGGATCATGCTGGGTCTGGGCCGCGCGCTGGGCGAGACGATGGCTGTCACTTTTGTGATCGGCAACGCCAACCAGCTTGCCTCGCTATCGGTGTTCGAGGCGGCCAACAGCATCACGTCCGTCCTTGCAAACGAGTTCGCCGAGGCCAGCAGCGACATGCACAGGGCGGCGCTTTTGTACCTCGCACTGGTGCTGTTTTTCATTACCTTTGTGGTGCTCACGCTGTCCAAGCTGCTGCTTAGCCGCATGAAGAAAAGTGAAGGGAAAAAATCATGAGTACTGGCAAAGCCCTGCTGGACGCCAAGACGCTGGCCGAAACGCGCCAGGCCAGGTTTGCGGCCCGCGACCGCGTTAACAAGATCGCCCTGGCGCTGTCATTTGCTGCGATGGCATTCGGTGTGTTCTGGCTTGTCTGGATTCTCTGGGAAACGCTGCGCCTTGGCGTGAGCGGGCTGTCGCTGTCCATCTTCACGCAAATGACGCCCGCACCTGGCGATGAGGGCGGCTTGCTCAATGCCATCGCGGGTTCGCTGGTGATGGTGGGCATTGCCACCTTTATCGGGACACCGATCGGCATCATGGCCGGCATTTACCTGGCGGAATACAACCCGCGCGGCTGGCTGTCGTCCGTGGTCCGGTTTGTGAACGACATCCTGCTGTCGGCGCCATCGATTGTGATCGGCCTGTTCGTCTATGCCCTTGTGGTCGCGCGGTTCCAGAGTTACTCCGGCCTTGCCGGTGCGCTGGCTTTGTCGCTGATTACCATCCCCGTCGTCATTCGCACCACCGAGAACATGTTGCAACTGGTGCCTCCTGGTTTGCGGGAAGCGGCTTACGCGCTGGGCACGCCCAAGTGGAAAGTCATTCTGGCGATCACCTTGCGTGCGGCGCGTGCCGGTGTGGTGACAGGCGTGCTGCTGGCGGTCGCCCGCATTGCCGGTGAAACCGCTCCACTGCTTTTCACGGCCTTGAACAACCAGTTCTGGTCCTCCGACCTGACGTCTCCCATGGCCAGCCTGCCCGTCACGATTTTCAAGTTCGCGATGAACATCGATCCAAACCTGCAGAAGCTCGCCTGGGCTGGTGTGTTCCTGATCACTGTCGCCGTGTTGGCGCTTAACATCTTCGCGCGCATTTTGACGCGGAGCAAGAATTAAAGGGAAATCAAATGGTTGCAACAGTTGCTACCCAGGCGCCCCGCGCCAAGATTGCGGTGAAGGACCTGAACTTCTACTACGGCAAGTTCCACGCCCTCAAGAGCATCAACCTCGACATCCCCGAGAACAAGGTCACGGCCTTTATCGGGCCCTCGGGCTGCGGCAAGTCGACGCTGCTGCGCACCTTCAATCGCATGTTCGAACTCTATCCCGAGCAGCGCGCCGAGGGCACGATCGCACTCGATGGCGAGAACCTGCTGACCAGCAAGCAGGACGTCGCCCTGATCCGCGCCAAGGTCGGCATGGTGTTCCAGAAACCGACGCCTTTCCCGATGTCGATCTACGACAACATCGCTTTCGGCGTGAAGCTGTTCGAAAGCCTGAACGCCTCCGACATGGACGAGCGCGTGGAATGGGCGCTGCGCAAGGCCGCGCTGTGGACCGAAGTCAAGGACAAGCTCAACCAGAGCGGCTCCAGCCTCTCGGGCGGCCAGCAGCAGCGCCTGTGCATCGCCCGCGGCATTGCCATCAAGCCTGAAGTGCTGCTGCTGGACGAACCCTGCTCGGCACTGGACCCTATCTCCACCGCCAAGGTGGAAGAGCTGATCGCCGAGCTGAAGAACGATTACACGGTGGTCATCGTGACGCACAACATGCAGCAGGCTGCCCGCTGCAGCGATTACACGGCCTATATGTACCTGGGCGACCTCGTTGAATTCGGTGCGACGGAAGACCTGTTCTTCAAGCCGAAACGCAAAGAAACCGAAGACTACATCACCGGCCGTTTCGGATGAACCACCCAGCCCCCTGCCTCGGCTCACTGCGTGTAGCCGGAATCCCCCTCAAGGGGACGGCGCCTGCGGCCCGGCAAAGCCGGTTCCGCGACGCCCGCCGGCTTGGCTCTGAGTGCCTCATGCGCCGCGGTACTGATCGCAGCGGCGAATAAACCAAAGGGAAAAACATGCCTGATAAACACCTCTCGACCCAGTTTGACAGCGAACTCAACGGCGTGTCTTCGCGTGTCATGGAGCTCGGCGGCCTGGTCGAATCGCAGATTCGCCTGGCGATCTACGCCTTGTCCCAGTTCAGCGCCGAAAGCGCCAACCAGGTCATCGAAACCGAAGCGCGCGTCAACGCGATGGAAATCGACATCGACCGCGAGCTGTCGTCCATCATCGCGCGGCGCCAGCCCACGGCCCGCGACCTGCGCCTGCTGATCGCGATTTCCAAGACCACGGCCAACCTGGAGCGCGCCGGCGACGAAGCCGAGAAGATCGCGCGCATGGTCAAGTCCATCATCGAGAGCGGCTCGGCCCGGGCCCTGCCTTCGTCCGACCTGCGCATCGCCGCGGAGCTTGCCTCCGGCCTGCTGCGCAAGGCGCTGGACGCTTTTGCCCGGCTGGACACCTCGGTGGCGGTCTCCATCCTCAAGGAAGACGACCAGATCGACCAGGAATTCGACGGCTTTGTGCGCAAGCTCATCACTTACATGATGGAAGACCCGCGCACGATTTCGCCCAGCCTGGACCTGCTGTTCGTGGCCAAGGCCATAGAGCGCGTGGGCGACCACGCCAAGAACATCGCGGAATTCATCATTTACATCGTCAAGGGTGCGGACGTGCGGCACACCCCTATGGAACAGATCGAGTCTGCAGTAAAGTAAAGACGGAATGAAACACCTGCCACGCATACTGATAGTTGAAGACGAGCCGGCCATTGCCGAGTTGATTGCCGTCAACCTGCGGCATGGCGGCTTTGACCCCGTGGTGGCGGAAGACAGTGTGTCGGCCCAGCGCGAACTCGACGCCGTGCTGCCCGACGCCATCCTGCTGGACTGGATGCTGCCGGGGCAAAGCGGCCTGGCGCTGGCGCGCCACTGGCGCAAGCAGGCACGCACCAAAAGCATTCCCATCCTGATGCTGACGGCGCGCGGCGACGAACCCGACAAGGTCGCCGGGCTGGACGCCGGCGCCGACGACTACATCACCAAGCCTTTTTCCACCCAGGAGCTGCTGGCGCGCATACGCGCCGTGCTGCGCCGCCGCGCGCCCGAGTCGGTGAACGACAGCGTGACCGTGGGCGGGCTGGTGCTGGACGCCGCGACGCACCGCATTGCCTACCTGGGCCAGGAGCTCAAGCTGGGCCCGACCGAGTTCAAGCTACTGCATTACCTGATGAAGCATGCCGAGCGCGTGCACAGCCGCAGCTCCCTGCTCGACAAGGTCTGGGGCGACCACGTCTTCATTGAAGAGCGCACCGTCGACGTCCACGTCAAACGCCTGCGCGAGGCCCTGGGCTCGGCGGGCACCATGGTGGAAACCGTGCGCGGCGCCGGTTACCGGCTGACCGCGATGGCCGCGGTAGCCGCCAACAGCCCGGTGGCTGCTGCACAATCCAGCGCATGATCAACCGGTGGATTGTTTTCGCCGCCTGCATGCTTGTGGGCGGCGGTTTGGGCTTTTGGGCGCGCACCGTCAATGGCCTGAGTTTCGGCCTGGGCATAGGGCTGGCGGTGGCGGCCATGGTCTGGCTGGTGATAGACAGCTTCTTCATCAACCGGCTGCTGCGCTGGCTGCGTGCCGAGCAAAACAACGACACGCCCGCCGTGATGGCCGGCAGCGCGCCCAGCCTGCCCGGCGTCTGGGGCGAGGTCGCCGACCGGACCCGCCGGCTGCTCAAGAACCGCGACCAGCAGTACCAGGAAAGCCAGGCCCGCCTCGACGAGTTCCTGGCGGCCATGCAGGCCTCGCCCAGCGGCGTGGTGCTGCTGGACGCGCAGGGCCGCATCGAATGGTGCAACCAGATGGCCAGCCAGCATTTCGGCTTCGACGCCCAGCGCGACGTGATGCAGCACATCGCCAACCTGGTGCGCGACCCGGCCTTCAAAGCCTATATGGCGACCGGCAACTTCACGCACGACGTGGTCATCCCGGGCAGCGCCAGCACGCCGGCGCGGCCCGTGAAGCTGTCGGTCCATGTGCATTCCTACGGCAAGGACCGCAAGCTGCTGCTGTCGCGCGACATCACGGCCGTGGAACTGGCCGAAGCCATGCGCCGTGACTTTGTGGCCAATGTGTCGCATGAGATCCGCACGCCGCTGACGGTGCTGTCCGGCTTTATCGAGACCCTGCAGACCCTGCCGCTCAAGGAGCCCGAGCGTGCCCGTTACCTGGCCTTGATGTCGCAGCAATCGCAGCGCATGCAGACCCTGGTCAGCGATTTGCTGACCCTGTCGCGCCTGGAAGGCAGCCCCTTCCCGGGCGCCAATGACTGGATGACGCTGGGCGCGCTGCTGGCCCAGTGCGAGCAGGAGGCCAGGGCCTTGTCGGCGGTGATCGGGCCGCAGGGGCATCGCCTGGAGTTCGAGTCCGGCCCGGTCTCGGAAATCGCCGGCGTGCAGACCGAGCTGTACAGCGCCATGTCCAACCTCGTGACCAACGCGGTGCGCTATACGCCCGAGGGCGGCCTGGTGCGCGTGAGCTGGACGCTGCTGGAAGACGGCCGCGGCGAGTTCAAGGTCAGGGACACCGGCCCCGGTATCGCGCCCGAACACCTGCCGCGGCTGACCGAGCGCTTTTACCGCATAGACCGCAGCCGCTCACGCGAGACCGGCGGCACCGGCCTGGGCCTGGCCATCGTCAAGCACGTAGCGCAGCGCCATGGGGCCGAACTGCACATCGAAAGCGAGCCGGGGCAGGGTTCCTGTTTTTCGATCGTCTTTCCGGCCGCGCGTGTGCGCCGGGTGCAGCTGGCTCAGGCCGCCTGAGCGGCCGGCGCCACCCGCAGGCTGCGCCTCACGGCGTGCCACAGCAAACCCAGGAAACAGGCCGCCACCAGCGCGATGGCCACCGTGCTGGCGGCCCAGAAGCTGGCGGCCGACTGGGTGGCCGCATGGCCCGCGATGCCCCCGTAGGCCAGGCGGTAGCCGCCCAGCAAACCCAGGCCCCACAGCAGCACGCCGTACAGCGCCAGCGGCATGATGGTGATGCGGTAGCAGCGCAGCAAAAACGCGGTCAGGGCCTGGGTCGCGTCGGCCACATGGTAGAAGGCCACCCACACCAGCAACGAGGAAGCCAGCGCGATGATTTCCGGGCTGCCCGAATACCAGCGCGCCAGCAAAGGCCCGGCCATGGCCACAAAACCCCCCAGCGTGAGCGCCGCCAGCCCGGTCAGCTTGAGCCCCAGCAGCACCACGCGCCTGGCATGGTCCGGCCGGCCGGCGCCCATCCAGAAGGACACCCGCGCGCTGCAGGCAATTGCCATCGACAGCGGCATCATGTACAGCACCGCCGCCACGCTGGAGGCGATCTGGTGGCTGGCCGAGGCGACCGTGCCCAGGCGGGCGATAAAAAGGGCCATCAGCGTGAACGAGGTCACCTCCACCAGGTAGGCCAGGCCGCCCGGGATGCCCAGGCGCGCGAAGTTGCCGATCTGCGACCAGTCGGGCCGCTCCATGCGCTCCCAGATGCGGTAAGGGAGGTACATGGGCCGGGTGCGCAGCATCAGCAGGGCCAGCGCCAGCAGCAGGTAGTTCACGACCAGCGTGGCCCAGGCGCAGCCCACGGCGCCCATGGGCTCCACGCCGGCGCCGCCGGCCACCAGCCAGATCGACAGCGGAATCTTCACCAGCAGGGCACCGACCTGCAGCCAGGTGACCAGCAGCGGTTTGCCCAGCGACTGGTTGAAGGTGCTGTAGATGCGAAACAGCAGCGAGGGCGCGAAGGCAAAAGCCAGCACCGCGAGGTAATGCTGCACCTCGTCCCGCATCAGCTCGGGCACCTGGGCCCAGCGCAGCAGCGGGCCGGGAAACAGCATGGCGGCCATGCCCACCGCCACGATGAAGCCGCACAGGTACATGCTTTGCCGCAGCGAGGCACCCACCGCCTCATGGCGCCGCGCGCCCAGCATCTCGGACCAGATGGGCAACAGCGCCTGCACGATGCCGATCAGCCCCACATACACGCTGACGTAGAGGGCCGAGCCGACCGACAGCGCGGCCAGCGCCTCGTCGCTGTAGCGGCCCGCGATCACGGTGTCGGCCACGCCGAAGGCCATGACGGCCAGCTGCCCGACCAGCACCGTGCCCGCGTGCCGGCTGATGACCTTGAGCTCGCTCAAGGCTTGGCTTTGCCGTTGGTGCGGCGGGACGGGGCGGGTGGTTTGGCCGGGCCGTCCTGGCTGACCCGCTTGTAGAGCAGCACGTTTTCGGTCTTGTCCGTGGGGCGGCGCACCGTGGCCTGGAAGGCCCAGTCGGGCAGGTTGACCCTGCTGCTGAGTGTGGGCTGGGCTTCGACGTCGACGATCAGGTAGGGGCAGCTGGCCTGCGCGCCGGCCTGGCGCAGCTCAAGCCGGCCGTGGTACTGCAGGGCGGCGGCCTGGGCGCTGCCTATGCCGTAGATCTCGACGCAGGCGTTTTTGTCCACCAGGCTGGCGATCTGGCGCGACATGGGCGCGAAGCTGCGCGCGTAGTCGAGCAGCGGCAGCCACAGCGTCATCAGCAGCAGCCAGCACAAGGTGGCGCCGCCGGCCGGCAGCACCAGCGATTTCCAGACGGCCGCGCGCTGCGCGCCGGCCCGCCATTTGACGAGCCAGGTCCAGGCCAGGGTGGCGGCCAGCGCAAACACAAAGGCCAGCCAGGAAAAGCTGGGCTCGAAGCCGGGCGCAAGCTTGGCCACGTTGGCGGCGGGCTGGCGCGGCACGCCGGTCTGCATGGCGATCCAGACCACCCAGATGATGATGCCGCAGCCGGTGAAAAACAGCAGCGTGAACCAGTCGATCAGCGAAGCCACGCTGCGCTTGAGCGTGGGCAGCGCGAAGGCGGCCAGCGCGGCCAGCGGCGGCAGGCTCAGCAGCAGGCTGCGGTCCGAGGCCGTGGTGGTCAGCGTGGCGGCCACAGCCATGGCGGCAAACCACAGCGGCAGGGCGACGTGGCGGCTGGCCAGCTGGCGGCGCCAGCGGTAAAGCGTCCACATTGCCAGCGGCCAGGCCGGCCAGGTGAACCACAGCAGCAGGCGCCCCAGGCTGCGCCAGTCCTTCCAGGCGGAAGTGTCGTCGCTGCCTGGCAGGTGGATGCGCCAGCGCCAGAGGTCCAGGCTGTAGGCCAGCAGCGCGACCCCCAGCGTGATGCCGGTGATCAGCAGCACCCAGTGCCAGGACTGCTGCCTGGCTGCCGGGTCCGTCTGGTCGGCGCCCCAGTGCATGTGCATCCATTCCACCAGCGCGCCGCCCGCGCCCAGCAGCAGGGCCAGCGTGGGTGCACCGCTCAGGGTGAGCCCGGCCAGGCCGATCAGCAGGCCGAAGGCCGGCCCCAGGATTTTGGTGGCTCGGCGGTAAGGGCTGGCCGCCATGGCGTAAAAAGCCAGCGCCGTAAAGCCCAGCTGCGCCAGCGCCGGCGTGGTTTCGTGGGAGAGCTGCGCCAGGCCCAGGCTGGCGATCAGCGCCAGCAGGCCGGCGTCGGCGATGGCCCGGGCATAGTCCACCGGGCTGGCTTCGCCGCCAAAGGCGAAGGCGACCGGCTGGGCCAGCGGGCTGCGCGCCAGGTAATAAACGGCGTACCAGGTGGCCAGCAGGGTCAGCACCAGCAGCCCCACAAAGGGCACTCGCACCGCCAGGGCCGGGTCCAGGAAAGGCAGCCATTTGATCGCGATCGCGCCCAGCCAGTAGGGCGCCAGTGCGTCAAATTCGGTGGCCCGGCCCAGCAGCTGCGGCTGCAGCCAGTTGGCCACCGTGGAGGCCAGTTCGCGCATCACGCCAAAGGCCGCGATGTCCTCGTTCTTCCAGGGCCCGCGCCCCAGGAAGCCCGGCAGCACATAGGCCGCGCAGAACAGCAGCAGCGCAAGCCGCGGCAGGCGGCGCACGGCGGACTGGGCAATGATGGCGGGTGAAGGTTTGTTCAAAACGGTTGGAGTCGGGGGAATACGAGAGGGCGCGGGAGGGGCGGCAAGACTGCCGGGCCGCCATCCCGGGCCATCGGTGATTTTGCGTCAAACCGGGCCGCGAGGTTTTGCGGCTGCCGGCAAATTTTGCCGAAAAAAAAGCAGCCTGAAATTCAGGCTGCTTTTTGCAGGCTGGCGAAAGGATTCGCAGCTTACTTCGCAGCTTCGGGCGCGGCCTCTTTGGCGGCGGCGGTGGTTTTGCCGAAACGGTTGCGGAATTTCTCGACGCGGCCGCCCATGTTGTCGACGGATTTTTGCGTGCCGGTGTAGAAGGGGTGCGATTCGCTGGACGTATCGAGCTTGTACAGGGGCAGTTCGCGGCCGTCTTCCATGGTCACCATTTCTTTGGTGTTGACGCAGGAGCGGGTGACGAACTTGAAGTTGTTGGACAGGTCCAGGAAACAAACTTCGCGGTAGTTGGGGTGAATGCCTTCTTTCATGATCTTTCCTTGTTCGATGCGGGAGCCACACAAGCCAGTCCTGGGCACTTTCCGCTAAGCCACACATTATAGCACCCCTGTCCAAGCTTACTGCGTGTAGCTTGTTCTCCCCTCAAGGGGACGGCGCCTGGGGCCGGCGAAGCCGGACCCGCGGCCCCCACTGGCGGGATATCTTCGTCGCTGGTCGCACCCAGAGGATTCTTCAAGCCAGCATGAGCGCGCGGAACCGGCTTTGCCGGGCCGCCCCCTCGGGGGGCAGGGAGCTACACGCAGTGAGCGACCGTGGGGGCCATATTTGGCGAGGCGGCGTTAGCCGCCTCGCCTCATCATGTCGAAGAATTCGTGGTTGTTCTTGGTGGCCTTCATGTTCTTGAGCATGAGCTCCATGGACTCGATTTCATCCATGTTGTACATGAATTGGCGCAAAATCCGCGATTTTTGGAGGATTTCGGGTGCAAGCAGCAGTTCTTCCTTGCGGGTGCCGCTGCGGTTGAGGTGGATGGCCGGGAACACGCGTTTTTCGTAGAGGCGGCGATCCAGGTGGATTTCGCAGTTGCCGGTGCCCTTGAATTCCTCAAAGATCACCTCGTCCATGCGGCTGCCGGTGTCGACCAGGGCTGTGCCGATGATGGTCAGGCTGCCGCCTTCTTCAATATTGCGGGCCGCGCCGAAAAAGCGCTTGGGGCGCTGCAGCGCGTTGGCGTCGACGCCGCCGGTCAGCACCTTGCCGGAGGAGGGCAGCACGTTGTTGTAGGCGCGGGCCAGGCGGGTGATGGAGTCCAGCAGGATGACCACGTCCTTGCCGAGCTCGACCAGGCGCTTGGCGCGTTCGATCACCATTTCGGCCACATGTACGTGGCGCGCGGCGGGTTCGTCGAAGGTGGAAGAAATCACCTCGCCGCGCACGCTGCGCTGCATTTCGGTCACTTCCTCGGGGCGTTCGTCCACCAGCAGCACCATCATGACCACTTCGGGGTAGTTGGCGGTGATGGCGTGGGCGATGTTCTGCATCATCACGGTCTTGCCGGACTTGGGCGGCGCCACCAGCAGCGCGCGCTGGCCTTTGCCGATGGGCGAGACGATGTCGATGATGCGGCTGGTCAGGTTTTCTTCGCCCTTGATGTCGCGCTCGAGCTTGAACTGCTCGCGCGGGAACAGCGGGGTCAAGTTCTCGAACATGACCTTGTGCTTGTTGTCTTCGGGCAGGCCGTCGTTGACCTTGTCGAGCTTGTTCAGCGCGAAGTAGCGTTCGCCGTCCTTGGGGGTGCGCACTTCGCCTTCGATCATGTCGCCGGTATGCAGGTTGAAGCGGCGGATCTGGCTGGGGCTGATGTAGATGTCGTCGGTGGACGCGGTGTAGCTTGAGTCAGGGGCTCGCAGGAAGCCGAAACCGTCGGGCAGCACTTCCAGCACGCCGTCGGCCACGATGGTCTCGCCGGTTTTTGCACGTTTTTTGATGATGGCGAACATCAGCTCCTGCTTGCGCATGCGGCCGACGTTTTCGATCTCAAGGGCTTCGGCCTGCTTGAGGACTTCAGACACGTGCAGTGCCTTGAGTTCGTTTAAGTGCATGGAATTACTCCTTGCGGAGTTCATTGATGGAAAACGGGGGAGGTTTGAAAAGAAGCCGCAGAAGGTGGCTTACAAACCGGCAACTCGAACCGGGCGGCGCGGGCCGTACCGGTGAATAAGGCACATTATGACAGGAAATTCAGGCGGGAAACGGGGGCTAATTTCATGCGCGCGGGGCGGGTGCCCGGGGGGAGGGGCGCCGGTCAGGAAGCGGCGGGGCGCCGTGCTTCCTTTTCCGGCGCGAAGCTTCAGGCCAGTTGCTGGTCGATGAAGGCGGTCAATTGGGCCTTGCTCATGGCGCCGACCTTGGTGGCGGCCAGCTGGCCGTCCTTGAACAGCATCAGCGTGGGGATGCCGCGTATGCCGAACTTGGCGGGGATGTCGCGGTTTTCGTCCACGTTCATCTTGGCGATCTGCAGCTTGCCGTCGTAGCCGGTCGCCACTTCATCCAGGATGGGAGCGATCATCTTGCACGGACCGCACCATTCGGCCCAGTAATCCACCAGCACGGGTTTGGTGGATTGCAGCACATCGGCTTCGAAGGTGGCATCGGTGGTATGTTTGATCAGTTCGCTCGCCATGGCGGCTCCTTTGTCTTGGTTAGGATGGTTACGATACGTAGGGCTAAAGTTGCAGTCATTGTGGCAGAAAGCAAGTGGCCGGGTCGGGCAGGCAGGGGCTATCACCCTGATAGCCATCCGCTCAATCCGCCCGCGGCCCGTCCCAAGTTGCCCCCTGTCGCCCGTCGCAAACCCTACTCATGCCACCAGCCTCCATCGCCGACCTTGCCGACACCGCCGCCCCGCCTGATGCGCGGTGCTGGCGCCAGGCCATGGCCGCGCTGGCCGCGGCCATCGAGGCGCGCGGCGTGCACCCGGCCGAATGCGTCGTGCTGCTGCCCTATGCGCAGCTGATCCAGCAGGCGCGCCAGGCCTGGGCCGCGCAGGCCGGCGACACCTTTTTTGTCCCGCGCTTTGAAACCACCATGAACTGGGCCGGCGGCCTGGGCGGCACGCTGGGCCTGTTCACGCCCTCGGGCGACGATTTGCGCATGGACGTGGCCGTCGACATGCTGACCGCCGCCTCGCTGCTGGAGCGCGCCGGCCTGGGCAGCCAGCAGGATGCGCTGGCCAGCCGCCTGGTCGAGGCCGCCTGGAGCCTGGCCGGCGTGGCCGCCGCCGTCATGACGGCCAGGCGCCGCGCCTGGAGCGAAGGGCTGGCGCAGACCCTGGGCGCGGGCCTGGATTCCCCGGTGCTGGCGCTCGAAGCCGCCGTGGGCCGCATTGCGCTGGCCTGGGCCGCGGCCTCGGCCTACCCGACCGACCGCCTGTTCCAGGCCCGGCCCCTGCTGTTCGCCGTGCTCGAAGGCTTCCAGGCCGACCCGCTGACCGAGGCGCTCAAAGCCCATTTCGGCAAGCTGTCCCTGTCCATTCCCTTGTGCATTCCCCTGGAAGCCGGCCCGCCGCCCGCCTTGCATGCCGCCCAGGACGCCGAAGACGAAGCCGGCCGCGCCGCCGCCTGCGTGCTGGCCCACCTGGCGCAAGGCCACAGCCCGGTCGCGCTGATCGCGCAGGACCGCCAGCTCACGCGCCGCGTGGGCGCCATGCTGGCCGAGCGCGGCATCGCCATGCGCGATGAAACCGGCTGGAAGCTGTCCACCACGCGCGCCGCCGCCGGCCTCATGAGCCTGCTGCGCGCCTTGCCCTGGGATGCTTCGACAGACGCCGTGCTCGACTGGCTCAAGAATGCGCCCGCCTTTGAGCCCATGCTGGTGACCGCCGCCGAAACCGAGCTGCGCCGCGTCGGCGTGCGCGCCTGGCGCGACCTGCCGGAATTTGCCGCCGAAGACATCGTGCCACCGGCCTTTATGGCCACCCAGCCGCTGGCCCTGCAGGCCAATGCGTTGCGCGCGCCCCTGGCCCGCGCCCGCCCGCTGGCTGTGTGGCTGCGCGACCTGCGTGCCGCGCTGCAATCGGCCGGCCAGTGGGAGGCGCTGGCCGAAGACGAAGCCGGCCAGGCCGTGCTCGAGGTGCTGCGCTTGTACGAGGGCGCCGAGATTGAATTCCAGGCCTCGCCGGTCATGCGCCTGCATGATTTCACCCAATGGGCCAACCAGGCACTCGAAGGGGGCAAGTTCGCGCCGCCGCATCCGGCGGCCGAGCAGGTCGTGATCCTGCCGCTGCCGCAGCTGCTGGGCCGGCCCATGCGCGCCGTGGTGCTGCCCGGCTGCGACGAGATCCGCCTGCCGGTCTCGCCCGAGCCCGCCGGCCCCTGGACGCCCACCCAGCGCGAGCTGCTGGGCCTGCCCTCGCGCGAGACCCTGGCCGCCGCGGCCCGCCAGGCCTGGCATTACGCCTTGCAGGCGCCGCGGGTTGACGTGCTGTGGCGCAGCAGCGAGGCCGGCGAACACCTGATCCCCAGCGGTTTTGTGCAGGAACTGCTGCTGGCGCAGGACGACGCCCCCCAAGAAACGCAAGCCGCCGCCGACCCGCGCAGCCTGCGCGCCGTGGACATCCAGCCCACACCGCACCCCTTCCCGACCGGCGAGGCCTTGCCCCTCACGCGGCTGTCGGCCAGCGCCTATGAAGACCTGCGCCGCTGCCCCTACCGCTTTTTTGCCCTGCGCCAGCTCAAGCTGCAGGAGCCCGAGGAGCTGGAAAGCGAACTCGGCAAGCGCGACTTCGGCAACTGGCTGCACGGCCTGCTGCGGCATTTCCATGAAGCGCTGAAAGCGCAGCCCACCGGCGACCCGGCCGTCCGCGTCAGCATGATGGATGCGGCGGCGGACCGCGCCGCCCAGGAACTGGCACTCACTGAAAGCGAATTCCTGCCTTTTGCCGCCGCCTGGCCCGGCGTGCGCGAAGGCTACCTCGAATGGCTGGCCGGGCACGAAGCTAGCGGCGCCAGCTTTGACGAAGCCGAGGTCTGGCGCGAAATGCCGCTGGGCGAGCTGACCTTGCTCGGCAAGCTGGACCGCATAGACCGCCAGGCCGACGGCCACGCGCTGCTGATCGACTACAAGACCGAGCCGCGCGCCACCACCGCCGAACGCATCAAGGGCGGCCAGGAAGACACCCAGCTGGCCTTTTACGCCGCGCTAATGAGCGACGACACCCTGGCCGCGGCCTATGTCAACCTCGGCGAAAAAGAGCCGACCAAAACTTACGAACAACCCGAGATCGTCGGCCTGCGCGACGAACTGATAGACAGCATCCTCACCGACATGGCCCGCATCGCACGAGGCGCGGCCCTGCCGGCGCTGGGTGAAGGCAAAGCCTGCGACTACTGCGCCGCGCGTGGTTTATGCCGCAAAGATTTCTGGAGTCTGGACGAGGACGCTACCGCCGGGGAGGAGGGCGCATGACACCACCGGCCAACACCCTGGTCGCCCACACCGCCGCCTACGAATGCAACGGCGAGCCGGTCTCGGCCGAGGCTTTTTATGCGATTGCCTGCGACCCGCGGCGCAGCGTCGCGGTCGAGGCCTGCGCCGGCGCCGGCAAGACCTGGATGCTGGTCTCGCGCATCGTGCGTGCCTTGCTGGACGGTGCCACGGCCGCGCCCGGCCAGCAGGTCTTGCCGCATGAAATCCTGGCCATCACCTTCACCAAAAAAGCCGCCGGCGAAATGCGCGAGCGCCTGGACGACTGGCTCAAGGCCTTTGCCCACGCCGACGACGCCACCCTGCAGCGCGAGCTTGAAATGCGCGGCGTACAGCTGGACCTGGCCGGCGCCAAGGGCCGGCAGGCCGCGCAACAGCTGCGCGAGCAGCTGTCCAATCTCTACCGTTCCATCCTGGCCAGCGGGCGATCAGTGCAGATACGCACCTTCCACAGCTGGTTCGCGGCCTTGCTGCGCAGCGCGCCGGTCGCGGTGCTGCAGCGGCTGGAACTGCCCGTCAACTACGAGCTGCTCGAAGACGACGCGCCCGCGCGCGCCCTGGTGTGGCGGCGTTTTTACGCGGCGGTCGCGCTTGACGCCGCGCTCAAGGCCGACTTCGAGGCCGTGGTGCTCACCCACGGCCGCTTCCAGACCGACAAGGCTTTGCAGGCTGCGCTCGACAAGCGCACCGAATTCACGCTGGCCGACGAAAAAGGCGTGATCGCCGCCTCTGTGCAGCCCTTCGCGGCGCAGTTCACCGAATTCGGCGGGCTTGACGAACCCGAAGAACTTCTCAGCACCAACCGCTTTCACCGGCAGACCCTGAGGGACGCCGCCATGGCCCTGGGCCGCGCGAGCGCGCCGACTTTTTCGGCCAAGGGCGTGGAGCTCGAACAGGCGCTGACGGCCGGCGACTTCCCGGCGGCCATCGCGGCCCTGCTGACCGAAAAAGGCACGCCGCGCAAGTTCGGCGAAAAAATCATCGGCATCGAACAGGTGCGCATCGCCCAGGACCTGGTGCTGCGTGTGATGGCGGCGCGCCAGCAGCACGACGCCTGGCAGCACCAGCAGCGCATGGCGCGCCTGAGCCGCGTGCTGATCGCGCAGTTCACCGCCCTCAAGCGCGAACGCGGCTGGGTCGATATGAACGACGTCGAGCGCGCCGCGCTGCTGATGCTGGCCGACCCCGTGCTCTCGGGCTGGGTGCAGGAGCGCCTGGACGCGCGCATACGCCACCTGATGATCGACGAGTTCCAGGACACCAACCCGCTGCAGTGGCAGGCCTTGTATTCGTGGCTGATCGGTTATTCGGGCGCGGGCACGGCGCCCAGCGTCTTCCTGGTGGGCGACCCCAAACAAAGCATTTACCGCTTCCGCCGCGCCGAGCCGCAGGTCTTTCGCGCCGCGCAGGCTTTTGTGGTGCACGGCCTGGGCGGCGATCTGCTCAGCTGCGACCACACGCGCCGCAATGCCGAGGCCGTGATAGACACCGTCAACGCCGCCATGGTGACGGCGCGCGAAGCCGACGCCTATGAGGGCTTTCGCGAGCACACCACGGCCTCGGGCCTGGCCGGCGCCGTGGGCCGCCTGCCGCCGGTTCCGCGCAACAAGGACGAGGAAGAAGCCTCGCCGCTGGCCGCCGGCTGGCGCGACAGCCTGACCACCCCGCGCGAACTGCCCGAGGAAACCCTGCGCACGCGCGAAGCGCGCCAAGCCGCCGCCTGGATATCCCAGCAGATCGCCGGCGGGCTGCGGCCCCAGGACGTGATGGTGCTTTCGCGCAAGCGCGCCGGCCTGCTGCCGCTACAGGACGAACTGCGCGCGCTGCACATTCCCGCTCAGGTCGGCGAAAAAACCGAGCTCATTGATTGCTGCGAGGTGCTGGACCTGGTCGCCTTGCTCGACGTGCTGGTCTCGCCGCAGCATGACTTGTCGCTGGCGCGCGCGCTGCGTTCGCCGCAGTTCGGTCTGTCCGATGATGGACTGGTGCAACTGGCTTTGCTGCAGCGCGAACACGGCAAGCCCTGGTATGAGCTGCTGCAAAAAGATGAATTGCTGGTGCCTGAGCTGCAAGGCCTGGGCGCAACACTGGCGCGCTGGAAAAGCTGGCTCGACAGCCTGCCGCCGCACGACGCGCTGCAGGGCATTTACGACGACGGCGACGTGCTCGCGCGTTTTGGCGCCGCGGCGCCCACGGCCCAGCGCGGCGCGGTGCTGGCCAATTTGCGCGCGCTGCTGGGCGTCTCGCTGGAGCTGGACGGCGGCCGCTACGCCACGCCTTATGGTTTTGTGCGCGCCCTCAAGGCCGGCGGCACGCAGGCGCCGGCCACTGTCAGCGGCGAAGCCGTGCGCCTGCTGACGATTCACGGCGCCAAGGGCCTGGAGGCCGAGGCCGTGCTGCTGCTGGACACCGACACCGTCGAGCGCAATGCCGACAGCATGGGTGTGCTGGTCGACTGGCCCGGCGAGGCCACCGAGCCGCGCAAGTTTGTCTTCCTGGTCAGCGAAAGCCGGCCTCCGGCCTGCGCCGCCGACACCCTGGCCGCCGAGCAGGCCGCCCGCAAGCGTGAAGAACTCAATGCGCTTTATGTGGCGCTCACGCGCGCGCGCCACACCCTGGTGATTTCGTCCATCGAGCCGCACCGCGTGACCACCGAAAGCTGGTGGCAGCGCCTGCAGGGCTTGCTGGGCGAACTGCCCGCGCCTGTGGCCGATGAAACGGCGGGCCGGCGCCCGGACGCGGCGGATGCCGGCGTGTTCTACCTGCCCGAATTGCCCGAGCTGCCCCAGGCCCTGATGCTCCAGCCGCCCGCCGTGGAGAGCCTCGATGAGGATTCGCTCAAGGCCCGCATAGGCAAGGCCATGCACCGCCTGCTCGAATGGGGCGGCGCCTTGTTGCCCGAACAGGTGGCAGCCGTGGCGCGCGAATTCCGCCTGAGCCCGGCCCAGGCCGCGCAGTCGGCCGCGCTGGCCGGCCGCATCCTGGCCGGCGAGGGTGCCTGGGCCTGGCGGCCCGAGGTGCTGGCCTGGCAGGGCAATGAAGTCGATCTGGTCTACGCCGGCCAGGCGCTGCGGCTGGACCGCCTGGTGCAGCGCAAGGATGCCGGCCATGAAGGCCACTGGTGGGTGCTGGACTATAAATCGGCCAGCGCCCCGCAGCGCCAGCCCGCGCTGGTTGCGCAGCTGCAGGCCTACCGCGCGGCGGTGCAGCGCATTTACCCCGGCGCGCCGGTCAAAGCGGCTTTTCTGACGGGGCAGGGAACTGTGGTCCTGGTTGACTGATCACACCGGGCCTGTCCGGCGCCCATTCCTATTCCTTCCACTTCATGCCGGCTGAAAGGCACCCCATGTTCAAGCACTTCGCCGCTTCCCTGGCCCTGGCGGCCACCCTGCCGCTGGCCCTGGCGCAAAGCCCCACACCGGCCAATCCCACGCTGCGCCTGCGCGCCACGATTGAAAAAGTCGATGCCACCAGCCTCACGGTCCGGGAGCGCAGCGGCGAAGTCATCACGCTGGCGCGGCCCGCCACGATGGATGTCTCGGAAGTCTTTCCGCTCGCGCTGGCCGACATCAAGCCCGGCAGCTATATAGGCACGGCCGCCATGCCGCAGGCCGACGGCAGCCAGCTGGCGCTTGAAGTCGTGGTGTTTCCCGAAGCCGCGCGCGGCACCGGCGAAGGCCACCGCCCCTGGGACCTGCGGCCCGAAAGCACCATGACCAATGCCACCGTGGCCGACCTGGCCGCCGCGCCCACGTCGGTGCCCGGCGGGCAGAAGCTCACGCTGCGCTACAAGGACGGCGAAAAAACCGTCATCGTGCCGCCCGATGCGCCCGTGGTCTCCTTCAAACCCGGCAAAGCCGACGAAAACACGCTGCTGGTACCCGGCGCCAAAGTGATGATCACCGCCCAGGAGCAGGGCGGCAAGCCGACCGCGCTGCGCGTGATCGTCGGGCGCAATGGTTTTGCGCCGCCCATGTAAGGACCGGTGGCCGGTCGCTATCCCAGCGGCCTCTCCCTGTAATAATCGGGCCATCCTGTTCCGCCGAGCCGCGCCCGTTTGAGGCGCTTTGTGTTCGCGACCGCGAACATTCCGATTTTCCTGTTTAACCTGTGGCCGCTGCATGCGGAACCTCCTTGACACCTGGCGCATCCCCTCTTGACTCCACCCCGGCCGCCGCATTGCGTGTGGCCGTCATAGGCGGCGGGCCCGCCGGCCTGATGGCCGCCGAGGTATTGGCTGGCGCCGGCGCGGCCCTGAGGGTAGAGGTCTATGACGCCATGCCCTCGGTGGGCCGCAAGTTTTTGCTGGCCGGCATAGGCGGGCTCAACCTCACGCATTCCGAAGCGCCGCAGGCCTTTGTGGGCCGTTACGGCGAGCGCGCCGCGCAACTGCAGCCGCTGCTGGCCGCCTTCGGCCCCACCGAGCTGCGCGCCTGGGCCGAAGCCCTGGGTGTGGAAACCTTTATCGGCAGCTCGGGCCGCGTGTTTCCCAAGGACATGAAGGCCGCGCCGCTGCTGCGCGCCTGGCTGCAGCGCCTGCGCCAGGCCGGCGTCAAGTTCTCCATGCGGCATCGCTGGCTGGGCTGGGCCGAAGACGGCGCGCTGAAGTTCGCAACGCCCGCCGGCGAGCTGCTGGTACAGGCCGATGCCGTGGTGCTGGCGCTGGGCGGCGGCAGCTGGGCGCGGCTGGGCTCCGACGGCGTCTGGGTGCCGCTGCTGGCCGCGCGCGGCGTGGCGATTGCGCCGCTGCTGCCTTCCAATTGCGGGTTTGACGTTGCAGCGCGGCCCGACAGCCCCGCGCAACTGCAGGAGGCCGCTGCCGAGCCCGGCGAAACCCGCCGCGAATTCTTGCAGGAGCTGATAGGCAAAAGCCCGCGGCCCCACACCGGCTGGACCGAACATTTCGCCAGCCGCTTCGCCGGCCAGCCCTTCAAGTCGGTCGCCATCCATTTCACCGATTCGCGCGGCCGCAGTTTCAGCCGCAAGGGCGAGTTCATCGCCACCGCCACCGGCGTCGAAGGCAGCCTGGTGTACGCCGCGTCCAATTTGCTGCGCGACGAGATCGCCGCCCACGGCAGCGCCACCTTTATGCTGGACCTGCTGCCGGACAAATCCGCCGAACAGGTGCTGGTCGAGGTGCGCCACCCGCGCGGCTCGCGCTCGCTCTCCAGCCACCTGAAAAGCCGCCTCAACCTGGACGGCATCAAGGCCGCCATGCTGTATGAACTGCTGGGCAAGGACGCGATCGCCGACCCGGTGCGCCTGGCTGCCGGCATCAAGGCCTTGCCGGTACGCGTGACCGCCACCCGGCCGATTGACGAAGCCATCAGCACCGCGGGCGGCGTGATGTTCGAAGCCATGAACCCGCAACTGCAGCTGCAAAACCTCAAAGGCCCAGGCCAGCCCGTGTTCTGCGCCGGCGAGATGCTGGATTGGGAAGCGCCCACTGGCGGCTATTTGCTGACCGCCTGTTTTGCCAGCGGCCGTGTAGCGGGGCAGGGCGTTCTCGCACACTTCGGCGTGTCATCAAAAATCTGATGAGAAAGGGGAAGCCATGATTGTCCGTTTCCACAT
The DNA here is from genome assembly GCF_059491565.1 of Polaromonas sp. Polasp52. Lineage (NCBI taxonomy): Bacteria > Pseudomonadati > Pseudomonadota > Betaproteobacteria > Burkholderiales > Comamonadaceae > Polaromonas > Polaromonas sp. Polasp52. The sequence goes on along the minus strand of NZ_CP168513.1, from coordinate 52,343 downwards.
CGAACCCATGATGCAGGACGAGTTTGAGTACCGCGTGAGCTACGAAGGCGAAGACCTCTATGGTGACGCAGGCCTCGATAGCGTCGAGGCCTGCATCATCGCCGCCACCGAAGGCCTGGGCCAGGACGCCATTGGGGCGGAGGTCGCCTACAAGGGCATCATCAGCGGCACCTACGCGCTCGCCTCTCTGGCGCTGGCCTCGGCGCAGATCGCCCAGCATGCCCTGCAGACGACAGAGGCGATTGAAGAGGCGGCCAGGTAGGCCGAAGTACCCCCCGCAGGCCCGAAACCGGTTTTTCTTCGTTTGTGCGCTAGCGTACATACCGGAACACCTTTACTGCCTATACTTCGAAGATGGTGCGAGACCTCTGCCAGAGGCCTGCTCGCAACCAGGCCCGCTTCGGAGTTCGCAATCAGCCTTTCCCCCGATCCCAGAAAGAATCAACTGCTTTCCGCCTTGCCGGATGCAGAGTGGCAGCGCTGGGCGCCGCAACTGGAGTGGGTCGACATGCCGCTGGGCCAGGTGCTCTACGAATCGGGTAGCACGCTGGCCCATGTGTACTTTCCCACCACGGCCATCGTCTCCCTGCTTTATGTGATGGAAAACGGCGCCTCGGCCGAAATCGCGGTGGTCGGCCATGAAGGCGTGGTCGGCATCTCGCTCTTCATGGGCGGCGAATCCACCCCCAGCCGCGCCGTGGTGCAAAGCGCCGGCCAGGGCTTTCGCCTCAAGGCCGAGACCATCAAGGAAGAATTCAAGCGCGCGCCGGTGCTGCACCTGCTGCTGCGCTACACCCAGGCCTTGATCACGCAGATGGCGCAGACGGCCGTGTGCAACCGCCACCATTCGCTGGACCAGCAGCTGTGCCGCTGGCTGCTGCTGAGCCTGGACCGCCTGCAGGGCAATGAACTCGTCATGACGCAGGAGCTCATCGCCAACATGCTGGGCGTGCGCCGCGAAGGCGTTACCGAAGGCGCGCTCAAGCTGCAACACCTCGGGCTGATCCGCTATTCGCGCGGCCGCGTCACCGTGCTGGACCGCCCGGGCCTGGAGCAACGCACCTGCGAATGTTATGCCGTGGTCAAGAAGGAATACGACCGGCTGTTGCCCGACAAGCTCGCGGTCTAGCGGCCCGCTTGCGGGCTGTGTGCGCTGGCACACGGTGCGATGTGCGGCGCGTCGTGCATACTGGGGCACCGAATTGAACTGACGACAGTAGCGCGGCCTTGTCATTGGCCCGGCACATCCGGGATGTCCTAGAACCTGTTCACGGCCTAAACGGAGCCGCGTTAGGGTGCAATCGGGATGAGTGGGCCGGCCGGGAACGCCGCATGGGCTAATGCCCATGCAAGGGCCTGGGTGGCTCAATCGCCCGATTTCACCCTAACCCGGAGGGCAAGCGCCTTCTCGGGCGGTCTGCGGCGTTGCGGCGCTGGCCCATAGCGATGCTATGGGCTGGCGCACCGCGCCTTGCATCCCATCCCGAGAAGGTGCTTGCGCGGCGCCGTTTAGGCCGTGAACAGGTTCTTAACTGGAGAGCCATTTTGGCCCCTGTCGAAAACCACCTCATCGAGCGCCTTCCCCGCAAGGACCGCCTGCGCCTGCTGGCCGTCTGCGAGCCGGTAGAACTCGCGCTGGCCGAGGTGCTCTGCGAGCCCGGCAAACCCACGCGCCACGTCTACTTCCCCGTCGACAGCTTCGTCTCGCTGGTGGCCCTGGTCGAAGGCAGTCCTGGGGTGGAAGTCGGCATGGTGGGCCGTGAAGGCATGCTGGGCGCGCAACTTGCGCTGGGCGTCGTCACCGCGCCGCTGCATGCGGTGGTGCAGGGGGCCGGGGCCTCCTGGCGCATCGGCACACCGGCCTTCCGGCTCGAGCTGGCGCGCAGCCTGCCGCTGCAGCGCGGCATGAACCGTTACCTCTATGTGCTGATGGCGCAGCAGGCTGCTTCGGCCGCCTGCCTGCGCTTTCACCAGACCACCGAGCGCCTGGCCCGCTGGCTGCTGATGAGCCAGGACCGCGCGCATTCCGACCACTTCCACGTGACGCACGAATTCCTGGCCTATATGCTGGGCATGCGCCGGGTCGGCATCACGGCCGCCGCCAATACCCTGCAGCGCGGCGGCCTCATCGAATACCACCGCGGCGATGTGACGGTGCTGGACCGCCCCGGCCTGGAAGCCGCGACCTGCAGCTGCTATGCGACCGATCGCCAGACTTACGCCCAGCTGCTGCACTGACGCCTGTACTGGGAAAGGCCACTTTCCGCCGCGGCCTTCAAAACCTTTGCGCCACATGTGCGGCAGCGCACCGACGGGCAGGTTTAGACCTCCTACAAAGGACAAAGGTGATCGCCCAGCCCAATCCAACCGGGCCGGGTCGCATCGCATCACCCGCCCCTTGCCGCAGCGCCATGCGGCAGCCCTGTTTCGCGAGGTTTGTCATGATCCGACTTGCTTCCTCACCCGCCCCCAACCCCAAGCTGCTGGCACGCTCGGCCTTGGCCATGCTGAATTCAACCAGGTTCCTGACGGAGTCCCGGCGTGAGGTGCCCGGTGCCAGCGCCGCTGTACTGGACGTCCTGCGCGACTGGGCCGCAGGCGACGGCGAGCGCGGCCACGATGCCCTTCTCGCTTCGCGCCGCGCGCGGCAGTTTGAGGCGCTCCTGCCCGACTACCCGCTGGACGTCGCGATCACCGACTGGGACCTGCTGTTTCGCGCCGTCATGGTCAGGCTGATGCTCAGCGTCGGTGAAAAGCTCGCGGCCCCGCAAAGGTCGCAGGCCGGCGAGGCCGCGGAAATGGTCCAGTCCATCGTGCTGGAGTGCGTGGACGCCTTGCACCAGCTGCACCTGGCGCTGATGCAGGAACGCGCCGAGCGCGACCACCCCGCGGCCGTGGTGCCGGGGATGCAGGCCAGCCGGCCGGCCGCCCTCGATGGATCTTTCTTGCCGGGTGTGGACGCGCGTGCGTCAGACGGGCTTTGACGCGACCGGCAAAACCCGGGGCCGAAAGCCTTCCAGGTGGGTGATGATCAGGTTCGTCACCTCCATCCCGCTCAGCGAACTTAGCGCAAAGAAGGCCGTGGAGCCCGCGTTGCCCGTTTGCGGGTCGTAGTGCTGCGACGGCACCTGCCGCAAATAACGCGCACGCGGCTTGCCGTCCTGCACCTCATACACCCGGGCGTCGTCGGCAAGTCCCACTTGCAGCCCGTGAAGAGGGCCCCCTATGCAGGTCATCAGCATGGCATTGTTGTCCTGTAGTTCAGTGGACTGTATACGCATGGGGTGGCTGTGGCTATGGCCCTTTCGGCAGGCCCGGCGGCTCGGATGGCCGCGGGGCAAGGCGGAAAACCCGAAACCGCTCTGGTAGATTAAGGCCGCAGGGCCAGCCTCGCAGGACAGTTTTCGGCCCACACCCCTCACATGAAACCTTATTCCGTCCTCTTTGTCTGCATGGGCAATATCTGCCGCAGCCCCACGGCCCATGGCGTGTTTCTGCACAAAGTCATGGCGCGCGGCCTTGGCGAAAAAGTGCAGGTTGATTCCGCCGGCACCCACAACTACCACCCCGGCAATCCGCCCGACGAGCGCTCCCAGGCCCATGCGGCCAGGCGGGGTTATGACCTCTCAGGCTTGAGGGCCCGGCAGATCTCGGAGGCGGATTTTGAGCGCCACGACCTGATCCTGGCCATGGACTGGGACAACCTGGCTTTGGTCCAGGACGAGTGTCCCGCTGAGCATCTTCACAAAGTGCGCAGGCTCACGGAGTTCTGTTTGACGCACGATAGCCCGGTGGTGCCTGATCCTTACTATGGTGGCAAGGATGGTTTTGAGCAGGTGCTGGACCTGGTGGAGGATGCTTGCGAGGGCTTGATGCGGCATGTGGAGCAGCGGCTGTAGCGGGATCAGGCCTCAGGAAAACCCCCGGTTTCTCCATCATCTCGTCCAAGTAGATGATGCCCGCCGCAAAACTAAAGCGCAGACTCAGGGCGCCCATTCCGGGCGACATGGGATACGCGCATGAAAACAACATTGATTCTTTTGGTGCTTTGCACCATTTCCCTAGGGGCTTACGCAAAAGGCGGTGGCGGTGGGCATCTCAGCTCGGGAAGTCACTCCAGCAGTTCCTCCCATCACAGTTCCTCCGGGCATGTGAACAGCCAGAACCACTCGATCCACGGCTACACCAAAAAAGACGGCACTTATGTCGCGCCCAGCCACGCGACCAATCCCAACTCGACCACCCAAGACAACTACACGCACAAGGGAAACACCAATCCCTATACCGGCAAAGAGGGAACGAAGAAATGAAGCGGCGATTGTTTGCCGCGTGGGTGATGGCCGCTTTGATCGGTAACGAAGCGACTGCGAAGGGTAGAAGCGGCGGTAAGCGCAGCAGTTCGAGAGGGCGTAGCGGAGGCGGCGGAAGCCGTGACTGCGGGTCCAGAGGCGGGCCCGGGTATCGCAAACCGAATGGGCAGTGTGCTGGTTGGAGGGATTAGGTCGACCGCGATAGCTTTAGAAACTATAAGTCCTGGAGTTCGTATGAATGACAAACTCGAATCCGATGAATCACTCCCCCCCAGCGATTCCCCCGTCAATCCCACATTGATTGCAAAAGAAGATTTAGGGGTTGCATTGGCCACGCTGCAAGAGCGTCATCCATTGCACGCGCTCACTAGCAGCTATCTAGGCTCTCTTCGAAACATTGGGCAAACCGTGCAAATCGTAATGCCTCACTTATCGAAGTGGCTATCGGATGAAATAAAGAAGCATCAAAAAAAATTACAAAACTACATCCCAGAATCCGCGAAGCCTGGAGAAAAACACGAAATCACCCTCGAAACTACGCGCGACTTTGTTGAGTTCACTTCAACAATCAAGAAGCTGGACGAGGTTACTGGAAACCGTGCCCTTCCGGTTTTAGCCCGTAGTCTTTTTATGCAGATGTTCTGTGAGTTCGATGCGTTCATGGGGCTCCTGCTTAAAACAATATATCTTCGAAATGCCGATCTTTTAAAAGGAATTTCGCGAGAAATTTCGCTGAAAGATCTATTGGAATACGAGGACCTCGAAGCGGTTAAAAGGGCGATGCTCGATAAGGAAATTGAGACATTCCGTAGAGATAGCTACGTTGAGCAATTCACTCAATTGGAGAAAAAATTCGGTCTCCCACTTCGAAAATTTCCAGAATGGGGTGAGTTCGTAGAACTTAGCCAACGACGAAACATCTTCACTCACAACGACGGGATGGTTAGCGATCAGTACTTGTCGGTGTGCGAACGGGAGGGCTGGGAATTTCAGGAACGTCCTAAAAATGGCGACTCGCTGCGTGTCGATATGCGCTATATCGGACGTGCAATTCAAGTTATGTCAAAAGTCGGATACATGCTTTGTCATACGTTGTGGAGTAAGGTTTTTCCGCGTGAAAGTACTGAACTTCATACCTCACTGAACGAAAACTTATACAACTGCTTAGAGGAGAAAAGATGGAGGACGGCTGCTGAGCTTGGAAAATTTTCTCTTTCGGAACCGATGCGCAAAAATGTTGCTGAGATTGACTATCGAATTCGCGTTGTGAATGTAGCGATAGCTCTCAAATTTTCCGAGCACGAGAAAGAGGCCAGCATACTTCTAGCCTCGCTGGATTGGTCCGCCAGCTATCGCGACTTTAAGCTCGCGCTGTGTGTCTTAGATGATAAGTTCGACGAAGCTATTTCAATTATGAAGAGCATTGGTAAGTCTGGTGAAATCCTAGACCAACGCTCGTATCACACTTGGCCTTTATTTCACAAATTTCGCGAGCGTCCCGATTTTTATAAAACCTACGAGGAAATCTACGGCGAGCCTTATCTTGCGAATGTCCCGACAGGAGGAGCGTCAACAAGTGTCATCTTCTCTACCGCTGAAGTACCTGAAAATCCGAAATCTGTTCGAAGCAGGCGAAATTCTGTAAGCCCTTCATCCCGACAAGGCGTAAGCACAAAGCCAAGAGTTTCAGTCTCTCAAAAACGCCCAAAGAAGACCACTGTAGGGAGATTGGCGGAGTCCTAAGTCGGCGGGATGGAGAAACAATGAAGTGCTATTCAAAGCCGTGGTCTATTACTTCTTAAAGAATTCGGCCATCGTGGTGTCGTTTGTCATGGTCGGTCTAACAGAAGTGACGCACCAGGCTGACACATTGAGGGTTCACGGAAGCCGCTTTGGGCTTAAAACCCGCAAGAAACGCGGATTTGAAATGAATAAGGTGACGAGCCTTGACCCCGGCACTGGCTCCACAGTTAGGGCTGCTTGGTTCCCCACCTGACCCGGTTGGCCGCTTTACCATGCGGGAAGGCCCGTCACCCACGATTGTAAGGGACTTGGGAATGACCCTTGCGCCATGGGGAAGATAGTCCGGCAAATCCTCCCGAAACACCACCTTCCGCACTTTAGAATCTCCGGATGTCCTATCTCGTTCTCGCCCGCAAATACCGCCCCAAAAATTTCTCTGAAATGGTGGGGCAGTCGCATGTGGTGCAGGCTTTGGGCAATGCGCTGGCGACCCAGCGTTTGCACCATGCTTACCTGTTTACCGGCACGCGGGGCGTGGGCAAGACGACGATTTCGCGCATCCTGGCCAAGTCGCTGAACTGCCTGGGCCCGGACGGGCAGGGCGGCATCACGGCCACGCCCTGCGGCGTGTGCCAGGCCTGCACCGACATCGACAGCGGCCGCTTTGTCGACTACACCGAGCTGGATGCCGCCTCCAACCGCGGTGTCGATGAAATCGCGCAGCTGCTGGAGCAAGCCGTTTACAAACCCGTGGTGGGCCGCTTCAAGGTCTTCATGATCGACGAAGTCCACATGCTCACGAACACGGCCTTCAACGCCATGCTCAAGACGCTGGAAGAGCCGCCCGAATACCTGAAGTTTGTGCTGGCCACGACCGACCCGCAGAAAGTACCGGCCACGGTGCTGTCGCGCTGCCTGCAGTTCAACCTGCGGCCCATGGCGCCCGAGACGGTGCTCGAACATTTGACGCAGGTGCTGGGCGTGGAAAACGTGCCGGCCGAGCCGCAGGCGCTGCGCCTCTTGGCGCGCGCGGCGCGCGGCTCCATGCGCGATGCGCTGTCGCTGACCGACCAGGCGATTGCCTTCGGCTCGGGTTCGCTCGAGGAGGCCAGCGTGCGCACCATGCTGGGCAGTGTGGACCGCAGCTATGTCTACCGCCTGCTGGACGCGCTGGCGCGCGGCGACGGCAAGACGGTGGTGGAAACCTCGGAGGCGCTGCGGCTCAACGGCCTGAGCGCGGCCTCCACGCTGGAGGAAATGACGACGGTGCTGCAGCGCATGGCGGTGCTGCAGGCCGTGCCCGAGATGGGCGAGGGCGGCGACGATGCCGACCCGGACATCGCCGAGACGGCGCGGCTGGCGCGCGTGCTGCCGGCCGACGAAACCCAGCTGCTCTACAGCCTGTGCCTGCACGGCCGCGGCGAGCTGGGCCTGGCGCCCGACGAATACGCGGGCCTGACCATGGTGCTGCTGCGCCTGCTGGCCTTCAAGCCCTCGGCTTCGGCCGCCCCCAGCCATGCGGGGGGTGCCGCCGAGCCCGGAAAAAAGCCTCAGCCTGAGGTGGTGCGGGCCGCTGCGCCCGCGCCGGCCCCTATGCCTATGGCTGCCGCCCCCGCGCCGGCCGCACCAGCCGCGCCGGTTGTCGAAAGAAGGCCGCCTGTGGCGCCTCCAGCGCCCGTTGCGCAAGCCGAGCGCGCGCAGCCCGCACCCCATTTCAGCGCCAGCGCCCCGGCCATGCCCGAGCCTGCGCCTATGCAGTCTGCACCGCCGCCACAGCCGCGCCCACCGGCCAGCGCGCCTTCCACCACACCGCCGCCGCTGGTGCCCGTGCCGCTGGGCGAAGCCTGGGGCCAGACGGTCAACCAGATGGTCGCGGCCGAGGCCGTGGCGGCGCTCACGCGCGAGCTGGGCCTGCAGTCGGAGCTGCGCAGCCAGGACGGCAGCCTGTGGACGCTGCGCGTGGAGCGCGAATCGCTGAACCAGGCGGCCGCGCGCGAAAAGCTGCAGGTAGCGCTGCAAACCCATGTGGGCGACCCTGCTCTCAAGCTCGTGGTGGAGGTCGGCCCGGTCACCGACACCCCGGCGCGCCGTAATGGCGCCGCGGCGGCCGAGCGCCAGCGCGCGGCCGAAGAGATGATCCAGAACGACCCGCTGGTGCAGGACATGATGCGCGACTGGGGGGCGAAAATTGTCCCCGGCAGCATACGGCCGCTGGCGGCTAAATCGATATGATCAAAGACAGCTTGTAAGCACGCATTCCAACTCCCGACATTCCCCGATTTCACGATTCAAAAGGAAGATCCCATGTTTAACAAAGGACAACTCGCAGGCCTCATGAAGCAGGCGCAGGCCATGCAGGACAACATCAAGAAAGCCCAGGACGAACTGGCTTTTGTGGAAGTGACGGCCGAGGCCGGTTCCGGCCTGGTGAAGGTCACCATGACCTGCAAGCACGACGTCAAGCGCATCGAGATCGACCCCAGCCTGCTGGCCGACGACAAGGACATGCTGGAAGACCTGGTGGCCGCGGCTTTTAACGCCGCCGTGCGCAAGGCCGAGGAAGTCAGCCAGGAAAAAATGGGCAAGCTGACGGCCGGCCTGCCACCCGGCATGAAATTACCCTTTTAACGGCTACTGCGCGGGTTCATGGCGGCGTTGCGGGTCCCGATCAGGCCATCCTCATGCACCTCAAGTGCATTCCGGTGGCCTGACACCCGCGCCTTGCCCTGAACCCGCTCGCTACGCCTTTGTTCTTTATCTTTTTCAGGCTGCTTTCCCCTCCACATGGCTGACTCCAATGCCCTTGAAGGCCTGACCCAGGCGCTGCGCAAGCTGCCGGGCGTGGGCGCCAAGTCGGCCGCGCGCATGGCTTTTCACCTGCTGCAGCACGACAAGCCCGGCGCCTTGCAGATCGCGCGCGCGCTCGAGCATGCGGTGGACAGCGTGCGGCACTGCAGCCTGTGCAACACGCTGACCGAGCAGGCGCTTTGCAGCACCTGCGCGAACCCGCAGCGCGACCGCAGCAAGCTCTGCGTGGTCGAAACCCCGGCCGACCAGGCGGCGCTGGAGCGCACGCTGGCCTACAAGGGCCTGTACTTTGTGCTGATGGGCAAACTGAGCCCGCTGGACGGCATAGGCCCGAACGACATAGGCCTGCAAAAGCTGTTCGACCGCGTGGTGCCCAAGGACGAGCGCGGCGAGGCGCTGCCGCCGGCCTCACGCGAGGTGCAGGAGGTGATCCTGGCGACCAACTTCACAGCCGAAGGCGAGGCCACGGCGCATGTGATTGCCCAGGCGCTCAAAAGCCGCGGCGTGCAGGTCACGCGCCTGGCGCGCGGCGTGCCGGTGGGCAGCGAACTGGAATACGTGGACCTGGGCACGATTGCCCATGCGCTGGTGGACAGGCGCTGAGGGGCGCCCGCGACGACACAACAACATACGGAAGGAAAACCCACATGACATACGCACGTTTCACCATTGCCTACTGGTGTGTGCTGATCGCGGCGCTGCTGCCGATCGCCTGCGCGGCGATCGCCAAGTACGGCATGATGAGCACGCCCCGGCGCGACGGCGGCTTTGACAACCACAACCCGCGCGGCTGGCTGGCCAAGCAGACCGATTGGCGCGGCCGCGCCAACGCGGCGCAGCAGAACACCTTTGAGGCGCTGCCGTTTTTCTTCGCGGCGGTGATCATCGCGCACATGCTGCAGGCCGCGCAGACGCGGCTGGACATCATGGCGCTGCTGTTCGTCTTTCTGCGCATCGCCTACATCATGATGTACGTGGCCGACCTGGCCAAGGCGCGCTCGGCGGTCTGGGCCGTCGCGCTGTTTGTCAACATCCTGATCCTGCTTTCGGCTTACCGCTGAAGCATCTGCGCTACGCGCGGTAACCTTTGGTAACCGCAACGCCTGATTTTTGGTAAAAACCCGCACGGGATGTCCCCGATGCGGGCTTTTTTACGTCTCGATAAGCTTGTGCCATCCACAAGAAAAGAGGCTTTGCATGAACCGCCCACCCCTGATTTCCCGCCGCGGCTTTGCCGGCGGCGCCGCGCTGGCCGTGGCGACGCTGGCCATCCCGTCGCTGCGGGCCCAGCCCAAACTCGAAAAAAGCAAGATCGCGATTGCCGTCGGCGGCAAGGCCGCGTTTTATTACCTGCCGCTCACGATTTCCGAACAGCTGGGCTACTTCAAGGCCGAGGGCCTGGACATCGAGATCAGCGATTTCGCGGGCGGCGCGCGCGCGCTGCAGGCCGTGGTCGGCGGCTCGGCCGACGTGTGCTCGGGCGCGTTTGAGCACACCATCAACCTGCAGGCCAAGAACCAGATGTTCCAGGCCTTTGTGCTGCAGGGCAGGGCGCCGCAGATCGCCTTCGGCATCTCGACCAAGAACCTGCCCAACTACAAGTCGCTGGCCGACCTCAAGGGCAAGCGGATAGGCGTGTCGGCGCCGGGCTCGTCGACCAATATGATGGCCAACCTGGTGCTTTCGCGCGCCGGCCTCAAGCCCAGCGACGTGAGTTATATCGGCGTGGGCACAGCGGCCGGCGCGCTGACCGCGCTGCGCTCGGGCCAGATCGACGCCATGAGCAACACCGACCCGGTGATGACCATGCTGGAGCAAAAAGGCGAGGTCAAGATCATCAGCGACACGCGCACCCTCAAGGGCACGACGGAGGTGTTCGGCGGTTCCATGCCGGCGGGCTGCCTCTACGCGCCGCTGGAGTTTGTGCAAAAGCATCCCAACACCTGCCAGGCCATGGCCAATGCCATCGTGCATGGCCTCAAGTGGCTGCAGACCGCCGGCCCGGGCGACATCATCAAGACCGTGCCCGAAAGTTATCTGCTGGGCGACCGCGCGCTCTACCTGGCGTCCTTCAACAAGGTGCGCGAGTCGATCTCGCTGGACGGCATCATTCCCGACGACGGCGCGCGCACGGCCCTCAAGGCGCTGGCCAGCTTCGACCCCAGCATCAGGGCCGACAAGATAGACATCACCAAGACCTATACCAACGAGTTTGCGCGCCGCGCGAAGGATCGCTTCAAGGCCTAGCACCGCCCCTGCTGGTGGTCGAGCCCGCCCGTGCTGATGTCGAAAATACACGAAGCGAAAAGCTTGGGGCCCGTCTTTTGCCAGCAGGGGCCGCGGGACTGGCTTTGCCAGACCGCAGGCGCAGCGCCCCCTTGGGGGCAGCGCATTACACGAAGCCGAAGGCGAAGTGAAAAGCGTGGGGGCCTATCTCCGTGCAGGCAGCTTGTTGTAAGCTCCCGCCATGCCCGAACCCGATACCGCCTGCGCCCTCGAGCTGATCGACATCAGCTGCACCTTCCGCTCACGCGACGACGCGGCCCAGCGCTACACCGCGGTCAGCAACACCACCTTGCGCATCAACGCGGGCGAGTTCGTCTCGGTCGTCGGGCCCACGGGCTGCGGCAAGTCCACGCTGCTCAATATAGGCGCAGGCCTGCTGCAGGCCTCGTCGGGCGAGGTCAAAGTTTTTGGTGCGCCGCTGGCCGGCATCAACACCCGCGCCGGTTATATGTTCCAGACCGAAGCCCTGATGCCCTGGCGCAGCGCGCTGGCCAATGTGATGATGGGCTTGCAGTACCGCGGTGTACCCGAAGCCGAAGCGCGCCGCCAGGCACAGGGCTGGCTGGAGCGCGTGGGCCTGGCCGAGTTCGGCGACCGCTATCCGCACCAGCTCTCGGGCGGCATGCGCAAGCGCACCGCGCTGGCCCAGGTGCTGGCGCTGGACCCGGACATCATCCTGATGGACGAACCCTTTAGCGCGCTGGACATCCAGACGCGCCAGCTCATGGAAAACGAAGTGCTGGCGCTCTGGGCCGCCAAAAAGAAGGCCGTGCTTTTTATCACCCACGACCTGGACGAAGCCATTGCCATGAGCGACCGCGTGGTCGTGCTGTCGGCCGGCCCGGGCACCCATCCCATAGGCGAGTTCGCCATCGACCTGCCGCGCCCGCGCGATGTGGCCGAGGTGCGCCACCACCCGCGTTTTGTCGAGCTGCACACGCAGATCTGGAATGTGCTGCGTGACGAGGTGCTCAAGGGTTATGCGCAGCAGTTGAAGAAGGCCGCCTGAGTATGTGGCGGCATGTCAAACCTTCCGAAAAAAACCTGCGCGCCTGGCAAGTGGGTTTGCTGGTCGTCATCCTGCTGGTCTGGCACGCCGCTTCGCGCAACCAGAAGACCGCGTTTTTCCTGGGCGAACCGATCAAGGTGGCGGGCCGGGTCTGGAGCTGGTTCATGCCTTTCGGCTTCGGCCCCAGCGCGCTGTTTCCCGAAGGACTGTCTGGCAATGCCGACATCTACCTGCACCTGGGCACCACCTTGCTGGAGACGGTGCTGGCCTTCGGCATCGGCACGGTGCTGGGCCTGGCCTGCGGCCTGTGGCTGGCGCTCGCGCCCACGGCCAGCGCCATCCTGGACCCTTACATCAAGGCCGCCAACTCCATGCCGCGCGTGATCCTCGCGCCCATCTTTTCGCTGTGGCTGGGCCTGGGCATCTGGAGCAAGGTGGCGCTGGCCGTCACGCTGGTGTTTTTTATCGTGTTCTTCAATGTCTACCAGGGCGTGAAGGAGGTCAGCCCGGTGGTGCTGGCCAATGCCCGCATGCTGGGCGCCAACCAGCGCCAGCTGCTGCGCACCGTGTACCTGCCCAGCGCCACCAGCTGGGTGTTCTCCAGCCTGCACACCTCGGTGGGCCTGGCTTTTGTGGGCGCGGTGGTCGGTGAATACCTGGGCTCGGCGCGCGGCGTGGGTTACCTGATTTTGCAGGCCGAGGGCACCTTTGACGTCAACACCGTGTTCGCCGGCATCGTGGTGCTGACGGCCTTCGCGCTGGTGCTGGACGGCATTGTGGGCCGGCTCGAAAAACGCCTCATGAAGTGGCAGCCGCGCAGCGGCGAGACGGAAAAGCTCTGACGGAAAACCTTGGCGTTTTCCCCTGTACCGCAAACTTCCTGCCGTCCTACAGCGCCCGGCGGCGCACCTCCTTAGAGTCAAAACCGGGCTTGCCCCGTTCCATGCCCTCGCCGCCGCGTGAGGGCAGGCGGGCAGGCCGGCATCCAAAACTCCAAGGAAAACGCCATGAACCTCTCGCTCAGCATAGGGCCGCTGATGTCCCTGATCGCCGGCATCCTGATCCTGATCATCCCGCGCCTGCTCAACTACATCGTGGCCATCTACCTGATCGTCATCGGCCTGGTGGGCCTGTTCGGCGTGGGCACACTCAAGCTGTAGCCGCCCGGGGCGTGAAAGCGCCGCCTTAGCGCTTTTTCGATTTCACGACAGGCTTGGCCGTGCCGCGCTTGACGGCCTTGACGCCGGCCTTGCCGCGGCCGTGGCTGGCCGAGGCGGCATGGCTTTTGACCGGCAGGAAGACCACCACCGGGTGGCCCAGCTTGAAGGCGCTGGAGGCGCTGACGTGGTTCCACTCGGCCACATTGGCGGCGCTCAGGCCGTAGCGCTTGGCGATGGTCGCCACCGATTCGCCCTTGCGGGCTTTCACGGTGGTGCGGCGCGTGACGACTTCGGGCGCGAAGGACACCTGGGCGGTGTCGGCCACATGCGGGGTGACGTCGGTTTCGACCTTGGCCGAACGCGGCACCAGCAGGGTGGAGCCGGCCTTGATCAGCATGCGCGGCGGGATGTTGTTGACGCCGCGCAGGTCGGTCTCGCTCATGCCGGTGCGGCGCGCCGCCTCGCCCGGGCTCATGGTGCTGGGCGCGGTCCAGGCCGTCCAGCTTGCGTACTGGCCCTGGCTGTAGGCCTCGAAGTTGCGCTGGAACACCGTGGCGTTGTCCCAGGGCAGCAGGATTTGCGGCGTGCCGGCGGCGATGATGACGGGGCGGTGCGCCGAGGGGTTGAGCGCCTTGAAGTCCTCGATCTTGACGTCGGCCAGGCGCGCGGCCAGGGCGACGTCGATGTCGCGCGTGATCAGCACCTGCTGGAAGTAGGGATGGTTTTCGATCAGCGGCAGCTCGGTGCGAAAGGCCTGCGGGTTGGCGACGATGTTCTTGACGGCCTGCAGCTTGGGCACGTAGAGCCGGGTTTCGGCCGGCATGTTGAGGTCCGAGTAGCTGGTGCCCAGGCCGGCCCGCTGGTTTTTGGCGATGGCGCGGCTCACGCTGCCTTCGCCCCAGTTGTAGGCGGCCAGCGCCAGGTGCCAGTCGCCGAACATGCCGTAGAGTTTTTGCAGGTAGTCGAGCGCGGCGCGGGTGGAAGCCAGCACGTCGCGGCGGTCGTCGCGGAAGGCGTTTTGCTTCAGGTCGAAATACTTGCCGGTGGCCGGCATGAACTGCCACATGCCGGCAGCCTTGGCGCTGGAGACGGCCTGCGGGTTGAAGGCGCTTTCGATGAAAGGCAGCAGGGCCAATTCGGTGGGCATCTGGCGGCGCTCGAGTTCCTCAACAATGTGGAACAGGTATTTGCTGGAGCGCTCGGTCATGCGCTGGATGTAGTCGGGCCGGCTGGCATACCACTGCTCGCGGTCGGTCACGAGCTCGTTTTGCAGGTCGGGCATGGCAAAGCCGCGGCGTATGCGGTCCCAGAGCTCCTTGGGCGGCTCGGTCGAAGCGATCTGGCGTGAGCCGGCCTGGCCTGGTGTGATGGCCTGCAGCGGGCCGCTGGGCAGCAGCGGCTTGGCGGCCGGCGCGCCGCCGGTGGTCAGCACCGGGTCGCTGGGCAGGCCGGGCGCCTGCGTGGCGCAGCCCGCGAGCAGCGCCGCCGCCAGCAGCAGGGCCAGCGACACAAGGCGAAATAGTGGGGAAGAGAAAGAGTTCGAAGGGCCGGAAAAGCTCGAAAAAGTGGCGACTGCAGTGGTGCGGGGGTGTGGCGTCATTTGAATTGGTTTTTCCACTGCCGGATGGCGGCAAATACGGTGGTGTCGTCATGGGCCGACGCATCAAAGTGCCGGGCAGCCTGCATGATAGTGGCTTGCCGGGTTCGCAAAAAGGGGTTAACCAGCAATTCCTGCGCGATTGAGCTCGGCAGGGTGGGCACGCCTTGCTCGCGCAGGCGTATGCATTTGGCCTGGTAGGCCGCCAGTTCCGCGTTGCCGGGCTCCACGGCCATGGCAAAACGCAGGTTGGACAGCGTGTATTCATGGGTGCAGCAGACCACGGTAGTGCCGGGCAGGGCGGCAAGCTTGTCGAGCGAGGCCAGCATCTGCGCGGGCGTGCCTTCAAACAAACGCCCGCAGCCGCCCGAGAATAGTGTGTCGCCGCAGAACAGCAGGGGTTTGCCGTCCACGTCCGGGGTGTAATAGGCGATGTGGCCGGCCGTGTGGCCGGGCACGTCAATCACCTGGAATTCAAGGCCGAGGGCCTGCGCGGTGTCGCCGCCTTTGAGGTGGGTATAAGGCTGCGGAATGCGCTCGGTGGCCGGGCCCCAGACCTGGGCACCCGTGGTTTCGCGCAGGGCATCCACACCGCCCGTGTGGTCCGCATGGTGGTGCGTGACTAGAATCGACTCCAGTTGCAATGCGTGCTCATCCAGGGTGCGCTGCACCGGCCCGGCATCTCCCGGGTCCACGACCAGGGCGCGCTTGCCGTCATGCAACAACCAGAGGTAGTTGTCATTGAAGGCGGGGATGGGGATCAAATACATGCGGTGGTTCGATGAGCTCTGAAATTATAGGTTTGACGGACTGGCTGGCGACGCCGCCTGGCGCTTACCTGCTGGACTGGGAGCGTGCGCATTTTGACCAGGCCGTCAGCGACGTCTTCGGCTACCACGCGCTGCAACTGGGCCTGCCGGAACTCGATGCATTGCAGGCCAACCGCATGCCGCACAAATGGCTGGCGCTGGAGTCGGTGCCTTCCTCGCCCGCGCACGCTGATGGTGCGACCGGCGCCCCCGCGGCAAGTTCCCGGCGCGCGGCCTTGCTGACCGACTCGGGCGCGCTGCCGTTTCCGGAAAGCAGCCTGGACCTGGTGGTGCTGCCGCACACACTGGAGCTCAGCCGCGACCCGCATGCCACCCTGCGCGAGGTCAGCCGGGTGCTGGTGCCCGAGGGCCGCGTGGTGATCAGCGGGCTCAATCCCACCAGCCTCTGGGGCCTGCGCCAGCGGCGCGGCCACTTGTACCAGCGCTGGGGCTACGACAGCCTGTTCCTGCCCAAGACGGGAGAATTCATCGGCTACTGGCGGTTGCGCGACTGGCTGAGGCTGCTGGACTTTGAGGTAGAGTCGGGGCGCTTCGGCTGCTACCGCCCGGCGCTGACCAGCCAGGCCTGGCTGGACCGCTTCGAGTGGATGGACGCGGCGGGCGCGCGCTGGTGGCCTATCTTCGGCGCCGTGTACTTTCTCGCGGCGATCAAGCGTGTGCGCGGTGTGCGGCTGCTGGAGCCTGCCTGGAAGGCCCGCAAGGCCCCAGCCGCGGCACCGGCCGCGGTGGCCAACAAGGAGCCGGCCGTGCGGCTGCGGCCGCCGGTTTGAGCCGGTCTTTTTTCTTTCTTTTTCAACCGCCGGGTGTTGTATGGCCCGGTGTTTTTTTCATAAGCAGCAAGCAACGCATGACCGATTTACCCACCAGCCCAGCCGCCACGTCACAGCCCGTCGTGATCTACACCGACGGCGCATGTAAGGGTAATCCCGGCCCCGGCGGCTGGGGTGTGCTGCTGTCCCAGGGCGGCACCCAGAAAGAACTGTTCGGCGGCGAACTGGGCACCACCAACAACCGCATGGAAATGACGGCCGTCATCGAGGCCCTGGCCGCGCTCAAGCGGCCCTGCAGCGTGACGCTGTACCTCGACAGCGAGTACGTGCGCAAAGGCATCACCGAGTGGATCCACGGCTGGAAGGCCAGGGGCTGGCGCACGGCGGCCAAGGCCCCCGTCAAGAACGTGGACCTGTGGCAGCGCCTGGACGCGCTGGTGAGCGGCAGCGGCCACAAGATCGACTGGCGCTGGGTCAAGGGCCATGCCGGCGACCCCGGCAACGAACGCGCCGACGCGCTGGCCAACAAGGGCGTGGAACGCGCGCTGGGCCGCTTGTAACAAGCGCCCGGGTGGGCCGCGGGCGGCGGCGGGAACATGCGCGAAAAAATGCGACCCAAGCAGGGATGGCCGGCGCCAATGCCCGCGCGCCGGCATGCACCATAAGCGTACGTAGCATCCGGCCCACGGCGGCCGCCGGCCTTTGGTAAAGCCGTTGTAAAGCTACCGCGCTTGCCCCTGGCAAGGGCGAGAAAAGGCTGCGCGCGCCATGGTGTCCTGCTACATTGGAAGTTTGTATCTCTTTGTATTGCAAGTTCCTTCCCCATGGCATCCAAAGCACTCTACACAGCTGTCGCCGTCGCGGGCATCGCGGTCGCATCGGGCGCCGCCTGGTGGCTCCAGAAACCCAAGGCGCCGGATGCCGCAAACGCCACACCTTCAGCCTCCGGCAACGGCAACGGCGCCAATTCGGGGAAACCGGTCACGGTGGAAGCCGCCAAAGTGGAACTGGCCCGGCTGTCGGACGACACGCAAGCCGTGGGCAGCCTGCGTTCACGCCGCGGCGTGGTCTTGCGGCCCGAGGTCAGCGGGCGCATCACCCAGCTCAACTTCACCGACGGCCAGCGCGTGCGCAAAGGCCAGGTGCTGGTGCAGTTCGACGACCAGCTGCCGCTGGCCCAGGTGCAGCAAAGCCAGGCCGAACTCTCCATCGCCCGGGCCAACCAGAAACGCAACCAGGAACTGGTGGCGCAAAACTTCATCAGCCAGCGCTCCCTCGATGAAAGCGCGGCCAACCTGCAGGTGGCCGAAGCCAAGCTGTCGCTGGCCAAGGCCACGGCGGCGCGCCTGAAAATCCTCGCGCCTTTTGACGGCATCGCCGGCATACGCCTGGTCAACGTGGGCGACTACCTCAAGGACGGCGCGGACATCGTCAACATCGAGGACATCGAGGCGATTTTTGTCGACTTCCGCCTGCCCGAGCGCTTCCAGAACAAGGTCAAACGCGGGCAGACGGCCATGCTCGACATCGACGCCTTGCCCGGCCGCAAGTACAACGCGCAGATCCAGGCCATAGACCCCTTGATCGACGCCAACGGCCGCTCCATAGGCGTGCGCGGCTGCATAGACAACCGCCAGCTGCAGCTGCGCCCCGGCATGTTCGCCCGTGTCAACACCGTCTTCGGCGTGCGCGAGAACGCCCGCGTGGTGCCCGAGGAGGCCATTGTTCCGCAGGGCGGACGGCAGTTCGTCATCAAGCTGCTGGAAGGCCCGAACGAGCAGACCCGCACGACCAAACGCGTGGAGGTCAAGGTCGGCCTGCGCAGCCCGGGCAAGGTCGAAATTCTTGAAGGCCTGGAGGCCGGCGACACCGTGGTCTCGGCCGGCCAGCAGCGCGTGCAGCGCGACGGCACGCTGGTCACCGTGGTGGACCTGGCCGCGGGTGCTTCGGCCCGCGCGGGGAATGCAAAAGCCGCCGCCCCGGCCGCGGGTGCTTCAGCCCCGGCAGCCGCCACGCCCGCCGCTGCCAATGCAGCACCCGCCCCGGTGAAAGCCGCCGCGGCAGAACCTGCGGCCCAGGCGCCGCTGTCCGGCCCCAACCCCTGCGGCGTCGTTGTGTCCGAAGCCCCACGGGGCCTGGTGCCGGTGCGCAGCCTGAGCCCGGCCGAGCGCATTCCCGCGGGCCCGCCGGCGCGCGACCCCACCTGAGCGGCCGTCCCGGTTTCCATAGATCCCCATGCAACTCGCTGAAGTTTCCATACGCCGCCCGGTCTTTGCCACCGTGCTGTCCCTGCTGATCGTGCTGATAGGGGCGGTCAGTTTCAACCGCCTGTCCGTGCGCGAGTACCCCAAGATCGACGAGCCCGTGGTGACCGTCAGCGTGCGCTACGCCGGCGCGTCGGCCGAGGTGATCGAGTCGCAGGTCACCAAGCCGCTGGAAGACTCCATCGCCGGCATCGACGCGGTGGACGTGATCACCTCCATCAGCCGGGCCGACCAGGCGCAGATCAGCGTGCGCTTTCGCCTTGAAAAAGACGCCGACTCGGCCGCCGCCGAGGTGCGCGACCGCACCTCGCGCGTGCGCAACCGCCTGCCGCAGGCGATTGAAGAGCCGGTGATCGCCAAGGTCGAGGCCGACGCCTTTCCGGTCATCCAGGTGGCTTTTTCCAGCGACTCGCTCACGCCGCTGCAGATCAACGACCTGGTCAACCGCATCGTCAAGCCGCGCCTGCAGACCGTGACCGGCGTGGCCGACGTGCGCATCTTCGGCGAGCGCAAGTACGCCATGCGCATCTGGCTGGACACCGACAAGCTCGCCTCCTACAAGCTGACCACGCAGGACGTGGAGGACGCCATCAGCCGCAGCAACCTGGAGCTGCCGGCCGGCCGCATCGAGTCGCAGCAGCGTGAATTCAGCGTGACCTCGCAGACCGACCTGGTCAGGCCCGCGCAGTTCCGCGAGATCGTCATCAAGAACGTCAACGGCTTTTCGGTCAAGGTGCGCGACGTCGCGCGCGTGGAGGAGGGCGCGGCCGACGAGCGCACGGCGGTCCGGCTCAACGGCCGCTCGGCCGTGGCGGTCGGCGTCATCCGCCAGGCCACGGCCAACCCGCTGGACCTGTCCAAGGGCGTGCGGGAAGTCTTTCCCAAGCTCAAGGCCGACCTGCCGGCCGACATGCTGATCGACGTCGCCAACGACAACTCGGTGTTCATCGACCGCTCGGTCAACAATGTGTACCACACCATCGCCGAGGCCATCGTACTGGTGGCCCTGGTGATTTTTGTGTTCCTGCGCACGCTGCGCGCCTCCATCATCCCCATCGTCACCATTCCGGTGAGCCTGATAGGCACCTTCGCCATGATGGCCCTGGCGGGCTTCACCATCAACACGCTGACCCTGCTGGCGCTGGTGCTGGCCATCGGCCTGGTGGTGGACGACGCCATCGTGATGCTGGAGAACATCTTCCGCCACATCGAGGAGGGCATGGACCCGTTCTCGGCCGGCATCAAGGGCGCGCGCGAGATCGGTTTTGCGGTGGTCACCATGACGGCCACGCTGGTGGCCGTGTACGCGCCGCTGGCTTTCACGCCGGGCCGCACCGGGCGCCTCTTTGTGGAGTTCGCGCTGGCGCTGGCCGGCGCGGTGGTGGTGTCGGGCTTTGTGGCGCTGACGCTCACGCCCATGATGTGCACCCAGCTGCTCAAGCACAACCCCAAGCCCAACCGTTTTGACCGCTACATGGAGCGGGCCCTGACCGCGATTTCCGACCGTTACGGCGCGGTTCTGCGCTGGGTGGTCACCACGCGCTATGTGCCCGTGGTGGAAGAGGGCAGCCGGCCCTCGCTGGCCCAGCGGCTCAAGGGCATGGCCCTGCAGGCGCGCTGGATCGTGATCGGCGTGATGCTGCTGAGCGCCCTGGCCATCGCGCTGGTGTTCCCGGGCATGAAGCAGGAGCTGTCGCCGATCGAGGACCGCGGCGTGATCCTGGCCAACGTCAACGCGCCGGACGGCGCGACGCTGGACTACACCAACCGTTATGCAAAGGCGCTTGAGAAGATGGGCGAGCCCTTCCCTGAGTTCGACCGGATTTTCGCCAACGTCGGCAACCCCACGGTGGCCCAGGCCAGCGTGGTCTACCGCACGGTCGACTGGGACAAGCGCGAGCGCTCCACCCTGGACATGGCGCGCGAGCTGCAGCCCAAATTTAACGCGCTGCCGGGCGTCACTGCCTTTCCGATCACGCCGCCCTCGCTGGGCCAGGGCTTTCGCGAACGGCCGCTCAATTTTGTGATCCAGACCTCCGACAGCTACCAGAACCTGAACACCGTGGTGCGCCAGATGCTGGAGGAGATCGCCAAAAACCCCGGCATCGTCTCGCCCGACGTGGACCTGCGGCTGAACAAACCCGAGCTGCGCATCGAGGTCGAGCGCGACAAGGCGGCCGACCTGGGCGTGAGCGTGCAGGTGATCGCCAAGGCCATCGAGACCTTGCTGGGCGGGCGCAACGTGACGCGCTACAAGCGCGATGCCGAGCAGTACGACGTGATCGTGCAGACCGAGGCCAGCGGCCGCATCACGCCCGAGAACATAGACCGTATTTATGTGCGCGGCCGCAACGACGCGATGATTCCGCTGTCGGCGCTGGTCAAGATGCGCGAAAGCGTCTCGCCGCGCGAACTCAACCACTTCGGCCAGCGCCGCTCGGTCTCCATCACGGCCAGCCTGGCCAGCGACTATTCGCTGGGCGAGGCGCTCAAGTTCATGGACCAGACCGCCGCCAAGGTGCTGAAGACCGGTTACAGCACCGACCTCAACGGCACCTCGCGCGAGTTCAGGAGCTCCCAGGGCGCGCTGGCCATCGTCTTTGTGCTCGCGCTGCTGTTTATTTTCCTGGTGCTGTCGGCGCAGTTCGAAAGCTTTATCGACCCGCTGGTCATCATGCTTTCGGTGCCGCTGTCCATGATCGGGGCCTTGCTCGCGCTCAAGTGGTCGGGTGGCTCGCTCAATGTGTATTCGCAGATCGGCCTGATCACGCTGGTGGGCCTGATCACCAAGCACGGCATCCTGATCGTCGAGTTCACCAACCAGCTGCGCGGCCAGGGGCTGGAGATGATAGACGCGCTGGTCAAGGCTTCGGCGCAGCGCCTGCGCCCCATCATGATGACCACCGGCGCCATGGTGCTGGGCGCCTTGCCGCTGGCCCTGGCCAAGGGCGCGGGCGCCGAGAGCCGCATCCAGATCGGCTGGGTCATCGTGGGCGGCATGTCCCTGGGCACCTTGCTCACCGTATTTGTGGTGCCCACCATGTACACCCTGTTTGCGCGCAAGGCCATTCCGGGGGCGAACAAGGCGGTCGCGAAAGAAGCACCGGATGCGCACCATGAACATCCGGAGTACGTGGCGAAATGACCGGAAGGCGCCGCGTATTCCAGGCCGGGTTCCCGGCATGGCGGTGAGAACGCCGTTTTGACCGCGACCCGCACGGGCCGGATCCGTACAGCTGTTTCTTTCCTGGTTGCGCTCCTGCTTGCAGCGGCCCATACGGCTTTCGCGCAAGCCCAGGAGGCGCCGGAGGCCGGCACCTATGGTGTGCAGTTCCTCTGCTCACCGTCCCAGCTGGCGCAGCTCAGCCCCAAGATGTTTCGTTACCTCCAGCGGCTTGGCATTCCGGCCCGCCTGGTGAAGGAGACCGTCGATAAGCCCCGGGGTGCCATGACCTATTCCCTGCTGGGTTCAGGCACGACCGTGAGCACCCTGTTCCTGGCTCAACGCACTGAGCTGGCGATCAAGGACGAGGTGCTGCTGATGCCGGTGAAAAACAACAAGACGCGCAAGCTCAGGACGGTCTCCCAAAAAGAAATCCTGCTGGCCTTGCTGCACCCGGGCCGCTTGACCGAATTCAGGGGAAAGGCCTGCGATGTGCAGGCCCTGGCCGACCATGTCGGCGTTCGCCAGAACACCGTGGCCTGGGCCGAGGTGCTGGAGTGGGGCTGGCCCGAGGGCGGCCCCGCCAAATGGAATGCCCGTTATTGGGCCAATGGAACGCCCAGGCTACGTACCCCTTTGCACAAAGCCCTGAATGACATGTTTTTTGAGCAGGGAAAATACGACATAGGCTGCTACGCCGCGACCAAGGTGGTGTTTGCGCAAGGCGCGCTGGATTACTTTCGCCGCGTCAAAAGGGATGCCGGCAAGGCACGCGTCGTGGAACAGCGGCTATTGGCCGATAGGGAGCCCCTGGTTGACCTGGAGCCCGGCCGCATGTGGAGCTTTGAAGTGGATTTTGATCCCCTGGAGCTTGAGCGGCCGGGCAAGGTTTTGCGCATGGTGGGCGATGTTGCCCCCGGCAACTTTGTTCCGGGCGATTGGGTGTATTTCCTGAACACCGACGTGCGCACCAGCCAGAAAACGGGGTACGAGGGCTCCAACGCCATCTACCTGGGAGGCAACCGGTTTGACGACTATTACAACGACAACGACCACCACTACACCTACCTGGAAAAACTCGGTGAGGTCTATCAGTGGCGCCACGACGTTTTCAGCCGGCACCGCGACGCCGAAAAAATACAGCACCTGGGCGCGCAGGACTATGAGCGCCTGAACGCCACGCCCGAAAAGGGCGGCTTGCTGATGGGCTTTCGGGTCGTGCCCTATTTTTTCGGCTACGAAGACTTGCCCCCGCTACCAGTTCCCCGCAACGACTAGGCTCTGCCCGCGCCGTGCGTCCAATGGATTTACAGGACGCCCTCAAACATCAGCACATCGACTTCATCACCCACGGCCACATTGCCTTGCGCGTGGTGCAGCACGATCAAGCCGTTGGCCTCGGCCATGGAGCGCAGCACGCCCGAGCCCTGGCTGCCTGTGGTCTTGACCTGCAGCGAGCCGTCGGCCGCGGTGGAGACCCAGCCGCGCTGGTATTCGGTGCGGCCGGCTTTTTTGCGCATGGGCTCCAGGCTGCGGGCCTTGAGCAGCGGCGGTTGCGCGGCGCCGGCGCCCATCATCTGCAGCAGCGCGGGGCGCACAAAGGCCAGAAAGGTCACCATCACGGCAACCGGGTTGCCGGGCAGCCCGAACAGGATCGCGCCGTTGGGATTGCAGGAGGTGCCCTGCGCTGGGGGCGGTATGCGCCCCACGGCCATAGGCCGGCCCGGCCGCATGGCGATGCGCCAGAAGGCCACGTCGCCGAGTTTTTTCATCATGGCCTTGGTGAAGTCGGCCTCGCCCACGCTGACACCGCCCGAGGTGATGATGGCATCGGCCCGCGCGGCGGCCTCGGTGAAGGCCGCTTCGAGCAGGGCCGGGTCGTCGCGCACCACGCCCATGTCGATGACTTCGCAGCCCAGGCGGCTCAGCATGCCGAAGACGGTGTAGCGGTTGCTGTCGTAGACCGCGCCTTCACGCGGCGCCTCGCCGAGCGAGAGGATTTCATCGCCGGTGGAAAAGTAGGCCACGCGCAGCGGCCGCCAGACGGGCAGGGTGGGCAGGCCCAGGGAGGCCGCCAGGCCCAGCCGGGCCGGCGTGAGGATTTCGCCCTTGCGCAGCGCCGGCAGCCCTTGTGCCAGGTCTTCGCCGCGCAGGCGGCGGTTGTCGCCGGCGCGCAGCAGGCCGGGCGGGATGCTGATGCTGCCGTCCGGATGCTGCTTGACGAATTCCTGCGGCACCACGGTGTCCAGGCCGGCGGGCATGATGGCGCCTGTCATGATCTTCACGCACTGGCCGGCTTGCACGCTGCCTTGCCAGGCTTTGCCGGCCAGCGCCGTACCGTCCGCGACCCGCAGTTCCAGCGCCGTGCCGGCGGCCAGCTGGCTGCCGTCAAAGGCAAAGCCGTCCATGGCCGAGTTGTCATGGGGCGGCACGTCAAAGGGCGACACCACATCCTCGGCCAGCACGCGGCCCAGGGCCTCGAACAACGGAAGCTTGACGGTGTCCTGGACCGGCGCCACCAGCCGTGAGAGAAAGTCCAGCACCTGGCCGGCCGACAGGGCTTGCGGGTCGTAGCCCTGCAGTTCGGCCGCGATCTGGTCCAGCGTCTTCACGGCAGGCGCGATTCGAGCTGGTGCAGCTCGGCCAGGGTGTTGGCGTTGAAAAAACCGTGCGCGTCGTCGCCAGGCCGGTCGAAGGGCACGGACACGGTTTTGTGCTGCGCCGTCCAGGCGTCTATCTTGCGGCCACCGCCGTGGGTGAAGCGCACCAGGCTTTCGAGCATGTGGGTGCCCATCAGGCAAAACACCGGCTGCGGCCTGAGCTGGCCGTCTTCCTCGGGCGCGGCGGCCACGGCGAAGTCGGCCCCTTCGCGCACATAGGCTTCGGCCAGGCGCGCCACCAGGTCGTCAGGGAACAGCGGCGTGTCGCAGGGCACGGTCAGCAGGTAAGGTGTCTCGCAGCGCTCCAGGCCGGTGAGGAAACCCGCCAGCGGCCCGGCGAATTCGCCCAGGCCCGTGCTGTCGGGCCAGACCGGCACGCCGAAGGCTTCATAGGCGGCGAGGTTGCGGTTGGCATTGACCATGACCTCGCCGACCTGGGGCGAAAGCCGCATCAGGGTGTGCAGGGCCAGCGGCACGCCGTTGAAGTTCTGCAGGCCCTTGTCGACCCCGCCCATGCGCGAACCGCGCCCGCCGGCCAGGATCAGGCCGGTGATGGCTTCGGCATGCAGCGAGCTGTTGTGGCTGTTGCTTGTCATGCTAGCCACCGATGTAGCTCATCTCGACGCGCTTGGCCTGGCTTTCAGGCATGCTGGTGTCAGCCGGCAGCGCGGCGCGCAGCTCTGAATAGCGGTCGTCGCGCCCTTGCCAGATATGGGCCACGGCCGCCGCGATCTGCTCGTCGGCATAACCGCCGCGCAGCAGGGCACGCAAATCCTGGCCCTGGCTGGCGAACAGGCAGAGAAAGAGCTTGCCTTCGGTGGACAGGCGCGCCCGGTTGCAGTCGCTGCAAAAAGCCTGGGTCACGCTGCTGATCACGCCGATCTCGCCCGCGCCGTCGGCATAACGCCAGCGCTCGGCGGTTTCGCCGCTGTAGTTGGGGTCGATGGCGCTGAGCGGGAATTCGGCGTTCAGGCGCTCCACCACCTGGGCCGAGGGCAGCACCTCGTCCATACGCCAGCCGTTGGTGGCGCCCACGTCCATGTATTCGATAAAGCGCAGCACCGCGCCGGTGTGGCGGAAATGCCGGGCCATGGGCAGGATTTCCGCGTCATTGGTGCCGCGCTTGACCACCATGTTGACCTTGAGCGGCGCCAGGCCCACTTTTTGCGCGGCTTCTATGCCCTTGAGCACGTCGGCGACCGGGAAATCCACGTCGTTCATGCGGCGGAAGGTGGCGTCGTCCAGCGCGTCCAGGCTCACGGTGACGCGCTGCAGGCCGGCGTCCTTGAGCGACTGGGCTTTTTTGGCCAGCAGCGAGGCGTTGGTGGTCAGCGTGATGTCCAGCGGCTTGCCTTGGGGTGTCTGCAATTTGGCCAGCATTTCGACCAGCACCTCCAGGTGCTTGCGCAGCAGCGGCTCGCCGCCGGTCAGCCGGATTTTTTCGACCCCGTGCGCCACGAAGATTTTGGCCAGGCGGGTGATTTCCTCAAAACTCAGCAGCGAGCTTTGCGGCAGGAAGGCGTAGTCCTTGTCGAAGACCTCGCGCGGCATGCAGTAGCTGCAGCGGAAATTGCAGCGGTCGGTCACGCTGATGCGCAGGTCCCTCAGCGGCCGGCCCCGTGTGTCGCTCAAGAGGCCGGTGGGCGCCGTGACCCGGGCAGGGATATGCGGCACGCGGCTCGCGTAGCGGATATCTGCCAGCGGAATGATTTTTTCGGTCGTCATCGTGAGGGGCCCAAAGGGAGAATTTACTCCATTGGCCCTTCCAAGGCGTTAAAAAGAGGCCTTATCCCCAAGAGATGCACGTCATCCCGGGGTACAGCTGGGGCTAGACACATCGGGCTCCGTCGACCTCCAGGCAGATACCGCTGATGAAATCCGCCTCGTCGCTGGCCAGGTAAAGCACGGCATTGGCCACGTCCAGCGCGGTCGAAAACCGCCCCAGCGGGATGCTGGCGCGAAAGCGGGCCTTGCGCTCCTCGTCCAGCGGGCCGCCGGCGAATTCGGCCGAAAGGCCGGTGTCGGGGTTGAACACCGGGTTGACGCAGTTGACGCGGATGTTGTCGGGACCGAGTTCGGCCGCCAGCGATTTGGAGGTGGTGATGACGGCACCCTTGGAGCCGTTGTACCAGGTCAGGCCCGGGCGCGGGCGCACGCCGGCGGTGGAGGCGATGTTGATGAAGCTGCCGCCGCCCAGGCTGCGGAACACCGGCGTGGCGTGGATGGTGGCCAGGTAAATGCTTTTGACGTTGATGGCGTAGCACTTGTCGAAATCGTCCTCGCTGACGTCCAGCGCGGGCTGGTTGCGGTGCGTCCAGCCGGCGTTGCTGACCATCACGTCGAGCCGGCCGTAGCGCTGCACGGCGGCGTCGACCAGGGCCTTGACTTCGGCGGACTTCGTCACGTCGGCCGCGAAGAAAGAGGCCGTGCCGCCGGCCTTGGTGATGGCGGCCACGACTTTTTCGCCCAGCGCCACATTGATGTCGTTGACGATGACCTTGGCGCCCTCGGCCGCCAGCCGCCGGGCGATGCCTTCACCGATACCGCCTCCGGAGCCGGTGACGATGATGGACTTGTCTTTGACCCGCATGGGTTGTCTCCAGGTATTTTGAGTTATCGAACTGATACGTGAGCTTATTACATCCCTGCCCCGGGGGGACCGTCGGGATGGGTGCCGGCGCTCAGCCGTGGCGCACCGCCACGGTCTTGAGTGTGGTGAAGCCGTACAGCGCTTCAAAGCCTTTTTCGCGCCCGTAGCCCGAGGACTTCACGCCGCCAAAAGGCAACTCCACGCCGCCGCCGGCGCCGTAGTTGTTGATAAAGACCTGGCCGCTTTTGACGCGCCTGGCCATGCGGAACTGGCGCGCGCCGTCGCGCGTCCAGATGCCGGCGACCAGGCCGAACTGGGTGGCGTTGGCGAGTTCCACGGCGTGGTTCTCGTCCTTGAAGCTCATGGCGCACAGCACCGGGCCGAAGACCTCTTCCTGGGCCAGCCGGTGCGTGGCCGGGACGTCGCGCAGCAGGGTGGGGGCCTGGTAAAAGCCGGTGTCGGGCGCCTCGTCGACGATCTGGCCCTGGGCCACCATCGCGATGTTGGCGACCTGCGCGTCGCTTAAAAAGTCCCAGACGCGCTGTTGCTGGCTTTGCCGTATCAGGGGGCCGACGTCGAGGTCCATGGCGGCGGGGCCCACGCGCAGGTTTTCAAAGGCGTGGCCCAGGCGCTGCAGCAGCGGCTCGTAAATCGCCTGTTCCACCAGCAGGCGCGAACCGGCCGAGCAGGTCTGGCCGGCGTTCTGCACGATGGCGTTGATGATGGCGGGAATCGCGGCGTCCAGGTCGGCGTCGGCAAAGACGATTTGCGGGCTTTTGCCGCCCAGTTCCAGCGTGACCGGGCAGTGGCGCTCGGCCGCCGCCTGCTGGATCAGCGTGCCCACCGCCGGGCTGCCGGTGAAGCTGATGTGGTCTATGCCCTTGTGGCGCGCCAGCGCGTCGCCCACTTCATGGCCGTAGCCGGTCACGATGTTGATGGCGCCGGCCGGAAAGCCGACCTCGGCGGCGAGCTGCGCCACGCGGATCAGTGAGAGGCAGGCGTCCTCGGCCGGCTTGACCACGCAGACATTGCCCGCGGCCAGCGCGCCGCCCACGCTGCGGCCGAAGATCTGCATGGGGTAGTTCCAGGGGATCACATGGCCGGTGACGCCGTGCGGCTCGCGCCAGGTCATCACGCTGTAGCCGTCCAGGTAGGGAATGGTGTCGCCGTGCAGCTTGTCGCAGGCGCCGGCATAGAACTCGAAATAGCGCGCCAGGGCCGCCGCGTCGGCGCGCGCCTGTTTGGTGGGCTTGCCGCAGTCGCGCTGCTCCAGCAGGGCCAACTCCTCGGCATGCTCGGCCACCTTGGCCGACAGCCGCATCAAGAGGCGCCCGCGTTCGGCGGCGTTGAAGCGGCTCCACACCAGTTCCAGGCATTCGCGCGCGCTGCGCACGGCGGTGTCGATGTCGTGCGCGTTGCTGCGCTGGATCTCGTCAAACACCTGGCCGTCGGACGGGTCTATGACGGGAATGGTCTTGCCGGAGACGGACGGAAGGGAGGCGTTGGCGATGAAATTAAGCTGCATGCGCCTGATTTTGCGCGAAAGCGATGAAACACGCCTCGGCAAAGACCCGTGAAAAAGCCCGCCGTAGCGGGCTTTGGGATGGGACGCGTGGCGTCTTACTTGGAGGCTGGCGCCGCGGGAGCGGAGGCCGTGGCAGCCGGTGGCGTCGACGTGGCCGCCGCCGGTGCGCTCACGGCCGGGGGTTCCGCCATGGGCGCGCTGGGCGCGGCTTGCGCGGGACCGCCGTGGAATTTCATCACCAGCGGCACGATCAGCAGCGCCACGATGTTGATGATCTTGATCAGCGGGTTCACGGCCGGGCCGGCGGTGTCCTTGTAGGGGTCGCCCACGGTGTCGCCGGTCACGGCAGCCTTGTGCGCCTCCGAGCCCTTGCCGCCGTGGTTGCCGTCTTCAATGTACTTTTTGGCGTTGTCCCAGGCGCCGCCGCCGGTACACATGGAGATCGCGACAAACAGGCCGGTCACGATGGTGCCCATCAGCAGGCCGCCCAGTGCCTGGGGTCCGAGCGCCAGGCCGACCACGATGGGAACCACCACGGGCAGCAGCGAGGGAATCATCATTTCCTTGATGGCGGCCGTGGTCAGCATGTCGACCGCGGTGTCGTACTCGGGCTTGCCCGTGCCGTCCATGATGCCCTTGATGTCGCGGAACTGGCGGC
The DNA here is from genome assembly GCF_059491565.1 of Polaromonas sp. Polasp52. Classification (NCBI taxonomy): domain Bacteria; kingdom Pseudomonadati; phylum Pseudomonadota; class Betaproteobacteria; order Burkholderiales; family Comamonadaceae; genus Polaromonas; species Polaromonas sp. Polasp52. The sequence continues at coordinate 22,970 of NZ_CP168513.1, read as the reverse complement.
GCACTTCGACCACCACGGCACCGGCGGCGCGGCCCACGGCCTCCATGGCCATGGCGCCGAACAGGTAGGGAATCAGGCCGCCGATGAAGAGGCCGATGATGACGTAGGGGTTGCTCAGGTCGAAGCTGATGGCGTTGCCGTAGGCCTCGAGCTTGTGCGTGTAGTCGGCGAACAGCACCAGCGCGGCCAGGCCGGCCGAGCCGATGGCATAGCCCTTGGTCACCGCCTTGGTGGTGTTGCCCACGGCGTCCAGCGGGTCGGTGATGTCGCGCACGCTGCTGGGCAGCTCGGCCATCTCGGCGATGCCGCCGGCGTTGTCGGTGATGGGGCCGTAGGCGTCCAGCGCGACCACGATGCCGGCCATGCTCAGCATGGAGGTCGCCGCGATCGCGATGCCGTAGAGGCCGGCCAGCTTGAAGGCGACCAGGATGGCGATGCAGACAAACACCACGGGCCAGGCGGTGGAGCGCATGGACACGCCCAGGCCGGCGATGATGTTGGTGCCGTGGCCGGTGGTGGAGGCCTGCGCGATGTGGCGCACGGGCTTGTACTGCGTGCCGGTGTAGTACTCGGTGACCCAGCAGAGCGCGCCGGTCAGGACCAGGCCGACCGCGCAGGCGCCGAACAGGCGCATCTGCGTGCCGGTGGCGGTGACGGCGTTGTCGGGCATCAGCCACATCGTGACGAAGTAGAAGGCGATGAGCGACAGCACGCCGGCAATCGCCAGGCCCTTGTAGAGGGCCGGCATCACGTTCTTCATGCCGGGCGAGGCCTTGACGAAGAAGCAGCCGATGATGGAGGCGATGATGGACACGCCGCCCAGCGCCAGCGGATAGACCGCGGCGGTGGCGCCGGCGCTGGACAGCAGCAGGGCACCCAGCACCATGGTGGCGATCAGCGTCACCGCATAGGTTTCAAACAGGTCGGCGGCCATGCCGGCGCAGTCGCCCACGTTGTCGCCGACATTGTCGGCAATCACGGCGGGGTTGCGCGGGTCGTCCTCGGGGATGCCGGCTTCGACCTTGCCCACCAGGTCGGCGCCGACGTCGGCGCCCTTGGTGAAGATGCCGCCGCCCAGCCGGGCGAAGATGGAAATCAGCGAGGAGCCGAAGGCAAAGCCGATCAGCGGGTTGAGCAGGTTGGCCAGCTTGAGGTCCGGCGTGTAGTTGCCGTTGCCCACCAGGAACCAGTAAAAACCGCTCACGCCCAGCAGGCCCAGGCCCACGACCAGCATGCCGGTGATGGCGCCGCCGCGGAAGGCGACGTCCAGGGCGGGGCCTATGCCCCTGGTGGCGGCCTGCGCGGTGCGCACGTTGGCGCGCACCGAGACGTTCATGCCGATAAAGCCGCAGGCGCCCGAGAGCACTGCGCCGACCACAAAGCCGACGGCAGTCTTGCCGTCCAGGAAGAAGCCGATGAGCACCGCGAGGACGACACCGACGATGGCGATGGTTTTGTATTGCCGCGCGAGGTAGGCGGCGGCGCCTGTCTGGATGGCGGCTGCGATTTCCTGCATGCGCGCATTGCCTGCGTCCTGGGAAAGAATCCAGCTGCGTGCCCAGATACCGTACCCGACGGCGATCAGTCCGCAGACCAGCGCAAGAATGAGCGCCGAGTTGCCTGTCATAGCTGACATTGAAATTCTCCTACGTTGTTTTTCGCTTGGAGGGGGTGCCACGCGAGCGGTGCCCCCGCTGCGTTGCTTCCTCGTTGCTTGTGTCACGTATGGAGACAAGTCGATTGGCCAACTCGCGAAATTTAACGTGAAAACATGACAAGTTCGCGATGCGTAAGCCCTGAATCAGTAAAATGAGGGTAAATACCGAGTTGCCGGTAGCCACAGAGTATTAACCCCCGCGCCCTTTGCGCGGCCATCCATGCGGCGCTAAGCCTTTCATTTCATCTCTTTCCCTTCAACACACACTTCAAGCGACCATGTCCCTCGATAAAGTTTCCCCCGGTAAAAACGTTCCCGAATCCTTTAACGTGATCATCGAAATCCCGATGAACGCCGACCCGGTCAAGTACGAGGTGGACAAGGAGTCCGGCGCGATTTTTGTGGACCGCTTCATGAGCACGTCCATGCACTACCCGACCAACTACGGCTATGTGCCCAAGACCATCAGCGGCGACGGCGACCCGGTCGACGTGCTGGTGATCACGCCGGTGCCGCTGATCCCCGGCGTGGTGGTGACCTGCCGCGCCATCGGCATCCTGAAGATGCAGGACGAAGCCGGCGAAGACGGCAAGGTGCTGGCCGTGCCCGTGGACAAAAAATGCTCGCTCTACACCCAGTGGCAAAAACCCGAGGACATGAACCCGTTGCGCCTGAAGACCATCTCCCATTTCTTTGAGCACTACAAAGACCTGGAAGAAGGCAAGTGGGTCAAGGTGCTGGGCTGGGAAGGCCCGGATGCGGCCAAGAAGGAAATCACCGACGGCATCGCCAACTACGCCAAGGCCGCCTGATTTCAGGTTCCCCCCAAAAAAAAGCGCCTGCAGGTTTTCCTGCAGGCGCTTTTTTGATGCCTGGCGCGGTGTTAAGTTGCTTGCGCCGGCACCGGGTAGACCAGGCCGTGCAGCCGGCCCTTGTCCTCGCGCGCGAAGGGTTTCCACTGGCCTTCGGGCTGGGCCAAACGATCAGCCACCGCCCACCAGGCGCTGGGGTTCACGCCCATGCCGATATGGCTGGCCAGCACCTCGATGTTCTCTGTCAGCGGGTTGCTTGCGCTGGGCGCCTGGATGCTGGCCTGCCAGGCCACCACGCCGTCGCTGCGTGAATAAATGCTGGTGGTCGGCACGGGCGGGGCGGCCGGCAGGTCGTAGTTTTCGGATTCGCGCTCCACATTGCGGCCGCTGGTGAGCTCATAAACACGCCAGGCGTTGGTGGCCTTGTGCGAGCCCGCAAAAGGCGTACCCAGCGTGATCACGCAGCGGACCTTGTCCGGCATTTCCTTGGCCAGCTCGCGCGCATAGACGCCGCCCAGGCTCCAGCCGATCAGGCTGACCTTGCGGCCCGTGGCCTCGAAGGTGCGGATGAGGCTGTCGCGGGCTTCTTCGAGCACGCCGGCGCGCGGGCCGAAGTTAAAGCCCTGTTCCCAGCCCCAGGGCTTGTAATTGAGCGACTGCAGGTACTGGCGCAGCGGTACGGTGGTGGCGTCGTTGGCCGACAGGCCCGGAAACACCATCACGGCATGGCCGTCGCCGCGCGGCGCGCGGGCCAGCAGGGGCCAGGCGGGCAGCAGGGCGCCGAATTCCCAGAATGCGCGCAATTCGAGTGCGAGCAGCCAGGCGCTGGGCGGAACATCGTGCGGAGCCGGTTTTGAGGAATTCTGGGGGGAGGAAGACGGGTTTCGCTTGGATGAGGGGCTTGCCATGGCTTGGAGCATTGGATACTTTTGTGTTGGTTTCCTACAGAAACCAGTATGGGGCGCTTACCGATTTTTACAGAGGGAGGCGACTCTAACTTGCCCGCTTCGCCGCGGTTTTCGTCGCCTTCGTGACAGCGGCCTGTCGGGTTTTTACCGGGGCGGCCTTCACAGTGGCCTTTTTCGCGGTGGGCCTGGCTGTCCTGCGGGGCGCGGGTGCGGCCGGCGCCGGGGCCGCCATCAGCGCCTGCGCCTCCACGAAGGCGTCCTCGATGGCCTTGGCCAGGTCCCTGGCATGTGGCAGCGCTTTCTTGTCGGCAATGATGCCGAAGTCCACGTGGCCGGCGTAGGTCTGTATGGTGATGTTGAGCGCCAGGCCGTGCAGGATGATGGACAGCGGATGGAAGGTCAGGAATTTCGCGCCGGCCAGGTACAGCGGCACGGGCGGGCCCGGCACGTTGGAAATCGCCAGGTTGGCCACCATGGGCAGGCGGCTGGCCATGCCGCTTTTGCCGTAGGCATTGAGCGCCATCTTGGCGGCGCCGCCCACCAGCCAGGGCGCTAGCAGCGAGGGGTAATCGGTCGGCAGCAGGCCCTTGAGGCTTTGCATGGAGGTCTTGACCTTGGCGGTGGAGGCCATGATGGCGTTCATGCGCTTGAGCGGGTGCGCCAGGTGCGTGCCCAGTTCGACCAGGCTCATGCTGACCTGGTTGCCCAGGTTGCTGGCATCGGTGGCGCCGGCTTCGCGCAGCGACACCGGCATGGCGGCCACCAGCGATTTTTTCGGCAGGCTATGGTGCTGCGTGAGGTAGCTGCGCAGCGCGGTCGAGCAGATCCACAGCACCATGTCGTTGAAAGAGCCTCCCACCGCCTTGCCCATGGCCTTGGTCTCCGCCAGCGGGATGGTGGCGGTGACAAACACGCGGCCTGTGCCTATGCCTGCGTTGAAGGGTGTGGGCGGCGCCAGCTTCATGGGCATCTTGGGCTTGACGCCGGTGGCCGAGCTGCCCATGGATTGTTTGGCCAGCGTGCTGCCGAAGGTGCTGGCCGCGGCGGGCAGCGACTTGGCGACCTTGGCCAGCTGGCCCAGCGAACTCGAGAACACCGACCCAATCATCTTGCCCAGCTTGAGGTCGGCCTCCAGCTTGCGGCGCCTGTCGGGGTCGGGCGGCGCCACCTCGCGCGGCTCGGGGCTGAGGTCCAGCATGGCATTGGCCAGCATCACGCCGCCCTTGCCGTCCAGCGCGGCATGGTGGATCTTGGAGAAAAAGCCCGCCACGATGCCGCCGCCCTGGGATTCGGGCAGCTGGATGCGGTCGAAGATGTAAAACTCCCAGAGCGGGTAGTCGCGGTCTATGACCTCGCCGTGCAACTGGGCGCAGAGCTTGTGCACCTCGGCCAGCGTCATGGGCGCCGCGCCTTTTTTGGCGGGGTCGGCGCGGCGGATGTGGAAGTCGATGTCCACCGAATCGGCCTCCACCCACAGCGGGTGGCCCAGGTCCAGCGGCATGAACACCAGCTTGCGGCTGAACACCGGCGCCAGGTGCATGCGTTTGGCGATGTGGTTTTTGACGGCCTTGTGAAAGCTGCCCTTGAAGCCGGCCGGCAGTTCGCAGAGGTTGAGCGAGCCCACGTGCATGGGCATTTCAGGGGTTTCGAGGTAAAGAAAGGTCGCGTCCAGGCCGGTCAGGGATTTCATGGTTGTGTTGTCTCCGTGGGGAGACCTTAACCGAGCGGGCCGGGCCGCGGCACTAGGGTTTGCCGTAGCCGCGGCTGTCGCGCCGGGCTCAGCGCGCGGCTGCGATCGCGTTCAAGCTTCGCAGTCGCCCAGCATGCCTTGCTCATCGTCATTGAGCCCGGCTACCGGTGTTGCCTTGGCCAGTGCCATCCAGACGCCCAGCGGCAAGGCCTGGCGCGAACGCCGCGGCGCTGCGCGGGCCACGACCAGGCGCCGGTCTTCCATCAGCATTACGCCGCATTCGGCCGGAACCTCGTCGGCCGCGCCTATGGGCCGGCCCTTGGCATCGCAGCCCAGCACGTACCAGCATTCACCGCCCAGGTCCAGGTAGGCGGCGCGCTTTTCGGGGCGGCGCAGGTCGCCCAGCAGGTCGGAGCGGTGCACCTTGATCTCGTGGACGATGGGGTCCACGTATTCCTGCACCGTGGTGTTGCGGATGGAGAACACGTCGGGCCGGACCATGCACCAGCGGGCCTTGCCGCCTTCAGCTTCCGGCGGCAACTGGGCGCGCAGCCCCAGGCCGCGCCAGGCGATGCGGCCGGCGCGCACCATCTCGCCGGCAACCTGCTCGACCAGCGCTTCATGCTTGGACAGGGCCGAGCGGTTGCGCAGCAGCGTGGCCGCCAGGTAGGCGATTCCTGCGTCGGTGACGCGCAAGGTTTCATGGCCCGCCGGGCCGGCCACGCGCTGCAGCATGCCGGTGGCCAGGAGCTCGATTTCCAACAGATCCTGGCAGGGCCAGCCGGCGGAGCGGTAGATTTCACGCAGGCGGCGGGCATGCGGGCGGCCCAGCGGCAACGGTGTTTCAACGGCGCTGTCGTTGGCGGCCTGTGCGCCGGTTGCCGAAGGGGGCGGTAGCGGGATGGCGGCGTTGCTCATGGTGATGGTGGCTGTTGGCTCGCCCGGCGATTCAGAGCGGGATAATTTCGAAGCGCGCGTTGTCCAGGTTGTCGCCCAGCGGCCGCATGGCGGCCAGGATGGCATCGGTCTCGGCGTTCTCCCACAGCGCGATGACCTGCTCTTCGGCTTGCGAAGCGCCTTCCAGCGGCAGGCCTTCGTTCAGGGTCTGCGCCAGCATATAGGCCTGAAGAGAGGGCAGCACATATTCGGGCCCGCCCACGGCGAATTCAAGCGCCATGCGAAAGCGCAATTCCGCGGCTGCGCGCTGCTCGGCGCTGAGGGTGGGGCATTCAACCAGGTTGACCTTGTAGGCGGAGGCGGCGGCCATTTGGGTTCCTCGCGTGACGTGAAGGATGAGGGGGCGGCTGGATGAAAAAAGCCGGGACAAGCCCGGCTTTTTCAGGATACGGAGCTTATCAGAATGCGTATTGCAGGCTGAGGCCGAAGTTATTGGCGCGAATCGCACCGCCGCTTGCGCCGCCGTCATTGGAGAACTTGCCGAAGTCTTCGTACTCGAGGCGAACGGCGAGTTTCGGGGTGACGTTATAGAGGGCGCCCACACCGATCAGGGGGGAAGTCTTGCTGCCGCGGTCGGAGATGCCGACGGCGCTGATTTTTCCATGGTTGCTGGAGATGCCCAGCTTGCCAAACAGCGAGAAGTTGTTGGCCAGCGGCAGCGTGCCGGTGCCGGCAATGCTGAATTGCGTTGTTTTCAGGCTACCCGTGGCGAGTTGGACGCCGGCACCGTTGCGGATCGCGAAATCGCGGTTGCCGAGGTCGGCGTATTGGGCTTCCACGCCCCAGTTGGGGGTGATCTGGTAGCCGCCATAAATCTTGACGGAAGCTTTGTTGGAGTCAGCGCCGGTGACCGTAAGCGGAGGCGTCGTGGACGCCGTGCCGTCTGCGCCGGTGACTTTGGACGAACCGACACCGCCACCGATATACCACTGGGCCGAAGCCGGCATCGACACAAACGCTGCGGCGATTGCGCCGGCCAGGAAAACCTTTTTCATCGAAATACTTTCAGAAGTGTGAAACATTAAGAAACCGGCGCCAAGCATACCTTCATTTGTAACGCCTGGTATGTCGATTCCGCATAAATTGACCTAATCGCTCTGTTGTAAGTCCTCTATTTAGAGGATGCCTTGAACGGGTTGCGCCGCTCCAGGTCGTTCATATAACTCTGGATGCCAGCGCCTTCACGCTCCAGGAAGCGTTCGACCGCGTCGGCGAAGGAGGGATGGGCCAGCCAGTGGGCGCTGGTGGTCTTCACCGGCAGCAGGGCGCGCGCCATTTTGTGCTCACCCTGGGCGCCGCCTTCAAAGCGCTGGTAGCCGTGCTCTATGCACCACTGCAGCGGCTGGTAGTAACAGGCCTCGAAGTGCAGGCAGTCGACGCGGGCCAGGGCGCCCCAGTAGCGGCCGTAGGCGGCCAGCGGGGGAGCGGCCGCGCCCGGCGATGAAGGCGGGGCGCTGACAGCGATGAGGCTGGCCGCGATGGGCCGGCGTTCGCCGCCTGGCGTGCCTTCGGCCACAAACAGCAGCCAGTTTTCCGGCATGGTGTCCTGCATGCGCCGGAAGAAGTCGCGGCTCAGGTAGGGCGCGTTGCCGTGCTCATGGTAGGTGCGCTCGTAGCAGCGGTAAAAGAAGTCCCAGTCGGCCTGGCTGATGTCCTTGCCCAGCGACCAGCGGAAAGTGATGCCGGCGTCGTGGACCTTGCGGCGCTCCTGGCGGATTTTTTTGCGCTTTTCCTGGTTCAGCGACGTCAGGAAGTCGTCGAAGTCACGGTAGCCGGCGGGCGGTGCAGTCCAGTGGAACTGGACTGTGTGGCGCAGCATGAGCCCGGCCTCTTCGCAAGCCGCGACATCTTCATCGGCCGTAAACAGCAGGTGCAGCGACGACAGGTTTTCATCGCCGCACCAGGCAAGCAGCGCCTTGACCAGCAATGCGCGCTCGGCGGCGGTGCGCGCCAGTAGCCGGGCGCCCGGCACGGGCGTGAAGGGCACGGCGGCCAAGGCCTTGGGGTAGTAGTCGAGGCCGTGCTGCTGGTAGGCGTTGGCCCAGGCCCAGTCGAAGACGTATTCGCCGTAGGAGTGGGCCTTGAGGTAAAGCGGGCAGGCGCCGGCCAGGGTATTGCCCTGCCAGAGAGTGACAAAGCGCGGCGTCCAGCCGGTCTCGGGGGTGGCGCTGCCGCTTTCGTGCAGCGCGGCCAGGTATTCATGGCGCATGAAGGGGTTGGCGGCTTCGCCGGGGCTTTGCGCCGCCAGCAGGGCATTCCACTCGGAGGCATTCACCTTCAGCGGCGAATCCATCACGCGGATGACATAATCGTTTGAGTCTTTTTTCACGTGTTTTTGGGGTTTTACTTCTACATGCCACTCAAAATCTGCGTTGCCCAATTGAACTACTGCGTGGGAGACATGCCGGGCAATGCGCAAAAGATCATCGAGGCCGCCCGCGCCGCCTACCAGGACGGTGTGCGGCTGGTGCTGACACCGGAACTGGCGATTTGCGGCTACGCGGCTGAAGACCTGTTTTTACGCCCCTCTTTCATCCAGGCCTGTGATGATGCCGTGAATCAAGTGGCCCGCGAGCTGGCCGGGTTAAAAGGCCTGACGGTGGTGGTGGGCACGCCCACCCACGGCGACAACGGCAAGGGCCTGCGCACCAAAAGTGTGGAGGTGCAGCAGCGCCACAACGCGGCCCGGGTGCTGCGCGAGGGCCGCGTCATCGAAAGTTACGCCAAGCGCGAGCTGCCCAATTACCAGGTGTTCGACGAGCGCCGCTACTTCACACCCGGCCAGGGCAGCTGCGTGTTTCAGGCCGGGGAGGGCGATGAGGCCATCAGCATAGGCCTGCTGATCTGCGAAGACGCCTGGTTTGAAGAGCCGGCGCGGCTGGCCAGGGAAGCCGGCGCCGAGCTGCTGGTGGTCATCAATGCTTCGCCCTTCCATGTGGGCAAGGGCGGCGAGCGCGAGCAGATGATGCAAAACCGCTGCCTGGCTACTGGCTTGCCCCTGGTTTATGCCCACCTGGTGGGCGGGCAGGACGAAATCGTGTTTGAAGGGCGCTCTTTTGCGCTGCAGGCCGACGGCACGCTGTCCGGGCGGGCCGAGAGTTTCAAGGAAAAGCTGTTTGCCGTCCGCGCCGAGCGCGCGGGGAATGCCGTCACATTGGCGGCGGACACGGCGCCCGAGCGCAGCCCCGAGGCCGATTTGTGGGACGCGCTGGTGCTGGGCGTGCGCGACTACCTGGGCAAAAACGGTTTTCCGGGTGCCATCCTGGGCCTGTCGGGCGGCATCGATTCGGCCCTGGTGCTGGCGATCGCGGTGGATGCGCTGGGCGCGGACAAGGTGCGCGCGGTGATGATGCCTTCGCCCTATACCGCCGATATCTCGTGGATAGACGCGCGCGAGATGGCCGAGCGCGTGAAGGTGCGCTACGACGAGATTTCCATCGTGCCTGAATTCGAGGCCTTCAAGGCCTCGCTGGCCGGCGAGTTCAAGGGCCTGAAGGAAGACACGACCGAGGAAAACATCCAGGCGCGCATACGCGGTGTGTTTTTGATGGCGCTGTCCAACAAGTTCGGCTCCATCGTGCTGACCACCGGCAACAAGAGCGAGATGGCCACCGGCTATTGCACGCTGTACGGCGACATGGCGGGCGGCTTCGCGGTGATCAAGGACGTGCTCAAGACCTCGGTGTTCCGGCTGGCGCGCTGGCGCAATGCCAATGACCCCTACGGCACCGGCAGCAACCCGATTCCCGAGCGCATCATCACGCGCCCGCCGAGCGCCGAGCTGCGCCCCGACCAGACCGACCAGGACAGCCTGCCGCCTTACGAGGTGCTGGATGCCATCCTGGAGCGGTATATGGAGAACGACCAGGGCGTGGACGCCATCGCCGCTGCCGGGTTTGACCGCGCGTTGGTCGTGCGCGTGGCCCAGCTGATCCGAATCAACGAATACAAACGCCGGCAGGCGCCGGTGGGCATCAGGGTCACCCACAGGAGCTTTGGCAAGGATTGGCGCTATCCTATTACGAGCAAATTTAGACAGTGATGGCCCCCACGCTCCCCCACTGCGTGTGGGTCGCTGCCCCCCGAGGGGGCCGCCCGCCTGCGGTCTGGCAAAGCCAGTCCCGCGGCTCATGCTGGTGAAGAGCCTCTCGCGACCTTCAAGTGCTTTCGATGATTTTTAGAACTACCGGAGATATTCAGTGAAACAAATTACCGCCGTCCTCAAGCCTTTCAAACTCGAAGAAGTCCGCGAGGCTTTAGCCGAATGCGGCGTGACGGGCCTGACCGTCACTGAAGTCAAGGGTTTCGGCCGCCAGAAGGGCCACACCGAGCTCTACCGCGGCGCCGAGTACGTGGTCGACTTCCTGCCCAAGGTCAAGGTCGAAGTCGTCGTGAAAACCGAGGATGTGGAGCGCTGCGTGGACGCCATCGTGCGCGCCGCGCGCACCGGCAAGATCGGCGACGGCAAGATTTTCATCACCAGCGTGGAGCGCGTTGTGCGCATCCGTACGGGCGAGGAAGACGAAGCGGCGGTCTGAGAGCCGCCAAGCCGCTTAAATCTGGTCGAGGCGGGTGGCAGCGGGTGTCATGCCGGCCGTCTGCACAAGGGTTTCGAGCAGGGGTTCCGCCTCGCTGCCGGTGCGTATCAGGTCCATCAGCCAGTCGTTCATGAAGCCGGCCTTCACCGATGAGGCCAGGAAGGCCAGCAGGCTGTCGTAGTAACCGCCCATGTTGAGCAGCCCGACCGGCTTGTCGTGGTAGCCCAGCTGGCGCCAGGTCCAGACTTCAAAGAATTCTTCCAGCGTGCCTATGCCGCCAGGCAGGGCCAGGAAGGCGTCGGCATGCTCGGCCATGATGCGTTTGCGCTCGTGCATGTTTTCCACGATGTGCAGCTCGGTGCAGCCGGTGTGGGCCCATTCTTTTTCGACCAGCGCCTTGGGAATCACGCCCACGACCCGCGCGCCCGCGGCGAGCGCCGCGTCGGCCAGTATGCCCATGAGGCCGTTGCGTCCGCCGCCATAGACCAGCTGGCCTCCGTGGGTTCCTATCCAGGTGCCGACCAGGGCGGCGATCGCGGCATATTCAGGCTGGGCGCCCGTGCGTGAGCCGCAGTAGACGCAAAGGGAAAAAGCAGGTTTGGAGGTGTCTGTCACTTCGGTGTTGTCTTTGTTCATGCTGCAAATCGTTGCCACAGCGCCATGGCCCAGGTGCCCGCGCACAGCAGCAGGCTGAGCAGGACGGCGGCGCTGCCCATGTCCTTGGCGCGCTTGGAAAGGTCGTGCCACTCAGGGCCTATGCGGTCTATGGCGGTTTCGATGCCGGTGTTGAGCAGTTCCACGATCATGATGAGGATGACCGTGCCGGCCAGCAGCACGGTCTCCACCCAGCTGCGGCCCAGCCAGAAGGCGGCGGGTATCAGCACGATGGAGGCGATGGCTTCCTGGCGGAAGGCGGTTTCATGCCAGCCGGCGCGCAGGCCGGCGATCGAGTAGCCCGTGGCATGCCAGACGCGGGTCAGGCCCCTGCGGTGTTTTTGGGGGTTGACCGGCTCATCGAGAGGCGCGGGGGAGGCGGTGCTGATGGAGGCTGGCGCGGAGGCGGAAAACGGAACTTGTTCGGGCATGGGGCGATTGTCGCGCAGCTTTATGGCATGTTGATGTTATGCACCCGCGCCTGTCATGCCTTTGTCCTTGCGGCGGGGTTTTTCGGGTGCTACCCAGGTGATCAGCCGGGTCCCCGCCCAGACGTCGTGCCAGAACTGCTTTTGCGGATGAAAGCGCGCCAGGATGGCCCAGATGGCCACCCATCCCAGCGTCAGCACGGCGCCCTCACGGCCCGGCAGCGCCAGCAGCCAGCTGACGGCCAGCGGCGGCAGGAACCACAGCCAGCTCAGCACATAGCGCAGCAGGGCGCGTTTTTGGGTAATGGGCGCGCCGTGGACGTCGACCACGCGGATGTTCCAGGTCTTCATGGCCAGCGTCTGGCCCTTGGCCCAGAACCAGACAAAGTAGATGCCGAAGATCACAAACACAAAAGCCTGTAGCGCATGGCGGTTGTCCAGCGCGTTGCGGGTCTGGCTCAGGGTGCTGAAGAGGTAGCCGGCCAGGAAAACCACGCCGAACATCAGCATGCCTTCGTACATCCAGCATGCCATGCGCCGGGGGATGGACGGTATTGAGGGGGTGTCGGTGGCTGTCAAATGAGTCGCTCTTCAATGCTCGAGGGCAGAAACTGCCGGAGCGGCCAATAAATCCGGCAGGTTTGCCTGCCGGCGGCGTATCAACGCTGGGGCGTGACGCCTGAGGCACTGGCGGGCAGTGCTGCGGGCGTGGCGGCTGCCGCCGGTTGTGAAGTATTGATTTTAGGCGCAGGCTTGCTGCTGGCCTTGACCGGGTGCGGCGGAACGGGCGCCAGCTTCTGGGGAGCGACCGGCTTGACGGCGGTTGCGGCCCCGGTGGGCTTGGGGCTGGCCTTGGCGGCCAGTTTTTGTTTTTCTTCCGGGCTCAGGGCTTGGTAGGTTTCCCATTTGGCTTTTTTCTCTTCAGGCGTGAGCTGCTTGGAGAGTTCCTTGGTCTTGCCGAAATTCAACCGTGCCTGGGCGCGCTGCTGGGGGCTCAAGGTGACCCATTCGTTCATGCGGCTGTGCAGGTTGGCCTGGCCTTCAGGCGGCAGCGAAGGGTAGTTTTTGGAGATTTCCAGCCATTTGCGCTTTTGCGCCTCGCTGATGTTGGTGTTCCAGCTTGAGGCCAGGGGCGCGAGCGCCTGTTGCTGCATGGGGCTGAGCTCCGCCCATGTGGGCTTGGAAACGACCGCTTTGGCGGGCGCACTTGCCGCAGGTTTGGCAGGCGCGCTGGCGGGGGCTGCCGGTTTGGGGCCCTGGGCGAAACCCAAGGCTGGAGCGGCCAGCAGGGCGGCCGCCACGAGCCCGAACGACAGCCATTGCAGCTTCAAGCTGCTTGAAGGTTCAAGAGGCAGGGGAAGGCGCCGGACGCCTGCGGGGCGGGTCATTGGACCGTGGGGGCTTGGCGCGTCACTTTGAGGTACTGGACAAAACCGGGATCGGCAAAGGCCGCGGGCGGGAGTTCGTCGGTGAGCAGCGCCACGTCGACTTCGGCCAGTTCCTGGGCGCGGTTGTCGTTCTGGATGGAATTGATGACCAGCAGGCCCACAACCAGAGCCACCAGGGGCAGGACCGATCCGATCCGGGCCCACCAGCTCAGGCCGTCGTCGGACCCCCAGGTCATGGCCGCGCTGCCGCCATTGGCCACAATGCCGGGGGCGGTTTGGGTTTTTGCCACTTTGCGGTTGGAGACGGCTTGAAAGCGCGCGGCACGCAGGCGCTCGGAGATGTCGTAAGGCAGGTCTGCCGCGCCTGCGGACAGGTAGGAGGCGGTTTTCAGGCCAAAGCGGTCCTGCAGGATATCGGCTCTTTTTTGTAGTGAATTAGTCATAGTTTTATACCTTTAGCGCTCAGGGCTTTGCTGAGAGCGTGAACCGCGCGCGAACAGTGCGTTTTGACACTACCCTCTGAACAGCCCATGGCGGCTGCTGTTTCAGCGACGTCCATTTCCTCCCAGTAACGCATCAGAAAGGCTTCCCGTTGACGGGCGGGCAGTTCCTTTACCTGCAGTTCGATCTCATGCAATATCTGAGCCCGCTCCGTCGCGTCCTGGGCGCTCTCCGTACCTTCTGAGTTGGTCAAGGTCTCTAAAGTTTCCAGAAGATCGAAATCTCCGTCTTCCCCGGGCGCTTCGAAGTCGCTCATGTTGGAAAAGAGCGCGTTGCGGGTCTTGCGGCGGCGGAACCAGTCCAGCGTGGTGTTGGCCAGGATGCGCTGGAACAGCATGGGCAGCTCCGCAGCGGGTTTGTCGCCGTAGTGCTGCGCCAGCTTCATCATGCTGTCCTGAACGATGTCGAGCGCAGCTTCTTCGTCCCTGACGTGGTAAATGCTGCGCTTGAAAGCCCGTTTTTCAACGTTTTTCAGGAAATCCGAGAGTTCTTGTTCAGTTGCCAACGGTAGGGGGTTCCGGTTCGTCCAGTGCTGCGGGGATGGCCCGCGGTCGCCGCGGGGCCTGTGCCGATCAGCATGCATCCATGGGATGCCGCTGGAAAATTATCGCATCACGGCCGGCCCTGGCCGGCCCTTTTTCGGCGCCTGCGGCCATTGCGCAACGCGAAATGTCATAATATGCCCTGCAATTCAAAAGGCAAACGGGTCATGGCTCGGCGGTTTATGTTTCCGCTTATGGTTTTGGCCTCAAGTCTCGACGCCGCTTCACAAGAGTGGGCGAAGAGGCACCCAAGGTATTTCGTTAGAGAAATTCACAAAGGTTCATCATGGAAATCTCCAAGGCGGAAATCGCTTCCGCGGCAGCAGCGTCTGCACACACAAATTCCCAGGAACTCCGCGGCGCGGAAATCCTCATCAAGTCGCTTCAGGCTGAGGGTGTCAAGTACGTCTGGGGCTATCCCGGCGGCGCGGTCCTTCATATTTACGACGCCTTCTACAAGCAGGACTCGATCCAGCACATCCTGGTGCGCCATGAGCAGGCGGCCGTGCACGCGGCGGACGGCTATGCCCGCGCCACCGGCGACGTGGGCGTGGCCCTGGTCACCTCGGGCCCCGGCGTGACCAATGCGGTAACCGGCATTGCGACGGCCTACATGGACAGCATCCCGATGGTCATCATCACGGGACAGGTCCCCACCCACGCCATCGGCCTGGATGCCTTCCAGGAGTGCGACACCGTCGGCATCACCCGGCCCATCGTGAAGCACAACTTCCTGGTCAAGGATGCGCGGCAGATGGCCGAAACCTTGAAAAAGGCCTTTCACATCGCTCGCAGCGGCCGCCCCGGCCCGGTGGTGGTGGACATCCCCAAGGACGTGTCCTTCAACAAGGTGCCTTATGCGGGCTACCCGCAAACCGTTGAAATGCGCTCCTATAACCCGGTTCGCAAAGGCCACGGCGGGCAGATCCGCAAGGCCCTGCAGCTGCTGCTTTCGGCCAAGCGGCCTTACATTTACACCGGCGGTGGCGTGCTGCTCAGCAATGCCTCGCAGGAACTGCGCACCCTGGTCGACATGCTGGGTTACCCCTGCACCAACACCTTGATGGGCCTGGGCGCCTACCCGGCCAGCGACAAAAAATTCCTCGGCATGCTGGGCATGCACGGCACCATCGAAGCCAACAACGCGATGCAGAACTGCGACGTGCTGCTGGCCGTCGGCGCCCGCTTTGACGACCGCGTGATCGGCAACCCCAAGCATTTCGCGCAGAACGAGCGCAAGATCATTCACATCGACATCGACCCGTCCAGCATCTCCAAGCGCGTGCGGGTCGACATCCCGATCGTGGGCGACGTGAAGGACGTGCTGACCGAGCTGATCAGCATGATCAAGGAATCCGGCCTCAAGCCCGACGCCAATGCGCTGGGCGGCTGGTGGGACACGATCGAAGGCTGGCGCAAGCGCGACTGCATGAAATACAGCATGGGCAAGGGCGACGTCATCAAGCCCCAGCATGTGGTCGAAACCCTCTGGAACCTGACCAAGGATGCCGACACCTACATCACCTCCGACGTGGGCCAGCACCAGATGTGGGCCGCGCAATACTACAAGTTCAACGAACCGCGCCGCTGGATCAACTCGGGCGGCCTGGGCACCATGGGCGTCGGCATTCCCTATGCCATGGGCATCAAGCTGGCCAAGCCTGACTCCGAGGTGTTCTGCATCACGGGCGAAGGTTCGGTGCAGATGTGCATCCAGGAACTCTCCACCTGCTTGCAGTACAACACGCCGATCAAGATCGTGTCGCTGAACAACCGCTACCTGGGCATGGTCCGCCAGTGGCAGGAAGTCGAATACGCCGGGCGCTACAGCAGCAGCTACATGGACGCGCTGCCCAATTTCGTCAAGCTGGCCGAGGCCTACGGCCACGTCGGCATGCTGATCGAAAAGCCGCAGGACGTGGAGCCGGCGCTGCGCGAAGCCCGCAAGCTCAAGGACCGCACGGTGTTCATGGATTTCCGCACGGACCCGACCGAAAACGTGTTCCCGATGGTGCAGGCCGGCAAGGGCATTACCGAGATGCTGCTGGGGTCGGAAGACCTCTGAGCCGCACGCCGCCACACCCATCCATTAACCGTCACCTGACGAATCTATTGTCTGCCGAGCCTGCGCATTACCGTGCGCAGGGGAGGGCAGCGAAAAGAGGAATCTTCTTATGAAACACATCATTGCAGTTTTGCTGGAAAACGAGCCGGGCGCTCTTTCCCGCGTGGTCGGCCTGTTTTCGGCGCGCGGCTACAACATCGAAAGCCTGACCGTCGCCCCCACCGAGGACCCCAGCCTGTCGCGCATGACGATACAGACCACGGGCTCCGACGACGTCATCGAGCAGATCACCAAGCACCTGAACCGCCTCATCGAAGTGGTCAAGGTGGTCGACCTGACCGAGGGTGCCTACACCGAGCGCGAGCTCATGATGGTCAAGGTGCGCGCGGTCGGCAAGGAGCGCGAGGAGATGAAGCGCATGGCTGATATATTCCGCGGACGCATCATCGACGTCACGGAGAAAAGCTACACCATCGAGCTGACCGGCGACCAGTCCAAGAACGATGCTTTCCTGGAAGCCATAGACCGCAGCGCGATCCTGGAGACGGTGCGAACCGGCTCCAGCGGCATCGGCCGCGGCGAGCGGATTTTGCGGGTTTGATTTAAGTCGTCCGTGCGCGCGTTTCGACAGGCTCAACGCGAACGGATTTTGAGTGGCGATATGCGTTTACCGTTCGCCCTGAGCCTGTCGAAGGGCATTTTCGCCAATACCTATTCTGGAGAGAAAAATGAAAGTTTTTTACGACAAAGATTGTGATTTGAGCCTGATCAAGGGCAAGACGGTCGCCATCATCGGCTACGGCAGCCAGGGCCACGCCCACGCGCAAAACCTGAACGACAGCGGCGTAAAAGTGGTCGTCGGCCTGCGCAAGGGCGGCGCTTCCTGGCCCAAGGTTGAAAAGGCCGGCCTGAAGGTCGCCGAAGTCGCCGACGCGGTCAAAGCCGCCGACGTGGTCATGATTCTGCTGCCCGACGAGCAGATCGGCGCGGTCTACAAGAACGACGTGGCCCCCAACATCAAGCAGGGCGCTTCCCTCGTGTTCGCCCACGGCTTCAATGTGCACTACGGCGCCGTGATTCCCCGCGCCGACCTCGACGTCTGGATGGTCGCCCCCAAGGCGCCCGGCCACACGGTGCGCAACACCTACACCCAGGGCGGCGGCGTGCCTCACCTGGTGGCGGTGCACCAGGACAAGTCCGGCAAGGCCCGCGACCTAGCCCTGAGCTATGCCATGGCCAATGGCGGCGGCAAGGCCGGCATCATTGAAACCAATTTCCGCGAAGAGACCGAAACCGATCTGTTCGGCGAGCAGGCTGTTCTGTGCGGCGGCACCGTCGAGCTGATCAAGGCCGGCTTCGAAACGCTGGTGGAAGCCGGCTATGCGCCCGAAATGGCCTACTTCGAATGCCTGCACGAGCTCAAGCTGATCGTCGACCTGATCTATGAAGGCGGCATCGCCAACATGAACTACTCGATCTCGAACAACGCCGAGTACGGCGAATACGTGACGGGCCCCAACATCGTGACTTCGGCCACGAAGGACGCCATGCGCAAGTGCCTGAAGGACATCCAGACCGGCGAATACGCCAAGAGCTTCCTGCTGGAAAACCAGGCGGGCGCGCCAACCCTGCTGAGCCGCCGCCGCCTCAATGCCGAACACCAGATCGAAGTGGTGGGCGAAAAGCTGCGCGCGATGATGCCCTGGATCGCCAAAAACAAGCTGGTCGACCAGACCCGCAACTGATGGGAAAGGCCCGCCAGGGCCTTGTCCTGCAAAAAGCCGCGCAAAGTTCCTGCGCGGCTTTTTTTCTGGGAAGCACAAACTCGGGCGTGTTCCGGGAGTTTATGTGGGCCGATCTTGGTATCCTTGGCGCCTTGGACCGGCAATTGAGTGCCCCCGGCGGGCGGGGCCGGCTTCCGCTGTGGTGTCCTAGGATGCTATGACTTTGATAGCTATTTGTGTGCACCAGCTGTGCTTCAGGAGTTTTTTTATGCATGATGGCGAAGAATCCGCGGGCAACGACCAGGAGGTCGTGATACGCAAGCGCCGCAAGGGTATTTACATATTGCCCAACCTCTTCACGCTGGCCGCCTTGTTTGGCGGCTTTTACGCCATCGTCATGGCCATGAACGGGCGCTTCGACCAGGCCGCCATCGGCGTGTTCTGCGCGATGGTGCTCGACAGCCTGGACGGGCGGGTTGCCCGCATGACCAACACGCAGAGCGCTTTCGGCGAGCAGATGGATTCGCTCTCGGACATGGTGTCTTTCGGCGCCGCGCCGGCCCTGATCGCCTACGTCTGGGCCCTGACCAGCCTGGGGCGCTGGGGCTGGATAGGCGCGTTTGTGTACTGTGCCTGCGCCGCGCTGCGCCTGGCCCGTTTTAACGTGAACACGGCGGTAGTCGACAAGCGCTTCTTCCAGGGCCTGCCGTCGCCCGCTGCCGCGGCACTGGTGGCCGGTTTTATCTGGCTGATGACCGATGCCGGCATCAGCGGGATGGAAGTGCGTTGGGTGACTTTCGCCCTCACGCTTTACGCTGGCCTGACCATGGTCACCAATGTGCCGTTCTACAGCTTCAAGGACGTGCAAATGAAGCGCAGCGTGCCTTTCGCGGCCATTGTGCTGATCGCTCTGGGAATCGCCGTGATCAACATCCATCCGCCTACCGTGATGTTCGGCCTGTTTGTGCTTTATGGCCTTTCGGGCTATGCGCTGTACGGCTGGCGCAAGGCCAAGGGCCTGCAGACCAGCGTGATATCGACGTCGACCGACGAACCGGACGAGCGCGGCCTTCACAAATAATTGTGGTACATTGACCGGATGAAACAAATTTCGCTAGCACTACTGCTATCTGCCAACGGGCGGAGACGGTAGCGCACGCGTACACCTGATTCAACGGCCCGTTTGCACCAGCAACGGGCCGTTTTTCTTTTGGGTTGCTGGTTCTTGATTTCGGATTTCGAGAGAGGAAACCCATGTTGAAGCAACCTGCCAGCAAATATCCCGCCTTCGCCCCCATTGGCTTGCGCGACCGTACCTGGCCCGACGCTGTCCTGACACAAGCGCCCGCCTGGCTCAGCACCGACCTGCGTGACGGCAACCAGGCGCTGATCGAGCCCATGGATATCGCACGCAAGCTGCGGATGTACGGGCAGCTGCTGCGGATCGGCTTCAAGGAAATTGAGGTCGGCTTTCCGGCCGCGTCGCAGGTTGAGTTCGACTTTGTCCGCCACCTGATCGACAACGACATGGTTCCCGACGATGTCACCCTCCAGGTGATGACGCCCGCCAAAGAGCCTTTGATACGCCGCACCATGGAAGCGGTGGCCGGCGCCCGGCGAGTGATCGTGCACCTGTACAACGCCACCTCGCCCTTGATGCGCGAAGTGGTCCTGGGCATGGATCCGGACCAGATCGTGGAATTGGCCACCAGCCATGCGCGGCTGATCCAGGATCTGGCGCGTACCCAGCCCGCTACGCAGTGGACTTTCCAGTATTCGCCCGAGCATTTTTCCGGCACCGAATTGGCGTTTTCCAAGCGCGTGGTCGATGCGGTCACCGAGGTATGGCAGCCCACGGCCGAGCGCCCCTGCATCATCAATCTGCCGACCACGGTGGAGCATTCGACCCCCAACGTGTTCGCCGACATGATCGAGTGGATGCACCGCCACATTGCCAGGCGCGACGCGGTGGTGTTGTCGGTGCACCCGCACAATGATCGCGGGACCGGTGTGGCGGCGGCCGAACTGGCCTTGATGGCCGGCGCGCAGCGGGTCGAAGGCTGCCTGTTCGGCAACGGCGAGCGCACCGGCAACCTCGATATCGTCAATGTGGCGCTCAACCTGTACACCCAGGGCGTGGCCCCCAATCTTGACTTCTCCAACATCGATGAAATCCGCCGCACGGTGGAGCATTGCAACCAGCTGCCTGTGCACCCGCGCCACCCCTATGTCGGCGAGCTGGTCTACACCTCGTTTTCCGGCACCCACCAGGATGCCATCAAAAAAGCCTTCGCAGTTCAAAAAGAAGGCGCTGCCTGGGCCGTGCCCTACCTGCCCATAGACCCGAAAGACCTGGGACGCAGCTACGAGGCCGTGATTCGCGTCAACAGCCAGTCGGGCAAGGGAGGCATCGCGTATTTGCTGGAAAGCGAATACGGCCTTGAATTGCCGCGCCGGCTGCAGATCGAATTCAGCCAGGCGGTGCAGTCAGTGATGGACAGCGAAGGCAAGGAATTGACGGCGCAAGATCTGTGGCAGCTGTTTCAGGACGAATACGGCATGGCCGGCACCGCGGCGCCGCAGGTTCAGCAAAGCGTCTCGGCGGATGGCGTGGCTTTGACGGCCCAGGTGCAAATAGCCGGCGGGATGCGGCAGATTGCAGGGCAGGGCGCCGGGCCTATCGAGGCCTTCGTCAATGGCTTGAACGCCGCGCTGGGCACCACGGTGCGCGTGCTGGACTACCATGAGCACGCCCTCGGCTCCGGTGCCGATGCCCGCGCCGTGGCCTACCTGGAATTGCGCGTCGACGAACGGCATACGGTGTTTGGCGTCGGCATGGACGCGAATATCGTCTCGGCGTCATTGAAGGCCATTCTGTCAGGATGGCAGCGCGCGCAAATGCGCAAGGCTTCGAGCGAAAATACGTCTTGCGCCGCTTTGGCCCCATCCAACTAAAAAATCTTCAGCTTCAGGAGCCTCACCATGACCGACAAACTCATTATTTTTGATACCACCTTGCGCGACGGCGAGCAGTCGCCCGGCGCTTCCATGACCCGGGACGAGAAGCTGCGCATCGCCCGCCAGCTGGAGCGCCTGAAGGTCGACGTGATCGAGGCCGGCTTTGCCGCCAGCTCCAACGGTGACTTCGAATGCGTCAAGGCGATCGCGGAGGTCGTCAAGGACTCCACGGTCTGCTCGCTGGCACGTGCCAACGACAGGGATATTTCCCGCGCCGCCGAGGCCCTGAAGCCGGCCGTTTCCGGGCGCCTGCACTTGTTCCTGGCGACCAGCCCCCTGCACATGGAAAAAAAGCTGCGCATGACGCCCGACCAGGTGTTCGAGCAGGCCAAACTCTCGGTGCGTTTTGCCAAAAACCTGATGGGCGACATCGAGTTCAGCCCCGAAGACGGCTATCGCTCCGAGCCTGATTTCCTGTGCCGCGTGCTGGAAGCTGTGATCAAGGAGGGGGCAACCACCATCAACGTGCCCGACACCGTGGGCTACGCCATTCCCGAGCTCTACGGCAACTTCATCAAGAACCTGCGCGAGCGCATTCCCAACAGCGACAAGGCCGTCTGGTCTGTGCACTGCCACAACGACCTGGGCATGGCCGTGGCCAACTCGCTGGCCGGCGTGAAAATCGGCGGTGCGCGGCAGGTGGAATGCACCATCAATGGCCTGGGCGAGCGCGCCGGCAATTGTTCGCTCGAAGAAGTGGTGATGGCCGTCAAGACCCGCAAGGATTATTTCGGCCTGGACCTGGGCATAGACACGCAGCACATCCTCGCGGCCAGCCGCATGGTGAGCCAGACCACCGGCTTTGTGGTGCAGCCGAACAAGGCCGTGGTCGGTGCCAACGCGTTTGCCCATGCATCGGGCATCCACCAGGACGGCGTGCTCAAGGCGCGCGACACCTATGAAATCATGCGCGCCGAGGACGTGGGCTGGAGCGCCAACAAGATCGTGCTGGGCAAGCTGAGCGGGCGCAACGCCTTCAAGCAGCGATTGCTCGAGCTCGGTGTCGCCATGGAAAGCGAAGCGGACATCAACAACGCCTTTGCCAAATTCAAGGAACTCGCCGACCGCAAGAGTGAAATTTTTGACGAAGATATCCTGGCGCTGGCCAGCGATGAAAGCGCTTCCCACGACAACGAGCAGTACGGCTTTGTGTCCCTGTCGCAGCACAGTGAAACCGGCGAGCGCCCCCAGGCCAGCGTCGTGTTCACGGTGGCCGGCAAGGAAGTCAAAGGCGAGTCGGACGGCAACGGCCCCGTGGACGCTTCCCTCAAGGCCATCGAATCACACGTCAAAAGCGGTGCCGAGATGGTGCTTTACTCCGTGAACGCCATCAGCGGGTCGACGGAAAGCCAGGGGGAAGTCACGGTGCGCTTGCAGAACAGCGGACGGGTTGTCAATGGGGTGGGGGCCGATCCGGACATCGTAGTGGCCTCGGCCAAGGCGTATCTGAGTGCCCTGAACAAACTCCAAAGTAAAGCTGACCGGGTGGCCGCGCAGGGTTGATGTAACAATTCGGAAAATAAAGTCGTTTAAATTCAACGACTTGGCGCTGAGTCTGGGTGCAAACCGAGAGGCGAAGCGGAAAAATCGCACGAATTGAGTGTATTTTTAGGAAAGTCACGCAAGTTTTTGATATTGCGTGACTTTTTCTATTTGTATACACTCCAGCCATCCCATCATTGCAATCCCACGCAGGCAATATTCACCATGTCTCATCAGATTTTCAATCGCGCATTAAAAATCGTTGGATTCGTGGCTTTGATAGCCGCCTTTGCAGTGCCCGCCGCCAATGCGGCGACCGCCAAAAATACCATTGTCAAAAAGCAGCACGCTTCTTCGAAGGCGTCGGCTTCCAAAAAAGTTGTCTCCACGCGCAAGAGCGTACGTTTTGTTGCAGGTACCAAGCGCCGCAGCATCATCCGCGCCTCGGTGCCGGCCAAACCGTCTTTCGGCCAGATCGCCGGCCTGCACAGCGCGCAGGATCCGCTGGAACTCAAGTCCAGCGTGGCGCTGGTGATTGACCAGGACACGCGCGAAGTGCTGTTCAGCAAGAACGACCATGCGGTGCTGCCCATCGCGTCCCTCACC